>NZ_CP172837.1:0-1394048 GCF_051200925.1 Candidatus Pelagibacter bacterium nBUS_49
AACTAAATCTACAATCATAGATTTTATTTTTTTTTAAAAAAAAATATTAAGTTGTTGCAAATTTTTTTAATTAGTTCTAACTGAGATTTTCCTAAACGTTATGAATAAATCTACAAATATAAACAATTTAAATAGTTTTAAGTCTGAAAACTTTGATTGGAAATTAGTTCAATCTGAAATGAAAAATAAGCTAGGACAAGATGTTTATGAAAGTTGGCTTAAAAAAATTACTTTTGTAGATGAGTTTAATAACTATTTATTATTATCTGTTCCAACAAGATTTATCAGAGACTGGATTACTTCAAGATATTTAGATCAAATTTTACAAATTATACGTTTATATAAAAAAGATATTATTAGAATCGAATTTAAAATTGACGACAAAAATACAAATCAAAATATAGAAAATCCGAATGCAAGTGAAAAAATACCTGACATAAATGAAAATGTTTCGTTTATTAAAGACTCATATCTTCAATATAATCGAATAGATCCAAATAAAAGGTTTGATAATTTTATAACTGGAACCAGTAATAAGCTTGCTTATGAAGCGTCATTAAAAGTTTCTGAAAACATATCTCATTATAATCCACTTTACATTTATGGTGGTGTTGGAATGGGTAAGACTCACCTTTTAAATTCAATTGGAATTGAACTTAAAAAAAATAACAAGGTAATGTTTATATCAGCAGAGCGATTTATGTATCAATTTGTAAAATCGATCAAAGCTAATGATATGGTTAAGTTTAAAGAATACTTTAGAAATACAGATATTTTACTAATTGATGATATTCAATTTATAAGCGGGAAAGAGGCAATGCAGGAAGAATTTTTTCATACATTTAATGCATTATTGGATAAAGGCTCACAAATAATTGTATCAGCTGACAGAGCTCCAAATAAATTATCTAGAATTCAAGATAGAATTAAATCTAGATTTTCTGGCGGTTTAGTAGTTGATATTCAAAAACCAGATCTTGAGCTTAGAAAAAAAATTGTTGAAAAAAAAACTGAAGAACTTAATAATTTGTATGCAGATCAATTGCATGTATCAAAAGAAATACAGGATTTTATAAGTACAGAAATTACAGCAAGTATTAGAGAGTTAGTTGGGGCAATCAATAGAGTAGTTTCATTCTCTAGAATCTACAACAAAGTTCCAAATTTGTCTGAAACAAAGGTTGTTTTAAAGGACTTATTAAATTTAGCTGAAAATAAAGTAACAATAGATTTGATCCAAACTACAGTTTGTAAATTTTTTAAGATTAGTAAAAATGAAATGTTATCTTCAAGAAGATCTAGATATTTAGTCCGACCTAGACAAACTGCTATATATTTAACTAAAATTTTAACCTCCAAATCTTTACCTGAAATTGGAAGAGAGTTTTCAAATAGAGATCACACAACTATAATTCACTCAGTTAAGACTATTGAGAAAATTAAAGAAAAAGACTCAGAAATGGTAGATAATATTAATAAACTTAAAAATCAGATATTATATAATAATAAGGATAATGAAATTTAACGTAAACCAACAAGACCTACAACAAGCACTAAATTATTGTCAAGGTGTCATTGAAAAAAGAAGTACACTTCCGATATTGTCTAATATTTTATTAGATGCAAGTAATTCTAAATTAACAATAACAGCTACAGATTTGGACTTAATATTTATTCACCAATTAAACAATGTTGAAGTTTTGGAAGAAGGCAGAACAACAACGACCTCTTCAATTATGTATGACATTATAAGAAAATTTTCTTCAGGTAAAAAAATAAATCTATCTTTGACAGATATCAGTAAATTACAAGTTGAGTTTGAAAAATCTATTTTTAATTTAAACTGTATTAGTGCGTCAGAGTTTCCTCTTACAGATGAAAATTTTAATCAAAATGAATTTGTAATTAAATCTAAGCAGCTTTTAAAATTATTAAATAAATGCAAATTTTCAGTTTCTAATGATGAAACAAGACATTATCTAAGCGGAATTTATTTTCATCAAACTGAAGTTGAAGATAAAAATCATTTAACCGCCGTTGCAACTGATAGCCACCGAATGTCTATTTCAAAAATAAGATTAGATGAAAAAATTGATTTTGAACCAATTATATTACCTAAAAAAACTATTTTTCAACTATGTTCACTTCTAGAAAGCTATGATGGAGACGTTAAAGTATCTAATATCAAATCAAAAATTAAATTTGAGTTAAATAATAGTGTTTTAATTTCAAAACTTATTGATGGAAAATTTCCAAACTATATTCAAGTAATACCGAAAAATAATCAAAAAAAATTAGAAATAGATTTAAAATTATTTCTAAATTCTGTTGATAGAGTAGCTTCAGTTTCTTTAGACAAAAAAGATGGGGTTAAATTTAATTTATCAAAAGATACATTAGACCTTTCTGTTAACAATACTAATAGTGGTGATGGTAAAGAGACATTAAATGTGAAATTTGACCACGATTTAGAAATAAGCTTTAATTCAAGATACTTGATTGATGTTGCTTCACAATTAGATGGAGAAAAGGTTGAGATATTTTTTAACGATACAGGGTCTCCAGCATTAATTAAAGATCCAGGAGATTTTGATAGTATATTTGTAGTGATGCCGATGAAAGGTTAATTTAGTAAATTAAGCTCTTCATAAATATTATTTTCTAAAATTTTAATAAATTCTTCTTTAGGATGACCAGCTATTATGGGTTGCAAGATTGAAATAGTTATTATTTTATTACTACTCTTTTGACCTTTTTTTGGCCAAACATAACCAGAGTTTATCGCAACTGGCTGACAAGAAATTTTTAACTCTTCGTAAATTCTTGATGCACCTTTTTTAAAAGGAGGTCTTTCATTTGGTAAAACTCTCGTGCCTTGTGGAAAGATTATTAAAGGCCTATCAGAGTCTTTAATTATTTTTGATATATCTTGAAAAAACCCCAAGTTATCTTTGGTAACTTTGTTTCTTTTAATTGATATTGATCCAATTTTTTTTAGATACCAACCAAAAATTGGAATTAAAAGAAGCTCCTTTTTTAAAATAAAAACTGGTGAATTAAATATAGTTTGAAGATAAAAGGTTTCGAACATTGATTGATGAGATGCCGCAATAAAGAACTTCTCATTATTTAAAATATTTTGTCTGCCTTTAATTACTATTTTTGTATTTAAAAATAACTTTAGACATAAACCTGTCCAATAACCCATAAGTTTACCACCAAATAAAACAACTTTTTGAGGAAGAAAAAAAGCAGGTAAAAAAATTAATGAAATGATTATTATCCCGCTAAAGAAAAAAATTGAAAAAATAGTGTTTCTAATCATTTTTATCAGAAGCTAAACTATATCAGCAAGCTTCTGTCTTTTATTAATAACTTTGATTTTTGAGTTTTTGATAAGTATTTCTATCGCTTTAGGCCTTACATTATAATTTGAGCTTAGTGACATTCCGTATGCACCTACATCACAAATAACAACCAAGTCTTTTTCAGCTAATTTTTGAAAATTATTTATAGTTAAAAATTTATCAGTGCTTTCACAGATCGGACCAACAAATTCATATGTTTTCTTAACTTTTTTTCCAATCTTTACAGCTGGAATTATTCTATGTTTAGAATTATATAGTGCAGGTCTCATTAGGTCGTTCATCGCAACATCAAGTATTATAAAATTTTTTTTATGGCCTTCTTTAATATAGGTAACTTTGGAAATTAATGTCCCAATATTCCCAACAATAGATCGGCCAGGTTCAAAAATTATTTTAGAATCATAGTTTTTTAAAAATTTTTTAATATTTTGTGAATATTTTTTCAGATTGAGTTTCTTATTATCATTTTTATAATCTATTCCCATTCCTCCTCCAAGGTCGATATATTCAAAGGAGTGATTAGTTTTTTTTATAATTTTATTGAGTGCCAAGAGCATATTCTCATATGGTTTGACATCTAGTATTTGGCTACCTATATGGACACTTAAACATTTCAAATTTAAATTTTTAGATTTTTTAATATATTTAGTTAGCTCTAAAAATTCTTTTTCTCCAATACCAAATTTATTTTCTTTTTTACCAGTAGAAATTTGGCTCAAAGTTTTTGCATCTACATTTGGATTAAATCTAATACCTACAGCAACACTTTTTTTATTTTTTTTAGCGATTCTTTCTATTTCAAAAATTTCACTTTTTGACTCAGCATTAATTAAAAGTATTTTCTTTTTAATAGCAAAATTAATTTCTTCAGAAGTTTTACCTACACCAGAAAAAACAATTTTATTAGGTTTAATTCCAGCTTTAAGTGCTTTCATTAACTCACCTATAGATACAACATCAGCGCCAAGACCAAATTTTGAAATTTCTTTGATTAAATTTACATTGGTATTTGATTTAATTGCAAAACAAATTAAGGGTGAAAAAGATTTAAAATTTTTTTTGAAACTATTAATATTATTTTTTAATTGAGAGTAAGAATAGCAATAAGTTGGGGTATTAAATTTTTTAGCAATATTCTGCACAGGTATATTGTCAATTGTTAATTTTTTTTTAATATATTTCATGTAGTTTTACTCATTTGAATATATTTTACCTGATATAGGGTCTTTATATTTAATGCATATATTTTTAATTTCAGGATTTTGATATTTTAAGCAATCTGAAGGATCAATATATTTTGGGCTTCCTTTTTTCCCACACGAAACTAACGCACAGAAGATTAGAGAGATTAGAGTTATCTTTTTGATCATTTTTGCTTTTTGTATTTCATTATCATTTTTTTGATATTATCAAAAGCTGTTCCTCCATAAGATTTTTTTGAATTTACAGAATTCTTTAAATCAAACACTTTTAAAACGTCGCTAGTTAATTTTGGTTCAATTTTTTTCAATTCTTCTAAGCTTAGTTCATTGAGCTTCTTTTTCTTTTTTTCAGCTAAGTTAACAACCGAGGCTGTTTTTTGATAAGCTTTTCGGAAAGACATGGAGTGATTCTTGACAAGATAGTCTGCCAAATCTGTTGCAGTGATATAGCCATAGTTTGCAAGTTCAATCATTTTTTTTTTGTTAGGACTAGAATTTTTTAATATTTCATCAAAAATTTTAAGACAATTGATTAAAATATCATTAGATTTAAATACAATTTCTTTGTCATCCTGTAGGTCTTTAAAGTAAGATAGTGGCAGACCTTTCAAAATTGTAAGCATTGAAAATAAATTTCCATAACTGCTTCCAGATTTTCCTCTTAAATATTCTAATAAATCAGGGTTTTTCTTTTGAGGCATTATTGATGATCCAGTTACAATTTTGTCTGAGAGTTTGATTAAATTAAAACCATCTGAACTCCAGATAATAAGTTCTTCTGCAATTCTTGATATATGCATTGAACAAACAGAGACACTATATAAAAAATCTAAAACAAAATCTCTATCAGAGACAGTATCAATTGAATTGTTTGTTGGTTTTTTAAATCCAAGTTTTTTACTAGTATAATTTCTATCTATATTAAAAGAAGTTCCAGTGAGTGCAGCTACTCCTAAGGGATTTTCATCTAAGCTTTCTAAATTGTTTGTAAATCTCTTTTTGTCTCTATTAAACATTTCAACATACGCCATTAAATAATGAGCAAAAGAAATAGCTTGTGCATTTTTGAGGTGGGTAAAACCAGGCATAATAGTATCTATATTTTTCTCTGCTAATTTTAATGTACTTTTAATTACTTTTTCTAAATTAAGATTTATTTCTTTAGTCGAAGATTTTATCCAAATTTTAAAGTCTGTTATTACCTGATCATTTCTAGATCTTGCTGTGTGAACATAACCTGCTTCTTCACCAATTATTTGAAAAAGTCTTTTTTCTATGTTCATATGAATATCTTCATACTTTTTATTGAACTCAAATTTTTTATTTAAAATTTCTTTTTCTATCTTTGTAAGACCATAAATAATTTTATTTTTAATTTTAAAAGATATTATTTTTTGTTTGAACAACATCTCTACATGAGCAATAGAACCTTGAATATCTTCTTTATAAAGTCGTTTATCTATATCGATTGAATTACCAACTTTTTGAAATAAAGATGATGCCTTTTTTTTTATACGAGTATTCCAGATTGCTTGGTTGTTTTTATTTTTTGCCATGATATTTAATTATAACTATTTAACATGAGATTTTTAATATTATTTATTTTTTTGACAACTAATGTCTTTGCTAATGATGTATCTGAAATAAAAAATATTGTCATTCATAAAGACCTAAAAGTCTATGATAACGTAATCTTTTTAGATAAAAATGATAAAAAGATTGATATCAAAGAATTTGATGGAAATTTACTTTTATTAAATTTTTGGGCAACATGGTGTGCGCCATGTAAAGAGGAGATGCCATCATTAGATAGACTTCAAGTAAATCAAAATTTGAGTAATTTAAAAATTTTTGCAATCAATATATCTCAAGAAAGTAAAAAAAAAGTTGATAGTTTTTTTGAAGATTTAAATATTAAAAACTTTGACCCATATTTTGATGCACCCACAACACTAGCAAAAACATTTTCTTTGCGTGGAGTTCCAACTTCAATTCTAATAGATAAAGATGGAAAAGAGTTTGCAAGAATTATGGGCTCAATAGATTTTAATGATCAAATATTTATAAATTGGTTAAAAACTTATAACTAGTTTTTAAAAAAATAAGCAAAACCTATTAAAACTAGTATTGCTACAAATTGTAGAAGAACTCTTAGTTGCATTAGTTTATTGGAATATTTTTTGCTGGTTTCTCCTCCTTTAAAAAGAGTCCCAATCCCTAAGATTAAAACAATTCCTACTGCTAACAAAAGAACAATAGAAAGGATTTTAACAAATATTCCTGAAATCATGTAAATACTGTAGTTTGTTTTAGAAAAATAAAAACCATAATTAATTAACTATGACATTTTGCCTAGATTCAATAATAATTAAGCCTGAAGAAGGAAAAGAAATAAAGCATGCTATTATTTTGCTTCATGGATATGGTGGTGATGGGAAAGATATAAGTATGTTAACCTTAAACTGGAAAAGGCATATGCCAAATACAGTTTTTATTTGTCCTAATGGACATGAGACTTGCCCTATAAATCCATCTGGATTTCAATGGTTTGATCTTACCAAAGATGATACGGATTATATACTTGATCAATCAATTAAGGCTGAGGAAAAAATTAAATTATTTATTAATGAGATCAAGCAAGAATTTAACCTAAAAAATAATCAGATATGTTTATCAGGTTTTAGCCAAGGTTGTATGATGTCATTAAATGTTGGATTAACATCTGAAGAAAAATTTTCATGTATTGTGGGATTTTCTGGAAAAATAATTAATCAAGATAATTTAAAAATAAGAATTAAAAATTCTACTGATACTCTATTGATTCATGGTGACGCAGATCAAGTTGTACCCTCAACACATCTTTTAGAAGCAAAAGATTTTTTAATTAGAAACAATGTTGATGTTGAAACACTTTTGATAAAAAATTGTGATCATCATATTCCTATGGAAGCTTCAAGTACAGCTCTTAATTATATTTTAAAAAAAAATTAACATCCCTTATTATTGATAAAATTGTTTAAGTAAGTTAAAAATACTTAATGAATAATTTTATTGAACAAAATGTTTCATTAGAAAAGTGTCCAGCGTTAGTTCTTAATGCCGATTATAGACCATTAAGCTATTATCCTTTATCTTTATGGTCATGGCAGGATACAGTAAAATCAGTTTTTTTAGATAGGGTGATAATTGTAAGCAATTATGACAGAGTTATAAGAAGTCCCTCGTTTGATATGCAATTACCAAGTGTTATTGCATTGAAAGATTATATAATTCCACAAACAAGGCCTAGCTTTACAAGATTTAATGTTTTTTTGAGAGACAAGTTTTCTTGCCAATATTGTGGAAGTGGTGAGGAACTAACTTTTGATCATTTGTTGCCTAGATCAAAAGGTGGCGAAACTAATTGGGATAATGTTGTAACAGCATGTTCTGCTTGCAATGTAAAAAAAGGTGGTAAATTATTAAAAAACTCAGATATGAAGCTTAATCAATATCCTTACCGTCCCTCAACTGAAGATCTGCATAAAAATGGTAAAAATTTTCCACCTAATTATTTACATAAAAGCTGGATGGATTATTTATACTGGGATGTTGAGTTAGAAGCCTAGATTTTTTCAGAAATATTTATTGCAATTTTTGAGCCTGTCTTAATAATTTTGTCTAATAAAAAGTAAGGACCTTTTTTTGTGGCACCTTCATCGTAAGCTATATCTTTATGATTTATCTCATCTTGTCTAAATTTTGTAATCTTCTTTTTTAAGTCTTTTTCGTTAATATCAAGTTGATTAATTTGATTTAAATAATGTTTATCTATAACCTCTTCGACAGAAGCAGTGCACAGCATAGCAGCTTTTTTTCCCAATAATGTAGAGCCGAAGCCTAAGCCAACACCTAATAAATCCCATAATGGTAAAAATTTTGTTGGTTGAATATTTCTTTTTTTAATTTCATTTTCAAAAAATTCACAATGTTCCTTTTCATGCTCTTTCATATCTTCAATAGTTTTTTTAAGATTTTCATCTTTTACAAAAGTATTTAAAGCTAGTAGTTGTCCTTCATAAATCTTAATAGCTCCTCGCTCTCCAGCGTGGTCAACTCTTATAAATTCTTCAATTTTTTTTTTATTAATTTTTGTCATAATTAAAATAAATTTTTCCAGCACTAAATGTAATTAGTATAGATATTAAAATATTATAGCTTGTAAGTGATAATCCAAACATTTTAAATGTTACATCTTTGCAGCTAACACTTTTTTCTTGTAATTGCTTTAAAATTTCTTCTTTTGACAATAAATTCGATCCACTTTTTAGGTCACAAACTAACGACTCTTGAATCAAACCTTGTTCAATACCTAAGTGATATAGCGATAATACAGTACCAAATAAAAATATAATTGTTAGAAAAAGTATAAAAAATTTTTCAAATTCAATAAATTTATAATTTAGTAAAATTAATATTATTGCTAAAAAATATGGAATTCTCTCTAATATACAAAGATTACAAGGTTGGTGACCAAGAATATATTCTATAAAGAATGCAGATATTAAAGCAATAATACTGATTAAAAGAATAAGCTTTATTAATAAATTTTTATTGTTTTTAACCATTAAATTTTAAAACTAAATATACAAATACGAATATTATAACTATAAAAATTCCTATAGCAGTAAACCATTTTGATCCATGTTTGTTCATATATTCAGTAAATAATTCTCCAAATTTATAGGATAAAAATGCAACAATAAAAAATCGAAGGCTTCTTGAAATTAAACTAACAATTATAAAAACTGGCAGATTGAAAACAATTAAGCCACTTGCTATAGTGAAGGCTTTATAGGGCAAAGGTGTGAAGCCCGCTAAAAAAAGTATACTTAACCAAGCAATAAAACCACTTCCTTCTGACATACTTAGTTTTAAATTTTTAACCTTATCTTCATAATTATAAAATTCGATAACATACATTGCAAAATCAGAAAACAGGTAGCCAATTAAATATCCTAAAATACCACCTAAAACTGAAAATATAGATGCTATTAAAAATATTTTAATAAACTCTTTTTTTTTAGCAATTACCATTGGAATGATCATTACATCTGGTGGTATTGGAAAAAATGAACTTTCAATAAACGATACAAGACCTAAATAGAAATTTGAACTTTTATGCGCAGCTAGATTTAAACATTTCTTGTAAAGTGTTTGAAACATTTTTTGGTTTTAATATAAATTTAGTTCTTATACTATTTAAATATAATTAATTAAATATAAGGGGCGAATGGCGGAACTGGTAGACGCGCACGACTCAAAAGTTTCAAAAGTCTTTATTACTATTATGGCAAGTCTTGCTGAAGTTGAGAGAGAAAATATCTCTTATAGAATTAAATCAGCAAAGTCTGAACATAAAAAACAAAATAGATTTCTTGGTGGTCATCAACCATTTGCTTTTAATAAAACTGCTGACGGTAAGTTAGAAGTTAATAAGAAAGAAGCAGAAATCTTTAAGGCAATTATCAATCTATTGAAATTTACATAAATTACTTTACGAGTTATGTATTTTAAATGACTAAATTATTGCATATTGGACTTGGTAAATGTGCTTCTACATTTTTACAAAGAGATATTTTTCCTAAATTAGAAAAAAAAATTAATACAAATTATATAAAACTAAATAAAAATGATTTTTTTGATATTAAAAAAAAAGAATTTAAATATAGTTTTTTTGAAAATTATAAAAATATTGAAAAGTTGTTGCCAAATGATTTTATAATATCAAATGAGGGTTTTTTTTCGAGAGGTTGGGAATTTTCTAGAATAGAGAAAAACTTTGAATGTATTAAAAATAATTTTTCTGATGATACCGTAATTTTGATTATTATAAGAAATCCTTACGATTTATTAAATTCTATTTATTGTCAGTCAATTCATAATATGAATATAGTAAAACCTGAAAACTTTTTCTATATTGATGATAAAGAAATAAATATTAGAGTAAATAACAGATTTAATTTACATAATTTTAATTATTCAAAATTAATTTCTTTATATAAAAGTTATTTTAAAAAAGTTGTAGTTGTAAAATATGAGAATTTAAAAAAATTAGACTTTTTAAAAAATATTTTCAATTTAGATGATGAGTATTTACAAAACCTAAAAAAAAACACTAGCAAATATTATAATAAATCTATTTCAAAATATGGTATAAATTTTATTTTATTTTTGAATAAATTTTTTGATGTTAGTAAAAGTCAGAAATTTATCAGAAAATTTATTAATCCTCCTAATAATATAATTTTCAAAATTAAAAATAAAATATTAAGTCTGTTTTATCTAAGGAGTTTTTTTCAAAATAAATTTGACAGAATTTTTCCTTATAAGAAATATTATATTAGTCGTAAATTTATACCTCTAGATATTGAAAAAAAAATATTGGAATATGATAAATTAGATTTTTGATTTACTTCTTTATCGTAAAATTCAAATATTCAAGCCGAAGCAATTGTTTCGGCTAGGCTTCAAAAGAGTTAGTAGTGAATGAAAGAAAACTACTAACTCTTTTTGTTGTTTAAGAATGATGTGGGTTGTAAATTTTTCTAATGTTATACTACTATTTATAATTTGAATGGTAGGGGTGAACGGACTCGAACCGTTACGCCGTGAAGCAATGGATTTTGAGTCCATCTTGTCTACCAGTTCCAACACACCCCCACAGAAAAAGATTTCTTAATTTAAGATACAATTTTTAAATGTCCACCTTTAACTTTATTAAAAGTATCCATCATAGTGTCTAATGCCATATTGCTTGTGTAATATTTGTCTATCATCTCGGTTGATGTACCACACATTTTAGCAATTGCTGTACTACTCATACCTTTGTTCAATATGAATTGAATAAATGTATGTCTAAATGATTTACTGTCTCTTTTAACTCTACTATCGCCTAATTTTTCAAATTTTAAGTCTGCCTCATCTAGTAATGAATTAAGTCCCTCTCTAAATGAATGTAATTTGAAAATTGTACCCTCACCAACTTTACAATTGAATTGAGGATTACTTGAATAGAGTTTTACCAAATTATGATAGGCAAAATAAGCAGAACCCGTACCATATGCTGTATGAGGTACTGTTTTTGATTTACCAACATTGATTTTCAAATAATACCGTTCTAATTGAGATAAGAAGTCTTTACCATAAGCCGATACAATTGCTAAGAAATTAGCAACATTAGTGGCAGTAAAAAAATGGTCTTATATAATTAAGAAATTAACTTACCCATACAAATAAGTGTTTGACACCTGTTTGACACCTAAAATACAATGAAAAAAAACATTATAAATCAACTTAAAATGACTGACACAGATAACTCAAAATCGTGTTTCGCAAGAAGTGAGAGTTCGATTCTCTCTTCGCCCACCATAAAAATATGAATTTAGATAAACCAAACAACTTAATAGAATTGTTTTCTCATCAAGTAGAAAAGCAAAATAAAGAAAGCATTTTTTTACAATGGCTAAATCCAAATAATAAAAAATCATATACATGGGAGGAAACACAAAAAAATATTTTAAAATTATCAAAAATTATTAGAGAAAATATAAAAGAAGGCGATAGATGTCTTTTAGTTTCAGAAAACAGACCAGAATGGTTCGTTTCAGATATGGCAATAATGTTATCAGGTGGAATTACTGTTCCTGCTTACACCACATATACAGAGGATGATTATAAATATTTAATTGAGGATTGTGAACCCAGTTTGATTATAGTCTCAAACAATGAGCTGCTAAAAAAATTAAATAACACAATTAATGAAAAAAAATTTATTAAAAAAGTCATAACATTAGATGAAGTTAATAACGTAATTCATGATTTAGATATAATTAATAAAGATAAATATCTTGATTTTAATCTCATATTAAAAAATGATTTATTAGATGAAGATAAAATTCAAAATGAAAAATTAAAAAGAACTTCTCCTGCTTGTATAATTTATACATCTGGAACCGGAGGAAATCCTAAAGGAGTAATCTTAAGTCATGGTGGAATTTTAAATAATCTTGTAGGAGCATGTGAAATCATGAAGCCATTGTTTAGCTCTAGGCCTGTATTTTTGACATGGCTTCCTCTATCCCATTCCTACGAACATTGTGTGCAATTTGCCCAGATAGCTGTAGGGGCAAAGGTATTTTATGCAGAAAAAATAGAAAAACTTTTAGAAAATATATCTGAAGCAAAACCAACAATTATGACAGCTGTTCCAAGATTTTATCAAAATCTTTACAATAAAATAAATATAAATTTAAAAAAACAAACTGGTTTTAAAGCAAAACTAATAGAAGAAACTCTACGGCTGGGTAAGAAAAAATTATTAAATCAAAAAATGACTTTTTCTGAAAAATTACTCAATTTGATAGTTGAAACATTAGTTCGAAAAAAAATAAAAAAACAGTTTGGAGGAAATTTAAAAGCTTTTGTTTCTGGTGGAGGTGCACTGGATCAAGAAATAGGGGAATTTTTGAATTCAGTTGGGCTACCTACTTTACAAGGATATGGTTTAACTGAAACATCTCCGGTTGTAAGTTGTAACCCCATACATAAGATAAAAGTAGAAACTGTTGGTCCACCTTTTAAAGGAAACCAGGTTAAAATAGCTGAAGATGGTGAAATTTTGGTTAAAGGTGAAAATGTAATGTTGGGATATTGGAATAAAAAAGAAGAGACGGACAAAGTAATTGTTAATGGGTGGCTTCACACAGGAGACATTGGAGAAATAGACCCAGAGGACGGTTATTTAAAAATTACTGATAGAAAAAAAGATATCATCGTTAGTGCTGGTGGTGATAATATTTCACCGGCCAAAATTGAAAATATGATTACAAATGAACCTGAAATCGATCAATGTATGGTTTATGGCGATAAAAAAAATTATTTGGTTGCTTTAGTAGTTCCTAGTAAAGATTTTTTAAACGAAAAAGAAAAAATTAATAATGTAATTGAAAAAATAAATAAAAAATTAACTTTATTAGAAAAGATAAAAAAAATTCAATTAATAGATGAAAATTTTTCTATAGATAATGGTTTAATGACTCCAACAATGAAAGTTAAAAGAAAAAAAGTTACAGAAAAATATAAAAACCAATTAGAAGAACTTTATTAAGTTGTGTTTAAAAGTTTGATTATTATCCGCATAAACATTAACTAAATTAATAAAAAAAAATTTAATAAAAAATAAAATTAAAAAAAAATTTTTACAAATTTACTTTTTAATTAAAGAATTGACATAACTTACATAAAAAAATAAAAATATATTAATAGCGAATCAATTTGATTCGTTTAACTTAACTAGGGAGCTAAAGATGCCTAAGAAAAGAAAAAAAGCTGCTAAAAAAACTAAGAAAAAAGCAGCAAAGAAAACTAAGAAAAAAGCTAAAAAGGCTAAAAAAGCTAAAAAAAGAAAAAGATAGTAACTTACTAATCTTTACAAAAAACGCTTCTCATTACAAATTGTATGAGAGGCGTTTTTTTTATTCGTCTAAATTTTCATCTGCATCAGCAATAGGTTCTTCAACAGGTAATTCTGTAGCAGCTGATTTTGGTGTAGAAGCTATTGGTTGAGCTTGGCCACCTAAGTTTCTTTTTAAAGCTTTATCAAGTTTCTTTTGAGTATCTTCTAAAGATACATTTAAAACAATTTGAAACTCAGATAAAATTCTTTCATAAGCTTTTTCAAATAACTGTCTTTCACTATATGATTGATCAACCATAAGATCATCACCTTTGTTTAAATCTCTTACTACTTCTGCTAATTCATAAATCTTACCAGAAGAGATTTTAGCTTCATATTCTTGTGCTCTTCTACTCCACATAGATCTTTTTATTTTTGGTTTACTTTTTAGAATAGAAATACATTTATTCACTTGATTGATTGTTGCCAAAGGTCTCAAATGTGATTGTTTGTTTACTGGAACCATCCCATTTGCTTTATCTTTTTCAAATTTAATAACGTACGTTTCTACGTCTATTCCACCTATATTTATTTTTTTAAATTCAGTTATCTGACCAACACCATGTTTTGGGTAAACCACATGGTCTTTTATTTTATATTCTCTTTTTTCAGTTTCTTGTTTTTTAACTTTCTTAATTTCAGGTTTTACTTCATTACTCTTTGAAATTCTAAGATTATCAACTTTTGCTTCTTCTTTTACCTCAGCAACTTTTATTACTTTTTTTGCTTTAACTGGTTTTGGTGTAATTTTTTTTGATACTTTTTTTGTTTTTTTTGCAACAACCTTTTTAACTTTTTTTGGTTTATCTTTAGCTACTTTTTTTGCTTTAACTACTTTTGTGACAGTAACTTTTTTTTTCACTTTTTTTTCAGGTTTAGATTTAAAGATTTTCTTTAAAATATTTTTCGTACTTATTTTGCTCATTCTTAAATTTTTCATGATCCGTTGGAGGATCTTTCTTTTCACTTATATTAGGCCAGATCTCAGAGTATTTTTTGTTGATTTCTAACCATTGTTCGCTTCCAGGTTCAGTATCAGCTTTAATGGCATCCACTGGACATTCAGGCTCACAAACGCCACAATCTATACACTCATCCGGTTTAATTACAAGCATATTTTTGCCTTCATAAAAACAATCTACGGGACAAACATCAACACAGTCAGTCAATTTACATTTAATACATTTATCATTAACTATATAAGTCATTATAATTTTTCTTTTTTAATTCTATCTTTAATATCGCCCATCGTTGAGCTGTCAATGTAAAGTAACCCCGCCAAACGTCTCATCAAATTTGTTTCATAAATATCAGCTTCATTATTTGAGTAAATAATAGACCATAAGGACTCAATAATTTTAATTTTATCAGTTTCAGGTAGGTTTTTTACTTCTTTTGTAAAATCTAAAATTTGATTTGAATTTTCTTCAATAGACTTAGCATCTATAATTATTTGAGTTATAGTTTCCTTTTTAGCACCCAACTCTAAGAGAGTTTTTTTAATAATTTCTTCTTCCTTTTCAGTATAATTTTCATCGATTTTAGCAGCATAAATTAAAAGTGCACATGTTTTAACTAAAAAATTTTCTTCACTATCTGTTGAGTCTTTTTTAAAAAACATCAAATTTAACCAAGGTTTAAATTTTTTAAAATTTTAAATGGATTTTCATTTGAAACTTTTTTTATTGGTTCCTTTTTAAATTTTTTAATTGGATTATATTTAAAATAAGTTTCATTATCTTTATCAAATATTTTATAATTCATTTTTTGTAAAAGCTTTTTAAAATTATCTTTACTACAGCCTAATAAATTTAGCATTTCAGGAATAATTTTAATTTCTTTATTTTCTTTTGAGTTTGGTGAATTTATAATAAGCATAAATAACCTCTCCAGAATATCAATTCTTACAAATAAAGAATCAAATTTTTCAAAGCCACACAAAAGCATAAAATTTTTATTTTTATGTTCTTTATCATCCAAAAAATTTAAACCAAATGTAGGGGGCTGAACGTTGTAATATTTTTGATGAAAATTTTTCCATAATAACGTTCTTAATGATACGGCTTCAGGTTTGATCAATTGATATAAAAACACATGATATCTTCCAAACTTTACACCTAAGTCTCTTAAAATTTTTCTCTCATTTTGACCAAGAGATTTTAGATATTCAGACACCTGCTCTCTTTTTAACACACCATTATTTTCATAAAGTTGATATGCCAAAGCTTTGATGGATGAGTTTTTATCTTTAAGATTTTTTAGATCAACTAAACTTTTCAGAACTAAGTTAATTTTATCTTGTATCCATTTACTAATATATTCGTTAAGTTTCTGTTTTTGAATAGGTTCGATAATATCATCAACTATTAGATCAAAATGTGGATTTAAATAATCATTACCTAGAGATAATTTAGCAATAGGAAAATTATTCCAATAAATTTTAAAATCATTATTTAATTCAATTAAACCTGTATCAACAATAGTTTGAATTCTTTTTTCTAACTCAGGCCCAATGGTTTGTCTTGCAGCTTTTTTTAATGACTTGATGTCAGTCTCCAAGGCTCCTTTTTTTAAATCTAGTGCTAATTTAAGTCCATTTATTTTGCCAATAAATTGTTCATCTATTAGCACGTCGTTGTTTTCAAGTATTTTTGTTTTGAATTCCATATCTTGTTTTAGACCTCTTGCTAGAACACTTGCTCTTTTGTCAATAAATGTTTTGGTAAGTTCTTCATGAAGTCTGTCTGAAAGTCTATCTTCTAGATGTTTTGTTTTTTCAATCCAATAGTCTTGATTTTCTGTCCAATTGTTTTTATTTGAAACATAAGACCAAGTTCTAACATTTGCAATTCTATTTGATAAAGAATCTACATTTCCCTCTAATTTATCAAGCTTTATTAGCTGTAATCTCATAAATTCATCCGTAATTTGCTGTTTCCCACTACTTAAATATTTAAATACATTGGCAATTACCTCATAGTGGTTGCCATATGTTTTTTTTACAAAATCTGGTATCTGACAACATTCCCATAAAAGACTAAGCAATTTTTTATCAAAATCTAAATTGATAAGACTTTTATCTTTTAAAAAATATTTAAGAGCTTTTTCATCTTCACATTCATGAATTTTACGTAACCATCCTATCTGGGGCTTTTCCTCTAAAGATTTAATTAAACTCAAAGGATTATTAAAATTCAAATTTGAGTTTCTCCAAAATAAAGTTCTAATTTCCTCAAATTTGTGTCCCTCAATTAATTCCACATCTTCAGCTGTAATTTCTTTACAATCACCTGTAATTCCAAAACTTCCATCATTTAAATATCTGCCAGCTCTGCCGGCAATTTGTCCTATTTCTGATAAATTTAATTTTCTTAATTTTTTTCCATCGAATTTTTTAAGGTTAGAAAAAAAAACATAATCTAAGTCCATATTTATTCCCATTCCTATAGCATCAGTTGCTACTAAAAAATCTACATCCCCCGACTGATAAAGTTCTACTTGAGAGTTTCTAGTCTTTGGACTTAATGAACCCATTACAATTGCAGCTCCACCTTTTTGTCTTCTAATTAATTCAGCTATTGCGTAAACTTCTTCTGCTGAAAAAGCTATTATTGCTGTTTTTCTATTAATTCTTGAAATTTTTTTATGACCTGCGTATGATAATTTAGAAAATCTCTCTCTATTTATAAACTCAATATCACCGTCTAATTTTGAAATTATATCTTTAATAGTATTTGAGCCCATCAGCATAGTAAGTTTTTCACCTCTCATGTTTAAAAGTCTATCTGTAAAAATATGACCTCTTTCATGATCTGCACACATCTGAATTTCATCAACACCAACAAAATCTAAATGTTTATCAATTGGCATAGATTCAACTGTGCACAAAAAGTACTTAGCATTGGTTGGAATAATTTTTTCTTCACCTGTTATTAAGGCAACTTTATCTACGCTAATTTTTTTTATTACTTTGTCGTAAACTTCTCTGGCTAATAACCTTAGAGGAAAGCCAATCATACCTGACTCAAATGAGAGCATTGTCTCAATAGCAAGGTGGGTTTTACCTGTATTAGTAGGTCCGAGAACAGCAGTAATTTTGTGTTTAGTCATTTCTACCTTTGGTGTACTTTTTTTTTAACCCACCAGATATTGTTGGTGTGAAAGAACAAAAATAGACTAAAACATGACCGAATTGGAGGGTAAAAAGTTCTCATTTTGCTATTAACTTATCTTAGATTACCATAATTAAGATTAATTCTATAATAGTTATTTAAAAATTAAAAATGTTAAAAAATTTAGTTAAAGATTTAAAACCATCATCGACTTTGCTGATAAATGAAACTTCTCGAAAATTAGAGGAGCAAGGAAAAAAAATATATAAATTTGGTTTTGGTCAATCTCCATTTAAAGTCCCTGAAGATGTAGTTAGAGAGCTTAAAAATAATGCGCACCAAAATAAATATTTGCCAATGCAAGGTCTTTATGAATTAAGAAATTCTGTTGCAAAATACACATCTAAAAAAAAAAATTATGATTATGAATCTCAAAATGTAATTATTGGACCTGGTTCAAAAGAGCTAATGTTTTTATTGCATGTTATATTTGATGGAGAAATAATATTACCAGCTCCTAGTTGGGTTTCTTATGCTCCCCAAGCAATATTGGGTAGAAATAAAATACAAATATTACAAACTAAAAGAGAAAATAATTGGTTTCCAACAGCTTTGGAAATTGAAGAAACTATATTGAAAGATAAAAATAAAAATTACTTATTATTCTTAAATTCACCAAACAATCCATCTGGTCAAATTTGTGAAAATTTAAAGGAAATAGCAAGTATTGCTGAAAAATATAACCTAATTATTTTGTCTGACGAAATATATTCTGAATTAAGTTTTAAAGATAATTATCAATCTATTTCAAGTTTTTGTCCTGAAAAAACAATTATTAGTACTGGATTAAGTAAATGGTGTGGAGCTGGAGGATGGAGATTGGGTTATTTCTTAGTACCAGACTCATTAATGGAGATTAAAGATATGATAAATGTATTAGCAAGTGAAACTTTTTCAGCTGTTAGTGCTCCAATTCAATATGCAGCAATAAAAGCATATGAAAATGATCATTCAGATTATATTAATAAATCTAGAAATATATTATGTGCAGTTGGTAATTATGTTTATGAAAATTTAAAATCAAATAAAGTTCTAATTAATAAACCCCAAGGTGGATTTTATTTAATGCCAGAGTTTTTAAACAAAAAATTTAATTCATCATCAGAAATGTGTGACAGTATATTGAATGATACAGGTGTTGCTTTGTTACCGGGAACTGATTTTGGCTTTGATCAAACTCAAATGCTGGCAAGATTGAGCTTTACTGATTTTGATGGCCAAGAATTTATGAACAAAATTGAAGATAATCAAAAAATTGATAACAATCATATTGCAAACTTTGCACCTAAAATTATTGAAGGTGTTGATAAGTTAAAAAAATGGTCTGAATCAACATAAAATCTTACTATACATATCCAAATAATTACTGTTAAAATTGTAATATAAAAATAACGATATAGAGGGAGAAAAAATGAAAAAAATAATTACATCTCTATCGAGCGCTTTACTGATACTAGCTGCATCTTTGTCATTAACAAGTGTTGCAAAATCAGCAGAGTTTTTCACGATAGGAACGGGTGGGCCAACTGGAGTTTATTTCCAAACAGGTAATGCAATTTGTAAAATGTTACATAAATCTGCAATCGCCAAAGAACATGGAAGAAAAAAAGGTATAGATAAAGCTTACAGATGTACAGCACCTTCAACAGGTGGATCAAATTATAATATTGGTCAAATTGCTGCTGGCGAATTTCAATTTGGTGTTGCACAATCAGATTGGCAGTTTCATGCTGTAAATGGATCAAGCAAATGGGAAGGAAAACAGTATAAAGGTTTACGAGCTGTATTTTCTGTTCATAACGAGCCTTTTCAAATCTGGGCAAGAAAAAAGCTAAAATCAAAGATTTTGCTGGCCTAAAAGGAAAAGTTGTTAACATTGGAAATCCTGGTTCTGGACAAAGAGGAACTATGGAAGAACTTATGAAAGCGAAAGGTGTTGATAATAGTTTCTTTAAATCAACAACTGAATTAACTTCATCTGAACAAGTGAAAGCTTTGTGTGATGGTAAAATAGATGCTTTTGGTTATTCTGTAGGATTTCCAAACGGAGCTATGGAGCAAGCAGCAACTTGTGCAGCTAAAGCTTCACCAATCAATTTAACAGGATCTGAAGTTCAAGGTTTAATTGATGGTGCTGATTACTATGCAAAAGCTGTAATTCCAGCAGGTACTTACACGGGTCAGAAAAAAGATGCTACAACTTTTGGTGTGAAAGCTACAGTAGTTACTAGCAATATGGTTGAATCAGATCTTGTTTATTTAGTAGTTAAAGCAGTATTTGAAAATTTTGATGATTTCAAAAAACAACATCCTGCTTTTTCTTCACTTAAAAAAGAAGACATGATTGCTGATGGTTTATCAGCTCCTTTACACGAAGGTGCTAAAAGATATTATAAAGAAGCTGGATTAATGTAATCCAAACTCTTAATTAAATTAAAAGGCCTGATTTTTAATCGGGCCTTTTTTTTATAATGAGGTATCATCTTTGTTATGAGTCAAAGCATTAGCGAAAAAGTAAAAGATAAAATTAATGAAGATTTGTCTCCAACAAAAAATCTTACTGGCTTACATTTAAGAATTGTTGCAGCAATCGCAATTATTTGGTCATTATTTCAGCTTTGGTATGCCTCTCCATTTCCTTTCATTTTTAATTTTGGAATGTTTAAAGGGTTGCCAGCAAGAGCAATTCACCTCGGCTTTGCACTAACATTAGCATTTTTAATTTACCCAATTTCCAAAGGAAAAAAAATTTCTGTATTTGATATTTTAATAAGTTTTATTGGAGCTTTTTCTTGTTTATATATATATTTTTTTTATGATCAGTTAGTTGATCGTGGAGGTGTTTTATTAAGTATTGTAATAGAAGATAGTTTTGAATTACCCATAGAGTTAATCATTGGTAGCTTTGGTATCATAATTTTACTTGAAGCAACAAGGAGAGCAATAGGCTTACCTCTAGTAATAATTGCTATTGGTTTTTTATTGTTTTCATATTTTGGAAGGTATGCACCTGAAATAATTTCGCATGGTGGACTTTCACTTAATAGATTGGTTGGTTTCCAATGGTTGGATCAGGAAGCCATATTTGGAATTCCAATAGGAGTTTCAGTAGATTTTATTTTTTTATTTGTATTATTTGGTGCTCTTTTAGAAACAGCTGGTGGAGGGAAGTATTTCTTAGATCTAGCATTTGCAATGGTGGGTAAAATGAGAGGCGGGCCAGCTAAAGCTGCAATCCTAGGTTCTGGAATGACAGGTTTAATATCAGGATCTTCAATTGCAAACACTGTTACTACAGGAACTTTTACAATTCCAATTATGAAAAAAACTGGATTTTCAAAAGAAAAAGCAGGAGCAATAGAAGTTTCATCTTCTGTTAATGGACAGATTATGCCACCAGTTATGGGTGCAGCAGCATTTGTTATGGCTAGTTTTATTGGTGTTACTTATTTTGAAGTTGTAAAACATGCCTTTTTACCAGCAATAATTTCTTATATTGCACTATTTTATATATCTCATCTTGAGGCTTTAAAATTAAATTTAAAAGGGATGGATGATGTGGATGTCCCAAATTTAAAAAAAACATTTTTATCAGGACTTCATTTTTTAATTCCAATCTTTGTCCTAATTTATATGTTAGTTTACTTAAGGTTCACTGCGTCTTATTCAATTTTTTATGCTACAGTCTCTTTGATTTTAGTTAATTTAGTTTATTTGCTCATCAAAAATTCTTTTTCTAAAGATTCTCTCAAAATATGGTTTAATCAAACTATCGTTGGTTTTGAAAAAGGTGCCTTAAATATGGTTGGTGTTGGTATAGCCATAGCAACAGCTGGAATAATAGTTGGGGCTGTTGGATCAACAGGATTAAGCACAAATTTAATCATAGTTATAGAGTCTATTGCTAAAGATAATGTCACAATATTATTATTTTTGACAATAATATTATGTTTATTGTTAGGAATGGGATTGCCAACAACTGCAAATTATGTAGTTGTTGCATCATTAATGGCAACTGTTTTGGTAGATGTCGGAAATGCGTCTGGATTTATTTTTCCGTTAATAGCAGTTCACTTATTTGTTTTTTATTTTGGATTAATGGCTGATGTTACTCCACCAGTTGGGTTAGCTTCTTATGCGGCAGCTGCTATTTCTGGAGGTGATCCACTTAAAACAGGACTACAAGCTTTTTGGTATAGCTTAAGAACAGGTATTCTTCCAATTGTATTTTTGTTTAATCATGAGCTTCTTTTGATTGGAATAGAAAATATTTGGCATGCATTAGTTGTAATAATAACTTCTTTGGCAGGAATATTAGTATTTACATCTGCAACTCAAGGTTGGTTTTTTAATAAACTGAAATGGTATGAGATAATTATTTTTTTGATGATATCTATTTCTTTGCTCTCACCAGAGTTTGTTCTTAATAAATTTTATCCAAAATATAATTACCAAGATATTAACAATATCAATTCAGTTATTTTAGATCCAAAAAAAGAAGTGCGTTTTAAGATTACTAGACCAAGCCCTTATGGTGAAAGGTATAAATTATTTGTGATTGACAAAAATTTTTTTGAAGAAGAGTACAATTTAGAGGATTATGGAATTAGTTTAGTGAAAGAAAAAAATAAAATTATTGTTGATAACTTAAAATGGAATGGCCAAGCTAAAAAAAGTGGCTTTGAAATGGGTGATTACATAAGTGAATTCAAGATTGAAAATTCAAATAGGCCTAGCAAGTTATTTGTTTATCCAATAGCTATTTTATTTTTATTAATTTTTGGATACTTGAATTATAGAAGAAAAGAATAATTACCCACCTGGGCCTAAGTTTGAAGGTTTAACTTTTAAAATTTTCCAAACACCTGAAGCTGAGGTAATAATTTTGTTATTACATCTCAATTCACAAAATAAAAATATAAGCGTTTTTGTTTTTTTAAGTATTTTAGTAAATCCTGTTATTTCATCACCTGCTCTAGATGCTCCAATAAACTTTAAATCTAATGAAATTGTAACACATGGTGAATTACCGCTAGCTCTATGAGCAGCAGTTCCTGCTCCAGCATCAATTAATGCTGACAAATAACCCCCGTGAGTTATGTTAGCAGCATTTAAATGATTTTCATTAATTGTTGTTTTAAATTCATACTCAGTTTCGGACACTGTTCTAAATAAAACACCTCCATTGTGTTTCATAAATCCAGGTTTAATACTTATTTGTTCGAACTCTTCGCTCATATTTTTTTATAATACAAAAGTTAAGATTAATAAAATTATTAAAACAATTATAAAAAAATATATAACTGATTTTTGTAATGATGCTTTTAAAAGCCAATCTAGCATTTTAGTTTCCTTTTTGGTGGACCGCCCAGAACTCGAATTTGGAATCTCCCGGTTCGTAGCCGAGCGCCTTATCCAATTTGGCCAGCGGTCCTCATTTAATAATTATTTCCATATATCAAAGTTTTTGATGTAATTTAACTTATAAAATATTATGTTTAGTCATTAATGAGTAAAAAATTAGATGATGTTGTAATTACATCTGCTTTGAGAACACCAATTGGAACATATAAAGGTTCTTTAAAAGATGTGAGTGCTGATAAATTAGGTGCTCTGGTAATCAAAGAAGTTATACACAAATCTAATTTGAAGCCTAATCAAATTGATGAAGTAATTATGGGCCATGTACTTACTTCTGGTCTAGGTCAAAATCCTGCAAGACAAGCATCTATACATGCTGGTATTCCAGTATCAAAACCAGCACATATTATAAATCAAGTATGTGGATCAGGTTTAAGATCTATAGTTTCCGGATTTCAATCAATTAAATTAGAAGAAAATAAAATTATTGTTTCAGGTGGTCAAGAAAATATGTCAAGAGCGCCACACTCTTTATTTTACAGAGAAAATAAGAAATTAGATGAATCTAAATTGGTAGATACAATGATCAATGATGGTTTAACAGACTCATTTAACCATTATCACATGGGTGTAACAGCAGAAAATGTTGCAGAAAAATTTGAAATCTCTAGAGATGAACAAGATAACTTTGCATTAAATTCTCAAAAAAAAGCTCAAGATGCTACAGGCAAAAAAAAATTTAGAGACGAAATAATTAAATTACAAATTAACAATAAAGAAAATGTGATATTTGATAACGATGAACATCCTAGGAATAATTTAACAATAGATGACTTAAAAAAATTAAAAACTGTTTTTAAAGAAAATGGAACTGTTACTCCAGGAAATTCATCGGGCATAAATGACGGTGCAGCTGCAACAGTGCTTATGACAAGAAAGCAAGCAGAGCTTAAATCCATAGAACCATTAGTCAAAGTAGTTTCATGGGCGTCATGTGGCGTTGAGCCCTCTTTAATGGGTTTAGGCCCTATTCCTGCAGTTAAAGAAGCACTAAATAAAGCTGATTGGAATATTAACGATGTTGATTTATTTGAAATAAATGAAGCCTTTGCCGCTCAAAGTATAGCCGTGATAAAAGAACTAAAAATTCCTGCTGAAAAAGTTAATGTAAATGGTGGTGCAATTGCTTTAGGTCATCCAATTGGTGCATCAGGAACTAGAATATTAGTTACTCTAATACACGAAATGATAAAGCAAAACAAAAGCAAAGGTTGTGCTGCATTATGTATTGGGGGTGGCATGGGTATAACCATGTGTGTTGAAAGAAATTAAATACTTAACTTTTGTGCAATTTTTTTACAGAAATTCATAAAAAAGCCAAATAACGCGTCAAAATAAACTTAATTATAATATTAATAGGTATATAAAACATTTTAATAAAATGAGTGAAAAATTACTTGTTCCAGATATTGGAGATTTTGAAGAAGTTGAAGTTATAGAAGTTTTAGCAAAACAGGGCGATCGATTAAATATTAATGACCCAGTAATTACAATTGAGAGTGACAAATCAAGCGTTGAAATTCCCTCTACTCTAGCAGGTAAGATTGAAAAAGTTGAAGTTAAAGTTGGAGATAAGGTTTCAAAAGGAGATTTAATCTTAAATATTGCTTCTTTAGCGGAAAATAAAAAAGAAAATCCAATTCCAAAAGATACCGAAAGTATTATTAAGCAAGCCGAAGCAGCTATGGCAGAACAAAAGAATGAGACTAAAGTTGCTCATCAACCTGCTCAAAAGAAAGAACAATCAACTATTCAAGTTACAAATGGTAAAGATACAGATCCTTTAGAAACACAAGATTGGTTAGAATCTTTGTCAGCAGTTATTTCAAAAGATGGAAATCAAAGAGCTCACTTTTTAATTAAAGAATTGATTAACAAAGCGTATCGTGAGGGTGCAAATATTCCTTATACTCAAAATACACCCTATATAAATACAATCCCTCCAGAAGCAGAAGTTAAATCAAATGGAGATCAAAATATTGAGAGACGAATTAGATCTTTAATTAGATGGAATGCAGCTGCAATGGTAGTTAGAGCGAATAAAAAATTTCCAGAATTAGGTGGACACATAGGTACATTTGCTTCTGCTGCAACATTATATGATGTTGGAATGAATCATTTCTGGAGAGCGAAAAATAATAAATTTGGTGGAGATTTAGTTTATTTTCAAGGTCACAGTGCTCCGGGAATGTATGCTAGGGCATTCTTAGAGGGAAGATTAAATGAAAAACAATTGGATAGTTTCAGACAAGAAGTAAATTCTGGTGGACTTTCTTCATATCCACATCCTTGGTTAATGCCTAAGTTTTGGCAATTTCCAACTGTTTCTATGGGTTTAGGTCCCATGCTTGCAATTTATCAAGCAAGATACATGAAGTATTTAATTAATAGAGGTCTAATTAAAGACGAGGGCCGAAAAGTTTGGGCATTTTTAGGTGATGGAGAAATGGATGAACCTGAGTCAATGGGTGCTATCGGACTAGCAGCAAGAGAAAAGTTAGATAATTTAATATTTGTAGTTAATTGTAATCTCCAAAGGCTTGATGGACCTGTAAGAGGAAATGGAAAAATTATTCAAGAATTAGAAGGAAGTTTCCGAGGAGCTGGTTGGAATGTGATTAAAGTAATTTGGGGTTCTTATTGGGACTCGTTGATAGCAAATGATAAAACTGGTCATTTAGTAAAAATAATGAATGAAACAGTTGATGGAGAATACCAAGCGATGAAAGCAAGAGACGGCGCTTATGTTAGAGAAAAATTTTTTGGCAAATATCCAGAAACACAAGAATTAGTATCAAGCTTATCAGATAGAGATATTTGGAGATTAAATAGAGGTGGTCATGATCCACACAAGGTATATGCGGCTTATGACAAAGCTACAAAAAATCAAGGAAGTCCTACTGTAATTATAGCAAAGACTATTAAGGGTTATGGGATGGGTAAGACAGGTGAAAGTGTGAACACTACCCACCAAACAAAAAAATTAGATGTTGATGATTTACTATACTACAGAGATAGATTTGATGTTCCTTTAACTGATGAACAAGTTAGAAATATTGAATATTTTAAACCTGATGAAAAATCTCCTGAAATTAAATATTTAAAAGAAAGAAGATTAAATTTAGGTGGTTATCTACCTGAAAGAACAACTTACGCAAAACCAATTAAGGCACCATCAAAAGATATCTTTGATTTTATGAAAGTTTCAACTGGTGAAAAAGAAATGTCAACAACAATGGCAATGGTTAGAATGTTTACCAACCTACTTAGAGACAAAAATATTTCACCAAGATTGGTTCCTATAATTCCTGATGAAGCAAGAACATTTGGAATGGAAGGTTTTTTTCAAAAAATAGGTATTTATGCTCATGAAGGTCAAAAATATGAGCCAGAAGATGCTGCACAATTAAGTTCTTACCGAGAGGATAAGAGTGGTCAGGTGTTAGAAGAAGGAATTAATGAAGCTGGCGCAATGTCTTCTTGGATTGCAGCTGCTACAGCATATACAAATCACGACATAGAAATGATTCCAATTTATATTTTTTATTCTATGTTTGGTTTTCAAAGAATTGGTGATTTGGCGTGGGCTGCTGGGGATAGCCAGGCAAGAGGATTTTTAATTGGAGCTACTGCAGGAAGAACTACTTTAGCTGGAGAAGGACTTCAGCACCAAGATGGCCACAGCCACTTAATAGCTTCTACGATACCAAATTGTGTAACTTATGATCCAACTTTTCATTATGAGCTAGCAGTAATTTTTAGAGAAGGTTTGAGAAGAATGCATGAAAAAAAAGAAAACGTTTTTTATTATATTACTACAATGAATGAAAATTATTCTCATCCAGAAATGCCAAAAGATAAAAATTGTGAAGAAGGTATTTTGAAAGGAATGTATAAGATTAAAGAATTTAATAAGTTTAAGAAAACAAAAATTCAGCTTTTAGGATCAGGTACAATTCTAAGAGAAATGATGGCTGCAGCAGAAGTTCTTCAAAATGAATATGAAATTGATAGTGAAATTTGGAGTGTAACAAGTTTTAATGAATTAAGAAAAGATGGAATGGAAGTTGAAAGATATAATCTTTTAAACCCTGATAAAGAACAAAAAACTTCATTTGTTGAAAAATGTTTGGGAAAAACCGAAGGCCCAATCATGGCCGCATCAGATTATATGAGAATGAATTCAGATCAAATAAGACCTTATACAAATAAAAGTTTTTATTCTTTAGGAACAGATGGATTTGGTAGAAGTGATACTAGAAAAAATCTAAGAAAATTTTTTGAGGTAGATAAAGAGCATTTAGTTGCTTACAGCTTAAGTATTTTGGCTAAAGAACAATTAATAGCTTCAAAATATGCAAATGAAGCAATAAAAAAATATAAAATTGATGGTGAAAAACCAATGCCTACTAAATTGTAATGTCAGAAACTGAAATTAAAGTACCAAATATTGGAGATTTTAAGGATGTTGAAGTAATAGAAGTTCTAGTTTCTGAAGGTCAAATTCTTCAAAAAAACGATCCTATAATTACAATTGAAAGTGATAAATCCAGCGTAGAAATCCCATCTAACTTTGAGGGTAAAGTGCAATCTTTAAAAACAAAAGTAGGAGATAAAATTTCCGAAGGTGATTTGATATTAATTTTAGAGGAAACATCTGCAAAAAAAGGAAATACTGAAGAAAAGCCAAATATTGAAAAAGAGTTTAAAAAAATTAAAGTAATAAAACCCGAGATAGAACAAGCTTCAATTAATCAAGTTAAAAGTTTATCCAATGAAATATCATCTGCAAGCCCAAAAGCTCGAAAATTTGCAAGAGAACTTGGAGTAGATATTACTCAAGTTGCAGGAAGTGAAAAAGATGGAAGAGTTATTGAGGATGATATTAAAAAATTTGTTTCATCTACAACAAAAAATATTAATGAAATTAAAGAAGATAAAATAAAAAAAATCAAAAATGAATTTGAACATTCTGATTTTGGAGAAATTGAAATTAAAGATATTCCAAGAGTAAAAAAATTATCTTCGGTTTATTTAACCAATTCTTGGACGACTATACCACATGTCACAAATCATGATGAAGCAGATATAACAGAAATGGAAAACTTTAGAAGTTCTTTGACAGATATGTATACTGGAGAGAAAATCAAAATTACTCCTTTGGCATTTATAATTAAAGCTTTAGTAGCGTCTTTAAAAAAATTCCCGAGTTTTAATTCTTCCATAGATGAAATTGAAACTGGAAAAATGACATTTAAAAAATATTTTCATATTGGAATTGCAGTTGATACACCTAATGGATTAATGGTTCCTAAAATTAGGAATGCTGACAACAAAAAAATCTCACTACTTAGCAAAGAATTGAAAGAAGTGAGTGAACTTTGTAGAAATCTAAAAATTGATAAAAAAGAATTATTTGGTGGGTCTATGACTATTACCAGTTTAGGTGGAATAGGAGGATCTTTTTTTACTCCAATTATAAATTTTCCAGAAGTTGCAATCTTAGGAGTAGGTAAATCCCAAAAAAAACAAATATTTATGAACGGAAAGTTTCAAATAAGAACAATGTTACCTATATCTTTGTCCTATGATCACAGAATTATTGATGGAGCTGAAGCTGCAAGATTTAATAATGATTTAAAAGAAAATCTTGGTAAAAATTTTGCCTATAAGTTAGCTGTTTAATTTAAGTTATGTCAAAAACTATCTCTTTATTAAGTGCTTTACTGTGTACTTTTATTTGGGGCACAACGTTTATTGCTCAAGACACTGGCATGGATAACATTGGTCCATTTACATTCAATGCTGTAAGGTTTTTCATAGGTTTTTTGGCTATCACTCCATTAGTTTTGTTGTTCGAAATAAAAAAATTTAAATCTGAGTTTAAAAATGACACTAAAACTTTCCTTAATCTCTCATTTTTAATTGGTTTATCTTTATTTTTAGGTTCAGCTTTACAACAAGTTGCTCTTCTTTATACAGATGTTGCTAATGCTGCGTTTTTTACAATTTTTTATGTTCCCCTAGTACCAATTATATTTTTTTTATTTAAACGAACATCAATTCATTGGAGTGTTTGGCCATCTGTAGTTTTATGTTTAATTGGAGGGTATTTATTAACAAATTTTTATGACGCAACAGTTAGACTTGGCGATAGTTTAGTAATATTAGGTGCTTTATTTTGGAGCACTCATATAATTTTTACAGGAATAATTGTAAATAAGTATAATCTTCCACTCACCCTAGGAGCAGCTCAAACTTTCATCGTTGCTTTATTTTCTTTTGTAATAGCATTTATTTATGAGGAGTTTGTTTACTTGGAAATTATGAAAGAAATAAATTCTATTTTGTATGCTGGAATTTTATCTGGAGGTTTTGCATTTGTGTTACAAATTTATGCTCAAAAAAATATAACTCCTGCCCCTGCTGCAATAATTTTTTCATTAGAGGGAGTATTTGCAACTATTGCTGCCTGGTTCATTTTAGATCAGATCTTAGATATTAATAATTTACTTGGATGTTTATTTATTCTATGTGGTGTCTTGCTGTCTCAATTGTTACCATTGGTTCAAAAAAATAATCTTAATAAATTATAGCAAATAAAATCAACGCTATTAATATTCTATAAATAACAAACGCATTCATTGAAAATTTATTTATATAAATTAAAAAAAATTTTACAGTCGCAAAAGAAAAAATAAATGATGCTACAATTGCAATAACTACTAAATAATTGAACTCAACTGATTGAGAAAACACATCTTTTAATCCTAAAAAACTAGCACCTCCTAAAGCTGGAATAGAAAGTAAAAATGATATTTTACTAGAGTCTAATCTATTAAATCTCAATAATCTTGCAGCTGTAATAGTTATGCCTGCCCTACTTACTCCTGGCACCAAAGAAAGAATTTGAAATAAACTTATAAATAAAATTGATTGAAGATTTAAATTTGAGGAAATTTTCTTATCAAATCGATTTCTATCTGTAATAAATAGTACAATTCCAAAAATTAGAGTTGTCCAAGCTATAATTTTAATGTTTCTAAGTTCATAAATGATACCGGTTGAATATAAGATATATCCAACAATTATTAATGGAATTGACCCAAGAATGATTAGGCTTAAAAGTCTTTTATTATTTTTTACATCTAATAAGTCCACTCTAAAAAAATAGATAATTGCAAACAAGGAACCAAGGTGAAGACTTATATCTATTAATAATGAGCTAGATTTAAATTCATATAAACTTGAAACTAATATTAGGTGTGCCGAAGAGCTTATTGGTAAAAATTCTGATATGCCTTGAATGGCTGATAGTATTAAAACTTCTATAATGTTCTGAAACATTTTATCTAACTAGCTTAAAAAATATTCATTTAAAACAATTCGATTTAAGCATATTAGCTATGCAATTATTAAAAATGCCATAAATTTCAAACTTATATGGCTTAATAAGGTCATAATAACTGACCTATTTTAAGCTTTATTTAATAAAAACAATATATAATTTGCTTTAACTTATAAAAATTATGACTGATAAAATGCTAAAATTTGTAAATATAGGTCAACAAACTCCACCTAAAAGGGAGATTGATGTCAGAAAAAAAGACTTTAATGAGATTTATGACGAATTTATTAGCGATAAAGCTAAAGAGCAATCTAGCAGATGTTCTCAGTGTGGTGTTCCTTTTTGCCAAGTTCATTGTCCACTAAGTAATAATATTCCTGATTGGCTAAAGCTAACAGCCGAAGGAAGACTTAAGGAAGCTTACGAATTATCCCAAAGCACAAATAATATGCCGGAAGTCTGTGGAAGAATATGCCCACAAGATAGGTTGTGTGAAGGTAATTGTGTCATCGAACAGTCTGGCCATGGAACAGTGACTATCGGCTCAATGGAAAAATATATTACTGATAATGCTTGGGAGCAAGGTTGGGTAAAACCTATAAATATTTCTCATGAAAAAAACCAAAGTGTTGGAATAATTGGTGCTGGACCAGCTGGCTTAGCTGCAGCTGAAGAATTAAGAAAAAATGGATACAAAATCACAGTTTATGACAGATATGATAGGGCTGGTGGATTGTTAATATATGGAATACCAAATTTTAAGCTTGAAAAAGAAGTTGTTGAGAGAAGAACTAAGCTCTTAAAAGATGGTGGAATTGAGTTCATTCAAAATTTTGAAGTAGGAAAAGATGCAAGCTTAGAACAATTAAGAAAAAAACATGACGCAATTTTAATTGCAACCGGGGTTTATAAAGCTCGAGAAGTAGAACTTACAGGTAATGACTTAAACAATATTTTTCCTGCGATGGATTTTTTAACAGCATCCAATAAAAAAGGATTAGGTGATAAAGTAGAATTATTTGATAAAGGAATTTTAAATGCAGAAGGGAAGGATATTGTTGTAATTGGTGGTGGCGATACGGCAATGGACTGCGTAAGAACATCAATAAGACAAAAAGCAAAATCAGTTAAATGTTTATACAGAAGAGACAAAGAGAATATGCCTGGATCAGCAAGAGAGGTTGCTAACGCTGAAGAGGAAGGCGTTGAATTTGTTTGGCTATCAAGTCCCAAGGAATTTAAGGGTATTAACAAAGTTGAAAAATTAATTGTTGACCAGATAAAATTAGGTGATCCTGATGAAAGTGGAAGAAGAAAACCTGAGGTTCAACAAGACTCAAGTTTTGAGATCAAAGCAGATATGGTTATTAAGGCTTTAGGTTTTGACCCTGAAGATTTGCCAACTTTATTTGACTCTAACGAACTGCAAGTGACTAAATGGGGAACTATCAAAGCAGATTTTGATTCAATGGAGACAAATTTGAGTGGGGTTTTTGCTGCAGGAGATATAGTTAGAGGTGCATCTTTAGTTGTTTGGGCGATAAAAGATGGAAGAGATGCAGCAGCTTCGATTAAAAAGCATTTAGAAAATAAAGAATTAAAACAGTCAAAAGTAGCTTAATGAAAAATTATAAAAAAAATTTTGAAATACTGAAAAAAAACCATGTTTATTCTGAAGAGATGGAACACGATGCTTGCGGTGTCGGTTTAATTGGTTCTACGGAGGGAAAGAAATCACGTAAAGTTGTAGAGTATGGAATTGAAGCTTTAAAAGCAGTTTGGCACAGAGGAGCAGTTGATGCTGATGGTAAAACGGGTGATGGTGCTGGGATACATGTAGAAATACCAAAAGATTTTTTTATAGAAAAAATTGAAGTTACAGGTCATACCCACGATAATTCAGAAATCTGTGTTGGAATGATTTTCTTACCAAGAAATGATTATGCAGCACAAGAAAGCTGCAAAACAATAGTTGAAAGTGAACTAACCAAAAATGATTTTAGCATTTATGGCTGGAGGCAAGTTCCAGTTAACCCAAAGGTCTTAGGTGAAAAAGCATTTCAGACAATGCCTGAAATTATTCAAGTACTTTTTAAATCAAATAATCCAGAATTATTGAATAAAGATCTTGAAAGAAAAATTTATGAAACAAGAAGGATAATTGAAAATAAAGCTTTTAAGATTTCTTTAAATAATTTTTATATTTGTTCTCTTAGTTCAAAATCAATCGTTTATAAAGGGATGTTTTTAGCAGAAGCTATTTCAGATTTTTTTTTAGATTTAAAAGATGAAAGATTTGTTTCAAGATATGCAATTTTTCATCAAAGATTTTCTACAAACACAGCACCAAGTTGGAATCTAGCTCAACCTTTTAGAGCAATTGCTCATAATGGAGAAATCAACACATATCGTGGTAATAAAAATTGGATGAAAGTTCATGAACAAGAAATGAATAGCCCACTTTTTGATAACATAGAAAATTTAAAACCAGTAATTCAACAGGGGGCATCAGACTCAGCTGCATTGGATAATGTTTTTGAATTATTAAATATTTCAGGTCAACCAGCACCTTTAGCAAAATTAATGTTAGTGCCAGATGCTTGGTCTAAAAAAAACAAAACTTTATCTAGAGATCATCAACAATTATTTAACTTTTTAAATAGTACCATGGAACCTTGGGATGGGCCTGCTGCTATTGCTGGAACAGATAATGAATGGGTAATCGCTGCAAATGATAGAAATGGATTGAGACCCTTAAGATATGCAATTACCAAAGATAATTTATTATTTGCAGGTTCAGAAACTGGAATGATAGAACTTAACGAAAAAAAAATTTTAACCAAGGGAAGATTAGGACCAGGAGAAATAATTGGGGTTAGAATTGAAAAAGGAAAAGTATTTACTAACAGCAAAATCAAAGATTATTTAGCTAAAGAATACAAACACTTTAATTCTCAAATTATCGATTTAGATGAAAAAATTACTATTTCTGGAGAAAAACATTTATTCTCTGGAGATGATTTAAGACGAAGACAGTTCACATTTGGAATGAGTCTTGAAGACTTAGAGCTTATTTTGCACCCAATGGCTGAAGATGCGAAAGAGGCGATTGGCTCTATGGGTGACGATACTCCTCTTGCAGTATTATCTGATAAATATAGACCTCTTTATCATTTTTTTAGACAAAATTTTAGCCAAGTAACTAATCCTCCAATTGACTCGCTTCGAGAAAATAAGGTTATGAGTCTAAAAACAAGATTTGGAAATTTAGGTAATATTTTGGATTTTGATAATCTAACCAAGCAAAATATTTATGTTTTAAATAGTCCAATTTTATCAAACTCTCAATTTGATAAATTTATTAATTTTTTTGGTAAAAATTCTTTAGTTATAGATTGTACTTTTTCTAAAGATCAGTCTTTATTTGAGGCAATAAAACAAGTCCAAAAAGATGCTGAAATCGCTGTAAGACAAGGTGTTACTCAATTAATTTTGAGTGATAAAGGATTGTCAGAAACTAATTTACCTATTCCAATGTTATTATGTGTAGGAGCAATCAATTCATTCTTAATAGAAAAAAAATTAAGAGGATATGTTTCGATAAATGTTCAATCTGGAGAAGCTTTAGACACACATTCATTTGCCACTTTAATTGGTGTGGGTGCAACTACAGTAAACCCATACCTTGCTTTTGACAGCTTATATCAAAGACATGAAAAAAAACTTTTTGGAAAATTTAGTTTTGATGAATGTGTTGAAAGATACATTAAATCTGTAAATGCTGGTCTATTAAAAATCATGTCTAAAATGGGAATTTCTGTTTTGAGTTCATATAGAGGGGGATGTAATTTTGAAACTGTTGGATTGAGTAGAACGATTGTTGCTGATTATTTTCCAGGTGTAGTATCTAAAATTTCAGGGATTGGATTAACAGGAATAGAAAAAAAAATTAGATCTATTCATAAAGAAGGATTTGAAAGCTCTGAAACTATTTTACCAATAGGTGGAATATATAGGTATCGTAAAAATGGAGAAACACACCAATATCAAGGAAAATTAATTCATTTATTGCAAAGCGCTGTAGGATCAAATTCTTATGAAGCTTACAAAAGGTATGCGGAAGGAATATATAATTTACCCCCAATAAATTTGAGGGATTTAATTGATTTTAGATCGAAAAAATTGAAAGGACCGATTGATATCTCTGAAGTTGAACCAATACAAAATATACTTAAAAGATTTGGAAGCGGAAGCATGTCACATGGAGCGCTTTCAAAAGAAGCTCATGAAACACTTGCCACAGGAATGAACAGAATTAAAGGTGCCTCTTGTAGTGGCGAGGGTGGTGAAGATGAGAGTAGGTTTAAAGTTCTAGAAAATGGAGACAGTGCAAATTCTAGAGTAAAACAAATAGCTTCAGCCAGATTTGGTGTGACAGTTAATTATTTAAATAATTGTAATGAAATTGAAATCAAAATAGCTCAAGGAGCAAAACCAGGAGAAGGTGGACAGCTACCAGGGTTTAAAGTTACTGATGAGATTGCAAAATTAAGACATTCAACACCTGGAGTTACTTTAATATCACCTCCACCACATCATGATATTTATTCAATAGAAGATCTTGCTCAACTTATTTATGATTTGAAACAAATAAATCCTAAAGCAAGAATTGGGGTTAAGCTTGTTGCATCATCAGGTGTAGGAACAATTGCAGCTGGTGTTGCTAAAGCAAAAGCAGATATAATATTAATATCTGGACATAATGGGGGTACGGGTGCAACACCGCAAACTAGTGTTAAGTATGTTGGAATACCATGGGAAATGGGTTTAACAGAAGCTAATCAAGTTTTAACATTAAACAATCTAAGACACAAAGTTACTCTTAGAACTGATGGTGGGATTAAAACAGGAAGAGATGTTGTTATTGCAGCAATGATGGGAGCAGAAGAGTACGGAGTGGCAACTACTGCGTTAGTTGCGATGGGATGTATCATGGTTAGACAATGTCATTCTAACACATGTCCTGTTGGTGTTTGTACTCAAGACGAAAAACTTAGAGAAAAATTTACAGGCACTCCAGATAAAGTAGTTAATTTATTCACTTTTATAGCATCTGAAGTACGGGAAATTTTAGCAAAAATAGGTTTTAAATCATTGAACGATATAATTGGAAGAACAGATCTTTTAATGCAGGTTAGCAAGGCCTCTCCAAATCTTGATGATTTAGATTTGAACCCACTTTTTGTACAGGCAGATAACGGTAACAATAGAAGATATTGTGAAAATCAAGAAATAAACCAGGTACCAGATACACTTGATCAAGAAATTTGGCCAGAGATTGAAAAATCTTTAGACAGTTCTGAAAAAATAGAAAAAGAATACATTATTAAAAATACGAATAGAGCAGTTGGAACTAGAATATCTCATCACCTTTATAAAAAATATGGATATGAAAAACTTAATGAAAACTTTTTAGTATTAAATTTCAAGGGATCAGCAGGACAGTCATTTGGTGCTTTTTCAGCGAAAGGATTAAAACTTGTTCTTAAAGGAGATGCTAATGATTATGTGGGTAAAGGATTATCAGGAGCAACAATTTCAATTAAATTATCTGATGAGAGTAATTTAATTTCAAATGAAAATACTATTATAGGCAATACAGTATTATATGGTGCAACATCAGGAAAACTATTTGCAGCTGGACAGGCAGGAGAAAGATTTGCTGTTCGAAACTCTGGAGCAACTACAGTAATTGAGGGATGTGACTCTAATGGTTGTGAATACATGACAGGAGGAACTGTAGTAATCTTAGGTGATGTAGGTGATAATTTTGCAGCAGGGATGACAGGAGGAATGGCATTTATCTATGATAAATCAGGAGAATTTGAAAAAAAAGTTAATGATGAATCGGTCGTATGGCAAAATATAGAAACAGATTACTGGAAAATATTTCTTAAAGATTTAATCCAAGAACATTTTAAAGAAACTGGATCCAATTTATCAAAAATGTTAGTTGAAAATTATGATGAGGAGTTAAAGAATTTTATTCAAGTTTGTCCAAAAGAAATGTTAGACAAGTTAAGCAATCCAATCAGCAATAAACCATTGATTAAAGAAGTTAGTTAAATAATTAGTTTTAACTCCTTTATTATTATTTTAAGCCACTTTTGACTTGATAAACTGTGATCACCACTATTAATAATAACTAATTTTTTTTTTGCTTTTTGAAATATTTTTAAAACTTTTCTTGAATAAGAAACAGGTACCACAGCATCTTTTTGACCATGAACCATAGTAACATTTATCTCAGAATTTATTTTTTTGTTTAAAACCTTATTTTTTCTACCATCTTTTATTAATTGTAGGGTAATTGGATATTCATAATTACCGTGTTTTAATTGTAAAATTCCTTTTTGGATAGTTTCTGACTTCATTTTTTTTGTGAACTTTTTCCACATCAAGTTTTCTAAAAATTCAGGAGCAGAACCTATACCTAAAAATCCCTTTATTTGACTTTTAAATTTTTGAAATTGTTTAAGTGCTAACCAGGCACCCATACTTGAACCAACAACAATAAAATCATTTTTCTTTACAAATTTTTTAATAAGAGCTGATGTTTCGTTACTCCATTTTGTAATATTACCGTTTGTAAATTTTCCCGATGATTTTCCGTGTCCAGAATATTCAAGTGCTAAAAAACTCATTTTGTTTTGTTTAGCAAATTTTAAAAAAGCATTTGGTTTTTTCCCTTCTAAATCAGACATAAAACCATGTAAAAAAACAATAAAAGGTGCACCTTTATGAATATTGCAAACAAATCTTATTTTCTTACTTTTTGAGATTCTGTAATATCTAAAATAAGTCATAATCATTTATATGTTTAATCTAATAATATATAATCATACCAAATGTCATCTAATTTAAAAGTTTTACAAGTTATACCAAAATTAGGTTACGGAGGTGCTGAAACAGGTTGTTATGATATTGCTCATTACTTACCAGAAAATGATTGTGGATCATTTATTGTAACAAGTGGGGGAGAACTTCTTAAATTTATTGATAAAAAAAAAGTAAAAATAATAAAACTTCCTGTACATAGTAAAAATCCTTTAATTATGTTCATTAATTTTTTAGCTTTAGTTGCAATTATACTCGTTAAGAATATTTCAATTGTACATGCCAGAAGCAGAGCGCCAGCCTGGTCTTGCTTGTTAGCAGCTAAAATTACAGGCAGAAAATTTGTTACTACTTTTCATGGAACTTATAATTTTAATAATAAAATTAAAAAATTTTATAATTCTGCAATGGTTAGGTCTGACTTAATCATAGCAGGCTCTAATTTTATTTTTTCTCATATCAAAGATAATTATACAAAATATCTTAATACTAAAAAAAAACTTTTAGTTATATTTAGAGGAATTAACGTCGACTATTTTGATCCAACAACCAAATTAGATATTGATGAAAAAAAACTATTAAAAAAATGGCAAATAGAAAAAGATAAAAAGATAATTCTTTTACCTGGCAGATTAACAGGATGGAAAGGACAAGAAGTTTTTATAGAAGCAATTAATTTAGTAAATATTGAACTTGGATATGAAGCCTTTTACGCAGTAATTCTTGGAAGTGATCAAGGTAGAGATCTATATAAAAAAAAACTTATTAGAATTACAGAACAATACAGATTAAATAACCAAGTTAAATTTATTGATCATTGTAATGACATGGCTTTAGCTTACAAAATTTCAGATATAGTAATATCTGCATCTATCGAGCCAGAGGCTTTTGGAAGAGTTGCAGTTGAGGCACAATCAATGGAAAAACCAATAATCGCAAGTGATATTGGCGGGTCTAATGAAACTATAATTGACGAAAAAACTGGTTTTTTATTCGAGTCAAACAATGCAAAATCATTAAGTAAAAAAATTTTAAAAGTTCTTTCTATGGATGAAACACTGTTACAATCGATAGGCAAAGAAGGAAGAAAAAACATAATTCAAAAATTTAATGTTGAAAAAATGTGCTTTTCTACTTATTCAGAGTATAAAAGAATATTAAATTAATGCCTAAAATTACCTTACCAGATGGAAATAATTTAACATTTCCAGACAAAGTTACAGGTCTAGATGTAGCTGAAAAAATTAGCAAGTCACTTGCAAAACAAGCAATGGTTATAAGTGTTGATGGTGATTTAAAAGATTTAGATTTTTTAATAGAAAAAGATTGTTCAATAAAAATTTTTACGTCAAAAAATCCTGAAGGCCTAGAAACTATTAGGCATGATACAGCACATATATTGGCAATGGCAGTACAAGAATTATTTCCAGGAACACAAGTTACTATTGGGCCAGTTATTGAAAATGGTTTTTATTATGATTTTGCTAGAAAGGAACCTTTTACCGAGGACGATTTAGAAAAAATTGAAAATAAGATGAAAGAAATTGTAGATAGAAATGAAATCACAAAAAGAGAAGTTTGGGAGAGAAATAAAGCAATTTTACATTTTAAAGAAAAGGGCGAAACTTATAAAGCAGAGTTGATTGAAGCAATCCCAGAAAATGAGGATGTATCTATTTATTTTCACGGTGATTGGCACGATTTATGCAGAGGCCCACATCTTTCTTCAACAGGTAAAATTGGAAAATTCTTTAAACTTACAAAAGTTTCCGGAGCTTATTGGAGAGGCGACTCAAATAATCAAATGCTCCAACGAATATACGGTACAAGTTGGGCAACTCAAAAAGATCTGGATGAATATTTAAAAAGAATTGAAGAAGCTGAAAAAAGAGATCACCGTAAACTTGGAAAAGAAATGGATTTATTTCATTTTAGAGAAGAAAGTCCAGGGTCAGTATTTTGGCACGAGAAAGGTTGGGCTTTATTTCAAAAATTAATTAATTATATGAGAGCTAGACAGGACGCTGCTGGTTATAAAGAAGTGAATACACCAGAGATATTGGACAGACAATTGTGGGAAAAATCTGGTCATTGGGAAAAATACGGTGAAAACATGTATACCTCAGAAACTCCAGACGCAAAAGTATTTGCTATTAAACCTATGAATTGTCCTGGGCATATCCAGGTATTTAACCAAGGTTTAAAAAGCTACAGAGATCTACCTTTACGTATAACAGAATTTGGAAAAGTACATCGTTACGAACCCTCTGGAGCATTACATGGCCTACTAAGAGTGAGAGCATTTACTCAAGACGATGCTCATATATTTTGTTCAGAGGATCAAATTACAAGCGAATGTTTAGAAGTAACTAATTTAATTTTAGATATTTACAAAGATTTAGGTTTTGAAAATGTAATTCTAAAATATGCAGATAGGCCAGATGCAAGAGTTGGCGATGATGAAGTTTGGGATAAAGCTGAAGCTTCTTTGCTCGAAGCAGTCAAAGCATCTAAGCTGGAATATAGCATCAACAAAGGTGAAGGTGCATTTTATGGTCCTAAAATTGAATTTGTTTTAAGAGATGCAATTGGAAGAGATTGGCAGTGTGGAACTTTGCAAGTTGATTTGAATTTACCAGGAAGATTAGACGCCTCTTATGTTGATAAAGATGGAACCAAAAAAGTTCCTGTTATGCTTCATCGAGCATTATTTGGTTCATTAGAAAGATTTATTGGAATTTTAATTGAAAACTATGCTGGAAAGTTTCCATTTTGGATATCTCCTTTGCAAACTATGGTGATACCTATTTCAGAAGAATTTAATGACTATGCAGTTAAAGTATCAAAAAAAATAAAAGATGTGGGTATTAGTTCATCAATAGATTTAAAAAATAATAATTTAAATTACAAAATTAGAGATCATTCTTTAGCAAAAATACCGGTTTTATTAATTTGTGGTAAAAAAGAAGTTGACTCTAACTCGGTAACGATTAGAAGATTAGACACGAATAAACAAGAAAATATGGATATAGACCAATTTTTAAAAACTTTCTCTGCTTTAAATAAAGCATCCTCAAACTAAGTGGCAGATTTTAAACAAAATTACTTTCAAAGAAGAACAAAAGACAGAGGTCCAAGGTCTAATAATAGAATCTCATCTCCTGATGTTCAGGTTATAGCAAGTGATGGTGAAAATCTTGGTGTTATGAATACCAATGAAGCAATTTCAATGGCAAAAAATCAAGGATTAGATTTAATAGAGATAGCTGCTAATGCAAACCCACCTGTTTGTAAAATAATGGATATGGGTAAGTTTAAATATGATGCCCAAAAGAAAGCAAATATTGCTAAGAAAAAACAAAAAATTGTTTTATTAAAAGAAATTAAAATGAGACCTGTAACAGAAACTCATGATTATGATTTTAAGGTTAAAAATGCAAAAAAATTTATTGCTAAAGGGGATAAAGTAAAATTTACTGTAAGATTTAAAGGTCGTGAATTACAACATTCTCATTTAGGAAAAGAATTGATGGATAAGATCAAAGAAGACATGAAGGATATTGGTAAGGTAGAATTACACCCTAAGTTTGATGGTAAGCAAATGATCATGGTAATTCAGCCTTTATAGGCCTTAATATAGGTTGTAAATTTATATCAATCTTTGTATAACACCGCAGAATTATGCCAAAATTAAAAACAAAAAGCTCAGCTAAAAAAAGATTTAAAATATCAGCCACTGGCAAAGTAATGACTGCCCAAGCTGGTAAAAGACATGGCATGATTAAAAGAACGAATTCACAAATAAGAAAGTTAAGAGGCACAACAACTATGTCCAAGCAAGACGGCAAGATTGTTAAATCATACATGCCTTACAGTTTAAGAGGTTAATAATGGCAAGAGTAAAAAGAGGCGTAACTAGTAAAGCAAAGCATAAAAAAGTTTTAAAAGCTGTCAAAGGTCAATGGGGCAGAAGAAAAAATACTATCAGAGTTGCAAAGCAAGCGATGGAAAAAGCGATGCAATACGCCTACAGAGATAGAAGAAATAAAAAACGAGATTTCAAATCTTTGTGGATACAAAGAATCAATGCTGGTGTTAGAGCCGAGGGTTTAACTTATTCTAAATTTATCAATGGCCTTGGAAAATGTGGCATAACAATTGATAGAAAAATTTTAGCTGAAATTGCTTACGATAGCCCAGAAGCATTTAAAACAATTGTTCAAAAAGCCCAATCCGCTTTAAATTAATCTTCGCTATTGTTTTTATTTCTTAAGGAAATAATCTATCAATATGTCAGACATAAAAAATATTCAAAATGACTACTCGGCTAAACTTAACAATAATTTAAGTTTAGAAGAAATTAATCAAATCAAGACAGAATTATTTGGCAAAAACGGTTTAATATCTTCTCAATTCAAAAATATTGGATCTATACCAGAGACAGATAGAAAAAAATTTGCATCAAATCTTAATCAAATTAAGGATGAGTTACAAAATTTAATAACTAATAAAATTAATGAAATTGAATCAAAAAAAATAAATGAAAAATTAGAAAAAGAAAAAATTGATGTAACTCTTCCTGAGCGAACTTTTGTGAGAGGTAAAATTCATCCAGTTTCACAAACTATAGATGAAATTTCATCAATTTTTTCCGAGATAGGTTTTAGTGTTGAAGAAGGCCCAGATATTGAAAATGAATATAACAATTTTACAGCTTTAAATACTCCTGACAATCATCCAGCGAGAGATATGCATGACACGTTTTATCTTGATGAGAATAAAGAAGTTTTATTAAGAACTCATACATCTCCAGTCCAAATCAGAACAATGTTAAAAGACAAACCTCCATTTAAAATTATTGCGCCTGGAAGAACTTACAGATCAGATAGTGACCAAACCCACGCACCAATGTTTCATCAAGTAGAAGGTTTACATATAGATAAAGATATAAATATGGGACATTTAAAGGGTTGCTTAAATTATTTTATTAAAGAGTTTTTTGAAGTTGAAAAAATTAAAATGCGATTTAGACCAAGTCACTTCCCTTTTACTGAACCATCAGCTGAAGTAGATATTGGTTATGAAATTAAAGATGGGAAAATTGTTATTGGAGAAGGAGACCAATGGCTTGAAATATTGGGTTGCGGAATGGTCCATCCCAATGTTTTAAAAAATGTGAAAGTCGATCCATTAAAATATCAGGGATATGCATTTGGAATAGGAATTGATCGACTAGCGATGCTTAAATATGGCATTAATGACCTAAGAGCTTTTTTTGATTGTGATTATAGATGGTTAAATCATTTTGGATTTGATCCTTTAGATGTACCAACTAATTATAGAGGTTTAAGTCGATGAAAATCACATTTGATTGGTTAAAGGATCATTTAGATACCAAATTAAATGAGGATAAGCTTTTAGATCAGCTAACAAATGTTGGGCTTGAGGTTGAAAGTGTAGAAAACTTATCAGCTGGTCTTGATTTATTCAAAGTAGCAAAAATTTTAAAGACAGAAAAACATCCAAATGCTGATCGACTAAAAATTTGTGATGTTGATGTAGGAGAAAAAGAAATAAAAAAAGTTGTGTGTGGTGCACCCAATGCAAGAGAAGGATTAATTACAATATATGCACCTCCAGGAGCCATTGTTCCAAAAAGTAAAGTAAAATTAGTGGTAGCTAAAATTAGAAATATTACTTCCTATGGGATGCTATGTTCTGAATCTGAATTAAATTTATCAGATGAAAGTGATGGGATAACTGAATTATCATCAAAAAAATATGAAAAGAGTATTGGAAAAAGTTATTTTTCAAAATCAAATTCCAATCTTATAGATCTGTCGATTACTCCTAATAGGCCAGATTGTCTTGGTGTTAGAGGTATAGCAAGAGATCTTGCTGCTTCAGGTTTTGGAAAACTAAAAAATTTAAAAGAAAAAAAAATTAAGTCAAATGTGAAACAAACTTTAAAAGTTAAAATTAATAAAGAAAAAAATCAAGCTTGTAGTTCTTTTGGTAGCTGTTTAATTACTAATGTAAAAAATACTGAAAGCCCTAAATGGTTAAAAGATAAACTAGTTTCAATTGGACAAAAACCAATTTCTGCAATAGTTGATATTACTAACTATGTAATGTTTGATATTAATCGTCCACTCCATGCTTATGATGCAGATAAAATTGAAAAAGATATTGTGGTTAGGAATTCAAAATCTGGTGAAGAGTTTACAGCTCTAGATAATAAAAATTATAAATTAGATGATGGTATGTGTGTAATTAGTGATAATAAAAGTGTGTTAGGATTAGGTGGAATTATTGGAGGCACAAGATCAGGTACTGAATTTGATACAAAAAATATTTTATTAGAGTCGGCTTATTTTGAGCCTAGATCTATTAGAAGTACATCAAAAAAATTAAACTTAGATACAGACGCAAAGTTTAGGTTTGAAAGAGGTATTGATCCATTATCGATTGAAGACGGATTAAATAAAGCAGCACTATTAATTAAAGAGATTTGCGGGGGTGAAATTAGTAAAATTGATATTCAAACAATTCAAACAACGAAAACTAAAACCATAAAATTTGATACTAATTTATTTGAAAAAATAACAGGATTTAAAATTTCAATTAAGGAAATGCTTAAAATTTTAGAAGATCTTGGTTTTAAAATTAAAAAAGAAAAAAAACATTTAAAATTAACCACCCCAACTTGGAGACCAGATATTTCACAGGAAATAGATATTGTTGAAGAGCTAGTAAGGATAACCGGTTATGATAAAATAAAAACTATAGATCCAATTAAAGAAAGAAATAAATCTACTTTAACTCAGTCACAAAAGTTATTTCACTTTTTACAAAGAGCAATAGCTTCCAAAGGTTATTTAGAAGCAATAACATGGTCATTTACCGACTCAAATTACAATGATCATTTTAAAGATCAAAATAAGGAAATTAAAATAGTAAATCCCATAAGCTCAGAGCTGGGAGTTTTGAGAAACTCAATTTTTTCAAATTTAATCATGTATATGAATAAAAATTTGGATAGAGGTTTTGAAGATTTATCAATATTTGAGATAGGGCCAATTTTTACTGGCTCAAATCCTGGCGAACAAAACACAGTAGTTTGTGGTTTATCAGCAGGTAAAAGATCAAGATTATCATGGATTGAAAAAGAGAGAAATGTTGATGTATTTGATGTTAAAAGAGATGTAGTCCAAACTTTAATTGAAGCAGGATATAATTCAGACAAATTTTTTATAGATGATGAAACACCAAATTATTACCATCCAGGTAAATCAGGTAGGTTATTTTTAAATCGAGGTAAAGATCAAATTGTAGCATATTTTGGTGAGATCCATCCGAATATTATAAAAAAAATAGATATTAAAACAGAGTCATTAGTTGGATTTGAAATTTTTCTAGACAATTTAAAATTACCAAAGAAAACATTAAAAGACCAAAAAACTAAATTTGAAGTATCAGATTATCAAAAATCTGAGAGAGACTTTGCTTTTGTAGTTGATAAAAAAGTTAAAGCTCAAGATTTAATTAATGCAATTTCAAGTGTAGATCAAAAACTGATTAGTAATATTAAAGTTTTTGATGTCTATGAGGGTGAAAATATTCCAGAAAGTCAAAAATCAATTGCAATTAGTGTGACTATACAATCCTCTGAAAAAACATTGAATGATAGTGACTTAGAAAATATCAATAATTCTATAATTAAAACAGTTGAAAATAAAACTGGTGCTAAGATACGATCTTAAAGCAAATGAGCAAGATCGATAATATTAAAAACTTTGCAATTATTGCGCATATCGATCACGGTAAATCTACAATAGCAGATAGAATAATTCATAGATGTGGAGGGCTTACAGAGAGAGAGATGAAAGCTCAAGTACTAAACTCAATGGATATTGAGCGTGAAAGAGGAATCACAATTAAGGCTCAAACAGTAAAACTTAATTATAAAGCAAAGGATGGTAAAGATTATATTTTAAATATCATTGATACCCCAGGTCATGTCGATTTTAGTTATGAAGTCAGTAGATCCCTTTATGCTTGTGAGGGATCAATTTTAATTGTTGATAGCACTCAAGGAGTAGAAGCACAAACTCTTGCAAATGTTTATCAAGCTTTAGATATTGATCATGAGATTGTGCCAGTTTTAAACAAGGTTGATCTTCCAGCATCAGATTTAGATAGAACAAAAAAACAAATAGAAGAAGTTATAGGAATTGACACCGAGAACGCAATTCCATGTTCTGGAAAGACAGGTGAGGGTATAGAAGATATTTTAGAGCAAATTATAACAACTTTACCTAGCCCTAAAGGTGAAAGTTTAGGAGATTTAAAATGTTTATTGGTCGATAGTTGGTACGACACATATTTAGGAGTCGTGATTTTAGTTAGAGTTATTGATGGTAAAATTTCAAAAAATATGAAAATTAAAATGATGTCAACTAATCAAGAGCATATTGTTGAAAAAGTTGGTGTATTTACACCAAAAGCCACAGATATCAACGAGTTAAACGCTGGAGAAATTGGCTTTATAACAACTGGAATAAAAGTTTTATCAGAAACAAAAGTTGGAGACACAATATGTGATGCTGCCAAACCTTTGAAAGAAGCTCTTCCGGGTTTTAAACCAAGTAAGCCAGTAGTGTTTTGTGGATTGTTTCCAGTAGATAGTTCTGAGTATCAAAAATTAAAAGACGGTTTAGCTAAATTGCAATTGAACGATGCAAGTTTTTCATTTGAGCCTGAGTCTTCCTCAGCGTTAGGACTAGGTTTTAGATGTGGGTTTTTAGGGTTACTTCATTTAGAAATTGTTACTGAAAGATTAGAAAGAGAATTTGATGTAAACTTGTTAACAACAACTCCGGGGGTAGTGTACAAAGTTCATATGAATAGTGGAGATATTGTTGACCTTCATAATCCTTCTAGCTTACCAGACCCAACTTTAATTAAGTTGATTGAAGAACCTTGGATTAAAGCAACAATAATTACTCCAGATGAATTCTTAGGCTCTATTATAAAAATGTGTCAGGATAAAAGAGGGGTACAAACTAATTTAAGTTATTCAGGAAATAGAGCTGTTGTAAATTATGAACTACCTTTAAATGAAGTGGTTTTTGATTTTAATGATCGCTTAAAATCAATGACTAGTGGATATGCAAGTTTTGATTATGAAATTATTGAACATAGAGAAGGTGATTTAGTAAAACTTGGAATTTTAGTTAATGCAGAGCCAGTAGATGCATTAGCCATGATGATTCATAAAGATTTTGCTCAAAGAACAGGAAGAGAAGTTTGTGAAAAACTTAAAGATTTAATTCCAAGACATAATTTTATGATACCAGTGCAAGCCGCAATTGGTGGCAAGATAATAGCTAGAGAAACTATAAAAGGTTTCAAAAAAGATGTATTAACTAAAATTCATGGAGGAGGAGCTACAGATAGAAAAAGAAAGCTTCTTGAAAAACAAAAAAAAGGTAAGGCTCGATCAAAACAGTTTGGAAGAGTAGAAATTCCTCAAGAGGCATTTATAGGTGTATTAAAAATAAGCAAAGAAAAATGATAATTGTAAAAGAAATTGTTATTCTTAACTTTTGATTATTTTTTAGCCAATAAGTTAAACTCTTCTTTTTTAAAAATTAATTTTTTTAGTTCTCCTAAAGTTATATCAGATTGGTTTTCAGTTGATATAAATCTAAAATTTTCCAACTTATTTAAAAATTTATCTAAATTTTTTGATATAAATTTAAAATTTGAAATTTCCAATATAAGCAAATAAATTTTATCTAAAATTTCATAATCTAAATTTAAAAAAATTTCCTCATCCATACCTTGGGTATCTGATTTATAAATAATATGATTAATTTTTTTATCATCTATAATTTTCTTAAAAACAATATTTGAATCTTTAAGTATAATTTTAGATAGATTATTTTTTGTTCCTACATAATTATTTAAGTAGATACTATTATCAGATTTATTTAATTTGTTTACAAAAATTTTGGTTTTTTTATTTTTAGAGGCTAGACCAAAATTATAGAGATATGTTTTTTTATTAATTAAATTTTTGCTTAGTATATTAAAATTGTTTTTTTCTGGTTCAAAACAAAAATAGTTTTTAATGTTCAGATCTAATTTTTGAAGTTGCCTTGAAATCAAACCTACGTTAGCACCTATATCAAAAAAATAATTATTCTTATATTTGATATTTTTTTTAATAAATTTTATTATAAAATAGTCCCACTGTTCATTTTTAAATATTCTAGGTGTAATAATTTCATCTAACGGAAGAATTAATTTTTCATTTTTTTCCCCTAAAGGTGTATTGTTATTAAGGGTTAGATTCAATGAGTCTATCCTAAAGCTTGATTTTGTTGATGAATTTAGTGCTTTAAATAATAATTTGTACTCATTCTTTAATATTTTTGTTAAATATTTTTTCATAAATTTTTATAACATAAGTTGGAGAGATGGCCGAGTGGTTTAAGGCGCACGCTTGGAAAGCGTGTAAAGAAGCAATTCTTACATGGGTTCGAATCCCATTCTCTCCGCCAGATTAAAATAATAAGAATTATAAAATTGTAATTAAAATGATACTTAAAAAAAGTATATACTTGTTCTTATGAAAATATGTATTTTTTATACATCACCTAAGCTTGGTGATTTAATTTTACAACTTCCTTTTATAAAAGCAATTTCAGAAAAATATAATTCTAAGGTTTCAATTTGTATTAACCAGCACTTGGGTTTTAAAAATATTTTGATAAAACAAAAATATATTGATGATGTGCTTGAAAGCTACTTTAGGAGAGGCACTTCTTTTGTTACTGATATATACAATTTATCTCAAGACCTAAAAAAAAAAAGTTTTGATACTGCTTTTATTCTAGAAAAAACCAAAGGTCCTGCATTAGCTTCAATTTTAGCAGGTATAAACAAGATTTATGGATTTGGAATTGGTTCGCAAAAATTTTTTGTGGATACAAAAATAAGATTAAAAAAAAATGATTTACGGTATAATTATACTGAACAGTCTATTAAATTTTGCAATCAATTAGACATAAAATATAATTTTGAAGATAAATTTTTGGTTTTAAATAAAAATGATATAAGCCCTATATTTGATAAATATAAAAATTTACCAAAACCATGGGTTTGTTTTGGAGTTGACTCAACTGAAAAAAATCGAATTTGGCCTCAAGAAAATTTTTCTCAATTAGCAGATGCATTAATCAGATCAAATTTTGCCAAAACTATATTTGTTATTAACTCTCAAAATTATGAAAATTATTTTAATAATATTTTATTACAATCAAATAATAAAAAAAATTTTATTGATTGTAAAAATTTAAATAGAAGTGAAATTATACAACTGATTTATCTTTGTAATTATTTTGTGGGTATAAACTCAGGACCTTCTTGTGTTGCTGGTGCTTTCCAAAAGAAAACATTTTGTATCATTGGTGCAACAGATAAAACATTACCTAGATTTAGCATGATGCATAAAATAATAAGTAGTTTTTATAATAAATCTAGGGAAGTTGGAATTAAAAGATGTGGAGATAACTTTGTTCAAAATAATAATGAAGTTAAGTTAATATCAGTTGATCAAGTATTAAATGAAATTAAAAACTGCATTAAAAATGATAATTGTATCTAAATTTTATTGTAATTATTTCTTAAACAAAGTTTTTTAAAATTTAAAATAATTAATTAATTTTAATGTAAATATAATTTTAAAAAGAAATAATTGATAAGTAAGTGAAAATATTAAAAATTTTAATTTAAAGAACTTTCAAACAAGCAATCATTTCATTAGTAAAAATCATCTTTGAATTGCTTTCAAATATTCCTTTATTTACAGTGTAAATTAGCCCTTTTTTATTAAATTATGTGAAGATAAATCAGCATTTTTTATAAAAAATGTTATAATTTATTTTTCCAAAAAATTAAAAAATGACGAATAAAAATACATATCAGGCAGACTCCATCAAAGTTTTAAAAGGTCTTGAAGCAGTTAGAAAAAGACCAGGGATGTATATTGGAGATACAGATGATGGAACTGGTTTGCATCATATGGTCTATGAAGTTGTCGATAACTCCATAGATGAAGCTCTAGCAGGTCACTGTAAAAATATTAATGTAAGAATTAATTCCGACGGAACTATTACTGTAAATGATGATGGTCGAGGAATTCCTGTTGATATGCATAAAGGAGAAAAAAAATCAGCTGCAGAAGTTATTATGACTCAACTTCATGCTGGTGGTAAATTTGATCATGATTCATATAAAGTGTCAGGAGGACTTCATGGAGTGGGTGTTTCTGTTGTTAATGCTCTGTCTGAGTCGTTACAATTAGAGATTAATAGAGATGGAAAGAAGCACTTTATAGATTTTAAAAATGGTGAAGCAAAAGCACCGTTGAAGGTCACAGGAAAATCTAAAGAAACTGGAACTCAAATAACATTTTTGCCATCAAAAGAAATATTTTCTTCTACAAAATTTAGTGCAAATATTTTGATAAAAAGAATGAGAGAGCTAGCCTTCCTGAACAAAGGTATTAAAATAATTTTTACTGACGCTAGTGTAAAAAAAGAGAAAGCATCTGAATTTAAATTTGATGGTGGTGTTCTTGAGTTTGTAGATTTTCTAGATGAAAAAAGAGAGAAACTACAAAATAAAAATGGAAATGATTTATTTAAAAAACCAATTTATATAGAAGGAAAAAAAAACAATATTGAACTTGAGTGTTCTTTAAAATGGAATGCAAGTTATGCTGAAGATATTTTTCCTTACACAAATAATATCTATCAAAAAGATGGTGGAACACATTTATTAGGTTTTAGAAGTGCATTAACAAGAGTTATTAACAAATATGCAAATGAACACAATCTTCTTAAAAAAAACAAATTAGCTATTTCAGGAGATGATATCAAGGAAGGCCTTACTTGTGTGATATCTGCAAAAATTCCAGATCCAAAATTTTCATCTCAAACTAAAGATAAATTAGTTTCTTCAGAAGTTAGAATGATTGTTGAAACAGTTGTGAATGAAAAACTATCTATATGGTTTGATCAAAACCCTTCAGTTGCAAAAATAATTCTTGCAAAAGTTATTCAAGCGGCCATGGCAAGGGATGTGGCTAGAAAAGCTAGAGAAAATGTAAGAAGAAAAGGTGCTTTAGAATTAAGTGGTCTTCCTGGAAAACTTGCAGATTGTCAAATAGGAAAACAAGAAGGCACAGAGTTGTTTATTGTAGAGGGTGATTCAGCAGGTGGTTCGGCTAAACAGGGCAGAAATAGAGCTAATCAAGCTGTTTTACCTTTAAGAGGTAAAATTTTAAATACTTATGTTGAAGATTTAAACGTTAAAAAGAATGGGAACAGTGATAGTTCTGAACAACAAAGAACTAAAGCTTTATCAAAAATGATTTCATCTAATGAAATAGTTACTTTAATCAATGCCTTAGGACTAGATCCAAAAGTACAAGAAATAGATTTAAAAGATCTAAGGTATGGAAAAATTATTATTATGACGGATGCTGATGTAGATGGATCTCACATAAGAGCTCTTCTATTAACTTTTTTTAACAACAAACCATTTAATAAATTAATTGAAAATGGACATGTTTATTTAGCTCAACCTCCTTTATTTAAAATAAACAAAGGAACCAAAGGAATATATATTAAAGATGAAAAAGAGCTAGAGGATTATATTGTTAATAACAATAAAGAATTAAAAAAATTAAAAAGAGGATCTAAAGAGTTTATTAAAGAACTAGATCTAGAAAAATCAAAAATGAATATTCAAAGATTTAAAGGTTTAGGCGAGATGAATCCGGAAGAATTATGGAGCACAACTCTTGATCCTGAAACAAGAAATTTATTACAAGTACAGTATTCAAAAGATTCCAAAAAAGATCAAAGTCTAATACATACATTAATGGGTAACGATGTTGCTTTGAGAAAAGATTTTATTATCTCTAATGCAATTAATGTACAAAATCTTGACATATAATAATGAAGTTCTTTGAAACTTCAAAATATCATTTCTTTAAAAAATCAACCTATATAAGCTTAAGATGGATTGGTATTATTGGACAATTAATTTCAGTTAACTTTGTCTATTTTTTCTTAAATTTTGACTTTAATTTTATTGTTTGTAATCTAGTTATTTTTTTAGGTGTTTTAAGCAATCTATTTTTAATATTTATATATAAAAAAACACAATTATCAGATAGATCAGCATTTATTTTTTTAGTAATCGATATACTGCAATTAGGTGCTCTACTTTATCTTACAGGAGGAATTACCAATCCATTTGTTATTTTTTTACTGATACCAAGTATTTTTTCCTCATCAAATTTAAGTTTTAGAACTAATTCCCTATTAGTATTTCTTACAATAGTTACAATTTTTATACTTACATTTTACTCTTTAGATTTACCGTCTCCAATTAGTGATCATTTTCATGTTAGTCCTTACTATTTCTACTCAATTCCAATCGCTTTAATAATTGCCTTAATTTTTCTAAATTATTTGGCCATGTCATTTGGAACACAATCTAGATTAAGAAGAGAAGCACTAGCAAAAATGGAAGAGGTGATGGCTACTGAACATGAGCTTTTATCTTTAGGAGGTCAAGCTGCAGCTGCAGCTCATTCACTCGGAACTCCTTTATCTACCATAAAAATAATTGCTCATGATTTGGAAAAACAATTTAAAAATCAAGATGACGTTAAAAAAGATATTGAGCTATTGTCCAGCCAAGTGGAAAGATGCAATGAAATTCTAAAACGATTAACTTTAAACCCTGTAGAAGAAGATGAGTTCATTGATAAAGATCTTTCAATGAAAGACTATTTAAGTGAAATTATTGCATCATTTAAAGAGATTAGTGAAAAAAAATTTATTTTTAATTATGATCAATTTTCAAATCAAAAAAAAATAACCAAATCTATAGAAATTGTATACGGCTTAAGAAATTTTATAGGAAATGCTAATAAATTTTCTAAAGATAAAATTAATATAACCTTAAAAAGTGATAGTGAAATCACGGAAATTACCATTGAAGATGATGGCAAGGGTTATCCAAAAGATCTCTTATCAAAAATTGGTGAACCATATTTAAGAACTAAAGATCCTATTGATAAGTCGAAAACAGGTCTAGGATTAGGGTTGTTTATTGGAAAAACACTTTTAGAGAAAAATTTTGCTTCAATTAATTGTAGAAACTCAAAAACTAGAAGTGGGGCAGAAGTGATTATTAAATGGAATAATAAAGATTTATTTAATATTTAGTGAAATTTTCTTTTAGTTTCAAATAAAGAACTTAATTGAGATATCATAACATCTCCCAGTTCATTTACGTCTGTAATTTTAATTGCCTTATCATAATATCTCGAAACATCATGACCAATACCAATTGCCAAAACTTCAATTTCAGTTTTTGTTTCTATGAATTTAACCATTTTCTTTAAATGTTTTTCTAAAAAATCACCTGAATTTACTGAAAGAGTAGAGTCATCTACTGGTGCGCCATCAGAAATTACCATCATAATTTTTCTTTCCTCTTTTCTCTTCTTAATTCTATTGTAAGCCCAAGAAATAGCTTCTCCATCAATATTTTCTTTTAACAGACCCTCTTTAAGCATAAGTCCTAAATTATTTTTAGCTTGTCTCCAGTGAGTATCAGCACCTTTATAAATTATATGTCTTAAATCATTTAATCGTCCAGGAGTTTTAGGTTTTGAATTTTTATTCCAAAACTCTCTACTTTGTCCACCTTTCCAGTTTTTTGTTGTAAATCCTAAAATTTCAACTTTTACAGAACACCTCTCTAAAGTTCTTGATAATATATCAGCGCATATTGCAGCTATTGTAATAGGTCTTCCTCTCATTGATCCAGAATTATCAATTAATAAAGTAACGATTGTATCTTTAAAATCTAAATCCTTTTCTTTTTTAAATGACAACGAATTGTATGGATCCATAATAATTCTTGGTAGCTTTGAGCTATCAAGTAAACCTTCTTCTAAATCAAAATCCCACGCTCTATTTTGTTTTGCAAGCAACTGTCTTTGTAACTTGTTTGCAAGTTTAGTTATGACGTCTTGAAATCCTACTAGTTGTTGATCCAATGTCTTACGAAGCTTTGCTGCCTCATCTGCATTCTCTAATTTCTCAGCTTTTGTTACCTCATCATATTGAGTTGTAAAAATTTTGTAATCTAAATTGATATTATCTAGATTTTTTTGAACAATTTTTTCTGAACTTTGTTCATCAGACTCAATATCTGAAAGCTGTTCATCAAGATTAAACTCATCAACATCATAATCAGCATCTAAAGTGGCTTGTGTTTCTTGATCATTATTCTCATCTTTATTGTCTTCCTTGTCTTTATTCTGGTCATCGTTTGAGGGATTGTCTTGTCCTTGATCTTGATTTTCATCTTTTTTTTCTTCATCTTCTTCAGTTTGAAAAATATCCATTTCCTCTAAAATTTGAGAGAATCTTGAACTGTAGTTTTCTTGATTTTCTAAATTTTCTTGTAAAAATTTTTTATGTTTTTCTACTGATTGTTCAAAATCTTTTTCCCAAAAATTCAACATTTTATTTGTTAAAGGATTTAACTTTATTTGATGAAAATTTTTAAGCATATAAAGTTCAAATGCCTCTGTTACGGGTACGTCTTCTTTTGTTTTTAATTGATCTTTTCTTTTAGTATTAATGATATGTGAGTAATTCTGTTGAAAATTTTTTTCAATTCCCTTAAGCATTTTACCACCCAAGGCCTCATATCTTATTTTTTCAGCAATATTATAAAGAGATCTTGATGATGTATTAGAAGGAAGGTTTTTTTTATAAACACCTTCATCAGAAAATTTTTTTTTTAAAGCAGAAGAATCTGTTTCAGCACGTAATTTAATAAAATCACTTGGCTTAGTTAAGTTGTCAATTTCAATTGAGCTTAATTCCTTTTTTTTATCTTTATCTGATGATTTATTAATTAAATCATAATCATCTGAAATTACTTTTGCTGTTGAAGTTAAAGCAAGTCTGAATTTTTCTTTTAAACTATCTATTTTACTACTCATTTAAATCTGAATATTCATCAATGACTCTGGAAGTTCCTCACCAAAACATCTTTGATAATATTCAGCGATAGTATTTTTTTCAATTTCATCACATTTATTGAGGAAAGTTACTCTAAAAGCATAACCTGTATCTTTAAAAATTTCTGAATTTTCTGCCCAATGCAAAACTGTTCTAGGACTCATTACTGTTGATATATCACCTGCGATAAATCCTTTTCTAGTTAAAGAGGCTACTTTTATCATATTAGCAACATTTTGTTTTCCTTTAGAGTTATTCAGATTTTTATTTTTTGCCAAAACAATATCTAATTCTCTATCAAGACTTAGATAATTTAGAGTAGTGACAATATTCCATCTATCCATTTGTCCTTGATTTATTTGTTGTGTTCCATGATAAAGACCAGTGGTGTCACCTAATCCAACAGTATTTGAAGTTGCAAACAATCTAAAAAATTTATTTTGTTTAATTACTTTATTTTTATCCAGAAGAGTAAAATTACCTTCTGCCTCCAAAACTCTTTGAATTACAAACATTACATCTGGCCTACCAGCATCATACTCATCAAAAACTAGTGCTACCGGATTTTGTATTGACCAAGGTAATATACCTTCATTAAATTGAGTGACTTGTTTTCCATCTTTAAGAACGATTGCATCTTTCCCTATCAAATCTATTCTACTTACGTGACTATCTAAATTTACTCGAATACATGGCCAGTTTAATCTGGCAGCAATCTGTTCTATATGGGTGGATTTTCCGGTACCATGATAGCCTTGAACTAAGACTCTTTTGTTGTGGGCAAAACCAGAAACTATTGCCATCGTAGTATCTCTATCGAATTTATAACTTTTGTCTATTTCAGGAACATATTCATTCTTCTCTGCAAAAGCATCTACTTCCATTTCAGAGTCGATTCCAAAAGTTTGTTTTAATGAAACTTTTATGTTGGGTTGAATATTAAGATTTGGAGTCAATTTTGTCTCTATAAGTATTTTTAAGCTGAGTGTAAGCTAAAGTTATTAATTTTAGTTTTTCTTCATATTTTTTGTTTCCGGCATTTATATCTGGGTGATATTTTTTGACAAGTAATTTGAACTTATCTTGAACTTTTTCCCACTTCAATCCCACTGAAATTCCCAATATACCAAAGGCTTTGATATCTTTATGGTTAAATTTAAATTGACGCATATGATTGTAGTCACCATTAATTTTATCTTTGTCCAACTCATCCCTTAAAGTGTTATTCCACAGAACTTTGAAGAAATTATCAGAAGAGCTAAAGCTTTGAGTGGGTTTGTGCCAAATCATATCTGATTTTAAGAAATTCAAGACCTGATCATCATTCATTCCTGAGAAATAATTCCAATTTTTATTGAACTCTTTCACATGCTCTAGGCAAAGCATTCTATATTTTTTACTATTATCTTTTTCAACTGGTGCTCGGTAATCACCAATTTCATTACAATTATTCCAGTCGCAAATATTTTTCATGATGTATAATAGATTAAGTTTATGGATATAAATGAGTTAATTGCAATTGTAAAAAAAAAACTTACTGACCAAATTGATATCGAAAGTATTAAAATAGAGGATAAATCTTTTCTTCATAAAAATCATGCTGGTAATCAAGAGGGAAGATATCATTTAAAAATTATTATGAGTTCAAGTGAATTAAAGACTTTAAGTAGAATTGAAAGCAATAAAAGAGTATATAAAATTTTAGATAAAGAAATGAAAGAACATATCCATTCAATACAAATTTTAATTTCTTAATTCATTTTTTAGAAATTCGGATAAATTATTTTTTTTATACTCTCTATTTATAATTGGATGTCCAATTTTTTTTAATAAAACTAAATTAATATTACTTGAATTATTTTTTTTATCTTTAGCCATAAAAGATAATATTTTATTTAAATCTTGAATCTTAAAAAATTGTTTTAAATTTGAGGGTAAACTTGCTTTTGAAATATGCTTTAAGATTGAATAATAGTCATTTTTTTGAATTAAATTATTTTTTAAACTAAAACTTAACGCACTTTGCATCCCAAGTATTACGGCTTCTCCGTGGTTGAGTCTTTTTGAATAACCTAAAGAAGCTTCATAAGCATGAGCAAATGTGTGACCAAAATTTAATATTTTTCTTAAGCCTTTTTCTTTTTCATCTTTTTCAACAACATTTTTTTTTATTTTACAGCTTTCGTATATAGCTCTTTCAATAAATGGAGATGAAAGTTTTAAAATTCTATTACTATTTTTATCTAAAAATTTATAAAAACTTTTATTGGCAATTAAAGAATGTTTTAAAATTTCACCATAACCACAAATCAATTCTCTTTTTGGTAAAGTCTTTAAAAATTGAATATCTGATATAACCAGATTTGGTTGATAAAAACTTCCTATTAAGTTTTTTCCAAATTTAGTATTTACTCCTGTTTTTCCTCCAATCGATGAGTCTACTTGAGATAAAAGTGTAGTTGGAATATTGATAAATTTTAATCCTCTTTTAAATAGACTAGCTGCAAAACCACTTATATCTCCAGTAATACCCCCACCAATAGATATAACACAATCCTCTCTTGAAAAGTTTTTGGTTAGTAAAATATCCAAAATTTTGTTTACGCTTGTAAAATTTTTGTTCATTTCATTAGCTTTAAAATAATGAATATGAAGTTTTTTTTTGTTAAGAGATTTTTTAATCTTTGAAATAAAATGTTTAGAAACATTTTTATCGATAACGAGCAAACATTGTTTAAAGTTTATTGAATTTTCTTTTAAAATTTTTGATATACCAGATCCTAAATTTGAACCAATAATAATTGAATATTTTTGAGTTTTAGTATTAATTTTTAACTTAATGGGTTTCATAATTTTTTAAAACTTTTTTAACAATTTCATTTTTTGACAATTTATCACATTTAATTTCATATAAAGCTTTAGAGTAAATGTTAGATCGTTTTTTTATTAAATCAATCAATTCATTTTCTGTTGAACTAATAGCCAGGGGCCTTTTTTTACTATTTTTAATTCTATTCAGTAATGTTTCATTATTCCAGTTTAGCCAAAAAGAGATGTGGTTTTTAAGAATTTCTTTTCTAATAACTTTATTCATAAATGCTCCACCACCAAGTGATACGACAACTGAATTAATTTTTAATAATTTGAGAGTTGTTTTTTCTTCAAATTTTCTAAAATAATCTTCACCTTTTGTTTCAAATATTTTGGATATAGATAAGCCCAATTCTCTTTCAATCTCTTTATCTACATCTATGAATTTGATCTGTAATTTTTTTGCAGTTAGCGAACCAATAGAGCTCTTCCCAGATCCCATCATACCTAAAAACACAAGATTTTCTTTTGATTTCATAAGTTTCTTTATTGAAAAAACACAAATATGTCTTAATTTGAAATTAACTAAAGTTATATGCAATTCAATAAAAATACAAGTTCAGGCAGAACCAATGTCATTGCAATAATTATAAAATCTATGATTGGTCTTATAGTTATATTAGGACTTGTTTTTTTTATAAACAAAGTTGATTTCCCAGCTCCTAAAAAAGAAATAGAAAAAACTATTCCAAATGAAAATTTCAAAATTGTTAAATAAGAAAAATTTATCAATTGTAATTTTTTCTTTAATTTCTTTCTCATCGTTTGCAGAGGATAAGCCTGTAGATATTTGGAATTTAGAAAAACAAGAGTCTGAAACTATTTCTGAAGAAAATTTATCAATTGAAAATAAACAAGAGGTATCTGAAAGCAGTATTTATAAAATGCAATCAGATAAAAATGAAGTCTCTATAAAGTTAGACCAAGAACTTACGTCAAAAACAACTAAAATTGTAGGATTATATGATCCACAAGAATATGGTTTGGATATAAATATGTGGTCAAATTCTGATGGTTCAACACTTAAAAAACTTTTTAATAACATAGATAAATACGAACTTTCAAAAGATGCTTCTGAAATTCTTAATATTTCATTATTGACAAATGCTTATTATCCAAATCAAAATATTACTGATCAGGAATTTCTAAAGTTTAAAACAGAGTGGCTCATTAAAAACTCTAACTTAGATTTAATAGAAGAATATCTTATCAAGAATCAAGTCACTAATCTTCATCCGGAATTAATGAGATACATGGTTGATAGATATTTGTCTCAATCAGATGTTAAAAAATCATGTGAAATATTCTCTAAGATCAAAGAACCTTTAGAAGATGAATATTTATCAAAATTTAATTTATATTGCTTAATTAATTATGGAAAAAATGAGGAAGCTCAATTAATTTTAGATTTAAAGAAAGAGTTAGGTTTTTCAGATGAGTATTTCGAAAATAAAATAAATTACTTATTTGGATATATAGATGAGGCAAATAAAGAAATCTCTGAAAATTCAATTCTAGATTTTCATTTAGCCCATAGAACCAATCCTGAATTCAAATTTGAGCCAAATAAAGACACACCTAAATTAATTTGGAAGTATTTATCATCTTCTAATTTGTTATATAAAATTCAAGATGTAGAGATTACAGATATAGAAAAAATTTCAACTATTGAAAAAGCAACTCATGATAAAAATTACTCAGAAGAAGAGTTGTTTGAGTTTTATAAGCGATTTCAATTTAATATAAATCAGCTGTTAAATACTAAAGAGTCATATAAATCCCTATCATCCATTGAAGGGAAAGCTTTAGTTTATCAAAGATTGCTTTTGACTGAGGAGCCAAAACTAAAACTCGAATTAATGAAAATTCTAAAAGATATCTTTAAATCTGAAGGTATCGAGGATGCTTTTGATGAAGAACTTAGAAAATCTTTAAAGCAAATTGATGAAACAGATGTACCATCTAATTTCACTACTTTTTATAATCAGTATTTAAAAAGTGATGAAATCATTAATAAAAGAATAAAATATAACAATAAAATATTACACCAATCCAAATTGGTAAATTATTTTAATGGAGATTATGCAAAATCGAAAATTGAAGAAGATCTTGATAAATTTTTAAAAAAAATAAAAAAAGATAAAAAATACTCTTTATCTAAGAAAGATATAATTTTTCTTGAAGCTTTAAAGTCTGATGGAATTGAAATCTCAAAAAAATATGAAAATCTTTACAAAGTTAACAAATCAGAGATGCCCTCAGATATTCAGAAAATGCTTGATAATAAAGAAATTGGAGCGGCATTACTTAGAATTATAGAGGTTATTGGGCCTGAGAAAATTGAGGTTATAGATGATGATACGGTTTATTTTATAATAAATACACTGAACCAATTAAATACTGACTCGATTAGGAATAAACTTTTATTAAAAATTCTTCCTTTAAAAGTTTAGAAATTATAATAAAATAATTTGTAATGGCTGTTAAAACTATAATCACTGAACCAAATAAATTGCTTAGACAGATTTCAAAACCTATTGAAAGTGTTGGTAAAGAAGAACAACAACTCATGAATGATATGTTGGATACAATGTATGATGCTAATGGTATAGGTCTTGCAGCAATTCAAATTGGCATCCCAAAAAGAATTATAGTGATGGATATTGCTAAAGACGGAAAAAAAGAACCTAGATATTTTATAAATCCAGTTATTTTAAATAAAGATCCGATTAAAAACACACACGAAGAAGGCTGTTTATCAGTGCCTGAACAATTTGCCGAGATAGATAGACCAAGTAAATGTGATGTAGAATACCTTGATTATAATGGAAAAAAACAATTATTAAAGGCAGAGGGTTTACTTGCTACATGTATTCAACATGAAATGGATCACTTAGAAGGAATATTATTTATCGATTACCTTTCAAAATTAAAAAAATCTATGATCATAAAAAAGCTATCTAAATTAAAATCAAATACCGCAGTTTTTTAATTGATGGCAAAAAAGATTGTTTTCATGGGCACACCAATGTTTGCTGTACCCATTTTAAAATCTCTTTATCAAAATGGTTATCCAATATCAGATGTCTATACACAACCTCCTCAGAAATCACAAAGAGGTCAAAAAATTAATAAATCTCCTATACAAGGGATTGCTGAAACTTTAAATTTAGATTTTAGAACTCCAAAAAATTTAAAAAATAACAATGAAGAATATGAATATTTTAAAAGCATCGATGCAGATCTTGCAATTGTTGTTGCATATGGGCAAATTATCCCAAAAGAGTTTTTAAATTTAACTAAAAAGGGATTTATTAATATACATGCATCTCTTTTACCAAGATGGAGAGGTGCCGCTCCCATACAAAGATCAATAATGAATCTTGATAAAGAAACAGGTGTTAGTGTTATGAAAATAGCTGAACAGCTTGATACAGGCCCAGTGTGTAATACTTATAAAATAGATTTAATAAATAATCTAAACGCTAGTGATATATCTGAGAAATTATCTTTAATAGCAGCTGAGAAAATATTAGATAATGTTGATGATATAATGGAAGATAAAGCAAAATTCATTGAGCAAGATCATTCAAAAGCAACATATGCATCTAAAATTCAAAAGGCTGAGGGGGAAATTAATTGGAATGATGAAGCAAAAATTATTATTGGAAAAATAAATGGTTTGTATCCCGCACCAGGTGCATTTTTCATATACAAGGGTGAAAGATACAAAATTTTAAAAGCAGAAATTGGCAATGGAATTGGAAAGCCAGGAGAAATTGTTTCTGATTACCTAGAGATTGTTTGTGGAGACAAACAAACAATTAAGATTACAGAAATCCAAAGACAGGGGAAAAAGCCCCAAAATATTGGTGAATTTATGCTTGGTTCACAAATTAAAAAAGGTGATGTAATTTAAATGGCTAGGTATCAACTACTTATTGAGTATGTGGGAACAGATTTTAGAGGGTGGCAAATTCAAAAAAAGGGATCAACTATTCAAGGACTTATTCAAGAAAAACTCACAAAACTTTTAAAAGAAAAAATTATTTTAAATGGTTCAGGTAGAACTGATACGGGTGTTCATGCAATTGAACAGTCTGGTCATTTTGATAGTGAAAATGAAATCTTAGATTTAACAAAGTTTTTAAAATCAATTAATCATTTTTTAAATGATCAAGGGGTGGCTATTAAAAAAATCAGAAAAAGAAGTAATAAATTTCATTCAAGATTTTCAGCAAAACAAAGAGTTTATAAATATATAATTCTTAATCAGATTAGTGCTCCTGTGATTGAAAATAAAAGAGGGTGGCATGTAAGAAAACCCTTAGATCTAAATTTAATTAAAAAAGGAGCAAAAAAATTAGTTGGCACTCATGATTATTCTACCTTTAGATCCTCAAGTTGCCATGCAAAAAGTCCAATTAAAACAATTAAATCGGTTAAGATTAAATCATCTAAAAATAAAATTGAAATAGAATTTAAATCACAATCCTTTCTACAGCAGCAGGTTAGGTCAATGGTTGGATGCTTAAAATATTTAGGTGAAAAAAAATGGGATTTAAAAAAATTTGATAAAGTATTTAAATCTAAGAAAAGAGTTCTTTGTGCACCACCTGCACCTCCTGAGGGTCTTTTTTTAGCGAGAGTTATTTATTAATTTTTTCTTATTACTCATTGCGAATTTTTTATTAATTCGCCATCTAGACTCTGCTCTTATAATGTAACCACAACAGTTTTTAGATTTACATTTACATGGAAATTGTTTGTAATTTTCATCATATCCAAAACCATAGTCACAAGTAAATTCTTCACCTTTTTTAATAGCCTTGATTGCTTTCACCCAAATTTTAAGACCTTTTCCATCATAGTCACAATTGTTATCACAGGAGTGATTAATTAAACCTGCTGTGTTCCATGGAAAATCACCATCTAAATCGTATCTTTTATTAATAGTGAATAAATAAATTGGTTTACTGTTATCATATTTATCAGACTCTTCAGTTTGTTTTTTTGTGATAAGTTTTCCAACGTAGTCAATTATTTTTGTACCTTTTTTAATATCTCTTGTAGCATACAAACCTCTGCCTTTTTTATCGATGTCAGATTTTTTAATTCTGTAAAGTTTCATAAAGGTTTTGTAGAGTTTATATTTGAATTATCAATTAAATTCTATTAGAGCATCTACATGTCTTTTAGTACTATCTTGAAGAGCTCTAAGGTCATAGCCACCTTCTAGAATTGAAACTACATTTCCTTTGCATATTGATTTAGAAACTTCTAAAGTTCTTTTTGTTATATGGTAAAAGTCTTCTGAGCTAAGTTTTAGTTGAGCTAAAGGATCATCGATATGGGCGTCAAAACCCGCAGAAAATAATAAAAATTCAGGTTTAAATTCTTTTAATTTTTTTAAAACACTTTCATAAGCGTTTAAGTATTGCTCAGCAGAAGTTCCAGCTTCAAGAGGAATATTTAAAATATTATTAAACTTACCAGTTTCTTTTTCTGAGCCAGATCCAGGATAGTAAGGATATTGATGAGTTGAAATATATAATACTTTTTCGTTATTATAAAAAATATCTTGTGTCCCATTTCCATGATGGACATCAAAATCAATAATTGCAACTTTATTGTACTTGTACTTTTTAATTAGATAATTAGCACCTACTGCAACATTATTATAAATGCAAAATCCCATTGCTTTATTTTTTTCAGCATGATGTCCAGGAGGTCTTACAGCACAAAACGCATTTTTAAATTCTTTCTGCTGAACCCCATCGATAGCTGCAATTATAGATCCTACAGCATCTTTGGTTGCTTCTTTACTGCCAGGAGAAACAACTGTGTCTCCATCAAGAAAAGCCAAACCATTTTCTGGAAATGATTTACTTACTAGATCTATATATTCAGAAGAATGAGTATTTATTAAAAAAGATTGATCAAATCTAGCTGGTTTTTTCCAAATTAATTCTTTGTTATCAATTTTTTTAAAGTTATCGATTACAGCTGTAACCCTATCAATTTTCTCTGGATGTCCTTCACCGGTATTATGATTTTGATAAGTATTAGAGGTAATTAAACCAGTTTTCACTTAAAATAATTTTGTAAAATATTTGAATATATCAAAGTAAGTTTTTTTAAATCAGACAATGAAACTGCTTCATCTACTTTATGCATTGTTTTGCCAACTAAACCAAATTCTAAACATGGAGCTATTTTTCTAATAAATCTAGCATCAGAAGTGCCACCTGTTGTTGACAGTTGAGGTTTGATTTTTGTAATTTTTTTAATGATATCTCTAATCATAAAAGTTGTATTATTTGGCTTTGTCAAAAATGCCTCTCCAGATACACTATAATCAATCTTATATTTTGATTTATTTTTATTACTTATTTTTTTTATAATTGTATCAATTTTCTTTTTTATAGAACTTGAAGTATGTTTGTTATTAAATCGAATATTAAATTTTGCATTAGCTAAACCTGGAATCACATTATCTGCAGAATTATCAATATTTATTTTAGTAACTTCAAGATTTGTTGGTTGAAAATCTTTTGTCCCATTATCAAATTTAATATCTTTTAATTCTTTTAAAATTTGTACAAGTGCTGTGGATGGATTGTTCGCTCTTTGAGGATAAGCCACATGTCCTTGAACACCTATAATTGAAAGTCTGCCAGTCATACTTCCTCTTCGACCAATTTTAATCATTTCACCTAATTTATTTGGATTAGTAGGCTCACCGACTAAGCAAAAATCTATTTTTTCTTTTTTCTTTCTTAAGTAATCGACTACTTTTTTAGTGCCATTGATTGCAACACCTTCTTCATCTCCTGTAATTAAAAGACTAATGGAGCCATTAAATTTTCTTTTATTCCTAACAAAATTGCTTACTGCAGAAACAAATGCAGCAATTGAACTTTTCATGTCATTCGCACCTCTTCCAATTAAGTATCCCTTTTTAATAGAAGGTTTAAATGGATTTACCGTCCAATCTTTCAAATTTCCAGCAGGAACCACATCTAAGTGACCTGCATAACAAAAATTTGGTCCTTTATTACCAAGTCTTGCGTAAAGATTTTTTACTGGTTTGCTATTCTTCTCTTTGAACTCTAAAATTTTAGTTTTAAATCCTAGTGTTTTAAGTTTTTTTTCTAAAAACTTCATTATGCCAGCATCAACAGGTGTAACAGTTGGAAATTTAATTAGCTCCTTAGCTAATTGAAGTTCATTAATAGTTGGCATTATAAATCTATTCTCTCAATAAATCGTTAATCGAAGTTTTAGATCTTGTTTTTTCATCTACTTGCTTGATAATTACTGCACAATATAGAGCGGGACCTTTACCATTTTTGCTTGGCAAACTTCCTGGAACTATTACTGAGTAGGGTGGAATTTTTCCATAGATTACTTCTCCAGATTCTCTATGAACAATTTTTGTAGACTGACCAATAAACACACCCATAGATAATACGGAACCTTCACCTACAATTACTCCTTCAACTATTTCAGAACGAGCTCCAATGAAACAATTATCTTCTATAATTGTTGGATTAGCTTGCATCGGCTCAAGCACACCACCAATTCCTGCGCCACCAGAAATATGACAATTTTTTCCTATTTGAGCACAAGAACCTACAGATGCCCAAGTATCAATCATAGTACCTTCATCTACATAAGCTCCAATATTTACAAATGAAGGCATCAAGACTACATTTTTACCAATAAAAGACCCATGTCTAATGGCTCCGTTAGGTACGTGTCTAAAGCCAGCTTTTTTATGTTCTTCTCTTCCCCAGCCAGCTGTTTTCCCTCTTACTTTGTCCCACCAAGTAGCGTAAGGACCAGCAAGTGTTTGCATTTCATTAGTTTTAAAGCTTAAAAGAATTGCTTTTTTAATCCATTGATGAACTATCCACTCATTATCTTTTTTTTCAGCTACTCTTAAAGTACCATTGTCAACAAGTTCTACTGTATCTTTAATTGCACTTAATATTGATTGGTCAGATTGACCATTAATTGAGTCTTTATTGTCCCAAGCTGTATTGATAATATTTTCAAATTCTTTCATAGTTTTAATTTAATGTTTGTAAGTTAATTTATTTTACTTTTAATATATTAATTTCTTGAAGAAAAGAAGGCAAGCTCTTAATCTTGTAATCTATGTATGGTTTGTTCGAATCTTTTTTAGCAAAAGCCTCTTCGTTTTCTAACCAACAAGTTTTCATTCCTAAATTCTTAGCCTGTTCTAAATTGTGGGCAATATCTTCAATTAAAATTGATTGATTTGGGTTTAAATCAAATTTTTTTATCAATTTTTGATATGGATCTAAATGTGGTTTTGGAACATAATTTGCATCTGTGATATCAAAGGCTCCATCAAATAATCCATCAATACCAAGTTGTTTTGTAACATTTTCAACATGGGCGTGTGATCCATTAGTAAAAATAATTTTCTTTTCTTTTATCTTAATAAGCTCTTCTCTTAAAACTTCATCTTTTGGCAGCCAACTGATATCAATATCGTGAACAAATTCCAAAAATTCTTGTGGATCGATATTATCATGGTTCATTAGACCTGAGAGTGTTGTCCCATACTCATAAAAGTATTTTTTTTGAATTTCTTTTGCTTTTATAAGATCAACATTAAATTTTTCAGAGATAAAAGAAGACATTTTTTTATCAACTTCAGAAAAAACCTGAGTTTGACCACTATAAAGAGTGTTATCAAGATCAAATATCCAGTATTTTATATTAACTAAATCTTTCATTGTCTTATCAGTGTTCCCGATCCTTTATCAGATAATAGCTCAAAAAGAATAGAATGATTTTTTCGGCCATCAATTATTACAACACCTTTTACTCCATTGCTTGCAACATCTAGACAATTGTTGATTTTGGGGATCATACCCCCAGTAATAGTTTCATTTTCAATTAATTCCTTGATTGAAGCTGAGTTAATTTCAGGAATTAATTTTTGGTTATTATCTAAAACACCTTCAACGTCACTCATAATGATCAGTCTTCTTGCCTCAATTTTTTTTGCAATCGAACCAGCTGCTGTATCTGCGTTTATATTATATGTTTGATTGCTTTCATCTAGACCTAACGGTGCAATTACTGGAACTTTTTTATCGTTTACAATTTTATCAATAATAGATTGATCAATTTTAGTTGGTGTTCCAACAAATCCTAATTCATCATTTTCTTTAATTACGCTAATAATATTATTAATTTTGGAGTTAATTGTTTCACTATTACAAGATTGTTTTTTAAGGGCTTCAACAATCTCTTGGTTGAATTCTATTAAAACTTGTTCAACTACTTCAATTGTTTCTTTTCCAGTAACTCGAAGTCCTTTAATAAATTCACTTTTTATTCCAAGCTCATTTAATTTATTGCTTATTCTTTTACCACCACCATGCACAATAATAGGAATAAAACCTAATTTATTAAGAGTAGTAATATCTTTTATAAAAATTTCGAATAAATTTTGATCAACTAAAACGCTTCCACCACATTTTATAACAATGTATTCGTCGTTGTATTTTTCCAAATATCTTTTAACTTCATCAATTGAAGGACCATCTGATGGGAGGATTTTATCTAATTCTTCTTCTTTTATTTCCAGCATTAAGTAACTGTTTTAACTGTAGTTCTTTTCATAATGAAAACTTGTTGAGCCATAGTTAAAATATTATTAACAGTCCAGTAGATAACTAGTCCGGCAGGGAATGGGGCTAAAATTATTGTAAGGAAAAGTGGAAAGAACATAAATATTTTGGCCTGCATAGGATCTGTTGGAGCGGGATTAAGTTTTTGCTGAATAAACATTGATACACCCATTGCAATAGGCCAAGCACCAATCATCAAAAATGAAGGAACATCATAAGGCAATAAACCAAATAAATTGAAGAGCGATGTAGGATCTCTTTCTGATAAATCTTGTATCCATCCAAAAAAAGGCATTTGTCTCATTTCAATTGTTACAAACAGTACTTTGTATAATGCAAAAAATACTGGAATTTGAACTAGTATAGGCAAACATCCAGACATGGGATTAACTTTCTCTTTTTTATAAAGAGCCATCATTTCTTGCTGTAATTTCATTTTATCTTCTTTATGAAGATCTTTAAGTCTAGCCATTTCAGGCTGTAGAGCCTTCATTTTTGCCATACTTTTAAATGAGAAGTTTGCAAGTGGAAAGAATGCTAGTCTTATACAAAATGTAATTGCTATAATTGCCAGACCGTAATTTCCTAATAATTTAAAAAAGTAATCTATGCCATGGAACAAAGGTTTTGTAATGAAATACAAAAATCCCCAATCAATTGCTAAATCAAATTTATCTATATTTAGAGAGTTTGCGTATCCATCAATTATGTCTACTCTTTTAGCAGCCACTATTATTTGCAATTTATCTTCGATACTCGAGTTTCCTTTTAATTCTAGAGGTTCTGTACCTACAAAATTAGCACGAAACTTTTCTTTATAATCAAATGTAGTCTTGAATTCTTTACCACTTGGTGGAATCAATGAGGTTATCCAAAATTTGTCTGAAATTCCAAGCCACCCCTTTTGAGAAGTTTTTGAAAATTTTTCTTCTTGAATATCGTCATAATCTTCTTCAATTAATTCTTCATCTAATGTTGCTATTAAACCTTCATGAAGAATGTAAAAATTCGAAATATCTGGAATTTCTTTTCTGATAATTTGACCATAAGTGTAAAAATCAAACTCTTTTTTTGTTGGATTTATTACTTTCTGTTTAATTGTGAATAAAAATTTGTCATCTAAATTTATCTCTTTCTCAAAAGTAATTCCCTGATCGTTAGTCCAAGATAATCTAACTGGAGATTGATTGGTTAGTTTATTGTTTCCTGATACAGACCAAATAGAATTAGAATTTGGAATATCAATATTTTTATCAGAAGTTATAAAACCACTCTCTATAAAATATCCATCTTTAGTATTTCTTGGCGTTAAAAGAGTAACTTTCTCATCACTATTTAAAGCTACATTATATTCTTTAAAGGTTAAGTCATCGATTGCAGCACCTTTTAAAGAAATCGAACCAACTATATTTTGATTTTCAAATTGAATTCTTTTATTTTGGTTTAAAGCCTCTTCTCTTGTAATTTCGGTTATAGTTTCTTTTTGATCCAAGCTAGGCGCATCTGAATTTTGTTCAGTTTTATTTTTTTCTGCCAATTGTTCTTTAGTAACTGGCGGGGGAGCAAAAAAAAGTGAATATAAAATTATTACCGCTGCCGATAAAGAAATTGCTGCAATGACATTTTTAGTATCCATTATTTTTTAGCTTTCACTTCTTTTTTAACAGGATCAAAGCCATCGCCACCTCCCAAAAACTTTATTGGGTGGCATGATAGAATTCTTTTTAAACTCATGAAAGTTCCTTTAACTAGACCAAATTCTTTTAAAGCTTCTATACTGTACTCTGAGCAAGTCGGTAAATATCTACATGATTGACCAAGTAGTGGGCTAATTAGAAATTTATAACCTTTGATAAATTTAATTAAAATATTTGTGAAAATGTTCATTATTTAATTTTTTCTAAATCCTGAAATAGAGTTTCTTTTATATTTTTGTATTCATTGTTTAGCATAGTTGCCTTGGCAATAACAAGATATGAATAGTTAAATTTTAACGATATCTTTTTAACTGCCTCATTAACTATATTTCTTAATCTACGTTTAATTTTATTTCTTTTTATCGCATTCCCAATTTTCTTTTTAGTCACAAAACTAATATTAAGTTTGCTATCATCTTTGTTAGCTAGGTTGCCAAAAAAAATTGTAACGTACTTGTTGGAAATTTTTTTTTGCTTTAGTAGATTTTTGAATTCTTCGTTTTTTGAAAGAGCAAGTATTTTGCTTTTCATTTATCTAAACTGATACTGTTAACGATTTTCTTCCTCTTGCTCTTCGTCTAGCCAAAAGTTTTTGTCCACCCTTAGTCTTCATTTTTGATCTAAAACCATGTTTTCTGGCTCGTTTAACGTTAGATGGTTGGTATGTTCGCTTCATAAAATGTGGTTAAAATTTATTAATTTTCGCTCTTTATAGTAACTAAATATATAAATAGCAAATAGAAGATTATATAATTAGCATTGTATTTAATGGAAAAAGCTAAAAAAATTAAATTATTTATAGGATTATTTTATCTTACAGCTATTTGTTTATTTTTATATTTTTTTTTTCAAAATTTAGCCTTCAGGAAATAACTTCTTATGATTTTATTAAAGAAAATAGATCTTATTTTTTTGAACTTAGAAATTCAAATTTATTTTTACTATCAATAATTTTTCTAGGACTAACGATATTGTGGGTGTTTCCATTTTTAGGATTTGGTTCACCTGTTGCACTGATGGGTGGATTTATTTTTGGAAAGTGGGTTGGGACACTGCTAGTTGTTTTAGGGTTAAGTGTTGGTGCAACTTTCTTATATTTATTTGGTAATTATTTTTTAAAAGAATTAATTAGAGAAAAATTTTTAAATAAATTTCAAAATCTCGAGCAAAAATTTAAAAAATCTGAATTTATTTATTTATTATTATATCGTTTTATAGGAGGAATGCCTTGGCAGTTAAGCTGTCTTTTACCCACTATTTTTAATGTAAAAGTAAATAATTTTTTCTTTGCAACTTTGATTGGAATTATACCTCAAATATTCTTAGCTGTTTCCATTGGCAGCGGCTTAGAAAAGGTTATCGATCAAAATTCAGAACTTCCAGGAATAACAGATATAATTTTTTCTGCAGATATTTATTTGCCAATTCTTGCTTTTTTTGGATTAATTGTATTATCAATTTTTTTAAGAAAAATTTTCTACAAAAATTAATTTTGGTGCTCCCACCCTGTACTGACCAGGGAATTAGTCATTACCAATGACTTGATATACCATTTATCTATAGGAGCTTATGATCAAAATAATATTTACTGATAATAAAGCATTTTTTTCAAAATATTGCCTTAATTTTTTGATGAATATGCTTTATATCTACGTGAGGAAAATTTTATGGGAATTCATTACGATTATAAATCTACTAAAGGAAACAAGCTTATGGAGAAGCAAGCTAAAAGAGAAAAAAAGCTTGCTGAAAAAAGAGCTAAACGTTTAGCTAAAGAAGGACCTAAAGAAGAAGAGGTTAAGCCTAAAACGTTAGACACTTCTAAGCCTATCACATTAGACTTCCTTACTAATCCAGATAAAGAATGAATTCTAAAGAAAAAAATGAGCGATTAAGCTTAGCCCTTAGAAAAAACTTAAAAAAAAGAAAACTTTTTCAAAAAAAGACAAAGAAGAAAACTAAATAATGACAGTATTATCAGACAAGTGGATAAGAAAAACGTCCAAAGAACAAGAAATGATTTCTCCTTTTGAAGAAAAACAAGTGAGAGGGAATAGCATTTCTTACGGGCTATCTTCTTTTGGTTATGATGCAAGAGTTTCTGATGAGTTTAAAATTTTTACCAACGTGAATTCAGAAATAGTGGATCCAAAAAATTTTAAACCAACAAACTTTGTAACTAAAAATACATCAGAATGTATTATTCCACCTAACTCATTTGTTTTAGCGAGAACAGTTGAAAAGTTTAAAATTCCAGATGATGTATTGGTTATTTGTTTAGGTAAATCTACTTATGCAAGATGTGGAATTATTGTTAATGTTACGCCTTTAGAACCAGGCTGGGAAGGGTATGTAACACTTGAGTTTTCTAACACCACACCTTTACCTGCAAAAATATATGCCAATGAAGGGGTTGCGCAATTTATCTTTTTAAAGGGAAATGAAAAACCAGAAGTGACATATGCAGATCGGGATGGAAAATATATGGGCCAAACTGGGGTAACGTTACCTAAAGTATAGTTATGCAAAAACTAGAAGTCTTTGGAGCAAATAAGCTCAAAGGACAAATAAAAATATCAGGTTCAAAAAACGCTTCTCTTCCAATTTTAGCAGCAACTTTATTATCAAAAAAAAAAGTTTATCTAAAAAATTTACCTAGGGTAAGAGATATTGAGACGATGGTTAGCTTGTTGCAATCATTAGGATCTAAAATTAATTTTAATAAAAATAATCTAACTATTGATAACAAACAACAGAGCAAAAATTTTGCCTCTTACAGTTTGGTTAAAACTATGAGAGCAGGAATTTTAGTCCTTGGGCCTTTGCTTGCTAAATTTGGTAAAGCAAAAGTATCCTTACCTGGGGGGTGTGCAATAGGTACCAGACCTGTTGATATACATTTAGATGCTTTATCAAAGTTAGGAGTTAAATATAAAATCGTTCAAGGGTATGTGCATGCAAAAGCACAGAAGGGATTAATTGGAAATAAAATAAAATTTTCAAAAATATCAGTTGGTGCTACCGAAAATTTAATCATTGCGGCAAGCTTTGCAAAGGGAACTACGGTTTTAAGTAACTGTGCAATTGAGCCTGAAATAAAAGATTTAGTTAATTTTTTAAAAAGCATGGGATGCAATATCAAATGGATTAGTAAGCGATCAGTTAAAATTGAAGGAGTATCAGAGGTTAATGAAATTACTTATCCAGTAATGTTTGATAGAATAGAAGCTGGAACTTATTTAGTGGCTGCTGCAGTCACAGAGGGAAATTTAAAGATAAAAAATATAATTCCTAAAATTATTCAAACAGAAATTGATACTTTGAAAAAAATAGGAGCAAAAATTAGAGTTAAAAAAGATGAAATTCATATTGTAGGAAATAAAAAAATTAAAAGTATGAATATCAAAACAGCACCATATCCTGGTTTTCCAACTGATTTACAGGCTCAAATGATGGTGTTGTTGTGTAAAGCAAACAAACAATCTGTAATTAAAGAAGATATTTTTGAAAACAGATTTATGCACGTTGCTGAACTAAATCGAATGGGTGCTAAAATTTCAACAAATGGTAATAAAGCAAAAGTGAGTGGTAACATTAGATTTGAAGCAGCTGAATTGATGGCAACCGACCTTAGAGCCTCTGTCTCATTAATTTTAGCGGCATTAACTGCAAAAGGAAAATCGGTTATTAATAGAATTTATCATCTAGATCGAGGATACGAAAATATAGAAAAGAAATTGAAAAAAGTTGGAGCAAAAATTAGAAGAGTTAATTAATGGATAAGAAATATTTAGCAAAAATTATAGCTTCCGATAATGAAGGTTTACAAATGATTTCAGCATGTAGTGCTGGAGCTAAAGTTAAAGTGTCGGATATAAAATATTTGGCATCCAATAAAGTTTTCTTATTATCAATTGAGAGAACTAAAATTGAGACAGATCAAGAAGACAAGAAAATTAACAGTATTTGCAGGTTTGACTTTGTTGATAAAGTAAAATCTAAAAATATAGATCAAAAAAATAAGGATTTAGTTTTAGAATTGATCGCAATCGATTATCTAAAAAATAAAGATGATTATGAAATTAATTTAATTTTTAATAATAATGTCCACATTGCTTTGACTACAGAAACAATTGAAGTAAGACTAGAAGATCAAAGCGAAATTAAAGACTAATGAAAATATTAAATAGTAACATTAAAAATTTTGATAAAAATTTAGATAGCTTACTTTTGCAAAGAAAGAAAAAAGTACAATCTAACTCAGTTTCAGTTTCAAGTATTATTAAAGATGTCAGAAAAAATGGAGACAAAGCTTTAGTAAAATATGAAAAAAAATTTAATAAAAATACTATAATTGTTCCTTCACAAAAACAGATTACTAATTCAATAAAATCACTAGATAAAAAAGTAAAACAAGCAATCAATATTGCATACAATAGAATTTATAAATTTCACTCTCTTCAAAAATTTAAAAACATTTCTTACGTTGATAAGTACAAAAATAAACTAGAGTATAAATATATGCCTTTAGAATCGGTTGCAATTTATGTGCCTGGTTCGACTGCTTCATATCCCTCAAGTGTATTAATGAATGCTATTCCAGCAATTGTTGCAGGTGTTAAAAGAATTGTGATGATTAATCCTGGATTTAAAGGAAAACAAAATCTAGCAGTATTATATGCAGCTCGTAAATGTAAAATTAAAGAAATTTATTCAATTGGTGGACCATCAGCAATTGCAGCTGTTGCTTATGGAACAAAGAAAATAAATAAAGTTAATAAAATAGTGGGCCCTGGTAATGCTTATGTAGCTGCAGCTAAAAAAGAGGTTTTCGGTGATGTTGGAATTGAGGGAATGACCGCAGGCCCCTCTGAAGTTACTATTGTTTGTGATAAATTTTCAAATCCAGAATGGGTTGCAAGTGATTTAATTGGACAAGCAGAGCACGATAATCTTGCTCAATGTATTTTAATTTCAAAAGACAAATCTTTAATAGATAAAGTTCAAAATGAAATTTCTAATCAATTAAAAGAAATTCCAAGATCGTCTATTGCAAGACAAAGCTTAATGAATAATGGGATATTAATGCATATTAGTTCTGACAAAAAAATAATTGATGTTGTAAATAAAATAGCCCCTGAGCATTTAGAGCTAAATGTTAAAAATTATAAATCTTTTGTACCTAAAATTAAAAGCTCAGGATCTGTTTGTTTAGGAAAATATGCTGTTATGGCAATGACCGATTATAATGTTGGTTCTAACCACATATTACCAACCAATGGTTCAGCTAAATATTCAAGTGGAGTAAGTGTAAATGAATTTTATAAACGGATTTCCTATATAAACTTATCTAAAAAGGGTATTGAAAGTCTTGGCCCTTCAGTTATAACACTTGCAAATTACGAAGGATTGGCAGGACACGCTCAATCTGTAAAAAAAAGAATTAGGAGAAAATAAAATTGTCTAAACAAGATTTGCTTGAATTTAAAGGAAAGGTCATGGACCTACTTCCAAATGCAATGTTTAGAGTTAAGCTAGAGAATGGGCATACTGTTACCGCTCATACTGCTGGTAAGTTGAGAAAAAACAGAATTAGAGTATTGCAAGGCGATAACGTGACAGTCGAAATGACACCTTACGACCTTACAAAAGGCAGAATAATCTTTAGGGGTTAATTTTTGCCTCGGTAGCTCAGGAGTAGAGCAGAGCCCTGAAAAGGCTTGTGTCGGAGGTGCGAATCCTTCCCGAGGCACCACCATCCACTTTTCATCTTGAAATAATTTTAAAAGAAATTACCTTATTTATATAATAAATAACTATAGGACTAAGAAATAAGATGAGTACACTAACTGGTAAAATTAAATGGTATAATGGTAAAAAAGGCTACGGTTTCATTGAAAGAGATGACAAAGAAAAAGATGCCTTTGTGCATGCTTCTGCAGTTAAAGCAGCTGACATGAGATATCTAAATGAAGGTGATAAACTTGAGTTTACATTAGAAGATGGCCCAAAAGGTCCTTCTGCAGTTAATCTAAAAAAAATAGACTAATTTTTAAATATTTCTAAGGGCGTTAATCTACAAAATAGATTAACGTCCTTTTTATTTTTACCTTGAATAATGACAATTATTGTCTAAAAGACTGCCCATGATTATAAATATTACATACAGAGAGACTTCAAGAAGCACTCATAGAATCTGTTTCCATAGCCTGTAGGCTATTTATTTATAATATAATTTTTAATCCACACAAAAATAATATAAAAACAAGGAATGCCTGGGTGGTGTAACGGTTAGCACGAAAGTTTGTGGAACTTTAAGTTTGAGTTCGATTCTCAGCCCGGGTACCAAAAAATGAATAAAGAAAATAAATTAGTACCTGGATTACCTTCAGGTTTTGAAGATCGTTGGGATAAAAAACTTCTTCTCAAAAAAAAGCTATTAAAAGCGATTGAGAATAATTTTATTAAGTTTGGAGCAGAGGCTCTTGAAACCCCTTCGTTTGAAATAAGTGAAAACATAGGATCTTTTCTTGCAGAAGACGATACTAATCCTATGTCTGATGTATTCTCATTTCAAGATGGTGAAAAAAGTATTACGCTAAGGTACGATCTATCAAGTCCTCTAGCAAGATTTGTTGCTCAAAACAATCAAGAGCTCCCTTCAATATTTAAAAGATATGCAATCCAAAATGTATTTCGTAACGAAAAAGCTGGAAATGGTCGTTACAGAGAATTTATGCAAGCCGACTTTGATATCGTTGGAAATGTTAATCCTGCTCAAGCAAATGCAGAGCTTTGTAATTTAATTTCAAGTACACTATCAGATTGTGGATTAAACAAAGATCAATTTACCATTAATGTAAGTAATAGAAAAATCGTTCAAGGATTAATTGATGAATTAAAAATTTCTGAAGAAAAACAAATTAAGGTTATCCGAGCGATTGATAAATTAGATAAGCCTGGATTTGGATTAAAAGGAGTTGAAGACCTCCTTAAAAAAGAAAGAAAAGATCAAAGTGGTGCTATTACTAAAGGAGCTGATCTATCTGATGATCAAGCTGCACAAATATTAAATTTTTTAAAGATTAAAGACTTAAAACAATTAAAAGAAACTTTAAAAAATCCTTTATCCCAAGAAGGGATAACTGAGCTTGAGGATGTGTTTGAAGTATTAGGATTTGGGTCTAATTTAAATCAAGTTAAGACTAATTTTACTATCGTTAGAGGCCTTGCTTATTATTCTGACTTTATTGTAGAGACTAATTTAAATTTCAAAGTCACTAATAACAAAGGAAAAGAAGTAGATATTGGAAGCATATGCTCAGGGGGAGCTTATGCAAAATTAATATCTAGATTTAGAGGTGTTGATATTCCAGGAACAGGAATAAGTTTTGGTGTAGATAGATTATTGTTTGCTTTAATGCAATTAGATCAAATTAAAGTTGAAGATCAAAAACCAGTTTTAGTTTGTGTTATGGATCAAAAATATCTAAAAAATTATTATGAATTAGTGGATCTATTAAGAGACAATAATATTAACGCTGAAGTTTTTTTGAACACTAAAAAAAACCTAGGTAAACAACTTGATTTAGCAAATAAACGTCAATTAACCGTTGCGGTTATTTGTGGAGAAAATGAATTTAACGATAACACGGTTACTATTAAAAACCTTAAAGGCGTTAAGGGTGAAAACAATCAAACAATTCCAAAAGCTGATTTAATTAATGAAATCAAAAAACTTATCTGAAAATATCCTTAGATCGGTAAAATCTAAAGGATTTAAGTATATTGATTTACCTTCAGTAATTGAGGCCAATCATATTGTTCAAAGATCAGGTGAAAACTTTAGAAAATTTATATTTTCTTTTATTGATCAAAACGGAAGTGAGCTTTGCCTTAGACCAGATTTAACCATTGCATCATGTCTTAGATATTTAGAAAATAATTTAAAGGGAAAAGAGAAGATTTTTTATAGCGGTCAGGCGTATAGAAAGTCACAAAACAAAAAAGACTCTATAATTAGAGATCAAGTAGGTTTTGAGATAATAGGATCCAAGGATGAGAAGAATGATGATAAAGAAATCATAAACACTTCTCTAAAGTCTCTACAAAATATTAAATATACATCTGGTACACTGACAATCGGTAATGTTGAAATCTTTAATTTGTTAATTTCAAAGTTAGATATCCCAAAGCGTTGGAAGTTAAGATTATCAAGACATTTTTGGAGAGAGAAATATTTTAATGATCTCTTAAAAAGATTAGAAACTAATTCAGATGTAGATCCAACTATCGTTGAAATTGATAAGAAGAGATATTTTAAAATGTTAAAAGAGGATCTATCTAAAGTTATTGCAGGAAGATCAATTGATGAAATTTTAAAAAGATTTGATAACAAAATTAGGGACCCAAGAGGAACAAAAAAGGGTGAAAATGTATCAAAAATTATTAAAGAGTTTTTAAAAATTAAATGTCCAATTAATAAAGCTGCAAGTGAATTAAATAAGTTTTTTAAAAAGAATAAAATTAATTTAGTAGTTGATCAAAAATATTTTCCAATCTCAAATAATAAAATCTCAAAACTCAATGTTGTATTCTCTGCTTCATTTGGAAGACAGTTAGAATATTACACAGGCATGGTATTTAAAATTGATATCAAGTCTAAATCAAAAATCAGAAACATAATTAATGGTGGAAGATATGATAAATTAATTTCAGATCTTGGGGCTAAAAATCAAGTAGCAGCAGTTGGAGCTGCTTTAAATTTAAATTACTAATGAGCAAAAATATAATTAATATTGGTATTCCAAGTAAAGGTAGACTTAGAAAAGATATTCTAAAGATATTTAAAAAAAATAAATTAAATCTAGTTTCTGAGCGTGGGGAAAGAGATTTGTTAGGATCCATAAAACAATTAAAGAATATTAAAGTTTTATATCTCCATGCCAGAGAAATAGTTGAAAGACTTGGAGATGGTTCATTAGATCTTGGTTTTTCAGGATATGATTTATTAAAAGAAAGTGAAGTAAATATTCAAAATAAAATTAATGTATCTAAAAGATATGATTTTGGAAAAGCAACGTTGGTTGTTGCAATTCCTGATCCATGGATTGATGTTCAAACAGTTGCAGATTTAGAGGAAATCGCATTTGAATTTAAAGATAAAAAGAAGAAAAGATTAAGAGTTGCAACTAAATATCCAAATTTAACTAGAGAATTTTTATTTTCAAAAGGGGTTACTCAATTTAAATTGGTTGGAAGTTTAGGAGCTACAGAGGCTTATCCTTTTACTGGATCAAGTGAAATTATTACTGATATAACGTCAACTGGTGAGACTTTAAAAGCTAATAATCTTCGTATTTTAAAAGATGGTGAGATCTTAGAGTTTGTAGCTTGTATGATGACGTCAAAATCATCTGTTAAAAAGCCAGAAATTAAAAAATTAATTAAACTACTTTCTAAGAATTAGATCTTTCCAATAAATTAAAATAATCTTAATAATATCAAGGTTTCTAGCAACTGCATAAAGTGCAATCACAGCTCCTATTATAAATATAATTTTTAATATTAAGAATAATTCCATAATTTAAATTTTTGTTATCTTTTTTTTAACAAAGTTTTGACTGAATGAAAACATACCAGTTTGATTAATTAATATCATGCATTGGATTTCCAATCTTTTTTCATCCTGTTTACGTCTTTTTTCATTATCTTCCTTGTTATCACGTAGGCAACTCCCACGAGAAAGGATTGGAACCATTATCAGTAACTACAAGTTACTTACTTTCAAAAATACAACCAATAAGGAGCGCTAATTAATGGAAATAAATGATATTTACAAATATTGTCATGTATCAACCTTCATCTCATACGGTAATTCCACACCAGTCTACAAACAAACTTTTAAATTCAAAGTAAACTCAAATATCCATCATAGTTTATTATTAGATAAAATAACGTCACTTTTAAAAAGTGATGGTTTCAAAGTGGAGCTTAAATCTTGAAGCGCTTAGCTATTTTTATCTCATTACATCTATTTTTATTTTTATTAGTTATTGCCTATCAAGCTCAGGCAGAAGAGGAAGAGTGGAGTATAGATAGATATGAAACATTATCCTATGCCCGGGTAAGTGGAGAGGTTACTCATGGTGATAATCTTAACTTTTGGATTAGAACACAGGACAATTGTGAAAAAGTTTATAATACATTTACCGTTTATACCTATGAGAAACCAGGGGATATTAAGCAATTATTGGATAAAAATATTCCAATTAAGATAAATGGTGAAGAGATCACAGCTAAAGTTCAAGATATAGCACCGTTTTTAATGGGTTACCGTGTTCATCTTAGTTTAGGTTCTTATCCTATCAAAGAATATATTTATTTTCTTAAAGAATTTTATGATGAGTTTAAAAAATATGAAATTGAAATTGTTGATGGACTAAATTTTACGGCAGCTAAGTATTTTGATATCCGAACTAATAGTTGGAAATTAGATAAACTTGTTCCCTCAGTGTTAGAGGCTAATAAGCTTTGCAGAGAATTTTCACATAAAAAATTATGATAAATGATTTTTTTAATTGGTGTGTGTTAGTTCTTGAAATTATGGCTGAACATACTGGAATGTCATATGAGTTAATCAACATCCTTATTTTTGTTATTTTACAACCTTTATTGATTGCAATCTTTTTTTATTTGTGGCGAAGAGAAAGACATAAATTTAGAGAAATCAGTGATTTTTATGATTTTCGTAAATGAGAAAAATAATTATTTTAATATTACTTATTTGGCCAAATTTTTCAGTAGCTGATCAAGGTCTTGAAATAACTTGTGTTAATATGAAATCAGCACTGTTTGGGAGAAAGTATAAACCCCTCAATTTCAAGCTTGAAACTACCGCATTTCATTATTTTGATGATCAAAAAGGTCAGTTTCAAACCATCAAGAGTAGTGAATTAGATACAGGTGAAGATTACTTTACTGCTAGATTTAAAGATTATGAATTAGGATTTCAGCTAATTTTATTTGAAGGTGAAGAAAAACCTCGAATGACTATGTCTAAATATGATTTTAAGAATAATAAGTTTTTAGAGCATTATGCTTGTACAGCTATTAGCTCTTATATTAACTAAATTTTTAATATAAAATAAAAAAATAGAATCATGGATATAATTTTAGTTGTTTTGTTAGTTTTATTAGTAGGGATTGCATCAGCAATTCTTTATCTAAATCTAAAATCTAAGCCAAAAGATGAGAATGAAAATAAGGAAGCTGAAGAGATAGCTAATTTAAAAACTGAAATCGTTACATTAAAAGACACCTTAAACAATACTATTAATACCTCGCTGGGTTCAATGTCGACTTCATTTAACAATCTATCTACTGGGGTCACTAAAGATATGACAGAAGCTTTAACTAAAGTTGATGAAAAAGTTGGAAACTTTAATAGTCAGGTTGAATTATTAAATAAAAGCCAAGAGGGGATCACTAAAATTTTAGCAGGTGTTAAAAAGTATGGAACGCTTGCCGAGTTTAGTTTGGATGCATTAATTAAAGACTTGTTACCTGCTTCTCAATTCATGACTAACGTTAAGATGAAGGAAGATACCAGTGAAAATGTTGAATTTGCAATTAAGCTTCAAGGGGATGTTTTAGTTCCTGTAGATAGCCATTTTCCAGTAGAAAAATTTAAAGCAATTACCGATGGTCATGACGCGCAAGATAAAAGAGCTGTTGCAGATGCTAGAGCAAAATTAGCCACTACTTTTAAAGCTAAAGCTAAAAGTGTTAATGAAAAATATATTGTTCCACCAAAAACTACAGATTTTGCAATTGTTTATGCGCCAACTGAAAGTTTGTATAAAGAATTAACTGAGTACCAAGATCCAAGCACTAAAGAGTTGTTAACTCAAGAATTAATGAAAAAACATAAAATTGTAATTTGTGGCCCTAATACTCTTTCAGCTTACTTACAATCTCTTCACATGGGATTTCAATCTTTAAAAGTTCAAAAAGGTGCTACCGAAATTTATAATCACTTAAAAACAATAACCTCAAGATTTGGAAAGCACTTTGATAATATAATTTCTCTTAGAAAAAAATTAGAAGAAGCTATGTCTGTTGTGGATAAGTTCGGAACAGACGCAAGATCAATTACTAGAACACTTGAAAGTATTAAAGATCCTGAACAACTTGAAAAAGCAGTCCAAACAGAAAATGTAGAAAAATTTGTTGATCGTTCAAAACAAGCAAATAATTAATTTCTTTTTTTCTAAAATAGCTAATATAAGAAATCACATGGAGTGGAATAATAAATATATTTATCCAAAATCAACTAGATCAATAGTAGATGGCTCAAGACATTACTCTGTTAATGAAGAACGCTTGCCATCAGTTACAACAATTTTAAAAGCAACTGAGTTTGAAGAAAAAAAAGCATCTCTTCAAGCGTGGAAGCAAAGGGTTGGTCATAAACAGGCAGCAATTATTACTCAAGAAGCTAGCAGCAGAGGTAGTTCAATGCACGAATACCTTGAAAAATTTTTGCTAGGTAAGTTAAATTTAGATTTATTGGGAGACAATACTAGAGAGCGAATGATGGCTGACCAGATTATTGAAAATGGTTTAAGAAATAAATTGGATGAGATTTGGGGCTGTGAGGCAACATTATATTATCCCGGAAAGTATGCAGGAGCTGCTGACTGTGTGGGAATTTATGAAAATAAAGAGACAATTATCGATTTTAAACAAAGCAACAAACCCAAAAAAGATGAATGGATTGATGATTATTATTTGCAATGTAGTGCTTATGCTTTAGCCCATAACACTGTACATGGATCTAATATTACTCAAGCAGTCATATTGCTATGTACAAAAGATAATATGTTTCAAAGGTTTTTAATAGATGGTGAAAGATTAAAAGATTATCAAAATAAATTTTTAGAAAAAGTTGAACAATTTTATGCACAAAGGAGAGCAAATTGAATTACGTAGTATGGGATATTGAAACAGATTCTGCTCAAACAGATTGGGCAACTATTATTGAAATAGGTGGAATATTATTAGACGAAAACTTTAAAGAATTAGAGCGTTTTCAAGCAAGATGTAGACTACCCCAAGATAGAGTTCCAAGTGCTACCGCTCTTTGTATTAATAAATCAAATGTCGATTTATTGACTAAAGGTAATCTAAGTCATTACGAAATGTTAACTCAGGTGGAACAAAAATTTAGAGAATGGTCACCTGCAACCTTTTTAGGTTATTCAAGTATCAACTTTGATGATGAAGTAATTAGAAAAGAATTTTTTAAATCTTTAAGAAAGCCATATTTGACAAATACGGAGGGAAATGTTCGCCATGATGCTTTAAATATTGTTAGAGCAGCATTTGCTATAGATGATGATGTTTTAAAGACAGAATTAAATCCTAAAGGAAATAAATCAATGAAGCTAGAGTCTTTAGCTCGATTAAATGGCTTTGAGTTTGCTGGTGCTCACTCTGCATTATTTGATACTGAACTTACTGTTAAAGTTTTAGATTTAATTAAACAAAAACAACCAACACTGTGGCAAGAATATTTTAAAACAAGCAGCAAAGTTATTGTTGAGAATATGGTTAAACAGGAAAAAATATTTACATTGAATGAGTATTTTTATGGAACAAGCCGTTTATATTTGTGTGCACCACTACACCCGAATGCTTGCATGCATCCAGTTTATAAATGGGGTCAAGCTGTAGATCTAAGAGTTGATGTGGAAGCTATTCAGAAATTAAATTACGAAGACTTAAAAAAAGAGATGAAAAAATCTCCTAAATTTTTAAGAACTATTAGATCAAATAAAGCACCAATAATTTTAGATCAAAGTTTTGGAATGAAAGTTGAGCCTTATAGTAAACTAGATCCAAATCTAATTAAAAAAAGGGCCGAGTTAGTTAAAACTAATGAAAAGTTCTCACAAGATATTTGTAATATTTTAAGAGAAGCTGCAGAAGAGAAAATGGAAATTTCCTCACAAGAGGATATTGAACCAGAAGAGTCTATTTATTCTGGAGGATTTACCTCTGCTAAAGACCAAGCTTTATTTCCTAAATTTCATACAGGTGATTGGAAAGAAAAATTTGCATTATTAGATAAGTTTGATGATCAAAGACTTGTTACTTTTGGTCATGGATTGATATTTAATGAGGCGCCTGAAATTTTACCTAAAGAAATTCATAAAAAAATTAAACGTCGTATAGCTTCACGAATTTTAAGTACCAATAAAGAGAAATGGTGGACAATTTCTGCCTTTTATTCAGAATGTGATGAGATTAGAGAAAATGAAGACAAGATGTTCTCCTTCAAAACAGTAGATGAAAAGCTTAAATTTCTTGATGGAATTAATGATTATGTGATGAATCTAGAGCAAAAGTATTCTGACGTATAATTTAATAAATCAAAAAAAGTTTACTTTTGCCCATTGAATAATCAATTGAATCAATTATATCAGACATATGCTTAATGATTTTAAAGACGACGATTTTGATAGTAAAATAAAAAACGAAGATATTTCAGTTATCCAGTTTAGTGCTGCTTGGTGTGGACCTTGCAAAGCACTTGTTCCAGTAATGACTAAGCTTTCAGACGAATATAAAGATAAAGCTGGTTTCTATTATGCAGATATCGAAGATGGCGGAATTAATACTGGAAGTGCTGCAGGGATTAGAGGCGTACCGACAGTTATTATCTACAAAAAGGGTGTTGAAGTAGATAGAAAAGTTGGTGGAGTTCCTGAAAGTCACATGAAAGAATTTTTAGATAAAAATATCTAATTTAAATTCAGTACTTCCCCAGCAAGATACAAAGAGCCTGTAATAAGTATTATATCGTTTTCCTTAATTGGAATTGATTTAATAGCTTCTTCTACATTTTCTTTGTAGTTAACGTTTTTAAAACCATTAAGTTTATCTTTAAGTTCTTTACCTTTAATTGAATTAGGTTGATTTGGGATATCTATAGTGGTCAAGGTTTTAACATCCTTAAAGTAACTCATATATTCATTATGATCTTTATTAGCCATCATTCCCAAGATAATGTGTTTATTACAATTTAAACTTTCTAAATATTCATTTAATACTTTTGCGCCTAAAGGATTATGAGAGCCATCAACAAAAAGTTGATGATCTTTGGCAAGCTCTTTTAGTTTACCAGATTTGATTTCTTGTAATCTTGCAATACTATTTATTTTTGTAATTCCTTGTTTGATGTGATCATCGTTTATATCAAAATTTTTTATGCCTCTTAATGTTGCAATAGCTGTAGAGATATTTTCTAATTGAAATTGACCTTTAGTATTAGGTATTGGCAATTTTATTCCACCTAATTGATCTTCATAATAAAAGAAATCATTTTCTTTCATTGTAAAACTATAATTTTCATTATGAAAAAACTTATTTGAACTATTATTTGACATTGTTTTTTTAATACTATCTGTAATTTCTTTAGAACTTTGTTTTGCAACTACAATATTTGAATTTAAAAGAGTTGAAGTTTTCTCATAAATAATTTTTTCAACAGTTTGTTCTTTTTCAGGTAGCCAATCTAAATGATCAAGACCAATTGAGGTTACTATGCTTGCTAGATTATTCTTTAAAATATTAGTGGCGTCAAACCTATGAAATAGGCCAGTTTCTATCAAATTTATATTGTCTGGATATTGAGAAGCTTTTAAAAAATAAGCTGCGGTTAATATCTCAAAAAAGGTAATAGGTTCATTATTGTTAGCGCTTTCAATTTCTTCAAATAATTTTGCTAATTCTTCATCGTTAAGTTCTTCATTATTAAAAACAAACCTTTCATTGATACTTTTAATATGAGGACTTGTGTAAATATTACATTTAATTTTTGCTTCTTTTAAAATGGCAAACATTGCTTGGATAGTTGAATACTTTCCATTGGTTCCTACAATTGAAATTGCTTTAAGCTTATCTTGAGGATTGCCTAATCTTTGACAGAGATTTTGAATACGATCTAAACTTAGATCTATTTCTTTAGGATGCAGCTCTTGTAAGCGACTGACTATCTTCTGAAGTTTCATTTTGTTCAGAGCTTATAACAGAATTTTGTTTTAACAATATTGATAATAAAGTTCCTATTTTTGATACAAGATCTTTACGCTCAACAATTAGATCGACAAAACCTGTTTTTTCAACATATTCACTTTTTTGAAATCCTTCAGGCAATTCCTCTTTAACAGTTCCTTGAATAACTCTAGCACCTGCAAAAGCTATTAAGGCACCTGGTTCTGCAATATGAATATCACCCAACATTGCATAAGAAGCTGTAATACCGCCCGCTGTAGGATCGGTGATGCATACTAAATAAGGCAAACCATTTTTCTTTAATTCATTAATTGCAAGAGTTGTTCTGGTCATTTGGGACAATGAAATTAAACTTTCCATCATTCTCATTCCACCACCAGCGCTAATACATATAAAAGGAGTTCTGTTTTCTATAGCATGTTGAATGCCATATAAAAAAGCTTCTCCCTCAGCTGCAGCCATTGAAGCACCTAGAAAGTCAAAGTCTGATGCAACTGCTGTTATCTTAATGTTGTTGATAGTTCCACAAGCAACCATCATTCCACATTCCATGCCTGTTTTTTTACGAGCAGCTTTTAGTCTATCTTTGTACGATTTTGAATCTGTCCAGTTTAAAGGATCATCTTTTGGAATAGGAGTTTTAAACACTTCATAATTATTTTTACCAAATAAAATATCAAATCTTTGGCTTGGTTTAATTCGGTGATGTTTATTACAATCTGGGCAAACCCATAAGTTTTGCTCTAAATCTTTTTTAAGAATGGGTCCTCTACAACAACTTGTCCAATCACTCTTTGCGATATCTTCTTTTGTAGCTCGTTCATGAAAAGCAGTTTTGATTTTCTCTCCTGCCTTGATTATTTTAGTTATCCAATTGACCATATTAATTTAATTCTTCTGTAAAATTTTTTACTAAATTGCCTAAACTTTGTGGTAAATCTTTGTTCTCAATATTATCTTGAATATATTTTACAAATGCTGATCCGACAATAACGCCATTACAACCACTATTAGCCATTTTTTTAGCATCTTCAGGACTCTTAATTCCAAATCCAGAACAAATAGGGATTTGAGTTAAATTTCTGATTCTTTTTACAAAATTCGTAACATCAGTTTCATTTGCTGATTTAACTCCGGTTACACCCGAAACATTAACTTGGTACAAAAAGCCAGAGGCTATATTAACAATATCTTTAAGTCTGTTGTCATCAGTAGTAGGTGCAGCTAATTTAATAAGTGATAATCCATTTTTATTTAAAGCTTCTCTTAATTTATTTTCTTCTTTTAGTTCATGAGGAGCGTCAACTACAAGCACAGCATCAGCGCCAGCCACTTTAATATCGTCTACAAAATTTGAAATAGGATACTTGTATAAATTAGCAATATAGCCCATCAATACAATTCCTACATCCTGATTGTAATCTCTTATATCCTTAACTAGTTTAATAATATCTTGAAGATTATGACCATTATTTAATACATGGTCGTGAGCAGCTTTAATAATAGGCCCTTCTGCACTTGCTTCAGATGTACAGTATCCAATTTCCAATATAGAAACACCATTATCAATTGCTTGTTTGATTAACTCCAAACTTATTTCAGGCGTAGGGTAACAACCTACAAAATAAGAAACTAATTTTGTTTTAGGAGTAGGGGACTTAAAAATTTTATCTAATCTTTCACTCAAAATCTTTACCAATATGTTCTTGAATTGTGTCTAAATCTTTTTCACCTCTGCCACATAGGCTTAGGCAAATGATATAATCTTTAGGTTTATCTTTTGCTTGTCTAAAAATGATTTCAGCAGCACCCGCCATAGGTTCTAAAGCAGAACAAATCCCTTCAGTTTGAGCAATCATTTTATAAGCATCTAACATTTCTTGATCTGTTGCAGATGAATAGTTAACAGCTTTTTGATCTTTTAAGTAAGAGTGCATAGGCCCTACAGAAAAATATGTTATTCCAGCACCTAAACTCATTCCTCCTAAAGATTTAGCACCATCATCAGTTTGTAACATATAAGTTTTCATTCCCTGCATGATACCCGGCGTACCATTTGTTAGTGCTGCAGTTTCTGCAGCTTCAACACCAATTTTTTTTACGTTAGGTTCATCCAAGAATTCATAAATAGCTCCTGCAAAATTTGAGCCTCCACCAACACATCCTACAATCATATCTGGAATTTTTCCTTCTTGTTCCATAGATTGTTCTCTAATTTCTTTTCCAATAATACTTTGAGCAAATGCAACTAGTTTAGGGAATGGTGCTGATGAAACAGCAGACCCACATATGTAAGCATATTCTGGATTACTAGACCAAATTTTAATTGCAGATGTAATAGCTTCTTTAAGTGTACCAGGTACAGCTTCTAATTTTGCACCATAATGTTTTGCTTTAATAATATTTTGATTAACTCTCTTTATATCAATATCACCCATAACACCTATTAATGGCATATTGAATTTTGCAGCAACAGCAGCAGTTGCACTAAAATGTTGTCCAGCTCCAGACTCACAAATTAAATGAGTTTTACCCATTCTTTTTGCAAGTAAAACTTGAAACAGACTGTTGTTGATCTTGTGAGAACCAGTATGATTTAGATGCTCTTGTTTAAATAAAATTTTTGCACCACCTAATTTTTTAGTAAGATTTTCTGCATAATATAATGGTGAAGGTCTTCCAATGTAGTGCTTACAATAATAAGCATATTCATCTAAAAAATCCTTATCTTTAACAGCTTCTTCAAACCCTTTACTTAATTCATGAAGTGCTGGCATAAGTGTTTCACCCACTGCCATTCCACCCATAGCAGCATCACCTTCGCCGTAATAACCTAGCTCATCTGGACCTGTTTTTAACGAATTTTTTGTCATAGATAATTTTTAAGAATTTATATTATGGACTGTATTTAAAAACTTATCAATTTTATTTATATCCTTAACACCTCTATCTGACTCTAAATTACCACTGACATCTATTAAAAAAGGCTTATCTTTAAAATTATTTAGATCATCAGTTTTGATATCACCAGCAACCATAATTGGCTTTGAACTATTTACATTATCTAAAAAATTATGATTAAAAGACTGAGTTTTTTCATAACCTTTTGAGTCAAAAAGTAATATATTTGCCACATCTTCAAAAGCTTTGTATTTATTAATGTCATCTTGATTAGATACTGTAAGAGCAGTAATAATTTTTTTATTATACTTTTGTTTAATTTCTTTTATTTCATCAGGCGTGCTGTCATAAATTTGATAATAATCAAAGGGCAGATGTTTAATTTCCTCTAAAATAGTCTCATCAGGTTTTACAAGTACTGCTACAAAATTAGATTTCTTTTTATCTAATTTCAGTAACTCATTTAGCTTTTCAGCCTCAACATATCTTGAGCTTTTTTTATAGTTGCAAATGAAACCAATAAATTGGGATGGATAGGGATGATTAATTATAAAATTAAGAGTATTGAGATCTGAGATCCCACAAATCTTACAACCTTTCATTAGTTTAAATGATTGATTAATGTTTGAATATTATTTTTAATGTTACCTTTTGTAATTGGTCTTCCAATTACAAGCCAATCACTTCCATTTTTATATGCTTGTTTAGGAGTCAAGACTCTTTTTTGATCGTTTATGTTTGACTTTAATTTTGAATTAAATCTTATTCCTGGTGTAATAATTTCTTTTTTAAACACTTTTCTAACTATTTTAACTTCTTGAGCACTACAAACAATCGCATCTAATTTTGCTTTGTTTGCTAACTTAGCCTGGTGGTAAACTAATTTTTTAACATCCCTATTAAAACCAATTTCTTGTAGAGCTTTATTGTCCAATGATGTTAGAATAGTCACTCCAACTAGACGAGTTTTTCCAGAAGCTTTCTTGGCCGCTTTTAATGCTTCTAAGCCTGAACTGATATGAATTGTGCAATAATTAAATTTAAGATCTTTAATTGCTTTTATAGCTGAAGAACAAGTATTTGGAATATCTGAAAATTTGTAATCTCCAAAAGTTATTTGATTTTTTAATTGTGAAACAAACTTTCTTCCATTTTTGGAATTTAAAAACTCTAATCCAAACTTGTAACCAATTTTTAATTTAGAAGTTTTTGATTTTTTTATTATTTCTTTAATTCTTTGAATATTTGTACTATCACAAGCTATGAATATTTTATTCTTCTTCATTGTTTAATTTTTTAAACAAGTCTTTTGACATTTTAAAGTGAATTGTTTTCTTTTCTGGCGTATTTACCTTCTCGCCGGTTTTGGGGTTTCTACTGATCCTCGCTCTTTGAATATTGGTTGAAAATACACCAAAACCTCTTAGTTCAACCCGGTCACCTCTTATAAGGGCACGTTTAATTTCATTTAAAATTATATTGGTAAACTTTTCGAGGTCTTTTTTTAAAAAATTGGGATAGTTTTCGGAGAGTTGTTTTAAAAGCTTTGATTTTACAATAGCCAATTTAAATCTTCTGTTTACTCTTTATCTTCTTCTTTTTTCTTTAAATCCTCAGAAAGTGAGCTGAAAGGTAAATTTTTTCCACTTGCTTCGCTTCCATAAGTTTTTAGTGCAGTATCTCGATCTATTTCTTCTAAAAGCTTAATACTTAATATCACTTTTCTCTTATCCATTTGAATTTCTTTAATAGCGACATCTACTTTTTCACCACCTGTCCATCTTGACGGTCGGGCATCTGCTGCATTGATGGCTATTTCTGACTTTTTAATTTGGAAATCCATTTCACATCCTTCAGGTCTAACTGTTAAACCTTTGTTGTCAGTAGATATTACTTTTACTGTAATTGTTTGATTTTTTTCTTTGTCATTAAAGTAATCAAAAGGATCTGCTTGGGTTTGTCTTAAACCAACTCTAATTTTTTGTTCTGAGGCTTTTACTTCAAGCACTTTAACTTTAATTTTATCACCTTTTTTGTACTTCTCTAATTCTTCTTCACCATTGTTGAGATAAGTTAAATCATTGCAGTGCAGAAATGCATCCACATCTAAGTCTTCAACTTTAACAAATAGTGAGTATTCATTTTTATTTACCACTTCACCTTCAACAATTGTTCCAACAGGATATTTTTTTTCAAATGTTTCAAATGGATTGTCTTGAGTTAATCTATGTGAAATTGCAACACGTCTTTTATCTTTATCAATTTCAGTAATTATACAGTCAATCTCATCTCCAACTTTAAACATTTTTTTAGCTGAAATATTTTTCTTAGTCCAACCGAGTTCACTTGAATGAAGTAAGGTTGTTAGTCCTGGCTCTAATTCACAGAATGCACCAAAGTCCATTAGTTTTACAACTTTAACTTTATAAATTTTATTTAATTCATAGTTTTCAATGTGTTCAAAAGGATCTGGAGATAGTTGTTTTACTGAACAGCCAACTTGCAGCTTTTCTTTATCTACTGTGATTACTTTTAAATCATGTTTTTCACCAATGTTAAAAACTTCATCTGGATGATTGACTCTTGAATAAGAAATTTCTTGTAAGTGAACTAAAACATCCAGCTCACCATTAACATTAAAGAAACACCCAAAAGAACTATACCCTTTAACCTCAGCACCCTTGATGATATCCCCAACTTTATATTTTTCGATAATTTTTGCTTTATCTTCTTTTTTAAATGAAGAGATTATTTCTCTTCTTGAAACACATGCATTGCCTCTAACTTTATCTAGCTTTATTAGAGCAAATTTTTGAGGTTCATTCATTAAGTGACTAATATCTTTTAATGGTTTGTCACTAATTTGTGATCCAGGTAAAAACATAAGAGATCCAGTATCGATGTGTTCGACGATACATCCACCTTTACATTTTGAAGTAATTTTACCCATGATTGGTTCATTTTTTTCATAAGCTTCAACAAGCTTGTCCCAACCTTTAATTTTTTGAGCTTTACTGGCAGAAACTAGCACTTCACCATGTTTATCTTCAATTTTTTCTAATAATACTGGAATAGTTTCACCAACTTTTATTTTTTCACCAAGACCCATGCTTTTTAGTTCATTCACATCAAGCACTGGTTCACTTTTTAAGCCTTCAACAAATAAGAAAACAAATTTTTCAGTAATTTTGTTAATTTTACCTTCTATTATCTTACCTTCTTCAATTTGGATTTTAGAGAGTTGGCTATTTAGTAATTTTTCGAATTCTTGTGAGGCTGGATTTGAAAGGTCTTTGTATATTTCCATTAAGTATTAATTTTCCTGTCTATAATTTTTTTTATTTTTAAAAAACACGCTCTTTTAGTAAGTTTCGATGTATTTAGCAACACTGAATCTTTAGTTTTCTTTAAGGGAGATATTTTTCTATTATAGTCACTTTTATCACGTTTTTGGATACTTTTTAGTACCTGTTTAAAGGAAATGTCCTTCTTTAGATTTTTAAGCTCTTTATATCTTCTAAGTGCTCTTGTTTTTACATTAGCTGTAATGAAGAATTTAAAATCAGCATCGGGCACAATATTGTAAGTGATATCCCTTCCATCAAGACATGATCCTTTATAGTTTTTTGGAGGATTGTAGGCGAAATTTAACTGAAATGAATGAACAAGTTTTCTTGTACTTTTTACTTTTGATATAATTGACGCTTCTGTTCCTACTTCATCTGACAACAATGCTTTATTAGCAAGATCTTTTACTTTGAGAGTTTTAATCTTAGATTTGATAAAGTTTTGATTAAATTTTTTTGGAAATTTAATTTTTAGATAAGCAATCATTCTATAAATTTTTCCGGTATCTAAATAAAAAAGATTGTAATGTTTAGAAATTGCTTTTGCTAATGTTCCAGCTCCAGCAGCAGCAGGGGAGTCGATTGCAATTTTAATAATATTTTTTCTTTTTATCATTATTTTTTTAAACCATTTACTATATCTAAGAATCTTGGAAAGGAAGTTTTAATAGAGTCTTTATCATGAATATTCCATGTTCCACCGAAAACTGAGGCTGCGATTACACTTGTCATAAAAACTCGATGATCTTTTAGGTAATCTTTAATAACAATCTTTTTATTAATCTTTAAATTAGGGTTACCAAATATTTTTATCGAGCTGTCAGTTGTGATTGTTTTAATTCCCATTTTATTTAAAATTTTTGCACCCCATTTTAATCTAGGGCTTTCTTTTTGGTTAAGTTCACTAATATCTTTAAAGTAAGAAATTCCACTTGCTTTGGCTGCAACTAAAAAAATTATTAAAAATTCGTCAATGGCACCACTATTAAGTTTAGGTGGACAATTAATTGGTTTCAATTTTTTTGTACTTGAAATTGAAATATCAGCTGTGAGTTCACCTTTGTAATTTTTTTTATTTTTAAATTGGATGTTAACACCCATTTTTTTTAAAATAGTAATTATTCCAATTCTAGAAGGATTAATATTTACATCTTTAATTAATAATTTTGAATTATTAGATAGGGCAGTTAAAACTATAAAAAAAGCAGCTGAGCTTATGTCCGATGGTATCTTATAATTTAAAGGTTTTATTTTTTTAGCTTTTGAAACTTCTATTAAATCATAGTTTTTTTTCTTTTTTACTTTTAAAGGAAGCTTTAAGTATTTACATAAAAGCTCAGTGTGATTTCTGCTTGGTTTAGCTTTAATAAAAGTTTTACCGTCTGTTTTTAAGCCTGCTAAAATAATACTACTTTTAACTTGAGCCGAACCTTTGTCTTCTAAATAATTGATTGGTAAAAGATTTTTATTTCCTTTAATTGTTAAGGGTAATCCTTTGCCTGTCAGTTTAATATCTGTACCGAATTTTTTTAGAGGTTCTGCAATTCTATTAAAGTCTCTTTTAGATAAACTTTTGTCACCAATAATTTTTATTTTATAAGGTGTATTAATCAAAAAACCTATAATTAATCTTCCCAGAGTTCCCGAGTTTTCTGCATTAAGGGTTAAATTATTTTTAAATTGATACCCATCAATACCTTTTCCGTAAATTTTACATGAATTTTTTGTACATTTTACTTTAATACCTAATTTTTGAATGGCTTTAATTGAAGCCATAACATCTTCAGACATTAATAAATTTTTAGCAGTTGATATACCACTTGCTAATGATGAGAAGAGCACCCATCTAATGCTGATACTTTTATCGCCACTAACTTCAATTCTTTTGTTGTAAGGTTTGATTTTACTATCAACGGATATTAATTTTGACATTGATTTTAATTAAATTTAAAACTGTCCCCAAAGTAAGCATTCTTTGCATTAGTATCTTTTACTAAATTAGAAGGCGTACCTTGCGCAACAATTTTTCCTTCACTTAAAATCATAGCAGAGTCTACACAAGCTAATAATGAAGAAGCTTGGTGATCTGTTAGACAAATTGAAATTTTTGTTTCTTGTTGAAGGTTTACTATTATTTGTTGTAACATTTTAATTGTTAAAACATCTAAAGCTGCAAATGGTTCATCCAAGAGCAACACTCTTGGTTCGCTCAACAACGCTAAAGCAATCACTAGTTTTCGTTTCTGGCCACCTGATAAAAATTTTGCTTTAATATCCTTTAAATTATCAAGCTCAAATCGAGAAATTAAATAATTCACCTTATCATTTCTAAGTTTTTTATTTTCAATAACAATTTCACTAATTGCTTTTAAATTATCATGAAGAGTAAGATCATTGAAAAACCCTCCATACTGAGGGCAAAAACTTGTTTTAAATTTTTTTGTTCTTAAATAAACAGGAAAGTGAGTTACATCCTCTCCAGATATTTTTATTTTTCCATTAGATGGAGTAATTAATCCTGTAATAAGATTAAAAATAGTGCTCTTGCCAACACCATTTGGCCCTAACATTCCAAAGCTCACTCCTTCGTTAATTTTAAAACTTATATTATCTAAAATTAATCTATTTCCATATGCAAGTGAAACATTTTCAAATTCAATGATTGAGTTAATGTTTTTAAAAGATTTGATTCTAAATTTTTTTATAACAGCCATCTTATTCTATACTTTTTATATTTACTTTTTTATTTTCTTCATGCATATAAATTACCGTATCTTTTGTTTCAATATTAACTTTAACTACATCTGCTTTTAGAATATTATCAGGATTAGTATATATTACCTCTTTTGAAATAATCATTGAGTTTCTTCCAATTGAAAAATCACCATACTCTGCGGTTATTTTATTATCTAAATAATAAATTTTTAAATTTTTTGAAAAAATTGTATCATAATTATTTATGTTATATTTGCCATAATCAGACGTTATCACTATATCTTCAGAATTATTCATTTTTATAATTGCTTTTACATTAGTTAAAAAAATTATATCACTATTGGAGATGTCTATTTGTCCCTCAGATGCATCAATTATGTATTCATTTCCCCTTACATCCCTCGACTCATAATTTACATTCTTGATTATATTAGAATTATAATTTTTTTGTTCTATTTGTTCATTTAATAAATCTTCTGAAATAATTGTATTTTTTTTTGAAAAAAAATTACTAAAAAATAAAGCTATTAATATGCTCAGAAGAATTAAAAAAAAAATTATAAATTTTTTTTTTTACTCATTTAGGAAATATTTGATTGTAATATTGTATGAATATGAAGAATGCCTATTGTTTTATTCTTATCTTTTTTATTATGTACACAAAGAGATGTGATCTTTTTTTCATTCATTAATGTTAGAGCCTTTGCTGCAAGCGAGTCTTTATCTATACTTATGGGGTTTTTTGTCATTATTTCTGCAACAATCATTTCATTTAAGTTTTGTTTCTTTTCATTATATCGTCTAATTTGACCATCAGTAATGATACCACTAGTTTTTTTCTGTTTATTTTGAACAATTAAAACTCCTAATTTTTTTTCACTTAATATTCTAATAGCATTCTTCATATTTAAGTTTTCTTTTACAAAAGGAATTTTGCTTCCCGTTTGCATTATATCTTCAACTGTTTTTAATTGTAATCCAAGATTACCTGCGGGATGTATTTTTTTAAAATCAAATTTACCAAATTTTTTATATTGCATAGCTGATATTGCCAATGCATCCCCTAGGGCTAGCTGTGCAGTAGTACTAGAAGTCGGCACAATTCCTCCTGACTCTTTTACTTCTGGGATGATAAGTTTAATATCTGAAGCTTTGTATAAAATAGAATCCTTCTTTGACATAATTCCTATCAGCATAATTTTATTTCTATTTGCATATTGAATTATATTTTTAAGTTCACTTGTTTTACCTGAGTAGCTAATTAAAATTAAAATATCCTTTTTGGAAATACTTCCCAAATCACCATGAGAGGAGTTGCTTGCAGATAAATTGAAAGATGGAGTACCAACCGAAGATAATGTTGCTGATATTTTAGCTGCTATCAAACCACTTTTACCCACTCCACACAAAATTACTTTAGATTTACATTTTGCAATTTCAACTACAGCTTTATTAAATGAATTATCAATTTTTTTTTTTAATTTTTGTAATGCTTGTATCTCAAGATTAATTACTTTTTTTGCTAACGGTATAAATTTTTTAGTCATTAGTGGGACCAGATATCATCTTTAAATAATGCCAAATCTAAGTTGACTCTAATTTTTAAAAATTTTAAGCAATCTTTATAAAGATCAATTCTATTTTCTCTTTCTAGTATTTTATTAAGTTCCTCATGAATTTTATGTAAATATAGCACATCATTGGCACAATATTTCAGTTGAGCTGGAGATAATTCGCCTCCAAAATCTGAACTTTGAAACTGTTTGCTGATATCAATGTTAATAAATTCTTTTATTAGTGTTTTTAGCGAATGACTATCAGAGTAAGATCTTGCTAATTTTGAAGCAATTTTAGTATCAAGGATATTATTCGTATCCGTTTTTAAATAGTACTTAATATGAGCCATGTCAGCCCTTCCGTAATGAAAAATCTTAGTAGTATTTTCATCAGCAAGTAATTTTGTTAAATTTGGAGCGTTATAATTTTTTCTATCAAATTGGATTATATGTGCATCTGAATTTCCTGAAGAAATCTGAATTAGGCAAAGAGGATCTCGTCTAACGTTCAGACCCATAAACTCACCATCAACAGCTATTAGATTGCCTAAATCTAAATCATCTGGTAAATCATTTTTGTGAAGTTGAATATTATTACTCATTTCTAAACATATATAATGGAATTTAAATGAAAGCAAAAAATTGTCTTATTTTTGGTGGCAGTGGACAAATCGGTCGAAACTTAATTAGAAAGCTGACTAAAAATAACTATAGAGTCACTGTTGTGACAAGAAATATTCACCAAAAGAGCTACATAATAAAAACACAGGCAAATGCTGGATATATTGATGTAGTTGAAGCCAATATTTTTGATGAGGATAAAATTAGAAATCTTTTTAAAAAAGCAGATATTTGCATAAATTTGATTGGAATATTATTTGAAAAAAAAGAGACAATACTTTTAAAAATATTCACTCAGTTTTGCCTTCATTGTTATCAAAACTTTGCAAAGAATATAATCTTAAGCATTTTATTCATTTATCAGCTTTAGGAATAAATGATGCAATAGACTCTGATTACGCAAAAAGTAAACTAGAGGGCGAAGGTAATGTATTAAAAAATTTTCCGCTAGCTACAATCTTAAGACCATCAGTAGTGTATTCTGTAGACGATAATTTTACTACTAACTTTATGACCTTGTTAAATAGATTGCCAGTTTTTCCGATTTATTATGAAGGCAAGACAAAATTTTCACCAATTCATTGTTCTGATTTAACAGATACTATTTATCATGTAATTTCTAAAAATATTTATTCAAAAATAATTGAATGTACTGGTCCAGAAATTATAACTTTCAAAGAGCTTTTAGAAAAATTACAGATATTAATTGGTAAAAAAAGGATTTTATTACCTTTTCCACTACCCATCGCTGAGTTGACGGCAAGATTTTTTGAATTGTTTCCAACACCATTACTAACAAGAGACCAATTAAGATTGTTAAAATATGACAATGTTTCATCTGGGAAATATAAAACTAATTCAGATATAGGAGTCCCTAGTGTTAGGATCTTTGATCAGGAAGTAAAAAAGTATTGTTATATGTGGAGAGAAGGTGGACAATTTTCTACAGAAAAATATTTAGCAAATAAAGAGTTATAGATATTATTAATTATTCTTAAGCTGATTTTATTTTTTTCTCAATAAATTCTGGAACTTCTTCTTTGTCTGTAACTTCCTCTTTTTTACCTTTAGGTTGATAAGCATACAAAAGATGTAGCTTACAATAAGAAAAGTCTTTTAATGAAGATCTTCCACAAAAATAAAATGATTTTTCGTTGGGGTGTCCAATTGGCCATTTACATGAACTTTCGTCTAATTCTTCTAATTGTTTAGGGTTTTCTGGCTCAAAGTCTTTTTCAATAATTAAAGATTTAAATTTACTTTTTCTTACTCTTTTGCTTTTGATATTTTTTTCTTCCAAAGAGTTTTCAAAATTTTGATTTGAGGTTGCTGCTCTCGTTTTAATTTTTGCTGATAGATTTAATCTATGAGCCTTACCAATTACTGCATTTCTGCTAATACCACCAATAATCTCAGCTATTTGGCTTGCAGTATTCCCTTTGCCCCAAAGTTCTTTTAGTTTGTTTACCTTTTCCTCGTTCCAGCTCATATCAATATATTGTAGTATAGTTTATAAAAATAACAATATACTGATACATTGAGAAATTAAACAAGCAAAATCTAAGAGTTATCAACAAAAGTAAGTTAAAATTGGTGTAAAGGTATTTTCAATCATAACTTGTATCTAATAATTAAAATTTATAAAAACTGATTAAAATTATGAGCTATCTGGCAAAAAATTATAATAGAAAAAAAATTTCATTTAAGTATGGAAAGGGAAGCTTTTTATATTCTACTAATGGAAAAAAATATTTAGACTTTGTTCAAGGTATAGCTGTAAATTCTTTAGGACACGCACATCCTAAATTAGTAAATGCTGTAAATAAACAATCAAAAAAACTTTGGCATGTTTCAAATGCATTTCAAATTCCTGAAGGAGAAATTTTAGCAAAAAAATTAGCACAAAAAACTTTTGCTGACTATGTAATGTTTCAAAATAGTGGTGCAGAAGCAACTGAAGGAGCAATAAAAGCTGCAAGAAGATACTTTTATTCAATCGGAAAACCAAAAAAAAATAGAATTTTATGTGTTAAAAATAGTTTTCATGGGAGAACACTAGCAGCAATATATGCAAGTGGTTCAAAAAAAATGACCGAAGGTTTTGGGCCAAAAGTAACTGGTTTTGATCACTTTAATTTTGGTAACCATAAATCTTTAAAAAATAAAATTACAAAAAATACAGCAGCAATAATGATTGAAACTATTATGGGTGAGGGAGGTATTAAAGTAATTCCAGATTGGTGCTTAATAGAGCTCAGAAAAATTTGTAATAAAAAAAATATTTTATTAATATTAGATGAAGTGCAATGTGGAATTGGAAGATCAGGTGATTTCTTTGCTTTTGAAAAATCTAAGGTAAAACCCGATATTGTTCCAATTGCAAAAGGCATTGGAGGTGGATTTCCAATTGGAGCAGTTTTAATGAATACAAAAGTTGCCTCTGGTATGACAGCTGGAACTCATGGGTCTACTTTTGGGGGCAATCCATTGGCAATGACTGTTGGCAATACAGTGATGGATATAATTTCAAATAAGAAGTTTTTGAAAAATGTTAAAAGTATTTCAAAATATTTTTTATCTAATCTTAAAGAAATACAAAATAAATATCCTAATATTATTAAACAAATAAGAGGAAGAGGTTTGTTGATTGGAATACAGCTTAAAACAGATCAAACAAAATTTATAAAAAAACTAATGGATAATAATTTATTAACAATAAGAGCAGCAGAAAATGTTGTTAGAGTTTTACCACCACTTAATGTAAAAAAGAGTGAAATTAACTTGGCGCTTAAAATAATAAAAAAAGTTTGTTCAGAATTAAATTAAAATGAAACATTTTATAAACTTGAAAGATATACCAACCAAAGATCTTAGAAAAATTATTGTTGATGCAAAAAAAAGAAAAAATCTTAGAAAAAATTTAAGTACCTTAGAGGTTGATAAAGGGTCTCCACTAAAAGGTAAAATGCTTGTCCAAATGTTTGAAAAAGCAAGTTCTAGAACAAGAATAAGCTTTTATTTGGCAATAAAGCAGCTTGGAGGAGGAACTTTAACTCTAAGATCTAATGAATTGCATCTTGGGCAAGGTGGTGAAAGCATATCTGATACTGCTAAAATACTATCAACTTATGGCGATGGATTTATGCTAAGAACGGATAGTGATAAAAAAATTGAAGATTTTAAAAAATATTTATCAATACCAATAATAAATGGTTTAAGTCCATCTTCACACCCAACTCAAGTTTTATCTGATGTTTTTACTGCTGAAGAAATAAAGAAAAAACCAATTTCAAAATTAAATATTTGCTGGATAGGAGACTCTAATAATGTTCTTGATAGTTTAATTGCAGCATCTGTAAAATTTTCATTTAAACTTAGTATAGGTTGTCCAAAAAATTTTGAACCAGGTAAAGAGGTTAGAGCTTGGGTTAAGAATAATAATAAAAAAATATTTATTTATAATGATCCTAAAAAAGCTGTTATTGGAGCTGATGTTATCTTTTCAGATAAAGTTATATCTCTAAATGATAAAGGAAATAAAAAGAAAAAAATTGAACAATTTAAAAAATTTAAAATAGATAAAAAATTAATGAGTTATGCAAACAAAGATTGTATTTTTTTACACTGTTTGCCCCGAGGATCTGAAGTAAGTGATGAAGTTTTTTTAGGAAAAAAATCTCACGTTTGGCAACAAGCTCTTAATAGAGTTCATGTACAAAAAAGTATTTTATTATATTGTTTTGGAAACTTAAGGTAGTGGTACAGGACTATCTGAATTTTGATTTAAATATTTTATAACTGAGGCTCTATCTTTTTCTTTTCTTAATCCAGCGAATGCCATTTTTGTTCCCTTAATCCACTTAGCAGGTTTTGTTAAGTAACCATTTAATTCTTCAAAATTCCATTCTTTTTCAAATGATGCTAAAGCTTTAGAATACTTATAATCTGTAACAGCTCCAGTTTTTCTTCCAACTACATTGTATAGAGCTGGACCAATATTATTTTTTCCACCTTTAACAATAGAGTGACAAGCAGCACATTTTTTAAAAACTTTTTCACCCAAAGCAACATCTCCCATCGCCATTAATGCGGATATATCAATTTTTTCTTCTACAGCCTTTTCTGTTGATGATGATACTGTTGTAGCTTGTTCAATCTCAACTGCATACCCAGGAGTTTTTGGTTTTTCCACATGGAATATGACATTTGATAATTTGCCTATACCAATAACTAAAAGTGCAACCATTAATACAGCAGCTACTATTTTATTAATTTCAAAAGAATCCATTTTTTCTAAATATTATTTTCGAACATATATCACGATAAATTAAAAAATTACTAAAATTTAATGTATAAATTTGCCTCTATTACTATTTAATAGGTATAATATTAATTCAATTATTAATGAAAACCTTAACGATTATACCATCACGATTGTCAGCTACTAGGCTACCTGGCAAACCTTTATTAAAAATAAACAATTTATCAATTATATCTCATGTATTTAGAAGGGCGCAGGAGGCAAATATTGGCGATGTTGTCGTTGCAGCAGAGGATCAAGAAATAGTAGATGATGTAATCAAAAATGGTGGTTCAGCCATTTTAACAGGTAAAAATCACAAAACTGGAACAGATAGAATTTATGAAGCATTTAAAAAATTAGAATTAAAAGATGTAGATTTGATAATGAATTTACAAGGTGACGAGCCAGCAATTAATATTGAGGACATTATAAACTTAAATAAAAAAATGGTTAGCAATCAATCTAAAATAGGTACTCTTGCTGCTAAAATCAAAGACCTTAAAGATCTAGATAATAAAAATATTGTAAAAGTTGTAACTAAGGAAAATTTAAATAAGGATCATTTTTCTAAGGCAAATAATTTTTTAAGAAGATCAATAGAGGTAGAAAATATCTATCATCATATCGGTATTTATTGTTATTCAAGTGAAACATTAAAAAAATTTGTGGAATTAAATCAATCAAAAAATGAAATTGAGAATAGACTAGAACAGTTGAGAGCATTAGATAATAATATTGAAATAAATGTTGCGCTTTCAAATTCTTCTCCGATAGGAGTTGATACAGAAGAAGATTATCTAGCCTTAAAAAAAATTATGGAATATAAAGCTTAATGGCAAAAATTTATTTTCAAGGTACTTTTGGAGCATATTCACATTTAGCTGCCTTAGCGGTTGATCCGGATGCAGAAATAATTCCATGTAAAACTTTTGACGATTGTTTTAACAAAGCAGGTCTTGAACCAGAATGTAAAATAATTATTCCTGAATCTAATAGGATTACAGGAAATATTGGTATTGAATATTTAATCTTTAAACACAGACTAAATATCTATAAAGAACATTTTCAAAAAATAGAGCATAATTTATTAGGTCAGCCTGGTGCAAAGCTTAGCGATATAAAAGAAGTATATTCTCATGCACAAGGTTTGTCTCAATGTTCTAAATTTATAAAAGAAAATAACATAGCTGAACATATCAGAGCAGATACTGCTGGTTCCGCAGAGATGATTTCAAAAACAAAAGATATTAAGCAATCTGCTATAGCGTCTTCTTTGAGTGCCAAAATTTATGGATTGGATATTGTGAAAAAAAATATTGAAAATGAAAGTGGCAATTTAACAAGGTTTTTAGTGATGGGTAAAAATATTTTTCAACCTGAATTTGGTAATAATAAATATATAACTTCTTTTTTATTTAAACTTAAAAGTAAGCCTGCAGCTCTTTATCAATCTTTAGGTGGATTCGCTATCAATGGTGTGAACTTAACTAAATTACAAAGTTATCCTGAAAAAAATACTTTTGATTCATTCTTTTTTTTGTGTGATCTTGATGGTCACATTGAAGACCCAAAAGTCCAAAAATCTTTAGAGGAGCTAGGCCTTCATTGTGAGGATTTTCACGTCTTAGGTGTTTTTGAGGCCGATAAGTTAAGAGAGAAAAAAAATTAATCTTTTCTTGTAGAATAGAAAATATAACTGCTATAATAGTTCTGGAGGCTAGAGGTGGATGCTGCTTGAACCCGACCAGATCCTAACGGAAGCAGTCGTAGAGACAGTTATTCAGGTTCTAGTCTCCTTAAAATAAATTAAATGAACAATAATTCTAAAGTATTAGCATTAAAGTATAGACCTGCTACTTTCGATGACCTTATTGGCCAAGAAGTGGTGGCCGAAACTATAACAAATACAATTAAAGCAGATAAAATTCCTAACGCTTACTTGTTCACTGGAATAAGAGGAATTGGTAAAACTACAACTGCTAGAATTGTTGCCAAGGCACTAAATTGTTTAAATGGTATAGAAAATTTATGCAAAAAAGATTTGTGCGATAATTGCAAATCTATAGCTGACTCTAGTCATATTGATGTACTTGAGATGGATGCTGCAAGTAAAACAGGGGTGGAAGATGTCAGAGATCTAATCGAATTTTCTCGATATGGCCCAACATCAGCAAAATATAAGATTTTTATAATCGATGAAGTTCATATGTTAAGCAAACAAGCATTTAACGCTTTGTTAAAAACACTTGAAGAACCACCAGAATATTTAAAATTTATTTTTGCAACTACAGAAATTAAAAAAATACCTATTACAGTAGTTTCTAGGTGTCAAAGATTTGATTTATCTAGAATTAAATCATCAGAATTATTTGAGTTTATTAAAAATATAAAAGAAAAAGAAAACGGCAAAGCATCGGATGAAGCATTAAAATTAATTGTAAAAATATCCGAAGGATCTGTAAGAGATGCTTTATCTTTATTGGATAGAGCTTTGCTAAGCTTAGATGAAAAAACAGAACTAGATCTTAATGCTGCACAAAAAATTTTCGGATATTTTGATAAATCTCAGTTAATTAACTTATTTGAATTAATATTAAGAGGTGAAGAGGAAAAAGTTATCAATATCTATAGAAAAATTTATGATCAGGGAGTTGAGCCAAAAGTATTTATTAATGATTTTTTAGAGATACTTTATTACTTTAAAAATATAAATTCATTATCTTTAGAAAGTACAAATTTTTCTCTTAATGATGAGGAATTTTCAAAAATTAAAGATATTTCCAATCAGGTAGACTCTGAAGTTTTAATTTTATTTTGGCAGTTTGCAATATCTTCACTTGAAGAATTAGATATAGTTTCCAATCAACATTTATCAATTGAAATGTTTTTAATAAGATTAATGCATTTAAGTTCAATTAAGTTAAATAAAAATTTAGATCAAGACCAAAGTAATGAAATTTCAGAAAATCATTCAATAAAAGAAGAAAACGAAAATAATTTTCAAGATAATTCTAGAACTGTTAATCAAATAAAAAATATAGCTCAAGAGGAAAAACAGAAACCAGAAGCTAAACCAGAGATAAAAACAATTGATAAAAATTTAATCAATTCTTTTGATGATCTTCTAAACGTCTGTGCTTCAAAAAAAGAAATTAAATTAAAATATGAATTAGAAAAAAATGTAAATCTTGTCAAATTTGAGCGTAATAGAATTGAAATTTCCTTTAATGATAATTTAGATAAAGATTTCGTAAAAGATCTTTCCTCAAAACTTTATGATTGGACTGGAGAAAGATGGATAATTACGTTTAGTAAATCTAAAGGTGAGATGTCGGTTAAAGAAAAACAAAAAAATAAAAAAGATGAATTAATGAATGAAGTTAAAAGTTTAGAAATTTATAAGAAAGTAATGGAAAAATTTCCTGATGCAGAACTTATAGATGTTAAGTTGAACGAAAAAAAAGAGGATTAAAATGACTGATTTTACAAAGATTTTAGATAAGGCTAAAGAGCTAGAGGCTAAAATGAAAGAAAGCCAAGAAAAAATTAAAGAAATTAAAGCAGAGGGGGTTTCTGGTTCTAATTCAGTTAAAATTACTCTTGATGGCGAAGGTGAAATGCAAAAAATTGAATTATCTGAAGAAATAATTAAGGAAGATAAAACGATAATTGAAGATTTAATTGTTGCTGCGCATAATAGTGCAAAATCACAACTAAAAACAAAGACCACTGAAGAGATTTCAAAAGCCACAGGAGGTTTTGAAATTCCTGGTTTTAAATGGCCGTTATAACTAATGCAAAATATTAGTGAGATTGAAGAATTAATTAAATTAATTTCAAAGCTTCCAGGCTTAGGACCAAAGTCAGCAAAAAGAATAGTTCTTAAACTTATTAATAATCGAGATGAATTAGTAAAACCTATGGCTAGTACACTAGCTCAAGTTTACAAAAATGTAACCAGATGTAACTCGTGTGGTTCTTTAAAATCAAATTTAAATGGTTGTGTTAATTGTGAAAGTTTAAAAGAAAAATACACAAAGATTTGTGTTGTTGAAGATATTGCTGATCAGTGGTCAATTGAAAACTCAAATATTTTTCAAGGATACTTTCATATTTTAGGAGGAACAATTTCTTCTGTTGGTCAAAGAAAAGAAGATCTTTTAATTAACTCTTTAGTTGAGAGAGTGAATAGAGACAATATAGAGGAAGTTATACTTGCAACAAGTGCGACTGTTGAAGGACAAACAACAGCTTATTACATTCAAGATAGTTTAAAAAATACTAATGCAAAAATTACTAAATTAGCCCAAGGATTACCAGTAGGTGGTGAGATTGAAAGCTTAGATGATGGAACGTTGTTTTCAGCTTTTAAAAATAGATCTAACTTAAATTCTAATTCAGATTAAGTTTCTTTTTCAATCTGTTTTGATGCAGTAATGGTTCAGTATAGCCTGAGGGCTGCTCTTTACCTTTAAAAATTAAATCACATGCTGTTTTAAATGCTAAAGATCGATCATAGTCATCACTCATTTTAACATATTTGGGGTCACCTTTATTTTGATCGTCTACAATTTTTGCCATTTCTTTCATTATTTCTGTAACTTGAATTTTAGTGGTTATTCCGTGATGTATCCAATTTGCAATATGTTGCGATGAGATTCTAAGTGTCGCTCTATCTTCCATTAGCCCAATGTTATTTATATCTGGAACTTTTGAACACCCTACGCCTTGATCAATCCATCTAACCACATAACCTAATAATGTTTGTGCAGAATTTGATATTTCACTATTGATATCTTCCACTGACCAATTTGGTCTATTTGCAACAGGAACTGTTAAAAGATCATCTAGTTTTGCCTTTTCTCTATTTGCAATATTTTTTTGTTCATCAAAGATATTTATTTCGTGATAATGTAAAGAATGCAAAGCAGCTGCAGTAGGGGACGGAACCCAAGCACAATTAGCTCCTGCTTTTAAATGTCCTGTCTTTTGTTCCATCATATCTTTCATCTTATCTGGCATTGCCCACATTCCTTTTCCAATTTGAGCCTTTCCTGACAAACCACATTGTAATCCAACATCAACATTGTTATTTTCATATGCTAAAATCCATTTAGAAGATTTCATATCCCCCTTCTTGATCATAGGTCCGGCTTCCATTGAAGTATGCATTTCATCACCTGTTCTATCTAAAAAACCAGTGTTAATGAAGAAAACTCTATTTTTTAAGGTCCTAATACACTCTTTTAAATTTGAAGATGTTCTTCTCTCTTCGTCCATGATTCCTATTTTGCAGGTATATTTGTTTAAACCCAATACTTCCTCCACTTTAGAAAAAATTAAATCTGTAAATTTAGTCTCATCTGGCCCATGCATTTTTGGCTTAACTATATAGATTGATCCTGTTCTAGAATTTGTTTTATTTTTTAAATCATGAATTGCTGCGGCTACTGTAATAAATGCATCCATAATTCCTTCAGGTACTTCGTTACCATTAGATAAAATTATTGAAGGATTTGTCATTAAATGACCTACGTTTCTAACTAATAATAAACTTCTTCCATGTAGCTTAAGTCCTTTACCATCTTTTGAAATGTAACTTCTATTTGGATTTAGTTTTCTTTCAAATAATTTTCCATCTTTTTCGAATTGTGTTTTAAGATCACTCTTCATCAAACCAAGCCAGTTTCTATAACAAACAACTTTATCTTCAGCATCCACTGCTGCTACACTATCTTCGTTATCACAAATGGTTGATACAGCAGCTTCTAAAATAATATCACTAATCCCTGCGTGATCTTGTTGAGCACTGAACGCTCTTGGGTCTCTTAAAACTTCTATATGTAGGTTATTATTTTTTAATATAATTGCTGATGGGTTATCTGCCTCTCCTCTGTGACCAATAAATTTTTCTTCTTCGGCTAAATCAAATATATCAGCTCCTTTCAAAATTTTTAATTTGCATTCTTTAACAGCAATACTTGTAATTTTATGCCAACTAAGATTTTTAAGTGGAAAATGTTTATCTAAAAAATCTCTTGAATATTTTATAACCATCTCTCCTCTTAATGGATCATACCTTTCCGATACACTATCTTCAGATTGTTCTATAACATCAGTTCCATATAGACTGTCGTATAAACTCATCCATCTTGCGTTTGCTGCATTGAGAGCATAACGTGCATTCATAATTGGTACGACTAGTTGAGGTCCAGCTATTTTAGTTATTTCATCATCTACATTTTCTGTTTCTATTGAAAAATCTACACCTTCTTCTTTTAAATATCCAATTTCGTACAAAAAGTTTTTATATTCATCTAGTTTAATTTCATTGCCTTTATTTTTAATATGCCAATCATCAATTTTTTTTTGTAAAGTTTCTCTTGTATTAATTAGTTCTCTATTTTTAGGCTCAAGTTCGTTAACAGTTTTTTCAAATCCTAACCAAAATTGATCGGTCGAAACACCTGTATCTTTCAGCAATTCTTCATTAACAAAATTTGATAAGCTTTCTGAAACTTTAAGAGTATGAATATTTATATATTTGTCTGGCATAGCACTTTTGTTACCCCATCTGTATTTTTGCCTGAGAGTTTTGCTCCTTCGGCGGAAATTAATCTCTTTCCAGAGTGTTATGCTTTGATCGGTCCTTTTGCCTGAGAGTTTCCGGGGTAGTTGCTCCTTCGGCGCTAAAATGTAGTTAGTCTCTCCCGATATGAAATTTGTATCGTTTAAATATTTTAAGTCAATTAATAATACTAAAAAATAATTTTAATTATCATTTTATTGCCTTTTTTATAATTTAAGTTTCTATTATAAATAAACTATGAAGAATTATCTTAATTTTGAAACAGATATTAAAAATTTAGAATCTGAGATAGAGAAATTAAAAGATCCATATAACCAAGATGGTCTTTCAGAGGTAGATACTCAAAAAATATCTAGCACCCAAGCTGAGCTTGATGAAAAATTAAAAAATATCTATTCAAATCTAGATCCTTGGCAAACCACGATGGTTGCCCGTCATGAAGATAGACCGAAATCTAAATTTTTTATTGATAATTTGTTTGATGATTTCATTCCTTTGTCTGGAGACCGTTTCTATGGGGAGGATAAATCTGTTTTAACAGGATTTGCTAAATTTAATGGCACTTCAGTTTTGATAATAGGTCAGGAAAAAGGTGAAAATTTAGAGACAAGAATTGAAAGAAACTTTGGAATGATGAGGCCCGAAGGGTATCGTAAAACGATTCGACTAATGAATTTAGCAAATAAATTTAATATCCCAATAATATCATTCATCGATACACCAGGAGCATATCCAGGCGTAGGAGCTGAAGAAAGAGGTCAAGCAGAGGCTATTGCTAAATCAATTGAATGTTGCATGGAACTAAGTGTTCCAACTTTAGCAATTATTATTGGAGAAGGAGGTTCTGGAGGCGCAATTGCTTTGGCCTCATCTAATAAAGTTATAATGTTAGAAAATGCTATTTATTCTGTTATTTCTCCAGAAGGGTGCGCAACTATTTTGTGGAGAGATCCAAAAAAAATGCTTGATGCTGCAAAAGCAATGAAACTTTCAGCAAAAGATTTATTAGAATTAAAAGTTATTGATGAAATTATTCCTGAGCCATTAGGTGGTGCCCACAGAGATAGAGATCAAATGTTGGAAAGTTTAAAAGATTCAATATCAAAAAATTTAAACTATTTTAAAGAATTATCTTCTGAAGAAATAATGAATGAGAGAAAAAATAAGTTTTTAAAAATTGGAAGAAATCAAGGGTTTATCAGTAACTCTAAAGATTTAAGCACCCTAACAATTAAAAAAAATAATTTTGATAAAATTTTAAAATCAAAAAAAGTTTTAATTGGATCAATAATTGCAGGTTTAGTTTTATTGGTCGCTATTTTCAGTGTGATCTAAATTTATAAAGCACCACAACAATGCTTAAATTTTTTACCTGATCCACATGAGCAAGGCTCATTTCTACCAATTTTTTTACCACTTTTAATTTGATCTAACATTGATTCCTTTTTTTCTTCTTGTTGCTCTGTAACAACTTTTAAATTCATTAGAATAGTTACAAAATCTAATTTTAACTTTTCAAGAAGATTAGAAAATAAATCAAAAGCCTCTTTTTTATACTCAACCAAAGGGTCTCGCTGCCCATACGATCTAAGCCCAATTACTTGTCTCAGTTGCTCAAGATATTGAATATGAGATTTCCAGTTAAGATCAATTGATTGCAAGAAAATTCGTTTTTCAATTTCTTTTGCATGATCTTCTCCTAAAATTTTTATTCTCTCATCTCTAGATTCTGAAAATTTGTTGATGATTTTTTCTTTTAATTCAGCATCTTTTGTAGAAATTAATGATTTTAATTCTGACTCGTCAAAACTTTTACCAACAATCTGTTTTAGGCGATTTCTAAACTCATTACTTTTAGGATTTGATAAACTTTGGATTTTTAATTTGATGATATCATCAATTATTTCTTTTAAAAACTCATCAGAATAATCAAATATACTTTGACTATTTATTGCATTTTTTCGCTGAGAAAATACGACATGCCTTTGGTCGTTCAAAACATTATCAAATTTTATTAAGGTTTTTCTTATATCAAAATTTCTAGCTTCTACTTTTTGTTGAGCTCTCTCAAGAGCCTTATTAATCCATGGATGATCAATACTTTCTCCATCTTTAAGTCCTAATTTTTCAAGCATTTTATTCATAGACTCTGATCCAAAAATTCTCATTAAATCGTCTTCAAGACTTACATAAAAAATGGAACTACCTTCATCACCTTGTCTTCCAGCTCTTCCTCTTGCTTGATTATCAACTCTTCTCGACTCCATTCTTTCTGTTCCAACGACAAATAAGCCACCTAAGGACTTTATCTTGTTTTTGTCTATTTGAAGTTGGGCCTCTTCAATAGATCCTTTTTTACCACCCAGTTGAATATCCACACCTCTTCCAGAAATACTAGTTGTGATGATTACTGATTTTTCTTTACCCGCATTAGCTATTATATCTGCCTCATTTTCATGATTTTTTGCATTTAATACAACATGCTTGATATTTTTTTTGTTTAACAAGGCTGAATAAATTTCAGACTTGTTAATACTAGATGTGAAAATTAAAATTGGTTGGCCTGCATCATGACGCTCAACAATTTTTTCTATAATTGCATTATTTTTTTCAACCTCAGTTCTAAAAATTTGATCATTATAATCTTTTCTAATCATTTCATTATTTGTTGGAATAATCACAACAGCCAATCCATAAATTTCAAAAAATTCTTCAGATTCAGTTGCAGCTGTACCTGTACATCCAGATATTTTTTTATAAAGTTTAAAATAATTTTGATAAGTTATTGATGCTAAGGTTTGATTTTCAGCTTGAATTTTAATTTTTTCTTTTGCCTCTAAAGCTTGATGTAATCCATCACCAAATCTTCTACCTTCAAGTATTCTGCCAGTCAGTTCATCAATAATTTTTAAACTTCCATCTTTTACAATATAATCTTTACCTTTTTCGAACATATGATTAGCACGCAATGCTTGGTTCACGTGATGTACTAAATGTAAATTTTCTGGATCATAAAAATTGTTATTTTTCAATATACCAGCATTTGAAAAAAGTTTTTCAACGTTGTTTATTCCATTGTTCGTTAGTAGTATGCTTTTTTCTTTTTCATCAATTTCGTAATCCTCCTTATCATTTAAAAGTTTAATCAATCTATCAATAGCTATATATTGTGCTGTCTTATCTTCGGTTGATCCTGATATTATTAAAGGTGTTCTGGCTTCATCAATTAAACAAGAGTCTATTTCGTCTACTATAGAAAATGAGTGCTCTCTTTGAACCATTTCATTCTCTGAGAATTTCATATTATCTCTTAGGTAATCAAATCCAAGTTCACTATTTGTTGCATATGTTATGTCACAATTATAATTTCTCTTTCTTTCATTATCATCTTGGTCGTTATTAATGTGACCAGATGATAAACCTAAAAAGTTATAGATATGCCCCATCTCAATTGAATCTCTTTTTGCCAGGTAATCGTTAACAGTTACAATGTGCACACCTTTTTCAGTTAGAGCATTTAAGTATGCAGCAAGAGAAATTGTGAGAGTTTTTCCTTCCCCAGTTCTCATTTCAGCAATTTTACCTTCATGAAGAACAACTCCCCCAATTATTTGAACATCAAAGTGTCTTTCGTTTCGAGTTCTTTTTGAGGCCTCTCTTACCAATGCAAATGCTTCTGGTAAAAGTTCATCCAAGGTTTTTCCTTGTTTAATTTGCTCTTTATATTCTTGTGTTTTTTTTGGAAAATCTAAATCATCAAGTTTTTTAAACTCATTCTCAAGTGAATTTATTGTTTTTATAATTTTACCAATTCTATCCAACTCTTTTTGATTGCTAGATTTAATAAATTTCGTAATTAGATTTAGAGGATTGAACATGAGTATTTGATTTATTCTTTACTTATAATGTTTAATATATGTATTAAATAATTATTTTAAACACTATGGGAATTAATTTATCAAACTTTTTATCTTCAAAATCAAAAAATGCCAGAATGATTGATTTTCAAGACCTTGATCATGTTGATGGTGTATCTATTTCTGTTGTAAGTGCAAATCTGTATAATGATAATAGAGACGACTTATCAATGTTCTATTTTAGAGACGGAGCTAATCATGCATCAGTTTATACTAAGTCAAAAATAATATCTGAAAATATCAAGTGGAATTTAAATCAAAACAGTAAAAGAATTTATTCTCTTATAGTTAACACTCGTAATGCCAATGCCTTTACGGGTAAGCAGGGTTATGAAAGTTTAAAGAAACTATCACACACTATTTCATTAGAATTAACAAAAAAACAAGAACAAGATGAAGATGTTCCAAAAAAAATTTCTTCAAAAGATATAATTTTTGGCTGCACAGGAACTATTGGGGAACTTTATCCTTATGAAAAAATTTCTCACAAAATCTCAAGTTTAATTAATAAAATTAAATATACACAAAATAAATTTATTTGGATGAAAGCTGCGCTCGCTATCATGACAACTGATACTAAGCCCAAGTTAGCAATGGAAGAATGTAAAATTGCAAATAAAAAAATTAAGATTTATGGAATAGCAAAAGGTTCAGGAATGATTCATCCAAATATGGCAACTACATTAGCTTATGTTTTCACAGACGCTAATCTCTCAAATGATATTTTAAACAAGCTACTTAAAAAAAATATAGTAACAACTTTTAATGCTATAACTTGTGATGGCGACACTAGTACCAATGATATGGCAACTATTTTTGCAACTGGTAAAGTAAATAATGCCCAAATTAAAAATATAAATGACAAAAAAATTCAAACATTTGATAAGGCTTTAAATAAGGTTTTGCTAAATCTAGCAAAAAGAGTGGTTTCAGATGGAGAGGGGTCTTCAAAGTTTGTGACGGTTAATGTTAAAAAGTGTAAATCAGAAATAGAGGCAAAGCAGATTGCTCTTTCTGTCGCCAATTCTCCTTTAGTTAAAACTGCAATTGCTGGTGAAGATCCTAACTGGGGCAGAATAATTATGGCAATAGGTAAAGCTGGACCAAAAATAAATTTAAAAAAACTTTTAATTAAATTTGGAAATTTAAAAATTGTACAAGATGGAAAATTGCATCAAGGTTATGATGAGACAAAAGCATCCGAGTACATGAAAAATGAAAATATTGATATTGATATTGAAATTTTTACTGGAAAGAAAAGCTTTACTGTTTACACAATGGATTTTACAAAAAAATATGTTGATATTAATGCTGATTATAGAAGTTAGTGGTATTGAAAATTTTGCAAAAATTATTAATTCTTAATTATGATCAAATATAAGCTAGCATGCAAACATTGTGATACAACATTTGATAGTTGGTTTGCTTCATCTAAGGAATTTGAAAAATTAAAAAAAAAACATCTTTTAATCTGTCACATTTGTAATTCTAAAGCAGTAGATAAATCTCTGATGGCACCAAGCTTAAGAAATAATACAAAAGATATCAAAAACGATTTGCAATTAGATAAATATGAAAATGTAAAAAAAACTATTAAAAGTTATCAAAAATTTATTAAAGAAAATTTTAAGTTTGTTGGTGAAAATTTTGCCTATGAAGCTCGATCTATTCACTACAATCCTAAAAAAAAATCCAAAGGTATCTATGGAAATGCTTCCAAGAAAGATCTTATGGAACTTAAGGAAGAAGGTATCGATGCTCAGATGATACCTTGGGTAGAGGACAAAGATAATTAAAGTTTTACAGATTTTACAATGTAATTAATTGAAGTGTCTGAAGAAACAGTCCACTCATCTTTAATTATATTAAAATTCATTCCATCTAACTTTTCTAATTTTAAATCATTTTTGGTTAAAATTTTTTTAAGATCTTCCGGTTTTAAAAATTTTTCCCAGTCATGAGTTCCTATCGGAAGCCATCTTAAAACATATTCTGCTCCAACTATTGCAAATATATAAGATTTTAATGTTTTATTAAGAGTGGCGACAAACATAATGCCATTTTTTTTAAGAAGTTTTGAACAAGAATTTATAAAAAAATTAACATCTTCTACATGTTCAACTATTTCCATATTTAAAATAACATCAAATTTTTTTTTAATTTTTAATTTTTCAGGCGATGAGCATAAATAATTAATTTTAAGTTTATTTTTTTTTGCATGTAGCTTGGCAATACTGATATTTTTATTTGATGCATCAATTCCAGTTACATTTGCACCTAATCTTGTCATGGGTTCAGATAGAAGTCCTCCGCCACAACCAATATCCAATATATTAATTTTATCTAGAGGTCTTTGTTTGGCTTTTAGTTTAAAACTATTAATAATATTTTCTTTGATATACTTAATTCTTATAGGATTAAACTTATGAAGTGGTTTAAATTTTCCACTCGGGTCCCACCATTCAGCCGCCATTTGTGAAAATTTTTCAATTTCTTTTTTATTTACACTGTTCATAATCGATAATTAGTTGACATAACAACTAAGATGTATTTTATCAATTATTTATTAAATTATAATAAATAAATTTGATCAATGAAAACTGTTGTTTTAAAGTTTGGTGGAACTTCCGTTGGAAGTATCGATAGAATTAAAAAAGTATGTAAAATTATATCTTCTTACAAAAAAAAGAAGAATAATGTAGTGGTGATTTCCTCTGCAATGAGTGGAGTGACTAACGAACTAGTTAATAAATCAAAATTAATTAGTAATAATTTTGACAAAGCTGAATATGATTCTCTTCTGTCTACGGGAGAACAAGTTTCTTGCGCTTTGATTGCTGGAAGATTAAAGCATATCGGGTTTAAATCTAGATCTTGGTTATCTTGGCAAATACCTATTGTAACTGAAGGACCTTATTCTGCAGCACGAATTAACAGAGTAGTTTCAAAAGAATTACAGAGCTATCTTAAAAGTGGAGGAATTCCAGTAATCACTGGCTTTCAAGGAATAAACAAAGATTATAGGCTAACAACTATTGGCAGAAGTGGTTCAGATGCTACTGCAATAATGTTAGCTAAATTTATTAAAGCAGATGAATGTATTATTTATACTGATGTTGATGGTGTTTATACCACGGATCCAAGACAGTACAAAAATGCAAAAAAAATTAAAAAAATATTTTATGATGAAATGTTGGAAATGGCATCTTTGGGTTCAAAAGTAATGCAGCCAACTTCTGTGCAGGATGCAAAATTGAACAAAATAGACATACAAGTTAAATCTTCATTTGTCTCAAAGCCTGGAACTTTAATCACTAATTCGTCAAAAGCATTTAGTGATCAAATTATTACTGGAATTTCATCAACAAAAAATGATGCAAAAATTACAATTGAAGGGGTTAAAGATAAACCGGGAGTAGCAGCTTCAATTTTTAAACCTTTGTCTCAAAATTTAATAAACGTTGATATGGTTGTTCAAAATATTTCTCTTAATGGCAAGGAAACAGATCTTACATTCACAATCAAGGCTGATGACTTAAAAAAAACTGAAAAATTTATAAAACAGAATAAAAAGATTTCTTATAAAAAGTTATCGTTTGATAAAGATGTATCCAAAGTTTCAATAATAGGAGTAGGAATGATAACGACCCCTGGAATAACCTATCGAATGTTTCAAGCTTTAGCTTCAAAAAAAATAAATATCTTAGTAATCTCTACTTCTGAAATTAAAATTTCAGTTTTAGTTGCTTCCAATCAAGTAAAAAAAGCTATAGCTGTATTGCATAAAGAATTTAAATTAGACTAAATTTTATGAGCCTCAGGCCCTTCAGAAATATTAATCGAAAAAAAACCAGAGTCATAAATGTTGGTGATGTAAAGATTGGAGGGGATAATCCTATTTCAGTTCAGTCAATGACCAATACTTTAACAACTGATGTTAAAGCTACAATAGATCAAATAAATGCAATTCATGAAGAAGGAGCAGATATTGTAAGAGTTTCATGTCCAGATGAAGATTCTACAAAAGCATTAAAAGAAATAACAAACAATGTAAAACTACCTATAATTGCTGATATTCATTTTCACTATAAACGAGCAATTGAGGCTGCTGAAAACGGAGCAAAATGTTTAAGAATAAATCCAGGCAATATTGGTGATAAACAAAAAATTCATGATGTTTTAAGTGCTGCAAAAAATAATGATTGTTCAATCCGGATTGGTGTAAATGCAGGCTCACTTGAAAAAGATATTCTAGAAAAATATAAAGAACCTTGTCCAGAGGCTTTAGTAGAGAGCGCTTTGAGAAATATCAAAGTATTAGAAGATCAAGATTTTTTTAACTTTAAAGTTAGTGTTAAGTCGTCAGACGTTTTTTTATCAATTGCAGCTTATCGCCAACTTTCAAAAGCAATGGATTATCCATTACATCTTGGAATTACAGAAGCTGGAAGTTTTGTATCTGGAAGTGTTAAGTCATCTATTGGACTTGGAACGTTGCTTTTAGATGGAATTGGGGACACCATCAGAATTTCACTTTCTGATGACCCAGTAAAAGAAATAAAAATTGGTAATGAGATTTTAAAGTCATTAGGACTAAGAAATAGAGGAGTAAAAATTATTTCTTGCCCATCATGTGCCAGGCAAGCATTTCAAGTAATCAATACTGTAAAGGTCTTAGAAGAAAAATTATCACATATTAAAACTCCAGTTACGCTATCGATAATTGGATGTGTAGTGAATGGGCCTGGTGAAGCAGCAATGACAGATGTAGGCATTACAGGTGGTGGAAAAGGAAACAATATGCTTTATCTTTCTGGCGTACAAAGTAAGAAAGTCTTAACAAATGAAATAATTGATAAAGTAGTGGCTGAAGTTGAAAAAAAAGCCTCAGAGTTAGAAAAAAAATAATGATACCTGCAAAAACAATTGAAGAACTCATATCAAAGCATTCAAATTTAGAAAAAGATCTATCTTCAGGTGAAATTGATAAAAAGCTATTTGCAGAAAAATCAAAAGAGTACTCTTATCTTAATGAAATTATAATAAATGCAAAAAAATATTTATCATACGAAGAGGATAAAAAAGATTTAGAGAAAATTTTAAATGATGGCTCAACCGACAAAGAATTAAAAGATATGGCTGAACTTGAATTATTAGAATTAAAGACTGAATTCGAAATAAATGAAAAAAAATTAAAATTATTTTTACTTCCAAAAGATGAAGCTGATAAAAAAAATGCAATCATAGAAATAAGAGCAGGAACTGGAGGACTGGAAGCAAGCCTATTTGCTTCAGACCTTTTTAAGATGTATGAAAAAGTGAGCCATAAAAAAAAATGGACATTAGAATTAATATCAATTTCTAGAAGTGATGCAGGAGGTTTAAAAGAGGTTATCGCATCAATTAAAGGAACTAACATTTATTCAACTTTAAAATATGAAAGTGGAGTACATAGAGTTCAAAGAGTGCCAGATACCGAAACGCAGGGAAGAGTTCACACCTCAGCAGCAACCGTTGCAGTATTGCCTGAAGCAGAGGAAGTTGATTTAAAAATAAATGAGTCTGATTTAAGAATTGATGTTTTTAGAGCAGGAGGGCCAGGAGGACAATCAGTAAATACAACTGATAGTGCGGTTAGAATTACCCACATTCCGACAGGGTTATCTGTTTCTCAGCAAGATGAAAAATCTCAACATAAAAATAAAGCAAAAGGGATGAAAATTTTAAGGTCAAGGTTATATGAATTAGAAAGATCAAGAATTGACCAAGAAAGATCAAAAGATAGAAAAACAAAAATAGGAACTGGAGATAGATCAGAGAGAATTAGAACTTATAATTTTCCACAAGGAAGAGTTACAGATCATAGAATTAATTTAACACTTCATAGATTAGAAGAGTTTTTAGAAGGTGAAGCTTTTGATGAAATGATCGAGTCACTTACATTACAGGCACAAGAAGATAGTTTAAGCAGTTTAAATTAAATGAATATTTACTCAGCAGTTATAGAAGCAACAAATATTTTAAAAGATAAATCTATTCTATCGGCTCAGCTTGACACAGAAATTTTAATGGCCAAAGCTTTAGATAAAGATCGTGAGTATATAATTTTAAATCATGATAAAGTCTTAAATAATGAAAATTTAGAATATTTTAAAAAATTGGTTTATGAAAGAGCAACCAGAAAACCAATAGCCTATCTTTTGAATAAAAAGTTTTTTTGGAAAAGCGAATTTTATGTAAATCAAAATACTCTTATACCTCGTCCTGATACAGAAATTATTATAGAGCAAATTCTAAAAGTTACTAAAAATAAGCATTCTTTAAAAATTCTTGATATTGGAGTTGGTTCAGGTTGTATATTGTTGAGTATTCTAAAAGAAAAAAAAAATTTTTATGGAATTGGAATAGATATTAGTAAAAATTCATTAGAAATATCAAGATTAAATGCAAAAAAACTCATGGTAGATGAGAGGGTAAAATTATATAAATCAGATGTTGACAAATTTGACCAAGGCAAATATGATTTAGTTGTTTCTAATCCCCCTTATATTAAAAAAAGTGATTTAAAATATTTGGAGAGTGATGTTTTAAAGTTTGAGCCTAAATTAGCTCTAGATGGTGGATTAGATGGTTTATCAGTAATCAGAAAAGTAATAAATAAAACATCTGAAATGTTAAAAAAAAATGGAAAATTTATTTTAGAGATTGGTTTTGATCAAAAAAGTAAAGTTATTAAATTATTAAACAATAAAGGTTTTTATATAAATAGTTCAGTCAAAGATCTTGCAAATAACGATCGTTGCATAGTCAGTACTAAAATATAATTAATTAAAAATATGGTAACATTTAGAAACAATAATAACGTTAGAAGAAATAATTTTAGAAGAAATGATAGAAATTTTAAAAGTAATGGAGATAGACCTAAGTTTGCATCAAATTATTCAAACAATGAAAATTTTAAAAGAAAAGTTCCTGGGCGAAATAATCATAATGCTCCAAAGTTAATTGAAAAATATAATGATTTAGCAAGAGAAGCATCTTCTAATGGAGATAAAATATTATCTGAAAATTATCTACAACACGCAGATCACTTTACAAGAATTTTGAATGAACAAGAGAATTATAAAAGACTAAAATTTGCTGAAAATAAATCTGCTGAAAATACTACTGAAACTCAGGAATTATCTAAAAAAACTGAAGAAATTAGTGTCGAAGATAAGAAAGTTGTAACAGAGATTAAACCAATTTCTAAAAAAAAAACTGAAGATAGTTAATTTAATCCAATAATTTTTTCTGACTTTAGAACGTTTAACTTTATTTTATTAGTTTCAAAAAGTTCTCTATTTTTTCCTTTCAAAACTTTACCTGATGGAAGCTTTAGTTTTTGAGAGTTAACTTTTTTTCCGTTAACAATAACTTCATAGTGCAAGTGGGGACCTGTTGATTTTCCAGTTGATCCAACATAACCAATTGTTTGTCCTTGATTAACTCTAATACCTTTTTTTATTCCACGTGCAAATTTTGACATATGAGCATAAACTGTTTCGTATGTTGAGTTGTGTCTAATTTTTACACAATTTCCGCCACCTCCACACCAGCCAGCTTTTTGAATTATTCCATTTCCTGAGGCCATGATGGGTGTTCCTTTGGGCGCTGCAAAATCAGTTCCTTTATGCATCTTGTTAAATCCATCGATTGGATGTTTTCTCATTCCAAATGATGAAGATAATCTTGCACCATTAATAGGTGTTTTCATTAATGCTTTTTGTACACTTTTTCCATTTTTATCGTAATGTCCTTCAACATTTTCTTTATCAAAATAATATAATGAATTGTCCTGACCACTTAACTTAAGATTTGCAAAAAGAATTTCTCCTGTTTCAACCACTTTATTTTTTTCATCAATAAATACTTCATACATAATTTGAAATTTATCTTCTTTACGAATATCTCTTTGAAAATCTACTTGAAAACCATAAATTCTTGCAAATTCGATTATTGTGTTTGGTGGTATATTTTGATCAGTTGCAGCTTTGTAAAGACTTTGAAGAATTATATTTTCTTTGTAAATAATTTTTTTATCTAATTTTATAGATATTATTTTTTCATTAAATTTAAATTCATCACTATTCTTTGATAAATATATTTTTTCAGTATTTGAAATTTGAAAAATAAATTCTTTAATTTTATTATTAGTTTTATCTAAAATAATTTCAATTTTTTGATTAGTGTTTAATTTATTAATATTAAATTTTTTTGAAAGACTTTCTTTGATAGCAATTAACTCTTCTCTTTCTATTGAGTATTCGCTAAGTATTTTGTCAAAAGTTTCTCCAGATTTAATTTTGTGATTATATTTTTTGTATCTTGGTTCTAAATTGTTAACAATTTCATTAAGAGTTTTTTTAAAATAAATATTATTAATAAAATCATTATTCTGATTTTTACTTAAATTTTCTTTTTGATTAAAATAAGCTGATATTGCAACTGTTAAAATAATTAGAAAAATTAATCCTATTAATTTTAAGTTTTTAAAAAAAAAGGTTAGAAGTTTTTTTTGCATTTAATAATGTTTTGATGAGAATTATTAGATTAGCAATGTCAAAAAATCAAAAAAAACCCAATAAAATCATCAATTTTTAGTGTTTTTTTTATTCTTAAATGCTTGATTTCCTTTTAATTTAGCCTATAAGCGTCACACTTTCTCACGAAAATTATTGTTAACACAATAGATTAGTGAGGATTATTGGGCTTTTTAGACCCAATTAGCTATTTAAAAAGTAAAAATTTAAGAAGAGAAGTGTGGACGGTTAAGGTTACCAAAATTTGTCGTACACACTTCAACATTATATAAATTTTATTCTTAGAATTTATATAGAAGCTAGTGTGCGCCGTTTTTAAACTTGAGAGTTTGATCATGGCTCAGAACGTACGCTGGCGGCACGCCTAACACATGCAAGTCGAACGAAGTAGCAATACTTAGTGGCAGACGGGTGAGTAACATGTAGGTATCTGCCCTTTGGCCTGGAATAACACGAGGAAACTTGTGCTAATACCGGATAAGTCTTTACGGAGAAAGCTTTATGCACCATTGGATGAGCCTGCACTTGATTAGTTTGTTGGTGGGGTAATGGCCTACCAAGACTGTGATCAATAGCTGATTTGAGAGGATGATCAGCCACATTGGGACTGAGACACGGCCCAAACTCCTACGGGAGGCAGCAGTGGGGAATCTTGCACAATGGAGGAAACTCTGATGCAGCGATGCCGCGTGAGTGAAGAAGGCCCTTGGGTTGTAAAGCTCTTTCGTCGGGGAAGAAAATGACTGTACCCGAATAAGAAGGTCCGGCTAACTTCGTGCCAGCAGCCGCGGTAATACGAAGGGACCTAGCGTAGTTCGGAATTACTGGGCTTAAAGAGTTCGTAGGTGGTTGAAAAAGTTAGTGGTGAAATCCCAGAGCTTAACTCTGGAACTGCCATTAAAACTTTTCAGCTAGAGTATGATAGAGGAAAGCAGAATTTCTAGTGTAGAGGTGAAATTCGTAGATATTAGAAAGAATACCAATTGCGAAGGCAGCTTTCTGGATCATTACTGACACTGAGGAACGAAAGCATGGGTAGCGAAGAGGATTAGATACCCTCGTAGTCCATGCCGTAAACGATGTGTGTTAGACGTTGGAAATTTATTTTCAGTGTCGCAGGGAAACCGATAAACACACCGCCTGGGGAGTACGACCGCAAGGTTAAAACTCAAATGAATTGACGGGGACCCGCACAAGTAGTGGAGCATGTGGTTTAATTCGAAGATACGCGCAGAACCTTACCAACACTTGACATGTTCGTCGCGACTCTAAGAGATTAGAGTTTTCGGTTCGGCCGGACGAAACACAGGTGCTGCATGGCTGTCGTCAGCTCGTGTCGTGAGATGTTGGGTTAAGTCCCGCAACGAGCGCAACCCTCACTTTTAGTTGCCATCATTAAGTTGGGCACTCTGAAAGAACTGCCAGTGATAAGCTGGAGGAAGGTGGGGATGACGTCAAGTCCTCATGGCCCTTACGTGTTGGGCTACACACGTGCTACAATGGTATCTACAACAGGAAGCAAGACTGCGAAGTTAAGCAAATCCCTAAAAGATACCTCAGTTCGGATTGCACTCTGCAACTCGAGTGCATGAAGCTGGAATTACTAGTAATCGTGGATCAGCGTGCCACGGTGAATGCGTTCCCGGGTCTTGTACACACCGCCCGTCACACCATGGGAGTTGGTTCTACCTTAAGGCAAGGTTTCAAACCCTTGACCACGGTATAGTCAGCGACTGGGGTGAAGTCGTAACAAGGTAGCCGTAGGGGAACCTGCGGCTGGATTACCTCCTTTCTAAGGATGAATGAAAGTAAAATTTCATTCTAAATAATATACATCGGTAATGTTGACCGTCCTCATTTCTCTTCTTAAAGTAATGTTTCCTTCTTGTAGGGCCGGTAGCTCAGTTGGTTAGAGCACACCCTTGATAAGGGTGGGGTCGAAAGTTCGAGTCTTTCTCGGCCCACCACACTTAACTGGGGGATTAGCTCAGCTGGGAGAGCGCCTGATTTGCATTCAGGAGGTCAGCGGTTCGATCCCGCTATCCTCCACCAGGAAACATTTAGTTATAAAAACTGTAAATAAATTTAATAATTAATATCAATATCTATATCCGAACATTAGTAATGTTATTAGCTAATGTTCAAAATAAAAATTTGATCACAACATAGTTAATTTTTCTTTTAAAAAAGAATTTTTTTCTGTGCATAAATCAAGCGTTTAAGGGCGTGTAGTGGATGCCTTGGCACTGAAAGCCGATGAAGGACGTGATATACTGCGATAAGTTTCGGGGAGCTGTATGTAAGCTTTGATCCGAAAATTTCCGAATGGGGAAACCCACCACTTTATGTGGTACTTTAAACTGAATACATAGGTTTAAAGAGACAACCTGGAGAACTGAAACATCTAAGTAACCAGAGGAAAAGAAATCAATTGAGATTCCGTTAGTAGTGGCGAGCGAACGCGGACTAGGCCAGTAGTTTTGTTAAAAAAATTTGAATAGTTTGGAAATGCTAACCATAGAGGGTGATAGTCCCGTATGAGTAATGTTTAACAAAATTCTTGAGTAAAGCGGGACACGTGAAATCCTGCTCGAATATAGGGGGACCACCCTCTAAGCCTAAATACTCTTCAGTGACCGATAGTGAACTAGTACCGTGAGGGAAAGGTGAAAAGAACCCCTATTAGGGGAGTGAAATAGAACCTGAAACTGCATGCCTACAATCAGTCGAAGCTCTTTTTAGAGTGACGGCGTACCTTTTGTATAATGGGTCAGTGACTTAATTTATTAAGCAAGCTTAAGCCATCTAGGTGTAGGCGCAGCGAAAGCAAGTCTTAATAGGGCGATTAGTTTAATGAATTAGACCCGAAAACGAATGAGCTTACCATGAGCAGGTTGAAAGTTGGGTAACACCAACCGGAGGACCGAACCAGTTGACGTTGAAAAGTCTTTGGATGACTTGTGGTAAGGGGTGAAAGGCCAACCAAATTCGTAGATAGCTGGTTTTCCGCGAAAACTATTTAGGTAGTGCGTTGAATAAATAAATGTTTAGAGGTAGAGCACTAAATGGGCTAGGGGGAAGAGATTCTTACCAAACCTAATAAAACTCCGAATGCTAGACATTGTTCTTCAACAGACAGACTGTGGGTGCTAAGGTCCATGGTCGAGAGGGAAAGAGCCCAGACCACCAGATAAGGTCCCCAAATTATGATTAAGTGTGAAAGGATGTGGAAATTCCTTAACAGCCGGGAGGTTGGCTTAGAAGCAGCCATCCTTTAAAGATAGCGTAACAGCTCACCGGTCTAATAGAGTTTCTGCGCCGAAGATGTAACGGGGCTAAAATCATATACCGAATCTGTGGGTTTATAAAACTTTCGAGTTTTATAAGCGGTAGCGGAACGTTCTGTAAGCCTGTGAAGGGATACCCGTGAGGGATCCTGGAGGTATCAGAAGTGCGAATGCTGACATAAGTAACGATAAAAGAAGTGAAAAACTTCTTCGCCGAAAATCCAAGGGTTTCTGCGCAAGGTTAATCCGCGCAGAGTTAGTCGGCACCTAAGGCGAGGGCGAAAGCCGTAGTCGATGGAAATAAGGTTAATATTCCTTAACCAGATGGTAGTGACGGATCTTGTAAGTTGTGTACTCTTAATGGATTGAGTATGCCGCGAAAAGGTTCCAAGAAATAGCTCCATCATTAGACCGTACCCTAAACCGACACAGGTGGATTAATAGAGTATATTTAGGCGCTTGAGAGAATGATGTTGAAGGAACTCGGCAAAATGCTTCCGTAACTTCGGGATAAGGAAGACCTGTTTTTAGGCAACTAGAGATGGGTGGCACAAGCCAGGGAGAAGCGACTGTTTATCAAAAACACAGGGCTCTGCTAACACGTAAGTGGATGTATAGGGTCTGACGCCTGCCCGGTGCTGGAAGGTTAATGCGGTTGGTGCAAGCTAACTTCTGAAGCCCCAGTAAACGGCGGCCGTAACTATAACGGTCCTAAGGTAGCGAAATTCCTTGTCGGGTAAGTTCCGACCTGCATGAATGGCGTAACGATTTCTCCGCTGTCTCCAACATCAACTCAGTGAAATTGAATTCTCCGTGAAGATGCGGAGTTCGCGTAGTTAGACGGAAAGACCCCGTGCACCTTTACTGCAACTTTACATTGGTATTAGGAAAAACATATTTAGTATAGGAGGGAGACATTGAAGCAAAGGCGTCAGCTTTTGTGGAGTCACCAGTGAAATACCTCTTTTGTTTTTCTTGGTATCTAACTGATTGCCGTCATCCGGCATCAAGACATTGTATGGTGGGTAGTTTGACTGGGGCGGTCGCCTCCCAAATAGTAACGGAGGCGTGCGAAGGTAGGCTCAGAACGGTCAGAAATCGTTCGTAGAGTGCAATGGCATAAGCCTGCCTGACTGTGAGACTGACAAGTCGAGCAGAGACGAAAGTCGGTCATAGTGATCCGGTGGTTCTGAGTGGAAGGGCCATCGCTCAACGGATAAAAGGTACGCCGGGGATAACAGGCTGATACTGCCCAAGAGCTCATATCGACGGCAGTGTTTGGCACCTCGATGTCGGCTCATCACATCCTGGGGCTGGAGCAGGTCCCAAGGGTTTGGCTGTTCGCCAATTAAAGTGGTACGTGAGCTGGGTTCAGAACGTCGTGAGACAGTTCGGTCCCTATCTGCTATGCGTGTAGAAGAATTGAGAGGAGTTGACCCTAGTACGAGAGGACCGGGTTGAACATACCACTGGTGGACCGGTTGTAGCGCCAGCTGCAGTGCCGGGTAGCTAAGTATGGAAGAGATAACTGCTGAAAGCATCTAAGCGGGAAACTCACCTCAAAACTAGTTCTTCCTATAGAGCCGTGGTAGACCACCACGTTGATAGGCTGGATGTGGAAGCGCAGTAATGTGTGCAGCTGACCAGTACTAATAGCTCAATTGGCTTGATTTATGCACTGAAAAAAATTTTATTTTGAAATAGATTTAATTTATAAAAGATATTTAATTATATAATTTATACATCGAAACACTTTCATAAAAAACATATTATTATTTAAATGAAGAAAATTGTAATCCAAGGCCTAGGATATGTTGGTTTGGCCATGATGACCTTTTGTGCTGGAGCAAAAAAAAATAATAAATACTTGTTCAATGTTGTTGGAGTTGAAAAAAACTCTAACAAGGGTTTAAAAATTGTTAATAGAATTAAAACAAATGAAGCTGCTAAAATTGTTGACGATCGAAATTTTTTTAAATTTTTTAAAAAATTAAATAAAGACAATAGAATAAATGCTTCTATTAATAAAAATGAATACTCTGATGCTGACGTAATAATTGTTTGTTCTAACTGTGATTTTGATTTTACTAATAATTCGGTAAAACTTGAGGAGTATATAAAAAATATTAATGAAATTTCTTTACATTTAAAAGAAAATTGTCTCGTTATTATTCAATCTACCTTACCACCTGGCACAACTAGTAATATTTTGCAACCTTTAATTCAAAAAAATTTAAAGAAAAGAGGTATCAAAAATTTTTATCTTTGCCACTCTTTTGAGAGAATCACACCTGGTAAAGATTATTATAAATCAATGAAAAATGTTGAAAGGATTATTGGTGGGAAAAACAAACAATCTTTAAAAATTACTAAAAAAATCTTTAAAGATATTTTTAGTTTAACTTCAAATAAAATCATAGAATTTAATACAACCAGTGAGTCAGAAACATGCAAAATAATTGAAAATAGCTATAGAGCAACAAATATCGCTTTTATAGAGGAATGGAGAAAATTTTGTTTTGCAAATAATTTAGATTTAGAAAAAATACTAGATTGTATAAGGATGCGAAAAACTCACAGTAATATAATGCGCTCAGGAATAGGTGTTGGTGGCTATTGTTTGACTAAAGATCCTTTGTTTGGACAAGCCTCATCTAAACAAATATTTAAAAAAAAATTTAATTTTCCACTTAGCACTAAAGCAGTCGAAGTAAATCAGCTAATGACTAGTGATATATTAAAGGAAATAAAACAAAAGTTTAATAAAAATATTTTAGGTAAAAAAGTTATATTAATTGGTGTTAGCTATAGAGAAGATACAAATGATACAAGGTTCACTCCGGCAGAGGGAGTGTACGATTTTTTCAAGAAAATGGGATGCAAATTAGAATTTTATGACCCAATTGTAGATTTTTGGGAATATTCTAGAAGTAATTCTTTTATGAAAAAAGGATTAGAAAATTTTGATGTTTATGTATACCTAATTAAACATCAATTTTTCAAAAGATTAAATATTAAATACAAAAAAAAATCTCTCATCTTGGACCTTAATCATGTGATTAATAAAAAAGAGAGAATTAAGATAAACAATAATCGAAATTTGAATAGCTATTTTATAGGTTCAAAACAAATATGAAATATTTGATTACAGGCGGTGCTGGTTTTTTAGGTATTAAACTTGTTGAGCGACTTGTTAAAGATAATAAAAATCAAATATATATAATAGATGATTTATCAAAGAAATCTACAAATAAAATTTATTTAAAAATTTTAAAAAATAAAAAAATTAAATTAATTCAAAAAGATTTAAAAGATATCAACAAATATCTTAAAATATATAATTTTGATTATATTTATCATTTTGCTGCAATACTAGGCGTAAGAAAAGTCATAGATGACCCACTTAACACTCTTAGAGAAAATATTTTAACGTCAATAAATTTGATAAATTTTTGCAAAAAACAGAAAAATTTGAAAAAAATTTGTTTTACATCAACCAGCGAAGTTTACGCATATAGTTTGAAAAATAAAATGGTTAAATTTCCAACCCCAGAAGAAGTAGATTTTTTGGTATCAAAAGATTTTAATCCAAGATCTTCTTACTCTTTATCAAAAATTGTTGGTGAACATTTAATGAAATATTCTAAATTAAATTATATTATTTTTCGTCCTCATAATATTTTTGGTCCACAAATGGGGTTTGCTCATGTAATTCCACAATTAACTAAAAAAATTTTAAATTATAATAATAGAGAGTTAGTAATTAATAATTCAAATCATAAAAGAACATTTTGTGATATTAATTATGCTATTGAATTAATTTTCAACATTTCTCATAAAAAAAATACATCTAAAAACATATTTAATATTGGTTCCCCCGAGAAAGATATTTCAATAATAGAGTTGGCTAAATTAATAAAGAGAATACTTAATTCGAGTGCAAAGTTGATTGTCTCAAATTTGCAAAAGGATAATTCTCCAGAAAAAAGAAGGCCTAATATGAAAAAAAGTCTTAAATATATTAAATTTAAACATAGTTTTGAAAAATCGTTAAGAGAAACAGTGCTATGGTATAGAGATTATTATTCAAAATAACATGAAGTTATCAATCCCACATATTAATAAAGAAGATATTAAGCAAGTAAGTAAAGTTTTAAATAATGGATGGATATCTACCTCATCTCAAATGGTAAAAATTTTTGAGCATAAACTTGCGAAGTTTTGTGGAAGTAAATATTCAATTGCTTTAAACTCTGGCACATCAGCTATACATTTGGGATTAAAAATTTTGGGAGTAGACAATAAATCAGAAGTTCTAGTGCCTTCGCTCACATTTATTGCAACAGTAAATCCAATTTTATATCTAGGAGCCAAACCTATTTTTTTTGATGTTGATGATTTTCATAATCTCAAAATAGATGATGTTATTAGTTTCATTAAAAAAAAAACAAAATTTGAAAATAATAAAACAATCAATAAAAAAACAAAAAAAATAATTAGAGTTATTATTGTAACTCATATGTGGGGAAGAAGTTGTGATGTTTTTAAATTAAAAAAATTTTGTAAAAAAAGAAATATAAAGATTTTGGAAGATGCTGCTGAAGCACTAGGTTCATTTATAAAAAAAAATAAAAATTATCATTGTGGAAATGTTGGAGATCTGGGATGTCTTTCATTTAATGCAAATAAAATAATAACAACAGGTTCAGGGGGTGCAATTATAACAAATAATAAAAAGTTTTATGAAAAAGCTCAATACTTAGCTAATCAAGCAAAAGACGACACCTTTAATTATATACATAATGAAATTGGTTTTAATTATAAAATGAATAGCATGAGTGCTGCTCTAGGGCTATCTCAACTCAAAAGAATAAAAAAAAAAATTCAATTAAGAAAGATGATTACTAATCGTTATTTAAATAATTTTAAAAATATGGATGATATCTATGTTTTGTCATATCCCAGTGGATCAGTTTGTAATTACTGGATGAATATAATTTATTTTAAAAAATTAAATTTTCAATTGACAAATGTTTTAAGTTCAAAATTATCTAAACATAAAATTGAAACCAGAAGAGTATGGCGGCCATTAAATTTACAAAAATATCTAAAAGATTTTAAATCTTATAAAATTATTAATGCACCAAAATTCTATTTTAGTTCACTTTGTGTACCTTCAGATGATAAAATGTCAATTTCAGATGTTGACAAAATATCCAAATATATAAAAAATTTTGTAAAAAAGCTGATAAAAGTAAGATAAATTATAAACTTGTAAATATTATAAAATAGCCAGGTATTAAATTTGACTTCAAGTGCAAGTAAAACAATCATCATAGCCGAAGCAGGTGTTAACCATAATGGTGATATTAATTTAGCAAAAAAATTAATAGATGTTGCTTCAAAATCTGGAGCCGACTATGTAAAATTTCAAACATTTGATGTTGAGAATTTAATTCTAAAAAATACAAAAACTGCATTATATCAAAAAAAAAATCTTAAAAGTAAAGTGTCACAATATTCAATGTTAAAAAAATATCAATTAACAAATAAAAATCATAAAGATTTAATAAATCATGCAAAGAAAAAAAAAATTAAGTTTTTAAGCACAGCTTTTGATGAGCAAAGTTTAGATATGTTAATTAAATACAATCTTGATTATATAAAACTACCCTCAAGTGAAATAACAAATTATCCAATGCTTAAAAAAATTTCAAAAATTAAAAAGAAAGTTTTGCTTTCAACAGGAATGGCAACTTTAAAAGAAATTAATCAAGCGCTAAAAATAATAAATAAAAAAAAAAAGATATTATAATTCTTCATTGTACATCTGATTATCCTGCAAATTTAAAAAACCTTAATCTCAATTTTATTAAAAAACTAAAGATGTTTGGATATGAAGTAGGTTATTCTGACCATTCAACAAGTTTAATTACTCCATCAATATCTGTGGCTTTAGGCTGCAAAGTAATTGAAAAACATTTTACATTGTCAAAAAAACTTAAAGGTCCTGATCATAAAGCCAGCCTTGAACCAGAAGAGTTGTTAAAAATGGTAAAATTTGTAAGAGACACTGAAACAATGCTAGGTATTGATAAAAAAATAATTACAACGACAGAGCAAAAAACAAAGATGTCAGTTAGAAAATCTTTAGTTGCTAGATGTAATATTAAAATTGGAGATATTTTTAGTGAACAAAATATTACAACAAAAAGACCTGGTAATGGCATTTCACCACTAAAGATAAATAAATTTTTAGGTAAAAAAAGTAAAAAAAATTTTAGAATTAATCAATTAATTAAATGAAATCTAAAAAAATAATATTTATAACAAGCTCAAGAGCAGATTACGGACTTTTAAGAAATCTTATATTGGAAGTCCAGAGAATTAATCCAGAAACATATTTATTAGTCACAGGCTCACATCTTTCAAAAGAATTTGGTGAAACTATTTTAGAAATTAAAAAAGATAAAATCAAAAATATTATAAAAAAAAAAATTTTAAGCAATAATTTTAAAGATAAAAACATTTTAAAATATATCCAACAATCAATTAAAGTTACTTCTGATGTAATTGAAAAATTAAGCCCTAGCAACTTAGTTATTTTAGGTGATCGATATGAGTTATTAGGATGTGCAATAGCTGCAACTATTTTAAGAATTCCAATAACTCATTTGCATGGTGGTGAAATTACGATTGGATCTTATGATGATTCAATTAGACATTCAATCAGCAAATTATCTCATCTGCATTTTCCGATACATCAGATATATAAAAAAAGATTGATCCAGTTGGGTGAAGATCCAAAAACAATTTTTAATTATGGAAGTCTAGGAGCCTACTCAATTAAAAATATAAAGTTATTTAGTAAAATAGAACTGGAACAAAATTTTAATATTAAATTAGATAAAAAAATTATATTAGCAACGTTTCATCCTGTTACACTTGAAAAAGATAAAGCACAATTCCAAATTTCTAATTTAATTAAATTTTTAAAAACACAACATGATAAAATTATAATATTTACCTCACCTAATTTTGATAATGAAAACAAAATAATAAAAAAGCAAATTTTAAGTTTTGTTAAAAAAAGAAAAAATGTTTATTTTTTTAATTCATTAGGAAATAAATATTATACTTCTTTTATGAATATAGCTCATTTGGTAATAGGAAACTCCTCTAGTGGAGTATTAGAAACACCTTCTTTTGGAACAAGAACTATAAATATTGGTGATAGACAAAAAGGTAGAATATTTTCAAAAAATATAATCAATTCAGATTATAAGGTTAAATCGATATATAATGCATATTTAAAAATCATCAATAAACCTAAGAAGAAAACTAATATTTTTTATAGAAAAAATACTCCACAAAATATCGCAAGAAAAATAATATCTTTTAAATTTAATCTTAAAAAAAAATTTTATGATTTATAAGAAAACAAAAAACTTTGAAATTTCAAAAACATTTATTTATTTGGGTCAAACAATAAATGATGCATTACAAAATCTTTCTTTCACCGGTTTTAAAATTTGTATTGTATTAGATAAAAAAAATATTTTTAAAGGTGTTTTGAATGATGGAGATATAAGAAGAGCTTTAATAAAAAAAAGAATCTCTATTCAAAAATTGATTATATATACAATAAGAAACCAATTATAGTAAATGAAAATTTTGTTCGAAGTAAAATTATAAAAAAATTAACAAATGCTAATGTTGATCATGCACCAATTATTAAAAATAAAAAAGTAATTGGAATATTTTCAAAAAAAAAAATTTTATCAGAAGATTTAAGTATACCAACTGTAATTATGTGCGGAGGTTTCGGAAAAAGATTAAAACCAATTACAATAAAAATACCCAAAGCATTAGTTCCAATAAACAACAATCCAATGGTATCAATACTTATGAGTAATATGAAAAGATTTGGATTTAATAGATTTATACTTTCAACATTTTATAAAAGTAATTTAATAAAGAATTATTATAAAAAAGATAAATCGCTAAATGTAAAAATTGAATATTTGACAGAAAAAAAACCATTGGGAACAGCAGGATCATTATCTTTATTAAAAAATCGAATTAAAGAAAAAAACTTTTTAGTAACCAATTGTGATGTTTTAAGTGAAATAAATTATAGAAGTCTTTTAAATTTTCATATTGAAAATAATGCTGATTTTACGATGGCAATTAAAAGACATTATACCGAAAGTCAATTTGGAGAGATATATACTAGTGGTATCAATGTTAAAAGCATTACCGAGAAACCAATTAAAAATATAACGATAAATGCAGGAATATATGTAATTAAAACTAAATTAATAAAATATTTAACGTTAAATAAACACTTAAATATGAATGAATTAATTCTTGAATTAATCAAAAAAAATAAAAAAGTAATTGCCTTTCCTTTTTATGAGAACTGGTTTGATCTTGGAACTAAGAAACATATAAAAGTATTTAAACAGAATTAATGAAATTTATTTATTTTAAAAATTTTTATGAAAAGAATTATTCCAAAATTAGATGTTAAGGGCCCTAATTTAGTTAAAGGTATAAACTTAGAAGGATTAAGAGTTTTGGGTGATCCCAGTATATTTGCAAAAATATATTTTGAAAATTTAGCAGATGAAATTATCTATCATGATTGTGTAGCAAGTTTATATGATAGAAAAAGTTTTTTAAATTTAATTGAAAAAACTTCATCTGATGTATTTATACCTATCTCAGTTGGCGGAGGAATAAAAAATTTGAATGACATTGAAAAAGTTTTAAAATCAGGAGCTGATAAAGTTTTTATTAATTCGGCTGCAATTAGAAAACCAACCTTTTTAAGAGAAGCAAGCAGGGAGTTTGGATCAGCTAATATATGCTTATCAATTGAAACTTTGAAAAATAATAAAAATGAATTTGTATGTTTGAGTAATTATGGAAGAGAATTATCTAATAAAAAGTTGACTGAATGGTTTGACGAAGCACAAGAACTTGGGGTTGGTGAAATTATTTTAACATCAATTAGATGTGAGGGCATTGGAGATGGTTTTGATCATGAAGCTTTAGAATTAATTTATGATAAAATAAATGTTCCTTTTATAATTAATGGAGGTGCAGGAAACGAAAATCAAATTTATGAAGTATTAAAACTTGAAAAAATTTCAGGTGTAGCAATATCTTCAATTATACACTATTCACTAGTGCTAGAAAAAAAATTTAAACATGTAGCAAAAAATGAGGGAAATATTCAATTTTTAAATTCTTTTAAGGAAACAAAAAGCTATAGAAAAATTAATATTAAATCTATTAAAAAGTTTTTAAAAAAAAAAGGTATTGAAGTACGTTTATGATTTATATTGCAGTCATTGATATGGGTATTAATAATCTAAAAAGTATTATTGGTGCTATAAATAATTTTGGTTATAAAGCTATTGTAACTAATGATGAAGAAAAAATTATGAATGCTGCAGCTTTGATTTTGCCTGGTGTTGGGTCTTTCCCATCTGGTATGAAAAAACTGAAAAAAGATAAAATGGATATAATTATAACTAATTTTTTTAAGAAAAAAAAACCTATATTAGCAATTTGTTTAGGTTTTCAAATGTTATTTACTTTAAGTAATGAATTTAAAACTACCAAAGGTCTAAACTTGTTAAATGGAAAAGTAAAATCATTAAAAAAACTTAATAAAAAAAAAATAGTACCTAATCTAGGGTGGCGCAATATTAAAATAAAAAAAAATAAATTTAATTCTTTATTTGAAAAAGTTAATGATAAAATTTCAGTTTATTTTATTCATTCTTTTTATGTTGAGTCAGATAATACGAAGTACGTTACTTCATATACACATTTTGCTGAAAAAAAAATTGTATCATCTATACAATATAAATCACTTTATGGAGTTCAGTTTCATCCTGAAAAAAGTGGTTATGAGGGTTTAAAAATTATTAAGAATTTTTTGATGAGAATATAGAATGAAAGTCAAATATAATTTGCCTAGAAAAGTTGTTTTTTGTAAAAAATGTGTTATGTCAAATCAACGACCTAGTTCAGTATCTGAGTTTTTTCATACCCCGGATAGAAAAAAAGCAAAATATCTCCATATAAATGATGAGGATGGTATTTGTGAAGCTTGTAAACAAAATGAAATAAAAAACCAAATAAATTGGCAAGAAAGAGAAAAAAAATTAATTCAATTACTGGACAAACATAGAAAAAATAATGGAGATTATGATTGTTTAGTTCCGGGAAGTGGAGGCAAGGATAGTGCATATCAAGCACATATCTTAAAATATAAATATAAAATGAATCCCCTAGTGGTTACATGGCCACCAATTCTTTATACAGAATATGGTTTAAATAATTATTACAATTGGATAAATATTGGTGGTTTTGATTCTTTAGTTGTAAGGCCAAATGGTAGAGTAATGAAAGAACTTACAAAATTGTCAATTCTTAACTTATTACATCCATTTCAAACGTTTATTCTAGGACAAAAAAATATTGCTCCAAAAATTGCATCTAAATTTAATATTAAATTAATATTTTATGGTGAAAATGAAGCGGAATATGGAAATCCAATAGCTGAAAATAATTCTTCTCTAAGAAAAAAAAGTTATTTTGCTGTAAAAAATTACAATAAAATATATTTGGCTGGAATTAAAATATCTGAATTAATTAAAAAAAATAGACTACATTATAAAGATCTCAAAATATTTTTACCAATTAATAATAGTGAAATTACTAAAACAAAAACCGAAGTACATTATTTGGGCTATTATTTAAAATGGACACCACAAGAAGCATTTTATTATGCAGTTAAAAATACTGGTTTTAAACCCAGACCTTTTAGGACACAAGGTACCTTTAGCAAATACAATAGTATAGATGATAAAATTGATGATCTTCATTATTATACTACATTTGTTAAGTTTGGAATAGGAAGAGCAACTTATGATGCAAGCCAGGAAATAAGAAATAAGCATTTAACAAGAGAGGAAGGAATAAATTTAGTTAAAAAATACGATGGTGAATTCCCAGATATTTATTTTTCAGAAGTAATGAAATTCTTAGAAATTAAAGAAGAAACATTTAATAAAACTTGTAATAAGTTTAGATCTCCTCATTTATGGAAAAAAATTAATAACAAATGGAAACTTAGGTTTACTGTTTCAAGGGATGGAACTGATGATTAGTAAAAATCTTATAACTATTATCGATGATTTTTATATTAACATGCTCTAAACATATATTAATTATAATAAAATTAAGTTTATATGAACATTTATATCCATTTTGAAATTTTAGTAAGAGAATTTGATAGCAAATTACTTTTAGCATTATTAGCTGCATCAAAAGGTCATGATGTAATCATTTCAGATATTAGCGGTATTGAAAAAGGTTTAAAAACAGGATTTTTAAAACCAGGTATATTTCATACAAAATCTTTAACACCAACAAAAAAAAAATTAAATAGACATAAAAAATTATTTGATAAAGGTTTTGTTATTTCTAGTATCGATGAAGAGGCTGGCATAGATATTAAAGGTTATGAACAGTTTTCAAAGACAAGATATTCAGAAAAAATGATTGAATTAGCTTCTATAATTTTTGCCTGGGGAATTGATGATTATGAAGTTTTAAGAAGAAAATATCCAAAATATAAAAAAAAATTTTTTAAAACAGGTTCCCCAAGAGTTGATATGTGGAAACCACTTTTTTCAGATTTTTGGAAATCTTTAGTCAAAGTTCCCAAAAAACCCTATTTATTAATTTCATCAAATATGGGATGGGCTAATAATGAAAAATCATTCTATAAATTAGTTCAACAAAGTAAAAATGCAGGTTACTATATTCGAGACTCTAATTTAATTAAAGAGCATTTTGGAAGAACATCTGAGCATTATCTTACTACAGCTAGCTTTATAAGGGCAATTAAATATCTATCAAAATATAATAATGGATATGATATAGTTTTGAGACCTCATCCCTCTGAAAGTATTGAAGCTTGGAAATTATATTTAGAAGATATACCGAATGTTCATGTAATCAGAGAAGATTCAATTTCTGCTTGGGTGAATAACGCTTTCGCTGTTATGCATAATGGTTGCACAACTGCAATTGAAACAACAATTTCAAACAAACCTCTTTTAACGTATATACCTTTTAAACAAAATTATTCGGATAATTTGCCTAATGAATTAGGAAATATTATAAAATCACCACAAGAATTACTAAAAAAAGCTAATAAATTGTTTAATAGTAAAATCAAGAACAATCAAAAAGAGAAGAATTTTACTGTACCAAATTTTATATCTGATAAAATCTTAATCGATGAAAAAGAATTGGCAGCAGAGAAAATTGTTAAAATTTGGGAGAAATTTGCTAATGATCGTTTATCAGAATCTTCAAATTTGTTAGCTTTCAAGCTCTATTTAAAGATTAATAATATCAAACAAACGATGTTTAAATTAATAAAGAAAATTTTTTTAAAGGAAAATATTAGTACTGAGAATCAAAAAATACCTCCATTAAAAAGAAAAAAAATTATTAATAGAATTGATAGAATAAAAAAAATACTCTTTATTGAAGATAAATTTGAATGTAAGATGTTATCAAATAGAACAATCTTAATTAAAAAAATATAAACTTTTTGATGTACTTTTTATTAAACATATTTTTATTTTCTTGTTTCAAAATTAAGTTTCAAAAATAAATTGATAAATGAAAATTTTAGGAAAAGCACAAACTTTAATTTTTTTAAAAAAAAATCAAACTAAATATAATTTTATAGTTCCTGAGTTAATAAGATTTACGAAGAAATATTATCTTTCAAATCAAGAAATAGTAATTAAAAGAGTAATAAAGAAATTTTCTAATCAGAAAGTCATTATTAGATCATCCTCAAAAAATGAGGATAATTTAGGTCAATCCAATGCAGGAAAATATGATTCTTATAAACTGAAAAAATTAAATATTCCAAATATAAAAGAATATTCAGAAAAGGTATTAAAAAAGCTTAATATTAATGATGAAATAATTTTTCAAAAATATATTAATAAACCTGACTATGCTGGAGTTATTTTTACAAGGGAAATAAATTCAAATGCACCTTATTATTCAATTAATCTAGATACGTCTGGAAAAACAGATACAATTACTTCAGGAGCAAAAGGTTCAAAAATAAAAAATATTATAATATCTAAAAATTACATCTATAGATCGAAGTATAAACAATTACTTTCAGTAATCAAAAATATTGAAATCCTAGTTAATGATGATCGCTTAGACATTGAATTTTGTGTTAAAAATAGCAAAATATTTATATTACAATGTAGGCCATTAAAAAGAATAAGAACCAAAATTAAAGATGAACTTTTTTATAGTGCATTGAAAAACATCGAAAACAAATTTTCAAATTTGCAAAATTCTCCATCAAGAATACCGGGTAATTTTACAATTTTTTCTAATATGACAGACTGGAATCCGGCTGAAATGATAGGTGTTAAACCTACATTATTAAGCTTAAGTCTATATTCAGAATTGATTACCGATAACATTTGGTCTGAACAAAGAAAAAATTATCTATATCAAAATGTTAAACCAAATCCTTTAATGGTTAATTTTCTAGGATCTCCTTATATAGATTTAAGAGTTGATTTTAATTCTTTTTTGCCTGATGACCTTAGCGATGACCTAAAGAAAAAATTAATCAAATATTTTTTGAATACAGTGAAAAGGAAACCGGAGTTACATGATAAGGTCGAATTTGAATTGATAGAAACATTTTTTGATTTTGATAGTAAATCCAAGATTAGAAATTATCTCAATATAAAAGATACAAAGACATATGTAAAATCACTAAAAAAAATAACAAATAATTATCTAAATTTTAAATTATTAAAGAATGATATTGACAAGATTCACACTCTAAAATTTAAGCAAAATGAAATTATATCATCAAAAAGAAGCAGCATTGAAAATATTTTTTTTTTGATTAATGATTGTAAGAATTATGGCACATTGCCATTTGCAGGAATAGCTAGATGTGCTTTTGTTGGAACAAAAATTTTAAGAACTTTAGTTGATCAAAAAGTTTTAACCCAAAATGATTATAATCTATTTTTTGAATCAATAAATAATTTACAAAAAGAAATAAATAATTCTCTTCTAAATTCTAAAGCTAAAAAAAATTTTTTCAAAAATTATGGTCATCTAAGACCTATGACTTACTCAATTACCTCTCAAAATTATCAAGAAGGGTTTGAAAATTATTTTAATACAAAAAATTTGAAATTAAAAAAAGTTAAAAAATTTATCATAAATAAAAAAAAAAGGATAATATTGATAAAATTTTTAAAAAAAATAATATTAAAACTAATGCAAGCAATTTTTTTCAATTTGCAAAAAAAGCAATATATTATCGAGAATATGGTAAGTTAATTTTTTCAAGGTCAATTGATTTAGTTTTTAAAGAATTAATTAAACTTGGTTCAAAAATTAATATTAATAGAAATGATTTAGAATATATCTCTATTAAGGATATTCTTAATTATTATAATAATCTTGAGGTTATAAAGTTAAAAAATATTATGAAGAAAAATATTAAAAATAATAAATTTCAACACGAAATAACTAAAAAGTTAGAAATTCCAGATCTTATAAAAAATAAAAATGATTTTTACGAATTTGAAAAAAGTACCATCAAGCCAAATTTTGTACAATCAAAAGATATAACAGGCAAAATTATAGATATTTCAAATTTAAAAAAATTAAGAAAACAAGATTTAGAGAATAAAATAATTTTAATTGATAGTGCTGATCCAGGTTATGATTTTATTTTTTCATTCAACATACTTGGATTGATAACAAAATATGGAGGCGCAAATTCACATATGTCCATTCGTTGTATAGATGAAGGTATTCCTGCTGCAATAGGTGTAGGAGACTTAGTTTATTCTAACTTAAAGAATGCAAATTCAGTCAATATTAATGCTAAACAAAAAACTATTAATATTATCAATTAATGAAAAATATATTAATAAGCCCAAAAATTATATCAGATAAATATGGTCAACTTGGTCATTTCCTAGATCTATCATGGAAAGATTTTTTCAAAAATCGAGCAAATATATTTACAACAATTACAAATAATACAAAATTTTTAAATAATATTAAAATTGATGGTATAATTTTTTCTGGCGGTAATAATTTACATTTGCTAGAAAAAAAAAAGAAAATTTAATCAGAGATAAATTTGAAGTAGAGTTATTAAAATTTTCATTAAAAAATTCAATTCCAATTATTGCAGTTTGTAGAGGTTTTCAATTTGTTAATAGTTATTTTGGTGGCAAATTACAAAAAACAAAAAATCATGTAAAAAAAAATCATAAAATTATTTTTAAAAAAAAAGAATTATCATTTAATGAAAATGAAATTTTGACTGTTAACTCATTTCATAATTATAAAATTGAAAGTCTTGCAAAAAATTTCATAAGTATTGCAAATTCAAATGATGATTCTATAGAAATGGCTTATGCAAGAAAACAAAAAATATTGGGCCTTATGTTTCACCCAGAAAGAAAAAACATTTCTCAATTAAAGATAAATCAATTAGTATTTAAATATTTTAAGATTTAATGAAAATTGTAATACTAGCAGCTGGAAAAAGTTCAAGAATTTATGAAAAAATAAAAAAAAATAAATGTCTTATTGATATTAATGGAGAGTCATTAATTCAAAACTCAATTAAAAAAATTATTAAAACAAAAAAAGTTCGTGAAGAAGATATTTATATTGTCACTGGTTATAAACCAGATTTAATCAAATCGAATTTAAGAAAAAATTTTAAGAATATAAATTTTATCTACAATAAATATTTTCAAAAAAAAGAAATGCTTTACTCTATGATATTGGCCATGAAACAAATAAACGATAATTTTATTTGTCTTTATAGTGATATATTGTTTACTCAATCAACTCTAAATAAATTGATGAGAAAAAAATATAGTTCTAATATTAAAATTACAATTCTCAAAAATTGGCAAAAAATATGGAGATATAAAGACAAATCAATATATAAAGATGCTGAAAATCTCAAAATAAACTATCAAACAAATTTATTACAATCGATTGGTCAAAAGATTATTAAGGATATACCTAAATATCAATATATGGGAATGTTGTATATTCCAAAATTAGAATTTAAAAGTGTTTTTAATGTATATTCAAAATTTGAAAATAAAAGAAAAATGCACTTAACAATGTTTCTTAATAAATTAATAAAAAATAAAATAAAAGTGTATGGCATTCCAACTTCTGATTTCTGGTATGAATTTGATGATTATGACGATTATAAAAATTTTTTAAATCTAAATAAAATTCTTTAATTAACAAAAGAATATTTGCCATTTATATTCAAGCAATTTTTTAATTTACTACCTATAATGATTATTAAAATATCATGCACTTCATGTTTTTTAATAATATTTTTAACTTGGAATATGATATTAAAGCTCACATAAAGTAAAATTATGAGATACTTAAATAAAATTTTACCAATATTATCTTCTAAAGAAAAAAAAAGGCAGCTTTGCTTTTTTTGATGATAATAATTGCAACTCTTTTAGATTTGGTAGGTGTAGCATCGGTATTACCTTTTATGACTTTGCTTACTAATCCAGAAATAATAGATACAAATGATTTTTATAATTCTGCTTTTCAAAGTTCAAGTATTTTTGGAATTAAATCAAGTGAGGAATTTATTTTTGCAGTAGGTTTTTTAGTTTTTGGTTTTTTAATTTTTTCTCTTGTGATTAAATCTATAACAGTTTACATACAATTACGTTTTGCTTTAATGCTAGGACATAGTATTGGTAAAAGATTAATTGAAGGTTATTTAAAGCAACCATATAAATGGTTCTTAAACAAAAATAGTGCAGACTTAAAAAAATCTATTCTTTCTGAAGTTCCTATTGTAATTGCACAGGGAATAAAACCTATTATGACTTTCATGTCGCAAATAATTGTAATACTTTTTTTAATAGGATTATTGATTCTTGTCGATCCTAAAATAACTTTTATGGTTGGTTTTACAATTGCTGGGGCTTATGGTTTTATTTATATTTTAACTCATAGTTTTTTGAAGCGAATAGGAAAAAAAAGACTACAAGCAAATTCTGAACGTTTTAAAATAGTAAGTGAAGCATTTGGAGCGATAAAAGAATTAAAAATTTTAGGACTTGAGAATAACTATATTAGTAGATTTTCAACACCATCTAAAATATTTGCAAGAGCCGAGGGCACCTCACAAGCTATTGGTCAGTTGCCTAGATTTGCACTAGAGGCAGTTATTTTTGGGAGTTTATTGCTTTTAGTTCTTTATCTAATGAAACAAAATGTTCTTTTTTTAGAATTAATTCCAAAGATTACTTTTTTTGCATTTGCAGGATACCGTTTAATGCCAGCATTACAACAAGTCTACAGAGCAAGTGTTCAGTTAAGATTTATTGAACCTGCAGTTAACTCATTGAAAGATGATATTCAGAATTTGCATTCAAAAATAGAAAAAAGTGATCAAAGTAAAAAAATTTTACATCTAAATAAAAATATTAAACTTAAAGGAATAACTTATCACTATCCAAACACATCAAAAGCTGCTTTAAATAATGTTTCAATAAATATACCTGCTTTTACAAAAGTAGGATTAGTAGGTGAAACTGGTAGTGGCAAAACCACATTGGTGGATATAATACTAGGATTGCTAGAAGCAGATGATGGTACCTTGGAAATTGATGAGATAATTATTAACAAAAAAAATATAAGATCATGGCAAAATTCTATAGGTTACGTTCCTCAGCAAATTTATTTATCCGATGATACTATTTCAGGAAATATTGCATATGGAATTAACCATCAGAATATTGATCAGAAAAAAGTTGAAAAAGCATCTAAAATAGCAAATTTACATGATTTTGTTATTAAAGAGTTGCCACTTAAATACGAGACCAATGTTGGCGAAAGAGGTGTAAGATTATCTGGTGGTCAGCGTCAACGTATAGGAATAGCCAGAGCATTGTATCATAATCCAAAAATACTAATATTGGACGAAGCTACTAGTGCATTAGACAATATAACAGAACAAGTAGTTATGGATGCTGTAAATAATTTAGAGAAAGAAATGACAATTATAATGATTGCACATCGCTTAAGTACCGTGAAAGATTGTGATAATATTTTTTTACTTGATAGAGGCAAAATAAAAGATCAAGGAGGATTTGAAAAATTAATTGAATCAAGTGATCAATTTAGGAAGTCAGCAAGAAAGTATTGAGAAAGTAGCTCAATGTTTTCTAAAAAATTCTAATTAGATGAAAAAAATAGCCAGATTTTTGATAAACTTTATAGATAATATAAATATGTGTTTATTATGTTTATTATATAGATACAAATATAAAATTTTTAATAGTAAATGTAATAAAATTTTACAAATTTTTTTAAGACTTATCCTAAAAAAACCAACTACAGATAATGACAAATACTCTTGTCAAGTTAAATCATCAAAAATTATATTTGAAAAAATTGATAAGCAATTAATTATTTTTGATAGACCAATATATAAATCTTATTTCTCAAAGAGAGATCAACTTAGTGAGTTTCATCAAACACCAAAATATAATAAGCAAGATGCAATAAGTTATTGGCAAGAAAAAATTATTTCAAATGAAAATTTGCTCTCCTTACCAAGGCCTGAACTATTTAATGTAATTGAACAATATTGTTTTAATCAATTAGAATTTAAAAAAAAATTCGGCACTTTAGTTTCATTATCAAAATTCTCCGAAATACCACTTCAGCTTTTTAAAACAAACAAAAATATTATAAAATTAGGTAAATTTCTTACGGAAAGAATTAACTTTATGTTGAAAAAAAATGAGAAATTAATCTTAATCCCTTCTGTGATTGAGCCATGGCCTTTGATAAAAAATAATAAAATGATTTTTAGCGATCTTTCACCAGTAGAATTTAGAAATGCACCTTTTTTTCATGATCTGTTTTACATGTTGTTTAAATTTGAACTTTATGGGAGTAGAAAAAAAAAACACAAACCGATTTTACCAATTATTTATGATGCTCTTAATAAGATAGAAATTGGAAATGAGGACGAAATTATTGAAAAAGATATAGTAAATTTAGCAAAAGTAATTTATAAATTTATGAAACCTCAGGAATTTGTAAATTCATACATTTTAATGATTTTTTTTCATTTGTATGTAAAATTTGAGGCAACAGGTAAGTTTAGAAAATCTTCTGCCAACCAGAGATTAAAAACAGCCATAAAACGCCACACAGAAATTTTCAAATTAGTAAAATGTTAGAAAGATTTAAAAATATTTTAAATAGATTTATTACTTATTTAGTAATTTCAAGTTATTTACCTAAAAATTTATTCTTAAGTAAAAGTTTTTCAAATGTTCCATTAATTTTTAAATTTATTCGTTTTTTTATTAATAAAAGAATAAATCCTTCAACTAAAAAAATGAAAAATGAAAATATAAATATTTTAAAAAGAAAAAGAAAAGTTTTACTTCTTGACGATCTCAATGAATTAGTAATTCATTCTTTTTTTTTTCCATTTGATAAAAATTTATATAATAAAACTAGAGAGGAAATTGTTAAACAATTTCGATCAAAAAAAATTTGCAATACAGATTATGTCTCTGAACAATTTTTTGGAAAAACACTTTTAGTGACAGAACGTAAAATTTCTGGCTCTGTCTTAACAAATTGTGAACAACGAGTTATTGAAAAATTTTTAAATTATTTGGCAGAAGATCTACTGGTTGATGAAAATTGTAAACAAGATGAAGGTGTTTATACTACTTTGCATAATACATTTATAAAATTAAAAAAAAAATTATCCAAAGAATCTAAATTTCATAAATTAAGCCAACTTTGCAATGATCCTTTTGACAACAAACAAGGTTTATGGCCTTCCCAATACTGTCATGGTCAAATTTTGCCAAATAATGTAATTTCCTCCAATACTAATAATGATCAATTTTATCTAATTGATTTTGAACCAAAACTTATGGGAAAAGGACCATATGCTTATGATTTAATATTTTTTATTCTTTATTCATCTGATCTAATTTCAGCAAAATATAAAAATAATCTTATTAAAACTTTTTTTAATCCAACAAAAAAACATTTATGGTGTAAAAATTTTCTTGCACAAATCATTTGGTGGTCTAGAAATAAAGTTCTTAATTCTAATCAAATATTTAAAATTGAGTTACGATCATCAATAGTATTAGATTTAATTAATAATGATATAGAGTAAAAAAATGTTTGGAAAGCAATTTCGAATTTCATCTTCATATGACAAAACTTTACTTTGGTTATTTTTAAAAAAAAATTTATCAGATATAAAAAGTGACACTGGCGTTGACCTAGCTGGTGGAAGCATGTTGAATAAACGTTTTTTTAAAACAAAAAAATATATTGCAGTTGACATTAATCATATAAAATTACTTGAAGGTAAAACTAAAAATCCTGATGCAATTGTTATAAATGATACTTTGCAAAATTATCTTTTAAATATTTCTAAGAAACCAAATCTATTAGTTTGTGTACAAACTTTTGGAACAAATCTTTTTTTTGAGCATGAGGAAACTTTTAAAGTTATAAAAGATATGTCAATAAAATTAGCAGATGGCGGTAGTATGATATTTAATATTGGTACTTTTGGAGATGTTAATTTAAAAAAATTAAAAGATGCAATTTTACCAACTCTTAATAAGCAATTTCATAATGTGGAATTTAAGTATTATGGAGCATTTTATAAAAAATCAAGTCCACCACCCAGATGGAAAATTACCGATGATGGAATTGTGAGAACTAAAAAAAAATTAAATATTAAATCTGGATTATTTAAAAAGTTAGGATATTTTTTTAAAAGTTTGTCAACTTTAAGTGTGGCATATGCAATGTATAAAGTGCCACAATTAAGAACTTTATTTGGTAGTAAAAAATTTAATTTATATTGTTTTTGTTATAAAAAAAAAAGTACACTTGAAAATTAAACTTATAGATTGTACCAATAAAATTATTAATTGAGTTTTAATAAAAATTATTTAATTTTTTTTTATCAATAAATTAAATGTTAAATTTCTATTTAAGATTAAACATTTTAAAAAAATTTTATGAGTCGAAATAAAAAAGAAAAAACTCGAATTAGAACCTCCTTTGAACTTTCAGAGCAAATGAAAGGTCTTATAGTATTAAGTGATATTTTAAACTTACTTTTAAAAAAATGGTTTTTGAGTGGAGGAACATTATTAGGTGCTTTTCGAAATGGAGATTTTATTCCATGGGATTGGGATATTGAGGTAACTATACTAACAGAAGAGGCGTTTCATAAAAAAAATGAGCTTTTAAATATTTTGGTATCTAAAGGTTTTTTAATTTCTTCTTATAATTTTTCTATCGAAAATTTTAAAATTGTTGCACAAGGATGGGGAACAGAATACGAAATTTTAGGCAGATATTTAAATGAGGAAGATAGAACACGTAATAGAATTTCAACGAAAATCCCTGCTAAATTTTTTGAAAAATCTGAGAAAGTTAAGTTAAGAGGATATGATTTTCCTGCACCAAGCCCTATAGAAAATTTTCTTGTTGCGTTATATGGAGATTGGAAAACACCAAAAAAGAGTGCAATAAAAAAAAATTATTTTTCTAAAGAAGCATTTATTAAAAAAGACAAATCCTTTATTTTTGAATTGAAAAAAAAATTTAAATTTTTTTTTTTACCAAAAAATACCCAAGAATTTCCTATATTTGAAAAAAAAGATCTAAGTTATTTTGAGACTTGGGATAAAGATTTAGGTTGGTGTAATAGGCCCAATCTTACAAGAGTAGATAGATCTGATTTTTCCATAAATTTTAAAAAAAAGTATGGAAGTGTTGTTTATAACACTGATGAAAAAAGCTCTCGAATATGCAGTTTTCCTTCTAAGACAACTGAAATCAGTTTTTATGGAGATAGTTATTGTATGTGTAGAAATGTAAATGATAATGACACATTTGCATGGCACCTAGGAAAAATAGGTGAGACACGTATTTCAAATTATGGTGTAGATAATTATGGTTTAGATCAATCTTTACTTTTATTGAAAAGAAATTATCAGAATGATCCTAGTAAAAAAGTTGTTATAGCAGTATCAACAAGTACACTTGCAAATTGTTGCTCAATTTATGGACATTATCTCAATAATGGTAACTTTTTTGCTGTAAAACCACATTTCAAATTTAATAGTAACGAAAATAAATTAGAATTGATCGAAAATCCAATTAATGTAAAAGAAGATTTGTTAGATCTTAAAAAGTATAAAGAATTTTTCCAAAAATATGATTATCACTACATATATTGGCATAAAAATCGGCTAAAACATTATCTTAATAACTTAGATTCAAAAATTCGCTCAAGAGTCGGAACTAAATTTTCAAAAAAATTTGATGATAAGACTAATTATAAACTTAGTTTTTGGGATAGTCATGATTTTCTTTTTTTTGGTTTATTAGAAATTTATGAGCAATTATCTATAAAGTATGGATTTGAAGGTTTTTTTTTACTTCAACATAATAAAAATGATTTAGAAAAAATTATAAATAAATCATATGAGGAATTTGCATGGAGAAGTACTATAAATAAAGCAAAAAAAATGTTTCCTAAAATTAAGTTTATAGATGAGTCAAAAATTTTTAATTCCAATAAAAATGTAGACGATTTGTATAATGGATCTTTTCATTCACCTTTAGCAAACAATTTAATTGCAAAATTTTTAAGTAATTATTTGTTATGAAACAAGTTAACACACCAAAATATATAATAGTACTTGGAACAACTTATTCAGGTTCGGGAGCTGTTTTTGATTATTTAAATGGTCGTGGAGAATTTTATAACCCATTAAAGAGTATAGAATATCAGCTACCACACATGCCCAATGGTCTAATGGCTTTAGAAGCTGTTGCAAGTAGTTCCTTTCATCCGGGCACAGCAGATTATGTTTTACATAATTTTGAAAAAAATATTAAAAAACTTTTACGCTCAAATTCAATTTGGACTTATGGCCGTAGTTATGAAAAATTTATACCAACGTTTCAATCTGCTATAGATGAATTTGTGAGTGAAATTTGTGAAGTAAATATTCAAATGAATTTAAATTGGCACAGATTAATGCAATCTCCAATTAATTATATTATTTCTCAAATAAAAAACTTTTTTGGTATTAAAAATTATGTTCCACTAACACATATTCTTGTATCAGAAGATAAATTAGTTTACGCAGCTCAAAAATTTCATGATAAAATATTTCTGCGAAATGCCAATAATCGACCTGTTCTTCTGAATCAAGCTGGTTCTGGTTGGAATCCAATAAAATCCACTAAGTATTTTTTAAATTGTAAAATTATACTTGTTACTCGCGATCCACGTGATCAATATTTAGAGATAAAACAAAAAAAAAAACAAATTCAGTTATGGATTTTATTTCTTGGTACAAAGAAATGTCAAAAAGATTAAATAATATAAAAAATGAAAATCTTTTTTTGATTCGTTTTGAAGATTTTATTTATAATAATGACAAAATGATAAATATTTTATGCGATTTTTTATCTATACCAAAAAATACATACTCCAATTTTAAACCAGAAGAGTCAAAACTTAATATTGGAAAGTACAATGAGTTTCTTACTAAAAAGGAAATTAAGATTATTGAAAATAATTTAACATCTGATTTGTTTAACAAATAAATAATTAAATTAAAGATACAAATAATTATTTTGATTTTTAAAAAGCTTTATAAAATTTAAAGTATAAATGTTTTATAAAGTGAATTATGTTATTATTTGTTATTAAATCATAATAAATTTATAAATAATTTTTTGGATAATACTAATTGAAATATCGTGCTGAAATTGATGGATTGAGAGCTTTGGCAGTTTTGCCAGTTATACTTTTTCATGCTGATTTCAAAATTTTTAAAGGTGGATACGTAGGTGTTGATATTTTTTTTGTTATAAGTGGATATTTAATTACATCAATTTTGATTAAAGATTTAAATGATGAAACTTTTAATTTAGCCCACTTTTATGAGAGAAGAATAAGAAGAATTTTGCCTGCATTAGTATTAATAATGATTGTCTGTATTCCTTTTGCTTGGATGTGGATGTTACCTGGGCAGATGAAAGATTTTTCCCAAAGTTTAGTTGCCGTAAGTTTATTTTTATCAAATATTCTTTTCTGGAAAGAAAATGATTATTTTGATACTGCAGTTGAGGAAAAACCTCTAATACATACTTGGAGTTTGGCAGTAGAGGAACAGTATTATTTATTTTTCCCTTTGTTTTTAATTTTTTTTTGGCGATATGGAGAACGAAAAGTTTTTTTTCTAATTACTTTTATTGCTTCTACTAGTTTATTCTTAAGTGAGTGGGGATCGAGAAATTTTGCCTCTGCAAATTTTTATTTTGCACCTACGCGTGTCTGGGAGCTTTTTGCTGGATCAATTGCAGCTCTAATAATACAAAAAAAAGGTGTTCAAAGTAGTCAGTTATTATCTTTTTTTGGTTTATTAATCATAATTATTACTTTTTTTATTTACGATGAGGATACACCATTTCCTAGTTTATATACCTTAGTTCCTGTAATTGGTGTCTTTTTGATAATATTATATGCTAATAAAGACACTTTAGTTAACAAAATACTTAGAAATAAATTTTTAGTTGGAATAGGATTGATTAGTTATTCATCCTACTTATGGCATCAACCGGTTTTTGCTTTTGCTAGAATAAGGTTTTTAGACAAACTTTCTGTAGAAGTTATGTTTATTCTTATAATTTTTTCTTTTATACTTGCATTTATATCATGGAAATTTGTTGAAAATCCTTTTCGAAATAAAAAGTTTTTAAGTAGAAAACAAATATTTATTATTTCTGGTTTAATTATGTCAACATTCATTATCTTTGGTGTAATTGGTCATACAAATTTAGGATTTGAAAAAAGATTTCCAGATGACCTTGTTAAAACTTTAAAAAAAGCCGATCTTAGAAAAAAAAATTCTGAAAAATGTATGTTAAATTCAAGAGATGGTGAAATACCAAAACATCCAATAAAAAATTGCAGTTTATATATGATAAATAATTCTGCTTCAGTTATGATGATTGGCGACAGTCATCTTGATACTATTCAATTGAGTCTACAAGAAGAGTTATACAATCTGGGAATAGGTACATATGCAATATCATATGCAGGATGTATCCCTTTTATCGGATTTTATAGAACTGACTTAGATAATTCTCATAGGTGTGACGAATATAATAGATCTATGATAAATTATGCCAAATCAAGTAATATTAAAGATATAATCTTTATTGCTCGATTCCCTCTTTATATTAATGGTAAAGGTTATAATAATGGAGAAGGTGGAGTTGAATATGGCACTCAAGATGCAGTTGATTTAATTGGATATCCAGAAAAAAATATTTTTGAAACTAAGAATGAAAGAATTAAGAGAGTATCAATAGCAATTAAAAATCAGTTAAACTTACTATCAAATGATTTTCGTCTATTTATTTTTAGTCCAGTTCCAGAGGTTGGATGGGATGTTCCTAAATATTATTCACACCAAGTGAGATATTCAGATAAAAATCTAGATATTTTTACCCATAGTTTTAAAAATTATAGATCTCGTACTGCTAATTTTTATAAAATCTTTGATACAATTCTCAATGACAGAATATTTATTTATGATTTGAGTCATTTATTTTGTGATGAAATTACTCAGAGATGTAGTATGAACAAAAGTAAAGATTTACTGTATAGAGATAATAATCATATTAGTTTATTTGCTTCAGAATTAGTTTCAGAAGACTTTTTAAATAAATTCGGTAACATAATTTTAAATAAATAGAAATTAGTATTTAATTTATTTAATTAACAAAAATATTAAATATAAAATTAGAATATATTGTAATTAAAAAATTTATTTTATGAATTTTAGTAAAAAAGACATATTAATTGATAAAATTATTCACAATGATTTAAATTGTTATATTAAAGCAGGTTATGGAGCTAAAAAAATAAGTGATTGGCCATTTTATAATTTTATTTTAATGTGGATTAAAGGAGATTGTGCTAAAGCACGTAGTTTATGGATTGAATGGTTGGTAATTGAATTTGAAAAATATGGTATTTATAAAAAATCAGAAGGTGGCATGTTTCAAGGATCAGTGCACAGGTATTCATTAAATTTTATAAATTATAATAGAGATGAATGTTGGATCAACCCAATGTTAATTGACAAAAAAGTTATAATAAAAGGGGCAACATCTTTAGTTGATAGGCGTATAGAATTAATAAAATCAATAATGAATAAAGGATATAAGTCAAATTTGAATGATCAGATAATTGTGATAAAAAAAAATAAATTTTTTGTTCTTAAAGGAGGTCATCACCGCGCTGCAATTCTTTATGCACTTAAGTACGAAAAATTACCAGGTGTTAAGTCTTATTCAAAATTTATTTGGGAGGTTAGAAAATGGATGAGCAATTTAAAAAAATTGTCAAATTAAATAATAAGGAATACAAAAGTTGGATTGAAAACCAAGAATGGTATCAAACAATTAATTTAAATAATGGTTTAAAAACATCTGGGAAATTTAATACACTTTCTAGATTAAATTGGTTAAATAAATTTAATTTTTCTAAAAAAACTGTCTTAGATATTGGTTGTAATTCTGGACAATATAGTTTTTTTGCAAAAAAAGCAGGCGCCAAAAAAGTTATGGGAATAGATGTTAATGAAAAAAGAATTTACCAAGCTAAAATGCTTGCACTGAATGAAGAATTAGATGTTGATTTTAATATTGCTGGAATAGAAAAAGTTCCAACTTATGGTAAGTTTGATGTCGTAATATGTATCGCTGTTGTAACAGAGGTTGAAAATGTTTTGGGCGCTTTGAGAGCAATAAGAGATGCAACAATAAAAACAGCAATAATTGAAATGGATTTAGCTCGTCCCTTACTATATTTATCATCTCACAAACACTGGTGGAAAAAAGATCTAAATGTTAGTAGGCTATCAAGAGTTGCAGAAATGCACCGTCACAAACACGCGGGATGGGTTATTCACCCCTCACTTGAAATGGTGTGTGAAATTTTTGGTAAAGAGTTTGAAATGTCTTTTTTTGGCAAGGGACTAAGGTACTTTAAGATAGTTTTTAACAGAAAATAAATTTAGAATTAACACAGATAGCTTAAATAAATTGATTAACAAAACTTTTTAAAAATGGAAATATTGTATATTTCTAATTCAATTATCCCTTCAAAGAATGCAAATAGTATAAATGTTATGAAAATGTGTCAAGCTTTTGCAGATAATAATTTTAAAGTAACATTGCTTGCACCAAATAAAAAAGCAAAAATCGAAAAAAAAATTAAAGATTCATTCAAATTCTATGGTGTTAAAAAAAATTTTTTTATAAAAAAATTATGGTATCCAGATATTAAAGGAGGTGTGTTAATTTATGCTATATCTATCTTTATTTTTCTTCTTTTCAATAGAAAATACAAAATAGTGTATGGACGTTTTTTGCATGGATGTTTTTTTGCATCATTATTAGGAAATCAAGTTATTTTTGAGTCACATATGCCTGAAAATATTAAAAAAAATTTTAGAAATTTTTTTTTCAAACATCTTTTAAAAAGTAAATCATTTTTAAAGCTAGTAGTAATTTCAAATTCACTAAAAAAAAATTATTTAAAAAAAAAATACATATCAAAAAAAAAAATAATAGTTGCCCACGATGGTGCAGACGAAACAAAAAATTTTAATATAAAAGCAAAATTATTAGGAAAAAAGAAAAATCTAAAAGTTGGATATGTTGGTCATTTGTATAAAGGTAAAGGTATGGAAATTATTTCATTATTAGCAAATAAAATTAACCAGGGTATAGAATACCATGTTATAGGTGGTTTAAGTAAAGATATAAATTTATGGAAAAGAAAAATTAAAAGCAAAAAAGTCTTTTTCTATGGACATATATCTCACAAACATATTACTAAATATTTAAATGCTTTAGATGTGTGCTTGTTGCCTAATCAAAAAGTAGTCTTCGCTAGTGGTGCCAAAGAAAATGCAGTAAATATCTCTCCTTTTACTTCTCCTTTGAAACTTTTTGAATATATGTCTCATAGGAAAGCTATAATTGCATCTGATTTAAATATTTTAAGGGAAATTTTAAACAAAAAAAACTCAATATTAGTAGAGTATAACAATGTTAATAAATGGATTAAAGCAATTAATAAACTCAAAATTAGATCAGTAAGAGAAAATTTAGCAAAACAAGCTTTAAATGATTTTCGTCAATATTCATGGAAAAATAGAGTTAAAAGAATTATATCGTTAATTTAACTTTTTTATTTTTTATTATGCTATTAAAGGGTTAATTATTTTTTAATTATTATATTAATATTTTATTGGATGAATAATTTAATTGGAATAACCTCTCTTTCTTTAATTTCTTTTATCATTTTATTTTTTTCTTTACGTTTTCCTGAAATTTTCAAAATTATGTTAGTCGCACTACTGTTACGTATTATATTTTTGTTGTTCGGACATTTTGTAGGTCCCTTGCCAGGTGGTGGAGAAGATGAAGTTAAATTTGAATTAATGGCGTGGTTAATTTCTCAAAATGGTTTTTTAAATTTAATAGATAGCTATGGAATTGTAGAGCCCCGATTTATATCTAGTAAATTTATTTCTTTTTTAATATCTATTCCATATTCTTTATTTGGAGAAAGTAAACTGATGGCAAAATCAATGAGTTTACTTTTTGGGATGGCAACAGTTTTTTTGGCATGGATAGTGTCAAAGAAAATTTGGGGAAATATTATAGCAGTAAAAGTTACCTGGTTTGTTGCTTTGTTTCCTCCATTAATTTTATATTCAACTTTAATAATGAGAGAAACTTATATCACCTTTTTTTTGTTAGTAACTTTACACAGTATTATAGATTGGGTTAAAACTGATAAGTTTAAATTTCTTACCTTAGCTCTCTTCGGTTTTATTTTGATAATGTTATTTCATGGAGCAATGATAATTGGTGGCTTTGTTTTTTTAACTGGAGTTTTCATTTTTTATATAAAAAAATTATTTAAAAATTTAAAAATTAAAAAAATTGATGCTAAAATTCTTATAGTAATATTTGTTTATATAGGTTTGATTGGTTTATATATTTCAAACCAAATAAAATTTCCATATTTAGGAAATTTTGAAAAACTAACAAATAAAAATATCCAGTTAGAAAGAATAAATATTTCTAATAGAGGTCTCGCGTCATACCCTGAATGGACAAAAGTAAATTCAATAGGAGAATTATTTTTTAAAGTACCTATAAGAGGAGTATATTTTATTTATTCTCCTTTTCCCTGGGATATAAAATCACCAACACATTTAATTGGTATGTTTGATGCTTTTGTTTATATTTATTTATCTTTTCTAATTTTTAAAAATAGAAGAGTAATTTTGAAAGATCCTGCTTTAATGATGATATTACTAATTTTGATTACATATATATTATTATTTGGATTAGGAGTGGGAAACTTTGGAACAGGTTTAAGACATAGGTCAAAAATTATAATATTAATGTTGTTATTAGCAGCACCATATCTTAAAGGGATTTCTTTATTACATAAATTTAAAAAACTTGTAAAATTTTAATTAAATAAATTAATAAAAATATAATTTTGTGAAGATATTGCATATTATCAATAGTCTTAAAAAAGGTGGGGCAGAAGGTAATTTATATAGGTTATGTGAGTTTCAAAAAAAGAAATATCAAAATAAAATTGAATTAACTATTATAACTTTAATTAAAAATGGTTATTATGAAAAAAATCTTATAAGCCAAGGTATAAAAATTTTTTCTTTAGGAATAAGTAAAAAAACAAAAATTATAGATTTAATAAAAAATATATTTAATCTTAGGAATATTATAAAAAAAGAAAATCCAGATATAATTCAAAGCTGGATGTATCATTCAAATATTTTAACAATTTTTGCTCCAAAAATGTTTCATAATAAAATAATTTGGAATATTAGACATTCAGAATTGAATTATAAAATTTCAAAAATAACAACAATATTAATATCAAGAATTTGCGGGTTAGTTTCTAATTATATACCAAGAAAAATAATTTATTGTTCAGAAACAAGCATGAAATTTCATGAGCAAAATCATTCTTATAAAAAGAATAAATCTGTTCTGATATATAACGGCTATAGTAAAAAAATTTATTATCCATCAAATGATCTACGAGACATTTTTAGAAAAAAAAATAAATTAAAGAAAAAAGATATCGTTTTAGGATTTGCTGGAAGATTTGCAAAACAAAAAAATATTGAGGCTTTACTGATTGCTTTTTCAAAAAATATTAAAGAACATAACAACTTATATTTATATTTAGTTGGAAAAGATGTTTCTAAAAATAATAAAAAATTAATAGAATGGGTTTCTAGGTTAAAAATTAAAAATAAGACATTTTTTTTAAATGAGCAAAAAAATTTATTAGAATTTTATAATGGTATTGATTTGCTTTTGTTACCATCTCACTCTGAATCCTTCCCAAATGTGATAGCAGAGGCTATGCTTTGTAGTACTCCCGTATTATCGAGTAATGCTGGTTGCGCAAATAAAATAATTGATCGTTATGGATTTATCATGAAAAAAAATGATCATTTTTCAATTTCAAAAAATATAGATAAATGTTTAGAGGTTTTAAAAAATGATAAAAAAAGATGGAAATATTTAAAAAAAAATTCTCAAATTAAAATTAAAAGGGATTTTTCAATCGAAAAAATGGCTAAAAAATACTTTCAAACATGGACTATCAAGTGAAGATAATTTTTATTTGCACAAAATCAATTACATTTAATACTTTTTTAAAATCTCAAGCTAACTTTTTTTCTAGAAGAGGATTAAAAGTGGAGGTTGCTTGTTCAGATATTGAGAATTTAGAATTTAAAAATAAAATTAAACATAGAATAGATTTTCCATTAAGAGTAACTGATTTTTTTAAAATTAAAAAATATATAAAAATTTTCTTTCAAATTAAAAAAATAAAAAAAAAAATAGTTCAACAATATTTTATATTCATACACCAGTAGCTTCACATGTTTTTAGGTTTTTTACTTTTTTTGATAAATTAAAGATTATATATTTTATTCATGGTTTTAGATTTACTTCAAAAAATCAATCTTTAAAAAATTTTTTTTTTAAAGTTATTGAAAAAATTTTATCATTTAAAACAAGTGTTTTTATTACAATAAACAGTGAAGATTATTCTTACGTAAGAAAAAATTTTGCTACACAAGGACGCTGTTATAAAATTAAAGGTGTAGGGCTTGATTTACCAATTAAAAAAAAGATAATATTAAAAAAAGAATTAAAAAAGATTTTAGTTATTTCATCATATAAAAAAGAAAAAGGATATATTGATATATTAAAAGTTGCTGAAAGTTTAAATAATAGAGTTAAAGTAACTTGTTATGGTTATGGTGACCATAAAAAATTTGATTACATTAAAAATAAAAGAAAAATAAAAAATATTTCATTCAGAAAATTTGATAAAAATTTAAATAATAAAATTAATAATTATGATTTATTGCTTCATTTAAGTAAAAGAGAAGGTTTGCCAGTAGCAGTCATGCAATCACTTTTAAAAGGTTTGCCAGTAATATGCTACAACATAAGAGGTAATAATGATCTGATTAAAAATAAATTCAATGGCTTTTTTATTAAGTCATATCAGGATGCTTGTAATAAGATAAATTACTTAAAAAAGAATAATTCTTCATTTAATCACATGAGACAAAATGCATTCAGATCGATCGATAAATCTTTTTCTAAGCAACAGATTAATTGGGAATTGTATAAAATTATTAAAGAGATGAATAAAAATTCAAGTCTGTGAAATTAAAAAATAAAAAAATTAAATTCAGAAAACTAAGAATAAGTGATTATGATGAGTTTAGTAGTTTATTTTATTCTTGTTATAGAAAAAAAATAAGTTTTGATTTCTATAAATGGAGATATTTTAGTAATAATTTTTCTTTTTGTTATGGGGCTTTTGAATCCTCTAATCTAATTGCAAACGTAGGTATGGTCTCAATGAAATTAAATACAAAAATTAAAAGTAGAGTTTATTCAAGACATTCAAGTATGGTATTAAAAAAATATAGAGGCCAAGGCATTTTTTCAGAGCTATTAAAAAGAGTTAAAAATATTTTAAGAAAAGTACCTTTAATTGTAATGTGGCCAAATAAAAAAAATTTTTCAAATTTTGGAATTAAAAAAGAGTATGTTTTAATTAAAAAATATTATCTATGCAAACTATCTTCAAATAACCCCTCCAGTAAAAAAAATATAAACCATCCAATTCAAAAAATAACAGAACTAGAAACTTTTTTTGAACAAGGTAATTATTTTTTTTTTAAAGATTATTCTTATTTTAAAAAAAGATATTTGCTTTACAAACCAAACGAATATTTTATCAATGAATATAAATTAAAAAATCTTAGAAGTTTCTTTATTTTAAAAAAAAATATAGACAAAACGGGTTTTAGTTTTGTTATCATCGATCATTTTGGCTCAACAAAAGTAATATCAAGCCATTTTAATAGTTTATCTAAAAATTTAAAATATGATAATTTAATATACTTATCAAAAAATAAACAAAATAATTTTGACTATATTACTTTTAAGATTGGAATTTTAAGAAAAGATGTTTTGACTAAATTAAAATCAAATTTTTTAACTAAGGAAATTTTCCTTGGAGACACTGACATTTTTATAAGCATTTAGTTTAATTAAAGAAAAATATAAAATTTAATATATTTAAGATAATAATTGGTTTTATTTTAAAAATTTAAATTATATTAAAATATATGATAAGATTTTTTGATATTTCAATTTCTATTTTATCACTTTTAGTTTTATTACCTTTATTAGTTATTATTTCTTCTTTAATATTGATGATTGAAGGTAGACCAATAATATTTAAACAAAATAGAATAGGTAGAGGTGGAAAAAAATTTGTTATTTATAAATTCAGAACCATGAGTAACATAAAATATAAAAATGAAGAACAGAGATTATCTAATTTTGGTAAGATTTTAAGAAAAACAAGTTTAGATGAAATACCTCAGTTACTAAATGTGTTAAAAAATAATATGTCAATTGTTGGACCTAGACCGTTACCAGAATCAACTGAAAGGAAAATAAATAAGATATTAAAAAAAAAAGAAGAAAAATTTTACCTGGTATTACTGGATACTCACAAATAAATTTTACAGGAAAATATAGAAAATTAACTGATAAAGTAAAATTAGATATAGAATTTGTTGAAAATTATAACTTAATAAATTATTTTATAATTTTAACTAAAACACCATTTGTACTCTTAAAAAGATTTTTTAAAAATAAATCTTCAATAATTAAATAAATATTCAATTTTTGTTTGTTTAATAATAGATAAAGAAGATGTTATAATATATTAATAACACTGTTTTTAAAATTTTACAAAAATGGATAAAAAAAAAATATTAATAATAGCACCACATGCTGATGATGAGATTTTAGGATGTGGAGGATTTATTTCAAAATATTCAAAAAAAAACTATAAGATTAACGTTCTAATTTTAACTAATGCGAATAAGGGTGCTCCAGAAATTTATTCTTACGAAAACATTAAAACAATAAGAAATGAATCTAAATTAGCAAATTTATCTGTTGGCACAAACAAATTGTTTTTTGAAAACTTACCAGGTTTAAACTTAACAAATTATCCAATTTATAAAATTTCAAACATTATTGACAATTATATTAAAAAAATTAATCCTGAAGTTATTTTAATACCATCTATATATGATATTCATGATGATCATAAAATAATATTTAAAGCTGCCAAAGTTGCAATGAGACCGAATAAAAAAAATAATATAAAAAAAATATTATCTTATGAAGTTCTTTCAGAAACAGAATGGAATGAAAATGGAAAATCTTTTAATCCAAATTATTATGTAAAATTAAAAAAATCAGAGCTTGACTCAAAAATAAATGCATTTTTAAAATATAAATCTCAAGTAAAAAAACATCCTCACCCGAGGTCAAAAGAATCAATAATTAATCTTTCAAGATTGAGAGGAAGTCAGGTTTTTGCTCAATTTGCTGAAGCTTTTAAAGTAGAGAAAATAATAGATTAATATAGAGGTTAATATTTTGATGATACAATTAGTTCGTAAAATTAATAAATAATAAGAAGTTATTAAATAAGAAAAATAATTAACAATGAAGGATAAAAATTGGCCAAATTTTGATAGCAGATTAATTAAAAAAGTAAATAAAGTGATAAAATCCGGCAAGATTAATTACACAAGTGGTCCTTATGGTATTGAATTTGAAAAAAAGTTTTCTAAGTTCGTTGGAAACAGATATTCAATTGCAATTTGTAATGGCACAGCTGCCTTAGAAGTTGCAATAAAATCATTAAAATTGGAAAAAAATTCAGAAATTATTGTACCTGCAAGGAGTTTTTTTTCATCAGCAGCGTGCATTGTAAACACTGGTCATAAACCAATTTTTTCAGATGTAGATATTAAAACTCAAAATATTGACGTTAAAAATATAAAAAAAAAATAACAAAAAAAACAAGAGCTATTATCTGTGTTCATTTAGCAGGATTACCTTGTGACATGACAAGCATAAAAAAGTTTGCAAAAAGTAATAATTTAAAAATTATCGAAGACTGTTCCCAAGCTCATGGTGCTTCAATTGATGGCTGTCAAGTTGGTTCTTTTGGAGATGTAAGCACATGGTCATTTTGTAATGATAAAATAGTTTCTACTCTTGGAGAAGGTGGAATGATCTCAACAAATAAAAAAAAAATTTATAATTTTTGTAAAAGATACATAAATCATGGATCTGTATTAAAAAAAAAATTAAATTCAGAGCGATTTGTTTATAATAAAGATTACTTTGGTACAAATCTTAGAATCACAGAAATACAATCAATTGCTGGAATACATCAATTAGAAAATTTGAAAAAAATTCAAATTAAAAGAGAAAAAATTTCACAAAGTTATTTTAAGCTACTTTTAAAGTATAAAAATATTTTTAATTTTTATTTGCCACCAAATAAAGTTAAATGTGCTTGGTACAGGTTTTATATTTTCATAAAACCTGAAATAAAAAATTATGAAAATATTCGTTTCAAAATAATTAAAAATCTCAAAAAACATAATATCAATTGCTATACTGGTTCCTGTCCAGAAATTTATTTAGAGAAATCTTTCAAAAAATTAAAAAATTTTAGATACAATAGATTAAATAATTGTAAAATTTTAGGTGAAACTAGTATAGCTCTAGATATTAATCATACTTTAAAATTTTCTACTAACCAAAAAATTTTATTAAGATTTAAAAGCTCTTTAAATCAACTTCTTAACAATCTATGAGAAACAAAATAGTTATTTTGGGAAATCTTCCACTAGCAACAAAAATTATTAAATTAGTACAAAGTAAAAAAAATTTAGAACTTGTAGGTGTAGTTCACCCTAATAAAATACAAACATATCCAGACAGTAATAATGAAATTTGTGCTACAAAGTATTGCAAAGAAAAAAAAATTAGAAAACTTACTATCAATGAAATATATAATCTTAAAGATTTAAAATTAGCCATTTCAGCAAGAAATGACATTATTCTCAAAAAAAAATTTATAGATTTATTTGAAATTGGTATAGTAAATTGTCATGGAGGATATCTTCCTGAATATAAAGGAGTTGGAGGACATATATTTCCAATAATAAATAAAGAAAAATATTCTGGAGCTTCTATTCATTGGATTACTGAGAATATTGATAATGGAAATATTATTGCTAGAAAAAAGATTCCAATTAAAAAATTTGATGACGGTTGTACACTATTTAAAAAAATAAATGATGAATTATTTAAATTGATAGAAACATACTTGCAGAAATTACTTACAAAAAAAATTGTTGGTAAACCTCAAAACTTAATAAAACCCAATAATAGACTTAAAAAAAATTATTTTTATTTTAAAAAAGATGTGAAGAGACTTATATATTTTAATATAAAATCGAAAATTCATACTAAGGCTTTGTATTGGCCTAACAAAGTATAATGATGAAAATTTTTAATAAAAAGCCTTTTAAAGTTAATGGTAATATAAAATTATTTTCTCTAATATCAAATAAATCTATTGAAAGTCATGCAAAAGTTAAAGGAACAAAAATTGATTCTTTGGAGAAGACTCCTTTCTCTTTGCCTTTTTGGGAAACCAAGTATTATAAAAAAATAATTAAAAAATATATTAAAAATTATAATAAAAATATTTCTATTTTAGATGCCGGATGTGGTGATGGTCGCTTTACCTTATTACTTTTGGAAATGGGATTTAAAAATATTGTTTCGGTAGACTCCAGTATTCATTCACTTAAAATTTTAGATAATAAATTAAAAAAAATTAATAAATCAAAATATGTTACCCTTGTACATGGAAGTATTTTAGATGTCCCATTTGCAAGAAATTATTTTGATATTATATTATGCATAGGTGTTCTGTATTATTTAAATAATAATTACGAAAAAGGATTAAAAAAAATTGTTAAATGTTTAAAAAAAAATGGTTTATTATTAGAGACAGAACCAGATAAAGAAGGCAATGCACTCAAAGCCATGATATTTGATGGAATTCATCAGTATCTAAATGTTGTAAAAAAAAACAAATTTATAGAATACTTTGGAGATAAGCCTATTCAGTTAAGATGTTTCGATGAAAAAGAGCTAAAAAATATTTTTAAAACTTACAATTTAAATGTTCTCAACAAAGAAATAATATCTTTGTTTCCATCTATACTAACTATAGGTAGAAAAAATTCTTTAATAGTTGGTATTGAAAACGATATTAAACAAATTAAAAAAATTAGAGATTCGTTTGATTATTTTTTTAACGAAAAAGGTGTTGCAAAGCATAAACTATGGGTATTGAAAAAAATTGAAAATAAAATCTAATATAGTTATAGATGAAACTCTTAATCATCATTTATGTGGTGGTAACAAAATCAGAAAATTAGGATATATTTTAAAAAATAAAGAAAAATATGATGGTTTTATTACTTTTGGATCTAAATTTTCTAGCCATTGTTTGGCAACAGCTTTCATGGGAAGAAAAAAAAACAAAAAAGTTGTACTTTTAATCACAAATAAATTTGTTGATATATATAAATTTCCAAATTTAAAGTTGGCTAAAGAACTAGGTGCGGAAATTTTTTTTATTGGTGAAGATAATTTATATCACGAAATCAAAATTAAAAAAAATAAGTATAAAAATTTTTTTTGGATAGAGGGTGGTGGGCACACAATTGAAGGTTTTTATTCTTATAGAGATTGGTTTAAACAGATAGTAACTGAAAATAAAAGTTTAAAAAAATTTAAATACTTAATATTACCTTTTGGCACAGGAACAACTGCCTTTGGAATTACTCAAGCAATTTATGAAATGAAACTAGATATTAAAGTTATTGGTATTTCTGTCTCAAGAAAAAAAAACAAATGTGACCAGGAGGCTTCAAAGATGCTTTCAGATAAGGCTATAAATTTTATTGAAATTGACGATAGATTTGCTGGACAATATGGCCAAATTAATTTATCTCAAAGAAATATTTCATTAAATTTTTTTAAAAAATACCATATATATCCAGATCCAATATACAATATACGTGTTGCACAATATTTAGAAGATAACCCTTTAGAAAATTGTATTATTATTAATACTGGAGGACAATTAAATTGTGCACTAAAAATTAATTATGAAAAGGGTTTTGTAGAGTGAGTAAAGTTTATATTATTGCAGAAATAGGTCCTAATCATAATGGAAACTATAAATTTGCTTCACAGCTAGTTGAAAAACTTTCTAAAATTGGAGTGAATGCTGTTAAATTTCAATTAGGTGACCCGAGGAAGTCAATGTCGTTGGATGCTTTTAAAGCAGATTATCAAAAAATTAATGACAATGACAATGATATATTTAAAGCATCAAAAAAAAGACAATTAACTCACTTGGAACATAAAAAAATTGCTAATAAATGTAAAAAGTTGGGAGTTGATTATCTTTGCACCCCATTTGATATCGATAGTTTAGTTTTTTTAGATAAGGAAATTGATGTACCAAAATTTAAAATTGCATCTGGTGAGATTTTCTCTTTAGATATGTTGGAATATATATCGAATAGTGGAAAATCAGTAATAATTTCAACAGGAATGGCTACTTTTAAAGAAATTAAATTAGCTCTTAAAATCTTAGACAAAAAAAATAAAGATATTACCATTCTTCACTGTGTTTCACTTTATCCTGCTCCTTTGGATAAAATAAATTTAAATGTTATGCTCGAAATTAAAAAAAAGTTCAAAACCAAAGTAGGTTACTCTGATCATACACTAGGTAACTCAGCTGCAATTGCAGCTGTTGCTATGGGGGCATCAATAGTAGAAAAGCATGTTACATTAGATAGATCTTTACCTGGGCCTGATCACAAAGCCTCAGCTACTGTTGAGGAATTTGCTGACTTGGTTAATAAAATTAGGGAAGTAGAGACTGTTCTAGGAAAAAAAAAGAAAAATCTTTCAAAAAATGAAAAAAATATAGCCAAAGTAGTCAGGAAGAGCATTGTTTCAAAGCGTAAAATTAAAAAAAATACTAAAATTACCAATGCTGATATATGCTTTAGACGTCCAGGTACTGGGATCTTTCCGATTAATAAACATTTAGTGATAGGTAAAATAGCTAAAATAGATATTGAAAAAAATCGAGTTATAAAAAAAAATATATTCTATGAAAATTGCATTTATCACAGGAGCAAGAGCTGATTATGGGCCATTTAGAAGTACTCTAAAAGGAATATCTGAAGAAAAAAATTTCAATTTAGATATTATTGTACATGGAATGCATTTGATGAAATTGTATGGCAATTCTGTAGAAGAGATTAAAAAAGATAAATTTGGAAAAATAATAAAATTAAACACATTAAAAAAAGACATTAATAAATCTGATGAAATGATAAAAACAATAAAAGTATTACATAATTTTTTAAAATCAAGTTCATACGATCTTGTAATTTTAGTTGGTGATAGACTTGAGACATATGCTGGAGCTATTGCTTCACATTTTGCAAAAATACCTATTTTACATTCTGGAGGAGGACATATTACAAGTGGTGCTGTGGATAATATTTATAGGTTTAATATTACAAATTTTGCAAAGTATCATTTTACGACATCAATAAAGGCAAATGATTGTCTAAAAAATATTCCATCCATAAATAAGGATAAGTTATTCTTTATTGGTTCACCTACAGTTGATGCAATAAAAAAATTTTTAAAATCTCCACTTAGAATTGAATCATTTGTACCAGATCTTTTGAATAAAAGATATGTTTTGATGACTTTCCACCCTCTCACATTAATTAAGGAACCTATAGTAGAAATTTTGGAAGCGAGTATTAATTTTTTGATGAAGAAAAACATTAGTGTTTTAATAACATATCCAAATAACGATGAAAGCAGTAAAGATATAAGAGTTTGTATTGATGCCATTAAAAAAAACAAAAATGTTTATGCTGAACGGCATTTAGGTTCTTTAGGGTATTATACTGCAATCAAATATTCTGAGTTTATATTTGGTAATTCGAGCAGTGGCATTATGGAAGCACCATATTTTAACAAACATGTTGTTAATGTAGGAACGAGACAAGAAGGTAGAGCTTTAGATAGATCTATTACAAATGTTTCAGCAAAAGTTGGTAATGTTATTAAAATATTAAATAAGCTAGTAGATGGAAAAATAAGATTATTAAAAAATGAAAAACTTTATGGAAATGGAACAGCTGTAGATAGATCAATAAAAATATTAAATACCATTTCAATTGAGGAGTCAAAAAATAAAAATTAACTAAAAACACAGAATTAGAAAAAGTAATTTTAAAAATTAAAATTGAAAAATATTAATGTACAAAAAAAAAACATTCTTAGCTATAATTCCTGCCAGAGGTGGAAGTAAAAGATTACCAAAAAAAAATATTCTTAATTTGAATAGAAAACCACTTATTGCATGGAGTATAAAGGCTGGACTTAAAAGTACATATATTGATAAAGTCATTGTTAGTAGTGACAAAGATTATATTTTAAAAATTGCAAAAAATTATGGTGCTCAAACTATTAAGAGACCAAAACAATTAGCTTCAGATACCTCAAAAATATTTTATACAATTCATCATGCTCTATTAAATTTACGAAAATATGATTATATAGTTTTACTACAACCCACAAGTCCTTTGAGAAATGAGAAACATATTGATGATGCTATAAAATTTTTAACAGCAAAAAAAGCTGATGCAGTTATAGGTGTTTGTGAAACGGATCATAGCCCTCTCTGGTCTAGCACTTTACCTGATGATAGAAGTTTAGTAAACTTCAGACAAAAAAAAGCAAAAGATAAGCGTAGTCAAGACTTAGAAAAGTATTTTAGAATTAATGGTGCAATCTATATATGCAAAACAGAAAAATTTTTAAAGGAAAAAGGTTTTTTTATTAAAAAAAACATTTTTGCATTCATTATGGATAGAGAGAGTTCTATAGATATTGATGAGAGAATAGATTTTTTATTTGCAGAGTTTCTAATAAAATTAATTAAAAGTTAAAATTAGTATAATCATATCAAATACTATAAAAATACTTAAAAAAGATTTAAAATAATACTGAATAAAAATTTATAATGAAAATACTATTAACTAATGCTGGTCGAAGAACCTATATCGTTGATTATTTGTTTAAACTAAAGGATGAATATGATCCAAAAATAGAAGTTTTTGTAACTGACACTTCTGAAAATACTGCGAGTTTTTGGGTAGACAAAAGATTAAATAAGTTTTTAACTCCTCGTGTTGGCCTGAGTGACAAAAAATATTTAAATTCTCTAATAAAATTATGCAAAAAAAATAAAATTGATATTTTAATCCCATTGATGGATTATGAATTACATATTTTAGCGAAAAATAAGAAATTATTTGAAAGTAATGGAACTTCGATAATCATTTCTGATTATGGAACAGTTTTAAACTTTTTAGATAAAGAAAAAAATCATAAATTATGTTTAAAAAATAACCTGAAGGTTCCTAAGTTATGGAAAAATTTTAGTCAAATTCCTGCTCAAAAAAAAATTGTTGTAAAAAAAAAGAAGGAAGTGGTAGTGAAGATACTTATATAGATTATAAAAAAAATCTACCTCAACATAAATTTGACAAATCTTACATAATTCAAGATTATATAAAAGGACAAGAATATGGAATGGATATATTAAATGACCTGAATGGAAAATTTATTCACTGTTGTGTAAAAAAAAAAATATCAATGAGATCAGGAGAGACTGATAAGGCAGAGGTAGTTTTTAGTAAAAGATTTACAAATATTGGTAGGAAAATAAGTTTAATATTTAAACATGTAGGAAATTTAGATTTGGATTTTATAGTAGATTTAAAAAATGATATTTATTTTCTAGACTTTAATCCTCGCTTTGGTGGAGGGTATCCATTTACTCATTTGGCAGGTTATAACTATTTACAATACATTATTAAATTTTTCAAAAAAGAAAAATTTGAAGTTAGTAATATTAAAAATGATAATTTTATAGCATCTAAAGGTTTAACTATTTTTAAGTCTCACAAATATAATAAAAAAAAATTAGCAATTATCGGAGCTGGAGGTCATGGAAAAGTAGTAGGAGAAATAGCTTTGTTGAATGGATTTGAAGTTGTTGATTTTTTTGATAAACAAAGTCGACAAATAATTCAATTTCCATATGAGATTGTTGGAAATATAAATATGCTTTATAAAAAATTAGAAAATTACAATTCTTTTTTTGTTGCCATTGGAGATAATAACTTAAGATACTATTATTTAAAAGATCTAATAAAAAAAAAATTAAATATTAGTATTTTAATACATCCAAAAGCAACTATTAGCAAACATAGTAAGTTAGGTGTTGGCTCTTGTGTTATGGCTAATGCGGTGATTAATCCAGGAGTTAAAATTAACAAGGGTGTAATAATTAACACATCTGCATCAATTGATCATGACTGTCAAATTGACGATTATTCTCATATTTCTCCAAATTGTTCCTTATCTGGAAATGTAAAAGTTGGAAAGTTTACTCATTTAGGAACAGCCACCAGTGTTCATCCTGGTATAAATATTGGCAAAAATGTTAAAAGTGGTATTGGTGCTAAAATTTTTAGGAATATTTTGAGTAATAATATTATAAAAAATTGAATTTACTTAGTTAATAGTTTTGTTTCAATTTTTTAAAGTTAAATATAAATTAATTTAAAAAAAAATTTATTCAAAATTTATAATATTTAATGTCTGCTATAGTAAAAATATCAAAAAATGTTCTTTATCTTCCTCGATATTTAAAGAGAAGCATTGTAATAACTATGGATATAATTTTATGTGTTTTATGTGTGTGGTTGGCATTTTATTTAAGATTAGAGGAATTTGTAAGATTTAATAATATTAATATTTTACCTGTAATAATCTCTGTTATATTGGCAATCCCAATATTTTGGATAATTGGTTTGTATAAAACAATGTTCCGGTTTGCAGGCTCATCAATATTGTTTAGTGTAGCTATTGGTTCCTTTTTTTATGGTTTGATTTATTTTACAATAATTGGCATTTATGGGTTTCAAGGCATTCCAAGATCAATTGGCATAATAAACCCTTTGTTGTTATTTTTAGTTATTTCAGGTTCAAGATTAACGATTAAGTATTTTTTTTTAAATAATTTTTCCCTTAAAAGGCCTAAAAATAAAAAAAAAATACTTATCTACGGTGCCGGAAGTGCTGGAAGACAGTTATTAGCAAGTCTAGAGAATAATCCAGAAATGAAGGTTGTTGGTTTTCTAGATGATAATGAACAATTTCATGATCAAACAATACTAGGTCAAACTGTATTCAATCCTCAAGAAATAGAGCAATTAAGCAAATTAAAGAATATAGATTTAGTTTTATTAGCTTTACCATCAATAAGTAGTTTAAAAAGAAATCAAATTATAAATAATTTAAACACCTTCAAAATAAAAGTAAAAACATTACCAAGTATTCAAGATATAGTTGATGGAAAAATATCAGTAGCTGATATTAAAGATTTATCTATAGAAGATTTATTGGGTCGAGAACAAGTTAAGCCTGATTTGCAGTTAATGTCAAAGAATATTACATCTAAAATTGTATTAGTTACTGGCGCAGGAGGTTCGATTGGTTCTGAACTTTGTCGTCAAATTGTAAGGCTTAAACCTAAGATACTGTTACTTATTGAGCTAAATGAATTTGCGCTTTACAAAATTGATGAAGAATTAAAAAAACAAACATCAAATATTAATATTATTCCATTAATAGCAAATGTTCAAAATTTATCTAGACTAGAGGCGATTTTTAAAAATTTCCATGTAGATACTGTTTACCATGCTGCTGCCTATAAACATGTTCCATTAGTAGAAGCAAACATTTGTGAGGGAGTTAAAAATAATGTTTTTGGAACTTTTTTACTAGCGAAAACTTCAATCATACACGAAGTCTCAAATTTTGTACTTGTTTCTAGTGATAAAGCTGTAAGACCAACTAATATAATGGGTGCTAGTAAAAGATTGGCAGAGATTTGTGTTCAATCTCTTTATAATGAATTTAAATTTAAAAAAACTAAGTTTGCAATTGTTCGTTTTGGGAATGTTCTGCAGTCATCTGGCTCCGTAATTCCTAAATTTAAAAAACAAATTGAAGAAGGTGGTCCAGTAACTTTAACTCATCCTGAAGTTACTAGATTTTTTATGACTTTAACGGAGTCCTCACAATTGGTTATCCAAGCTGGTGCTATGACTGAGGCCTGCGAGGTCTTTATATTAGATATGGGAAAAAGTGTTAAAATAAAAAGTTTGGTTTATAAAATGATTAAACTTTCAGGACTAACAATTAAAGAGAATATTAACCCTGAAGGAGATATTGAAATAAAAACAATAGGTTTAAGACCAGGTGAAAAATTATATGAGGAATTGCTATTAGGAGATAATCCTAAAAAAACTTTTCATGAGAAAATACAAAAAGCACAAGATCCTTTCATACCATTAAACCTTCTTCAGAAAGAATTAGATAAGATGTCATTTTTTTTAGAAAATAATAAAATATATAAAGTTAAAAATTTACTAAAGAATTTACTTCCAACTTATAAATCTAACTCTGAAATAGTCGATTATCTTTATGAAAACAAACAAATTAATGAAAATCATAAAACTAATAATTTAAATAAAAACAAGAATAACATTATAAGTATTAAATAGTTATAAGATTTAATTTTTTATGAACAATCTAAAACATTATAATTTTAATTTATTAATTCCTTTCATAATTTCTTTAATAATTCCGCTATTAATCTGGGGTCCATTTTTTCCAGATTTAATAATAAGTATTTCGGGTTTAATTTTTTTGTTTTGTGAAATTAAAAATAAAAATTATTATTTTTTTCTTAATAAACCATTAATTTTTTTTTTTCCTTTTGTTTATACTGTATTTTTTTAAGTACTTTTGTTGCGGAAGATGTTTTGCTCAGCTATCAAAGTTCACTATTTTATTTTAGGATAGGTTTATTTAGCTGTTTAATTTGGTATTTGATTGAAAAGAATAGGAAAATTTTAACTTATTTCTACTATTCTTTATTAATATCTTTTACAACCTTAGTTGTCGATGGTTTTATTCAATATTTTACTGGAAAAAATTTATCTGGATTTGTATTAGAAGGTGGTAATAGAGCCTCATCCTTTTTTGGAGATGAACTTATTATGGGTTCATATCTTTCACGACTATTCCCTCTGTTGTTTGCATTATTTTTGATAAAAAAAAAATAAAATAGAAGTTTATTTTATAAGCGTTTTGTTTGTTTTGATTGATATATTAATTTATATGTCAGGCGAAAGAGTTGCATTTTTTTTTTAAATCTATCAACTATATTTATAATTATTTTTATCAAAGAATATCAAAAATTTAGATTGTTTACTTTCTTGTTTGCAATTTTATGTATCTTCATTTTTAGCTTAAATTCCCCAAATGTTGTTAAAAGAATGTTTTTAGAACCTGCTGAAGAAATGGGGATAATAAAAAATTCAAGTGAAAAAAATTTTTTTAATTCAAAAGATCAAAGTATCGTAATTTTTACGCGAGGTCATGATAGTTTGATACGCACAGCATATAATATATTTAAAGACAAACCATTAATAGGTCATGGACCAAAAATGTTTAGAGTAAAATGTAAAATTGAAAAATATGCTGTTGGAGTTTCTCCATGTATGACACATCCACATAATTTTTATATACAATTATTAGCAGAAACAGGGATAATCGGCTTTTTATTTTTATTTACAACATTATCTTATGTAATTATTGTTTCCTTAAAACAGTTTAAGTCAATTATTTTTAAAGAAAAAAGACCCTTAAGCGATTACCAAGTATGTCTTCTAGCTGGAATATTAATTACAATTTGGCCGTTATCTCCAAATGGTAATTTTTTTAATAATTGGTTAATGATAGTTTATAGTTTGCCAGTAGGTTTTTATCTTCAGTCAATATATTCAAAAAATATTTCATAAAGTTTTCAACTTAAATACTTAAAATAATTACTAAATTTATGAATTATTTAAATGAGCAATTAATTATTTAAATGAGCAATTATAGAAATTAAATTTTTATTTTATTAATTATAATTTATGATAATACATATTAATTATTAATTTTAATCTATATGAAAAATAAAATTTACTTAGCAGAGATACTTAAAACATTTTGGCTTGAAAAATTAAAAATAATTATAATCACATTAATTTGTCTTATAATAGCTATAATCTACAACATTCAAAATAAAGAAAAACCACTTTATGAGGTTTCTATGGTTATAGAACCTAGATCAGATTCGTCTTTGATTAGATTTTTACCTATAAATCAATATTTAACAAAAAATTTAATTGTATTAAAAAAAGAAGATGGTCTCAAAGATGGGTTAATAAAAGAAATAATTCCAGTAAATGGAAACAAGATTTTTAAAAAATACTTAGAGATTTTTGATAACTATGATGATCTAAAATTAATAATAAAAAAAAACAATTTCTTATTTGCAGAAAAAATAGAAAAACTCCCTTCAAGTGAGCAAGAAAAAGAATTTATTAAAATTTCTAAAAAATTTTCAGTTGAAAGAAAAGATTTACAAGAATATAAAAATTTAAAATTAAGAGTAGTTGGAGAAGAATATACTATAACATTTATATGGCCAGAAGCAGAAGAGGCAAAAGATATTTTTAATGATGTATTGACAGAATCATTATCTTTATTAAAACAAAAAATGTATGAAGAAATAGACTTTATCTTTAACTTTTATGAATATCATACAATTTCTGAAAATAATAAAAAAATTGAATATTTAAAAGAACAAAGCATGGTTGCTAAAGAATTAAATATAGAAAATAATGCAGTAGAAGATTTCGAAATGAGGCAATTAAATTTGAGTAGAAATAGTACTTTATATTATTTAAGAGGTTATAAGGCAATTGACAAAGAAATAGAAATAATGGAGCAACGAGTTAATAACGAATTAATCTTTATTAAAAATGAAATTCAAAATTTAAAAAAAAATGATGATTTCAAATTGATAAAATACAATTCATCTTTAATAAGTGTTAAATCATTAGCTAAATCTGAAAATTTTAGAATTTATGTGATTTCAATAATACTTGGTTTACTAATTGGTTTAACGTATGTTTTGTTAGTATGGGTAATTAAAAACCCTGAAAATAACTAATACACAAACTATTTAATTATTTATTAAATACTATTTACAATTTTAAAAAATAATCTTTACATTCTTAATTTTTTTTTGTATTAAGAGTTGCCTGGTGATTATTGCGAAAGTGTAATACCCGATCCCATTCCGAACTCGGCAGTCAAGCCTTTCAGCGCCAATGGTACTTTGTCTTAAGACACGGAAGAGTAGGACATTGCCAGGCATATCTTAAATGAAAAATTTCATTGTTGTAACTGGTGGTGCTGGATTTGTAGGTTCTAATTTAATTAAATCTCTTTTGAAAAAAACAAATAAAAAAATCATTAGTTTAGATAATTATTCATCAGGTAATAAAAAAAATCACATTAAAGATGCTAGAGTTAAATACATAAAAACAGAAACTATTGATATTTCAAAACATTTAAAAAATGTAAAAAATCGAATTCATTCAATTTTTCATTTTGGAGAATTTGCAAGAATTTATCAAAGCTTTAAAAAATTTGATGAATGTTTTAAATCAAATTCTATTGGATCGAATGCAGTTTTTAAGTTTTGTTTAGATAATAATATCAAACTAATTTATTCTGCAACCTCAGCCTCACTTGGCAATAAAGGAAATGATAAAAACTTATCCCCCTATGCTTTTACAAAATCTAAAAATCTAGAATTATTAGAAAACTTAAGAAAATGGTTTAATTTTAAATTTGAAATTATTTATTTTTATAATGTGTATGGACCTGGTCAAATCAAAGTAGGCGATATGGCAACGGTAGTTGGAATTTTTGAAGATCAACATAAAAAAAATAAACCACTAACTATTGTAAAACCCGGAACTCAGACCAGACGATTTACTCATATTGATGATACTATTAATATTTGCATTGAAGCATGGAAGAATAATAAATGTCAACATTATAGCATAAGTCACAAAAAATCTTATTCTATACAAGATCTTGCTAAAATGTTTAAAACTAAAATAACTTATTTAAAACCAAGATCTGGTGAGCGATATGCATCAGCATTAACAAAAATATCAAATAATCGTAAAATAATTAATAAATATGGAAGAATAGATTTGAAAGATTATGTAACTTCGTTTATTAAAGGTGAAAAATTATGAAAATAAAAAGCTCATTAAAGTCCATTAAAAAAAGAGACCTTAATTCAAAGTTGGTTAGAAGAAGAGGTCGTGTGTACGTTATCAATAAAACTAATCCAAAGTTTAAAGCAAGACAGAAGTAATTTTTATGGATAATGAAGACCATAAAAATACCTGGAACAATTTTACAAAATTTGTGTTGTGGGGAACAGTCGCAGTGATTGGTGTTTTAGTTTTAATGGCAATCTTCTTACTATAAGATCAATGTATGAAAATTGCTTCTATTTTAGAAAATCAAATAATTGAAAAAAGAATAGCAATTACTCCTGAGATTGCAAAAAAATATATATCTCTTGGTCTTGAAGTTTTACTACCTGAAAATTATGGAAGTCATCTTGGAATTAGAGATGAAGAGTATAAAGAATTAGGAGTATCAATTTCAAAAGATGAAAAAGAAATCATATCTAGTGCAGATATTATTGTTCAGTTAGGGTTATTGGATGATGAAAAAAACTCTTTATTAAAAGAAAATCAAACATTTATTGGGGTATTAAACCCATATGATAATAAAGATAAGATAAATGATTTAGTTAAAAAAAATATTAATACTTTTTCACTTGAATTACTTCCAAGAATAACAAGAGCTCAGTCTATGGATATATTATCCTCACAAGCAAACCTTGCGGGTTATAAAGCAGTAGTAGAGTCGTTTGCTCATTTTGAAAAAGCAATACCAATGATGATGACTGCAGCAGGAACAATATCCGCTGCAAAAGTATTAGTGGTTGGTGCAGGGGTTGCAGGATTGCAAGCAATTGCAACTGCAAAACGAATGGGTGCAATTGTATTTGCAACAGATGTTAGAATGGCTTCTAAAGAACAGGTTGAAAGTTTGGGGGGTAAATTTTTAACAGTTGAAGGTGCTGAAAATCTTGAGACAGAGGGAGGTTACGCTAAAGAAGCATCAGATGATTTTAAAAAGAAGCAAGAAGAATTATTGTCAGAAACATTAAAGAAAATTGATATTGTAATTTGCACAGCTTTAATTCCTGGAAAAAAAGCACCAGTGATTATTAAAGAAGGTATGATTAATAATATGAGTTCTGGTTCAATCATTTATGATCTAGCAGCTATTCAAGGAGGAAATACAGCACATACTAAAGTTGATGAAATTGTAGATAGCAATGGTGTTAAAATAATGGGGGAAAGTAATATTTTAAATAAACTTCCAACCTCAGCATCTAATTTATATGCTAAAAATGTATTTAATTTTGTGTCGAATTTATATGATAAAGAAAATAATAAAATTAATATAAATTTAGAAGACGAGATAATTGAAAAAACGTTAATAAAATAAAATTATGGAAATAGATCCTTTTATATTCAGATTAAGTATTTTTATCCTTTCAATTTTTATAGGATATTATGTAGTTTGGAGCGTAACCCCATCACTTCACACTCCTTTAATGTCTGTTACCAATGCGATTTCATCTGTCATAATTGTAGGTGCAATTATTGCAGGTTTGGCAGGCAACTCTGATAATATATTTAACACCTCAAGTATCTTTGGGTTTTTAGCAATATCACTAGCAGCCATAAATATATTTGGTGGTTTCTTAGTCACCCAAAGAATGCTTGCAATGTATAAAAAAAAGAAAAAGGATAAATAATGTTATCAGCAAATTTATCTGCCATATTTTATTTAATTTCAGGGGTATTGTTCATTTTAGCTTTAAGAGGACTTTCATCACCTGAAACATCCAGACAAGGAAATTTCTTTGGTATTTTAGGAATGATTATTGCAATTACAGTTACTTTTTTATCCGTAGGTAATTTTTCAACTGGATTTGTAGTTGTTTTAATATTTCTTTTAATAGGAGGATTAGTAGGCGCTTTTATTGCATATAAAATTCCAATGACCGCAATGCCAGAATTGGTAGCTGGCTTTCATAGTTTGGTTGGGCTTGCAGCTGTATTTGTTGCAATAGCTGCTTTTTTAAATCCAGAAGCATTTAATTTAGGATCTCCAGGTAACATTAAACTTGGAAGCTTAATTGAAATGTCAATTGGTGCAGCAGTGGGTGCAATCACATTTTCAGGTTCAATTATTGCCTTTTTAAAACTTCAAGGAATAATGTCAGGTTCACCTATAACCTTTAAAGGACAACATCCGCTAAATGCCTTAATTTTAATTTCAATAGTTGTATTAACTTATCTACTTTGCTCTACCCAATCTTCAAATTTATTTTGGATATTATTAGCAGTTTCTTTTTTGATCGGTTTTCTATTAATTATTCCAATTGGTGGTGCAGATATGCCGGTAGTAATTTCAATGCTAAACTCTTATTCTGGTTGGGCAGCGGCTGGGATTGGTTTTACTTTAGAAAATACAGCTTTAATTATTACAGGCGCATTAGTTGGTTCATCAGGTGCAATTCTTTCTTACATAATGTGCAAGGGAATGAATAGATCTTTCTTTAATGTTATATTGGGTGGATTTGGTGCAACAGAACAAAGTGCTGGAGAAAAAAATAAAGAGCAAAGACCTGTGAAAAGTGGAAACGCAGATGATGCTGCTTTTTTAATGAAAAATGCATCTTCAGTTATAATTGTGCCTGGTTATGGGATGGCAGTAGCACAAGCTCAACATGCTTTAAGAGAGATGGTGGATACATTAAAAAAGAATGATATAAAGGTTTCTTATGCAATCCACCCTGTAGCAGGACGAATGCCAGGCCATATGAACGTGTTACTTGCAGAAGCAAATGTACCATATGACGAAGTGTTTGAGTTAGAAGAAATAAATAATGATTTTGCAAATGCAGATGTAGCATTTGTAATTGGTGCAAATGATGTTACTAACCCAGTTGCAAAAACAGATCCTCAGAGTCCGATTTATGGAATGCCAGTATTAGATGTTGAAAAGTGTAAATCTGTTTTGTTTGTAAAAAGAAGTTTATCCCCAGGATATGCAGGAATTGATAATGATTTATTCTATAAAGAGAATACTTTGATGTTATTTGCAGACGCAAAAAAAATGACAGAAGATATTACCAAAAATTTGTAGGAATTTTCCAGTAAAAAACTTCGTTTAATGAAGCAGAATAATTAAACCTTTAAACCGTTTATTTAAAAGTTAAAGGATTTGCTAAAATTTTAATCTAAAATAGCTTTTTGTAATTATTTACCTTATATTATTTATAAAAAAAATTTCGTACATTAACTTCATGAAAACAAATTTAATAACTGGTTCAGTTGGTTTTATTGGGTTTTCATTATGCAAGCAACTCCTTGAACGTGGAGACATAGTTATAGGCATTGATAACCATAATGATTATTATGATCCCAAAATCAAAGAATCTCGACTTGATATATTAGATAAATTTCCAAATTATAAACATTATAGATTAGATATTTGTGACCAAAAAAACTTAGAAGAAATTTTTAATTATCATAGGCCAGCTAAGGTTCTTAATTTAGCTGCTCAAGCAGGAGTTCGTTATTCACTAAAAAACCCACTTGCATATATTAAAAGTAATATTGATGGATTTGCTAATATTTTAGAAAACTCTAAAAAGTATAAAATAGAAAATTTTGTTTATGCAAGTTCTTCAAGTGTCTATGGGGCTAATACTAAAATCCCTTTTTCTGAACATGATAGTGTTAATCATCCACTATCTGTTTATGCGGCAACTAAAAAATCTAATGAACTAATGGCGCACGCTTATAGCCATCTTTATAAATTGCCAACTACAGGACTTAGATTTTTCACAGTATATGGACCTTGGGGAAGACCAGATATGGCATTGTTTAAATTTACTAAAAATATTTTAGAAGACAAAACAATCGATGTATTTAACAATGGAAAACATACTAGAGATTTTACATTTATTGATGATATAGTTTATGGAATAATAAAGACACTAGATCATCCAGCTGCAATTAATGTTGACTGGAATGGCAATCAACCAGACCCTGCTTCCAGCAAAGCTCCTTGGCGTGTTTATAATATAGGGAATAATAAAACTATTAAGCTAATGGATTATATCAAATCTCTAGAAAAAACATTAGGAAAAAAAGCAAAAATAAATTTTTTGCCATTGCAACCTGGTGATGTGTTAGATACTTATGCAAACATTGATAACTTAAAAGAAAAATTTAATTATCAACCTAAAACATCAATTGAAGATGGGGTTTTTAAATTTATAAAGTGGTATAAAGATTATTATCAATTATGATTAAATTAATTTTAAAAGAAGCTATATATTTAAATGAATACTAAAATATTTTGCGATATTGCAAATTTACATTCCATAAAAAAATTCAGTAAAATTAAAATTGTTAAAGGTTTTACAACAAATCCAAGTTTAATGAGAAAAGCAGGAGCAAAGGATTATAAGAATTACTCTAAGGAGATACTTAAAATTTGTAGAAACAAACCTATTTCTTTTGAAGTTTTTGCAGATGATAAAAAATCAATGATTGAACAAGGAAAAAAAATAAACACTTGGGGTAAAAATGTATACGTTAAAGTACCAGTTGTTAACTCAAGGAATATTTTTACAGGGCAAGTTATAAAAGAATTGAATAATAGTGATATCAAATTAAATATAACTGCAGTTTATTCTTCTAAACAGACAGAAAAGATCTTAAAAGTTATAAATAAGAAAACTAAAGTAATTATCTCTATTTTTGCAGGAAGAGCAGGTGATGCAGGTAAAGATCCGATTCCAGAGTTAAAAAATAGTATAAACTTAGCAAAAAAATTTATGAATGTTGAAATTTTATGGGCAAGTGTAAGAGAGCCGTATAATTATTTACAAGCAAAACAATTAGGTTGTCATATAATTACAATTCCACCTTCAATTATTGAAAAAATTCAAAAATTTGGAAAATCATTTGATCAATTAACACAGGAAACAGTCAGAGCATTTCTTGTTGATAGTAAAAAGTCCAATTTTAAAATTTAATTAAATTGGTTGCGGGGGACGGATTTGAACCGCCGACCTTCAGGTTATGAGCCTGACGAGCTACCAGACTGCTCCACCCCGCGGTATGGTTAAATTCTATTTTTAAGTTTATTTAACTTTTTAACTCTCTTAATATTTTCTTGTAAAATTCTTTTTTTTTCTCAGAAGGTTTTTCGTAAGTATTTTTTAATTTAATTACTTTAAAAAAACCATCTCGTTGAAGTTTTCTTTTAAGCACCCTAAGTGCTTGTTCAATATTATTATCTTTAACTTCTATTTTCATAAATAATCCTAAATGCGTGTAAGTATCACTATAAAATTTTGATGTCTATTAAATTTATTCAATGTTTGAAATTTCTTTAGCTTGTTTTGCTTTTTCTTTTTCTTTTTTCTCTCTTTTTATTCTTCTCTCAGCTTTTTCTAGTGCTTCTACAAGATCTTTTTGGCTGAATAGGTTCAAAGCAACAGGATCTTTTGGATTTAAATTATTATAATTCCAGTAACTTTTGTTTCTAATTGATGTAACCGAATTTTTAGTAATGCCAACTAGCTTTGCAATTTGGGAGTCCTTTAGCATATTGTGCTGTCTGATTAACCATAGTGCAGAGTCTGGTTTATCTTGTCTTTTTGATAAGGGCACATATTTTTTAATTTTTTTTTCACTATTAGAAATTTCAATATCTGTGCTTTTGATTAGTAAAGGTCTATTTTCATCTTTAGATGATAATTCAATTTCTTCTCTAGACAGTTGACCAGAGATTATTGGGTTGTAAGCTTTAATTCCTTTTGCAACTTCACCATCAGCAATTCCTTGAATTTCAACTTCATGTAAGTTACAGAAATTTGCAATTTGCTTAAAAGTGAGTGTTGTGTTTTCAACCAACCAAACAGCTGTAGCCATTGGCATCAAAGGTGCGTTTGACATTTAATTTTTCTTATCTGATTTAAAGTTTTGAAATTTTTTATTAAACTTACTTATTCTACCTTTATCCATTAATTTTTGTTTTCCACCTGTCCATGCAGAATGAGATTTTGGGTCAATTTCTAGTTTAAGTAAATCACCCTCAGCTCCCCATGTTGACTTTGTTTCAAATTGAGAACCGTCAGTCATTTCGACTTTAATTGTATGGTAGTTTGGATGTATGTCTTTTTTCATAACGAGACTTATAGCAAAAGAATTTTATAACACAATTAAAAGTTAACTAAATTTTCCAACATTTTATTATTAATCGCAGCGCTTGAGGCCCTAATATCAATCTTATCTACATCAAATTTATGAATATCATTAACTAATCCTCCTGCTTCTTTGACCAATATTTCTCCTGCTGCGACATCCCAAAGATTAATATTATTATGAAAAAAACCATCAAGCCTTCCAGAAGCAACATAGGCCAAATCTAATGCAGCACATCCACTATATCTCATGTTAAGATCACTAAATTTAACACCTTCATGGTTACTTGAAAATAGACAATCATCAATTGAGTTTTTTTTTGAAACTCTTAATCTTTGGTTATTTAAAAATGCCCCTTTATCTTTTTCAGCAAAAAACATCTCATCTTTGATTGGGTCAAAAATTAAGCCACTTACAATTTCCTTTTTAGATTGTAGTGCGATGCAAATGGCAAAGTGAGGTATCCCATGTAAAAAGTTTGTTGTTCCATCAATTGGGTCAATAATCCAAATATTTTCCTTATCATTATTTTTAATTATTCCTGTTTCTTCAGTTATAAAAGAATAATTTTTTTTAATTTTTGATAATTCTTCAATCAAAACTTTTTCTACATGCTTGTCTGTCTTTGTAACAAAATCATAGGGTCCTTTTTTGGAAACTTGTAATTTTTCAACTTCTCCAAAATCACGAATTACAGATTTAGATGCTTTTTCAGCAGCTTTAATCATGATATTTAGATTTGACGATATAGAGATCATTCAGTTAAATTTTTTTTATGTACTCTAAATTTCTTGTATCTACTATCACTTCATCACCAGACTCAATAAATGGTGGAACTTGAATATTTAAACCATTATCGAGTGTTGCAGGTTTATAAGATGAAGAAACAGTTTGTCCTTTTAGTGCAACGTCTGTTGTTTCTATCTTACACTTTACTTGATTTGGAAGTTCAATTGAAATTGGATTTTCATTATAAAAACTAACAGTCACTTCTAGGTTTTCAGTTAATAATTTTCCTTGTTCGCCTACAATTTCTCTCTTAATTTCAACTTGTTCAAATGTTTTTGGTTCCATAAAAAAATAATTATTTTCATCTTCATATAAATAATTAAATTTAGTTTCTTCTAATGAAGCTTTTTCAACAGTTTCACTAGATCTAAATCGTTCATTTAATTTTGTATTTTTTTCTAAACTTTTCATTTCTACTTGGGCAAATGCTCCACCTTTACCCGGTTTAACATGTTGTGTTTTAAGAACTTGCCATAAATCACTTTTATATTCTAAAAGCATTCCTACTCTAATTTCACCAGCATTAATCTTCATTTAATTTTTTCTATAGTTTCTAAGGGTTTATATTTTTTATTATTCCAAACGTAGCTTGAAATAGCTAATAAATTAGCATTGTTCAATAGCAGTTTTTTATAATTATCAAAATTTATACCACCAATTGTAACTATTGGGGTTTTGGTTAACTTTTTAATTTTGCTTAAAATTTTAATATCAGCCTTAAATTTTATTTTTTTAGTTTTAGTAGAAAAGAAAGCTCCAAAGGCAATATAATCGGCATTTTCTTTAATAGCAGCTTTTGCCAATTTAATTGAATTATGGCACGTAACACCAATAATCTTATTTCCAATTATTTTTCTAGCATTTTTTATGTCCATATCTTTTTGACCTAAATGACAACCATCTGCATTAAGTGTTTTTGAGAGTTTAGGATCATCATTGACTATAAATTTAACATTATTTAGTTTACAAATTCGTTGAATTCTATTTCCAATTACAATTTTTTGTTTAAGTGAATATTTTTTAAGTCTTAATTGAAATAGAGCTACCTTGCCAGTATGAAGTACTTTTTTTAAATCCTGATAAAATTGAGGATAAATTTTATTTGGAGAAATAAGATAAATAAATTTTTTTTTATTTATTCTCAATTTCTTTAGACCATTTACCTTGAGCTGCTAAAGTATTCATTCTTGCTCTATTATTAAAAATATTTTGAGTACCTTCGATATTCTTAATATCTTTCGCCCAGAATTTTAAAGCACTTTGTTGAAGAGCTCTTCCATATGAGTACGTCATTATAAAATTAGTATTATTATTTTTATTGATTAAGTTTAAATTTTCTGTTGCCTCAATTTCTGATTGGCCTCCAGACAAAAAAGCAATTCCAGGAACTTCATTTGGAACTGATTTTTTTAAACACTCAAGTGTTTTAGAAGAAACTTCTTCATTAGAGATTTTATTTTTTGATTTATTACCTGCTAAAATCATGTTTGGTTTTAAAATTATGCCTGTAAGGTCAATTTTGTGAATTAAAAGCTCTTCAAAACATTTTTGAATTACTTCTGATGTTTTTATTAAGCAATCATCAGCAGAATGATCTCCATCCATTAAGACTTCTGGTTCAACAATTGGAACCATTCCACATTCTTGTACTAGAGCAGAATATCTCGCTAGCGCATGAGCATTTGAATTAATTGCAATTTTACTTGGGTATTTTTTTCCAATATTATAAACACCTCTCCACTTTGTAAATCTTGCACCAAGCTCATAATATTTTTTTATTCTTTCTCTTAGTCCATCTAAACCCTCGGTAACTTTTTCATCTAATGAATTGGCTAAATCTTTTGCACCAGTGTCAACTTTAATACCTGGAACAGCTCCTGTCTCTGAAATTATGGCTGGGATTGTTTTTCCATTGCCTGATTTTTGGTTGATTGTTTCATCATACAATATAACTCCACCAATACAGTCTTTCATGCTATCTGCTGTAAAAAGTGTTTCTCTAAAAAGAAGTCTATTTTCTGGTGTTGATTGAATATTTACTGACTCTAATCTTTTAGTCATCGTTCCATTACTTTCGTCTGCAGCTAGTATGCCTTTACCATTTGAAAGAATTTTAAGGGCTATTTTATTAAGATCAGACATTTTAGTTCAAAGCTTTTATACCAGGAAGTTCTTTGCCTTCAAGATATTCTAAAAAAGCTCCCCCTGCAGTTGAAACAAAATTAAAATCATTAACCGCATTTAAACTATTCAATAATGAAAATGTATCTCCTCCACCAGCAACTGAATAGATTTTATTAGATTTATTATTTTCAATTATCTTCTTAGCAATTTCAATACTACCATTAGCAAAGCTAGGATTTTCAAAATATCCAGCAGGTCCATTCCACAAAATAGTATTACTTTTATCAATGATATTTTTAATAATTCCAATAGTTTTTGGGCCAATATCTAAAATCATTTCATCGGATGAAATTTCACTCAACTCTTTAGTTTGTGGGTTTCCATTTAAGTTTTTTCCTACTACAGCATCTTGAGGATAAATTATTTTACAGTTTTCTGTTTCTGAAAGTGAAATAATTTCTTTTATAATAGGGTTACAGTTTTCTTCTTTTAAGGATTTTCCAATTTGGTTACCCATATATTTAATAATATTGTTAGCCATTCCGCCTACAATTATAATGTTGTCAAATTTAGTTATTAAGTTCTTAATTATATTAATTTTAGTAGAGACTTTTGAGCCTCCAATAATACAGGTTATAGGTTTTTTAATTTCAGAAGTAATTTTTTTTAAAGCACCAACTTCTAAATCAAGTTGTAATCCGGAGTAACAAGGTAAAAAATTTGTTATCTCATCAATGGATGCGTGTGCCCTATGAGAACATGAAAAAGCATCATTAACATAAATATCAGCTAAACTTGCAAGATGCTTTGCAAATTGTGGATTATTTTTTTCTTCATCAGGATAAAACCTTATATTTTCTAGCATAACTATTTTTTCATCACCATTATTAAATAAATCTTCTGAAACTATTTCTTTAATATTTTTAGAAATGAGTTTTATATTTTGACTTAATTTTATCTCTAAATCTTGACATATGGGTCTAAGTGAAAGTTCGTTTACCACCTGTCCTTTAGGTCTTCCTACATGAGAAATAATTATGATTTTTGTATTTTGAGAAATTAGAAATTTTAAAGTAGGTAGAATTTTATCAATCCTTGTTGTGTCAGTGATTTTGTCATCAATTAAAGGAACATTTAAATCTAATCTTAATAATATTTTTTGATTATTAAGATTTAATTCTTCACTGATACTTTTCATTAAGAGATTTTATAAACGTATTCTGCTATGTCACACATTCTATTTGAAAATCCCCACTCATTGTCATACCAAGCAGAAATTTTTCCCATATTTTTACCTACTACGCTAGTAAGTGAAGCATCTACAATTGCTGATGATGAATTATGATTAAAGTCAATAGATACTAGTTTTTCTGATGTTATTTCTAATATTTTTTTAGACTGATTTTTTGAAACTTCTTTGAAGGCTTCATTAATTTTTTCTTTGTTTATCTCTTTTTTGGTACAAAAAACTAATTCAATCAGGGACACATTTGGAGTTGGAACTCGCATCGCAACACCTTCCAATTTACCTTTTAAAGATGGAATTATTTCCCCTATAGCTTTTGAAGCTCCGGTAGAAGTTGGAACAATCGATTGGCTTGCAGATCTTGCTCTTCTTGGATCTTTGTGAGAATTATCTAAAATTCTTTGATCACTAGTAAAGGCATGAATTGTAGTCATAAAACCTTTTTCAATTTCAAAATTTTTATGAAGTGTACTTGCAACTGGAGCCAAACAATTTGTGGTACAAGATGCTGCAGAAATTATTTGATCATTTTTTGTAAGCTCTTCTTCATTTACACCAAATACGATAGTTTTGTCTGCGTTTTTACATGGAGCAGAGACTACAACTTTTTTTGCACCATTCTTGATATGTGCTAATAATTTTTCTTTTGAATTAAATTTACCAGTGCATTCAAAAACGTAATCAACGCCAAATTTTTTCCAATTAATATCTTCAATTTTAGATTCTTGAGAAAAAGTAATTTTATTTTTATTTATAATTAAATGATTTTCATCGTAATCAAGATCTGCATTAAATTTTCCATGAACAGAATCATATTTAATTAGTGTACAACTTGCCTCTGAATTAGATCTATTATTGATATGTTTTATTTTGATATTTTCATTTTGGCTTTCGATAATTGCTCTGATAACCATTCGGCCAATTCTTCCCATTCCATTGATGCCAACATTTATTGTCATATTTTTTTCCCCAAGAGCCTTTTTGATTTGTTGGCGATATTTACCGAGGTTAAACCAAAGTGTTTATAAATTTCTTTGTAAGGTGCACTTTTTCCAAATGTATCAATTCCAAAAGATAAGCCACCTTTGCCAACATATTTTTTCCAGCAATCAGTTGATGCTGCTTCTATAGAGATTATATTTTTTGTCTCATTAATTATCTTTTGTTGGTATGAATTTGATTGTTTGTCAAATAGTTCTTGGCAAGGCATCGATATAACTTTTGAATATATCTTATCTTTGGCTAATTTATGACTAGTTTCGATTGCTAAGCTAACTTCAGAACCACTAGCAAGTATTGTTAAATGAATTTTTTTGTTTGTTCTCAAAACCTCATATGCACCTAGAGAACATTTATTAGTGTTTAAAACTTTTTTTCTTATTGGTTCAAGATTTTGTCTGGTTAAAGATAAGACACTAGGTGTTTTTGAACTTTTTAATGCATGTTCCCAACATTCAATAGTTTCCATTCTGTCTGCAGGTCTAAAAACATTTAGATTTGGAATAGATCTCAAACCTGATAATTGTTCTATAGGTTGATGAGTTGGGCCATCTTCTCCAAGACCAATAGAGTCGTGTGTCATGACATAAATAACTCTTTGTTCCATTAATGCCGATAACCTTATTGAAGGTTTACAATAATCTGAAAATATCAAAAAAGTTCCTCCATAAGGAATAAAATTACTATGAAGAGCAAGCCCATTCATTATTCCACTCATTGCATGTTCTCTGACACCATAGTGAATGTAATTACCATTAATTTCACTAGGCTTTATTATTTTATGATGTTTAGTTTTTGTATTATTTGATCCTGCTAAATCTGCAGAACCTCCTATTAAATTACTAGTGATACTAGTTAACGCATTTAAAGTAAGCTCCGACGACTTCCTTGTTGCTAAACTTCTTAACTCTTTAATTGTATTTTGTTTTTCAAGTTTTAAAATTTTTGTAAAATTATTTTTTAGTAAATTATCTATTCTTACTTTTTTTTTTTATAAATCTTGTTCCATGCATTTTCAAGTTTTTGACCTTTTTTACCAATTTTTTTCCACTCTTTTAAAATTTTATTTGGAATCTCAAAAGGTTTGTAATTCCAATTTAGTGTATTTCTTACTAGATTAATTTCATCCAGACCAAGAGGACTTCCATGAACAGATGATGTGCCTGATTTATTTGGCGATCCATAACCAATTTTAGTCTTACATGAAATTACAGTTGGTTTTTTCGCATTTTGTACTTTTTTTAAAGCTTTAAAAATTTCTTTTTCATTATGTCCGTCAATAAGAATGTATTCCCAACCATAACTTTCAAATCTTTTTTTATAATTATCTGAAACCGCCAAACTAGTTGGTCCATCGATCGATATTGAATTATTGTCAAATAGCATCACTAAATTTTTAAGTTTCAAATGTCCAGCTAAACTCATTGCTTCATGACTTATTCCCTCCATTAGGCAACCGTCTCCAGCAAGAACATAGGTTTTGTGATTTATTATTTCTTTACCTAATTTTTTTTTTAAAATTTCTTCAGCAATTGCAAAACCAACTGCATTTGCAATTCCTTGTCCCAGTGGACCTGTTGTGGTCTCAATGCCAGTATTAGCATGATACTCTGGATGTCCTGCGCAAATTGAATTAAGTTGTCTAAACTTTTTTATACTATTGAGTGAAATACTTTTGTACTCAGTTAAGTATAATAAAGAGTAAAGCAACATTGAACCATGTCCTGCTGACAAAACAAATCTATCTCTATTTAACCAACTTGGATTTTTTGGATTAAATCTTAAAAAATTTTTAAACAGAACAGTTGCAACATCCGCCATACCCATTGGCATACCAGGGTGACCAGAATTTGCTTTCTGCACAGCATCAATTGAAAGAAATCTGATGCAATTTGCTAAATCATTGTGTAGTTTGCTCAAAATTATCCTGACTAGACTAAGAAGAATCTATTTAATAATATAAACATATATATATGAATTCTATAATCGAAAAAGAAAAAAGATTGAATCAGGCTATTTCAGAGTTAAAAAATTTAGATCTTAGTAACCCTGATTTAAAAAATAATATTGACAATTTAAGTTCTCAAAAAACTCAATTAGAAATTGAAAAATCTGAACTGGAAGATAAATACAAATCTCTGTTAGAAGAACACACCAATCTTTCAAAAAAACTTGAAGAAATTCAAAATAAAGAAAAATTAGAGCAAAAAAAACAAATAGAATTTTCTGAAAAAATTGATGAATTAAATCAGGAAACAGATACTTTGTTAGAGGAAATAGATAAATGGCAAATGTAAGTATTAAATTTAATAATAAAGAGTTTTTATTATCTTGTGAAGATGGTCAGGAGGAGCATCTTGAAGAATTGTTAATTCAAATAAATCAAAAATTTAATGATCTTAAAAATAATCTTGGAAATTTAGGTGAAAATAAGCTTCTTTTAATTACAGCTGTTAAGATTATGGATGAGTACTATGAAACTAAAAAAAAAGTTGAACAAAAGAAAAATGAATTGAAAGATCTCTCTAATAAATTTAGAGAACTGAAATCTCTTATTTACGATTATAGAGATAAAAAAGAAGAAGAGATAAAAGAGTTAAATACTAATCATCTGAACTTTAAAAATGAAATTGAGGCTAATCATAAAAAGTACGAACAAATAATTGATGACGCTGCAGATGAAATATCTAATTTTATTGAAAAAGCAAAATTAGAAAATATCTCTCAATAAATTTTGTGAATAAATCCCAAATAAGAAATAAAATTATAAAAATTAGAAAAAAAAAATTTGATAAAAATTTACAGATTAATTTAGAAAAGTTTATTTCTTTCTTAAAAATTAACAAATTAAATCTTAAAAATATTGGCGGTTATTATCCTTCAAATTATGAAATAGATGATTTGGCTATTTTAGATTTATTAGAAAAAAAAAATTTTAAAGTATCCTTGCCAATTATAAAAAAAGATAATCAGATGAACTTTTATAGTTGGTCAATAAATGATCCATTAAAGATAAACAAATTTGGCATCCCAGAACCTGTGTCATCTAAAATTCTTTATCCAGATATTTTATTGGTACCATTAGTTGCCTATGATGTTAATTTAAATAGGTTAGGTTATGGTGGTGGTTATTATGATCGCTACATTGAAAAGATAGGAAAAATAAAAAAAATTATGAAAATTGGTTTAGCATTTTATTTTCAAAAAATTTCATCTATACCAATTAATCAGTATGATAAAAAATTAGATTTTGTTGTTACTGAAAAAGGAATTTTAAAATGAGAATATTATTTTTAGGTGATGTAGTTGGAATATCTGGTTGTTCAAAATTAATGAATAATTTGATGAATGAAATTAAATTAAAAAAAATAGATTTTGTTATTGTGAATGGAGAAAATGCAGCTTCGCAAGGAGTTGGGTTAACAAAAGAAATATGTCATGATTTTTTCAATTGTGGAGTAAATGTAATTACAACTGGAAATCATGTTTGGGATCAAAAAGAAATAATGGAGTATATAGATAAAGAAGAGAGGTTATTGCGTCCTAAAAATCTTTTTGAACCAGCGCCAGGTAGAGGTTTCAATATTTATAACACTAAAAATGATATTAAAATTGGAGTACTTAATTTAATGGGAAATGTTTTCATGAAAAAATGTGATGATGTTTTTGAAATTTCAGAAAAATTTATGAAACAATTTAATTTAAAAAAAGATTATGATCTCCTTGTAGTTGATTTCCATGGCGAAATAACTAGCGAGAAAAATGCAATAGGTCATTATTTTGATGGCAAAGCTTCTTTGGTCGTTGGAACACACACCCATATCCCCACTAATGATGCAAGAATATTAAAAGGTGGCACTGGTTATCAAACTGATGCTGGTATGTGTGGAGATTACAACTCAGTCATTGGCATGAATGCAGAGAATTCACTTAATAGATTTTTAAAAAAAAATTCAGTAAAACATTTTCCTGCAATTGGTGAAGCGACTTTAAGTGGCGTTATCGTTGAATGTAATATAAATACAGGATTAGCAACAAATATTGAAAGTTATATTTTTGGAGCTCAATTAAAAAATACACATTAAAATTATGGCAGGACACTCACATTGGGCAGGAATTAAACATAAAAAAGGTAAAGCTGATAAGCAACGTTCTAAAATATTTTCAAAATTATCAAAAGAAATTACTGTTGCAGCTAAACTTGGGGATAAAGACCCTGCAATGAATCCAAGATTAAGATCTGCAATTCAGGCAGCAAGGTCTGCCAACATGCCAAAAGATAATATTGAAAGAGCAATTGATAAATCTTCAGCTGCATCAGGCATTAATTTTGAAAATCTTAGATACGAAGGATTTGGTCCTGATAAAATTGCAGTGATTGTAGAAGCATTGACAGATAATAAAAATAGAACAGCTTCAAATATTAGAACTATATTTCAAAAAAGTGGTGGTAGCTTAGGAACCCAAGGATCTGCATCACATAATTTTAGCCAATTAGGCATTATTAAAATTGATAAAAAAGAAATTTCTGATGAAAAAATTTTTGAACTTGCAATTGATTCTGGCGCTGATGAATGTATCTCTCATGATGAATTTCATGAAATTCAATGCCCTATGAGTGATATCTATAACGTTAAAAAAAAATTAGAAACAGTAGTTGCAAATTTTATTTCAACAGAAATAGAGTGGGTTGCACTAAATAATGCTAATGTTGATAAAGATAAGCAAGAAACTGTAATTGAATTTTTGGAGTCATTGGAAGATGATGATGATGTGCAAAATGTTTTTTCAAACGCAAACTTTGAAAATAATTAATGCTTATAATTGGAATTGACCCAGGTATTTCAGGATCAATATGTTTCTTTCAAGATGGAAAAATAATTGATGTGATTGAAATGCCCACAATGACTGAAGGGAAAAAAAATAAAAAACAAGTCAATGGCTCTCAAATTTTTAACGAAATATCGTTTAGAGTTAAAAAGTTGGATAAAAAAGATGTAAAAGTAATTATAGAGCAAGTATCCGCTATGCCAGGTCAAGGTGTAACCAGCATGTTTAACTTTGGTCAATCATTTGGGATTTTGAAGGGGATTTGTTCTGCAATGCAATTACCAATGTACTTTGTAAGACCTGCAAAATGGAAAAAATATTTTAATCTCATAAATTCTGAAAAAGATGCAAGTAGAACAAGAGCTATTGAGATTTTTCCTTATTTTTCAGGTCAATTATCTAGAAAAAAAGACTCTAATAAAGCTGACGCAATTTTAATAGCAAGTTTTTATTATGAAACTTACAAAACTGAAGAATAGTTAAAATTATAAGACAAATTCATGACACATTTAAGTGTGAAGAGTAAATATGGAAGCTGATATCACATCACAAGCAGTAGGTTTAGGGGCTAATACAGATTTTTCTTTAATGAGCCTATTTTTAAGAGCCGATATAATTGTTAAATCAGTAATGATTATTTTAATAGTTTGCTCGATTTATTCATGGGCAGTGATTATAGAAAAATTAAGATTATTTAAAAAAATAAATAAATCATCAGAGGATTTTGAAGAAAAGTTTTGGAACTCTAAATCAGCAGAGACATTTTATAATAGTTTACCAGCTAAAGTTGAAGATCCCATGGCGGTGGTTTTTCAGGATGCTATGGAAAGTTTACTTAAAAAAAAATCTAAAAATAATTTAAGTGAAAGAATGAGTACTTTTTTAGAAGTTGGAATTGAAAAACAGATGAACAAAATTGATAAAGGTTTTACTTTTTTAGCAACAGTTGGATCTACAGCACCTTTTATTGGTTTATTTGGTACGGTTTGGGGTATAATGAATTCTTTTCAATCTATTGCGATTTCAAGAAATACAAGTTTAGCAATTGTGGCTCCAGGTATAGCAGAAGCATTATTTGCTACTGCATTGGGTTTATTGGCTGCAATACCTGCGGTAGTTGCTTATAATAAATTTAACACAAACTCACAAAAATATTCTCAAAAATTAGAAAACTTTTCAAAAAGATTTTTAACAATAATTTAAATGGCATTTAAATTAAATCGCTCATCGAAAGAACCTATGAGCGAAATTAATGTAACACCATTTGTAGATGTTATGTTAGTTCTTCTCATCATTTTTATGGTTACAGCTCCATTATTAACCGTTGGAGTACAAGTTGATTTACCAGAGAGCTCAGCAGATTCACTTCCTGAGGAGTCAGAGCCACTTACTTTATCAATTAACTCAAAAGGAGAGATATTTATTCAAGAGGCAAAAGTTGAATTCGATAGTATAATTGCAAAAGTATTGGCAGTTTCAAAAAATAGAACAGATACGAGAATTTATGTTCGTGGTGACAAAACTATTAATTACGGGAGAGTGCTTGAAATAATGGGTTTATTATCAGGCTCTGGTTTTACCAAAGTTGCATTAATATCAGAACCATTGAAACAAAGGTAATTTAAGTGAATAGAAGCTTGATCATTTCTTCTGTCTTACATGGTGCTTTAATTTTTATCACAGCAATGAGTTTACCTTTTTTAGCAAAAAAACCACTTGATATTCCGCCAATAGTTTCAGTTGAGCTCATACAGATTGCAGAAAAAACAAATATACCATTCGCCCCAAAAGCAAAAAAAATAATCGAAAAGAAAAAGAAAAAAAAATTAAAAGAAAAAGAAAAAAAATTAGTATCTGAACAAGCACCACCAAAAAAAGTTAAAAAAACAAAAACTAAAACTGTTGTTTCATTAGATGATAAAAAGGAAAAAATTGACAATCAAACTCCCGAAGCAGTTCCATTGCCAGATAAAACGGTCAAACAAATTGAGACAAAAAAAGAGAACAAACAAAATCCAGACAAATTAGATGAAGAAGTAAAACAAGTGTCAGAGTTTGAAAAAAAAGAATTAGTTGATTTGGATAACATTGCAAAGTTAATTGACAAAGCAAAAGAAGACACTGCAAAAGTAATTAAAAAAAATAACGATATTACTCAAGATCAAGATAACAAAATTGTAACTTCAGGATTAACTCTGAGCGAAGAAGATGCTTTAAAAGCTCAAATATTTGGATGTTGGAGCATTCCTCTTGGATTACCTTATAATGAGAATTTATTAGTAAGAATTAAACTCATGCTTGAGCCAGACGGTTCGGTTGCAAAAACTGAAATTTTAGATCATGCTAGAATGAACAAACCGGATCAAGGATTCTATAAAGTATTAGCTGAAAGCGCCTTGAGAGCTGTAAAATTATGTCAACCTTTAAGAGTCCCAACCTCAGGTTATGAAAGATGGAAAGAACTGCAATTAAATTTTGATGCAAGAGAGATGCTAGAAGGTTAAGATAAAGAAATGAAAAAAAATTTAATTATCTTATTTTTAATGATTACATTTCCAATTAAGGCTTTTGCTTTAATTGAAGTAGATATCACTAGAGGAAATTTAAACCCACTTCCATTAGCAGTATCACCTTTGTCAATTGACGATAAATCAAAAACAAGTTTTGAAAAAATCCTCAAAAAAGAAAATATAGGATCTGAAATTTCAATCATAGTTGAAAATAATTTAAGAACATCTGGTTTGTTTAATCCAATAAGTAAAGATGCATTTTTACAAGCACCGGATATTGCAAATTTAAAACCTAGATTTGAAGATTGGAATTTAATTAAAGCTCAAGCGCTTATAACAGGCAAAGTGACGTATGTTGATGAAAAATTAAGAGTTGAGTTTAGGTTGTGGGATGTATTGGCTGCTAAAGAAATGATGGCGCTAGCATTTACCACAGTCCCAAATAACTGGAGAAGAGTTGGTCATATTATTTCAGATAAAGTTTATGAGAGATTAACAGGAGAAAAAGGATACTTTGATACAAGAATAATTTATGTTGCTGAAGAGGGTCCAAAAACACAAAGAAAAAAAAGATTAGCAATTATGGATCAAGATGGTGCAAATAACAAATTTCTTACACTTGGAAATGAACTGGTACTAACTCCGAGATTTAATCCAACTAGTCAGATGGTTACATATTTGTCTTACTTTAAAAATTTACCAAGAGTGTATCTACTAGATATTGAAACTGGAACACAAGAGGTCGTAGGTGATTTTCCTGGAATGACTTTTGCACCAAGATTTTCTCCAGATGGTAAAAAAATAATAATGAGTTTTGCTAAAGATGGAAAGTCAGACATCTACACGATGGATTTAGAAAATAGATTGGTTGAAAGAATTACCAATCATCCTTCGATTGATACTTCGCCGTCTTATTCTCCAAATGGAAAATTCATCGCTTTTAATTCTGATAGAAGTGGGTACCAACAAATTTATATTATGAAAAATGATGGAAGTGATGTTAAAAGAATTTCATTTGGAAATGGAATATATGGTACACCTGTATGGTCACCTAGAGGAGATTTGATAGCTTTTACCAAATTACATAAAGGAAAATTTTATATAGGAGTAATGAGGACGGATGGAAAAGGTGAAAGATTGTTAACCGAAAATTATTATCAGGAAGCGCCATCTTGGTCTCCAAATGGAAGAGTTTTAATTTTTTATAGAGAAACAAAAACTAACGCAAAAGGTGAAGGATTTTCTGCTAAGCTATGGTCAATAGATTTAACTGGCTATAATGAACGTTTAGTTCAAACTGAGACGGATGCTTCAGACCCATCATGGTCATCTTTATTAAGTAATTAGTTTAAATTACTTGATTTTTTAACTTGAAACCTCTAATTAGTTGTGAAAAAGTAAGAAATTGAAATTAGCAGCAAGGAGCAATTTAATGATATTAAGCAAAATTTACAAAAACACACTTTTAATCTTAGCAGCATGCTTAGTTTTATCTGCATGTGCAACAAAAAAAGAAGTTGCAATTGATTCAATACAAGGTCAAATGCAAAGTGATGTTTATACAGGAACTGACACAGTTGAATATTTAGCTGATGGTGTTCCAGATAGAGTTTTCTTTGCAACAAACGAAACTGTATTAACAACAGCATCAAGAGAGACATTAAGAGCCCAAGCAGCTTGGTTAAGAAAAAATTCTAGCATTAACGTAGTTCTAGAGGGACATGCTGATGAAAGAGGAACAAGAGAATATAACTTAGCACTTGGAGAAAGAAGAGCTAACTCTGCAAAAGATTACTTGATGACTTACGGAATATCTTCAGACAGGATTTCAGTATTAAGTTATGGAAAAGAAAGACCAGTAGATGCTGGTTCCAATCCTTTAGCTTGGTCAAAAAATAGAAGATCTGTAACTGTTAAAGCAAATTAAAGAATTAAATTTAAAGACCCTAAAGCGTAAGAGTTTTAGGGTCTTTTTTTTGCCATTTTTATAACCATAAATCTAAACATTAATGAGATTTACATTAAAATTAATATTCATAGTTTTATTCAATTTAAGTTTTTTACAAAATTCTTTTTCAGATAATCATAACATTTATGAAACTTTAGAAATTATTAAGAATGATCTCAAAACTCTTGAGAGAGCAGTTTATTCTGGTTCGATCGAAATAAAGACTTCAACTAATGAACAGTCAAATATTGTGCTAGATAGTAACTCAGAGGATGTACTTACGAGGCATTTATTAAAATTATCTGAAGTTGAAGATCAATTTCGACAATTAACTAATAAATTTGAAGAAATTAATTTTAAGCTCGATAAATTATCAAATAGATTGTCAAAAATTCAGGCTGATAATCAGATAAGATTTCAAGATATAGAGTCTTCGATAAGTTCGGGCGAGAGTACCACACAATTATCCTCTAAGCCAAAAACAGATACAACAAAAAGTGAAATATTACCAGGGAGTTCGCAGCCACAAGATCTTGGTACAATTTCCTATAAAGATACTGAAACGTCTGAAACATCGCAACAAATTCAATCTGTAGATACTACTGCAACTGTTGTGACAGAAACTTTTCAAGCTGAGGAAAAAATATTGCCACAAGATTTATCACCAAAAAAACAATATGAATTTGCGACAAGTTTTTTAAAGGTCGGAGACTATAGTACAGCTGAAAGAGCTTTTAGAGAATTTGTACTTTCTAATAGTGAACACGAACTAGCTGGCAGTGCTCAGTACTGGTATGCAGAAACTTTTAGAATAAGACAACTTTACACTGATGCTGCGTCAGCTTATTTAGAAGGTTATCAAAAATATCCAAAAGGTATTAAGGCGCCTATAAATTTGTTAAAGCTTGGTGTATCAATGGTTCAAATTGGAGAAAAAGACCAAGGATGTAAAATGATAAATGGAGTAGAGTTGCAATATCCTAAAGCCAATCAATCAGTAATTCAAAAAGCAAAATATGAGTTTAAAAAATTTGAATGTATCAAAGAAGACTCGTAAGTTTTTATTAGATAAATTAAAAGATAGTCGAACTCTTCAAATTTACAAAAAATTTGAAAGTAACTTACCAGTCAAAGATAATTTTATTATAGCTGTTTCAGGTGGTCCAGATAGTCTTGCATTATCTTTTTTAGCAAAAATTTATTCAATTAAAAGATCTATAGACATTAAATACTTTATGGTAGATCATAAGTTGAGAAAAAACTCTACTTTAGAAGCAAAATCTGTTCAAAAAAAATTAAAAAATTTTTCTATAAAATTACATATTTTAACCTGGAAGGGTGCTAAACCAAAAAAAAATATACAATCGATTGCTAGAGAAAAAAGATACAAGCTATTAACCGATTTTGCAAAAAAGTATAAAATACAAAATATTTTACTTGGTCATCATTTAGATGATTTATTTGAAAATTTTTTTATAAGAATTTTAAGAGGCAGTGGTCTAAAGGGATTAATCTCACTAGATAAAGAGACACATAAAAATCAGATTAATTTGATTAGACCTTTAATCAAAATAGATAAAAAAGATCTAATATATATAAGTAATTATATTTTTGGATCATATATTAAAGACCCATCAAATGAAGATGATAATTTTAAAAGGGTAAAAATAAGAAATTTTTTAAAACAATTAAGTTTAGAGGGTTTTGATAGAAAAAAGTTTTTTTTAACAATTAAAAATCTTAAATTTGCAAATGAGAATATAGAATTTTATACTAAAAAAAACTTAGAGGACAATGTAACAATTTTAAGCCAAAAAAATAATGTTATTCTAAAGGAAAATTTTTTTTCTCAGTCAAATGAAGTTATATTTAGGTCTTTAGCTGAGGTAATTAAAATTGTAGGTAAGAAATATTATGCTGTCAGAGGAAAAAAAATTGATAAAGTTGTCGACTTAATTAACTCTAAATCTTCCTTTAAAGTTACTCTAGGAGGATGTATTATTAAAAAGGTTAATGAAACCATAATTTTGTCCAAAGAGTAACAAAATTCATTTAATTAATGATATTTTGTCACTTGTTTAACTCACAATAATTATTATCTTATCACTATGAATTTAAAAAATCTGGCAATGTGGGGAATTATTGTATTCCTAACTATTGGTCTTTATAATATGTTTAAAAACCCTCAATCAAATATTAGAGGTGGCAATCAAATAATTTTTTCTGAATTTTTAACCTCTGTTGAAAACGGAGAAGTTTTAAAAGTTGAGATCCAAGGAAATAACATAAAAGGTGTATTTTCAAATGGCAATTCATTTTCAACTTACTCACCTAATGATCCGAATTTAATTGAAAAATTATCAGACAAAGGAGTAAGTATTTCTGCTTCACCTTTAGAAGAAAAAATGCCTTCATTGTTTGGAGTTCTTTTATCTTGGTTCCCAATGTTGCTGTTAATAGCTGTTTGGATTTTCTTTATGAGACAAATGCAAGGTGGCAAAGGTGGGGCTATGGGATTTGGAAAATCAAAAGCTAAAATGATGAATGAGCTTAAAGGAAAAGTTACATTTAATGACGTTGCCGGCGTTGAAGAAGCAAAAGAAGAAGTGGAAGAAATTGTAGAATTTTTGAAAGATCCAAAAAAGTTTAGTAGACTAGGTGGAAAAATTCCCCGAGGAGCTTTATTGGTTGGACCCCCTGGAACTGGTAAAACATTATTGGCTAGAGCAATTGCCGGAGAAGCTGATGTTCCATTTTTTACTATTTCAGGTTCAGATTTTGTTGAAATGTTTGTTGGAGTTGGTGCTTCAAGGGTCAGAGATATGTTTGAACAAGGTAAAAAAAATTCACCATGTATAATTTTTATAGATGAGATTGATGCAGTTGGTCGTAGTAGAGGCGCAGGTTTAGGTGGAGGAAATGATGAAAGAGAGCAAACTTTAAATCAGCTGTTAGTTGAAATGGATGGATTTGACACTAACGAGGGTGTTATAATTATTGCAGCTACTAACAGACCAGATGTACTTGACCCAGCTTTGTTAAGACCAGGTAGATTTGATAGACAAGTTGTTGTTTCAAATCCCGATATAATAGGAAGAGAAAAAATTTTAAAAGTTCATGTTAAAAAAATTAAGATGGCACCTGATGTTAATTTAAGAACTATAGCAAGAGGCACACCTGGATTTTCAGGAGCAGATTTAGCCAACCTAGTAAACGAGTCGGCTTTATTGGCAGCAAGAAAAAATAAAAGAATTGTGACTTTAGTTGAATTTGAAGAAGCCAAAGACAAAGTAATGATGGGATCTGAAAGGCGTTCTATGGTGATGACTGAAGATGAAAAGAAATTAACAGCATACCACGAAGGAGGTCATGCTTTAGTTTCATTTAATATGCCAAGCTATGACCCAATACATAAAGCAACAATTATTCCAAGAGGGCGAGCTTTAGGTATGGTTATGAATTTACCTGAAAGAGATAAGCATGGATATTCAATAAAATACTTAAAAGCTAGAATGGCAGTGTGTTTCGGGGGAAGAGTTGCAGAAGAGTTAATATTTGGAAAGGACAATATTTCTACTGGAGCAGGCGGTGGTAGTGGATCAGATATTAATCAAGCCACACAACTTGCAAGAGCCATGGTTACGAAATATGGAATGAGTGAAGAAATGGGACCAATTGAATACGGGGAAAATCAAGAAGAGGTATTTTTAGGTAGATCAGTTACACAAACACAATCCGTTTCAGAGGAAGTGGCTCAAAAAATAGATAAAGAAATTAGAAAGTTAGTTGATGAAGGCTATAATCAGGCCACAAAAATATTAACTGAAAAAATTGATGACTTACATAAAATTGCTAAAGCTCTTATCACTTATGAGACTTTAACAGGTGAAGAAATAGAAAATATAATTAATAACAATGTATACCCAAAAGACAAGGTAGTTGAAAAACCAGAAGAAAATGACGATCAAAGCTCAGCCCTAGGTGCCATGGGCTTAAAACCAAAAATAGTTCATTAACAAATAGAATGAGAAGATATTACACTAGAGCGTGTAATTTCTATTATGGAAATGAGTCAAGATTACTAGTTAATAGAAATAAAGCAATTCCTCTCAATAGTAATAAAAACATTTCATTTGATCATATTGAAATAATAACAAGAAATTCAAAAAAAAAAATTTCTATTAATAAAATTAACGTTCTCACAAAATCATTAAAAAAATTAATTAAATTAGATTTAAAAAAAATAAAATCAAAAAAGAAAAATTTTTCAAATTTTAATTTTTTACAAATTCCAAATATAATGGGAGTATTGAATCTCACTCCAGATAGTTTTTCTGATGGAGGGAAGTTTAATACAAGCAAGAAAGGTTTAAAACGTGCTTTAGAGATGTTTAATGCAGGAGCAAATATTATCGATGTAGGCGGGGAGTCTACTCGTCCAGGATCAAAATCAGTAGATAATAAAATAGAATGGAAAAGAATAGAAAAAATTATTCAATTAATTGCAAAAAAAGTTCCAATTTCATTAGATACCAGAAAATCTGAAATTATGAAAAAAGGAATTAAGTGTGGGGTAAAAATTATTAACGATGTTTCTGGATTAGAATACAACTCTGAGACTATAAATGTTTTAAAAAAATACAAGATACCTTTTGTTATACAGCATTCACAAGGAACACCTGAAAATATGCAGAATAAACCTAGTTATAAAAATGAATTATTAGACATATATGATTTTTTTGAGCAGAAGATAAATTATTTAAAAAAAATTGGTATTAAACATAATAATATTATCATTGATCCAGGTATAGGTTTTGGAAAAATTTTGAAACATAATATTAATCTTATTAGCAATATTTCTATTTTTCATTCATTAGGTTTTCCTATACTTGTGGGTAATTCAAGAAAGAGATTTATAAAAGAAATAGCAGGAAAAAATGATAGCAAAGATAGAATTGGAGGAACAGTAGCATCTTCAATTTATCTCATGATGCAGGGTATACAAATTTTAAGAATTCATGATGTAAATGAATTACTTCAAGGTATAAAAGTTTTCAAAAAAATAATTAAAAATTAATGACAAAAAAATATTTTGGTACTGATGGAATTAGAGGTGCAATCAATAGCAAACATATTAATGGAGATATGTTTTTTAAGTTTGGATTAGCATCAGGAACATATTTTAGATCTCAAAAAAAAATAAAACAAACTGCAATTATTGCTAAAGACACTAGATTATCTGGTTATACACTTGAGCCTGCACTTGTTTCAGGATTAGCTTCAGCTGGAATGCACGTTTATACTTTTGGCCCTATGCCAACAAATGGTTTAGCAATGCTTACCAAAACAATGAAAGCAAACATGGGCATCATGATAACTGCTTCTCATAATCCTCATAATGATAATGGGTTAAAACTGTTTGGTCCAGATGGAATGAAGTTGTCTGATAAAATTGAAAAAAAAATTGAAAAATTAATAGATAAAAAATTTTCCAAAAATCTTTCTAGTCCTGAAAAGTTGGGTAGAGTAAAAAGATTAGAAAGTGGTACAAAAGAATATTTAAAAATTTTAAAAAAAAATTTTCCAAAAGAATTTAATTTAAGAGGACTTAGAATAGTAATCGATTGTGCAAATGGTGCAGGTTATAAAGCTGGGCCAGAACTGCTTAAATCTTTAGGCGCAAAAGTGATTACAATTGGTGTAAATCCAAATGGAACAAATATTAATAAAAACTGTGGTTCGACATATCCAAATAAAATTAAAATCGCAGTAAAAAAATATAAAGCTCATCTCGGTATTTCTCTGGATGGTGATGCTGATAGAATTATAATGAGCGATGAAGTTGGAAATATAATTGATGGAGATCAAATAATTGCAGCTATAGCTACTAGATGGAAAAATAAAAAAATGTTAAAAGGTGGAGTTATTGGAACGTTGATGTCTAATTATGGTTTAGAAAAATTTTTTGAAACAAATAAAATTAAATTTATTAGAGCAAATGTCGGGGATAGATATGTAAAAGAACAAATGCAAAAAAATAATTTTAATTTAGGTGGCGAACAATCTGGACATATTATTTTAGGTAAATTTGCAACAACAGGAGATGGGTTGTTAGTGGCATTAGAAGTTTTATTTGCAATAAGAAAAGGAAAAAAAGCTAGTTCTTTCTTTAACAAGTTCAAAAAAACTCCCCAAATTCTTGAAAATATTTTAGTTAAAGATAAATCAATTATTAATAAACCTGATGTAAAAAAATCTATTAAAAAAGCAGAAAAATTAATGAATGGTAATGGAAGAATACTAGTAAGAGTATCAGGCACAGAGTCAAAAATAAGAGTTATGGGTGAAAGTGAAAATAAAAAACTTTTAGAAAAGTGTTTAAATATTATTTTAGCTAAAATAAAGTGAAGCCTAATTCTAAAGTATTAATCATTGCAGGATCTGACTCATCAGGTGGTGCTGGAATTCAAGCTGATATTAAAACTATTACTGCTCTTGGATCTTATGCAATGACTGCAATTACGGCTATTACCGCTCAAAATACAACGGGAGTCAAATCAATAGTCCCAATTCCACCAGAAGAAATTTTAAATCAGATTTTATTTACAGCTAAAGATATTAAGCCTGATGCAATTAAAATTGGGATGTTGCATTCAACTAAAGTAATTGAGGCAGTTATCAATTCTCTTAAAAATATTAAAGTAAATAATATAGTTCTTGATCCAGTAATGGTTGCAAAAGGTGGGGCAAAATTAATAGATAATAAGGCTATTATGTTATTAAAAAAAAAATTGATAATGAGAGCATCATTAATCACTCCAAATATTCCTGAAGCTGAAATATTAACTAATACGATTATCACATGTAAAGAGGATATGATCTTTGCAGCTTACAAATTAATTGAAATTGGAGCAAATAATGTATTAATTAAAGGAGGACACCTTGCCTCAAACAATGTCCAGGATATATTTGTTTCAAAATCTGATATTAAAATTTTTAATAGTAAAAGATATAATACTAAAAATACCCATGGAACAGGTTGCACCTTATCTAGTGCAATCACCACTTTTCTATCATGTGGAAAACCTATAAAGAAATCTTGTGAGCTTGGGATTAAATATGTAAATTCTGGTATTAGAACTAATCCTAAATATGGTAAAGGTCATGGCCCAATTAATCATCTTCATACAATCAATATAGAAAGAAAATTCAGGTAATGAAAAATATAGTTGTAGTTGGATCTCAGTGGGGAGATGAAGGAAAGGGTAAAATTGTAGACTGGCTTTCAGAGCAAGCTGATGTAGTAATTAGATTTCAGGGAGGTCATAACGCGGGTCATACACTTGTAATTGATGGTGTGACTTATAAGTTAAGACTATTGCCATCTGGAATTGTTAGAAAAAATAAAATCTCAATTATTGGAAATGGAGTTGTAGTCGACCCATGGGCATTACTAGAGGAGATCAAAGAGATAAAATCAAAAGGTGTGGATGTAAACATCAATAACTTTATTATTTCTGAAGCAGCAAACTTAATTTTACCATTTCATAGAGAAATGGATGAAATTAGAGAAGATGCTGCAGGCAAAGGTAAAATTGGAACGACTAGAAGAGGAATTGGGCCAGCCTATGAGGATAAAGTTGGCAGAAGATCTATAAGAGTAATGGATCTTAGATCTGAAAAAAATTTAGATCAAAGATTAGAATCTGTTCTAGTTCATCATAATGCGATTAGAAAAGGTCTTGGAAAAAAAATTTTTGAGAAAGAACAGTTAAAATCAGACTTATTAAAAATTGCACCTCAAATATTAAAATTTTCTCAGCCAGTTTGGTTAAAAATTGATGAGTTTAAAAAACAAAAAAAGAAAATTTTGTTTGAGGGTGCTCAAGGAATATTATTAGATGTGGATCATGGTACTTATCCATATGTGACATCTTCCAACACAGTTGCATCAAGTGCTGCTACAGGTACAGGGTGTGGTCCAAATTCGATTAATTATGTTTTGGGAATTACAAAAGCCTATACAACTAGAGTTGGAGAAGGTCCTTTCCCAACGGAATTAACTGATGATGTTGGAGAATTATTAGGAACGCGTGGAAAAGAATTTGGAACTGTAACTAGCAGAAAAAGAAGATGTGGCTGGTTTGATGGTGTTTTGGTAAGACAAACGATAAAAATCTCTGGTATTGATGGCATTGCACTTACTAAACTTGATGTTCTTGATGAACTTGATGAAATAAAAATGTGTGTTGAATATGAGCTTGATGGAAAAAAAATTGATTATTTGCCTGCAGCAGTTGAAGATCAATTAAAAATCAAACCAATTTATAAAATCTTTCCTGGATGGAAAACATCAACAAATGGAATTAAAGATATGGATGCTTTACCTGAAAATGCAAAAAAATATATTTTTGCAGTTGAAGAATTTATAGGTGCTAAAGTCTCAAGTGTATCAACTAGCCCTGAAAGAGACGATACAATTTTAGTTGAAAATCCATTTGATATTTAATTTACTGGCAGCAGGTTTTTAGATTTTGCCATTAGTAACATTTGCTTTTGCAATTTCTCAAACGCTTTATTTTCTATTTGTCTAACTCTTTCTCTACTAATCTTATGTTTTTTACTTAAATCCTCTAAAGTTGTTGGATTATCATTAAGTCTTCTAGAGTATAAAATTTCTTTTTCTCTTTCATTTAAGACTTTGATTGAATTTTTTAATAGATCTTTTCTTTGTTCCATTTCTTCTTGATGGGCAAACTTTAAATCATGATCTAGTTCTTTATCAACTAACCAATCTTGCCATTCATCTCCATCTTCACCTACTTGAGCATTTAATGAAAATTCTTTACCAGAAAGTCTTCTATTCATTGAAACAACCTCATCCTTACTAACATCTAATTTATTAGCTATTTCATTTACGTGCTCGTCTCTTAAATCCCCTTCTGTTTGAGGGGCAATTTGATTTTTTATTTTTTTAAGATTAAAGAATAGTTTCTTTTGGGCTGTAGTAGTTCCTATTTTAACTAAGCTCCAAGATCTTAATATATATTCTTGAATAGATGCTTTGATCCACCACATAGCATATGTTGCTAATCTAAAACCTTTTTCAGGTTCAAATTTTTTGACTGCTTGCATGAGACCAACATTACCTTCAGAAATCATTTCATTCACAGGAAGACCATATCCTTTGTAGCCCATTGCAATTTTAGCAACTAGTCTCAAATGACTTGTTACTAATTTTTCAGCTGCTTTTATATTTCCTGTAGTTTTCCAATTTTTAGCTAACATGTATTCTTCTTCCGCAGCCAACATTGGAAACTTTTTTATTTGTTCTAAATATGCAGATAGTCCTCCCTCATTTGAAAGAGCTGGTACATTGCTATTAAAAGTTGCGTTCATGGTTGTATTTATTTAATTAACTATATTAAATTTTCAATGATTTATTTGCTAGTATTTCTAAGCATTTTTAATAAATTATTTAGCTCTTGTGGCAAAATTGAGGAAAAAATCATTTCCTCATTAGTTGTGGGATGAATAAATCCTAGAGTTTTTGCATGCAAAAATTGTCTATCTAATTTTGAAATAGAGCTTTCTATTCCCATATCAATATTTTTTAACTTTTTGTATTTCTTTTTATATTTATCATCTCCAACTATACTATTTCCCATATAAGTCATATGAACACGAATTTGATGAGTTCTTCCAGTTTCTAATTTACACTCAACAAGACTTAATGTTGGTGTTTTATCGTTTTCAAAAACTTCGATAGTCTTATAATTTGTAATTGCTTGCTTACCTTTAGATCGACTAACTTCCATTAACTGCCTGTTCTTTGAGCTTCGAGTTATGAAAGTATCAATTCTACCTGTAGAAGGTCTTAATTTACCCCAAATTAAAAGTTGATAAACTCTTGTGATAGTATGATCGCTAAATTGTTTTGATAAGTTTTCATGTGTTTCATTATTTTTTGCAATTATAACTAAACCTGAAGTATTTTTATCAATTCTATGGACAATTCCGGGTCTGAGTTCATCTCCAATAGTTGAAAGTGAGTTTTTATCATAATGCATCAAAGCATTTACAATTGTTTTGTCATAGTTTCCAGCACCTGGGTGCATAATAATTCCAGCTGGCTTGTTAATTACTAAGAGGTCATTATCTTCATGAACTATATCTAGTTTAAAATCATAGGGTTTTAACGAAGCTCCCTGCGGTTCTGGTATATTGAGACTTAATTTGTCACCAGTTAAAACTTTTTTTGAGGGACTTTTAATAATTTCATCATTTAATTTTAGTTTTTCTTTAAGAATTAAATTTTTAATTCTAGTTCGGCTAATAAGTTCTTCTCTTTTGTTGATTAAAACATCAACTCTTAGATTATTTTCATTTTCTTCAACTATAAAATTAATGTTTTTTTTCATAAAATGTAATATTAATACTAAACGCGCTTGTAGCTCAACTGGATAGAGCGCCTGACTTCGGATCAGGAGGTTCTGGGTTCAACTCCTAGCAGGCGCGCCAATTTATTCGCCTATATTTATTAAAGTTCCTTTCTCTCTAGCTTTATCAAAAGAGTAGTAAAATACTGATACTGCAGCAATTAGATAAGCACAGTTTAAATAAAGAGCCTGAATGATATTCTCATAATCAACAGATTGATTAACTAAGATATTTCTTGTTTCTTCAAAAATATAAACCAATGGAAGAGCATAAGCTATCGATTGAAAAATCCCTGGTAAAGTTTCAACTGGATAATAAATACATCCAAACGGCGCCAGCAAGAACATAGTCGACCACGCAATATTTTCAAAAGATGGACCAAATCTCAGCAATCCTGCAGACACAAATAAACCTAGGGTAATTCCAAAAACATACAAACTTAAAAAAAGAAACGCTAGAGGTAAACCTAAATCCAATAAAGAAATTCCAAACAGAGGGGAGGTTAATAATATTGCTGGAACCAAACCGATTAAAGCTCTGATTAAAGCAGTAAAAACAAGTGATATAATAATTTCACTGATTTTCATTGGAGCAATAAATAAGTTGGTAAAATTTCTGCTCCAAATTTCCTCTAAAAATAACATATTAAATCCAATGCTAGTTCTAAATAAGAAATCGTACAGAATTGCACAAGAAAGTATCACGCCAACAGCTCCATTATAATAGGTGCTATGGTCAGCAAAAAAATTTGAAATAAAGCCCCATAATGTAATTTGAATAGATGGCCAATAAATCAAATCTAAAATTCTAGGAAATGATCTTGTAATTAAATAAAAGTGTCTTAAAAAAAGACCATAAATTCTAGTTAAATTCATTTTTATTTCTCACAAGTTCTAAAAAAACTTCCTCTAAATTTTTTCTTCCATGTTTTGTAATTAAATGATCAGGGGTACCTCTATCTACAATTATACCACCTTTCATCATCAAAACTGTGTTACACAATCTTTTAACTTCATCCATATTATGTGAAGCAAGTAATACTGATATCTTATTTTCTTTTTTATAATTTTCTAAAAAAGTTCTAACAAAATCTCCAGTCTCAGGATCCAAAGATGCAGTAGGTTCATCAAGCAAAAGTACTGTAGGATTATTAATTAATGCTTTTGCTAAACTCACCCTATTTTTTTGTCCAGAAGAAAGTTCTCCCGTAATATTGTCTAATAGTGTATTTAATCTTAACTTATTGGATAAGTAGTCAATTTGATTGTTAAGATTATTCACATTATATAATTTTCCATAGACTACTAAATTTTGCCTTACGGTAAGTTTTTTTGGTAATTCTATGTATGGAGAAATAAAATTCATTTTATGAAGAAGAGAAATTTTGTTTTTTTCAATATCCATTCTATTAATTAAAACTTGTCCACTGGTTGGCTTTAATAATCCAAGCATCATTCCAATTGTAGTTGTTTTTCCACATCCATTTGGTCCTAAGAGACCGACTATTTCATTTTCATTAATTTTAAAGTTAATATTATCTACAGCTTGTTTTGACTTATAACTTTTGGATAAATTAATTACTTCAATTGAATTAGTCATTTAATATTTTGAGGCTCTAGTTAATCTGTCATTTATTGTTCTGCCGATACCTTTGTTTTGAATTCTTTCAACTGCAATCATTTTATAACCATCTTTTTTAATTTTTCTTAAAATTGTGTATAGATTCTTAGCAGATTGCTGAAGATCATTTTTTTTACTTAAATAGTAGTAATTTTTAAATTTAGTTTTTCTCTTTTTTATTAATACAAAAGCTTCATCTTTTTTAGGTTTTATGGCATTTATTCTTAATGGGATACCAGGAGAGTAATGAAGAGGAAATTGTCCAGGTGCAATTTTCTTTTTTGAAGTAGTCTTAATTAAAACTTTTTTATTTAATACTTTTTTTATTTTTGAAATATCTAATCCTCCATACCTAAGTATTGTTGGTTTATCTAAAAGACTAACAATTGTTGACTCTAGGCCTATCTTGCATTTTCCTCCATCTAATACATATTTAATTTTTGATCCAAACTCTTCAATCACATCAGAAGCTTTAACTGAGCTTAATCTAGTTGACATATTTGCACTGGGAGCAGCCAATGGATAATTTAAACTTTTAAGTAGTTTTCTAAACAAGAGATGTTTAGAAAAACGAACAGCAAGACTTTTTTGTTTATTAGTTACAAATTTAGAAATTTTAGAACTTTTTTTTAATTTTAATATGAAGGTAATTGGGCCAGGAGAAAACTTATTATATAACTTGATAAAGTTATCATTAATAACACAATCATTCTTTAGCTTATTAATATCATAATAATGAACAATCAAAGGATTGTTCAAAGGTCTTTTTTTTAACTTGAAAATTTTTTTAGCAGACTGATCTGAATAAGCATTGCCAGCTAATCCATATACCGTTTCGGTGGGAACAGCTATACAATGATTTTTATCTAAATATTTTTTAGCTTTTTTGATATTGGATTGAATAGATTTCATGTATTAATTATTATTATATGAAAGATAAAAATTTACTACCTGATAATAATGAAAGCACTCTAGAAGATCTGACAGATCAAGCAAATCAAATAATAGAGTCTTTAGAAAATGAAAAAGATCTAAATAATTCTGTAGAAAATTATCAAAAACTATTGAAGTTAAACAATATTATTGAAAAAAAATTTAATAAAAGCTTTAGGTCTATAGGTGAAGAAACTAATAAAAAAGTTAAAGAGATTATTAAAAAAAATGAAAAATAAACTTGATAGAATTGCTAAAGACACAAACTTTTTTTTGAATAAATTTATTAAAAGACAAAACAATTCTAAATTAATTCCTGCTATGAGGTATGGTTTATTTCCTGGTGGAAAAAAAATTCGATCTAAAATCTTAGTAGATATTGGTTCGCTACTATCAATAGATTACAGAACATTAATTTCTATTGGAGCTGCCGTAGAATGTATTCATGCTTATTCTCTTATTCATGATGATTTACCCTGCATGGATAATGATAAAATTAGAAGAGGAAAACCATCTACACACATCAAGTTTGGAGAGTCTACAGCGGTCCTTGCTGGAAATTCATTACTTACAATGGCATTTGAAATTTTAGCAAGTCCTTTTTTGAAAATAAGTGAAAAAATTAAAATTGATTTAATTAAAAAATTATCTGAATGTTCGGGACATCTAGGTATAGCCGGTGGGCAGTACTTAGATCTTAGTTATGAAAAAAAAAGAATATCTAAAAACAAGATTATAGAAATGGAAATAAAAAAAACAGGAAAATTATTTAGTTTTTGTAGTGCTGCGCCTGCAATAATTAAGAGAAAAAATAGTAAGGAAATTAAATTTTTTGAAAATATTGGCTCTGAAATAGGTTTATTATTTCAAATCGCTGATGATTTAATTGATTTTAGAGGTAGTTCGAAAATAGCTGGAAAAAAAACAGGAAAAGACCAAAAAAAAGGTAAAGCTACATTAATAAGTTTGCTAGGTTATATTAATGCAGTTAAATATTGTGATAGAATTATTTTAAAAATAAATAAGAATTTAAAACAATACGGTCAAAATTCTAAAAATATTAGAGAAACATTGAATTATATTTTACACAGAGACAAGTAATGAAAAATTATAAATTTTTTAATGATATAAATTTTCCATCAGACCTGAGAAAGCTATCAGAACATGATTTGCAAAAAGTATCTGATGAAGTTAGAGAAGAAATGATCAATGCAGTGTCAGAAACTGGTGGACATTTAGGTGCAGGTTTAGGTGTAGTAGAGCTTACAGTTGCTCTTCATTATGTTTTCGATACACCTAATGATAAATTGATCTGGGATGTAGGACACCAATCTTATCCCCATAAAATTTTAACTGGAAGAAAAAATAAGATTAGATCTTTGAGACAAGGTAATGGTTTGTCAGGGTTTACAAAAAGATCTGAAAGTGAATACGATCCTTTTGGTGCTGCTCATAGCTCAACTTCTATATCTTCAGCGCTGGGGATTGCAGAAGCAAATAAATTAGCAAATAAATCATCAAATGTGGTTGCTGTAATTGGTGATGGCGCAATAAGTGCTGGAATGGCTTATGAGGCAATGAATAATGCTGGCGCATCAAAAACCAAAATGATTGTAATTTTGAATGATAACGATATGTCAATTGCAAAACCAGTAGGTGCTATGAGAACTTACCTTGCAAAGTTATTTACTGGAAAAATTTATTTTAGTTTAAGGGAAACCATTAAATTAATAATGTCCTCGTTTTCAAAACGATTTAGTGCAAAAGCGGGTAAAGCTGAAGATTTTCTAAGGTCAGCAGTTACTGGAGGAACATTATTTAATTCATTAGGTTTTTATTACGCTGGCCCAATTGATGGTCACGATCTTACTAGCCTTGTTCCAATTCTTAAAAATGCAAGGGACTCTAAACATGATGGTCCAATCATGATCCATATTAAAACACAAAAAGGAAAAGGCTACTCGTATGCAGAAAAAGCATCTGACCATTACCACGGTGTTTCAAAATTTAATGTGAAGACAGGTGAACAAGTTAAAAGTGTGAGCAATCTTCCAGCTTATACAAAAGTGTTTGCGAATACGCTAGTTAAGCATGCTCAAAAAGATAGTAAAATTGTGGGGATTACAGCAGCAATGCCAGGTGGTACAGGTATGGATATTTTTGGAAAAGAATTTCCTAAAAGAATGTTTGATGTTGGTATAGCAGAACAACATGCGGTGACTTTTGCGGCTGGTCTGGCTACAGAAGGTTATAAGCCTTATGCTGCAATTTATTCCACTTTTCTTCAAAGAGCTTACGATCAAGTAGTTCATGATGTGGCTATTCAAAGTTTGCCCGTAAGGTTTGCAATAGATAGAGCAGGTCTGGTTGGTGCAGATGGTTCTACACATGCTGGTTCATTTGATATTACATACTTATCAACTCTACCTAATTTTATTGTAATGGCTGCGAGTGATGAGGTTGAGTTAGTAAAAATGATTAATACATCTGTTGATATTAACGATAAGCCATGTGCAATTAGGTATCCTAGAGGAACAGGAGTAGGCCTAGATTTACCTTCAATCGAAGAAAAGATTGAAATTGGAAAAGGAAAAATAATTCAACAAGGAAATCAAGTTTGTATTTTAAGTTTGGGAACAAGACTTGAAGAGTGTAAATTAGCAGCTGAAGAATTAAAGAACAAAGGTGTGTCAGTAACAATTGTAGATGCAAGATTTGTTAAACCTTTAGATCAAGAACTTATTTTGAAGTGTGCAAGAGAGCATGATGTAATGATAACTATTGAAGAAGGATCGATAGGTGGTTTTGGTTCTCATGTGAAAAATTTATTAGCTGAAAAAGGAATATTTGATAAAGGGTTAAAGTTTAGAGCAATGACGTTACCTGATACTTTTATCGAACAAGACAATCCTAAAAAAATGTATGATGTTGCAGGATTAAATGCTTCACAAATTTCAAAGAAAATTTTAGGTGTCTTGTTTACAAAAGACTCTATTAAAGTAGTAAAAAATTAATTTGGATTAACTGCACTGAGCTTTATGCATTAAGTAATGATCCAATAAAACACAATTCATCATAGCCTCACCTACGGGTACAGCTCTTATCCCTACACATGGGTCATGTCTTCCTTTAACTGATATAGTTGTATTTTTTCCAAATTTATTAATTGTTTTTCTAGTGGTTAAAATTGATGAAGTAGGTTTTACAGCAAATGAGGCAATAATTTCTTGACCACTTGATATGCCACCCAAGATTCCTCCAGCATTATTAGAGTTAAATTTTAATTTTTTGCCTTTTTGAGAAATTTCGTCTGAGTTTTGTTCCCCACTTAACTGTGCTGAGTTCATTCCAGATCCAATGTTTACTCCTTTAACAGCGTTAATACTCATTAAACCAGAAGCAATATCGGAGTCTAATTTTGAATATATGGGGGCACCTAATCCCGCAGGTATGCCTCTTGCTCTTATTTCAATAACAGCCCCACAAGAAGATCCAGATTTTCTTACACCTAATAAATATTTTTCCCAAAGTTTAATCATCGATTTATCTGGACAGAAAAATGGATTTTTAGTTATTACTTTATCGTTCCATTGATTAACATCACATCCTAATATTCCTAATTGGGTCACAGCACCTATAACTTTAAACTTTTTACCTAACTTATTTTTTAGAACTAGTTTTGCAATTGCACCAGCAGCAACACGAGCTGCAGTTTCTCTTGCTGAGGATCTCCCTCCACCTCTATAATCTCTAATTCCATATTTCTTAAAATAAGTTAAATCAGCATGTCCTGGTCTAAATTTATTTTTAATGTTTCCATAATCTTTTGATCTCATATCTTTGTTGTAAATTATGAGAGATATGGGCGTCCCAGTTGTTTTTCCCTCAAACACGCCTGATAAAATTTGAACTTTATCATCTTCTTTACGTTGAGTTGTAAATTTTGATTGTCCTGGTTTTCTTTTATCTAGTTCAATTTGTATGTCTTGTTCTTTAATACTTATATTAGGTGGACATCCATCGATAACACAACCTATTGCAGGTCCGTGAGATTCTCCCCAAGTTGAGAAACGAAATAGCTTTCCAAAAGTATTAAATGACATTATTTATATTGTATAGATTATTTTGTTTAAATTATGAATCAAAAAAACTCACTTGGTCTGAATAACTGCTTCTTAGATCTAGACGATCCTATTGAATTGTTTAAAGTTTGGATGGATGAAGCAAAAAAATCGGAGCTTAATGATCCTAACGCTCTGTCGTTAGCAACATCTAATAAGAACAACATACCATCAGTAAGAATGGTTTTATTAAAAGAGTTTAATCAAAACGGTTTTGTATTTTATACAAATTTAAATAGTCAAAAAGGAAATGAACTTAAAGAAAATCCAAATGCTGCAATGTGTTTTCATTGGAAAAGTCTTTTAAGACAAATAAGAATTAGCGGAACTATAACTCAAGTAGAAGACAGTGTAGCCGATCAGTATTATAATTCACGAGGGTATGACAGTAGGATTGGAGCTTGGGCATCAAAACAAAGTAAAGAATTAAAAAATAGAGATGAGCTCTTAAACTCAATTAAAGAGTTTAAGCAAAAATTTGATGATATAAATAATGTACCAAGACCTAAACATTGGTCTGGTTGGAATTTAACACCAACTAGAATTGAATTTTGGTTAGATGGAGATAGCAGAATTCATGAAAGACTAAATTATACTTTTGATAAAAGTGGTAATTGGATAAAATCTTTATTAAGTCCCTAAAAATTTCTAGCTAGACTGAATGAAGTTAGATTTTTAAGAATTGATTTTTCTTTTGATTCTTTAAATACTGTAAGAGAGTTTGAAGCAAGATTGATGTAGTGTTGAGCTTTTTGATAGCACTCATTTATGATGTCATATTTTTTTATTAAAACAATTATTTTGTTAAAGTCATTTTTTTCTCTTAAGTCTTTTTTAAAAAATTCTGTTAATAATTTTTTTTCATCAATATCTATTCTTTGAAATAATAAAATTATAGGCAAAGTAATCTTACCTTCAAAAAAATCTTGACCTATCTTTTTACCAAATAATTTCAAATCTGAATTATAATCAAGAGTATCATCTGCAATTTGAAAAGTTAATCCAAGATTTCGACCATAGAATTCAAGAGCATCTTTTTCTTTAAATTCGACCTCTGATAAAATTGCGCCTACTTTTGTTGCAGCTGCAAAAAGCTCAGCAGTTTTTGCTGATATAATTTTTAGATAAGTTTCCTCAAGCATATCAACCTCACCTTTATGTTGAAGCTGCAAAACTTCTCCTTGAGCAATTTTTGACGAAGTTGATGACAACAATTTTAAAACTTCTAAATTACCATCCTCTACCATCATTTCAAAACACCTACTTAACAAATAGTCTCCAATTAAAACTGAAGAATGATTATTCCAAACTTTATTTAATGTATCTTTGCCTCTTCTTACAGTTCCCTCATCAATTACATCATCGTGCATTAGAGTTGCACTATGAATTAATTCAACACAAGCAGCTAAATTAATATCTCTTGAACCTTTAGAATAACCACATAGTTTTGCTGATCCCAGAGTTAATAGAGCTCTTAATCTTTTACCTCCAGTTTGAATATGGTATTCAGTCATTTTTTGAACCAACCCGACATCACTCGCTAATTTTGATTTTATTTTTTCTTCAGTAAGAATAAGCTTATCCTCAACAGAATCCTTAAGTTGAAAGTATGAGTCGTTTATTTGGTTTTTAAGCTGTACTACGGTTCCCATATTGATTTTAAATTAATATATTTGAGTTTTATATATTACTTATCAATTGACGCACCTAATTCTTCATTTATAAGTAATTAATATAATCAATAATTAATTCTATAAGGAATAATAATGTTCTCTTTTTTTAAAAAGAAAAAGACCGTAGCTCATATTAAATTAAATGGAGTTATTGGAAATGCCGGAAAATTTAAACAAGGTATTGATTTTGCAGGTCAAGAAGAGCTAATTAAAAAGGCTTTTTCATTAAAAAAGGCTTCATGTATAGCCATAACTGTAAATTCACCTGGGGGATCACCAGTTCAATCTCATATGATTTATAATTTTATTAGACAACAAGCCAATAATACAAAAAAAAAAGTAATTGTATTTGCTGAAGATGTTGCTGCATCTGGTGGATATTTAATTTCATGTGCTGGGGATGAAATTTATGCAAATTCAAGTTCAATAATTGGATCTATAGGGGTTATCTATTCTTCATTTGGGTTTACTGAGTTAATAAAAAAAATTGGTGTTGAAAGAAGAGTTCATACAGCTGGAAAAAACAAAAGCACTTTAGATCCTTTTTTAGAAGAAAAAAATGAGGATATAGAAAGATTAAAAAATATTCAGCTAGATTTACATAAAGATTTTATCGATGTAGTAGAGAAAAGCAGAGGATCTAAGTTAAATAAATCCGAAGTAGAACTATTTTCTGGAGAATTTTGGTCTGGAAGTAAAGCTAAAGATTTAGGTCTAATAGATGGAATAGGAGATGCCCATCAAGTTCTTAAAGAAAAATTTGGAAATGATGTTGTTATTAAAAAATTTGAAAAATCTAAAGGTTGGTTAAGTCAAAAACTTTCTTCTTCTAATAATCAATTAGATCAATTAGCCAATATTTTAGATGAAAGGTCAATCTGGCAAAGATATGGTTTCTAAATCAAAAAAACCAAAACAAAAATTTCAATCATTTCAAGATACAATTCTTAATCTTCAAAAATTTTGGAGCAAACAAGGATGTATTGTTCTTCAGCCATATGATATGGAAGTGGGTGCCGGTACATTTCATCCAGCAACAACACTTAGATCGCTAGGCCCAAAACATTGGAAAGCTGCTTATGTGCAACCATCAAGGAGGCCAACAGATGGAAGATATGGTGACAACCCAAATAGAATGCAACATTATTATCAATTTCAAGTTTTAATAAAACCTTCACCAGATAATATAAAAAAATTATATCTTAACAGTTTGTCTGTAATTGGTATTGATCATAATGAACATGATATCAGGTTTGTTGAAGATGATTGGGAAAGCCCAACTCTTGGCGCGGCAGGGTTAGGCTGGGAAGTTTGGTGCGATGGTATGGAGATTACACAATTTACATATTTTCAGCAAATGGCAGGGTATGAATGTAAACCTGTTTCAGTTGAAATTACATATGGATTAGAAAGAATATGCATGTTCACTCAACAACAAAAGAATGTTTATGACTTGTTATGGAATGATGAGGGGGTAAAATATCATGACGTTTTTCATCAAGCTGAAAAAGAATTTTCTGCATACAATTTTGAGTACGCAAATGTTGAAAGTTTATCAAAAATGTTTGATATGATTGAACAGGAAGCTAAATCTCTTATAGAAAAAAAAATATCATTACCAGCGTATGATCAATGTTTAAAAGCAAGTCATATATTTAATATTCTTGATGCCAGAGGAGCAATAAGTGTTGCTCAAAGAGCTGAATATATAGGAAGAATACGAGATATAACTAAATTAGCCGCAGGTATTTGGTTAGATAGTCAAAGCTAAATGTCAGAATTTTTTTTAGAATTATTTAGTGAAGAAATACCTTCATCTCTTCAAAAAAGTTTAAGAGAAGAATTGTTAAACAGTTTTATTAAAGAATTTAATGAAAAATCTATTTCATTTAAAAAAAGCTCATCATTTTCAACACCTAATAGATTAGTTATTCTATTTGAAGGTTTACAAAAACAGACAACTTTAAAATCAGAGGAAATAAAAGGTCCAAATGTAAAAGCTCCAGAAGTAGCATTGGAAGGATTTATCAGATCAAATAATATTAATAAAAAAGACCTTTTTAAACAAATAATAGATAAAGGTGAATTTTATTTTTTTAAAACAAAATCAAAAAAACTTAATACACAAAATTTATTAGAAGAGCTAGTTCCATCAATATTGCATAAAATTCAGTGGAAAAAATCTATGAGGTGGAGTGATCTTAACTTAAACTGGGGAAGGCCACTAAAATCAATTTTAGCAATATTTGATAAAAAAAATTTAACTTTTAATTTTCATCATTTAACCTCTTCAAATTCAACATTTATAGATAAAGAGTTTGAAGAGAAAAAAAAGATATTTGTTGATTTTAAAGATTATAATAATTTTTTCAAAAAACTAAATATAACCATAGATCACAATTTAAGAAAAAACTTAATAGAAAAAAAATTAAATGATATTTCTAGTAAGAAAAATATAACAATTGAAAATAATCCTAAGTTACTTGATGAAGTTGTTAATCTAACGGACCAACCAAATGTTATATTGTGTGAATTTGATAGAAAATTTCTAAATATTCCTAAAGAAATTTTAATAATTACTATGCAGTATCATCAAAAATATTTTCCAACTTTTGATAAAAAAGGAAATATTACAAATGAATTTTTAGTTGTGACTAACAAGAAAGATATAAATGGATTAATAAAACTTGGAAATGAAAGAGTTGTCGAAGCTAGATTGAACGATGCTGAGTTTTTTTGGAAAAAAGACAAATCACAAAATTTAGTCAAAAGAGTTTCTATGCTGAAATCTATGAATTATTTCAAAGGACTTGGAACATATTTTGATAAAGTCCAAAGAATGAGAAAACTAGGTGGAATGCTTTCTGATGAATTATTAATTAGCAAAGATAAAGTTGAATTATCCGCATCGATTTGCAAGGTTGATCTAGTTTCAGAACTTGTTGGAGAGTTTCCAGAACTTCAAGGAATTATGGGTGGCTATTTTGCAGAAGCCCAGGGTTTTGAGAAAGATGTTTGTAAAGCTATAAGCGAACAATATTTGCCAGCTGGACTAAACTCAAAAGTACCTAAAAAACCATACAGTGTGGCATTATCTTTGGCAGATAAAATAGATACTTTAGTTGGTTTTTTTGGAATAAATCAAAAGCCAACAAGCTCAAGAGATCCATTTGCCCAAAGAAGATTGGCTTCAGGAATAATTAAAACGATAATTGAAAATAAAAAAGATTTTAAAATAAGAGATTTAATTAGTTATTCAGCTGGCTTGTATTTGGACCAAGGTTTTGAATTTGAAAACAAATCTCTTCAAACTGAATTATTAAATTTTTTAATGGAAAGATTAAAATTTTATATGAAAGAGGAAAAAATTCGCACCGATATTATTCAAGCATCTACTAGCTTTCTAAATCTAGATCAATCAGTGATTGTTTTTGGTAAGGCTAAAAGTTTAAATAAGTTTATTAATAAACCCAATGGCAAAGATGTAGTTTCAAGTTTTAAAAGAGCTTCAAGTATATTAGAAAGTGAGTTAAAGGATAAAAACATAGAATTATCAAATACAACTGACCCTGGTATATTCAAAACTGAATTTGAAAAAAATTTATATAAAAAAATAAATCAATTAAGAAAATACTTTCAAAATATTAATAAAGATGAGGATTTTGAGGAATCCATCAACAATTTGGCTGAGTCTAAAAAAGTAATTTTTGATTTTTTCGATAACGTGATTGTAAATGAAGACGATATTACAATAAAAAAAAACAGACTAGAACTAATCCAAATGTTATGTAAAACGTTCGATTATTATGTTAATTTTTCTTTAATCGATTCCCATCAATGAAAAAGCTAATTTTAAATTTCAAATCTAAAGATAGTAAAAAAATAAAAAATCCTAAAAATTTTTTAGGTGGCAAAGGTGCTAATTTATCTGAAATGGGAAGAATGGGTCTCCCAGTTCCACCAGGATTTACAATCTCAACAAAGGTATGTGAACTTTTTTATAAAGATAAAAAAAGATTGAATAAAAATTTAGTAGCCCAAATAAAAAAAGAATTAAAGATTATCGAAAAAGATGTGGGTAAAAAATTTGGAGATTTAAAAAATCCTTTACTGCTTTCGGTAAGATCTGGAGCAAGAGTATCTATGCCAGGAATGATGGACACAATTTTAAACCTAGGTTTAAATGATAAGACTGTGAGTGCTCTAGCATTAAAAACTTCAAATGGAAGATTTGCTAAAGATAGTTATAGAAGATTTATTCAAATGTATGGCAATGTAGTAATGGGAGTGGAAGGCTATCATTTCGAGGAATTAATTGAAAATTATAAGCTTACAAAAGGAGTTCTTTTAGATACCGATCTTGATGAAAATGATTGGGATGGTTTGATAATTGATTTTAAAAGAACTGTAAAAGAAAAAGCTAAAAAAGATTTCCCTCAAGATGTTTATCAGCAATTATTTGGAGCAGTTAGTGCAGTATTTTTATCCTGGGAAAGCAATAGAGCAAAAGTATATAGAAAATTAAATCAAATCCCAGCTGAATGGGGAACAGCAGTAAATGTTCAGTCAATGGTTTTTGGTAATATGGGTGATGATTGTGCAACAGGTGTTGTATTTACGAGAAACCCCTCAGATGGATTAAACGAAATTTATGGTGAATATTTAATTAATGCACAAGGTGAAGATGTTGTTGCTGGTACTAGAACGCCACAATACATAACTAAAAAAGCAAGACAACAAGCTAAAGTTAAAGATCCTTCAATGGAAGAGGTTATGCCAAATGTTTATAAACAACTTCACAAAATTTTAAAAAAATTAGAAAAACATTATAAAGACATGCAAGATGTTGAGTTCACAGTTGAAAATAAAAAACTGTGGATGCTCCAAACTAGATCAGGAAAAAGAACAGCTAAATCAGCAGTAAAGATTGCAGTTGATATGGTAAAAGAAAAATTAATTTCAAAAAAAGAGGCTGTTTTAAGGATTGATCCTAATTCTTTAGACACATTACTTCATCCAACATTAGATGAGAAAAGCTCAATTAACGTTATAGCTAATGGTTTGCCAGCTTCTCCAGGTGCAGCTAGTGGAAAAGTTGTTTTTACATCTGAAGAGGCTGAAAGATTGAGTGGAATGATGCAAGATACAATTTTGGTTAGAGTGGAAACGTCACCAGAAGATATTCAAGGAATGCACGCAGCTAAAGGAATTTTGACCGCAAGAGGAGGTATGACAAGTCATGCTGCTGTTGTTGCAAGAGGAATGGGAAGACCCTGTGTGTCTGGCTCTAGTGAAATTGATATAAATTACGAGAACAAATCATTTAAAACTGCATCTATAGAAATAAAAGAGGGTGAAGTTATAACAATTGATGGGTCTACAGGTAGAATTATATCAGGAAGTGTTGCAACTGTGAAACCTGAAATTTCAGGTGATTTTTCAAAATTAATGTCATGGGCAGATAGTTTTAGAAAATTAAATATAAGAACTAATTCAGAAACACCAAAAGATACTAAAACTGCAAAAGATTTTGGAGCAGAGGGCATTGGTCTTTGTAGAACTGAACATATGTTTTTTGATGAAGAGAGAATTTTATCTGTTAGAGAAATGATTTTATCTAAAACTAAAGAAGATAGAGCAAAAGCACTTCATAAACTTTTGCCTCACCAAAAAAAAGATTTTATAGAAATTTTCAAAATTATGAATGGTCTGCCTGTAACAGTCAGATTGTTAGATCCTCCGCTACATGAGTTTTTACCAAGAACAAACAAAGAAATTGATGAAGTTGCAAATGTCGTAGGACTTTTGACTAAAGAAGTTGAGGCTAGAATAGAAGAACTACATGAACAAAACCCTATGTTAGGTCATAGAGGTTGTAGGCTTGGTATATCATTTCCAGAAATTTATCAAATGCAATGTAGAGCTATTTTTGAAGCATTAGCTGAACTGCAAAAGAAAAAAATTAAATCAGCATTTCCAGAAATTATGATTCCTTTAATATCTACAGAAGCAGAAATTAAAATTATGAAAGATTTAGTAATAAATATTGCAAGAGAAGTTCAAAAACAGAATAAAATTAAAATAGAATTTATGGTTGGTACAATGATCGAGCTTCCAAGAGCTGCAATAAAAGCAAAAGAAATAGCTAAACATGCAGAATTTTTTAGCTTTGGAACTAATGATTTAACACAAACGACTTTTGGAATTAGCAGAGATGATAGTGGTAAATTTTTAAATGATTATTTGGAAAATAAAATATTTTCGATTGATCCATTTGTATCTATCGATGATGGTGTAGCAGATCTTGTTGAAATTGCTGTTGAAAAAGGGAAAAGTCAAAATAAAAAATTAAAACTTGGTATTTGTGGCGAGCATGGTGGAGATCCTAAAAGTATTGAGTTTTGCTCTAAAGTGGGATTAAATTATGTTTCTTGTTCACCTTATAGAGTTCCAATTGCAAGATTAGCAGCTGCTCAAGCAGAATTAAAAAAAATTAAAAATATTTGATAAATAAAATTTATTATAGAAGATGAAGAATATTCAAAAATATATTTCTAATTTTCTTTGTATGATAAAATTTTATGTATTAATAATTTTTATAGCTACTTTCTCCTCAGAAAGTTTATCAGAGAACTATAATTTAAAAAAAATTGTAACTCTTGATGATCCATGGGGATCTTCTTTTCTTAATAATTCAGAATTAATTGTAACAGAAAAAAATGGTAAAATTAAAATTGTTGATATTTTATCAAAAAAAATCTCTGAAGTTGATCATAATCTTAACTATCTAATTGTTGGCCAAGGGGGATTGCTAGATATAAAGTATTATGACAAAAATATTTGGATTTCTTATACAGAAAAGAGAGAAAATTTAAAAACAAGTACATCTATTGCAAAAGCGAAATTTAATAAAAAAAAATTAAATTTCAAAAACATATTTCAAGCAAATCCTCCTATAGAGTCTGGCAAACATTTTGGATCAAGATTAGCAATTAAAGGTGAATACTTATTTGCATCCATTGGTGAGAGAGGGCAAGGTATGATAGCTCAAGATCCCACAAAACATCCTGGTAGTATAATTAGAATTAATTTAGATGGAAGTATACCAAATGATAATCCAAAATTTGAAGGTAAACCAACTTGGCTTCCTGAGATCTACCAAATTGGTGTTAGAAATCCCCAGGGATTGATCATGTCTCCTTTTGATAAAAAAATTTACATTAGTAACCATGGTGCAAAAGGAGGTGATTGGTTTGGAGAAGTAAAAAAAGGAGAAAATTATGGATGGAAAATTTTAGGTTGGGGAGGTACAAATTACACTGGAACAAAAATTGGACCAATTTGGAAAGAAGGATATACAAAAGCAATTAAGTATTGGACACCTTCAATTGCTGTAAGTGGAATTACTATTTATAAGGGAAAAGAATTTGAGCAGTGGAATGGCCATGCATTAATTACATCTTTGAAAGATAAATCATTAAGAAAACTAAATTTTGACTCATCTTCAAAAGTTCAAGAGGAAGTTATTTTTAAAGATGATATTGGAAGAATAAGAGATATAAAGACTCATCCTTTAAATGGAAAAATTTATTTTCTAGCAAGTGATAGTCTTTGGTTAATGGAAAAGAAAGATTAAAAATATTAATTTTAAAATTTAATTTTTATAAAAAAATTTTTTCACAAAAATAGTCATAATAAACAAAACAAAAAAAGCAATAATTGGTAAATAAATATCAGGTGATGTTATTAAATCAGTTAATTTTGGTGCGCTCAAATTTTTTTTTATAATTTTTTCTAATCCGCTACCAATAGAAATCATCAAAAAAGATTGAGGTGTAATACCAATTAAAATTGCATAAAAATAATTAGATATTTTTACATTAAATAAACAGGGTAAAATATTTGCTATTGGAAAAGGAATACCACCGATAAACCTATAAATACAAAGATAAGTAAATTCTGCTTTTTTAAATTTTTTTTCAAATATATTAAATTTATCTAAAAAATTTTTTTTTATAAAATCTTTTAAGAAATAGTTAGCAAATACGTAAAGACATGTTGCACCAATTGCCACACTGAAGACTAAAAGTAATAGACCTAACCATTTTCCAAATACAAAACCAGCAATAAGTGCAGCAGGTGTGCCAAATCCTGCCGCAAAAATCCATAATATGGTTAGCGTAATATAAATTAATATCAATAAAAATAAGTTAGAATTTTTTAGCTCAAAAAAATAGTTGCTATTATTTTTGATAAAATCATAACTACTTATTTCCTGTAAGTTAAAATTTGAAAAAAGAAAAAATAAAAAACATCCAATTACCATTAGGTAAAATAAGCCAATTAATATTTTAACTCTTTGCATTTATTTTTATAAATTATAATTATTTTTTTTGTAATTATTTAATTTTAGTCCTATCTAAAAATAATAAAAAGAGACTTGTTGCAGATTTTGATGCAAAAATTATCATAAACGGAAAAATATACATTATAAATCGGCCACTCCAATCTACAAAAGTCACAGAAACAAACGCTATACTTAAAAAGATATAGATCAGAGTAAATATTTCGAATGAGATTAATTTTTTAGATTTGAAGAAATATGCACAAAACATAATATAAATCGGGAGATGAAAGCATATTAAGAACATATTATGAATATTTGAGTAATATGGTCTCCAACCAGTAAAGAAAAGAATTATTTTAAAAAAAGAAGCTTTTATCAAAATAAAAAAATTGTCTTTGAAGAACTGTATTAAACCAATAACATTTTTTTCATATAAATCTGAATTAGTTAAACCAGGAATGCAATTGCTATAACAAATATCATTTGTTTCAAAGCTGTATCCCCATATCATTCCTTTAGATAAAGCACTAATGAAATTATATTCTTGAATAGCATTATGAATAAAAAAAATTGTCAGCACAAAACACAAAATAATTATCATTAATTTTGTAATAAAATTATAATTTTTATTAAATTTTATAAACATTATTGAAGCGAACGATATAGAGAGTAAAACTAAAATGCCCTGAGGTCTTAAAAATAAAATAAATATTCCTATCAATAAAATCATTATTTTAAGGTGTCTTTTAAAAAAAAATAAATAAGTAAGGATAATACAAAAATTTATAAATAAAATTTCTGTTAAAATATAAAAATTTCTTAGTTGAATAGGTAGATAGGCTAAAAAAATTAGAATAGAAAGTAATCCAACCCACTTAGAAAATATTTTTTTTGCTATTAAATATAAGCATAATGATGAAATAATTGTTGTTAAAAATTGAAAAAATACGATGGTAGTTAAATCTAAATTTAACTTAAAAGTAATTGCAAGTATTATAATATAGCTTAATTTTGATAAATATAGATTGGTAAAATCAAAATTTGCTAATCTCTCTGCTTCATCAATATATCTTGAAGAGTCATTGCCTAATTTAATTAAACCATTTAATTCACCTGCTTTAATTAAATCGCTATTGAAAACATAAAGTAAAATAATTATTGACCAAAGCAAATAAGGAACAAAAAAAAGTATTTTAAAATATAAATTTTGATTATTTTCAATGTTCATTTCTGCTAAATATATTTTGTAAATGATAAGCGGTAAAAGGTATTATAATTTTAAGAATTCTTAAACTGCTTGTTTCATTTTGGTATAAAACTTCAGAATTTACTTGATAAATTTTAATTTTTTTCTTGCAAAGTTGAAAAATTAAATCTTGTTCAAAAAAATAATTTTTTTTAATCTTTTTTAAATTTAACTTACTAAATATATTAGATTTTAATCCGAATAGACCGTTAGTGACATCTTTTAAGTAGTAATTTTGTGTTGTAAGTCTCGAAATGATTGTTAAGGCATTGGTTCCAAAAATTCTAATGAATGGCATTTTTCTTTTTCGGGAACTTGATAAATTTAATTTTCTGAAACCTTTGCAAAACAATACCTTATCATTTTTTAGAGTTTTAATTATTTTTTTTAAATCAATAGTCCTGTGTTGATTGTCGGCATCAAACTTCAAAAGTATATCGAAACCCTGATTTTTGGCTATATTAAAACCTTTCAGTGTTGCACCACCAACTCCATTATTCTCATTTAAATATACAAATTGGATTTTTTTTTGTTCTCTAACTTTTGATTTTAAATACCTAACACTATTTTCTGGGCAGCAGTCATCCACAAATATTAGCTTATCAATTTTTAATTTTATTAACTTTTTATATACTTGATAAATTTTATGTTTAACTTTGTAACAAGGAAGAATTACACAGGTTTTATTTTTAGACATAAATTAAATATTATAATAAATATATAATATTAATATATGAATTTTAAAAATAATAGTCTACTAGCAATTCACTTAAATGAATTTAATTTTGATTACTTAGAACGAGGAGCTAAAAAATATAAATGTAAATCAATTTTAAAAGTTTTAAGTTTGAAGAAGGTATCTACTTTCACTAAAGATAACAGGCAAGATTATAATTTAGATCCATGGGTTCAATCAGTATCAATTAATACTGGAAAACCATCAAAAAAACATAAAATTTATAAATTAGGACAACGTATAGAAAAAAATATTAGCCAAATTTGGGATGTATTATCTAAAAAAAAAATAAGTTGTTCGGTTTATGGAACAATGAACTCGCGTTTAAAGATAAACAAATATATAAATTATTATTTACCAGATCCATGGAATTTTAGGGATAAAACTTGGCCAAAAAGTTTAATGGGTTTGTATTTCTTACCAAACTATTATGCAAAAAATTATTTAAAATTTAGTTATTTAAAATTTTTTTATTATTCTATAAATTTTTTTGTCACACTAGTTTTTAATACAAAAATTTTAGATCTTTTAAATGATTTAGTTTTTTCATTAAAAGTGATTCTTAAAAAAGGTATAAAGAATTATGTTTTATTTTTTTTATTTGATTTAATTCAATTAAATATATTTAATTATAATAATCACAAAAAAAAATCTTCATTTTCTATAATATTTTTAAATTCAATTGCTCATTATCAACACAATAACTGGAATGAAAAAAAAAGTGAAAAGTATTTTTTCTTATATGTGGATAAAATGTTTTCTAAAATTCTTAAATTAAAAAAACAATATAAATCTATTATTATATTTAATGGATTTACACAAAAAAAAATTAAACCTCATTATTTGATAAGACCTAAGAACCCAAAAAAATTTATCTCAAATTTCATTTCATTCAAAAAAATAGAACAGGATATGACAAATGGAGGTTTTATTTTTTTTAAAAATAATCAACAGTTTGAGAATGGAATTCAAACACTAAATAACCTTTATTTTAAGAATAAAAAAGTATTTGAAATAAAGAAATATAATAAAAAATTATTGTATTATAAAGTAAATCTTAAATCACTTAAAATAATAACCAATAGTGAAATGAAAAATGATAAGAATTTTGAAAAATATTTTTTAGAAAGTTTACAAATTAATAGAAAAAATAAAAAAAAAATAGACATTTCAAACTATTTTATAAAAGAAGTTCAATTTCTGAAAACGACCGGTATTCATGTGCCAGAAGGGATAGTGCTTTATGAAAATATTAATTCTTTAAATAGTTTAAAAGTAATAGAAAACCATACTCTTTTTAACCATATGCGTAATTACTTTATAACAAATGAAAATTATTAAAACTAATCATATTAAATCAGGAATTTTTAAACTTAAGTCTAATAAATATTGAAACAATTTTATTCAAAATATTTCTATTGAAAATACTTTTTATTGTAATTCCATTGTTTGTTTGATTTAGGCTTACAAAGCCGATTGCTCTTATCATTTTTTCAAAACTATTTTTTTTATTTTCAAATAAACAGCCATTAGAAGATATGGTATCAATACCATATGGATACTTTAATAGGAAAAAGAATCTTCTTGATAACATTTCAATATCAATTTTAGATTTTTTAATATTATTGATTTTAACAATTTTAAAAAAGTTTAAACTAAAAGTTTCATTAGTATCTTTCAAATGAATAACAACATCACCAAAAAAATATTTGAAACTAAAAAATCTAATAAAAAATAATAAAAAAAAAGAATTTGTTTGTTTAATTCTAAATAAAAAACTTTCCTTTATATCTTTTGATATTTCATGAATTTCATTTATTTCATTTTTTGGTTTTATTTTTTTAAATTTACTATCCCAAAAATTTATTGATTTTTTCGTAATATCTAACCTTTTCGATTTATCATCTAATAATTCTTCAATATTTATCTCATCAAAATTTGGATTTAAGATACAATGATTAACATTGTTATTTTTAAGATAATTTGATGTAGTCTCAACGTTATTCATATATTTATTTAAGCGAAAATTTTCAGAATTTGAAAAGTAAACAAAACTTGCAAATGGAATTATTAAGTCAGCTTTAAAAATTTCATAATTATTTAATAAGTTAGCTAATTTAAAATCAGCAGCTTTTTGCATCCATTCATCGTTTGATCTAAAAGCTGCATAACTAAATTGTAAATAAATAATTATTTTTTTTTTGTTTGTGAGGAATTTTTTTATCCTTTTAAGCTCGTTATCTACAAAATCACAATCATTTAAATTTATATGATAGCAGTCATCAGTTTCAACAATAAGACTTGAGTCAATCGCGCCACATGAAATTAATGTAATCTTTTTATTTTTTATTTGAATAGTTTTATAACTCTCTAAAATTATTACTTCTAATTTAAATTTTTTATTTAAAAATTCTTCAACTCTTTTATCTGAGGTTTTTTGAAAAATAATCTTAATATTATTGGACCTCAATAAATCAGAATATTTTTTAAAAAAAGATATAGAAAAATGATCTGGATGTTCATGTGTAATGTATATATAATCAACATTTGTGAGTAAATTTTCAATAAATTTTGATTTATTTTCATATAACAATGACCAACCACCATCAAAAGCAAATCCCTCGTACCATGGATCTGTTAAAATTCTCAAATCATCATCTAAATTCATATATAATGATGAGTGATTAATTAATTTTATTTTTTCTTTCATAACTTAAATATAAAAAATATTTCTACCATAAAAATTTAATTTAAATAGGGGCGTTCTGTTGCCAGGTGCCAATAACCAGTCTTCGTGAAATCTTAAGTAAACAAACAGTTTCAATACATATCCTAAGTTTTTAGGACTCAATATTCAAGCCTAAATAACGACTCTATGACGTCCTTTTTATAGGACGTTATTAGATAATAAATAGAGGTACCATGTAGGTTCCTAGATAGGCTTTTAAAGAAATCCTTAACCCCCTCAAAATAGAAAAGAGTAGCTTCTACTCTCAGTGTATCAGACAGTTTTGCTTAGTCGTAGGGGGTGAAAATTTTTTCAAAAATTTTATTTTAATTCAATTGCACTCATTGAGTGTAATTATTTTTTCAAGGATAGAATACATTAGCAACATGAAAAAAAATAATTTAGATTTTTCACTATAAATTTAAGGAGACCAATTGATTAGCAATCAATAGGTCTTTGTCGTATTTTTATTGAAAAACTTTTCCTTCATTCATATATTAATTACATCATCACACAGACACAACAGTTCACTACTGGGAAGATTGATAAAAAAGGAGACTAACAATGTTAAATAATATGTTTAGCAAAGAAAACAAAAACAGTGAACAATATATTTACTTAAGTAAAATTAAACTAGATGTATTGAAACACATTCTAGCATTCACACTAGATAAACACTACTCACCAACCTTTGCAGAAGTAGCTAGAAGATTTAGATTTTCTAGAGCTAGAGTAGGTAAAATAGTGAGTGAATTGTTTTTAATGGGATTTATCACAAAAGGTAAGTCTGCTCACAGAAACATCAGAATTGACGATCATCAAAAGCAAATAATTGAAGATCTGCAATTTAATCGTGAGTACCCAGTTAAAGAAACAATAAACTAGTATTAATAAGGGTGGTGTTTTAGCACCACCCAATATTATGAAAAAATTAAAAAATAAAAAATGTCTAAACTGTGAAAAGGTTATCGATTGGTATTCTGACGAATACAATCATTTACATATTAGTACTTTTAAAAGAAAAAAATTCTGCAACTCATCCTGTTCTAATACTCACACAAAAAAAATAGAAAATCGTAGTGATAAAGATAGTTCTATTAGTAGAGTGAAGAAATGTGAGGGTTGCAATAAAGAAATGAGTTGGTCTAAAGACTATAGAAAAAGAGCAATCTCAATCTTTTTGAAACAGAAATTTTGTTCTAAAACTTGCGCAGATATTCATGGGTTTAGATATACCGGTAAGGATCATCCAAACTATCGTGAAAACTCGAGAAGAAAAGATAGGAGAGGTAGCGCTAAAAGATGGACAAATAATGTTTTTAAAAGAGATGGATATATTTGTCAAAAATGTAAAGTATCTGGCACAAAAGTCATACTTCATGCTCATCATATAAAATCTATTAAAGATTATCCTAAATTGAAATGGAATTTAGATAATGGAATTACTTTGTGTTTAGATTGTCATAATAAAGTTCATGGGTATAAAAAATTTGATGGAAAAGCTATTATATCAATAAAACAAAACCGAAAATCTATAAGAGTTAAAAAGAGATGCTCTTCATGTAAAGTTGATTTATTTATAAAGCCAAGTGATTTAATACTCACATCAGGTAAGAATAAAGGTAACACCAAAAAATATTTCTATTGTAATAAAAGATGTATGGGTGATCATTATAAAGTAATCAGAGTTGGTAAGGGTAATCCTAGAAGCCTATCCATTTGATTTATTTTAATTCCTATAATTCACACAAAATAACTGTTTCAAGCAAATAGACTCATGGTTCATGATTTGTTAGTCTTGGATTATGTCAGTTGGTATTCTTGATACATTATTTAATTTAATTGGTGATACATTTGTTTATGTGATTGGTGGGGTGGTGGCACTTGGGTTTATAGTGGCAATACCTTTTGGAATTTATGAAACTATAAGAGATATGATTGCTGGTAGCAAAAATCATAAAAAAGTTAAATTAAAACAAAATAAAAAGAATACCAATAAATGAAAAAGTTTATTTCAATTCTAGTTTTTAGTTTGCTGTTGAATAGCAACGTTTATGCTGACCTATACAAATTTTTCGAATTGAAAGAAGACCCTAAAATAATAATTGATGAGATAGATTTTGATACATCCTTGATAACAGAGTTAAATGATCTTGAGTTTTATCTTGGTATAGGGAGAGGTAATAACCCAGTCAATAAAAGTCTTTATGAGCTTTTAAGAAATAGTGCTGCTGAATTTGAAGAAATACAAATTAATAACGATAGATATTTTATTGTAAGTGGATGCAGATATCAGTCATGTCCTGAAAAAGGGTTTTTGTGGATTGATAAAAAAGAAAAAATTGTGATTGGTGCAATGATCCATTATTTTTTTGAAACTAAGGATAATAGAAATAGAGATGGAAATCTTTTAATTATGTCTAAACAATTTAAAAACTTTGATGACCTTCCTCCCCAATTTAATAAAGATCTTGAAGTTTGGCTTTCTAAAATTAAAGTTTATGATTTCATTAATGGTAAAGAAAAAAATTTAAAACCCACAAAAAAAAGATTTGTTAATTCAAATAATGTTATTAAAGAACTTGAGGATATTTCAAAAAACTACATTGAAATAGTATGCGCTCCTGATGAAGAGTGGGACTCAGCTTTTAAAAAAAGTAAAATATGGTTTGCCTCCACAAAACCTAAATATATTTTTCATTTTGATGAAGAGAATTTAAGGATGTTAAAAATGGGGATTAGCAAAAATGTTAATGATACAAAAACTATAAATAAGCCTGTTGAAAGAGATAAAGGTGATTATTTGTCTTTTGGTTTCTATACTGATGCAAATCTTTCAGCATATGAAGATGTGGTGAATGAAATACAATTAACTGATTTTGGAGGTATAGGTTCCTATAATAGATTTGGCCTTTATATTGTTCAATACAGATTAAAACCTGCCCATACTGCTCTTATAGGTAAAGAAATAAAAAATCCCTTGCTATCAGAATTTAAAAGAGCGAGAGAAAAAATAAATAGTGAAACTTTTGCGACTCTTGGTTCTATTAAAATGTTTGGTGGTACTGCTGGACTTTGTGAAAATAGTGAAATTAAAAGTTATAATTGAATGCTCGAAGTAATCATAGCCATAGAACTTGTAGCTTTGGCTTACGCAATATATTCTAATAACCAATGAAAAAAATTTGTATATCAATAGTTCTACTTATTTCTTTAACGTCACAGTTAATGGCTATGACAGAAAATCAATTATATATAATGCATCAAGTCTTGAATGTTGATCAAGGTAAAGTCACAAAGCAGATGCATACAGATTTTTGGAAAGATGTTCCTAATAAAAATGAAATAGTCGATTTTTATGAAACAACAGGATTGATGGCAAAAATAACTCGTGATGGTATGAGGTATCAAATGGAGTTATGGAAATCGGCTTTGATATCCTATCAAAATCAACAAGTGTTTAAATCTGAAGATTATATAAATGCACGAGAAACCATGAATGATTTTATAAATCGAGTATCGAAAAATATTCCAAATGAAACTGAGAGGTTGCAAGTTATTAATCAAATGAAAACATCAATGATAAATTCAGATAATTTATTAAAATCAGCAGCCTCTAGAACTGATATGCAGAGTGTTCAGGGACCAATTGTTGAACTTTCAGAAGAAAGAATAATTAAAGTTATTAACAACATAGAAAAATCATTTTTTAGAATTGAAAAACTTCTTAAACCAGAATGGATTGAAGCTAAAATTGAAAAAGAGCCTATATGGATGATTTGTGAACCTAATAGGGAGTATTGGGGAGTTGATAGAAAACCATTATATATAAAATTTCATAATACAATAAATGTTAGTTTTGATTTCAATAAAATGGAATGGGTAAAATCTAAAGCCATTGATGAAGCTATCCCAACCATAGAAATACATGAAGATAAGTCGAGATTTACTCACGCTGTATTTGGCTATAAAAAAAGACTACCTATTTATGTTTCTGACAATTACTACGTTTTTTATAAAGAGATAAATGATGGTTGGTGGTGGGGTGGAGAAATAAAAACATCTGCTCAACATATAATATTAAATAGATCTAAACTTGATTTATTAGAATACAATAATCAGTGGGTTAAAGGTTTTGGAATGAATAAAAAATATAATGATTCAGTAATTGATGAATTATTTAGAGAAATTAATGAATATCCTAAAGAGTTATCTTTCAATGTATCTGAAGAAAATACGAATGAAATTTATCCAAAACTAAACGGAGGAACTTTTAAAGGAAAGAGAAAATTATTCACTTTTGAATGCAAAGAAATACCAGGAATTAAAAATAAAATATAAATGAAAAAACTTTTAGGGATAATGGTTCTGACTTTGTTGTTGAGTGGGAATGCTTATTCAAGTCCTGTTAAAACTACTTGGGTAATAGAAAAATACATAGGTTCTGGAGCATACTCAGACCCAGAAAAATTAGTTGGAAAAACTCAAAGATTTTTTAAAGGATTAGCAGAAGGTGCTTTTTTTAACTGTGATTATGGTGGTTTGGTTAGTGACTATGCAACTTACACAAGTGAAGAATTCTTTAATAACAAACAATTTAGATTATTTTTACAGCAAAAATCAAAATTAAATTTTCCAATTAATAAGAAGATATATGTTGAAAAGTTAACTTGTGCAGATAACAAAACCGTTCTTTTTCCTTTTATCCAATTTGAAGATGAGGAAATAGCTTTTTATGAATTTGACATGGTAATTTATCAATTGAGACATAAGTAAAGCTAAATTGTAGATTAAAATATAAAATGCATGAATTTTATAAAACCAAATTTTAAAACAGCAGCAATAATAACGGCTATAATTTTTGCACAAAAAATTTACCGACATCCCAGTGATTTTTCATTTATATTTAACGAAGGTTTAACTACAACGGTATTTGGTATTTTAGGCGGGGTTGCTGTATTTGGTGGTGTTTGTGCTTTTGTTTTTCTAGCACTAGCCTTCTTAAATGACATGATAAAAAAAATAAATGCCTCAAAAAATCCCAAGATAATAAAGATTATAATTATTACATTAATTACAATCATACTAACTATCTATTTTGTGTTTATAAGAAACGAGAAAGTTATTTTATCTTGCTCTATGACAGATAATAAAACAGGCTATTTTGCATATGATAAAGATACATTTTATTGGGAGTGGAACGCAAGGAGCCTGGTTTGGGAAAAAAGTATTAAATATACAAATGATAAAAAGAATTCATTTATAATTGATCATGACCCTGATGATGGTGAAAAACTTGATAAAGAAATGGATCTTATTTTAAAAGTTAAAAAAAATGTACCATCTATTGAATATACTTTAAGAGGTGAAACTGTTGATGACCCAAGACCTTGTGAAGAAATTTCAAATAGAAACTTGCCATACTAGCAATTGATTTTTCTATATTGAGTCATGGTTCAGGATTTGATAATCATGAATAATGAGTGAAGCAGAAAAAAGAGAAATAGAAGAATTGGAAGCTGAGTACCGAGAGGAATTTTTAAAAGCTGATAAAGATCGAACTCATCGTAAATATTTAAATATAGGTGCAGTCGTTGGTATTATATTTGTCTTTATCTCAACATCATTTGAACGAGAATTTTACACAGTTTTGGGCACATTAGGTATGGGTATATTGCAAGGTGCATCTGGACTTTGTGTTTTGATGTCTATCATATTTTTTCTACCTGGTGTCAGAGATGAAGATAGGTACAAATGGAAAATGATAGAAGAGAAAAGAAAAAAAATAGAAGAATTAAAAAAAGATATTAGATGAAGATTTTATTAATTATAATTTCAACGTTTTTAATTTTTAATACTGCCTATTCTGCACAAAATTGTATTGCTGGTGATTGTATGAATGGTACTGGCGTCTTTAAATATAAAGATGGATCAAAATATACTGGAAAATTTAAAAATGGAAAAAGACATGGGCAAGGAACTTTAGAAATGTTTGATGGAACTATATTTACTGGAAATTCAAAAGCAGATATTTTTTCTGGAGAAGGTACTATTCTTTACACAAACGGAGATATATATGTGGGGGAAATACAAGACAATGAAAGAAATGGTCAAGGTACTTACACATTTAAAAACGGTCTAACTTCAATTGGTGAATGGAAAGATAATAAAACTGTAGGTAAGCATACTATTGAAGACCCAGAAAAAGTTGGTCAAAAAGCTGTAGAAAAGATTATAGAAGAAGAAGGCACTGTTTATCTTCAAGTATCAAAAACATATGATAATGGTGACACATACGAAGGCACTATTGATGCTTTAACTGGTAAGAGAAGCGGAAAAGGAAAATATATAATCCCTGGTAGCTTTACATATGAAGGAGAATTTAAAAATGATGAATTTGATGGCCAAGGTGTTTACACCTTTGAAAATGGGATGATTTATTCTGGTGAGTCTAAAGATAGTTTATTTAATGGCAAAGGTACCCTTACATTATCCAATAATACTAAATATGTAGGAAATTTTAAAGATAGTGAATTTAGTGGCAAAGGCTATCTGATTACAGACAGTAGCACTTATGAAGGTGATTTTTTGAATAATTTAAAAAATGGTCAGGGTTTTGAAAAATCAAAAAAAGGAAATGTTTATGTTGGAAGTTACAAAGATGGTAGATTTCATGGTTATGGTGTTTTTACATCATCAGATGGAAAACAATATAAAGGCATGTGGGAAAATGGGAAATTAATCAAACAATGAAAAAATTTTTATCAATAGTTATTCTAGGGTTGTTGTATTTTTTACCTGCAGCAGCATATGAGGTTGGTGAAGAAGTTTATTTAAACGCTTGTGGAAATGACCCTCAAGAATATTACGATGAGCCATTAAATATACAAAACATATTATTAGAAGTTCCTAACAAGATTATCAAAATCGAGAAAAGTAAATACGATAGAGAATTTCAAACGTTAGCTTCTTCAGAAGTTAAATTAGATAATGATAATTTAACTATTTCAGTTTCAAATTTTAGAGATTTAGTTATCAAAAATAAAGCAGGAGATATTTTAGAGGAGAGAAAGATTAGTGGTGCTAGTTCAATTTATGAATTAAAGCATAAAGAGAAAGTTGTTGCTTGGGGTGTTGGTTGGCACGTAAGATGTAAGAAATATTTTAGTGATGCAGATTTTACAGCACTAAGAATTTTTTTACCTGTAAAAAAGGACCATAAGATAATTATTGAACAAAAACTTATTAGTCTAAATTTAACAGATACCTACGAAGCAATTATAAATTCAGATAATTTGATAATAGCTGATGCATTTGATATCGAAGGTTCTTCTAGAGCCGCCACTTATTATTATGAAGGTCAAAAGTTTTATCAATTTGATCATATAAACGGGATTAGTTCTATAGACACATATGCTGACCTTATTCAAAAAATTGACTTTGAAAAACTAAGCGCAATTAGACAAATGAAAGTATTGGCTGATTATTATGAAACTGAAAAATTATACGCACATACTAAAGAAAACTTTGATGAAATTTATAAAGAATTATTAGCAGAGGGTTGGGATATCTTTTTTTACTTTGATTATTATGATTTTGATAACAAAAGATTAAATGAGAATTTCCTTGATATAAATTTAAGTGATAAATTTAAAAAAGCTTTACTTGCCCATGAAAAAAAAGAACTACTAAAAGAAGACTTTCCACCTATATCTGAAGAGCTTCCAAATATTAAAGAAAATTGTTTTAAAAAAGAGTCATATGAAAGTCTTAGAGAGTTAGTTAAAAATTGTTATTTCTTCCATTCATCTTATCTATTGGAGTGGGGCTTTGATGATCCAAAATGGTTTGCTGTTCAAACTGAATTTAAAGACTCAAAAGATTTATTAAATGAAGATAAAGAGCAACGTTTTAAACAATTCTTAGAATCGAATGTTACAGATATGAAATCTATTGTCAGGGGAAAGACAAAAGAGGATATGGATCATACTTTGGTTGAAGCTCTTATAGGTATATTTGAAAGAGCAAACGGTGGTTATAATGTTTCAGAAGATAAAAGATACGTTGTGATCAGTGGATGCGAATATAAATCTTGTGGTACGAAAGGTTTGGTTTTTATTGATACTGAAGCAGGTAACGTCATATCGTTAATAAGACATTTTGATTATGATGCAGATATACCTGTCAATAAACAACGTGGTGAATGGTTAATTTCATCCACATGGCATAATAAATATAAAGATCTCCCAAAAGAATTTATGGATGCAGTTGCTGAATGGAGAGTAAATGAAGATCTCCCACAACCTAGTATTATTAGATATGTTGGCGGTTTTAATGATGAAATAGAGTTAGTTAATTAATGAAAAAACTTTTAGGGATCATGGTTCTGGGTTTGTTGTTGAGTGGGAATGCTTTTGGTTTAACAACTTGGAATTATCAAAAAGGTTATGTTTATATTGCAGTGAAGAATAATCAAAATCTTGATGCTTTAATGTCAAAAAAATCGAAGATATTAAGTGGTTTAAATTGCAACAATGGATTTCAAAAAAATAAATTAGATAGATTGCCCCCAGGATATGCTGAAGATGCGCCTGAGCTGTTAGGTAAAAAATACCAACCATTAAATATGTACAAAATAACTTGTGCAACAGCAGTTGCAGAAAAACCCAAGAAGCAAGAACCTAAAATTATTGATTATAGAGCTACAGTATTGGATTCAGATTTAGTTCTAAAAAATACAAAAGATAGCTCTTTAAATACAATAACATTTTACCCTGATGAGACTGCTTTTTGGAAAGGCCCAGGTTTCTCGTATAAATTTTTCTGGAAAGAAAAAAATAATAGAGGACATTTTAGTGTTCTCAACGAAGAATATAAAAAGAAGAAAGCACCACCAGTAATAATGAAGTTAGATTTTCAAAGATTGATTGCGACTTTTGATTACCCTGAAGGAGACAGTATTAAATTTAAGATTAATAAACCCAATAAACCAATTTACGTTGCTGAAAAACCAAAAAAACAAAAACCTAAAAAACAAACTCCAGACCCTGATGATAACAAGATTGTAGCTGCTTCATCTGGAACAGGGTTCTACGTATCTAATACAGGTCACATCATAAGCAATCATCATGTCGTAGAGGGTTGCAGTACTGTTAAATTAACTTTCAAAGGTAAAGAAGTATCAGCAGATGTTTTAGCAGTTGATAAAATGAATGATCTTGCAATTTTAAAAGCAGATCTTACTCCATCAAAAATCTATTCAGTAGCTGCAGAAGATGCATCATTATTGGAAGATATCATTATTGCAGGTTATCCTTTAGGTAAAAAAGTAAGTGCTGCTATTAAAACTTCTAAAGGAAGTATAACAGCTCTTGCAGGATATGGAGATAATTATTCAGAATTTCAAACAGATGCTGCATTGAACCAAGGTAATAGTGGTGGGCCAATTATGGATCAAAAAGGAAATGTAGTAGGTGTTGCTGTTGCAAATTATGGGAAGCAATCTGGTGTAGAAAGTTTTAACTTTGGAATTAAATCTTCTACGTTAAAGACATTTGCAAGTGCTAATGGACTAAAGTTCTTACCACCAAATAATAGAGATTTATCAAACAAGGATCTTGGACAATTAATAACAGAGGCTACAATATATTTAGAATGCCATATGACAGTTGCTAAGATTAAAAGAATGATTGCAGAGGAGAAAAATCGAAAAGCATTCTTTAGTGAGTATCAATAATGAAAAAAACTCTATCTAGCTGCAATGAGTGTGGTGAAAATAAATCAATATTAACTCAGGTTAGTTGCACGGTAGAAGTCATATATTTATGTAGTGATTGTTACAAAGATAAATATTCAGAGGAAGTAAGGGAAGAGATTGAAAAAGACGATATTCTAATCCCAAAATTCATTCAGCATTAAACCAATAGCATCAATAGCCACGCCTCAGGCTTCTATAATCTTTATTATTTATCAGAGCAGTTTATTCCAAAGGATTTTTTAAGAAGATCATTAACTACTTCTCTTTCAGACTCAGTAAGGTCTGCAATCTTCATCCCATATTGGAAATAATCTGCCAAATTTAATTTTTTAATTTTTGTTGCTGGATCTTTTGGTTTATTTGCACTGCCACCATCACTGTAATAGGTGTAACTAGGATCTCTGATAATACCACCCATAGCCATGGACATTATACCAGACATAGCATCATCAATCTTTCCAAGGGCGCCCGCCAGGACTATGTCCTTAAATTTTTGTTCGTCTTGTTTTCTTATGTATTCCTGCTCTTTTAGGAATTCTCTAAATTCTTTTCCTGGGTTATTTTTGATCCATTCCTCAAACTCTTTCATTATTATAGGTATTTCTATTACCTTAAAGTCCTCTTCTAAATCCTCCTTAGATTTTACAACCTTGGTATTAGGTTTCTTTTTTAATGGTGCTCTACGAGTTCGTGAGGGCTTTGGTCGAGTCAAAATTCTTTCTAATTCTGCTGCATTTGGTTTTTTTACTGGTGCTTTAAAGTCTTCTAATTCTTGTTCCATGGATCTTGGATCATTGACCATCGGACTATCATCGTCATAAAGTTTAGTAAGTCTTACTAATCTATCTGTCATATCTTCTTGCATATGTTCCCTTAAATTATTTTAATTATTTTTAATAAACCCTTACTTTTTTGAATTTTTTTCTTTTTTAAAGGGATCTGAGGGTAACCCCTAAAACTTATTCAGATCAGAGGCGGTGATCAAACGCCCCTAATCAGTAAAAGGTGTTATTACTAACAAACCCTTTTTATCACTCTTATATATAGAGAAGAAATTATAAATTTCGGTAGATCGTTTTTATGTGTCTGTCTGTCTTTGTTTTTTCTATCCTATTAATAGTTATCTTTTTTCCCATAGATACTATGACCAAGTCTTTTTTCTTTGTTATGTTTCCACTCCTTATAAGCTTCCTCTAGTAGTTTAGTTTCAGTATTGTCAGATCGGATACCTTCAATATTTTCTACATGTATTTTCCAGCACCTAATTTCTCTTTTCTGAATTGTAAGTTTAGTAGGTTCAGCTTTGAACTCTGTTCTAAATAAATGAGCTACTTTTCGAACATCAATTGATTGACCTTTGATTTTTAAGTAATTTATAATCGCTTCAGTTTTAACCCAATAATACTGGTCATAGTAAGCAGCACCCCAACTATCAAGTAGATTAAACCTTGTATCATCGCCATCAACATTATCGTCATTACTTCTTCTTCGTTTTAAGTATTCAATAATCATACCTGTAATTACTCCATAATAAGAACTCTCTGGTGGAGCATCTTCTTTTTTAACATTCTGCAGTAACTGTACCCTGATAGCTTTCCAATCTTTAGGCGATACCTCTGGAGGTTCTTCCATACAAGTTTCTAAAATTAAAACTTTTACTTTGGTATATGAAAGTAATATTGAAGTATCCCATATATCAATCCATTTATCTTTGAATTTTAATCGCCATTGTTTTGGTTCAGTATTGTAGACAACCAAGTCAGAGAACATGGCTGAGGCATCTTTAACACCAACCCAAGCAAATAATTTTGAAACATCCGCAGGTGTAACTTCTAAAACTTCTGCAAGTTTAGGAATTCCAAAATGTTTATTATCTGGTTTTCGTACATCAGTTCCTTTACTCGCATACCTTGATGGATTGTCTGAACCAGATTTAAAAGCTAGATCAAAACAAAATGAATTTATCCTCTCATCTGTCCAATCTGTATGTTTGGCTAAAATACCTGCAATAGCAGTAATATAATTATCTCTCTGCCCTGTAGCAGGGAACATTACTGACAATGCAGTCTGCAAGCAGATCTCTTTCATTATACCATTGGTTCGTGTGTCGTACTTCATGAAACCTGTAAAGTTTAACCAATCCAAAACTTCTGAGGCTCCATTTTTTTTATGTGGTCTTAACCCACAAGGAACATATGTAAAATGATCTTGCCCAGACCTTATGTCTAACAACCTACGACCATGAGGAAAATGTTTAAAATATTTTTCAAATGCAGCAGGCACAATTATTTCTTCATTTTTTGTAGAACCTTGAAATAATAAATGACTCAATGGATTTGATTTTCTTCCAAACTTTGCTCCGCAAACTATTCTACCAGCGATAAATTTTTGCATCATTGGATTGTCGATATCGTAATCAACAATATCTTTTAATCTAAGACCCCAAACACCAGGGATATTTCTTTTTAAAAAATACTCCTCTTTAACTGTTGAAATTTTAGAGTCATAACTATCCTCAGTCCACCCTTTAACAAGCGGAACTCCCTCTGGACTACAAGGGATCATCATATAACCCATATCATGCCATTCTTTTATTGTTCTTGGTGCACCATCTGAAAAATTAGGATTCATTTTTATCCTCCATATCAAATTTAGAATTGTCTGGGTGTTCAGCCCAAGCCAACTCCTGCTTTAAATCTTCAATACTTGCTTTGTAATCAGCATCAATTTTTTCACTGCTAATAAAAGATTCAATTATTCTGGTAAGTGTTTCTGCTTCTCGTCTATACCAGATCAACCATTGGCAATAGTCCTCAGATCTAGTTTGTGCTCTTTTTATAACATTCAATAGAGCTTTAACTTCTATCTCTTGTCTTTTAATTATCTTTTCTTGTATTTGTATTATCTTTTTTAAGTCAGATACGACTTTTTTAGTGGTCATTAATAACTACCTTTTTTTATTGTTGTGAGTTCCCAAACTCGAAAGGGTTCGTGATTAATGTTTCGTGATTAATGATTATTGTTTCTTTGTTCGTGTGTGTCTGTCTTATACAGAATTTAAAAGTTTCCTACTAATGTTAATTTGGAATAGTTCCCTTGAATTTGCTATGCGTTTTCGGAAACCTTTAAACTCTAGGACTATCCAATTAATTTAACTACATTAACCTTATTTATTTTATCTAATAAATCTGCAGGTTTAATTCTTGTATATCTTTTTAATTGTGACCAATCTTTATGTCCACTTACTGTAGATACTTCTGCAATGCTCCAGCCATTCAATAAAGCATTGGTACAAAAACAAGCTCTTAGATCATGAAATCTAAAATCTGCAATTCCTGCTTTTATACAAGCGATCTTAAAATGTTTTCTTAATCTTCTGGCAACAATATTAAAAACTTTTTTTCCAAATCTATATTTTTTTAGAATGTTTAATACATTGTCTGGCGCAGGGATTGTTCTGTCTTGTCCATTTTTAGTATCTAAAAAGGTTATTAGTTTTTTTTCATAATCAATATTGTTTTGGGTGAGCCTTAATATTTCTCCCTGTCTTGCACCGGTAGAATAAGCAAAAACCACAATATCCTCTAAAATGTTTAAATGTGAATTTCTACAAGACTCTAGGAGCAACACATATTCAGATTTAGATAGTATTCTGTCCCTAGCGTCATTGACTTTTGGAAGTGTAACCATGTCACAAGGATTTTCTGGTGGTAAATTAATTCCCCATTCTTTCCTTGCTACACGCCAGGCATGAGAAATGATAACTACATACTTCTTAACGGTTGATGGTTTCCTGGTAGAACCCAATTCATTCATTAGCTTATGAATATGGTGTGATTTCAACCGCATTAATGAATTTAAACTGATCTTATGTTTAATTAAAAAATTAATAGTGGAAGTTTCTTCTCTTACACCTTTTTTATTTACAGTTTTTTTATCTCTATATTTAATTAAAATTTCTTTAAGAGTAATTCCTCTTGCCCCAGAGTAATCCTCAAACACTTGTCTTTCCATTTGCGACTCCACTTCTTTTGCAAATTTCTTAGCGTCCTTGATTGTATGAAATGATTTAAAAACTCTTGGATAACCTTTTTTATTTATCTCAACTTTAAACTTCCCACGCTTAACTCTTATGTATGCCATAACGTCCTTTCCACTTTCTAAATAACGTCCTATGAACGTCTTTTTGATTATTGCTTTCTGGAACTGTTGCTATGATTAGAGAATCGCGAATAAGTAAGGGGCGTTCTGTTGCCAGGTGCCCCAAACCCCGTCTACTTAATTAACATAGTTAATTAAGCAGCAAGTGCGTAACTTTCGTTAGCAATTATAAATTTGCCCGTCACGGTGGAGCAATCCCGAACGAAAGAATAGCCTTTAGTCATCCGTCGAATCTAGTTCACCCCCATAAGTTGTAATGGTGGAGGTGGTGGGTACTGCCCCCACGTCCGTAATGGTTATTACGAAATTCGTTTATCGTCGTAGTTGGAAAACCAACATTATTAATATAAAAGGAATTGAAACAGATTCAATAACAATCATGAAATTAACAAAAGAACAGTCAGACGAAATAAAAAATCAACAAAGTCAGAGTAATCCAACCAAAAGAGTTACTGCTCCTGAACTTGAAAAAATCCTCTATGAAGCAATTCCAGCTTTGGACCATGGTTTTGTAAGAGTAATTGATTACATGGGGGATGATACATCAATAGTTCAATCAGCAAGAGTTTCGTACGGTAAAGGAACTAAGCAAATTTCAACTGATAAAGGATTAATTAAATATTTAATGAGACATTGGCACAGTACACCATTTGAAATGTGTGAAATAAAATATCACATTAAGCTTCCAATATTTATTGCAAGACAATGGATCAGACATAGAACTGCAAATGTGAATGAATATTCAGCAAGGTATTCAATTTTAGATAAAGAATTTTATTTACCATCACAAGATAATTTAGCTGCTCAATCTACAAGCAACAGACAAGGTCGAGGAGATGTTTTAGAGGGTGAGCAAGCAAAAGAAGTTTTAGAACTTTTAAAAGATGATGCTGAAAGAACTTATGACAATTATGAGACGATGTTGAATGAGAGATTTGATGGCTCAACTATTGATGAAAATAAAAAGGGTTTAGCAAGGGAACTTGCTAGAATGAATTTGACACTAAATACTTATACTCAGTGGTACTGGAAAACTGATTTATTAAACTTAATGAATTTTTTAAGATTAAGAGCTGATAGTCATGCCCAGTATGAAATAAGAGTTTATGCGGATACTATGTTGGATACTGTTAAAAAATGGGTTCCAATAACTTATGATGCGTTTATGGATTATAGAGTTGGTGGTACTGAAGTTTCAGCTAAAGGAAAAGTAATTATTCAAAAACTTATTAAAGGTGAAAATGTGGATGTCGATAGTTCTGGACTTTCCAAGAGAGAATGGAACGAACTAATGATAGCTTTTGATCTTAAAGATAAGTTGATTTAATTTTATTTGCAAAATCTAAATAAATTTTAGAAATTTCGTGTTCAGGATTAGCTTCAACAATAGGCTTTCCTTCATCTCCATTTTTTCCAACCTCAGGATTGATAGGTATTTCTCCTAAAAATTCTTTTTCAAATTCTTCCGCAGTTTTTTTCACACCACCTTCGCCAAAAATTTTGTATTTTTTGCCATCATCTCCGGTAAAGTAACTCATATTATCTACTAGTCCTAAAATTTTAACTCCAAGCTTATCAAACATTTTAATTCCTCTTTTAACATCTAATAATGCTACCTCCTGTGGAGTAGAGACTATGATTGCTCCATCCATTTTAATTTCTTGCGAAAAAGTTAACTGAGTATCTCCAGTTCCTGGAGGCATATCAACTATTATAAAATCTAAATTTTTCCAGTTAACTTTTTGAGTAAAAGTTTTGATGGCACTTGTTACCATGGGCCCACGCCATATCATCGGAGTTTGTTGATCAGCTAAAAAACCAATAGACATACATTGAATATCATACTTTGAGATTGGATCTAATTTTTGACCATCACTTTTTGGCTTTTCATTAATATCAAACATCTTTGGAATTGATGGACCATAAATATCAGCATCAAGTAGACCAACTTTGCAACCAACTTGTTTTAAAGCTAACGCAAGATTTGTTGCAAAAGTAGACTTTCCAACTCCCCCCTTTGCACTTGAAATTGCAATGGTAAACTTTGTTCCTAAGATTGGGTTTTTTGTGAATTTCTTTGGCTCCAGCTTCTTTTTCATTGCGTCACTTAGTTCTGGTTTTTTGTCAGTCATATTTTCATCATTACTTGTTTTTTATCATAAAGACACTATATACTTTGTCATATGTCTGATGATTTCAAAGGTAGAGGTGGAAGTCCATGGGGAGCACCCCCAGGTGGAGGAGGAAATGGTTCAGGAAGAGGACCAACACCACCAGACATAGATGCGATTATTAAAGATATTCAAAATAAGATTAATAAGTTCTTACCTGGCGGAAGTAAATCAGGTGGAAAGCCGATCGGTCTAATATTAATTGTTTTACTTTTTGTATGGTTGGCAAGTGGATTGTATAGAGTGTTACCTGATGAACAAGGTGTAGTATTAAGATTTGGAAAGTTTATAAAAACAACTCAACCTGGTCTTAACTATCACATTCCTTTTCCGGTAGAAACTGTTGAAACACCAAAAGTTACCAAAGTTAATAGAATGGATATTGGATTTAGATCTGAAAGAGATAGTGGATTTTCTTCAGGCGGAGGTGTAGCTGATGTTCCCCAAGAAAGCTTGATGTTAACTGGGGACGAAAATATTGTGAACATTGACTTTTCAGTATTCTGGGTAATTAAAGATGCTGGTAAATTTTTATTCGAAATTCAAGATCCTGAGGGAACTGTAAAAGCTGCGGCAGAGACTGCAATGAGAGAAGTAATTGCTAAAAGTGATATTCAACCTATTTTAACTGAAGGAAGAGCTAAAATTGAAGTTGAAACACAAGAAATAATTCAATCAATTTTAGATGAATATAATAGTGGAATTCAAATTACTCAGGTTCAAACTCAAAAAGCGGATCCACCGGATCAAGTAATTGATGCATTTAGAGATGTACAAGCTGCAAGAGCTGATATGGAAAGATCTAAGAATGAGGCAGAAGCCTATGCTAATGATGTAATCCCAAGAGCAAGAGGGGAAGCTGCAAAAATTTTACAAGCAGCAGAAGCATATAAACAAAAAGTTGTAGCATCAGCAGAAGGTGAAGCAAGTAGATTTGTTTCAATCTTTAATGAATACGATAAAGCAAAAGAAGTTACTCAAGAGAGAATGTATTTAGAGACAATGGAGAAAGTATTAGCTGACATTGAAAAAGTAATTATAGAGAAAAATGCTGGATCAGGTGTAGTTCCTTATTTACCATTACCTGAACTGGGTAAAACGAAAGCGAGCAATTAGATGAAAGCACAAAAAATATTATTACCAATAGTAGCTGTAATAGGTGCTTTAGTATTCTTTTCAGTATTTATTGTAAAAGAGGTAAACCAAGCAATTGTTCTTCAGTTTGGTGATCCTAAAAAGATCATAGTTGAACCAGGTATAAATTTCAAATTACCTTTTATCCAAAACGTTGTATTTTTAGATAGTAGAATTTTAAATTTAGATACTCCACCAGCAGAGGTTATTGCCTCTGACCAAAAAAGATTAATCGTAGATGCGTTTGCAAGATTTCAAATTATCGATCCCTTAAAATTCTATATTTCTGTTGGGAATGAAAGAGTAGCTAGGTCAAGACTAGCAACAATTATTAACTCAAGAATTAGAAATGTTCTTGGACAGCAAGAACTACAAACTTTATTATCAAAAGATAGATCTAAACAAATGTCTTTAATTCAAGAGGGCGTCAATACAGAAGCCCAAAAGTTTGGAATTAAAATTGTTGATGTGAGAATTAAAAGAGCAGACCTTCCTCAAGCAAACAGTGATGCCATTTATAGAAGAATGCAAACTGAGAGAGAAAGAGAAGCTAAAGAATTTAGAGCAAGAGGTGCTGAGATGGCAGTAACCATTACATCAACAGCAGATAAAGAGGTTTCAGTAATTTTAGCGAACGCCAATAAAGACTCTGAGATCATGAAAGGAGAAGGTGATGGTGAAAGAAACAAAATCTTCGCTGAAGCCTTTGGAAGAGATCCTGAATTTTTTGCGTTTTATAGAGCAATGCAGGCATATGAAACTGCTTTAATTGGTGGAGATACATCGTTAATATTATCTCCTGATAGTGAATTTTTTAAGTTTTTTGGAAATATAAAACCTAAATCACAATAACCTATTCTTATGAAAGAATTGATCATTGCATTTGGTCTCTTTCTTTTTGTTGAAGGAATTTTGTATGCCATATTTCCATCAAAAATGAAAAGTATGTTGAGAAAATTAGAATTTGTAAAAGATAGCCAGTTGAGATTAGGTGGGCTAATTTTTGCAGTTTTAGGATTTGTAATTATTTATTATATTAAAGGTTAGTATGAAAAAAATTAAATTAATATTTTTAACACTTATTTTTACACTTAGTTATTCATTACAATCTAATTCAAAATCAGTGCCAGCATCGTTTGCAGATCTTGCAGAAAGATTGATGCCATCAGTAGTTAATATTTCAACTACACAAACAGTGACTACTACAACTAATCCATTTCCATTTCAATTTCCCCCAGGCTCACCATTTGAAGATATGTTTAAAGAATTTGGTACACCACAAGAAAGAAAATCATCTGCCCTAGGATCTGGATTTATAATTGATGAAAAAGGAATTGTGGTTACGAATAATCACGTTATTCAAGATGCAGAAGACATTATAGTAAGAGTTAATGGTAATGAAGAATATAAGGCAAAAGTAATTGGTGCTGATCCTTTATCCGATATAGCAGTACTTCAGCTAGAAACTGGTGACAAATTTACTCCAGTTGCTTTTGGAGACTCAGATAAAGCAAGAATTGGTGATTGGGTGATTGCTATTGGAAATCCTTTTGGATTAGGTGGAACAGTAACATCAGGAATTATTTCTGCAAGAAATCGATCAATTGGATTATCTAGATACGAAGATTACATACAAACGGATGCATCAATTAATTCAGGAAATTCAGGAGGCCCATTGTTTGATATGGATGGGAATGTGATTGGAATTAATACGGCAATTCTTGGAAGAAACGGATCAATTGGAATAGGTTTTTCAATTCCATCAAACAGCGCAAAAATTGTGATTAACCAATTGATAGAGTTTGGTGAAACCAAAAGAGGTTGGTTAGGCGTAAGAATTCAAGATGTAACGCAAGAAATTGCTGATGTTGAAAAACTAGATGAGCCCAGAGGAGCATTAGTGGCAAGTGTTGCAGAAAATAGCCCTTCTGAAAAAGGTGGAATTAAAGCGGGAGATATTATTTTAGAGTTTAATGGAGTTAGAATTAATCAAATGAAAGAGTTACCAGCAATTGTTGCTAAAACAAAAGTTGGAACAACAGTTAAAGTTAAAATTTGGAGAAATAAAAAAGAATTAACAAAAAATATTCTTTTAGGAAGATTAGAAACATCAGATGATTTTAAAGTTAGTGATAAAAAAACTGAAGCTCCAAAAGACACTATCATAAAAGACTTAAAGATTACTGTTAGAAAACTAACCAAAGAAGATATTAAGACTAGAAAACTTCCTAATCAAATCTCAGGATTGGTTATTACGCAAATAGGAAATACTAGTCCATTACAAAAATCGATAGAAGCCAATAGTATTATCGTTGAAGCACAAAAAACAAAAATTAAAACTGCACAAGATTTAGAAAAAATTGTTAAAGATGTTTTAAAATCAAACCAAAAAACAATTTTACTAGCAATATACAACAATCAAAATCAAAGAAGATATATTGGTGTTAAGCTAGATTAATCATGGATTTTAAATCCAAGATTGTTTTAATTTCTGGACCAACAGCTTCTGGAAAATCTAATTTTTCAGTTAAACTTGCTAAAAAAATTAATGGTGAAATTATTAATGCAGATAGTATGCAGGTTTATAAAGAATTAAAAATTTTATCTGCCAGACCTAATCCTAAAGATTATCAAAAAATAAAACACCATCTGTATGGTTTTCATAGTGTTAAAAAAAACTTTTCAACAGGAGATTGGCTTAAAATTTCAATTAAAAAAATTAATGAAATAAAAAAAAGAAAAAGAACACCAATTTTTGTTGGCGGAACAGGATTATATTTTAAATCTTTAACAGATGGATTAGTAAATATTCCAAATATTCCAATAAGATTTAGAAACAAAGTAAGAGCTTTACATAAAGATTTAGGCCAAAAAAAATTTTATCAAAAACTTATTAAGTTTGATCCAAATTCAAAAGAAAAAATTAATCCAACTGATGCTCAAAGATCAATCAGAGCTTATGAGGTGAAGCAATTTACCAAAAAATCTCTTCATGATTGGTTTCAAAATACAAAATCATATTTTGATAAAGATGATTTTTTAAAAATCTATATTAATTATCCACGCGAAGAACTTGTTCAAAGAATTGGCAAAAGAGTAGAAAAAATGATTAAGGTTGGTGCTATTCAAGAAGTTAAAAAATTTGTTAAATTAAAAGTTAGAAAAGATAAGAGCGTCAATAAAGCCATTGGCATCAATGAGATCAAAGAATATCTGGAGGAAAGAAAAGATATCACTGATGTTATTGAAAAAATATCAATAAAGACTAGACAATACGCTAAAAGACAAAGCACTTGGGCGCGAGGTAACATGATGAGTTGGTTAAAATTGTACCCTCAGGACTTGAATAAATTTTTAAAAAAAATTAAATAATACATTCTATAACTTGACCAATCAGTACAACTTCAGCTAGATTGCAAAATGCCAAAATTATATAGTGGAGCAGAAATTGTATTTAAGTGCCTTGAAGAGCAAAAGGTAAGCCATATTTTTGGTTACCCTGGTGGAGCTGTTCTTCCAATTTATGATGAGCTTAAAAACCATTCTTCAGTAAAACATATTTTAGTAAGACACGAACAAGGAGCTGGTCATGCAGCAGAGGGTTATGCAAGATCTTCTGGTAAGCCTGGAGTTATTTTAGTTACCTCTGGACCAGGTGCAACAAATGTTGTTACCGCACTAACAGATGCATACATGGATTCCGTGCCATTAGTTTGCATTTCTGGACAAGTACCCACTCATTTAATAGGAACTGATGCATTTCAAGAATGTGATACAACTGGAATTACAAGACCATGTACAAAACATAATTGGTTAGTAAAAAATATTAATGATCTGCAAAGAGTAATGCACGAGGCATTTGAAGTTGCAACGACTGGAAGACCAGGACCTGTACTAGTAGACATTCCAAAAGATATTCAGTTTGCAAAAACTAAATATGTTTCATTAAAAAAAGAAAAAAAAATAGAAATTAAAAATAACAATAGATTTAAGCAAAAAGACATTGATCAATTAATTGAGTTAATGAACAAAGCTTCAAAACCAATTTTTTACACAGGTGGTGGAGTTGTTAACTCCGGACCGAAAGCAAGTGAACTTTTAAGAGAGCTAGTTGCATTAACTGGCTTTCCAATTACTACAACATTACAAGGATTAGGTTCTTATCCAGGGGATGATAATCAAAATTTAGGAATGCTTGGGATGCATGGAACTTATGAGGCTAATAATGCTATGCATGATTGTGATTTATTAATTAATATTGGTGCTAGATTTGATGATCGTATCACTGGTAAAATTGATGAGTTTTCACCTAAATCAAAAAAAGTACATATTGATATTGATCCTTCATCAATAAATAAGATTATAAAAGTAGACTTAGCAATTGTTGGTGATGTTAAAGATGTTATTAGATCAACAACCAAAACTCTAAAAAAGAAAAATTTAAATTTAGAAAGATCAAATAAACAAAAAATTTCAAAATGGTGGCAGCAAATTCAAAAGTGGAGAACAAAACAATCCTTAAACTTTGTTAATAGTGATAAAATCATTAAACCACAGCACGCAGTTCAAAGACTTTATGAATTAACAAAAAATCAAGATACTTTTATTACGACAGAGGTTGGGCAACACCAAATGTGGGCCGCACAACACTATAAATTTAATAAACCAAATAGATGGATGACTTCAGGAGGTCTTGGTACCATGGGTTATGGTTTGCCAGCTGCAATAGGTGTTCAGGTTGCAAATCCTACAAAATTGGTAGTTGATGTAGCTGGTGAAGCGTCGATTTTGATGACAATGCAGGAAATCTCAACTGCAATTCAATACAATCTACCAATAAAGATTTTCATTCTAAATAATCAATATATGGGAATGGTTAGACAGTGGCAGGAATTGTTACATGAAAAAAATTATTCAGAAAGTTACTCCGAAGCTTTACCTGATTTTGTAAAATTAGCTGAGGCATATGGATGTGTTGGTATTAGAGCTGAACATCCTGATGAATTAGATGAAAAAATTGAAGAAATGATCAATGTTGATAAACCGGTTATCTTTGATTGTCATGTAGATAAGGCAGAAAATTGTTTTCCTATGATTCCTTCAGGAAAGCCTCATAATCAAATGTTATTAGGTCCAAAAGACCAAGAAGAAAATAAAATTACTGGCAAAGGAAAAGCGTTAGTTTAAATGCCCAAATCTAAATCAGCATATAGCACCCCAACGAAAGTCAGTAAATTAGAAACTCATATAATTGTTGTTTGGGTAGATAATGAGGCAAGTGTGCTATCCAGAGTAGTAGGTCTTTTTTCTGGAAGAGGATACAATATAGAGTCCCTTGCGGTTGCGGAAGTTGATCAGAAAAACAACCTTTCAAGAATTACTATCGTTACAACTGGAACACCTGAAGTTATTGAGCAAATTGTTCTTCAATTAAAAAAATTAGTGCCAGTTCACAAAGTTGGTAATTTTAAAAGAGAAGATAAAAATGTAATTTTTAAAGAAATGGCACTATTTAAAGTAATTGGAAATTCAGCTAAAATAAATAAAGCTTTAAGTGCTTGTAAAAAATTTAATCCAGTTATATTAGATCAAACTAAGAAATCTGCTGTAATTCAAATTACAGCTCTCAGAAGAGAAATTGATAAAATGACAAAAAATTTAAAATCGCACGGTCTTATAAGTGTCTCAAGAACTGGAGCGGTTGCAATGACAAGAGGCGCTGAAATATTTAACTAATTAATTAAGGAGAAAAAAAAATGAAAATGTTTTATGAAAAAGATGCAGACGTTGAATTAATTAAAGGAAAAAAAATTGCTATTTTTGGTTATGGAAGCCAAGGACATGCTCATGCCTTAAACTTAAAAGATAGCGGAGTTAAAGAAATAGTTGTTGCTCTAAGAGAAGGATCTTCAAGTGTTGCAAAAGCTGAATCTAAAGGTTTAAAAGTAATGAATTTATCAGATGCTGCTGCATGGGCAGATGTGGTTATGATTTTAACTCCAGATGAATTACAAGCTGAAATTTATAAAAATCATATTGAACAAAGAGTAAGAGAAGGAACAAGTATTGCATTTGCTCATGGATTAAATGTTCACTACGATTTAATTAAAGCAAGAAAAGATTTAGATGTATTTATGGTTGCTCCAAAAGGCCCTGGACATTTAGTTAGAAGTGAATATGAAAAAGGTGGCGGAGTTCCATGCTTGTTTGCTGTTCATCAAGATGGATCAGGAAAAGCAAGAGATCTAGCATTATCTTATGCATCTGCAGTAGGTGGTGGAAGATCTGGAATAATTGAAACTACATTTAAGGACGAAGTTGAAACAGATTTATTTGGAGAACAAACTGTTTTATGTGGTGGTTTAGTTGAGTTGATCAAAAATGGTTATGAAACTTTAACCGAAGCTGGATATGAACCAGAGATGGCATATTTTGAAACTGTTCATGAAGTTAAATTGATTGTTGATTTAATTTATGAAGGTGGAATTGCAAATATGAACTATTCTATTTCTAATACTGCTGAGTACGGTGAATATGTTTCAGGTCCTAGAATTGTAAATAAAGAAGAAACTAAAAAAAGAATGAAAGAAGTTTTGACTGATATCCAATCTGGAAAATTCACTAAAGAGTGGATGGATGAATGTAAAAATGGTCAAAAAAACTTTCTTGCAACTAGAGCAAAATTAGCTGAGCACTCAGTAGAAAAAGTAGGCGCAGAACTAAGAGCTATGATGCCATGGATTGGTAAGAAAAAATTAGTTGATAGCGATAAAAGCTAAATTTTTATTATAAAATTTTATCTATAATAATTTTATTATTTCACTTATACTTTTTTTAAATAAATTTAAAAAAGAGGTGAATAATGAAGATTAAGAATTTAATAAGAGTACTGCTATCTGTAGTTCTATTATTTGGATTTTCTTCTGCGATGGCCAAAACTATTAAATGGTCAATGCAAGGAGACAGTCTTACACTAGATCCACACGCACAAAACGAAGGTCCAACTACTCAAGTTTCAAGACAAATATATGAAGCTTTAGTTGAGAGAGCTGTAGATATGAAAATTCAACCAGCTTTGGCAACAAAATGGAAAGCGACTGATCCTAACACTTGGATTTTCACTTTAAGAGAAGATGTAAAATTTTCTGACGGTTCTAAAATGACATCTGATGATGTTGTTTTTAGTGTTTTAAGAGCTAAGCAAAGAACATCTGATTTTAAAGAGTATATCAGTACAATTTCAGGAGTTGAAGCTGTTGGCGATTACGCTGTTAAAATTACAACGAGTAAGCCTAATCCAATTCTTTTAAATCAACTTTCAAACATTTTTATAATGTCAAAAGCATGGTCTGAAAAGAATTTTGCAATGTCGCCTCAAAACTGGGATGCTGGACAAGAAACTTTTTCTGCAACTAATGCTTTAGGAACAGGACCTTTTAAAATTACTTTAAGAGAGCCTAATACTAAAACAGTGTTCAAAAGGAATAAGCATTGGTGGGGTGAGATGACAGATAAAAAAGTAACTCAAATTGAATTACTTCCTATTAAAAATGCAGCAACTAGAGTTGCGGCATTATTATCTGGAGAAATTGATTTAGTAACTGATGCACCAGTTCAAGATTTAGCTCGTATTGGATCTTCATCTGCGCACAAAGTTGAAAGTACTGCACAAATGCGTACAATTTTTCTAGGAATGGATCAATCAGCTGATCAGTTAAGAACTGGTAATACAGGCGATAACCCATTTAAGAAAAAAGAGGTAAGACAAGCTCTTTATCAAGCAATTGATATAGAAGCTATCAAGAAAAAAGTTATGAGAGGTTTAAGTGAACCCGCAGGAATTATAACTTTCCCAGGTGTAAATGGTTACACTACAGATCTTGATAAAAGATTACCTTATGACGTAGACGCTGCTAAAAAACTATTAGCGGATGCAGGTTATCCAAATGGTTTTGATGTTGAGCTAAGATGTCCAAATGACAGATATGTAAATGATGAAGCAATTTGTACTGCTGTTGTTGGAATGTTTGGTAAAATTGGTGTTAACGTTAACCTGTTTGCACAAACTAAAAGTAAACACTTTAAAGAACTGAAAGATAATCAAGGTGATTTCTACATGCTTGGTTGGGGTGTTCCTACTCTGGATAGTCACTATGTGTTTCATTATTTATATGAAAGTGGTGCTAGCTGGAATAAAGTTAACTTTAGTAACTCAGAGGTAGACGCTGCTATAAGAGTTATGGAAGGCGAAGTTGATTTAGACAAAAGGAATGCTGCAATAGCTAATGCTTGGAAAATTGTAAAAGATGATATTTCTTATCTTCCATTGCATCACCAAGTAATTTCTTGGGCAGCAAAAACCAATGTTAACGTACCTATCAGACCAAATAACGAACCGTTATTTAAGGCTGCTAGCTTTAACTAAATAATATTTTTACTAGCCCTTTAAAAATTATAAAGGGCTAGTATCAAAAAAATAATTTCTTCTTAAATTGATAAAATATTTCTTTAAACGATTGTTTCAGTCTGCTTTGGTGATGCTTGTTGTTGCCTTTGTATCCTTTTCATTATTCAATTTTGTAGGAGACCCAATCAATAATATGGTTGGAGAGGAGACTTCAGATGAAGAAAGGTCTGAGCTTAGAGAAACTCTAGGATTAATGGACCCTATTCATGTTCAATTTTCAAGATTTGTAGTTAATGCCTCTAAAGGTGAATTTGGTATTTCTTATCAATTAAGAAGACCTGTTTCTGAACTAATAGCGGAAAGATTGCCCGCAACAATCGAGCTTGTTTTAATATCAGCTCTAATTGCTCTAATAAGTGGAACTCTTCTTGGAGTTTATACAGGAATAAATAGGAAAAGTTTTGTTAGTGATATTATCTTAGCAGTCTCTCTTCTTGGGGTTTCGCTTCCAACTTTTGTTATTGGTATATTATTTATCTATTTATTTGCAGTTATATTGGGAATATTACCTTCCTTTGGAAGAGGCGAAGTAGTTGATCTAGGATTTTGGACTACTGGATTTCTCTCAATTTCAGGATGGAAAGCAATTATTCTTCCTTCAGTTACATTAAGCCTTTTTCAAATGACTTATATAATTAGACTTGTTAGAGCAGAAATGATGGAAATTTTACAGACAGATTATATTAAATTTGCAAGAGCAAGAGGGATTAGTGAAGAAAGTATTAAATATAAACATGCATTAAAAAATGGATTAATCCCAGTAATTACAATTGCTGGAATAAATATTGGAACATTAATCGCTTTTTCAATTATTACAGAAACAGTTTTTCAGTGGCCAGGTATGGGATTTTTATTTATTCAAGCAGTTCAGTTTGTTGATATTCCAATTATGTCTGCTTATTTAGTATTTATAGCTTTTGTTTTTGTAATGATAAATTTTATAGTTGATATTTTATACTATTTTATAGATCCAAGAATTCGTGTTAAGGGGGATAGTGTCAGTGGATAACAATATTAACACTACTTGGTCAAGAATTAAAGATAGTGATATTTTTTTTAGTTTTAAAAAATCTCCGACAGCTATAATTTCATCGTTTATTTTATTTATAATTTTTTTCTGTTCTTTTTTTGTGGAGCTAATTACTCCTTATAATCCATTTGATCCTTCTTCGTTATCTTTAATGGAAGCATTTACACCCCCATCTTGGACAGAGGAAGGTTTGTCAAAATTCATTTTAGGTACAGATGGTCAAGGTAGAGATATGCTATCTACAATTTTATTTGGGTCAAGAATTTCTTTAATAGTAGGTTTTTCTGCAATTATATTTAGCTTGATTTTAGGAGTTGGACTTGGATTAACTGCTGGATATTTTGGAGGAAAATATGAAATGATTGTTATGAGATTAACTGATGTTCAGTTAACTGTTCCAAGTATTTTAATGGCTTTATTAGTTGATGGTATCGCAAGAGGATTAATCTCTAGAGAGATGCATGATGAAATGGCAATTTATGTTTTGATATTTGCAATTGGTATTTCAGAATGGCCACAATTTGCGAGAGTATCTAGAGCAGCAACTTTAGTTGAAAAAAATAAAGATTATGTTTCAGCATCTACAATAATTGGAGTTTCAAATTTAGTTATTATGTTTAAACATATCTTACCAAATATTTTAAGACCAGTGTTGGTAATAGGAACTATTGGCCTTGCACTTGCAATTATCGCTGAGTCTACATTAAGTTTTTTAGGAGTAGGAGTTCCGCCAACAACTCCATCACTTGGAACTTTGATTAGATTAGGAAATGATTTTTTATTTTCAGGTGAATGGTGGATTACTTTTTTTCCAGCAATATTTTTAGTGATACTTGCTTTTTCAATTAATCTATTAGGGGATTGGATGCGTGATACGTTAAATCCAAGGTTGAATAAATGAGTTTTTTAAAGATTAAAGATCTAAGCGTGGACTATCAAATGAGAAAAGAAACAGTTTACGCTGCAAAAAATATAAATATTGAAGTTAATAAAGGAGAAATATTGGGTTTAGTTGGTGAATCTGGATCAGGAAAAAGTACAGTGGGAAATGCGATTATTAATTTAATAGATGAACCCGGTAAAGTTTCAAGTGGTTCAGTTTTATTAGGTGACCTTAATATTCATGAAGATCCTTTAAACATTGTTAAATATAGAGGAAAAAAAATTGGACTTATATTCCAAGATCCACAAACCTCACTTAATCCAATACTTACAATTGGTGAGCAGTTAATAGAAACTATTCAAACTCATTTAGATTTAACCAAAGAAGAAGCAAAAGAAAGATCAATAAGCTTACTTAATGAAGTTGGAATAAAAGATGCCATAAAAAGATTTGATGATTATCCTCATCAGTTCTCAGGCGGTATGAGACAAAGAGTGGTTATATCCCTTGCTTTATGTTGTGAGCCTGAATTACTAATAGCAGATGAACCAACTACAGCATTAGATGTATCTATTCAGTCACAAATTTTAGATTTAATTAAAAAGCTAACTAAAGAAAGAAATTTAGCAGTAATTTTAATTACTCATGATATGGGTGTTATAGCTGAAACAGCTAACAGAGTGGCAGTGATGAAAAATGGAGATGTAGTTGAAATTGGTATCACTAAAGAAATATTAACAAACCCAAAGAAAACTTATACCAAAAGCTTAGTAAGCTCTGTACCTCCAACAAATAAAAAGATATCTAGATTTGTGATAATTGAAAAAGAAAATGATGAAACAAATAAAAATAATCTAAAAATATTAAATAGATGGACAAAAAAAGAAATTATAAAACAAAATTTGGTTCAAGTTAAAAATTTAAGTAAAAGTTTTGATGATAATTTTTTTACCGAAAGTTCTAAAAATTCTGTAATGGCAGTTAATGATGTTTCTTTTAATATTAGAGAAGGAGAGTCTTTTGGATTGGTAGGAGAAAGTGGTAGTGGAAAATCAACAATAGCTAAAATGATTGTAAACTTATTTAAACCATCTGTAGGTGAAATTTTTTTTGACAATGTTTGTGTAACAAAAATTAAACAAAATTCTGAAATGATGAAATTCAGAAAACAAATTCAAATGATATTTCAAGACCCTTATTCGTCATTAAATGGAAGACTAAAAGTAAGAGATATAGTCTCTGAACCTATAAAACTTCACAATCCATTAATAAGTAAAAATGATTTAGATAGTTATGTTTTTGATTTATTAGAGTCAGTTGAGCTTACTCAAAATTCAGCCGATCGTTATCCTCATGAATTTTCTGGTGGTCAAAGACAAAGAATATCAATTGCAAGATCACTAGCAACACAGCCAAGACTTTTAGTTTGTGATGAACCAACCTCTGCTTTAGATGTAAGTATTCAAGCTCAAATATTAAATTTATTAAAAGACCTTCAGGAGCAACTCAATTTAACTATATTATTTATAAGTCATGATTTGCCAGTTGTTAGGCAAATGTGTGATAGAATTGGAGTATTAAGAGATGGCAAATTATGTGAGGTTTCAGATACTGAGGATTTATTTTTAAAACCTAAGCATGATTATACAAAAGAGCTTTTACACTTAATGCCAAAAATTGAGTCAATTTATAACTAAAATTAGAAGACCTGAAACGGTCTAATAATAAGAGAAAATTTACAAATTATTTTGCAATCTCTCTTATAGATTGTATTATAGTTTTTCTAAATTATTTAGTTATGAGCGACAAAAATAGAGTTTTTATATTTGATACAACTATGCGTGATGGTGAGCAATCACCAGGTGCGTCCATGAGTTTGGAAGAAAAAATTCAAATAGCAAGAGTATTTGATGAATTAGGTGTTGATATTATTGAAGCTGGCTTTCCTATTGCATCCCCTGGAGATTTTGAAGCAGTATCAGAAGTTAGTAAAATTTTAAAAAATTCTATTCCAGCAGGTCTTTCTAGACATTCTGTAAAAGATATTGATAGAGCATATGAAGCATTAAAACATGCTCCAAGATTTAGAATTCATACGTTTATTTCAACAAGTCCTTTGCATATGAAGCACAAACTTAATATGTCACCTGAGGATGTATACGACTCAATTGGAAAACATGTTGCTTATGCAAGAAAATTTACTGACGATGTAGAGTGGTCTTGTGAAGATGGAACGAGAACTGATATGGACTATATGTGTAAGACAGTAGAGCTTGCCATTAAAAATGGAGCAACTACAATAAATATTCCTGATACAGTTGGATACACGATACCTTCTGAATTTACCACAATAATAGAAACATTGTTAAATAAAGTTCCTAATATTGATAAAGCAATTTTATCTACCCATTGTCATAATGATTTAGGTTTGGCTGTTGCAAACTCTTTAGCTGGAGTTCAAGCAGGTGCAAGACAAATCGAATGTACAATAAATGGTCTAGGTGAAAGAGCAGGTAATGCTGCTTTAGAAGAAGTTGTTATGGCAATTAAAACTCGACCAGACTTATTACCTTATGACACAGGTATTAACACAACATTATTAAGCAAAGCATCAAAAATCGTATCTAATGCTACAGGTTTTCCAGTTCAATACAATAAAGCGATTGTAGGTAAAAACGCTTTTGCTCATGAAGCGGGAATTCATCAAGATGGAATGTTAAAGAATAGACAAACGTATGAAATCATGACACCTGAGAGTGTAGGAGTTAAACAAACTTCTTTAGTAATGGGCAAACATTCTGGAAGACATGCTTTTAAAGACAAAATGAACAGCTTGGGCTACCCTGATCTTACTGATGATGTGGTAAGTAATGCATTTGCAAAATTTAAAGTCTTAGCAGATAAGAAAAAGCATGTTTATGACGAAGATATAATTGCATTAGTCGATGATAGTTTGATTATTGATAACAAAGTAAACGCTATAAGTTTAAAATCGTTAAAGGTTTTTGCTGGAACGGGAGAACCACAAAGAGCAGAGATGACATTGGATGTTTATGGAGATGTAAAACAAGCCTCAGAAACCGGTGATGGACCAGTTGATGCAATATTTAAATGTATTAAAGCCCTATATCCGCACGATGTTAATTTACAACTTTATCAGGTTCACGCTGTAACAGAGGGAACTGATGCACAAGCGACTGTGAGTGTTAAAATTGAAGAAAAAGGAAAAACAACTGTAGGCCAAGCAGCTGATACAGATACATTAGTTGCATCAGCAAATGCTTATATTAATGCATTAAATAAAATGATTATTAAACGAGATAAAACAGCTCCAATGGAGCAAGAAAATCAAAAGGTGAGAGGTATATAAAATGGGACTATTCGACAGAGTTAAAAAAATTTGGAGCCAAGATATGGCAATCGATCTTGGAACAGCAAACACACTGGTTGTTTTAAAAGGACAAGGTGTAGTTTTAAACGAACCTTCTGTTGTTGCGATAGTAGATCAAGGAGGAAAGAAAAATGTTTTAGCCGTTGGTGATGAAGCAAAAACTATGCTTGGAAGAACACCAGGAAACATAAGTGCGATTAGACCATTGAGGGACGGTGTGATTGCAGACTTTATTGTGACTGAAGAAATGATTAAGCACTTTATTAAAAAAGTTCATAAAGGAAGTACGTTTGCAAATCCTAGAATTTTAATTTGTGTTCCAACAGGCTCAACACCTGTTGAGAGAAAAGCAATTCAAGATAGTGCTCTTGCAGCGGGTGCTAGAAGAGTTCAGTTAATTGAAGAACCTATTGCTGCTGCAATAGGAGCTGGACTTCCAATTTCTGAAGCAACAGGATCTATGATTGTAGATATTGGTGGGGGAACTAGTGAAATTGCTGTGATGTCTTTAGGTGGATTAGTTTATTCAAAATCTCTAAGAGTTGCAGGTGACGCAATGGATGCAGCTATAGTTAATTATATGAGAAAAGAATATAATTTATTAATTGGAGACGGTACTGCAGAAAAAATTAAAAAAGAAATGGGTACTGCAATAGCTACTGGAAAAAATACTTACCCTGTAAAAGGAAGAGACCTGAGATCTGGTACACCTAAGGAAGTAAATATTACAGAGGAAGATACTGCCGAAGCATTAAATGACATCATGAAGGAGATGATTAATTCTATTAAGCAAGCTCTAGAAAATACTCCTCCAGAATTATCAGCTGATTTAGTTGATATGGGATTAACATTAACTGGTGGTGGAGCTTTATTAAAAAATATTGACAAAAGGTTTTCAAAAGAAACAGGTTTACCAGTACATGTTGCTGATGATCCATTATCTTGTGTTGCTGTTGGTACTGGAAAAGCATTGGATCAAGAAGAAACTTTTTCTACTATGTTATCAGAATATTAAGAGATGGTTAAAGGCAGAGATGATTTTGTAATTGCCTTAAGATCAACTTTTTTTAAAAAGAAAGAAAAACAAAAGTTTTCACTAATAAGCTTAATTATTTTATCTCTAATCGTAATAATTTTTAGTAACCTTAATTTTAAACTAATTCAATTTGTTAAATTAGGAATCAATGAAGTAATTTATAGATCTTCATATATTTCATCAGTTCCAGAAAATAAAATAAAAGAGATAATATCCGAAATCAAATCACACATCAATTTGCATGAAATTCATCAAAAAGAATTAATTAAAATTGAAAATACAGAAGAGATTATAGCATTAAATAATTTTTTAACTGCAGAAAATAAAAAGCTTAGAGAGTTAATTGATGAAAGCATAAATTCAGAAGAGATATTTGCTAGAGTTTTAATTGATAGAGAAAGTCCATTTCTTAAATCTATTGTTTTAAACAAAGGGTCAAAAGATAATGTCAAAATTGGAATGGCAATAATGGATAGAAACTATTTAGTTGGACAAATTATTGAAGTAAATTACTCAAATTCTAGGGCTCTTCTTTTGTCAGATTTAAACAGTAAAATACCAGTGATTATTCAACCTCCATTCATGCAAGCCGTTGCGTCTGGGACTGGTAAAGACTATGGAGTCATTGAATATACTAAAGATGAGTATGAGGAAAATCAAATTGAAAGTAAGGTAATCGTATATACTTCTGGATTAGGTGGTTTATTTAAACCAGGTATTCCAGTTGGTAAAATACTTAATAACTCAGGGCAAATAGAATTTTTTTCTGATTTTGGACAATTAAGCTTCGTAAAGATTACAGAATTTAAGATAGGTGAGGATAAATAATGGCTTCATTGAACAAAAGTACCTTTTTAAAATCATTTCTTTCATATTTACCGATCATATTTTTGTTTTTTTCTGTATTTAATGAGTTTGATTTTAATTATTTAAAATTAGATTATTTCTCATTTAATTTTATTTTTATTTTGATATTTTTTTGGACTTTAAGGAATCCTGATTATCTTGGATATTTGTCTATTTTTTTAGCAGGGATAATTAATGATGTAGTAATTGGTGTTCCAATTGGAATAAGTAGTTTTTGTTATTTATTAATCTGCGCTATAACATCATATATTAGACAAATCACATTAAGTCCTAAATTTATAAATGATTGGCTTTCATTTATTGTTACTGTTTTGCTCATAAATTCAATTCAGGTAATAATTTTAGATTTAATTTTTTTATACCAGGTAGATTATATGAACTACTTGATAAACTCAGGCTTTACTTTTTTGTTTTACCCATTATTTTTTTTATTATTCAATATTCTAAATAGCCAAATTTCTCTAAAAAAAAATGATTAAAGAAAACTCAGGAATTAGAAAAACAGACGTAATTAATAGACGGATGTTTATTATAGGTGCTGCAAAGATAATTATCTTTACTGGAATTATAGCTAGACTTTTTTCTTTACAGGTAAATGAAAATAAAAAATACCTAACTCTATCAGATAAAAATAGAATCCGAGAATGGAAACTTCCACCTACAAGAGGAGATATTGTTGATTATTTTGGAAATGTAATAGCTGGAAATTTAAAAGTTTATCAACTTCATATTATTCCTGAACAAGTTGAAAATTTTAATTATTTGATATCAAGATTAAAAGTATTACTTAATCTTAGTGATAAAAAAATAGAAAAAATAGTTAAGCTAAAAAATAAATTGAAACCATGGGAAAGTATTATTGTTTCTGAAAATCTTTCTTGGAGTGATTTTTTAAAAATAAATAATTTTTTATATGATTTAGTTGGTGCAAAGCCTGTTATGACTATATCTAGAAATTATCCTTTTAGTGACATTTATACTCATATTTTGGGTTATGTTAGTCAACCCAATGAAGAAGAAATTCTTGCTAATGAAATAGTACAAGAAAGATTTGTTCCAGGTATGAAAATTGGAAAATTAGGTTTAGAAAAAACTTTAGAAAATTTCTTGATTGGAAGTAATGCAATCCAAAGATATGAGGTTAATGCTTATGGAAAAAGGATTAATCAACTTGAGCATCAAAAAGGTAACCAAGGTTTAAGAATACGTCTCACTGTAGATACTGAAATTCAGAAAGCTTGTGGAAAAATTTTAAATGATCGAGCTGGATCTATCAGCGTGATGGATATTTATACTGGTGACGTTATTGCAATGTATTCATCCCCTTCTTACGACCCAAATAAATTTTTGTTTGGAATAAGTAATGATGATTGGGCCTTGATTAGAAATAATCCTTTAAAACCTCTAATAAATAAAACACTTTCTGGACTTTATTCTCCGGGATCAACAATAAAACCAATTGTAGCTTTATCAGCTTTAGAAAACAAAATTGTTAGTCCAAATTTTAAAGTAAAATGTACAGGAAAGATGGAACTCTTCGGACAAACATTTCATTGCTGGAAAGAAAAAGGTCACGGATTTATGAGTTTAAAAAATGCAATGAAACAATCATGTGATACTTATTTTTACGAAGTTGCAAGACTGCTAGGTGTAGATCGACTAAAGGTTACAGCTGAAAAATTTGGACTAGGAAAAAAAGTATTAGGAGATTATTTTGATTATGAGAAATCAGGTTTGTTTCCTAATACAAAATGGAAAAAAAATAATCTTGGAAAAGGTTGGGTACTTGGAGAAACATTAATAACTGGAATAGGTCAAGGTTACACCCAAACTACTCCTCTTCAATTATGTCTTATGACAGCTCAAATTGCTAATGGTGGTTACGAAATAAAACCAAGAATTATAGTAAACAATAATCCTATGTCTTTAGAAGAAGCCAAAAGTAAATTGCAAGAGGAAACTTTGCATGGACAAGAAAAAAAATTATTTAAGGATCATAAAAATATCAAAATTATTCAAGAAGCAATGTTTAGTTCAACTAATGAATTATATGGAACATCATATAAATCCAGAATAGATGATCCAAAGTATCAATTCGCAGGTAAAACTGGAACTGCCCAGGTAAAGAGAATTAGTATGCGTGAAAGAGAACTTGATTTAAAAATTGAACAAATTCCATACAAAGATAGAGACCATGCATTATTTGTTGCATATGGACCATATGTAAATCCAAGATATGCATTAAGTATCATTGTTGAACATGGTGGCTCAGGAAGCAAAACTGCTGCGCCAATAGCAAAAAAATTATTTAAATTAATTATTGATAGAGACAAATTAAGAAATAAACAAAAAAATTTTGAGGAAATAGATATTTAATGTTTCAACCTGATAGATTAAATAATGAACTTTCTTTTTGGCAAAAAGTTAAAGCATTAGATTACATTTTACTAACAAGCGTGTTACTAGTTTCCACAATAAGTTTATTTGTGATGTATTCAACAGATGGAGGAGAAATTCTTTATCATACAAAAAGTCATTTTAGTAAAATTATAATTTTTTTTCCTTTAATGATTTTCATTGGCTTTTTTAATATCAAATGGTGGCATAATTTTTCCTACTTATTTTACATTGTTGTAGTTCTTTTATTAATTTACGTTTCCTTTTTTGGAATTAAATCTTCAGGTTCTAGAAGATGGATGGATTTATATTTATTTAATTTACAACCATCAGAGTTGATGAAGATTGCGATTATACTTTGTTTAGCAAAATATTATCACAGGATAAAAATTGAAAATGTCAACTCTTTAACAAGTATAATTACGGTTTTAACTATAATTTTAGTTCCAATATTAATGGTACTTTCTCAACCAGATTTAGGAACCTCAATTTTAATTACATCTAGTGCATTAATTATTTTATGGTTAGGAGGTGTTAAAATAAAATATTTTATTTATTCGTTCATTGTTTTCTTGATATCTCTACCTTTTGTAATTTCATTTTTAAAGCCCTACCAAAAATTGAGAATATTGACTTTTTTGGATCCAGATAGAGATCCATTAGGAGCAGGTTATCAAATAATTCAATCAAAAATAGCAATAGGTTCTGGAGGATTAGATGGCAAAGGATTTTTAAAAGGGACACAAAGCTACTTAGACTTTTTACCTGAGAAACATACTGATTTTATTTTTACTTTGTTTTCGGAGGAGTTTGGATTTGTTGGTTCAGTTGGACTTCTGTTATTGTATACAATTATTATTATTAGAATAATTCAAATAGGTGCAATTTCTAGAAGTAGTTTTGCTAAAATGTTTTGTTTTGGTTTTGCATTTGCGATATTTATTTATATTACGGTTAATTTATCGATGGTGTTAGGGTTGTTACCTATAGTTGGCTCTCCACTTCCGATAATGTCTTATGGAGGATCTTCAATGCTCGCTACCATGATTGGTTTTGGCATTGTGTTAAGTGCCAAAATTCATAGCCAACAAACTATAGCTTAAATTATTACAATATATTTAAGTATAATTTGCCACTACCAAATATTATTTTTTTAACTATAAAAAACGATCATGAATAAAAATATTAAAGTTGGGATTGTAGGTGCTGGAATCCAGGGTGTATCAAATGCTTTGTTTTTGCAAAAAAAAGGATTCAATGTAACTATCTTTGATAGAGATAATCCTGGCGCACAAGCAGCATCGTATGGAAATGCCGGTCACTTTTCACCATATGCTTCGGTTCCTCTTAATCGTCCTGATGTACTAGCAGATGTTCCAGCAATGTTGCTGAGCTCATCTGGACCTTTAGCTTTAAAGTGGAACCATGTTCCTAAAATGATCCCATGGTTTTTAAAATTTATAATGAATTCAACAACCAAAAACATGATGCATACAGCAAAAAATATGCATCAAATTTTAGACTTAGCTTTACCTGCATACGATGAATTATTTGATGAAATTGAATTAGAAGGCTTAGTTGAAAATAAAGGAATTTTATATATTTGGAATGACCAAGATCTCAAAAGTAGAGAATTGGAAATAAATATAAGAGATGAGCTGGGTGTTAAACAACAATTAGTAAACAAAGCTGAAATTCATGATCTAGAACCACATATTAAACCTTTTTATCATGCGGGTGTTTATTATCCATATGCAAGACACGCAAGAAATCCAAAAAAAATTCTTTTAAAACTTTTTGACTTGTTTTTAAAAAAAGGTGGAAAATTTAATAAAGTAAACATTCAAGACATTAATTTTGATGAACAAAAACCTGTTTTTAAAACTGAAAATCAAAGTTTTATTTTTGATAAAGTCGTGATTGCTTGTGGTGCTTTTTCTAAAAAATTAACTGATAATTTAGGTGAAAGAATACCTTTAGATACTGAAAGAGGATATCATGTTCACTTTAAAGGTTGTGATCATCTATTAAATAGACCAGTTATTTTTTCAAACAGAGGATTTGGAATTACTCCCATGGAACAAGGCTTAAGGGTTGTTGGAACAGTTGAATTTGGTGGTTTAGATAACCCTTTATCAAAATCGAGGGTTAAAAATTTAATTAATAATGCGAAGTATATGCTTGGAGATTTACCAGAACATGAAGATGAATGGCTTGGATTTAGACCATCTTTACCAGACTTTCTTCCGGTAATGGGTCCGTCAAAAAATCATAAAAATGTTTTTTATTGTTTTGGTCATCATCATTTAGGTTGGACATTGGGCCCAATATCTGGAAAGATAGTTTCAGGAATGATAGCTAACGAAAATACAAATTTAGATTTAAAACCTTATAGCTCACTAAGATTTGGTTAAGTGAGAGAAAAATCAAATTTTCTTGCTTATATTTTTTTGTTACTAACAGTAACCTTTTGGGCTGGAAACTTTATAGTTGGAAAATTTGCAAGTCATTATGAAGTGCCTCCATTTTCTTTAAATTTTTATCGTTGGTTTTTTGCTTGGTTAATTTTAGCACCCTTTACAATTTCTGAAATTTTAAAAAAAAAAGAGTATATATTTCAAAATTATAAATTGTTTATAATTTTAGGTGTTACAAGTATTACAATTTTTAACTCAATTGTTTATTACTCACTGAATTTTACACAGGTTATAAGTGGAGTGCTAATGATTTCTACAATTCCAGTAATGATTATGTTTTTTTCATTTATTTTAAAAATTGAGAAAACAAATATATTTCAAATAATAGGAGTAATACTTTCATTTTTAGGTGTAATCATAATAATTACTAAAGCTGATTTTGAAATTTTAAAAAATTTAAATTTTAATAAGGGTGATATTACAATGGTAGTCGCTATGTTTTCTTGGGCTCTATACTCAACTCTATTAAAAAGACAAAAATATGAGTTATCTCAATTAAGTTTATTACAAGTTGTAATGACATTTGGATTAATTTTCTTAATTCCAGTTTATTTTATAGAGTATCAAGTTGGTTATAGAATTAAACTTGATACGCCATTTATCTTAATTTTATCATACGTTGTTTTGTTACCTGGTCTAGCTTCATTTATATTATGGATTAAAGGTATATCCATGATTGGTGCAAATCGATCTGGTGTATTTTTGCATTTGATGCCTATATTCAGTGCTGTAATGGCTATGATTTTTTTTAATGAAAAATTTATGTTTTATCATATCTTAGGAGCCTGTTTTATTTTTATAGGAATTTTATTATCAAATATGAAAGTTCAAAATGCTTAAAGTTGCAATACTAGACGATTATCAAGATGTTTCGCAAGAGTTTGTGGACTTAAAAAAATTATCTGGAAAATACGAATTTAAAATTTTTAGTGAACCTTTTGAGGATGAAGCTGATGCTATAGATCAATTATCTGATTTTGAAGCATTATTAATTATGCGTGAGCGAACACCAATTACTAAAAATTTAATCGATAATCTAAATGATCTTAGATATATCATCACAAGTGGCTCAAGAAATAAAGCAATTGATTTAGATGCTGCAAAAAAAAGAAAAATTATAGTTTGTGGTACTGAAATTAACTTTAATCCTACATGTGAATTAACTTGGGCTTTAATATTAGGATTATCTAAAAATTTAAAAACTGAAATCGATAATATGTATCAAGGTTATTGGCAAACAACTGTCGGCTTTGAACTTAAAGGTAAAATAATTGGTTTAATTGGTCTTGGAAGAGTAGGTTCGCAAGTAGCAAAAATAGCTAATGCATTTGGTATGCAAGTTATGGCTTGGAGTGAAAATCTAGATTTAGATAAATGTAAAGAATTAAATGTCCTTCCATGCAGTAAAGAAGATTTAATTAAAAACTCAGATTATATTTCAATTCATGTTCAAGGTGGAGAGCGTTACAAAGATTGCATTACTATAAAAGAATTTGATCAAATGAAGAAGACAGCTTTTTTAATTAATACTTCACGTGGTCCAATTGTAAATGAAGATGATTTAATAATTGCATTATCAACTAATGTTATTATGGGTGCAGGAATTGATGTTTATGACAAAGAACCTTTGCCTGAAGGAAATAAATTAAGATTTTTACCTAATGCATTACTTACTCCTCACATTGGATATGTAACAGCAGAAAATTATAGTATTTTTTATACTCAGATGATTGAAGATCTTGAGGCTTGCGTAAACGGAAAGCCCATTCGTATTATTGAAAAGTAATGGAGCTACCAGTAGTTAATCATAAAGACTATGTTGCAAAAATTGGGGATGATCATAAGTTTCCGATAAATAAATTTGGTGAATTAGCAAAATATTTAATTGACCAAAAAGTAGTCAAAGCATTTCATAATCCTGTTGCTTGTTCATTTGAAACCTTAAATAGAGCTCACTCAGAAAATTATATAAACAATATTAAGAATAAAACTTTAGACCAAAATGGAATTAAAAAAATTGGTTTTCCATTGGTAGATAGTGTTGTTCAGAGATCATTAGTTGCAACAGGAGGAACTGTTTTAGCTTCAAAGCTTGCAATGAATTATGGAGTTGCTTGCAACACCGCAGGAGGCAGCCATCATGCAAATTATAATGGTGGTGCTGGTTATTGTGTTTTCAATGATGTGGCAGTTGCTGCTCATTATTTACTTGATAGGGGGTTTGCTAATAGAATTTTGATTGTTGATTTAGATGTTCATCAAGGAAATGGAAACTCTGAAATTTTTAAAGATAATAGGCATGTCTTTACTTTTAGTATGCATTCAAAAACGAATTATCCTGCCAAAAAATCAACGAGTGACTTAGATGTTGAGCTTGAAGATAATCTAGAAGATGATGCTTATATAAAGACACTTAAATTTTATTTAAATGAACTTAATAATGAAAACTTTGACTTTGTTTTTTATATAGCAGGTGTTGATATTCACTTTAACGATCGATTGGGAAAGTTAAAAATTTCTGATGAAGGTGTAAGACAAAGAGATGAATTAGTAATTGATAATTTTTCTTCAAAAAAAATACCTATCTGTGGTGTTTTGGGTGGAGGATATAATAAAGACTTTACCAAATTGGTAGAATTACATTCTGTATTACATCAATCTTGTGCTAAATTACTTTAGTTTATGACAAAAAAAATTAATCCAGATTTAACTGCCGAGCAAAAATTAGTTTTATTTGAAGAAGGCACAGAAATGGCTGGTACCAGTGAGCTAAATCATGAAAAAAGAGAGGGAAGTTTTCATTGTGCTAACTGTGGAGAAAAATTATTTGATTCTAATACAAAGTATGAAAGTGGTTCTGGTTGGCCATCTTTTTATCAATCACTCCCTGATGTATTTGAAACTAAAACTGATCATCTGTTGGGTTATGCAAGAACGGAGTACCATTGTAAAAAATGTGGTGGTCATCATGGTCATATTTTTGAAGATGGACCAAATCCAACAGGTAAAAGATACTGTAACAATGGTGTTTGTTTGGTTTTTAAGCCAAAATAAATTTTTTTCGATAAGAGTAAAATTAGAAGATGAAAGTTTATTAGTTAAAAAACAACTTGCTTTAGAGGATTAGAATTAATTATTTAAGAAGTTCTTGTAACTTGTTCTCTTTTTCTAAAGCTCTAACATCATCATATCCACCAATGTGTTGATCATCAAAAAAAATTTGTGGAATAGTTCTTTTGCCATTAGCTTTTGTAATCATTTCGTCCATGGCACCATCAACTGTTGCAATATTAATTTCTTTATATTCTACGTTATTTCTAGTTAATAATTTCTTAGCAGCTTCACAGTAATTACAATGTGGTCCTGTATAGATTGTTATATTTTTCATAGTTTATAAATAATCATTCTTTTTAATTTTACTAGTAATTTCTTTTCTAGAATATTCAAATTTTTTTCTATGTTTTATACTTTTTTGATTTACTCTTTTTCTCCATAATCTGAATGAGGTAGGTTTTACAGATCTTCGCATAATCTTAATAACCTCAGATTCTGTCTTACCAGTCTTTTTCTCTATTTCCTCAAAAGTGATCCGATCTGCCCAGGCGGCCCAAATGATCCAATCTGGGTCATCAACATTTGGCTCTGGATTTTTGACTCTAGTTATGGGGGTGTGACCTTTTTTTTTCATAAATCCTTTATATTTGAAAAAAATGATTAATGCATTTTTTTTAGAGCATGATATTATAAATTTGATAGTCCATCTTAGCCATCTTTAGCTCCCGGTTTTTTTGGACTATCTTCCTTAAAATGTACCCCTTAAATTATTTCCTATTTTTACAAATAATCCTATTTTTATTTATTACACCTGGTACCCCTCGAATTGTCATCATTTCATATTCTATGAATTATGGAGTTCAAAAATGTATTTGGACTGCACTGGGAGATATTACTGCAAATTTTATACAAGCTACTTTAGTTATTTTTGTAATAGGTTCTTTTTTTTCAGATAATCCAAATTTTTTAAATATTTTTAAATGGGTTGGAGTAACTTATATTTTATATCTTGCTTATGATCTTTATAAATCAAAACCTAAAGATGTAAGTTCAGATAACATTTCATCAAAAAGTTTATTTTCTTTTTTTAGAGATGGTTTTTTAGTTGCAGGAACAAGTCCAAAGGCATGGATGTTCTTTCCATTAATATTTCCACAATTTATTGACTTTAATGGAAATTATGTTGTTCAATTCTTTATTTTAATCTCAACTTATATTGTTTTAGATTTTTTATCTTTAATGGCTTACGCTGTGCTTGCTAGAAAATTAATTGTTTGGATAAAAGCTAATCCTAAAGTTATAAATACAATTTCAGCGTGCGTTTTAGTTATTATCGCCATGATTATTGTATTTATGCAAAAGTATTAAGTCGCAACCAGTCATTACCAGCTTGTTTGTTATCTAATAAAGAGCTTTAATTAGTCTTTTAATTTAAATTAAATAAAGGAAGTAAAATGAAAATCAGAAATATAATTATTACATTAGTTTCTGCAATTGCACTTTTAATTTCAGCTTCAACAATATCTTTCGCGAAGGTTGTTGGAGATAAAATTGTTTTAGGTGCAGCTGTTTCACTAAGTGGAAAATATTCATCTAATGGTGAACATACTCAAAATGGTTATAATTTAGCTGTTGAGAGAATTAATAGCATGGGTGGTGTAAAAGTTGGTGGAAAAACTTACAAGTTTGAAATCATTTATTATGATGATGAGTCAAACTCTGGAAGAGCAGCGCAACTTGCAGAAAGATTAATCAAACAAGATGGTGTTCAGTTCATGCTTGGACCATATAGCTCAGGACTTACAAAAGCTATGGCGCCTGTAACTGAAAAATATGGAATACCAATGGTAGAAGCAAACGGTGCATCTAGATCGTTATTTACCAAAGGTTACAAGTATTTGTTTGCGGTGCTTGCACCAGCGAACTTATATCTTGATGTAGCTATTGAAACAGCTGTTGAGCTTAACGGTGGGAAACCAGTTAAGATTGCAATGGCATTTGAACAAGACCCATTCTCTCAAGATGTGAGATTAGGTATTGTTGATGCTGCAAAAAGAACTGGTTCTAAAATCATCATAGATGATAAGTTGCCAAAAGAATTAAATACTATGGTAACAACTTTAAATGAAGTTAGAGTTAAAAAACCAGATGTATTAGTTGTTTCAGGACATACAAAAGGTGCTGTAACTGCAGTTAAGGAAATTGCAGAAATGAAGATTGATGTTCCAATGTTAGCCATGACTCATTGTGACGCTGCTAAACTTTCTAAACAATTGGGAGATATATCTGAGTATGCACTTTGTGCTTCTCAGTGGCATAAATCTTTATCCTACAAAGATGATTTTTTTAAAGATGGCATGACTTATGATGCTGATTTTAATAAAATGTTTGGATATGCACCGCCATATCAAGCTGCTGAGTCATCTGCTGCTTTATTAGTTTATAAAGATGCATTTGAAAGAGCTAATTCATTTGACACCAAAAAAGTTAGAGATGCATTAGCTGCTACTGACATGCAAACTTTTTATGGAAACATAAAATTTGCTGAAGGTGGACAGAATGTATCAAAACCAATGGTACTTTTCCAAGTGATTTGTGATGCTGGTAAATGTGAAAACAAAGTTGTTGCTCCACTTAAATGGGCTTCAGCTGAGTTAGTGCACCCAACTCCAACGTGGTCAAATAGATAATATCTAATAATCAAAATGCCCTCTAGTAATAGGGGGCATTTTTTATAAGTATTTAATAATTTTATGGACTTTACTATTTTTCAATACCCAATTTTAACATTACAAGCATCGTTAGATGGAATTCTTCTTGGAATCTTATTTGCACTAATAGCTTATGGAATGGCTTTGCAGTGGGGAGTAATGAATATAATTAATATTGCTCAAGGTGAACTAGTAATAATGGGTGGATACATCGCATATTTTATGTACTTATCAGGGCTTCATCCTATTTTTGGAATTATTGTATCACCAATTGTTATGTATTTTGTTGGAGTAGGTATGTATAAATTAGTAATTAATAAAGTTGTTGATAGAGATTTGTTTATTTCTATTCTTGCAACATTTGGAATTAGCATTTTAACACAACAATTAATGAATTTTGCTTTTGGCTCAGATGTTGTTGTTGCTAACCCAGAATTAGGCACGCTAATGTTGTTTGACAACACTTTGGTGCTTGCAAATTCAAAAATATTTTCAGGTGTAGTTTGTATAATATCTGCAATTATTCTTGTTGTTTATATGAAAAAATCGAAATTAGGTCGCGCAATTAGAGCAACAGCTCAAAATGCAAGAGCTGCAAAGATTTTAGGTGTAAACACTGAAAAGGTTTATGCAACAACCTTTGGAATAAATGCAGCATTATGTGGAATAGCAGGAGCATGTGTGGCAATTACATTTACACTTCATCCTTACACAGGATTAGCTTATACAGTCAGATCTTTCATGATTGTAATTATTGCTGGTCTTGGAAATTTACCAGCAGTAGCAATTTCTGGTATGGGACTTGGTATTTTTGAAGAATGGGCAGATTATTTACTTGGAACAGAATTTAGAATCGCGGCAGTATTTTCACTATTAGTCATAATATTGGTTTATCGAAGATTTAAATTAGCAAGAAAAAGAGAGTATTTAAAATAATGAATAAAAATACTTTACTATATGCTAGTCTAATAATATTTGGTTTAGCTGGAGCATTTTTGTTTCCTGCTTATAAACTTCAGTTATCATTTCTTTATATTCTAATCGTATTAGCTATGACTTGGGATGTTCAAGGTGGTCAAATGGGTTATAACACATTTGGAAATATTTTGTTCTTTGGTGTTGGAATGTATGTTGCGTCAAGTACTCAAATAGCAATGTTTTTTTCTTTAGCTGAATGGACTGATGCAGGTGGTGAAAAAACTTTCGTTCATACAATACCACAATTTTTCCAAGGTTTTGGAGTTGGAATAATATTATCAGGTATAATTCCAATGATTATAGCTGGAGTAATTGGTTATGGAATTTTAGGTTTAAGAGGGCACTACTTTGCAATTTGTACTTTGGCATTAGGAATTGCTGCAGGTGAGATTGCAGGAGGAATTGAAATTATTGGAGCTGGTCAAGGAATGACTGTTCCTGTATGGCCAAAAGGATTTGGTTCTAACGAACTTTCATCACAATTTTTGTATTACTTAAGTTTTGCTTTAGTGGTTATAACTTTTATTACTTTAAAGTGGGCATACAGTACAAGGTTTGGATTAGTTCTAAATGCAATAAGAGATAATGAAGACAAAGCAGAAGCAATGGGAATTCATACAATGAGATATAAAATTATTGGTTGGATGGTCTCAGCATTTTTTGTTGGAATAGCTGGTGGATTAATGGGTCACATTAATGGTTATATTGAGCCAACAGAAATAGCATTTGCTGGTCCAACTTTCGGTGTGTTCATGGTTTTAATGGCAATCCTTGGTGGAAAAGGAACGTTATGGGGACCACTTGTTGGCGCAACTGTTTTTCATTTATTTAAAGAAGGGTTTTGGACTTACTTTTTAGGTTGGCAGTATGTTGCTTTAGGAGTTTTAATTGTAGTAATCGTTGTTTACTTTCCTGAGGGAATAATGGGATGGTTAAGAGAAAAATACCCAGAAAAATTTGGTGAAACAATTGATGAAGCAGATCGAAAGGCGCAGGTAGAATTAAAATAATGTCTATATTGGATGTAACAGGAGTTAGTAAATCTTTTGGTGGTGTAAAAGCTAATGTTGATATTTCAATGTCTGTTGAACAGGGTTCTATCGTTGGATTAATTGGGCCAAATGGATCTGGAAAAACTACATTATTTAATTCTATTGTTGGAACTTATCCTATTGATAAGGGCTCAATTAAGTTTGATGGTACAGAGGTTTCTGAATTACCCGTACCTGTTGTTGCAAAATTAGGATTACTTAGAACTTTTCAACAAACAAGAATTTATGGAAAATTAAACTGTATTGAAAATATGTTAATTAGTCACAAACCAGAAAATGATGGCATACTTACTGTATTTCAGAAGATACCATCAGAGTTAACTGATAAAGCTGAAACTTTATTAAAATTTGTTGGTCTTCACCAAAAAAGAAAACTTAGAGCAGGAGACCTTTCTTTTGGTCAACAAAAATTATTAGAACTTGCTATGGCATTAATGAATGAGCCTAAAATGCTTTTACTAGATGAGCCAACAGCAGGAATAAATCCTACATTAATTAATGGAATTATTGATCGTTTAATTAAAGTAAATAAAGAATATGGGATTACTTTATTGGTTATAGAACATAATATGAAAGTTATTATGAATTTAGCACAAAAAGTTTTTTGTTTAGCGCATGGTCAAATGCTAGCTAATGGAACACCTGAAGAAATTAAAAATGATAAGCGTGTATTAGATGCTTACTTGGGGGCCCAATAATGTCTAATCAATATGATGTATTAGGAAAAGCACCAGGTGTAGAGGAGTTACAAAAATTATCTCCTGATAATAATCATGTAACTATTAATAAGCTATCTGCTGGTTATGGAAAAATGGAAATTCTTCATGATTTTGATTTACGAGTTAGTAAAGCTCAATCTTTATGTTTGATTGGGCCAAATGGTGCGGGAAAATCTACAATCCTTCATTCAATTTATGGTTTTACAAATATTTTTTCAGGACAAATAGAAATTGATGGAAAAGAAATTACAAACTTAACTCCAGCAGAAAAATTAAAGTCATGTGGTATCGCCTATATCTTGCAAGACAATTCTGTTTTTCCAGACATGACAGTGGAAGAGAATTTATTGATGGGTGGTTATATAAAAGAAAATACAGATGAATCTTATCAAGAAGCAGAAAGAATTTTTGAAAAATATGAACGATTAAGAAACAGAAGAAACCAACCAGCAAAAGTTTTATCTGGTGGTGAAAGAAGATTACTGGAAATTTCAAGAGCACTCGTAATGAAACCATCTGTTTTATTAGTGGATGAGCCTTCAATTGGATTGGAGCCAAGATATATTGATATGGTTTTTGAAATTTTAAGAGATCTGCAGATAACAGAAAAAAAAACAATCATATTAGTGGAACAAAATGCTAAAAAGGGATTAGAGTTTGCTGACATTGGATACGTTTTAGTATCAGGGCAAACTGCTATTGCTGGCAAAGGGGATGACTTGTTAAATAATCCTGATGTCGGTAGATTATTCCTTGGAGGCTAATGATTAATAAAGATTTTTTCTTTAGAGGCTTTAAATCTATTATAAAACCCGATAGTCCAGCACTTGCACTTGGTTGCTGCTTCATAGCAATTGGCGCACTTCTTAAAAACTTAGGATTTAATATTCAAGAAAGTATTTTTTCTACAATGTTGACTTATGCCTTACCTGGTTCTTTAGTAATGGCTGAGTCATTGTTAGTTGGAGCATCTTTGCTAAATATATTTTTAGCAGTTTGGTTTGTTAATGCTCGGTTATATCCATTGACCGTTTCTTTATTCCCATTAATGATGCACAAAAGCCAACCAAAATGGAAATATTACTTCTCATGTCATTTTATTGCAGTGTCTGCTTGGCTGATAATGAAAAATAATTATAGAGATATTGAACAAAAACATAGAATTGATTTTTGGATTGGTATTGGCACTGGAACATGGACTACTGCTGTAATTGGAACATTTATTGGATTTTATGCATCAGATTATTTAGATAAAAACATAATGATTGGTTTAGCAATTCTAAATCCAATTTATTTTTTATGTATGATGGTAGGAACAATGAAATCCATCCAAATATCAGCGTCGGTAATACTAGGTTTATTATTGGGTCCAATATTTTATTTTTTATCACCCGAATGGTCGATTTTACTTGGTGGACTTGTTGGTGGAACTATTGCTTATATTATAGGAGAGTTAAATGTCGCTTAGTGTAGTTCTTGCAATTTTAGTTACGTCATTAGCGACTTTTTCTTCTAGGTTTTTAGGAGTAGTTTCCTCAGAAGGAATAAAAGAAACTTCAAAATTATTTAAATGGTTTAATTGTTTGGCTTATTCAACTTTAGCAGCGTTGATAGCTAGAACAATTATTTTTCCGGTAGGGGTATTGTCTGAGACAAGTTATACAGTAAGAGCAGTCGTAGTATTATTTTGCTTATTTATTTTTTTTATATCTAAAAGAAATTTTGTTTATCCGACTGTAATTTCTGCTATCATGATGGCATTATTAAGCGAGTACTTATAATGGAAAAAATTTCTGGTTTAACAATTTCAGAACATAATAATTCAAAAAGAATAATTAATATTGATCTTGAAAATGAAATTATTGAAAAACTAATATTCCCTTTCAATAAATTTGATTTAACAGCGTTAGAACTTAAACCCTTTACGCGATTCACTATTGCAAAAAGCTTAGATGATTTAACAAATAATAAGTTAAGCAAATTATTGAATTCCATCATTAGAGATAGATCTACAGGTTGTTTTGTAATTGGTCCTAAAAATATTACAGCAAAAATTAATGATAAATTTTTAGTTAAGCTATCTACTGCTATTGCACACTTAATAGGAGTACCCAATCATGACTCGATGGCTGGTAAGTATTATGCGAGATTTGTTGTGAAGCATGAAGATAAAAGTGACTCGTATTTAAGAAAAGCATACAGAAATATGGATCTTCATACAGACGGAACTTATGTCAAAGAGGTTACTGATTGGCTGTTAATGTCCAAAATTGATGAACAGAATGTGGATGGTGGAGAGACTGCAATGTTACACCTTGATGATTGGGAGCACTGTGAGGATTTATATAATGATCCTGTTGGTAAACAGAATTTTATTTGGGGCTCACCTAAAAGTAAAAATGTAGATTACAAAGTAGAACATCCAGTTTTTTCATCAGATGAAAATGGCAAACCTACTATTTCTTACATTGATCAATTCCCTGAGCCTAAAAACATGGAACAGGGTAATTTTTTACAAAGATTATCAGATGGCTTAGAAGAAAGTAAAAAAAAAACTATTACCAAATTACCTGTTGGATCTGCAATTATTGCTAATAATTACTTTTGGCTTCATGGAAGAAAACCTTTCAAAGAAAATGAAGAATTAAGCAGAGAATTATTAAGAATTAGAGGCTCTTTTTTTATTAATTAATTCAATATAATCAATATAAAGTAACCAAATTTATGAATTTAGGATTTATAGGTACAGGTAAAATAGCATCATCAGTGATTACTGGTATTTGCACATCTAAAATTTCATTTAACAAAATTATAATTTCACCAAGAAACAAAAGTATTGCTAAGAATTTAAAACAAAAATTTAAAAAAGTAATAATTGCTAAAAATAATCAGCAAATAGTTGATAAGTGTGATTGGGTATTTTTATCGGTTACGCCTACTGTAGGAGATAAAATAATTAAAGAGTTAAAATTTAAATCAACACAAACTATAATTAGCTTTATTTCAACAATAACTTTATCTCAGTTAAAAAAAGCAATAAAAGTTAAAGCACAAATTGTAAGAGCCATACCATTGCCACCAATATCATTGAAAAAAGGACCAGTACCTATTTGCCCTCCTAATAAAAAAGTTAAAGCATTCTTTGATAAAGTTGGAACAACTGTTGAAATTAAAAATGAAAAATCATCTATTAATTTTTGGTCAACATCTGGAATGATGGCACCTTTTTATCAATTGTTAAGTGCAATGACAGACTGGTTGGTTAAAAGAGGTGTTAAAAGAAATAATGCTCAAAAATACATAACTTCTTTATTTTTAGCTTTGTCAGAAGATGCGGTTGTTAATTCAAAAAAAGATTTAAAATATTTGGTAAAAGAATCTCAGACACCTAAGGGATTAAATGAACAAGGTGTTAAGGAATTAACAAAAGCTGGTTTTTATAAATCTTTGGAGAAAACTCTTAATAGTATACACAAAAGATTAAATAAATAAAATTTCATGGATCAACAACAGAATATTTTACAAATTGAAAGTTTATCTAAATATTTTGGAGGATTAGCAGCAGTTTCTGATTGTTCATTAAAAATAAAACAAGGATCTATCACTGGAATTATTGGACCAAATGGTTCGGGCAAAACCACTTTATTTAATTTAATTGCTGGAAATTTAAAATCCTCACAAGGTAAAGTTTTGTTTAATAATGAAGATGTAACGGATGTTCCTTCATATGAATTATTTTCAAAAGGCATTTTAAGAACGTTTCAGATAGCTCATGAGTTTACAAATTTATCAGTTTTAGAAAACCTAATGATGGTTCCAGCAAATCAATCAGGTGAAAAATTAATGACTGCTTTACTAAAGCCAAGCTTAGTTAGAACTGAAGAATTAGCTGTAAAACAAAAAGCCCAGGACGTTGTTGATTTCTTAAATCTTACCCACCTTTCAAATGAATTGGCTGGAAATTTATCTGGTGGTCAAAAAAAATTATTAGAACTTGGAAGAACTATGATGGTTGATGCAAAATTAGTATTGCTTGATGAGGTGGGAGCAGGAGTTAATAGAACGCTGCTTAAAGAACTAGGAACTGCGATCCTTAAGCTAAATAAAGAGCAAGGATATACGTTTTGTATGATTGAGCATGATATGGATTTTATTAGTAGATTGTGTGATCCTGTAATTGTAATGGCAGAAGGCTCTGTATTATTCGAAGGTACTGCAGAAGAAGTTAAAAAAGATGAGAAAGTTATAGAAAGTTATTTGGGTAGAGGGTCAAAACTAAAGGATGAAAATTAATGGCTTTTTTTGAAGGCATAAAAATGACAGGGGGATATGGCAACGGTCCTGATATTATTAATTCTTGTTCGGTTGATGTTAATAGGGGTGAAATAGTTTCAATTCTTGGACCTAATGGAGCTGGAAAATCAACGGCAATGAAAGCTATGCTTGGCTTATTAGATTTAAAATCTGGTTCTGTAATAATTGATGGAAAAGATATCTCGAAACTCTCACCACAAGATAGAGTTAGGGCTGGAATTTCATTTGTACCTCAAACAAAAAATGTTTTTGCTGGAATGACAGTTGAAGAGAATTTAGAAATGGGAGCTTATTTAAGAGATGATAATTTTCAAAATATTATTGAAGAAATTTATGATCTTTTTCCTATATTAAAAAAAAAAGAAATCAGTTAGTTGGTGAATTATCAGGTGGTCAAAGACAACAAGTTGCACTTGGAAGAGCTTTAATGATCAAGCCGTCAGTATTAATGTTAGATGAGCCTACTGCTGGAGTTTCTCCAATAGTTATGGATGAATTATTTGATCATATTATTAAAGTAAAAAGAACAAATGTTGCAATTTTAATGGTTGAACAAAACGCCAAACAAGCACTAAATATTTCTGATCGAGGATATGTGCTTGTAACTGGAGAAAATAAATATTCAGGAACTGGTCAAGAATTATTAAATAATCCAAGAGTAAGGAGCTCCTTTTTGGGAGGATAACATGGATTTTATAAACGCAATTATTTTATTATTAAATTATATTTTTGTTCCAGCCTTAACCTATGGTTCACAATTAGCGCTTGGTGCAATTTTTGTTACTTTAATCTATGGAATTTTAAGGTTTGCAAATTTTGCAACAGGAGACATGATGGCATTTGGGACTATGGTGACTATTTTATTTACATGGTATTTTCAATCACTGGGTATTTCTTTAGGTGTTTTACCAACAGCTCTTCTTGCTATACCATTTGCTATAATTTTAATGATTGGCTACATGCTCTTCGTAGATAAATTTGTATTTAGATATTATAGGGTTAACAAAAGTCCACCTGTCCAACTTGCAATGGTTAGTATTGGTGTAATGTTTGTAACTCAAGCAGTAGTAAGAATAATAATCGGCCCATCTGATAGAAGATTTTTTGATGGAGAAAAATTTATTATTAAAGCAGGTGAATTTAAAGAAATGACAGGACTTAATGAAGGACTAGCAATTAAATCTAGCCAAGTAATAACAATATTTGTAACTCTTATATTGGTCTCCATCTTATTTTGGTTCTTAAACAAAACTAAAACAGGAAAAAGCATGAGAGCTTACTCAGATAATGAGGATCTAGCTTTATTATCAGGAATTGACCCTAAAAGAGTAGTCATGATTACATGGATTATTGCAGGTATTTTGGCAACAATTGGTGGTGCTCTGTATGGTTTAGATAAAAGTTTTAAACCTTTTACATATTTTAATAATATGCTTCCAATTTTTGCTGCTGCAATTGTTGGAGGTATTGGAAACCCTTTCGGAGCATTTTTGGGAGGTTACGTAATAGCTTTTTCAGAAATATTCATAACGTATGCATACAAGAAATTTTTTATGTATATTTTGCCAGAAAGTATGGAACCAGAAACTCTTGTTCAATTACTATCAACTGATTATAAATTTGCTGTGTCGTTCTCCATACTGGTGATTGTTTTGTTGTATAGACCTAATGGCATATTTAAAGGGAAGGTACTTTGAGAAAAAATCTTAATATAATTGTGGCTTACTCAATAATGATGGGTTTAATTGTATTGGTTGGAATATTTCAATCATGGAATGTTGCTCTTTCAATTTTCAATCTGTGTTTAATTTCTGCAGTAATGACTATGGGAGCAAATGTGCAATGGGGTTATGCTGGCTTAATTAATTTTGGTCTTATGGGATATGCAGCATTAGGTGGACTAGCCGCAGTTTTAATATCAGTTGATCCAGTTCAAGAAGCATGGCGAGCTGGTGGTTTTGATATCTTAATGTGCTTATGGTTAATCATAGTAATGATTCTAGCAATTCGCTTTATCCTAAAAAATTTTGCTAAATCAAATTTTAGAACTTATGGAATTGCAGCGATTATTATTGCAGGAATTATAATTATTAGAGTAACTGCTGAACCTGGAATTGAAGCAATTGAGGCTGTTAATCCTGCAAAGACAGGATTTCTTGGAGGCTTTGGGTTACCGATTATGTTTTCATGGATTGTTGGAGCTTTCTTTGCAGGTGGACTTGCATTTGTCGTTGGAAAAGTTGCTCTTGGTTTGCGTGCTGACTATCTAGCAATTGCAACATTATTAATTTCTGAAATTGTCATTGCAATAATCAAGCATGAAGATTGGTTATCAAGAGGGGTTAAAAATGTAATTGGATTGGATAGGCCTGTACCTTATGAAGTTAATCTTCAGACTACTGATTGGTTCATAAATCTGGTTGCAAAATTTAATTCAAGTAAATTAGAACTAATTTCTAATGTTGCAGATAAACAGGCTGCACTAAATCAGTTAGTTATTGAAGGATCATCGGTTTTTGTAAAACTTTGTTACTCAGGATTATTTTTAATTGTAGTTATAGCTTTATTAATAGTTACTCAAAAAGCACTTTATTCTCCATGGGGAAGAATGATGCGAGCAATTAGAGACAATGAAGAAGCTGCAAACGCAATGGGAAAAAATGTTGTTAAACAACATTTATTAATATTTATTTTAGGTTCAGCAATTGTTGGAATAGCTGGAGCAATGTTGGTGACTCAAGATGGTTTGTTTACACCAGGTAGTTACAGACCTATGAGATATACATTTCTTATTTGGGTAATGGTTATAGTTGGAGGAAGTGGTAATAATTTTGGAGCAATTTTAGGTGGATTTGCAGTATGGTTTTTATGGATTGAAGCTGCGCCTATAGCATTATTTTTAATTAATCTTTTCACGTCTGGCATGTCTGATACTCACGCACTAAAAATTCACTTAATTGAGAGTGTTCCATATTTTAGATATTTGATGATGGGTCTTGGGTTACTATTGATAATGAGATATCGTCCAAAAGGTATACTTCCAGAGAAAATAGAAATAAAGTAATCCTATTATGAAATATATTATATTAGGTGCTGCCATCGCTTGGGCCATGTATATGGCTGACAAATATATGTTTTAGTAGTTAAAAACCTTTAATTATTATCAGTTATAAAATTTTAAAAAATATAAATGACATTTTTAACTTATTTTGATTTTAGCTTATCTGAGTTTTTATTAATTTTATTTATAGTATTTGTTGCATCTATAATAAGAGGATTTAATGGCTTTGGATTTTCTGCAACATGTATTTCAGGATTTTCTTTTATACTACCTGCAATTCAAATAGTGCCAATTATATTAATATTAGAAGTTTTTATTAGTATTTTTATGATTCCATATATATGGAATAAAATAGATTGGAATTTTGTTTTTAAACTTTTAATAGGAATAGCTATTGGGTCACCAATTGGATTATATTTATTAAAATACTTATCTCCTGAAACTACTCATCTGTATGTGTGTTTAATAATTATTTTTTTTTCAATTTTATTAATGAGGGGTTACATAAATAAAAAAATTAATAATAACCAATCAAAAATTTTTACCGGTATAATTTCAGGAACATTAAATGGATTAACAACACTAGGAGGGATGCCTGTAGCATTATTTCTTTTAATAACCAGTATTCAACCAGCTGTAATTAGAGGATCATTGGCTGCATTATTCTTTTTAACAGATATCTACGCTTTTATTTTAAGTTATTTTGGTGGAATTGTTGATATGACCACTATTTATCGAACTCTTCCTCTAATAGTAGTTTTGCCAGCAGGAGCATTCATTGGTAATAAATTTTTTATTAAGAGTAAGGAAAAGCTTTATAGAAAGGTTGTATTTTATTTCTTAATAATTATTTCAATTTTTGGTATTTTAAGAATTATAGGTGGTATTTAATATAAAAAAAGCCCTAGTAATTTTCATTACTAGGGCTTTTAATTAAATAATAATTATCTTTGTTTTTTTGTTTTGAATTTTCCACCTTTTATTTCTTGCTCTAAGAAAGAACCTTCAGCTTCACCAACATTAGTAAAAGTTACTCCAGTTGCACCTTCGTAATTAATCTTTTTACCTTTAGCTAGTAAATCCAATCCTTTTTTAAGCTCACCTGGATAAATTTTAGTTCCAGGCTCATTAGCAACACCCATTACATTTTTTGCAATTGATGCTCTGTCAGCAGAGTTACCTGCTTGCATTGCTAACACTATTAGCGCTGCTGCATCATAAGACTCACCAGTGTATGGACCAGAAGAGTCTATACCTGCAGCTTTTGCTACATCAGCAAATACTCCAGCACCTTTTCCAGTTGAACCTGGCATAGTACCAAAAGATTTTTTTAAACCTTTAGGAAATGCATCAACAAGTGATTGACCGATCATACCATCTGATAAAACAAACTTATCAAATGCACCTGAATCTAGAGCAGCTTGAATCATACCTTTACCACCTTGGTCAAGATAACCAATTACAGCCATAGCATCACCACCAGCAGAAGCTAGTGTTGCAACTTCAGATGAATAGTCAGCTTTACCATCTTCATGAGCAGTTACAGCTGTAACTTTAATGCCATGAGCTTCAGCAGCCGCTTTATAAACATCAGCTAAACCTTTTCCGTAGTCATTATTAGTATAAGTTATAGCTACGCTTTTAACTTTTCTATCTTTAGTTACGTCAGCTAAGATTTGTCCACCTCTAGCATCAGAAGGAGCTGTTCTAAAAAGAATCCTTTGTCATCTAAAGTTGTTAATCCTGGTGAAGTAGCTGAAGGTGAAATCATTACCACACCATTTGGTACAGCAACATTTGATGCGATCGCACCAGTTACACCAGAACAGTCAGCACCCATGATAGCTGCTACACCTTGTGAAATAACACCTTCAGCTGCTGCAGTTGCTGCTGCTGAGTCAACACAAGTTGAGTCTGCTCTTATTACTTCAATTTTTTTTCCACCTAAAAGTGAACCTGAGTCTGATGCTTCTTTAAAAGCAAGCTCTGCAGATCCAGCCATAGCTGGTGTTAGTGATTCAATAGGACCCGTAAATCCTAAGATAATCCCCATCTTAATTGCATGTCCGTCTGCCATTACATTTGTTCCAAAACTTGAAACAAGCATAAATGCAGCAATAAATATTTTTTTCATTATCTTCCTCTTTTTATTGTTAACAATTTATAAAAAGACAATTAAATGATGATTATCTCGTTAATTCAATGAAAAATTACTTGGTCTTTTGAAGCAAATATATTGATGTTATTACAATTATTCCTCCAAATATTGTTATAAAAGAGGGTACTTCGCCAAATACAAAAAAAGTTAATATCAATCCAAATACAGGAAATAGTGAATAAAAAGGCATCACCATTCCTACTGGATAAAATTTATAAAGATAGAACATCATCATGTGTCCTAAAATTGAAATGATCATTCCAGCATACATAACTGCAAGCCAGCCACTTGTTTCTACTCTCTTTATTTGTCCAACAATGTTTCCTTCAAATATCTGAGAAAAAATAATTAAGACTAAAAAACCTACTAGCCCCATAAAAGCATTAGTAAATTTTACATCTAAATCTTTTATGTATCTTGAGAAAACTTGAGATAGTCCATAAAAAAAAGCCATTCCAAAAACTAAAAAGGTCCCAACAATTTCATCTAAAATATTTGGATCAAAGGCTATTAATAGTATTCCTAAAAATGATAAAAAAATAAAAATCCATTTTTTTAGACTAATACTCTCTTTTAAAAATAAAGAACTTATTAATATTGCAAATGGTATAGATAATTGTGCACCAATCGTTATCGGAGCTAATAAAGTCACTGCATTGATAGATAGGTATAAAAACATATTTACTCCAGCACCCATACAAAGAGAAAATCCTATTAAAGGTAATATATATTTTTTTTTAGGAATAATTATTTTACAAAATGGCAGTAAACATAAAAAAACAAATCCCATCCTTAGTGCTCCAAAAAAAATAGGGTTCATTGATGCATTCAAGCCAAATTTACCAAGAGGATAAGCACTTCCCAAAAAAAACATTACCAAAACAATCAAAGCTGTGTGTTTTGGAGTCAAAATATTATCTAATTGAGAAAGGATCTAGTGATGGTTCGTCTGAAGTATAAAACCAAGTTGTTTTAACTCTAGTATAATCTTTAATTGACTCAATACCTGCTTCTTTACCATAACCACTATCTTTGATACCTCCAAATGGAGCTGATGGAGAAATTAATCTGTAAGTATTTACAAATGTTATTCCTGCTCGTATTGCTTTGGAAACTCTCATACCTCTTGATAGATTGCTGGTATAAACACCTGAAGATAAACCATATTGATTATCATTCATTTTATCGATTACTTCTTCCTCTGTATTAAATTTCATAACTGATAAAACAGGCCCAAATAACTCATTTTCTGCAACAGGTAAATTATGATTATCACATTCAATAATTGTTGGAGGAAAGTAATATCCTTTGTTAGAAAAAGAGTCTCTTTTTCCACCACATTTAATTTTTCCACCTTGGTCAATCGTATCTTTTATATTTTTTTCTATAGTTTCTAATTGTTTAAAACTACTTAACGGTCCCATTTCAGTTTCTGGATCCATGGGTGTTCCAATTTTAATTTTAGATGCTCGATTAGATAGTTTGTCTAGAAACTCATCGTAAATACCCTCTTGAATATAAAGTCTAGATCCAGCTATACAGCTTTGACCACTTGCACCAAATATTCCAGCAACAATTCCATTGATTGCATTTTCTTGCCCCGCATCATCAAACACTGCTACTGGACTTTTTCCACCTAGCTCTAGACTTACTTCAGATAAATTGTCTGCAGAATTTCTAATGATATGTCTTGCAGTTTCAGGACCACCTGTGAAAGCAATTTTTTCAACTAAATCATGCGTTGTTAGTGTTTTTCCACATGGATCACCAAAGCCAGTGATAACATTTACCACTCCTTTAGGAAGGCCAGTTTTTTCTATAAGTTTTGCGAATTCAAACATGACTGCAGGAGCAAGTTCTGAAGATTTAATAACTACAGTGTTACCCATTGCTAGAGCAGGAGCTAACTTTGTTGCAGTTAAAAACATTTGTGAATTCCAGGGAATAATTGCTGCAATTACACCAATTGGAATTCTAGTTGTTATTGCTTGAATGTTTGGTTTATCAATTGGAAGCACAGTTCCTTCAACTTTATCTGCAAGGCCTGCATAATAATCGTAATAGTCAGCGATATAAATTGCTTGTTTTTTAGTTTCTCTAATAATTTTACCAGTATCAATAGTTTCTATCTCTCCTAGCATTTCTGCATTGTCTCTTAACTGTTGTCCAATCATTCTCAAAAATTTTGCTCTCTCTTTAGGAAGTAATTTTGGCCAATCACCCTCAAATGCTTTTTGTGCTGCATTAACTGCGTTGTTTACATCTTTAGCACTTGCTTCAGGGACGACTGCCCAAGGTTCATTATTTTCTGGGTTTAAAGTTTCAAAAGTTTTTTTACTTTCAAAGTCAACCCACTCTCCATTAATGAACATTTTGTATTGTTTTAGTTTACTCATATTTCTCTATAAAATTTTTGATTGATAAATTTACCTCATCAGCACATTCAATACCACAAAGATGTTTGCCATCTTTAATAATTTTTAATTCACTATCCTTGATTATATTATTTAATTGTTGTGACATTTCAATTGTAGAACCAATATCATGTTCTCCAGTCATTACTAATGTTTTGACTTGTATCTTTTTAAAATCTTCATCATTTTTATGTTTAACAAATAGCTCATAAACCTTTAAAAAATTAGCCATATTGTTTCCAGATAAAATTGATCTAATTTTTTCATATGTACCAGGGTTGTTTTCTAAATACTTATCAGAAAACCATCTTTTCAACGCTTGTCTTGAGAGTTTTAATTCTTTTTTAGCTTGATTAAATCTTTCATTAACTATTTTTTGTTGTTGCTCAGATCTTTTATATATTGAACCTAGAAGAATTAATGATTGTAATCTGGCACCATATTTAGTTGCAAAATTTCTAGCGATTAAAGAGCCAATTGAAAAACCAATTAAATGAATTTTTTTAATTTTAAGTTCATTAATTAATTCTATTAGTTGATCTGAAAAATCATCAAAACTTATATTTTGTTTTGTTAAAGGTGATTTTCCATGACCAAGAATATCGTATGAAAGATTGGAGTAATCTTTAAAAAAATCTAATTGAGGTTGCCAAATTTCGTAAGTTAAACCAACGCCGTGAATAAAAACTACTGGGATTGATTGCTCTTTTTTGTTGAAGACATAGAATGTACCTGATGCAGTATTTCCGGTTACCATCTAATACTACTTGGGTTCGATACCCATTTCTTTCATATCTTGATATCTATCACCAGTTCTTGCGTGAGCTCTGCCACTTGAAGCGCCACCAATGGCTATAACAATTTCATCATCGAATGGAGCATCATGTATCGTGAATTCATGAGTTAAATAATAAGGTCGCAATCCTAAATCTGTTTTGTGCATCATTGGTATTGAAATTTTTGATCCAGCAGGTCCTCTAGTATTTGTAAAACTTAAATAAGAAGTTCCACCAACAGCATCTCTAAACTTATTACCAAATCTTAATGTATGTATAAAAGCCGAGGCATGTTCTATTTCTCCATTTAAACCAACTACACCAGCTTTACCGTACGCTAATATTTTTTCTGGAGATCCAATTTCTTTAATTAGTTCTGGGACCAATAATTCGCCAAGCTTTGGTGCTAAATCTAGAATTGTAGGTCTTAAGTCTTCAACAAAACCTTGTCCGTGCCATGGATTTTTAAAAACTGCAGCAACTGAGACTAATAAAACTGGTTCCTTAGCTTTTTTACCACCTTCAATAAAAGTTTTATCAACAAATTTTGTAAATTTTCTTAAATTAATATCCATAATCTTTTATTTAGTTACTTGAGCTAATACTAACCAAGCATTTACTTCTTTGCTTGCAATATAATTTGATTTAAAGAATTCAATTATTTTCCAAGAATTCTTATCTTCTAATTCTTTGATCTTTTTGTCAAATCCATATTCTTCATAAATTCCAATATTAATTGTAAAACAAATTAATGATCCAGTTTTACAAATTCTTACCATTTCATCTAATGCGGGGGGATTAACGTGGCCAAATGTAAAAGTCCCAACGCAAGTTATTCCATCATAAACATCATCGTTTATATCAACTTTTTTATTTAGATCGATTTTGAATAAATTTTGATAAATATTCTCTGGTACTAAATCTAACATTTTTTGTGAAAAATCTGCTCCATCAAAATTACCAAAACCATTATTCTTGAGCTCAACACCTACTAGACCAGTCCCACAACCAGCATCTAAAATCTTTATATTTTTGTTGGGAATATGTTTTTTAAAAAGATCTACAGTTTCTTGAGGACCAGAATATTTCCAATCAACCATATCTTTGTCATATTTATTTTCAACAGTCCATTCATCATAATAATCTTCAACTTCTTTACCTGCTTTTAATTTGTAAATTGGAATTTTATTACCAATATCTTTTTGTGACATTTATTTTTGCCTATGTTTAAAACTATCTCTTCTAAAACTATATAGTGCACTAGGGTCCACATCAACATCAACTACTGCAGGTTTATTACATTTAATTGCTGCCCTAACAGCTTCATTTATTTCAGATATTTTTTTAACCTTAAAACCTTTGGCACCATATAATTCCGCAACTTTATCAAATGAAGGGCTAGTAATGTCCGCACCTAAATATCTTTTCCCAAAAAAATCTTTTTGGTAAGCTTTTTCTGCTCCCCAGCTTTGATTATTCATTACAATAGTTGTTGTGTTTATTCCATATTCAGCTGCAGTACTTAATTCAGATATAGTCATGCCAAAACCACCATCACCCATAAGGCTCACAACAGTTTTTTTGGGTTTTGCAATTTTTACTCCAAGACCACATGCAAAAGAAAAACCAACTAAACCAAAATCTAGTGGTGTAAATAAAGATGGTGGATTATAATATTCTAGAGCATCTGTTGCTTGAAGGCATAATGTTCCTGCATCTAAAGTAATAGCTGTATCTTTTGGTAAAACTTTTCGTAGTTGTTTGAATAAGCCTTTTGGTTGAATAGGAAAGTTTTTTCCAAGATTATCTTTGTCTCTATTTATTAAAAAATCTTTTCTTTCTTTTAAATATAAATTAGTCCAATTTTTAATGTCTAGTTTTAATTTTTGTTTTTTTATTTCATTATATATTTGATTAGTGGCTGTTGCTGCATCAGCATTAATTCCAACTACTATTGGAAAATATTTTCCAAGCATTTTTTTTTCAATTTCAATTTGAATAATCTTTGCTTTTTTATTTATATTATCATATGAGTAAAAAGTAGAGTTAAAGCCTAATCGAGTTCCAATTGCTAAAATGACATCTGCCTCTTTAACAAGTCTTGAAGCAACAGGATTTCCACGTGGCCCCATCTGCCCTGCATTCAGCTTGTGGTTAAAAGGAATTGCATCTCCATGACCTGCTGCTGTAACAATTGGTACATTTAATAATTCAGCAAGTTTAATAACTTCCTTATATTTAGACGTATATTTAATCCCACCACCAGCAATTATTACAAATTGATTAGCTTGATTTATAATTCTTGCTACTTTTTTAATTTTCTCATTGTCACCTTTAAGACTGCTCTCACTTTCAAAAGAGGGCTTATTAATATTGATTTTATAAGTGTTATTTGCTGCTAAAATGTTTCTTGGTAGATTAACACAAACTGGACCTCTTCTAGGTCTCATTGCTAAGCTAAAAGCATCACTCATGACATCTGGTATGATTTTTGAATTTTTAACAGTCCATGTTTTTTTAGTAATAGGTGCAAATAAAGATTGCTGGTTAAGACCCTGAAATGCATCTTCCATCTTATCTCTAGTTGAATAAGATCCAGCTATAGCAACAACTGGGGAAAAAGCTGCTTTTGCTTGAGCAACACCAGTTACTAAGTTGGTGGCACCAGGTCCATTTTGTCCAGCTATTATAACACCTGGTTTATTTGAAGCTCTTGCATAACCGTCTGCCATATGAGTTCCAGTTCGCTCATCTCTTACACCAATAAATTTTATTTTTTTTTCATAGTAAAGAGCATCAAACATCTCCATTGTAGCTGAGCCAATAAGACCAAAGACATGCTCAACTTTTTCTTTCTTTAATGATTTAACGGCAGCTTCACCACCAGTCATTTTCCTATGGGGTTTGATCACGAAACTTTTTTGACTTCAGTATCAGCATCATCTTTAAAGTGAGGCATTACTTTTTCAGTAAAAAGTTTTATGCTTTTCATGCAATCTGCATGTTTTATACCAGGAAAATTTGACCAAACTTGTAAATTTTGTAAGTTTAATTCAGATTTTAGTTCATGAATTTTATCAATTACATACTCTGGAGTTCCAAAAAGCATATTTCGTTTATGTAAAAAATCATAGCTAAGTAAATCTAACTTTCCTTTAGTAATTGGTAATTCTTCACCTGGATCCATATGATTTCCTAGTCCTCTCCAGTGACAAACCCATCTCATGTAGTTTACCATATGTTCACCAGCTTTTTCTTTTGCTTCTTCCATTGTATCAGCAACAAACATATCTCTTACAAGTGAAATTCCTTCACCCATAGGAACGTTTCTTTTTTCAGCTTCAGATTTTGCATTTTTGAAAGCTTCAAATTTAATTTTTAATGCCTTAACTGTTGGTATCCACATAATGATATTTAAACCTTGTTGTGCAGCCCATTCGATAGATCGAATACCATCTACAACTTGATGAATAGGGGGACAAGGTTTTTGATAAGGTTTTGGAAGAACACTTATGTTTTCCATAACATTAGTTTCAAGGTTTACTAAATCTTTGTTTGGAGGACTCATGTCGTGTTGCCAAACATAATCTGGTGCAGGATAAGTATAAAATTCACCTTTGTGATTAAAAAATTTTTCTTTCCAGGCTTTTTTTAAAATAGTTAAAGTTTCCTCAAATAGTCTAAAGTTTTTTGCCTGGTCTTTCATATCAGCTTCTTTATTTAAATTGATAGCCTCTCTTCCATAAATTCCTCTACCAATTCCAATTTCAACTCTACCTTTTGATAATTGATCTAATAAAGCAATATCTTCTGCCATTCTTATTGGATTATGAAAAGTGATTACATTACAAGCTTGACCAATTCTAATTTGATTTGTTCTAGCGGCAGCATCAACACCCATCATTAAAGGGTTAGTGCATGACTCCATTCCTTCGTGGTTAAAGTGATGTTCTGTGTACCAAATAGAATTCCATTTGTTTTGATCGCAGTATTCTGTGATTTCTCGAGTCTCATCTAATAGTTCGTGATAAGGCTTGTGAGTCCAATTAGTAGTATTACAAAAGTATCCAAATTTCATGCTTCCTCCTTTAAACTTTCTAATTTAAAAAAAGACGATCGATCCCGCTTTCGTATTGGATATAACGATGAGTTATGTATCGCTCTTCAATACTAAAACACTAGCACATTTTAAGTATTCGGGAAATATAGAAAATTTAATGAGAAGGTCTGATTATAAAAGCTTCTTTTTATCAGTCCATGGTCCTTTTTTTGTATTAGGCAAATATTCTTCTAAATCTAGTAGAACTTTTTCAGATAATTTCCTGTATGTAGTTAGTTTACCTCCGTATATATTTAAAAGAGGTAAATTTTTTATAATATTTAAATCAAAAACATAATCTCTTGTTACTTTTGTAGCTGTATTAAAATCTTCAATTAGAGGTCTAATTCCTGAATAAGTATCAACTATATCTTTTGTACTAATTTCTTTTTTTAAATATTCATTTACTGAATTAATTAAATATTTAATTTCTGATTTTGATATCTCTTTATTTTCTGGTGACTTAACTTCTACCTCCGTAGTCCCAATTAATGAAAATTTACCTTTATAAGGTATCACAAATATTATTCTTTTGTCTTTATTTTGAAAAGTAAACGCAACATCTTCTTTATATAATTTTTTTGTAATAATATGACTTCCTTTAACTAATCTAATTTTTTTCTTAGATTTGATTTTGATGTTTTTATGTAAAGTTTCATTGATCCATGGGCCTGATGCATTAATTAAAACTTTAGACGCAATTTTTTTTCCATTTTGAAGATGTATAATCCATTTATCGTCTATGATTTCAGCTTTTTTAACTTTGTTATATTCTAGTATTTTAGCTTTATTTCTTTTTGCATCTTTAACATTCAATTTTGTTAATTTTTTATCATCAATTTGAATATCAAAATATTGAAAACCAGTTTTATATTTTTCTTGAAGAACATCTGGAAGCTCTTTTCTAAGATCTAAGGTTTTTGATTTTGGTATAATACTTTTACCACCTAAGTTATCATATAAAAATAAACCAATTTTTATTAACCATGCAGGTCTAATTTTATCAACGTAGGGGATAATAAAAGGAATAGGTTTTGAAATAGGTTTGGCAATTTTATGTACAATTTCTCTTTCTATCAGAGACTGCCTTACTAATTTGAATTCATAGTTTTCTAAATAACGAAGACCACCATGAATTAATTTAGTAGACCAAGATGATGTGGCTCCACCAATTTCTCCTTTGTCAGCTAAACAAACAGACAAACCTCTTCCAGCAGCATCTCTAGCTATACCAGCTCCATTTATACCACCACCTATTATGAATAAATCGAATATTTTAGACATTTAAAATTTATAATTGTTTATAAAATGTAATTATAAATATTCAATGACTTAAAATAGACTAACGTTGATATTCAATAAATTTCTTTAAAGATTGATTTAAAAATTTTTCGTATATCAGTCCTTTTTTTGAATATTTTTTTGAATTTAGAAAATTTTTATTCATTTTAAAGTCGTTAGAGGGCTCAAAAAAGAAGGGAATAGATAATCTCTTACTTTTGTTCCATAAAACTCTATGATTTGTTGCTTTAAACTTTCCTTTACTTAAAAACTCTAATGCTTTTCCTGTATTTACCACTAAAGCTTTTTTATTAAATGGTACATCATACCATTTCTTATTGTTTCTATTTTGTACTTGAAGACCACCTTTTTTATCCTGATAAAGAATAGTAAAAACTCCGCTATCAACATGTGTTTCACATCCAAGAGCAACACCATCTTGTTTTGAAATTTCCACTGGTTTTGTTTGGTTGGGATAATAATTAAATCTTAATGTACTTAGAGTTTTTAATCTTGAGAAAGCTTGGTTGCTAATTTTTATGTCTTTTTTATAAAGTTTAATTATTCCTTTAAATAATATTTCACTTAAAGCATAAATTTCATCAAAATAATTATACAGGTTTTTAATAGAAGATACGCTCAAAGATTTTGTTAAGTCAAGATACTCAATATATGAAGATTTGTATTTTTTTATATTGTTAGGTTTGATTTGAAGATCACCTAAATCCAAACCTTCTTTTCCATTTACAGTATTTGGAAAATATCCTCTGTATAAATTTTTATTTTTTTTATTCCATTTTTTTGGTGCTAATTTATTTTTATTTGCTTTAGATGAGTTAAAAAACTTATTACCAATTTTGCAGACATTGTTTATTTTTTTTATATTAATACCGTGTCCTACTACTTGAAAAAAACCAACATCAACACATGCCTTTTCAATTTTTCTTATTGTATTTTTTGCTTTTAAAGTACTGAACTCTAAATTTAACAAAGATGAAATATCAATAGTTGGAATATAACTTTTCATTATCTGTTTGGAGTATCTGTAACAATCATTTGATCTTTTACCTTTTCTCTAAAATAAATATAAATTCCAGCTCCAATTATTATCGAAACACCAATAAAAGTTCTTATTGTAGGAATATTATCAAACAGAATAAACCCAGTTAGAATTGACCAAATTATTAAAGAATATTCATAAAGTGAAACAACAGAAGGAGAGGCTATACTGTATGCATTGAAGACAAAGTAAAATGCGAAAGCCCCAATACATCCCATTGCTACAATATAAGGCCAAGCGTAGGAAGGATTGGTAAACCATTCTCTAAAAATAAATTGAAAAGTAGGATCATTAAAATTGTTGATTTGACCGTCACCTGTAAAAATATAAAACAAAATACTTATTAAAATTGCCCCAAAATACAAATGTATCATTTGCGTAAATACATTATCTTTATCTGAAGTAATCTTCGTAATGGTCATTGAAATTGCATAACATAAAGCACATGCAACAGGAGCCAGCTTCATAAAATCAAAATCATCAAAATTAGGATTTAAAACTATATATACTCCTATAAAGCCGATAAAAATTGCTGACCATCTTCTTATACCAACTTTTTCTTTTAAAAAAATTGTTGCTAATATTGAAACAAAGAAGGGGCTTGAGAAAAATAACGCATTTGCCATTGCAAGCGACATATAAGTTAAAGAAATATAAAAAAAGCTAAATCCAAAAAAGAAACAAATAACTCTTATAATTGTTAAAAAAGGATAATGGGTTTTTAAACTAATTTTTTGTTTTGAAAACTTTAAATATGCAACTAATAAAATAAATGCAACGAAAGTTCTTCCAAAATATAATTCATATAAAGCTGCATCTTCATATATAAATTTTATTAAAGCATCTTGAATAGAAAACAAAGCCATTCCCATTAAAATAAATAGGATTCCTTTAGAGTTACTTTGTGCAGATGTCATGAATTTAGAATAAAATTAGAGGCTCGTTCAGCAATCATTAATGTGGGCGCATTAAGATTTCCACTTGTAATTTCAGGCATCACAGATGCATCTACAACTCTAATATTTTCTAAACCATGCACTTTAAGCTTTTCATCAACAACTGCCATATCATCTATACCCATTTTTAAAGTACATGATGGATGGTAGGCTGTTTCAGCTTTTGATCTTATGTATTCTTCAAATAATTCATCTGTGTGAACATGTTCACCAGGGCCCGTTTCTTTTCCTGCAAAAGGCTTTAATGAATTTTGTCCTAAAATTTTTCTTGCAACATGAATGCATTCTATTGTTTGCTTAAGATCATCTTCATGTTCTAAATAGTTAAATTGAATCTTTGGATAATCATATGGATTAGAACTCTTTAATGTAATGTGCCCTCTACTTTTTGGATGATTAGGACTTGCATGAAGCTGATAGCCATGACGATCAGGATCAACTAATCCATGATCAATTACAAAAGCTGGAAAAAAATGAAATTGTATATTTGGATATTCTCTTTCAGGAGAAGATTTGCAAAAACCACCTGCTTCTAGAAAAGAAGTAGAGCAGGGGCCAGTTCGAGATAAAAACCACTGAATACCAATTCTCATCATATTTAATTTATTCACATAAGAATATAAAGTGTCTGAAGTTTTACACTCTTGCTGCACATAGGTTTCCAAATGGTCTTGTAAATTTCTACCAACGCCCTCTAAATTATGAACTATTTTTATACCTTTATCTTTAAGATGTTTGCTTGGACCCACACCTGACAACATTAATAATTGTGGAGAGTTTATTGCGCCCCCACTAAGGATTACTTCTTTATTTGCATAAATTTTTTCTACTTTATCTTTAATTTTTACCTCAATACCAATTGCTTTCTTTCCATCAAAAATAATTTTTTCAACAAAGGCTTCAGTAAAAACTTTTAGATTTTTTCTTTTTTTAGCAGGATTTAAATAATATTTTGAAACGCTTGCTCTTTCACCTTTGTGGATAGTTACATCGTACATCCCAAAACCTTCTTGGTCTTTACCATTCATATCCTCATTAATTTTGTATCCAGCTTCACCAGCTGAGTTGATGAAAGCTTTAAACAATGGATTTTTGTTTTTAGATTGATTAACTGGTAAAATTCCATTTCCACCTCGATATTCATTTTCACCTTCTGACCAGGTTTCTATTTTCTTAAAGAAAGGCAAGACCTTATCATAGGACCAGTCTTTTAATCCAAATGATTCCCATCTTTGGTAATCATTAGGATTTCCTCTAACATAAACCATTCCGTTATGAGCAGAACAGCCACCAACCATTTTACCTCTTGGGCAAAATAGATTTCGATTGTGAAGATGAGGTTCTGGTTCTGAATAGTATTTATAATTATATTTGGGATCATGCATTGTATATAAAATTGCAAGAGGCATGTTTACTTTCCAAATATCACTAGGTTTGCCAGCTTCAAAAATAGCTACATTGTTTTGACTATTTTCTGACAATCGATTAGAAAGCACACAACCTGCCGATCCAGCTCCAATGATTAAGTAGTCAAATTTCATTTTAATTTTGACGTTAGCAATTTTTTATAGTCATGAATAGATTTCATTTTGATATCAGTTTTTTTAGCTACTTCATCAAATTTTCTCAAAAGTATTGTTGATTTAAAGTAATCTTGAGCTTCAAATTTAATACATTCATCATCGTTAAGTAGACCACCTTGTAATTTTAAACTAATTTTTGATGCCTCTGATAACAAATTAAAATATTTTTCATCTCTAGCAAGATATCGTTTAGCTTGAACATGATATTTTATTGGTTCAATAATTTCTTTTTTGAAAATATTTTTTAAATATTCATAACCAATATCTTCATGCTTACCGTCCATATTTTCTCTCACTAATTCGTCAGGATTATCTAAAATAAAATGACCATAATCATGAAGTAAGCAAGAACATATCAAGTCATCATTACATTTAGCTTTTTCTGCAAGCATTGCAGTTTGAATCATGTGTTCAGACATGGTTACTTTTTCACCTATATAAAGAGATTTATTGTTTGTAAAGTTTGAGATTATTTTATCAACAACTTGCATTAAAATTATTGAGGATGATCACCTTCAATTGCAATACGATCCATAATTCTTTCGTGTCCTAAACCCCGGCCAGGAAAAAAATCTGCAATAGCATAATGAATAACACTTCTATTATCCCAAATAGCAACAGCGTTTTCAGTCCAATTAAATCTACATGTTAGATCTAATCTTGCTTGGTGTTCAAAAATTTCTTTTAAAATTTGATCACTCTCCTCTTTGTTTAAACCAATAATATGCTTCGTATAAGTCCAATTAACAAACAAAATCTTTTTGCCTGTTTCTGGATGAGTTCTTACAATAGGATGTTCATTTGAATAAGAGTCGTAATTTCTCTTTTCATTTCCTTCCATGTATTTATAGTTATCAATAAAAAATTCAGCTCCAAGAGAACTGTGAATTGCTTTTTTATCTTTGATCTTTTCTTGAATTTTAGGATCTAGTGTTTCCCATGCTAATTCCATATTTGAAAAACAAGTATCACCACCAACTGGAGGTATTTTGATTGATTTCAGTATTACAGCTTTAGTGGGCTTTGAATTATAACTAACATCACTATGCCAATTCTCTCCCCATTGGTTTTTTTCTTCTTTTCCTTTTATAATTCTTACAATTTCTGGAAAATTATCCAGACCTTTTACATATGCATGAGTTTCTAAAGGCCCAAATTTTTCTGCAAGAGCTATCTGTTGTTCTTTGGTAATTGGTTGGTCTCTAAAAAAAATTACCTTATGTTCCAAAAGTAAATTATTAATTTTTTTAAAATTTTCATCAGAAATATCTGTTAAATCAATGCCTTTTATCTCTGCACCTAAAGCACCTGATAATAGTTTTATTTCCATTATTTTTTTAACTTTCCGGTAATTACTAAATCCTCATTTTTAAAATTCAATTTGTTTAGATTTGTAAAATTATCCATTAATTTTACTTTTTCATCTTCAAATTCTGCAACTCTTCTTTTATTTAAATCAATATATAAAGATAACATTTCAAGTGTAGCAGATAGTTTTTTTGAGGATTTTTCAATCATTTCCATTTTAAAATGTAATCTTTTTTTATCGTGATCAAAAAATGTAAGATTAATCTCTACTTCGTCACCTTCTTTGACTTCATTGTTATATGTGGTGTGTGTCTCTACAACCATTGTACTCATTTTTGTTGTTTTCGCAGACTGCTCACCCATTTTAAATTTTTCTAAAATTATTTCCCAAATTTGATCAAAAACTAAAACATAATAAGCCATATTCATATGGTTGTTATAATCAGTCCATTCTTTTTTAATAATTTGATCTGCTATATGAACTGACATCTAATTTCTATACTCCGGTTCTTCTTTATCTAAAATTAATCTTATTTGCCGGAGATGTAACTTTGCTAAATCTGTAGGATAATTTGCTGTTTCTTCAGCTGTTTTTTCTGCAACTTCATCACTTACTATATTTAATTCCTCATTAGCTGATAAAGCAGTTAGATAAGTTTCTGCTGCTCTTTCAAAATAGTATAAATAATTAAAACCTTCTGCTACCGTTTCACCGGTTGTAATAATTCCATGATTAGCTAATAGCATGTGTTGCTTGTTTCCTAGAGCATTGGCCATTTTAATGGACTCGTCTTCAAATCCCAATCCTCCAAATTCATTGAAAACAGACACTCTATTATAAAAAATCATTGTATTTTGATCTATCGGTTTCATAACAGGATCTTTTAATGCAGATAAAGCAGTTGCGTATTTTGAATGTACATGAAAAATACATTTTGCATGAGGAACTTTTTGATGGATAGTTCCATGGATATTTATTGCAGTAGGGTCAATTAAATCAGGTTCATTTTTTAAATCATTTATATTTTCTTTAGTTACCAAAATTAAATCACTAGCTTTAATTTGGCTAAAATGAATACCAGCTTTATTTACGTAAAAATCAGTTGTTGAACCTGGAACGCATGCACTGAAGTGATTAGCAACACCTTCATGCATATTTAATCTTGCAGTCCATCTAAAAGTTGCCGCTAAGTCTCTTTGTAATTCTGTTATTTCCATTTTTACTAAATTAAACTATATTTAAATTATAATTTATGAGCAATAAGGTTTTTATATCATGTGCAGTAACTGGGTCAGGTGATACTGCTAGCAAACATCCTAATTTACCAAAAACTCCAGAACAAATAGCAACCGCTTCAATTGAAGCTGCAAAAGCAGGTGCTGCAATAGCACATATCCATGTTCGAGAAGAAGATGGTACTCCCAGTAGAAGGTTAGAATTATACAAGGAAGTTGTTGATAGAGTTCGATCAAGTGACACTGATGTTATTTTAAATTTAACAACAGGTATGGGAGGTGATCTAGATATAGGTCAGGGTGATAACCCGTTAGATTTTGGACCAATGACTGATATGACAAATGTTATGGAAAGAATTGCAAATGCTGAACAGTTTCTGCCAGAAATTTGTACTCTTGATGCTGGAACTTTAAACTTTGGGGACGGCTCAACAATAACAGTGAATACTCCAAATGACTTGAGAAAAGCTGCAAAAAAATTAAAAGAAATTGGAGTTAAGCCAGAAATTGAAGCTTTTGATTTAGGCAATATGTGGTTTGGAGCTCAGTTATATAAAGAAGGATTATTGAGTGATCCGCCAATGTTTCAAATGTGTTTGGGAATACCTTGGGGAGCGCCTGCAACTACTTTAGCAATGCAGGCAATGAAAGATATAATGCCAGAAGAAGGTGTGTGGTCTGGCTTCGCTATCTCAAAAAATGAAATGCCATTTGTTGCTCAAACAGTTTTAATGGGAGGAAATCCTAGAGTTGGATTAGAAGATAATTTATATCTATCAAAAGGCAAGCTGGCTACTAATGCCCAATTAGTTGAAAAAGCAATAAGAATTATTGATGAAATTGGTTACACACCAATGACACCTGCAGAAACTAGAGAAAAGTTAAAACTTGTTAAACACAAGTAATGTCTCAAATTAAAAAAATTGCAGTTGTTGGAACTGGAGTAATTGGGGCAGGTTGGATCATCAGATGTTTGGCACACAATAAAATTGTTCATGCTTTTGATAAAGATATTAAATTAAAAAAAAATTTAATAGCTGAGATTAAAAGAACCTGGCCGTATGTAAAAAAACTTTTTAATAAAAAAAAAATTAATCTTAAAAATTTTAAATATTTTACCTCTATTGAAGAAGCATTAAAAGATGCGGACTTAATTCAAGAGTGTGCAAGTGAAAATTATGTTTTAAAAACTAGGTTAATGAGCACCATTGGAAAATATGCTAAACCAAATGCAATTATTTCATCAAGTTCATCAGGATTATTGCCAACAAGAATTTATTCTAAATGTAAAAACCCTAAAAGAGCGATGATTGGACACCCTTTTAATCCAGTTTATTTATTGCCTGCTGTTGAAATTGTTCCAGGAAAAAAAACTTCAAAAAAATTTTTAGAAAAAGCAAAAAAATTTTATGAGTCAATATCAATGAATCCAATAATGATAAGGCATGAGTTGCCTGGTTATTTATCAGACAGATTACAAGAAGCTTTATGGAGAGAAGGGCTTCACATTATTAATGAAGGTCATGCAACTACAGAGGAATTAGATAGAGCAATTGAAGATGGTCCAGGATTAAGATGGTCGTTAATGGGAACCTTTCTAACTTTTCATTTAGCTGGAGGAAAAGCTGGAATGAGACATATGTTAGAACAGTTTGGACCTGCTTTAAAACTTCCATGGACAAAATTAAAAGCTCCAACTTTGTCTAATAAATTAATTGATAGATTGGTTCAGGGAACAAAAAAACAATCTAAAGGTAAATCAGTTAGTAAAATTTCAAATATTAGAGATGAATATTTAGTTGAATTGCAAAAGTTAAGAAAGAAATACGAAAAAAAATTAAGATAGATTAATCATTTCTCTCAGTATGACCATCAACAGAAATCACCTGACCTGATACTTTACTTGAGTCATCTGAAATTAGAAAAGAACACATCTTTCCAATGTCTTCTTCCAATATCCATTTTTTCATTGAACTCATTGAAACAAAATCTTTTTCAATTACTTTTGTTGAAACTTTAGTAAATTTTGCCTTATCTTTTATAACTCTTTTCATTCTGTCTCCCTTAATTGTTCCAGGACATACAGCATTAACTCTAATATTAAATTTACCAAGTTCCATGGCTAAGGTTTTTGTAACTCCAATAATTGCCCATTTACTTGCCGCATAAGGAGATCGAAGTGGAAAACCAAGTATGCCAGCAGTCGATGAAATATTGATTATTGAACCGTTTTTAGATTTTTTAAGTAAAGGGATAGTTTTTTTTGTAAAATAAAAATGGCTGTTCACATCCACATGTAAAGTATTTTCCCAGTCTTTGGACTTAAGTTTTTCAAGTGATCCAGTTGGTCCCGCAATACCTACATTATTAATTAAAGCATCAATCTTTTTAGTTTTCTTTTTAATTTTTTCAAAGAAATCTGAAACTTGATATTCATTGGATGCATCACAAAGGTATGCAAATAATCTTTTATTCCTTAAAGAGTGTTTATTTAACTTATTGATAGATTTACTATCAATATCACAAAGATAAACCGTTGCTCCTCTTGCAAGACAAACTTTTGCTGTTGCTAAACCTATTCCTGATGCTCCTGCAGATATAATGATTTTTTTATTTTTTAATGATTGGTTAACCATTAATTATGATTTTGTTAATGATGACTGTAATTCTTTATTAGTTATATAACCTGTTACGTTTCCACTTTTATCAACTACTTCACAATTAGCATTGGTACAAACTATTTGAGGTAAAAATTCTTCTATAAATTGATCTTCATTAACTTTAACTAAATTTGATTTATCAATACCGTTTGTTTCATTAGCTTTTGTCATAATGATTTTCGCTTTAATTACTTTTGCTCTATTAACGTCTTTAACAAAAGCTTTTACATAATCATCTGCAGGGTTCATGATAATGTCAACTGGAGTCCCAACTTGAACTAATTTTCCTGCATTTAAAATTCCAATGTGATCACCTAATCTTAAGGACTCATCAAGATCATGAGTAATAAATACAATTGTTTTTTTTAATTCTGACTGAAGATCTATTAATTGTTTTTGCATATCACTTCTAATAAGTGGATCTAATGCACTAAATGCTTCATCCATTAACATGATTTCAGAGTTAGTAGCCAATGCTCTTGCTAAACCAACACGTTGTTGCATACCACCAGATAATTGGTTTGGAAATTGGTTTTCAAAACCATTAAGGCCAACAGCCTCAATTTTTTCCATAGCTACTTTATCTCTTTCCTCTTCAGATTTTCCCTGCATCTCAAGACCGTACCCAACGTTTTGCATTACTGTTTTGTGAGGAAATAAACCAAATCTCTGAAACACCATACTAATATGGTTTCTTCTCCAGTTTAATAACTCCTCGGGATTACAATTTATAATATTTTCACCATCAATTAAAATTTCTCCAGCTGTAGGATCGATCAATCTATTTATATGTCTTATCAATGTAGATTTTCCTGAACCTGATAAACCCATACAAACAAAAGTTTCTCCTTCTTCAATATTTAAAGAAACGTTATCTAAACCAACTGTGTGGCCAGTTTGTTCAAGTACCTCATCTTTTGTAGATCCATTTTTAACCATATCCATTACTGAGTCTGGATCATTGCCAAAAATTTTATAGATATTATTTATTTCTATTTTTGACATTATTTTTTAACCTTTTTAACAGGAGCATTTCTCTCCTGAAGAGTTTCACCATAAGATTGAGTAATTCTGTCTAAAACTATTGCTAACAATACAATTGCAATACCAGCCTCTGCTGCTCGACCAACGTTTAATTGTTGTAGACCAAGAAGAACTTCATCTCCTAGACCTCTAGTTCCAATCATCGATGCAATTACCACCATGGATAAAGCCATCATTGTACATTGGTTAATTCCTTGCATTATATTTGGAAGAGCTAATGGGATTTGAACACCCCATAATTTTTGTTTTTTACTTGCGCCAAAAGCATCCGCTGCTTCTGTTACTTCACTATCAACTAATCTAATTCCTAAGTCTGTTAATCTAACTAACGGTGGTACTGCATAGATAAAAGTTGCAATAATTGCAGGCACAGCACCTAAACCAAATAACATAATTCCTGGTATCAAATATACAAAAGCAGGAATGGTCTGCATTAAATCTAGTATTGGAAGGATTTTCTCTCTTACTCTATTAGCTCTAGACATCCAAATTCCAATGGGAACACCTATTACAAGACACAAGAAAATACTGATTAACATTATAGATGTTGTTTCAATTGCTTTGTCCCAGAATCTTGGATGCAAAAATCCTATAAAAAATGTGCAGAAGCCAACTGCAACAGTTGTTTTGATCTTTTTCCCACTAGCAAAATAGGCAAGTATTACAACGCCTATAATTACTAAAGGCCAAGGGGCTTGAACTAAAAAGTTTTTAAGGCCCATTAACATAGCAAGTAAAACATTATTTATTGCTTCAAATATAAAACCAAAGTTCTCATTTAGAGCTTTGAACCATTTATTGATCCATTTCATTAAAGGTAAATCTAACCATTTTGGCCAATCACTTAACCAAGAAAAATCATTTAATAACTCACCAACTGACTCAGGTTTTCTTTTTGATGAGCTGTAACTTGCTATTAATAACCATACAAAAATACCTAAGAGACTTAGGTTAAATAAATTTTTTTTATCTTTAAACATATATGATTATTATTATTTATAGAAAGAGCCCAGTAAAGGGCTCTTTCAAATTATTTTATTTTATCAGATTACAAAGCAGCTGTAACTTTTGAAGCTACATCTGCAGGTACCCAACTTTTCCACATTGCTTGAGTTTTTAAGAACTCTTTAGCAGTTAACTCCATGTCACCATCAGATTCGTCTTCGTAGAAGGCTAACATTGTATTAACTACTGCTGTAGGAATAGTATACTTTTCTAAGAAAGCTGTTTCTGCTGGATTAGCTTTTGCCCAATCAGTTAAAACAGACTTTGTTAAAGCCATATCTCTATATTCACATGCACAAGATTTAGTATATGCATCTGGACCATCTGCTTTGATTTTTTCAACAACTGCAGACATGTTATTCCAGCAATCTGAATCAAACTTAGGTTCTGTTAATCTAACAAGATCAACTTTGCCCATTAAACCAGTAGGTGCCCAGTAATATGTAAAGATAGGTTTTTTCTTAGCAAAAGCACCAGCGATAGCAGCATCTAATGCGCCACCAGAACCTGGGTCAAAGTTTGTATAGAAAGCATCTAGACCATACTCTTTTTGTTTTACTAAGTTTACTGTGTAACAAGTCCAACCAGAAATACAGCTTGTCATTCTACCTTTAGAAGGATTTTCTGGATCTTTAAATAGCGCAGCTATTTTAGGATCTTTCATATCCATTACTGACTTTAAATTGTATTTATCAGCTGTAGCTTTATCTACATAAAAAGCTTGCTGAGAGTTTGGAGTGTTCACACCAATATTTTTGATAGTACCAGCTTTTTCGTGAGGCTCGTAGTTTGCAATGATATTATCGTACCAAACTTCAGTGATTACATCTAACTGCTTATCATAGTGAGCAGCCATGATAGGAGTTGTGCTTCCTTTAGTTACTGAAACTTCACATCCATATCCTTTTTCAAGAATAAAAGACGCAATAGCAGTATGAATATTTGCACTACTCCAGTCGAAATCCCCCAGTCTTGCCTTACAGTCACCTGCATTAGCAGAAGTTGCTAACAAAAATGACCCAAAGAAAGCTGCAGAAATTAATTTTTTAAAAAACTTCATTAAATTATCTCCTTAAGGTTAAGTTTTAATAGATAGATTTAATAATGAATGAGACTAAAAAACAAGAGCTGAATTTAGAGTACAACTATAAATTGAATTGAAATATATACTCTTTTATGTAAAGATTAAAAGTGAGTTCAATTTCTAAATTAGAGAAAAATTCTAATTACCTTAAAGTCATTTGGGACGATGGCGAAGAAAGTAAATTCAATTATTTATGGCTGAGAGACAACTGTCCAACCGCTCATGACAAAGACTCGCGTCATAGAATGTTTAATATTTTGAATGTTTCAACTAACATTAATCCAAAAAATTATAATATTGGAGCAAACGGTAGTTTAGAAATAGAATGGACTGAAGGAGACCACAAAAGTTCATATGACCCTTCATGGCTTAGAGAAAATTGTTATACATTAAAAAATAAAACTAAATATGTATCTCCTTATAAGCTTTGGGATAATTCATTACAAAATGATTTAAAATCAATTGAAATAGATCATGATGAAATAATAGATACAGAGAGTGGACTAGTTAAATGGCTAGAACTTTTACATTATACAGGAATTGCAATTGTTAAAAATGCACCAGTAGAAAAAAATTCAGCTTTTAAAGTTCTAAATAGAATAAGTCATACTAGAGAAACTTTTTTTAAAACCCCATTTGAAGTAATAAATATTCCAAAACCAAATAATTCAGCCTATACAGCTCATGCATTAAGAAATCATATGGATCTTCCTTGGTTTGAAAATCCACCAGGATATCAATTTTTACATTGTTTAGTTAATTCTGCAAAAGGGGGAGACTCATCAGCTGTAGATGCTTTTGCTGTGGCAGAATATTTAAAAAAAAATGAAAAAGAAACTTTTGATATTTTGGTAAATACTCCATTAAAATTTAGGGACAAAGACTATACTCAAGAAGCAGTTAGAAGTGTTTATGGAACCGCAGTTTCACTTACCAAAGATGGAGATTATAATGACATTCGATACAGTATAGCAACTTTAGATGCACTAGACTGTCATCCAGATATAATGGACTCGGTTTATAGAGCGCATCATCGTTTTGGTAATTTATTGCATGATGCTAAATTTCAAATTAATTTTAGATTAGAGCCAGGTGATATATTCTCATTTAACAATAGAAGACTTCTTCATGGTCGAACTGAATTTGATCCAAATTCAGGTCATAGACATCTGCAAGGCTATTATATGGATCGAGATGAAATTATTGGAAGACTAAAATACCTAAAACAAATTTAAACCTGAAGTAGAAATTTTTTTTACTTTATTAAACATCACCAAAAAAAATTAATTTATTTGTAACAATACTTTAATATTTTTTATATGTTCCATTTATAAATTTATAATTTAATTAAATTTAATTAACGGAGGAAAATAATGAAAAAGATACTAAGTATTTTAACAATACTATTTACATTTTCTTTTACATCTCACAGTTACTCAAAAACTGAAATTCACTGGTGGTATGGAAACAGTGGTTTTCTAGGTGATGTGATTATAGAAATTGCAAATAGATTTAATGCTTCTCAAAACGATTACACTGTCATTCCGACAGGTAAAGGAAGTTATGAGGATAACATGGCTGCAACAATTGCGGCTTTTAGAGCTGGAGATCAACCGCATTATTCACAAGTTTATGATGCTGGAGCTGCAATCATGGTAGCACAAGTAAAAAATGGTGTTGTGATTGGTTTCGAAGAGATGGCTGAGAAATATGGAATTAAAGTAGACGCAGATAACTACATTCCAGGAATTAAAAATTTCTATGCTGACTCTGATGGAAAAATGATTGGTGTTCCTTTTAATAGTTCAACTTGTTTGATGTATGCAAACATGGACATATTAAAAAAAGTAGGAATTGAATCGGTTCCAAAAACTTATGAAGAATTTGAGGCTATGGCTCCTAAAATTAAAGCTGCTGGATACATTCCTTTAGTTCAAAGTCACTTTCCTTGGATTTGGACAGAAAATTTCTTTTCAAGACATAACCTGTTAATGACTGATGGAAACAATGGTTACGATGCTGTTCCAACAAAAACTTTATTTGCCGAAACAGATGCATTCGTAATGCACTGGAAAAAAGTTAAAGAATGGTATGAAAGTGGTTTATATGGTTACAAAGGAAGAGCATGGGGGGATAACCAAGCTCCTTTTATAGCTGGTGAAGCTGCTTTCTGGTTTGGTTCTGCCGCATCATTTGGTGGAATGAAAGGTGTTGTACCTAACTTCTCAGTAAATCATATTCCTTATTGGGATTCTGTTACTAAAGGGAAAGAGTACCCAACATTTATTGGTGGTGCTGCTAACTGGATCTTAGATGGTCATACAGAAGAAGAATATAAAGGACTTGCTAAGTTCATTGAATTTATGGGTTCTCCAGAAATGGATCTGTATTACCACAACATGACTGGTTATTCTGCAGTGACTAAAGGTGGTATAGAGTTAGCTGAGACTATTAACTTTTATAGAACTTCTCCTTACCATAAAGCTGTTGGTGAACAATTAAGCTTAGAAGGTTCGACTATTCCTGGTGGATATAGAGCTGGTAACTGGCCACAAATTCGTGAAGTAATTTATGAAAATGTTGAGCCAATGTTAAACGGTAAGATCTCTATTGAAAAAGGTCTTAAGAACATGGACAAGGGCGCAGCGAAATTGTTAAAACAATTTGCAAAAACTCTTTAAAAAATAATATTAATGAGGAGGATATTAAAGTATCCTCCTCATTTTTATATGTATGAAAAAAGTTCAATTTAAATCTAATTATTCTCAATATCTTTTCTTAGCGCCTCAGCTAGGAATTTTATTAATATTTTTATATTGGCCAATAATACAAACTTTTAGAGATGCATTTACTATTCAAGATGCATTTGGAATCAGTACCCAGTTTGCAGGTATTGATAATTTTTTATTTATTTTTGATGACCCGGCCTATCTAACAGCTTTTAAGTTTACTATTATTTATAGCTTTGTTATCACACTTATAACAGGGGCAATTGGATTGTTGCTTGCTGTTCAAGCTAATAAAGTAATTCATGGTAAAAGTGCTTACAAAACTCTTTTAATTTGGCCTTATGCAATTGCACCAGCTGTAGTGGGTGTTATGGCAAATTATTTTTTTAGTGAAAGATTTGGACTTCTCTATCATTTGTTCAATGATATGTGGGGTTTCAACTGGTATGAAAGTGTCTATGATGCTTATATTTACGTAATTGTAGCTGGCTCTTGGAAACAAATCAGTGCTAATTTTATTTTTTTCTTAGCTGGCCTTCAAGCTATTCAAGTATCTGTAATTGAAGCGTCAATGATTGATTGCAAAAGTAGTTTTAGAAGGTTTTGGACAATTACATTTCCTTTGTTGATGCCCACTACATTTTTTTTAATTATAATTAATATTACTTATGCTTTTTTTGATACATTTGGAATTATTGATACTACAACAATAGGAGCTCCATCTGGGGAAACCAGAACTTTAGTTTATAAAGCTTACATGGATGGATTTAGGGGACTAGATTTAGGAAGTGCTGGTGCTCAATCAATAATGATGATGTTAATTGTTTTATTTATTACGATTTTTCAATTTAGGTATATTGAAGGAAAGATACATTACAATTAATGACTAGATTATTCACATCAAACTTATCACATATAATTTTATTCATCGGAATATCAATTATGGTAATTCCTGTATGGATGATTTTTGCTAGTTCAACCCACACAAGTTCTTTTATTAATACACACGGACTTCAGTTTTTTTTAGGCGATAGCTTTCAAGAAAATTACTTAAGGGTTTTGTTGTATAAAGGAGGTTTCTTTAAAGAAATAACTGCTTTAAAAATGTTTCTTAATAGCTTTATAATGGCAACAGGAGTAGCCATGTTATCAGTTGTTACCTCTCTTATGGCCGCATACGCTTTAGTCTATTATAGAACTAAATATGCAACATTTTTATTCTGGTTAATTTTTATTACTATTTTGGTCCCTCTGGAGTTAAGAATTTTTCCCACTTATTCAGTTATGGCTAAACTTAATCTGGTAAATTCTTATTTTGGATTAATTGTTCCTATTTCAGCTTCAGCTATAGCAACTTTATTTTTTAGACAATTTTATAGAACAGTTCCGGATGAATTACTTGAGTCAGCAAAATTAGATGGTGCAAGTACTTGGAGATTTTTTATTGATTTTTTAGTTCCATTATCAAGAACAATGATTGTTGCTATGTTTATTTTTATGTTTGTCTTTGGTTATAATCAATATCTATGGCCACTATTAGTTACATCCTCAGAACAGTATTGGACAGTAGTTATGGGATTAAAAATGATGTCAGGATCAATCGTACATCGTTTTGCTTTTGTAATTATGTCTATGGTTCCACCAATTGTAATTATAATTATTTTACAAAAACATTTTATTAAGGGAGTATTTCAAGATAAATGAAAATTAAACCACTTCAAATTTCAGCTCACATTATTCTGCTACTAGGTGTGTTATTGATGGTTGTTCCAATTTGGATATCTTTTGCTAGCTCGACTCACGATACAGTAACTATATTAACAGAAGGTATGCAATTTAATATTGGTGAACATTTTTCAAAAAATTACAATGAGGTTTTAAATGAAAAGGGTGGTTGGTCAGAGGAAGTTACTGCAGCAAAAATGTTCATTAATAGTTTTATAATGGCATTAGGGATAGCAACTCTTAAGGTGACTATTTCAGCAATGTCAGCCTACGCTCTAGTTTATTATAGGTTTAAATTAGCTGTACCTATTTTTTGGTTAATCTTTATTACTTTGCTCGTACCTTTAGAAGTGAGAATTTTTCCTACTTATAAAATTGTATCAGATTTAGGCCTAACCAATTCTTATACAGGTTTAATTCTTCCACTGGTCGCATCTGCAACTGCAACTTTTTTCTTTAGGCAATTTTATAGAACTATCCCAGATGAATTGCTTGAATCAGCAAAATTAGATGGTGCGAATAGTTGGAGATTTTTCATAGATTTCTTGGTTCCATTATCCAAAACCATGATTGCAGCTATGTTTATATTTATGTTTGTTTATGGATATAGTCAATATTTATGGCCATTAATTATGACGACTAGCGAAAAATATTGGACAGTTGTAATGGGAATGAAGATTATATTTACAGAGAGTTATGAAGGTGTTGCTCTACCAAGAACAGCAGAGAGATTTGCGTATATTATCTTATCAATGTTACCTCCGGTTTTAGTGGTAGTAATTTTACAAAAATGGTTCATAAAAGGATTAATTCAAACGGAAAAATAAATGAGTTTTTTAGAATTAAAAAATGTAACTAAAATTTATCCTAATGGAACTAAAGCAGTCCATGAAACTTCGCTAAGTATTGAAGACGGAGAATTTATGGTTTTTGTTGGTCCTAGCGGATGTGGTAAATCTACTTTACTAAGAATGGTAGCTGGTTTAGAGGAAATTACGGAGGGAGAAATTACGCTCGATGGAAATTTGATAAACGAGGTTGACCCATCTGAAAGAGATATTGCAATGGTATTTCAAAATTATGCTTTGTACCCACATATGAATGTTTACAACAACTTAGCTTATGGATTGAAGAATAGAGGGATTGATAAGAAAGATATTGAACAAAAAGTTAACGATGCAGCAAAACTTTTACAAATTTCAGATTATTTGGAGAGAAAACCATCAATGCTATCAGGTGGTCAAAGACAAAGAGTTGCGATGGGAAGAGCTATTGTAAGAAATCCAAAAATATTTTTATTTGATGAGCCTTTGTCAAACCTTGATGCAAAATTAAGAATTCAAATGAGACTTGAGATTAAAAAACTTCAACAAAAAGTAGGAGTAACAAGTATATTTGTTACTCATGATCAAACTGAAGCCATGACGCTAGCTGATAAGTTGGCTGTTATTAATAATGGAATAATAGAGCAACTTGCAACTCCAATTGAAATTTATAATAACCCAAAATCTTTATTTGTTGCTGGATTTATAGGATCTCCTCAAATGAATTTTATGGAAGGTGAATTAAAAAATAACACATTATCTGCTGAAGGTTTTGAAATTAAAAATATAAAAAGTGATTATAACGGGGATATTATACTTGGGATAAGACCTGAACATTTATCACAATCAGATAATGGATTAATAAATTTAAGTGTAGATATGGTTGAACAGTTAGGTTCAGATAATCTTGTCTATGGTCAATTAAAAGATAAAAAAGATTTTTGCTATAGATGCCCAGGCAATCTAACAATCAAAAAAGGTAGCAATCTCAGTCTTAATATTGATAATGGAAACTATTTTATTTTTGATAAAAGTAGCGGTAAACGAGTTAATTAAATTTGATTTTATCTAAACCAAACCATATTAAAATTTATGGTCACCGAGGAGCCAGAGGGGATCTTCCTGAAAATACTTTAGAGAGTTTTAAATATTTATTTGATAATAATATTAATGCTTATGAAACAGATATTTTAATTACTAAAGATCTTACACCCGTTATTACCCATGATTTTAGATTAGACCCTAGTTTTACCAAAGATGAAGATGGAAGTTGGATAAAGGATGAAAATATTAAAATTTTTGATTTAACTTATGAAGAAATTTTAAAATTTGATGTTGGTTCACTTAACAAGTTAACACGATATGGAAGAAGATTTGTTAATCAAAGAAGTTTAGAAAACCAAAAAATTCCTAAACTGTCTGAATTATTGGACCTATCTTCAAAAAATATATCAGAAAACTTATTAATAAATTTAGAAATTAAATCTACACCTGATGAAGAAAATCTGACACCAGATCCAGAGGATACGATAAAATTAGTTGTTAAAGAGATAAATAAATCAAATTTAAAAAATAAGATAATCGTTTCGTCATTTGATTGGAGAACATTGACTGAAATTAAAAATCATTACCCTGAAATTTCTAGAGCTTATTTAACCTATCAACAAAAGGCAGGAGTAAAAATTAAAAATACTATCTATGATAGATCTCCATGGATAAGTTACTTGCCATTTTTCGAAAATCATGAACTGCCAAAAATTATAAAATCACAAGGTGGAGAAGCATGGCATCCATACCATAAAGACATTACAAAAAAACTAGTAGACATTTCTCATCAAGAAGATTTGCCAGTAAATGTATGGACAGTAAATAAAGAGTACGACATGTTAAAAATGGTTGAGTATGGTGTTGATGGTATCATGACAGATTATCCATTAAGGCTAAAAGAAGTTTGCGAGAAGGAAAATATAAACTGGTTCTAATTTACTTTAATGGATTCAAACATAATTAATGATGAAGAAAAATTTTTAGCAGGAAAACTTGAAGGATACACTTTAAAAGATGGGGAAAATAAATTTGATGACAAAGGAAATCCTTTACCACATCCAGGATGTACAATAATTTGCAACATTCCTCTCAATACCCATTTATCTGACCAGATAATCAGTTTTCAAAAAAATATAGAAAAATTTAATCCTAACAAAACTTATTTTTATTTACCTTCATCTAGTTTTCATATGACGTTATTTGATTGCTGTAATTTAAATACAAAAAACACCAAATATTGGCCAATAGATATAGATCCTGATATGGATTATAAAAATATAGCTATTGAATTAAACAAAAGAATTCAGAATTATATTTTTCCAGAGGAATTGAATCTTAAACTTAAAATGTTTTTTGGGGGTTACAGTATTGTTTTAGAACCATTTTCTGAAAAAGATGAAAAAATTTTAAGAAATTGTAGAGATGAATTAAGCAGTCTTTTAAAAATTAAATTTGAAAATCATCAAAGATATACTTTTCATATTACTTTGGCTTATATTTTGAGAAAACTTAATAAAAATGAAATAAAAAGTTTAATTGAATTTAATAAAAAATTATCTTTCGACTTTAGTAAAAAATTTCCAAAGATTACTCTTACAAAACCTGAAATGTGTACTTTTGAAGATATGCTTGAATTTAAAAATATTAATCAGATATTTTAGTAAATGCACAAATTTTATTTCCATCAAGATCTCGAAAATAACAATAATAATCTCCTGATCTAATTCCAGGCGCTCCTTCATCTTTTCCACCCAGTTTTATTCCAGTATTATAAAAATTATTCACTAAATCTTTTGAGTTAACTAAAAAAGATATTTGGGTCCCATTTCCAAAATTTGCTTTTTCATTATTGACTGGATTAGTGACATAGAATTCAACTTCAGCAGGTTTTTCTTTGGATGCAAAACCTGCATATTTTTCATTTGTTACAACTCTTTGTATTTCAATTGTATTAAGCAGTATGTCGTAAAATCTAATTGCTTTATCAAGATTGTTAGTTCCAACCATAACAAAGCCGATCATGAATTATTTCCAGCCTGTTATCGTTTTTATTTCAAGATACTCTTCAAGACCCCATACTCCACCTTCACGACCATTTCCAGATTGTCTATATCCACCAAATGGAGTTCCAGCATCTGCTGCGTTACCATTGATATACACACATCCTGATCTTAATTTTTGTGCAACTCGGTGAGCTTTTACTTTGTCTTCAGTTTGTAAGTAGTTTCCTAAACCATAAGATGTATCATTAACAATATTTATAGCCTCTTCTTCCGTATTAAATGGAATAATTGATAATACTGGACCAAAGATTTCTTCTTTAGCTATTCTCATTTCATTTGTAACGTTAGTAAATATTGTGGGTTTTATAAAATAACCTTTATTCAAACCATTAGGTAACTCAGGTCCGCCAGCAGCTAATGTTGCTCCCTCTGAAATTCCACTTTCAATTAAACTTATAATTTTATCATATTGGGTTTTTGAAATTACAGGACCTATGTGATCTCCCTTTTTAGAGGCTTGATCCACTTGAATTTTATTTGCCTCATCCACAGCATCTTCAACAGCTCTTTCATAAATTGATTTTTCAACCAACATTCTTGTTGGAGCATCACAAGATTGACCAGAGTTACTCATCACATTTCGAATTCCATCTCTTACTGCATCTTTATAGCTATCAGCAAAAACAATATTTCCTCCTTTGCCACCTAGCTCAAGACATACTCTTTTAATTGTATCTGCTGCATTTTTTGAAATTAATCTTCCAGCCCTTGTGGAGCCTGTAAATGAAACCATATCAATATCAGGATGACTAGAAATATGTGATCCAACACCAACTCCATCTCCATTAACTAAGTTAAATACACCTTTTGGAAAGCCTGCTTCATCAATCATTTCAGCAAACAACATGCCTGATATTGGAGAGATTTCTGAAGGTTTTAAAATCATAGTGCAGCCAGTAGCAAATGCAGGTATCACTTTAAGAGCTATTTGATTGATAGGCCAGTTCCATGGAGTAATTAATCCACATACTCCAATAGGCTCATAGTAAATATGATTGTTTGATTTTTCATCAAAGTGTTCATCAAACTTAAATTCTTTTAATCTTAATATAAAATCTTCTAAGTGAGTTTGACCTGATGCAGTTTGAACATCTCTAGACCAATCCATAGGTGCTCCCATCTCTAATGAAATAGCCTCTGCCATTTCTCCAGATCTTTTTTTATAAATTGAAAGTAATTTTTCTAAATATTCTGTTCGTTGTTCTTTGGTAGTTTCTTTCCAGCTTTCAAAAGCAGTTTTTGCTGCTTCAACTGCAAGATCAATATCTTTATTTGAACCTAAAGAAATAATTGCAAACGGATCCTCATTACAAGGATTGATAACTTCGCAATCATTTTTTTTATATGGGTTTACCCATTCGCCATTGATATAAAATTTTTTTTTATCTAACATATTATTTTAACTTACCATAATAATTATATTTCATATCCTTTTTCTTCGGGCTCATTGTCAGTAAGTTCTTCTGGAAATCCATTTGCTCTAAAATCTATATTATTAAAATCTTCCATTCTTTTAACAATCATTGAAGACCAAGCTCTTGACCCATATTTTTTTTGACCATCTTTAAAAATTTCTACAACTTTTGGAGAAATTTCTAAAGGAGCACCTAATTTTTTTGCAAGGTCATCAAATAAACCTGTATCCTTTAAAACTAAATCCATAGTAAAATTTATATTATAAGAACCATTTAATATAACCTGACTTTCTGTTTCATGAACAAAAGAGTTTCCTGATGAAACTGCAATCCCTTTATAAGCTTTTGCAAGATCTAAATTTGATTTTTTAGCAACCGTCCATGCTTCACCAAGAGCAATTAAATGAACAGAAGCTAAATAGTTAGTAATAACTTTTAAAACTGTTGCACTACCAAGTTCACCAGTGTGCAAAATTTTTCTACCCATTACTGTTAATGCAGGTAAAATTCTATCAAATGCTTTTCTTTCACCACCCACAAATATTGCAATATTACCAGTTGCAGCTCTATGACATCCTCCACTGACAGGCCCATCTAAAGGGATAGCTTTTTTTTCAATTATTTTTTTGCTAATTCTTTTAATCTCAGCTTCATCTGTTGTGCTCATCTCTAGCCAAATTTTATTCTCAGACAATCCACTAATAATACCATCCTCTGCCTCCATTACCTCAGCACAAATTTTAGTAGAGGGTAAGCAAGTGATAATTAAATCAACTTGTTCAGCAAGTTCTTTTGCAGAATTTGAAACTTTTGCTCCTAAATCTTTAAATGATTGAGTAAGATTTTTATCCAAATCTCTAACTGTTAAATCAAAGTTATTTCTTAACAAACTTCCTGCTAGCTTACCTCCAACATTACCTAAGCCAATAAAACCAACCTTCATTAATGTCTCCTTAATTTTGATGAATATTTAGTTGCCAATGTTATATTTGTTTTAAAAATTATGCACTCTGTAAAAATTGAACCAAAATATGTTGAACTTTCAAATCCAAGAGTGGGATTAATTGCATTAGCAACAGATTTTAGAATAGAAAAAGACTTTATAAGTGTCATCAAAGATCAAAATATAGATTTTTTTGTTAATAGAATTCATTGCTATTTTCCTTTGACAAGTGAAAATTTAATTAAAATGTCAGGCACAGTCACCGAGATATCAGAAGATATTTTGCCAAATGAAAAATTAGATTGTGTTGTTTATGGATGCACTTCAGGAACTATTGCTGCTGGGTATGAAAATATTAAAAAGAAAATTAATTTAGCAAAACCTGAGGCTGAAGTTACTACTCCAAGTACAGCAGCAATTAATGCATTAAAAAAAATGAATTTAAAAAAAATTGCTATCTTTACTCCGTATTCAAAAGTTTTAAACGATGAAGTGATTGACTATTTTAAAAGTGAAAATTTTGAAGTTTCTTCAAATGCTTATTTTGATATTTTAAGTGATTTAGATATTGGTAAAGTAGATGAAGATTATCTTTATGAAACTTTGTCAAAGATGGATTTAGGAGACGCAGATGCTCTCTTTATCTCTTGCACAGCTTTACCAGCGCTTTCCATCATTGATAAGCTTGAAAAAAAATTAAACAAAGTGGTTCTTTCAAGTAATCAAGTTTTAATTTGGGACACATTGCAATCAATTGGAAAAAAAAATTCAATTGAAGGTTTTGGAAAATTATTTAAGAATTAGGAATATGGATTTTACAAAAGAAGAATATCAACGAAGATTAAAAAAAGTTCAAAAGATGATGCAAGAAAAAGGCATCGAACTATTAATTTCACATGATACAAATAATTTAAATTATTTAACTGGTTATGATGCTTGGTCCTTTTATTATGCTCAATGTGCAATTGTTCACGTTAATGCTGAGGAGCCATTATGCTTTGTAAGAGCACAAGACTCAGGTGGAGCTTACATTAAAACATATTTAAAAGACGAAAATATTATTGTTTATGATGAAAATTATATTCACACATGGCCAAAACATCCTTACGATTATCTAGTTGAAATAATAAAAGATAGAAAGTGGGATAAGCTTTCTATTGGTGTTGAAATGGATGCCCATTATTACACAGCTTTTTGTCATGAAAAGATTAAGCAAGGTTTACCAAATGCCAAAGTTATAGATAGCGATAGACTTGTTAACTGGGCAAGATTAGTAAAATCTGATGCTGAAATTGGATATATGAAATCTGCAGCTTTAATTTCTCAAAAAGCAATGAAAACAGCATTAGATGTTATAAACCCAGGAGTACGACAGTGTGATGCAGTAGGCGAAATTCAAAAATCACTTTTTTATGGAACAGAAGAATTTGGGGGTGAGTATGCTAGTATTGCAACTTTACTTCCAACTGGAAAAGGAACTTCAGCTTCACATTTAACTGCAACACAAGATAAATTTGTAGAAGGAGAAGCAACTATTATCGAATTATCTGGAGTTTATAAAAGATATCATGCTCCTATGGCCAGAACAGTATTACTAGGTAAACCTGATCAACTAAAAATTGACACTATGAAAAAAACTATAGAGGCTCTAGAAACTGGTATTAGTGCTGTAAAACCTGGAAATACGGCAGATGATGTTGCTCAAGCTTTTTGGAAAATATTAGACAAATATGGTATCGATAAAAAATCAAGAACTGGTTATTCAATTGGGATTGGCTATCCACCTGACTGGGGCGAACACACACTTAATATATATAAAGGGGATATGACAGTATTAGAGCCTAATGTTTGTTTTCACATGATTGCAGTGATGCAATTTGGAGATTGGGGTGTTGAAGCATCAGAAGCTATTAGAGTTACAGAGACTGGCAGTGAATTATTTTGCAATATGAGCAAAGAATTACATATTAAATAAATTACTTGATTATCAATCTAACAAATGTTTTAAAGTAGCATGGGTAATGATCACTTTGTAAGATTCGAGAATGTAGATAAAAGTTACGACGGCAAACAACTTGTTGTTAAAGGTTTAGATCTAGACATTGCAGAAGGTGAGTTTGTTACAATGCTTGGACCTTCTGGTTCTGGTAAAACAACATGCTTGATGATGTTAGCTGGATTTGAAACTCCAACTAATGGACAAATTTATTTAGATAATAAAGTAATCTCAGATATCCCTCCTCATAAAAGAGGAATTGGAATGGTATTTCAAAATTATGCTTTGTTTCCTCATATGACTGTTTATGAAAACTTAGCGTTTCCATTAAGAGTGAGAAAAATTCCAAAAGATGAGGCAGATAAAAAAGTTGATAGAGCATTATCGATGGTATCTCTTCAAGGTTTTGAAGCTAGAATGCCAATGCAGTTATCAGGTGGACAACAACAAAGGGTAGCAGTAGCAAGATCATTAGTATTTGATCCCCAATTAGTTTTAATGGATGAGCCTTTAGGCGCTCTGGACAAAAATTTAAGAGAGAGTATGCAGTATGAAATTAAACATATTCATGAAAGTATTGGTGTAACAGTTGTGTATGTTACGCATGATCAAACTGAAGCTTTGACGATGTCTAACAGAATTGCAGTTTTCAATGATGGAAAGGTTCAGCAACTTTCAAGTCCGGATGAATTATATGAAAGACCCGTTAATTCTTTTGTTGCAGAGTTCATCGGAGAGAATAATACCTTTGCAGGCGAAGTATCAGATGTTTCAGGTGATAAATGTAAAGTGAAATTAAATTCAGGAACTGAAATTTTAGCAAATCCTATTGTTGCTAAATCAAAAGGAGAAAAAACTACAGTATCTTTAAGACCTGAAAGAGCATTGATTGATCCAGATACTAAGATGGATAATAATCACAAGGGTAAGATTGAAGAAGTAATATATCACGGTGATCACACAAGGTTAAGAGTAGACTTATTAGGCAATAAAGATTTTATTTTAAAAGTTCCTAATAGTTCAAACAGAATGGATATTAAAGAAGGTAAAGAAATTAATATCGGTTGGAATAGTGTTGATTGTAGAGCTCTAGATCCCAAATAATCTTTAAAAATTATTCATAATAAAAGTAAGACAAATTAACCTTAATCAGCTGTTGACTAAGCTATTCTATATTGTTTTAGTAACACTTTATAAAATAAAAACGTTAACGTTAAACTAGGAGAATAAATGAAAAAAATAAGTAAATTATTACTTGCTCTTTCTTTTGTACTTTCTGTAACAACTTCAGCATTTGCAGTTACTGTAGTGTCTTGGGGTGGAGCTTACACAGAGTCACAAAAATTGGGTTACGGTGATCCTACAGCAGCGAAACTTGGAATACCTGTAAACTGGGTAGACTACACTGGTGGATTATCAGAAATTAAAGCTCAAAAAGAAGCTGGAAAAATAACTTGGGACATTATCGATGTGTACGCTAAAGATACTATCGTTGGATGTGACGAAGGTATTTTCCATGAATTCGATTTTGACAAAGACTTTGCACCTGCTCCAGATGGAACACCTGCAAGTCAAGACTTCTTTACAAGCATGCCTTCAAAATGTGCAGTTGGAAACATTCTGTACTCTTGGAACTACGCTTACAATGATGCAACAATTGGTGATAAAAAACCAAGCACATTGAAAGACTTTTTTAACACTAAAAAGTTCCCTGGTAAGAGAGCTCTTTACAAAGGTGCAATGTCTAACTTAGAAATTGCTATCACTGCAGACGGCGTAAACCCTGGTAAAGGTTCTGACTTAACTTACAGAAAACTTGATGCTGATGGTGGAATTGATAGAGCTATGAACAAACTTAAAGCTTTATGTGAAGATCCAAATGGCGGATGTGTATTCTGGAATGCTGGAGCTCAACCACCAGAACTACTTGCTAATGGTGAAGTAGTAATGGCTACTGGTTGGAATGGTAGATTCTTTAATGCGCAAATGGAAGGAACTCCACTTGTACAAGTATGGGATGGACAAATTCTTGACTATGAATACTTTGCATTAGTTAAAGACGGTCCAGGTTATGCTGACGGTTCAGCTATGAAAGTACTTAGAGAAATGACTAGCTCAGAAGGTTTAGCTGGAAGTGCTAAGTACATTGCATACGCGCCTTGGAGAAAATCTTCAATCGCAGTTATGGAAGCTGGAGAGCCTTGGTTTAAAGATGGTAAGACAAATATGGTACCACATATGCCAACAGCACCTGCTAACACAAAAAGATACATCCTTATGAACCCTGAGTTTTGGGCAGATAACCAAGACGAAATTGGTGAAAAATGGGAAGCTATGAAAGCTGGTCTATAATTTAGTTTTATAGAATAGTTTTTTATACTATATTAAAGGGGCAGTTATTTATAACTGCCCTTTTTTATTATGAGCAAAGAACAAATATTATCATCTGATGGATTACCTTTAGAAGTTAGCTTAAAAAAAGCTGAACGAAAAAATAAACTTAAAGCTGTTGCGCTAGTTGCTCCATTATTTTTATTTATTTTAATAATTTATATATTTCCAATTGGAGACATGCTTTTTAGAAGTGTTGATGATCGAATGATCACTAAAATGCTTCCTAAAACATTCGCTGCGATGGAAAAATGGGATGGCCAAGATTTACCAGATGAGCCAGTTTACAAAGGTATTTACGAAGATTTATCTTATTTAAAAAAGAATAAAACTTATGGAAAAATTATAGCAAGATTAAATTATGAAAAAGGTGGTTTTAGTAGCCTAATAAAAAAAACAGTTAGAAAAATTAATAAATTCGAAGAGGGTAATTATAAAGAACAATTTATCAAAGTTCATAAAAGGTGGGGTCAAAGTGAATATTTAGTAGCTTTGAAAAATACAGCTCCAAATTGGTCTTATGCCAAATATTTAAAAGGTATAGATAGAAAATTTGATCAAGATAGAAATATAATTCAAGTTCCAGAAGATAGAAGAATACACAAAACGTTATGGCTAAGAACGTTAAATGTAGCTTTCTGGGTTACTATATTCTGCTTTATTCTTGCATACCCAATCTCACATTTATTAGCAACACTACCTATGAAATACAGTAATTTGCTTATGATTTGTGTCTTACTTCCTTTTTGGACCTCATTGTTAGTTAGAACTTCTAGTTGGATGGTTTTACTTCAGCAACAGGGACCCATAAATGATTTAATTGTTTGGATTGGTTTAGCCGCCGATGATAACAGGCCAGAACTGATGTATAATGTAATAGGAACTTTTGTTGCAATGACACAAATACTTTTACCATTTATGGTTTTACCTCTTTATAGTGTTATGAAAACTATATCACCTAGCTTGATGAGAGCTGGAAAGTCTTTAGGTGGAACACCACTTGTATCATTTGTTAAAATTTACTTTCCATTAACAATTCCAGGAATTGGTGCTGGATGTTTATTAGTTTTTATTTTAGCTATAGGATATTACATTACACCTGCATTAGTAGGTGGGGCTAGTGGATCTTTAATTAGTAATACAATTGCCTATCACATGAAGAGTTCATTAGACTGGGCGTTTGCATCTGCTCTTGGAACTATGTTGTTAGTTGGAGTTCTAACTATTTATTGGATTTATAATAAACTTGTAGGAATAGACAATATTAAATTAGGTTAAATTATTATGGCATTACCAACTCATACACCATTAAACTATAGGATTTGGCATTACACATACCTGTTCTTTTGTGGTTTGGTCTTTTTCTTTTTGATAGCACCTTTGTTTGTAATTTTACCACTTTCATTTAATGCTGAACAATACATTCACTTTTCTGCAAAAATGTTAGCATTAGATCCAGAAGGTTTTTCTTTGAGATGGTATGAAGATATGATTTATGGAACTAAAAATCCATGGGGACTCGCTACTAAAAATAGTTTAATCATTGCTTTCTTTGCAACAATAGGATCAACAGTGCTTGGAACTGTTGCAGCATTAGGATTAAGTAGTAGATATATGCCGTATAAGGCTGCATTCATGGCGTTATTAATTTCACCAATGATTGTTCCATTAATTATTTCAGGTACAGCAATATTTTTCTTTATGGCAAAAGTTGGTTTGGCAGCAACTCATACAGGAATTGTATTATCTCATATAATTTTAGGAACACCCTTTGTAGTAATTACTGTTACTGCAACACTAACTGGTTTTGATCATAGTGTAACACGTGCTGCTGCAAGCTTAGGAAGCAATCCAGTAAACACATTTATGAAAATTACACTACCATTAATTATGCCAGGAGTTATCTCAGGTGCGTTATTTGCATTTGTGACTTCATTTGATGAAGTTGTAGTTGTATTATTTTTGGCTGGATTAGAGAATACCACTATCCCAATTCAAATGTGGGTAGGATTAAGAGAACAATTAAGTCCAACTATTATGGCTGTAGCAACTTGTTTAATTATAATGTCTACTTTAATCTTGGTTAGTGCTGAACTTTTAAGAAGAAGATCTGAAAGACTAAGAGGAATTAATAGATAATTAATTTACTTAATTATATTTTTTCAATATAAATTTCTTTTCAAAATTAAATTATGGATATCAAAAAAGTTGTAGTAATTGGATCAGGAACTATGGGTAGTGGAATTTCAGCCCACTTATGTAATGCAAATGTGCCAGTTACATTATTAGATCTTACTACTGAAATTTCTGAAAAAGCGAGAGATAGAATATTTAAATCAAAACCACCGTTATTATTAGATAAAACTCAAATTAATAATATTAAAGTAGGAAATATTAGTAACAATTTTGATGTGGTTAAAGAGGCAGATTGGGTAGTTGAAGCAGTTGTTGAGAGAATTGATATCAAGCACAATATTTACGAAAAAATTTTCAAAAATAGAAAAGAAGGAGCAATCGTTTCATCCAATACATCATCTATCCCTATTAAAGTTTTATCTGAAAAATTAACTTCGTTAGAAAAAAAAGATTTTTGTATTACTCACTTTTTTAATCCTGTCAGATATATGGGGTTATTAGAGATTGTTAAAAATGAGAATAATGATTTGGATAAAATTAATTCTCTTAAAAAGTTTTGTGAAGTAGAATTAGGAAAAGGAGCTATTGTTTGTAACGATACTCCAGGATTTCTTGGTAACAGAATTGGTGTTTTTGCAATGCAAGTTGCAATGACCGAAGCTTTTAAAATGAAACTTAGTATCGAAGAAGCAGACGCAATATTTGGAAGACCAATGGGTATTCCAAAAACTGGAGTTTTTGGCCTTTATGATTTAATCGGAATTGATTTGATGGCAGATGTTCTTAAAAGTTTTATTAAAGAATTATCAGAAAATGATCCTTTTCAAGAAGTTGCTAGAGAAATCCCTTTAGTTAAAAAATTAATTGAAACAGGTTATACAGGACGAAAAGGTAAGGGTGGTTTTTACCGAATGAATAAAACTGGTGCAACCAAGGTTATGGAAGCAATTAATCTTGAAACTGGTGAGTATTCCATAAGTCAAAAAATTAATGTGGGTTCAGATAAAGTAGATTTGAAATCTTTAATTTCAAGAGAGGATAAATTTGGTGAGTACGCTTGGTCTGTTATTTCTAAAATTATAAAATATTCATCTTCATTAGTTCCAGGAATTACTAAAGATTTTAACGACATAGATGAAGCAATGAGATTAGGCTTTAACTGGGCAAAAGGTCCATTTGAAATGTTGGAAGAAATTGGTGTTGAAAACTTTTTTAATAAAATTGATGAGTTTGATGGAAATGAGTTCTTAGAAAATTTATCTAAAAGTAAAAACCAAGATTTTTATGGTTCCAGACAAAAATATACTGAGATCGAAACATTAGGAAAAGTTAAGAAAAAAGCAATTAGTATTGATGGTAATAGTTCAGCACAAGTTTATAGATTTAACGATTATAATATAGTTGAGTTTACAACCAAAGCTAACGCACTCGATTATGATTCAATGGATGCACTTAAAAAGGCAACGGACAAACCTTTAATTATTATCAATGAGAGTATGCAATTTTCTGCTGGAGTGAATTTAACCTATACGATGGATTTTGCAAACAAAGGTGATTTTAAATCAATCGAAAAATTTATTAAATATTTTCAAGAAACATGTAAGCACTTAAAATATTCTGAACACCCAGTAATTTCAGCACCTTCAGGCTTAACACTTGGTGGAGGATTTGAGGTAATGGTTCAAAGTAATTTTGTAGCCTCACATACAAATATTGTTGTTGGTTTGGTAGAGACTATTGTTGGCTTAATTCCAGCAGGTGGTGGATGCAAAGAAATGCTAGCAAGATGGCTTGAGACAGAGGAAGCTAAAAAAGACCCAAATTATGCGTCCCTTAAAGTATTTGATATAATTGGGTATGGTAAAACTGCTACTTCACCAGTCGAAGCAGAACCCATGAAGTATTTAAAACCTGAAGATAAAAAAATTATGAATAGAAATAGCTTATTGGAGGTTTCATTAGAAATTTTGAACAATAATAAAGATTTCAAAGCACCATCAGAGGTAAAATTTAATCTTCCAGGAAAGACAGTCCTTCCTGAAATGAATAAAATTTTAGAGAAATTATATAATGACAAAGTTATCCTTGATCATGGTTTAAAAGTGGCTCAAGAACTGGCGCATGTGTTGAGTGGGGGTGATACTTCAATTGACAAAACATTATCAGAAGATGACTTTTATAAGTTAGAGCTAGATGCTTTTATGAGACTAATTGAGACTAAAGAAACTCAAGATAGAATTAAGCACACACTTGCAACAGGTAAGCCATTAGTAAATTAATTTTTACTTAAACATCCTAACCGTATTTATAAAATCAGGCCTAAGGACATATTCAGATCTATGAGAATATCTAATTTTTTCTAATATTTTAATGCCATAAATCACTTTTCCTATAGGAGTATATTCGCCTTCAAATAATGGTTCATCATCAAGAATAATAAAAAACTGACTATCTTCAGTATCATATTTTAAGGTTCTCGCTAAACCAACTGAACCTCTTTTAAAATTAAACTCAGCATCAATCTCTGATTTAATATTTCCAAAACCTGATTTTCCAGTTCCAATTTTTCCATAATCTAACTGATTTTTTTTACCAAACTCAAGATCTCCGGCTTGAACCAGCTTATCTTTAATTACTCTGTGAAAAGCAACATTGTCGTATGCTTTTAAATTAATTAATTTTTTAAATCTCTCAACTCCATTTGGTGATATTTCAGGATATAGTTCAATGATAACATTTCCACATTCAGCATTAAGAACAACAACATTTTTCGGCTTTTCAAAATTAATTTTCTGTGGATCAAAATTTTTTAAAAATAAACACTTATTTTTTATAACAACAGTAAAACCTAAAGCAAAAATTCCAAGTACTATTAAAAAAATAAAAATTAATTTTTCATGTAATGAAGCTTTAACTTTTTTAATCATTTAAAATACAAAAGTATTATCAATTTCTTTTAATTTATCTCTAATAAATTGAATTTTTTTATTCAAAATTTTATCATCTAAAATTTTAAAATTCCCAGTTATTAAATGAGAATATACTTCAGCCATATCTTCGGATGGAATTGTCATTGAATATTCAGTGAAAAAACCATTAGTATTTTCATAAGAATCAAGTCCTAATTTTTTTGAGCAAGTAGAACACTCTGCATATTCAAAATTTGGCTCATTAAATTTTTTCCATTCATCCTCATTAAATAAGTCTTTAAAACCATCATTTATAATATGAAATAATTCATGGTGGATTACTCTTTCAAAATATTTTTTATTAAATTTTAAATCAATAATTAATGTTTTCATTACATGATCTGGAATTCCAGCTGTGTTTATTCCTGAAATAGATAGGTTTTCACACATGACAATATATTTTAGATTAATCTTTCTTAAAAATTCTTTTGAGTACCTTTTTAAATTGTTAGATATTATTTTGTATTTTTCATCATACGTCTTCTTATCTGAGTTGCTGCAGGCTATATTCTTTTGAACACCAAGTCTAAAGGGTTTGGTTGCATAAAAATATTTAAGCTTATTAGGGGTTTTTAATTCATAGATTTCTAAATTAGGGATTTTGATCAGATTATAAATGGAATTAGAATTTGCAGGTGTTATTAAAAAAATTGATATTAAAACTAGCTTAAAAATCCTTATATACATAATTTAGATGATATTCGATTTAAAAAGAATGTGGTACATTTTGTTTATAAATGAAAAAAGAACGTAATAAAAATCCAATTCAACCTGTTAGTGGAACAAAAGTTCCAAGATTTGCAGGTCCATCAACATTTGCAAGACTACCAGAGTTAAGAGATGTTGAAAGTTGTGATGTTGCAATTGTAGGAGTGCCATTTGATGCAGGCACAAGTTATAGACCAGGTGCAAGATTTGGCCCTCAAAGTATTCGACAAGCTTCAAGACATTTAAGAACTAACTATCATCCAAGTTATGATGTTGAACCTTTTAAAGTTCAACAAGTAGCAGATGCAGGTGATATTACCTGTAACCCATTTAGTATTGATGAAGCCATAAAACAAATTGAAGTTGGAGCAACAGATCTATTAAATAAAGTAGGTGGTATAATTAGTTTAGGCGGTGATCACACCATCGCTGTTCCACTACTTAGAGCAATAAATAAAAAGTGTAATGGACCAGTTTCATTAGTTCATTTTGATGCACATTTAGATACTTGGGACACATATTTTGGTGCCCCTTATACACATGGAACTCCATTTAGAAGAGCTAGAGAAGAGGGTTTATTTTTAGATGATGCTTCAATGCATGTTGGTATTAGAGGTCCACTTTATAGTAGAGATGATATTAAAAATGATGAAAGTTTTGGGTTTAAAATAATTCACTGTGATGAATTTCAAACAGAGGGAACGGATAAAATTGCAGAAAGAATTAAAAAAAGAGTAGGTGATAATCCTTTATATTTATCAATCGATATTGATGTATTGGATCCTGCTTTTGCCCCAGGTACAGGGACACCAGAGATTGCAGGAATGACCACAAGAGAAATGGTAAATGTCTTAAGAGGACTTTCAGGATTAAATTTAGTTTCTGCTGATGTAGTCGAAGTTTCACCCGCATATGATCATGCTGAAGTAACCTCACTTGCAGCTGCAACAATTGTTTACGAGCTTACAAATCTATTTGCAAAATCATAAAGAAAGGATAGTTATAAGAAATGTTAGATAAAAAAAATTTTTATATTAATGGTCAATGGGTTGCTCCAAAAAAACCTAATGATTATAAAGTTATAGATCCATCAACAGAAGAAGAGTGTGCAGTAATATCTTTAGGTGGAGTTGAAGATGTTAATGATGCCGTAGGTGCTGCAAAAAAAGCATTTGAGACTTGGGCATTTTCATCAAAAGAAGAAAGACTTGAATATTTAGAGGCTTTATATGCTATTTATAAAAAGAGATGGGCAGACATGGCTCAAGCAATTTCACTTGAAATGGGAGCGCCAATTGATTTTTCAACTCAACTTCAAGCAGGCACAGGGGCAAGCCATATCAAATCTTATATTAGAGTTTTAAAAGAATATACATTTGAAGAAATATTAGGAGATCATGCTCCAAATAATAAAATTTTACATGAACCAAAAGGTGTTTGTGCATTAATCACTCCTTGGAATTGGCCAATGAACCAAGTTTGTCTAAAAGTTATTCCAGCTATTGCAACTGGTTGTACAATGGTCCTTAAGCCATCTGAAATTGCACCTTTATCCTCTATGATATTAGCTGAGATGATTGATGAGATAAAATTACCAAAAGGTGTTTTTAATTTAGTTAATGGTGATGGAGCGGTAACAGGAAATGCTTTAACCAGCCATCCAGATGTTAATATGGTTTCATTTACAGGATCTACAAGAGCAGGTGCCTTAATTTCTGAAAATGCAGCAAAAGATTTTAAAAGAGTAAGTTTAGAACTTGGCGGAAAAGGAGCCAATATTATATTTAAAGATGCAGACGCTGAAGCGGTTGAAAGAGGAGCTTTAAGATGTTTTAGAAATACAGGACAATCATGTAATGCACCAACAAGAATGTTGGTTGAAAAATCCATGTATGATGAAGCGGTTGAAAGAGTTAAAAATTTTGCAAATTCAATGAAAGTTGATGTGGCAACAAAAGAAGGTGATCATATAGGACCCGTAGTTTCAAAAACTCAGTTTGATAAGATTCAATCTTTAATTCAAGTTGGAATTGATGAAGGTGCAAAATTAGTAGCTGGTGGAACAGGTAAACCTGATGGCTTAGATAAAGGTTATTTTGTAAAACCAACAGCTTTTGCAGATGTGAATAATCAAATGCAAATTGCTAGAACTGAAATTTTTGGACCAGTGTTATCAATTATACCTTTTGAGACTGAAGAAGAAGCAATTGCAATTGCAAATGATACTCCTTATGGACTTTTAAATTTCATTCAAACTCAAGATCAAGAAAAAGCAAACAGGGTTGCAAGAAAACTTAGATCTGGAATGGTTGATATTAATGGTGCTGGCTTGGCACCTGATGCACCATTTGGTGGATATAAACATTCTGGTATTGGTCGTGAAGCTGGTAAGTTAGGGCTTGAAGAGTATCTTGAAGTTAAAGCGGTAAGTGGCTGGAACGATTAATTAGGAATAGATTGTTTATTTATTCCATCAAAAAGATTTAAACATTTTTTAAGTTCATCTAAAACTATAAACTCATCAATTTTATGAGCTTGCTCAATTGAACCAGGACCACAGACGACTGTACTAATACCTATTTCCTGAAATAGACCTGCTTCAGTTCCAAATGAAACTACTTGTCTAGAATTATCACCAGTTAAACTAGAGATTAATTCACAAGCATCTGATTTATCCTCTCTATCAAATCCAACTATTTCACCAATGATATCTTTTTCAATTGAAGCGTTTGGAAAAATTTTTTTCATCTCAGGTAACAAAACCTCATTTGCATACTTATCAATTTCTTGATTTAAAAATACACCATCCTCTTTAACAACTGGTCTTGTTTCCCAATTAACATGACACTTGTCTGCAATTACATTGTGAGCAATACCTCCAAAGACACCTCCAATAGAAAGTGTGGAGTGAGGTGGATCAAAAATAAAGTCTTTTGGCGCTCTTTCTTTAAGTTTTTCTCTTAATTCAATTAATTTATTTACATATCTTGATGCATATTCAACGGCACTTACACCTTTGTGTGGAGCCGAACTATGTCCTGCCAACCCTTTAAAATAAGTTGTGTATTCATAACATCCTTTATGAGCATCGATAATTTTCATATTAGTTGGTTCTCCAATAATACAAATACCATCTTTAATATCTCTTTTTTTTAATTCCTCTATTAATATAGGAGCTCCTTGACACGCTGTTTCCTCATCAAAAGTAAAAGAAAAATGTATATCTCTATCTAAATTTGATTTTGAAAAAGTAGGTGCGTAAGCTAAAGCACAAGCAATAAATCCTTTCATGTCACAAGATCCTCTACCATATAATTTGTCTCCTTTAATAGTCGCTGTGAAAGGATCTGAGCTCCATCCTTTTGAAACTGGAACCACATCCGTGTGGCCAGATAGAATTATTGGTTTTTTTGTTTGAGAATTTTTAGCTTTTAATGTTGCAAATAGATTTACTCTTTTTTTTTCATCATCGTACGTTCTAAATGAAGTGGCGCCAAGTTTTTTTAAGATATCATCACAATAATCAATTAATGAGCTATTATCTTCTCCTGAAATAGTTTTAAAACCTATTAGTTCTGTTAGGATTTTAACTGAATTATCGAATAATTGTTCTGAATTATTTGCTGTACTCATTTTTAAGTTCTACTATATATTAATTATATGAAAGAACAAATTACCTTTGATGACTTTGATAAAGTTGATATTCGTGTTGGAACGGTCATTTCAGTTAGAAAAAATGAGAAAGCAAGAAAACCATCTTTAGTTGTTGAAGTTGATTTTGGGCAAGAAATAGGAATTAAGCAATCATCGGCTCAAATTACTCATTACTATAATGAGGAAAATCTTAAGGGAAAACAAGTTATTGGAGTATGTAATTTTGCTGAAAAAAATATTGCTGGTATAGTTTCACAAGTACTTATTCTAGGATCCATAGATAAAGAGGGTAAAGTAATATTAGTCCATCCATCGCAAAAATCTGAGAATGGTTTGCCAATCGCTTAATAAATGCATTCAGAAATTTTATCTATAACATTATTTGGAATTGTAGCTGCATTCACTCCAGGACCAAATAATTTTGTTGCATTTTACTCTGGTTTCAATTTTGGGATAAAAAGAACACTACCACATATTATGGGTGTTACCTTTGGATTTCCTTTTCTTTTACTTTGTGTGGCTTTAGGATTAGTTAATGTCTTTAAACTTTATCCATTAATTCAAATAATATTAAAATATTTAGGAACAATATTTTTAATTTATTTGGCATATAAAATCTCATTTTCCGGACCACAAAATCAAGAAAATAAAAATAAAAATCCTGTAAAGTTTATAGAGACTTTTATTTTTCAATTTTTAAATCCCAAAGCTGTAATTGCTTCGGTAATTGTTGTTTCTACATATTTAAATCCAGGACCAAATTTTGTAGATTACACGACTCAAATTATTATTTTAGCATTACTGGTTTCTGTTACTAGTATCACTCTCTGGGCATTTTTAGGCAAATTTCTTAGGAAATTCGCGACAAATGATAAATTTATTAATTATTTTAATTATGCTATGTCACTGCTTCTTTTATTAAGCATAATAACTTTTTATTTATAATATGACCCCAGGAAAAAAAAATTCTTATAGTTCGCTCTCAAAAATTTCAATCAATAATAAAGAATATAAATATTATTCTTTAAAAGAGGCTGAAAAAAATGGTTTAGAGGGGATTTCTAATCTACCAAAATCTCTTAAAGTTCTTTTAGAAAATCTTTTAAGATATGAAGATGATTTATCTGTTAATAAAAATCAAATTGATTCTATTAAAGAGTGGTTAAAATCAAAAAAATCAAACACTGAAATAGCATATCGACCAGCTAGAGTTTTGCTTCAAGATTATACAGGTATTCCAGCAGTCGCAGATTTAGCAGCGATGAGAGAAGCTGTTAAAGACAAAAATAAGGATCCAAATACTATTAACCCATTATCAGCTGTTGATCTTGTAATTGATCACTCTGTTCAAGTTGATCAGTCTGCTAAATCAGATTCTTTTGAAAAAAATGTTGATATAGAGTTTGAAAGAAATGGAGAAAGGTATTCTTTTTTAAAATGGGGACAACAAGCATTTAATAATTTTAGAATAGTTCCCCCAGGAACTGGAATTTGTCATCAAGTAAACTTAGAATATTTATCAAAAGTAGTTTGGTCAGAAGAGTTTCAAGGAGATAAATATTTATTTCCAGACACCTTAGTTGGTACTGATAGTCATACCACAATGGTTAATGGATTGTCTGTATTAGGTTGGGGTGTTGGAGGTATTGAAGCTGAAGCAGGTATGTTGGGTCAGCCAATTTCAATGTTAATTCCTGAAGTTATAGGTTTTGAGGTTACAAATAAAATGCCAGAAGGAACAACAGCAACCGATTTAGTTTTAACAGTAGTTAAAATGTTAAGAGATAAAGGTGTAGTTGGAAAATTTGTTGAATTTTATGGAGAGGGATTAAAAAACTTAACTCTTGCTGATAGAGCTACCATTGCAAATATGGCTCCAGAGTATGGAGCAACATGTGGTTTTTTTCCAATTGATGATGAAACATTAAAATATCTTAAATTTTCAGGAAGAGATCAACACACAGTTGATGTTGTTGAGCATTATGCAAAAGAACAAGGTTTATGGGCAAGTGATGGTATAGAATTTACAGATACTATTTCATTGGATATGTCTACAGTAGTACCAACTATTTCTGGACCAAAAAGGCCTCAGGATAAAGTTTTATTAACAGATGCAACAACTTCATTTAAAAAAGTTTTAGAAGAAGCGACCAATAAAAAGGATCACTCTATTTCAAAAGTTTCAAATACTGATTATGAAATTAAAGATGGTTCAATTTTAATTGCAGCAATAACTTCATGTACCAACACATCAAATCCAAATGTTTTAATTGGAGCAGGACTACTTGCCAAGAAAGCCGTTGAGCTTGGATTAGAAGTTAAACCATGGGTCAAAACTTCTCTAGCACCAGGTTCTCAGGTAGTTACTGACTACTTAGAAAAAGCAGGGTTAAATACTTATTTAGATAAATTAGGCTTTAATTTAGTGGGTTATGGTTGCACAACATGTATTGGTAATTCAGGACCATTACCTGAAAATATTGTTGATGCTATTCAAAAAGAAAATGTTTATGCAGTTTCAGTTTTATCTGGAAATAGAAATTTTGAGGGAAGAATTTCACCACACATTAAAGCAAATTATTTAGCCTCACCTCCATTAGTTGTAGCTTATGCAATAGCTGGTCATATGGAAGTTGATTTGTATAAAGATGCACTTGGTAAAGATAAAGATGGTAATGAAATTTATTTAAAAGATATCTGGCCTTCAAATAAAGAAATTGAGGATACTTTAAAACAATCTTTAAATGCAGAAATGTTTATTGAGAGATATTCAAATGTTTCAGAAGGACCTAGTCAGTGGCAAAAAATTCAAACAGAAAAGAGCAGTATTTACAGTTGGGATGAAGGATCAACATATGTAAAAAAACCACCTTTCTTTGATAACCTATCAGATGAACCTGAAGGATTTAAAGAAATCAAAGATGCAAGACCTTTATTGATTTTAGGAGACATGGTTACTACAGATCATATTTCGCCAGCTGGAAATATACAAAAAGAAAGTCCAACTGGAGAATATTTTATGGAACACCAAATACTTCCAAAGGATTATAACTCTTATGGATCAAGAAGAGGAAATCACGAAGTAATGATGAGAGGTACTTTTGCCAACATAAGAATTAGAAATGAGATGGCACCTGGAACTGAGGGTGGATTTACTAAGTTATATCCAGAGGAAAAAGTATTACCTGTTTATGATGCTGTCGTTGAGTACAAAAAAAGAGGAACTGATTTAGTAGTTATTGGAGGAAAAGAATATGGAACTGGCTCTTCAAGAGACTGGGCGGCTAAAGGAACAAAATTATTAGGTGTTAAGGCTGTGATAGCTGAAAGTTTTGAGCGTATTCATAGATCAAATTTAATAGGAATGGGAATTCTACCCTTGCAATTCACAAATGATGTAAATAGAAAAAACTTAAATTTAATTGGTTCAGAACTAATTAGTGTTCTTGATGTTGAAAAAGGTATTAATCCATCTGATGAGGTAACTATTGAGATCAAATATGCCTCAGGGGATATCAAAAAGGTTAAAACTTTATGCAGAATTGATACGAAAAATGAATTAGAATACTATAAAAATGGAGGCATACTCCAATATGTTTTAAGGAATATGATTTAGTTATGGAAGAAGATATTTCAATTATAAATAGCAATACAAGACAAGAGAAAGTAAGAAACTTTTTTGTTAATAATAAAAACAAAATTATCTCAACGATAGTAATTTTGGTTATTATTTTAGTTGGTGCATACAGTTTTGATAGCTACAAAAAGAATAAGAAAAAAGAAATCTCAAATAAATTTAATTCAACTACTTTATCTCATTCAGACAATACTAAAGAACTAACAATTCAAAATTTAGTAGAAATTATTAACGAGCAAGACCCAACTTATTCGCCTTTATCCCTTTATTTTATGATCGATAACAAGTTAATTTCTAATCAAAGTGAAATAAATAGTTATTTTGATATTTTAATTGAAAAAACTTCGCTCGATGAGGAAATTAAAAACTTAGTTATCTATAAAAAAGCATTATTTAATGCAGATCAAGCTCAAGAAAGCGATCTATTAAATATTTTAAATCCATTGATTAATTCTAAAAGTGTTTGGAAATCACATGCTTTATATTTAATGGCTGAGTATTTCTATTCCAAAGATCAAAAACAAAAATCAAAAGAATTTTTCAATCAAATTGCTAGTTTAGAAGACGCCAATCCTGATATAAAACTTCAAGCACAAAAAAGATTGAATAGAGATTTGAGTGAATAGATTAATCATATTATTATTATCATTATTTTTACTAAATAATTGCTCATTAAATGAAAATTCTAAAATTTGGAAAGAAAAAGAAAAAAATTTAGAGAATAAAAAAATTGAAAAAGTATTTTTAGACAAAAAAATAATTACAAGTGAATTTAACCAAGAATTAAAATTAGATTTGAGTAAAATTCAATCTAATAATAAAACTATAGACAATCAAAACAATTACGGATCTCAAACCTATGATGGTTTAATTAACAAAGTTGGTAATTATAAATTTTCAAAATTAGAAAATATTAATCAATTAAATTTTAAACCAATATTTTTAAATGATGGATTGATTTTTTTTGATAAAAAAGGATCAATTGTTAGATATAACAATTCCCAAAAAGTAGTGTGGAAAAAAAATTATTATTCAAAAAGTGAAAAAAAATTAAAACCTCAATTAAATTTTTTAATAACAGGTGATAGTATGTTGGTGGCAGATAATATTGCGAAATATTATTCAGTAAATATTAATTCTGGTAAACTAAATTGGTCAAAAAATAATAACTACCCATTTAATTCTGAGATAAAAAAAAATAAAGATAAGTTTTTTGCGGTTGATTACAAAAATACATTAAGATGTTATAAAATAGATGATGGGTCGGGATGTTGGAATTTACAAACTGAAAATTCGTTTACAATATCAAATTCAAAATTTTCTTTAATCATAGTTGATGATATGATTGTTTTTAGCAATTCTATTGGCGATATAACAGCTGTTGATATTAAAACTGGTTTAATAGTGTGGCAATTACCCACTCAGAGCAGTAATATAATCAATGAAACTTACAGCTTTAAAATTTCACAATTAGTATCTGATGGTAAATCAATTTTTTTTTCTAATAATAAAAATGAGTTTTATTCTGTAGATGTAAAGACTGGTATTACAAATTGGATTAATGGCATAAACTCGAATTTAACTCCTATTATAATTGGAAATTTACTTTTCACAGTATCTAATGATGGATATTTACATGTAATAGAAAAGAGTAATGGAAATATTATCCGTATCAATGATTTATATGTAAATTATAAACAAAAAAAAAGAAACAAATTAAAACCTATAGGATTTGTAATTGGTAATGATAAATTATTTTTAACAAATACTGATGGAAAAATGATTATTGTAGATTTAAGTGAAGGTAAAATAACTGGTATAGAAAAAATAGCTGGAGATTTTACATCTAAACCTTTTATCTATAATCAAAATTTGTTTGTGATCAAAAATGGATCTATACTTAAGTTCAATTAGTCATGTTCTTAAAATTCCTGGATAAGATTGGTAGAAAAAAAGTAGTTCTAGACAGAGGCTCCTCTCATCCTAGGTATAATGAGGCAAAACCATGGATGAATAGATATTATGTTTTGTTTAGATATAGACCTAGGTGGTTTCCTTTTAATATTTTAATTCACGAAATGCTGGCTGATGATCATGGGGAAGGTGTGCATAATCATTTATGTCCATATATAACAATAATTTTAAGAGGAGGATATTGGGAGACTACTAAAAAGGGGAAGTTTTGGAGAAAACCTGGTTACATAGGATACCGCTCAGCAAATGCCCATCATAGAGTAGATTTAAAAGAAGGCACAAATCCTATGACAATTTTTATACCAGGTCCATTTGGATTAAGAAAAGGTTCTAGATCTGAATATGGTATAGATTTTAAGACTAAAAAATGAATTTAAAAAAATTATTCCTAAATCATTGTAAAAAAAATAATTTAGAGATTAATATCAATCAATTAGAGCTAGTAGACCAATTGAATAATTTTTATAATCTAAATTTTAATAAGTCATTTTTAAAAAAAATATTTTTTAAGAAAAATACAAAGCCTGGTTTTTATCTACAAGGGGATGTGGGTGTTGGTAAAACTATGATCTTAAATTTCTTCTATGAAAATTTTAAACTGACTAAACAACGAATTCATTTTAATGAATTTATGATTAGTTTTCATGATTTTAAATTTAAAAATAAAGAGAATAAAAAAGAAAATATTATTGATAAATTTGTTAAAAAATTAAAAAAAAATTATGAATTAATATATTTTGATGAGTTTCAAGTTACCAATATTGTTGACGCGATGATTTTAGGTAACCTATTCAAAAAAATATTTAATGAAAATATAAAAGTTTTATTTTCTTCAAATATAAAAATTAATGATCTTTACAAAGATGGATTGCAAAGAGATCAGTTTTTACCATTCATAAAGATTTTAAAAAATAAGTGTTTTCAGGGAAAACTTGTTATTGAAGAAGATTATAGAAAATCTAAAAGTGATAAAAATAAAAGATTTTTTTATCCATTAAACTCAACTACTAATTTTAAAGTTAATAAATTTTATCGACAAATAACAAAAGATATTTATAACAAAGAAAAAATTTTATCGATTAAAAGTAGAAAATTTATTATTAAAAATTATTTTAATGGAACTTTAAGATTTGATTTTAAAAACTTATGTGCAAAAAATATTGGAGCTGAAGATTACATAAAAATTGCAGAATCGAGTTCATTTATGGTTATCGAAAATATTCCTAATTTTAATAATGATAATTCAAATCAACAACAAAGATTTATTACTTTAGTTGATATTTTATATGAAAAAAAAATACCATTATTAGTATCATCAAAATCTCAATTAGACTCTATCACTTCTTCAAACAACTTAAGAGATGTGTTTAAAAGAACAATTAGTCGATTACATGAGCTAACCTCAACAAGTTATAATTTAAGATGAAGCAAGAATTCTATAACCACCAAATTAATACTAATGGTCAGAAATTATATGAATTTACTGATCAAACAATCCAATGGATCAGTGAAAACCATTTTGTAAATGGAATGATTAACTTAAGTATTCTACACACCAGTGCCTCATTAATTGTCCAAGAAAATGCAGATCCAGATGTTAAAACAGATTTAATAAATTATTTTGATAAATTGGCTCCAATGGATAACAAGTTATATGTCCATACAACAGAGGGCAAAGATGATATGCCTGCCCATATTAAATCTGCATTAACTAATAATCAAATTTCTCTAAGCATTAAAGATAGTAAGCTGTTACTTGGCACTTGGCAGGGTTTGTATTTGTTTGAGCACAGAATAAATCAACAAAATAGAGTTGTTATTCATCATTTTATTGGAGAGTAATTAAAAAAGTTTATTTTTTTAAGGTTTTAAAAGCCTCTAAAGCAGAAGCTCTAGCTTTTTCATGGATAACTATAGGTTGAGGATAGTCTTTTCCAATTATAGTTTTAATAGCCTGTTGGTATTTCAATTCCATCTCCCAAGGTTTATGGATAAATTTGTTGGGGACTTTATTTAATTCTGGAACCCATTTTTTTACATAAAGACCTTCTTTATCAAACTTTTCTCCCTGTAATATTGGATTAAATATTCTAAAATAAGGTGCAGCATCTGCCCCACATCCTGCAACCCACTGCCACTGAGCAACATTATTTGCTTTATTAAAATCTAACAAGCAATTTCTGAAATGCTTTTCTCCTTCGGTCCAATTTATTCTTAAATGTTTAACTAAAAAAGATCCAACTACCATTCGGACTCTATTATGCATCCAACCTGTTTCATATAATTCTCTCATTCCAGCATCAACTATTGGATAACCAGTCATTCCATTTTTCCAAGCCTTGAGATATTTATCATTTTTAACCCAGGGAAATTTATCAAAATCTTTTCTATAATTTCCTTTTAAAAATTCTGGAAAATAATTAATTAAACTATGAGAAAATTCTCTCCATCCAAGTTCATTAATATATTTTCTATAACCAATCCCTTTAGATTTTATTTCACTACATTTTTTCCAAATATTCGTTACATGAATTTGACCATGTTTTAAATATGGTGAAAGTTTAGAGGTACCTTCAACAGAAGGAATATCTCTTGTTGTTCCATAATCTTTAATTTTACTTTCTATTAATTCATTTAGAATCTTTTTAGAATCGTTCTCAGATATTTTCCAATATTTATCAAATTTTTTATACCATTCTTTTTTGGGTAAAATATTTTTAGGTTCTATACAATCTTTAAAAAAAGTTTTAGATTTGATCTTTTTTTTAACAATATAGTTTTTAGAAGGAGCTAAACTTAAATATTTTTGCTCAGCAGTTCTCCAGAAGGGAGTAAATACCTTAAAGGGTGTTCCATCATTTTTTGTTACTTCTTGAAATTCATTAAGAATATTTCCTTTAAAATATTTAAAATTAATTTCATTTTTTAAAAAAAAATCTCTAATTTTTTTTCCTTTAGCAATTACATCTGGCTCATAAACTTTATTCCAATATATAGATAGATTGTCTTTCTTTTTAATTCTTGAAAAAATTTCTAACTCATCTCCTTTTGCTATTTGAAGGTTAATATTGTATTTAGATAAGTCTGTTTTAAAAACTTCTAATGACTTTGAAACCCACCATTTTTGAGCTTCAGTTTGATTATCAAAATTTTTATTATTATAGATAAATAAGGCAATTACGTTGTTATGATTTTGAGTCGCAAATGATAATGCGGGATTATTCTCTATTCTAAAATCATCTCTTATCCAGAATATTCCAGTATCAGTCATATAATTAATTTTGATTAACTAATTTGTGGTACATTTCTTGATCTGTATCACCCTCACAACCAATAACCAAAACATTCGAATTTTGATCTAATTTTAAATTTTGTTTAATATTTTCATCTTCACAACAAGTAATTAAGCTAATTACTCCTGGTGCAGAATTTTCTCCAGCTATAATAGGTTCATCACTAAAACCTGAGTTTCCAAGTAATTTCATAGTTTTTGCAATATCATCATCGGGTAAACTTATGCAATGTTTAACTGAATTTTTTAGTATTTCCCATGGGACTAATGATACTTCCCCACACGACATACCGCCCATAAGACTTTCTCTTTTAATATCAATTTTTTCTATTTTTCCTGTTTTAATACTTTCTAAAACACAAGCTGCACTGTCAGGTTCAACAACCAATGTAACAGGAACATTATCTAAGTATCTTGCAATACCTGCTACCATTGCGCCAGCCATTCCACCAACACCTGCTTGTAAAATTATATGAGAAATTTTTTCATTGTTAATTTGATCAATAATTTCTTTCATCATAACTGTGTAACCAGCCATCGTGTATGTTGGAACTTGCATATAATCTTTCCAAGCAACATCTTGTACTATTTGCCAATTATTTTCTGTGGATTGCTTAATGCATTCTATTAGTGATTTTTCGTAATTGCCTTTTACTTTAATTACATCTGCACCAAGATCTGCCATCGCTTGACCTCTAGCATCACTAACAAATTCACTAATAAAGATTTTACACTTAAGTCCTAATCTTCTAGCACCCCATGCAACAGATCTTCCATGATTTCCAGCAGTTGCAGTTGCAACAGTAATATCTTTATTTCCTTGGGTTACTTTTTCAACTGCATAAGCACCTCCCAGTGCCTTAAATGATTTTAAATCAAATCTTTTACTTTCATCTTTGTAATAAATTTTATTTAAATCTAACTCATTAGATAATTTATTAAGTGATATTAATGGAGTAGGGGCATATCCTTCCCATTTTGAAATACTAGAATAAGCATCATCAATTTCTTTTTCAGATAGTGAATTTAAAATTTGTTTTTTATCAAATGAATAATTTTTATTATCTAAAAATTCAGAATACTTCCATTGATGACCGTTAGATAAAATTGTCATTCTAGCAGTCGAGAGTGTTATCTTTTTCCCACTTAGTGACTGGTTTTTTCTTATTAAATGAAGATTTGCTCTTAAAATCTTTTATCTCAGAATTTTTAAGTTTAGTATAACTTTCAATCACATCTTTTCCAAAAGCATCAGCAAGCGGTTTGCTTTTTTGAAGCATTGAGATTGCTTGATTAATATCATTTGGAAGTTTTTTTAGTTTTGGATATTTTTTGTAATCTTTGTACATATTACAATGCAAAGGTTTTCCAGGATTTAATTTTTTATTAATTCCTTCAAGTCCAGCAGCAATTATACCTGCTTGAAGTAAATATGGGTTGGCAGCACCATCCATTAATCTTAATTCAAATCTTCCTTGATCTGGAATTCTAATCATGTGTGTTCTGTTATTTCCTGTATAAGAAATACTACTTGGCGACCAAGTTGCACCAGATTTTGTCGGTGGAGCATTAATTCTTCTGTAACTATTGATTGTTGGATTAAAAAAGGCCGATAAAGCTTGAGTATTATTCATTACACCTCCTAAGAAATTGTAAGCCAATCTACTTAAACCAAGCGTATCTTTTTTATCTAAAAATTTATTATCTTTACCATTCCATACTGAAACGTGAGCATGACAACCGTTTCCAGTTAAATTATGAAAGGGTTTTGGCATGAAGGTTGCTCTTAAACCATGTTTTTCAGCCAAACTTTTAACCATATATTTAAAGAATACATGCCTATCAGCTGTAATTAACGAGTCTGTATAATCCCAATTCATCTCAAATTGACCATTAGCGTCTTCATGATCATTTTGATAGGGCTTCCAACCCATTGTAATCATGCAGTCACATATCTCTTTAATTAAATCATATCTTCTCATTAAAGCTGATTGATCATAACAAGGCTTAGATTGAATATCTCTTTGATCAGCAATTGATGATCCATCTTCTGAAATTAAAAAATATTCACATTCAACACCAGACTTCATCTGTAATTTTTTTTGAGACATCTTTTTAATTTGTTCTTTAAGCATCACTCTTGGCGAAGCCTTTACAGGTTTTCCGTCCATGTATAAGTCAGATGCCAACCAACCAATTTCTTTATTCCATGGTAATTGAATTAAACTATCAGGATCAGGCACTCCAAACATATCACTGTCAGCAGGTGTCATGTCTAACCATGTGGCAAACCCAGCAAAGCCAGCTCCATTTTTTTGCATCTCACCTATGGCTTGAGCTGGAACTAATTTAGATCTTAAAACTCCAAAAAGATCAACGAAACTTATTAGAAAATATTTTATTTTTTTTTGTTTAGCAATTTGTGAAAGATTTTTTGGCATGATTAATCCTACTTGTTTAAAAAGTTTTATTCAATTATTTTTTTCCAGGTATCCAATCTGTGCCAGCTAGAGGAACTCTTGCCATTGCAGCAGCTTCAACTGTTAGGGCAGCTAGATCTTCAGGTTCTAAGTTTCTAACATCTGATTTACCATTAGCTCTAGCTAACGTTTGCAACTCTAGAGTTAAAGTTGTTAAATAATTTTTAATTCTTTTACCAGCTTCAATTGGGTTTAATCTTTTTTCTAGTTTAGGATCTTGTGTTGCAACACCTACAGGACATCTTCCTGTATGACAGTGATGACAATAACCAGGTTCAGTTCCAAGTTTTTTATAATCTTCAACATACAAATCTGCATTACAATTTAAAGCCATCATTGCAGCAGAACCGATTGATACAGCATCTGCACCCATTGCCATTGCTTTTGCAACATCTGCACCAGTTCTAATACCACCTGAAACAACAAGCTGAACTTTTCTATGCATATTTAATTCTTTTAAAGCATCAACAGCTTCTCTTAATGCACCTAAGGTTGGAATTCCAACGTGTTCAATAAAAACATCTTGAGTAGCAGCTGTTCCACCTTGCATTCCATCAAGTACAACCACATCTGCACCAGCTTTTACAGCTAATGTGGTATCGTAAAAAGGCCTTGCGGCTCCAACTTTTATATAAATTGGTTTTTCCCAATTTGTAATTTCTCTAAGTTCTTGAATTTTAATTTCTAAATCATCTGGGCCCGTCCAGTCAGGATGTCTACAAGCACTTCTTTGATCAATTCCTTCTGGTAAGGTTCTCATTCCTGCAACTCTTTTATTAATTTTTTGACCAAGCAACATTCCACCACCACCAGGTTTTGCACCTTGTCCAACTACTACTTCAATAGCGTCTGCTTTTCTTAAATCGTCAGGATTCATGCCATATCTAGAAGGTAGTAATTGATAAACTAAATATTTTGAAGAACCTCTCTCTTCTTGTGTCATACCACCATCACCAGTAGTTGTTGAAGTTCCCATTGCAGATGCTCCTCTACCTAAAGCTTCTTTTGCATTAGCACCGAGTGCTCCAAAACTCATCCCAGCAATTGTAATTGGAATATCTAGTTTGATCGGTTTTTTTGCAAATCGATCTCCTAAAATAACTGAAGTGTTACATGTTTCTCTGTAACCTTCTAATGGGTACCTGGACATCGATGCGCCTAAAAACACAAGATCATCAAAATCAGGAACTTTTCGTTTAGCACCCAATCCTCTTATTTGATAAATTCCTTCGTTTGCTGCTCTTTGAATTTCTTTTATTGTAGAGCTTGGAAATGTTTTAAATTCTTTAAGATCTTTTTTCATATTTAGTATGCACCCACATTATCAATTTTAAAATTATATAAATTTCTAGCAGAACCATATCTTTTAAATTTTTTAGGATCTTCTGAAATATTGAGTTTTTTAAATAGTTTTGTTAATTCATCTATATTCTTTTTATCCATTTTCTTTTCAACACAATCTGCACCTAAGCTTTTAACTTTACCTTTTACAAATATCTTAGCTTCATAAATTGAGTCTCCAAGATCTGCATCTGCATCACCCATTACAACTAAATTACCTTTTTGTGCCATAAAAGCTGACATATGGCCAACAGAACCTTTAACTACTATATCAATTCCTTTCATTGATATCCCACATCTAGAGCTTGCATCTCCTTCTATAATTAATGCACCTCCATGACCTGTGGCACCAGCTGATTGAGAAGCGTTACCCTTAACAACAATTTTACCTGACATCATATTTTCAGCGACACCAGTTCCAACATTTCCATAAACTGTAACAGTTGCTTTTTGATTCATACCTGCGCAGTAGTATCCTGTATGACCTTTGACTGTTACATCAATATCATCTTTCAAACCTGCACATATAGCGTGTTGTCCTTGAGGGTTTAAAATTTCGAACTTTCTATTATTTTTTTTTCTATCAACGTTTTGTAGATGTTGATTTACTTCCCTTAAAGTTTTTTTGTTTAAATCAAAGTTCATAAATTACCAGTGATATACTACACCAGGTTTTGGCTCAAAAATTTTTGCTGAATTTACATTTGGAAGATGTGCCATAGCTTGAAACTCAGATGCAACTGCAACATAATCTTTAGTCTCTGCAACAACAGCTGGCTTGCAAGCAATTTCATCTCTCAATAATGCAAAGCCATCTTTTGTACCTGCAATAAAAGTATAAAACCCATCTAAATCTTTTAAACTATTTTTTAATGTTTTTTCTAAGTTCTTACCTTTTGATATTTGATTTGAAATATATCCAGCAGCAACCTCAGTATCATTTTCAGAATTAAAGCTTTGACCATCTTTTACAAGAGATCTTCTTATATTATTATGATTTGATAGTGATCCATTATGAACCAAACATTCATCTTCTGATGTGGAGTAGGGGTGAGAACCTTGTGTAGTTATTGCACTTTCAGTAGCCATTCTTGTATGACCAATTCCATGTGTTCCTGAAAAAGAGGATAATTTAAATTTTTTTACGACATCCTTTGGGTTACCAGTTTGCTTGAAAATATTTATACTTTTTCCATAACCAACTAAAGATACTTCTGGAATTTCTTTTTTTAATAAATTTAATATTTTAGAGGGTTTTTTGTTAGTTTCTAAAACAACGTGATCTGCATAACTAGTTAACTTAATTTTTTTTATAAATTTTGATATTTTCTTTTTAAAATCATTTTCTTTTATTTCATCAAGACAAATAGAGTATTTAAAAGTATTTTTATTTTCTTTAGTATAAATCGCAAAACCAGCACTATCAGGTCCTCTTGTTGCCATACCATCTAACATTCCAGATAAAAATTTACCTAAATGTTTTTCATATTTTTTTGTTTTTAAATAAATTCCAACAATTCCACACATAATATATTTGGTTTAGCTAAATAGAGATTTTAAGAAGTCTTTATAGTAGATAAGATTGACCACAACAATGATGATAATAGCCGCTATCACTCCATATTTAGCTTTAGGAAATAAAACACCTCTCATTTTAGTAGGTCTAAGATCTTCGTTATTATTATCGCTCATTTATAGAGATTATAAAAAAAAGGGCGCCACAATCAAGTAGCGCCCAAATTTTTATTTTATATTACCAATCGGTAATATTGCTTTTATGATCATTAGCACCATGTCTTTTTCTAGCCAATTTTGAAAGTTCCTCACTCTCAGAATTGTTAGTAATAACATGCCAACCAATCCAGATAACTATACCTAAAATAACCAGTAAAGTTTCACTAGATCCAGCTCCCGGATAAACTGCGCCGACAACCTCCTTAGCACTTAAATGATCTATCCAGTTTGTAACTGTAGCCATATTTTTCTCCTTTACCTAGTTGCAGATGAAACTGCTCGTTCATCTTTTTTAGCAGATTCCATCATATCATAGTCTAGTCCAGCTATTTCAACATCACGCGGTATTCTTAATTTACCAAATGCGCTTAGTATCTTAGCTATGACATAGCCTGGTATTAGTCCAAGAACTACGAACATTATTATTGCTCCTAGAAATTGACCTAATGGATTGATTGATGCATAAGTTGATCCGTCCCACATAGCGCCAACACTGTAACCAGATGATGGGTAACCATTTAAAACAAATCCACATATGATAAGACCAACAACACCAGCATAACCATGTACTGCTACTGCACCAACTGCATCATCAATTTTGAACTTACGCTCAACCCAGTAATGTAGTTTGTATGCAATCACAACACCGATCATACCAATGATCATTGCTTGAATTGGATGATATAAATCATTCCCAGCTGAAGCACAGATGATACCTGCTAGTCCACTTGAGTAAGTCCAGAAAGGATCACCTTTGGCGATCACATATCCTGCTAATAATCCTCCCGATAATGACATCAAGAAGTTATAAGTTATACCACTAAGTGTAGTAGGGGTTACATATATGTTTGTAGCTGTCCAGTATGTTACACCTTCCATTCCATACTCAGGTCCAAGATCAAATATCGGTATATTACATGCCGCATAAAATCCCCAGAAACCAGTATAGATTAAAAACAATCCAACTGTAACTAGCCAAGGATTTCTTGGTCCTATATTTCTTGGCTCACCACTTGATGAGAATTTTCCAATTCTAGGTCCTAAAACCATTAGAACACCTAAAGCAAATCCACCCGCAATTGCATGAATTACTCCTGATGCATAAGCATCATGATATCCTAAAATTTTAAGCATCCAACCATCAAAGTGCCATCCCCAAGCAGCATCGATCACCCAGAAGCACGAACCTATTGCAATTGCTAAAATTCCAAATGCAAAAGTTGTAATTCTTTCAATGATTGCTCCTGAAACAATAGAAGCAGCTGTCCATGAAAATAGTAAGAACGCAGCCCAGAATACTCCAGATATGTGGTCACCTAAGTTAACCGCCATAAATTCAGTATTTGGTGCATACCATTTAGCACTAAAAGTACTATCGTCGGTAATCAACGCTGTACTCTCCGTCATTATTGAAGGTGCAATTCCAGGTCCTGTTGGAAATGCCCAATAAATCCACCAACCAAAGAAAAACCAAGTTACTGTTACCAGAGGTATCAGCATAGTATTTTTCATAAGAGTATGTTGGTGATGTTTGTATCGAGAAGCTCCAACTTCATACATACAGAAACCGACGTGAATTAAAAACATCAGTACCACTGTTACCCAGTAGTAAAATTCTGTAAATATGGTTGTAAGAGCACCTAACTGATCAGTCATAATCTCTCTCCCATATTAGTTTAATGAAAGCCTATTAAATTTTGATAGGTGTGACAAACAAAACAATGCTTAAAAACCTAGTGTGAACACTAGGTTTTTAATTAAATATCAACTTAAGATTGTTTTATTAAAATTTTAAGTAAGCTTTTTTCAAATCAACAAGAGGATGTTTTGGAGACATTTGAAACTTAACCAAAAGTTCTCTTGCAATCATATCTCTATCTTGTTGGTTGTTAGGAAGTTTAATAGATTTTGGAATAGTAACCCAGCCATTTGCGTTTCTACAAAATACAGCTGGTTTTCCTTCTTCATAACCCATATGAACATCTTCTAACCAGTTAAGATCATCCCAACCCATAGCTTCTACATATTTTTTAAGAAATGGAGTAATTCTTTTGTAATCAGGAAGTAAGTTCACATCATATCTATAACCAATATGTTGGCCAATTAGTTTTTCTCTTGCTGTTTCTTTAAAAGTACCAAGCTTTAGTTTTTTCTCTTTTTTAACTTTGCTTTTTGTTTTTGTTTTTTTTGTTTTTTTCTTAGCCATAGTTACCTCTATATTTTGTGATAGTTATCAACACCAACTGTGTAGTTTGTTCCAGCTAATGGAACTTTTGCTAAAGCAGATGCTTCCGTAGTTAATGCAGCTAAATCTTCAGGCTCTAAAGAGTGAATATTAGTTTTACCACATGCTCTTGCTAAAAGTTGAGCTTCTAACGTCATTGAATGAAGATAGTTATAAACTCTAAGTGCAGCATCATCAGGATTTAATCTTGCTCTTAGTTTAGGATCCTGTGTTGCAACACCAACTGGACAACGACCAGTATGACAGTGATAACATTCACCAGCTTTTACACCCATTTCTTTTTCAAAATTAGCTTCAGGGATATCTTTGTTACAATTCAAAGCAATCATAGATCCAGTACCAATTGCAATTGCATCAGCACCTAATGCTAAAGCTTTCGCCATATCAGCACCATCTCTTACACCACCAGCATAAATTAAAGTAACTTTCCCAGTTTTACCAACATCATCAATAGCTCTTCTTGCTTCTCTGATAGCAGCAATTCCAGGAATTCCAGTGTTTGCAGCAGCAATGTGCGGGCCAGCTCCAGTTGATCCTTCCATTCCATCTAAGTAGATAGAATCTGGATCACATTTTGCAGCCATACGAACATCATCATAAACTTTTGATGCACCAAGTTTTAACTGAATTGGCACTTTGTTTTTTGTTAATTGTCTTAATTCTTCAACTTTTAAAGCTAAATCATCTGGACCTAACCAGTCAGGGTGTCTAGCAGGTGATCTTTGATCGATACCTGAAGGTAATGATCTCATCTCAGCTACTTGGTCAGTTACTTTTTGACCCATTAAGTGTCCACCCATTCCAACTTTTTGACCTTGACCAATGAAAACTTCAATTCCATCTGCAAGTTGAGCGTGATGTGGATTAAAACCGTATCTTGATTGAATGCATTGGTAGTACCATTTTTCAGAATATCTTCTTTCATCAGGTATCATTCCACCTTCTCCTGAACAAGTTGCACTACCAGCCATAGTAGCTCCTCTTGCTAAAGCAGTTTTTGCTTCATAAGAAAGTGCTCCAAAACTCATACCAGTAATGTAAACAGGTATATCAAGTTCAATTGGGTTTTCACATCTTGGTCCAATTACAGTCTTAGTTTCACATTTTTCTCTGTAACCTTCGATTACAAATCTTGTAAGTGTTCCAGGTAGAAAAACTAGATCATCAAATGTTGGAATTTTTTTCATTAATGCCATTCCACGCATTCGGTATCTACCTAACTGAGATTTGATATGAATATCGTCTATTACCTCAGGAGTAAAAATAGCATTATGACCTAATAAACTTTTATTTCTTTTTCCATCTTCATGTGCATGAACGTCTGCTTTTCCACCAACGCCCTTACCATTTTTTTTTGTTTTTTTCTTAGGCATTAAATTGCTCCTTTCTTCTCTGTAGGTTCTAAATTATCGTAATTCCAAAGTTTTTTACCAGCTACAATTTTTTTCATTTTGCTTACATCAAAATTTTCACCGATTTCTGCAACTTTTAATTTTCGTTTTAACCAGTCTTGGTCACTTTTTGAAAGATCAGCATCAACAGCATCACTACCATATGAGCCAATACTTCCGCCAACAAAAATAGTACCATCATACATAGAGTCACCTAAATTTATTCCAACATCCCCAAGAATAATTATTCTACCTCTTTGCATCATGAAACCTGTAAATGCACCAGCGTCACCACCAACAATAATAGTTCCACCTTTCATATCAATACCAGTTCTAGCACCAACACTACCTTTGCAAATTAAGTCTCCACCTCTGATAGCTGCTCCAAAACATGATCCTGCATTTTTTTCGATTACAACTTTACCAGCCATTAAGTTTTCAGCACAAGACCAACCAACTCTACCATTAATTCTAACAGTAGGGCCATCACATGAACCCATACCAAAATAACCTAAACTTCCTTCAAAAATTAAGTTTAATTTATTCAAAATTCCAACACCTAAACTATGTTTTCCTTGTGGGTTTTTAATAACAATAGTTCCATAACCTTGACTCATTAAATTATCGATTTCCTTATTAGCTTCTGGAGCCGACATATCTTTTACATCAAGATCTGTTCTTTTATTGAAATCAACATCATAAGTACCAAAGTAATAAAAGTTTTCAGCTTCATCAGGGTTAAAAAACTTTTGTTGAGTTCTTCCTGTTAAAACTTCGCTGTGCATACCCATTGACTGGGCTTTTGATTTTTTCTCGCTTGTTTTTAGATTTGCCATACTTTTACCTCTCCATCAAATGGATCATATGTATCAATTTCTTGTGGTAAAACTGATCTGATCGCTATTTCTTCTGAACCCATTGCAACTAAATCATCTAACTCGTAAAGAACTAATGGTTTTGCTGCCATAGTATCTTTTGCCATTCCTAACGAGTCACTTGTTGCAACAAAATAAGTAAATACTCCATCAAGTCCTGTTAAAGAGTCTCTCATACCTTCTTCAAGACTTGCTCCTTCTCTCATTTTTTGAGCAATATAAACTGCGATTAATTCTGAGTCACACTCAGACATAAATCTCATACCTTTATTTTCTAATTGTCTTCTATTGTTCCAATAATTTGTAAGCTGTCCGTTATGAACCACTGATACATCACTAAAAGGATAACCCCAAAAAGGGTGGGCTGATTTAATATCAACACCAGATTCTGTTGCCATTCTAGCATGACCAATTGCATGAGTTCCAACAAGTTTATCTAATGAATACCTATCACAAACTGCTTTAGCATTTCCAAGATCTTTAATTACTTCCAACGATTTTCCCATTGAAAGAATTTCAACACCTGGGATGCTTTCAATTTTTTGAGAAAAATCTAATAGATCTTTTTTATCATAAGAAATTTCATATCTTAGTGAATAGGGTAGAGTTCTTTCTTCTTTTAGAACTTTAGCCCCTAACTCTGCTAAATATTGATCTACTATCTTTTTTCTTTCATCGTAAACTGAAACATCTTCCATAATTGATGAGCTTCCTTCACCAACATTTTCTCCAACTTTAAAACGCATGATAAAATTTTTACCATCTGTATCACCGTATAGAGCGTAACCTGTTGAGTCTTCACCTCTATGCTTTAATGCTTGAAGCATACCTTGTAATTCGCTTCCAACATTTGAAGATTTACCTCTATGTATTAATCCAGCTATCCCACACATATATTTTACCCCTTTTATTTATTTTTAAGACCTACGGTAGACAATCAAGATAAGTGTCCAGATCCCATTGAGTTGTTGCACCTAAAAATCTTTCCCATTCATCATTTTTATACCAATGAAATACTTTATACATTTCATCTGGCATAGCTGATTTAATAACTTCATCTTCAGATAGGCGATCTAATGCTTCACCAAGACTTAAAGGTAATTTTTTAACTTCTTTTCCAGCTGCTTGAGCTTCGTACATACTTCGAGACTTTGGTTTTCCTGGATCAATGTTGTTTGATATCCCATCTTCAAAACATTTTAATAACCCTGAACCCATCAAATAAGGATTGTGCATAGAGTCAACTGAACGATATTCAAATCTTCCTGGCGCTGACACTCTTAATCCACAAGTTCTATTTTGATATCCCCAGTCTGCATAAACTGGTGCCCAAAAACCTGTATCCCATAATCTTCTATAAGAGTTTACTGTTGATGATCCAATTGCAGTCAAAGCACCTAAGTGCTTCATAACACCACCAATAGCTTTTAATCCAACTTTACCTGGTAACTGAACATCTTTAGTATCTGGCATAAAAGTATTTGTTCCACCTTCTACATATGTGAATACATGGTCCATAGCTGGTAAAGACTTGTGAGATAATTTGTTAACTTTATCTTTTCCACCTGTCCATAACGACATATTAGTGTGACAACCACTTGCAGACACTCCCATAAAAGGTTTTGTCATAAAGCAAGCGATTAAATTAAATTCTCTAGCAACTTGAGCACAAATTTGTCTGTAAGTTGAAAGCCTGTCTGCATTTCTTAACACATCATCATACATCCAGTTCAATTCTAATTGTCCTGGTGCGTCTTCATGATCACCTTGAATCATGTCAAAGCCCATTGCTCTAGCATATTCAAAAACCTTCATGAAAACTGGTCTTAACGACTCAAATTGATCTATGTGATAACAGTATGGTTTAGAAAAACCTTTTCCAGTTGGGGTACCATCTTCATTTTTTGTTAGCCACATCATCTCTGGCTCAGTTCCAACTCGTAATTGATATCCATGCTTTTTCTTAAATTCTTCAGCGTGTATTCTTAAATTACCACGACAATCTGAGGTTAAATGAGCACCTGGGTTTTCTCTTTCTTCTCTATTTCTAAAACAAGTAACAAATACTCTTGCAACTTTTTTATCCCAAGGTAACTGACAAAAAGTTTCTGGATCAGGGATTCCAACTAACTCTTTGGCTTCAGGACCATACCCAATATAATTTCCATGACGATCAACAAACAAGTTTGCTGTTGCACCATAAACTAACTGAAAACCTTTTTCACAAGTTCTTTCCCAGTGATCAGTAGGAATACCTTTACCTACAACTCTTCCAGTAACAGAAATAAATTGAAAAAAAATATATTCAATACCAAGTTCATTAATCTTAGCTCTAACTTGCTTTACTAACTTTGCTCTACCTGGTTGGTTAACGTGTTTGTCTAGATCAGTCATTATTTTCATCCCCCAATGAATTTTATTTATTCAAAGTTAGCTGAAAAATTTATTAGTGTCTAGGCTTGAAGTTTAACTCCAAGGGAACGGACTGTTCGATGTAGGGTGAAGTTCACCTTTCTCGTAACGGTTGAATCTAAACGGTTTCAATAAATCACTCTCAGTACCAAGAATTTCTTTTGCAACAAGCTCACCCACACCAATCATTTTATAACCGTGATTAGCATCAGCAATCATGTAAACGTTTTCTAAAAATCTATCAAAGACTGGAAATAAGTCCGGCGTCATACATCCAAGACCACCGGATGGTCCTTTTCTATAAAGATCTGATTTACCTTCAAATCTTTTTTGGCAATGAGCTAATGCAGAACACCACATATCATTAAATGCTTCAGTAGTTTGAAATTCTGGTGAGTTTAAACCGTATGGATCTACATTAACTTTATCAAAATGTTTATCAACTATGTATGGAGAAGTTCCACCTTGAACTCCCAAACCTTCAATATCAGGTTTATAATAAATTCCCCAAATTTCTTCTGTAATTAATTTTTTTGTTTTGTCTGAGTACAATGGCGCAGTAAAGTCAACGTGGATTACTGGTGGTTGTTTTCCATTATTCATCTTTAAAAAATCTGGCTCAACACCAATTACACCTTCTTGAAGCATCCAATATGTCCACATATCAGTTTCGTGAAACTTACCATCTTTGTCTTTAATATTAGCTTTCTTAGGAAGTTCTAACATGTTCCAAAAATCTCTAGCCCATGGACCTGCTCCAACAACTACTTGTTCACACTCTATTGTACCTTTGTCAGTTTCAACTCCTGTAACTGCTTTACTATTACTGCCTCTTTTAAATCCTTTAACTGTTACACCCTTCATAACCTGGACTCCATTTGAAGTAGACTTATCTTCAAGTGCTCTAATTGAGTCTTTATTAAATGCGTACCCACCTTTTTTTTCATGAAGTACTGATGTGATTCCTTGAGCTTGCCAATCATCAAACATACCTTTCATGTAATCCATGCAATCTTTTTCACCTTCAATAAATTCTGATTCGTAACCAATTGCTTTTTGTTGTTCATAGATAGTTGCAACATCTTCGTGCATTACTTCTGGTGAAATTTGTAAATAACCAACTGGGTTATATTTAAATGCTTTAGGATCGCTCTCCCAAACAGAAACAGAGTGAGCCATTAATTCTCTCATAGCTGGTTGGAAGTAATTATTTCTAACAACTCCACAAGCAATACCACTTGCTCCAGCTGCAATATCTTTTTTTTCAAGAACTACAATGTCGCCAGGATTTTTATAAGTCTCTGAAAGTTTCCAGGCTGTACTTAAACCGTGGATACCACCGCCTATAATTACTACTTTTGCTTTTGATGGTAATGTTGACATAACAAAACAATATTTTTTGAAACAAGTAATTAATATAATTTTTTATAGAACTAAAAATTATATATAAAATTTATATATTTTGAAAAATTTCAAAAAAAACTGGCTAATAACTTATGTTTTTAAGTGTAACTAAATAATCATTAAACTCGTTAATGAAGGACTCACTGGGCATTATATTTTTAATTCTCTGATCAGTTGAAGTTTTTTCAAGACGAAAGAATCCTTTTTCACATGCCTCAGTAATAATTAGTGCAGATTTTGGTCTAGAAGTTTTAAATAGCTTAGTTTTAAGTTCCTCTACAGATAATTTTTTATTTTCTTTATAAGCTGACATCACTAATAGCATCATGTGATAATGGGAAGGTGACTTTCTAAAAAAATAATTACTAGAAGTGTGAGATTGCTTCATTTGATCTTCCCAGAAATTTAAAAGAGTTTTTTTATCCTTAGGCATTACACTTATGCTCTTACTCTAGATTTTGTCGGATCGTAGAATGGAAAAGCAATAACCTTAGCCCCAATTCTTTTTTGATGTCCGTCTAGTTTTCCAATTTCAACTTCAGTTCCAATTTCAGAATATTTTACATCTATTCTACAAAGAGCAATATTCTTTCCTAGTTTTGGAGAAAGCATAGCACTAGTTATTACACCAATTTGTGCACGGCCTACATGAACACAGTCTCCATGTGCAGCAGGTTCGTGACCGACTAATTCTAGTCCTACTAATTTTTTTTGTGGATTTGCTTTTCTCTTAATTAATTCGTCTTTGCCGATAAAATCATCTTCTTTAGTTTTAAGTGGAACGGTAAAACCAATTCCAGCTTCAAAAGGATCTGTTTGATCATCAAATTCATAACCATAAAAAATTAAACCAGCTTCTATTCTAACCATATCCAAAGCCTCTAAACCTAAAGGTGTTATGTCAAATTCTTTTCCAGCTTCCCAAACTTTATCCCAAACTTCAGCAGCATCTTTTGGATGGCACCAGATTTCGTATCCAAGTTCACCAGTGTAACCTGTTCTTGAAATTACTATTGGCGTTCCTGTTTCGTGATCTATTCTTGCAATATTAAATCTAAACCATTCAAGCTCTGTTATTGATGGTTGGATAGGAGCAGTCCAAACAAATTTTTCTAAAATTTTTCTACTGTTTGGTCCTTGAACAGCAATATTGTGAATATGATCTGTTGCAGATTTTATCCAAACTTTATAATTTTTCTTTTTAGCTTGTTCTTTTAACCACTCGCCACTGTACTCGTCTCCACCAATCCATCTAAAATTATCTTGTCCAAATTTAAACAGAGTACCATCATCCAACATACACCCATTTTCATAACACATTGCTGTATAGACAACTTGACCTACCGATAATTTTTTAACATTTCTAGTTAATGTATATTGCATTAAATTTTCAGCATCAGGACCAAGTATTTCAAATTTTCTAAGAGGAGAAAGGTCAGTTGCAATAGCACTCTCTCTACAAGCGTTGTATTCTTTTATTGTTCCTGAATTAGTAAAATTGTTGGCTAACCAAAAACCCTTATACTCAACAAAATTTCTTGTTAGTTCAGATGTTTTTTTGTGAAAACCTGTCTCTTGAGTAAGTTTTGGTTCTGAGTTTGTTTTCATTCTAAATGCAATAGCCTTTGAATACTTATTGTTTTTTCCATAAGTTCTAACAAATATATCAGTAGGGTTCCACCCATTAGCGGCATCAACATCACAAGGACAGGCTGATGACACACATGTTAAATCTTTCAAAGCTCTAAATAAAACATAATCTCCCGGTCTCGACCAAGGTTCATCAAACGTTGCAACATTATTTGCATCAATTGCTGTATTAAAAAAAAGATTAATTGCTGACCAACTTTTTCGAGCATTGATGTCATATTTTTCTAATCCTTTATTAAAGTTATCGGTACAATTGATATGCCCCATGTAACCTAGATCTTCATAGTATTTAGAAGTACATGCCAAATTAAAAGTATCATGTCTTCCAACAGTATCTCTTACAACCTCAACCATTGCCTCATGATTTCCATCATAAAATTTTGAAAACAATCCAGGGCCTGGATATGCGCTACCCATGAACGTTCTTGTTGCTTTATCATCAATAATGCTTTCAATACCATCATTTAATTTATGAGTATCAAAAGCTAAGAAATCAGAACATTGCCTTCCACTCGTATCAATAATTTGAATATATTCACCAGCTTTCACTTCATAAGTTTCTGCTGTTCTTCTTTTAACCAGTTGTTCTAACATAGGATCACTTAAGGGATCAGGTAAAACAAACTGCTCATCAGTTTCTGAAAATTTTGCTCTATTAATGAATACAGTCAAGTCAGTTGGTGGATTTTGTTCATGAACATTTAATGGATCACCGGGTGCAGCTATCAAGATAAAACATTTATCTTTTGATGATAGAGTTATTTTTTCTCCCATCAAACAATCTTCATCAAACATAATTGATGACTTAGCTTTATGAAGATCTAAATTTCTTTTCTTAAAAATCTTTGTAATTTTTTCATCTTTTGCAACCGCTTTTTTAGAAAAGTCCGCATTTGCATTTTCTTTTAAATTTAAAATTGATAAATCAGGTTTGCCTTGATTATTAAAAACTATAATTTCACAAATTTGTTTACCTTCATCATTTGTAATTTCAATTTTATCTTCAGGAAAAACTTCTATTATAGATAAACCTCCACCTTTGACAAAATATCTTTCAACTCCTGGTGGTAAGGTTCTTAAACCTGGATTTCTAATTTCGTTGCTAGTACCCAACATATGCTAAGCTTTTAATAATTATTATAGAGCATAATATAATCAAAATCAGTTGACTAGAAGATTAATTCATAACATACTTTAAATATTAATATTAATAGAGGGGAAACAATGAAAAAAATAACATCATTAATATCTGCTCTGATCATTTCTGTAGTAAGTTTTACAGGAGTATCTAACGCAGCAGATAGCAAAAAACCCATCGTAATTCCAACTCATAACTGGTCAAGCCAAATTGTAATGGCTTATGTTATTGGTGGAATATTTGAAAGTATGGGAAACAATGTTAGCTATGTAAATGCTGATTCACAAGCAGTATACGAGTCAATTAGAATTGGTGACGTATCTATTTCTCATGAAGTATGGGAATCTGCTTTTGGTAAATCATTTACTACAGCTTTAGACAAAGGTGGTTTGCTTGATTGGGGTGATCATGAGGCAAGAACTCTAGAGGATATGGGTTATCCGAACTGGGTTACTGAAAAAGGATTGTGCCCAGGTTTACCAGATTGGACTGCTTTAAAAAATCCTGCTTGTGCGAAAAACTTTGTAACACCTGACTCAGGTGGAAAAGGAAGAATGCTTGAAGGTCCACAAACTTGGCATGGAGATTTAATACCTCAAAGGGTTGATGCTTTAGGTTTAGGAGATCTTTGGATGGTTAAATTTGCTGGAAGTGCTGATGCACTTTGGGCAGAATTATCAGCTGCTGAAAAAGAAGGAAGAGGAACAATTATCTTTAACTGGACGCCAAACTTTACAGATGGTGCTGGTTTTACATTTATAGACTTTCCTCCATACACTGCTGGTTGTAGACCAGAAGATGGTGGTGACGGTAAATGTGGTTCGCCAGATGGTTATTTGAAAAAAGCTGTAAATGGCGATTTTCCAAAAACTCATCCAGCAGCTGCTGCAGCGTTCAAAAAAATGTCATTTTCTACAAGTCAAATTGGTGCAATGGCAGCTTTAGTTGACGTTGACAAAATGACACATGAAGATGCAGCTAAAAAATGGTTAGCTGACAACAAGAGTGTTTGGCAAGCTTTTACTAAGTAAGGTCAAAACTAAATAAAATAATTAATCTCCCCCAACAAAGTTGGGGGGGATTTTTTTTTAAGGTTACATTTTATATGCTTACAAAAAAAATGAATTCTATATTAAAATATTTTTTATTTTCATTCCTTTGTCTATTTTTTATTAATTTATCATTGGCACAGGATATAGACATTCAAGAAAGTATTAACTTAAGTTTCAAATGTGATTTAGAAAAAAAAATAATTAAAAATTCAAAATACAATTATCAAACTTTTTTAGCTAAAGACTTAAATGAAAAAAGTTTAGATAAATTTGAGATCGAAGCAATTAAACCAGAAAAACTTTTTATAAAAGGGTTGTCATTGTTCCTTTCAAAATCAGACAAACTAAATGTCAAAATTGTAAATAAAGATGTAGTTTTATTTAAAGCAATAGATCAAAAAGAAAATTATTCTGAGTCAGCTATCATAGATAGAAAATCTGGTGAATTAATTCATGAAATTACAAAAAATATTGAAAGTGAAAACTCTGAAAAAGATATTTCATTTTATTCATGCAATAAAAAGGAGAAAAAAGTTTAATTTTTTTAAATAATTTTGTGTAAAGTGTTTAAATGAAAAAATATCTAATTAGCATAATTTTTGGTTTATTAATTACATCTTCGGCTTTAGCTCGAAGTACTGGATGTAAAGAAGGTAATTGTGAAAATGGTTATGGTAAGTGGGTATATACAGATAAAACAACTTATGAAGGTGAGTGGGTTGGTACAAAAAAACATGGTCAAGGAACTGAAACCTGGCCAAATGGATATATCTACAAAGGTGAATTTAAAAATAGTATGTGGAGTGGTTTAGGAACTCTAAATTTTCCTGATGGTTCAACCTATGAAGGACAATGGACCAATGGTTTTATGAATGGAGAAGGAACTTTTACTTGGTCTGATGGAAAACAAAAAGTAGGAATATGGATAAATGGAAAGTTACAAGAATAAATGTTAAAAGAAAATTATTTTCATAAAATAAAAGAGCTACCAGAAATCATAAAGCAATTTGGTGGATTGGTAATAATGATAATAATTGTAATCTCATCTTTTGCTATTTTGAATAATATTTTTGGTGAAGGAGATGAGTTAGTTGCAAAAATGAAAATTGAAGAAGAAAGAATAGCTCAAGCAAGAAAGCTAGATAAGTTAATTTCAAGCCTTCCCTCAGGAATTTTAGTATCTTTTGATGGAACTGACCATTTTAGATTAACCAATGAAGTGTATGAAAAAGTTTGTAATGCTACAAAACTTATTCCACAGCGTGCAATTATGGGTGCTAATTTTTTAAATTTTAGAGCACATGAGCTGTATACAATGAACGGCAATCAGATTAGTGAAACGTTTGTTAAATGGGATAGTGAAAAGAACAAATGTTTTGCGGGGTTTGTGGTAAGTGGAAAAAATGTTGGTATAGATGAAACAATCACTGTTAGTGGTGAAGCTTTAAGTTTTTTAAGTACAGGTATTGATACAAGAGTTTATTTTATTAAAAATTTTTAAGGAGGAAAAACAAATTATAACGATTTTATTTTAATCTAATTTCGTATAACCTATTTACAGTTTATGTCAGACCCAATAATCAAATGCGAAGGTGTTTACAAAATTTTTGGTGAAAATGCTGAAAAAATGCTTGAAGAAGCAAATGGAAATGTGGATGCAAAAACTTTTCAAGATAATGGTTGTATTGTTGGTGTGAATAACGCTTCATTTGAAGTTTCTAAGGGTGAAATGTTAGTTGTGATGGGTTTATCTGGTTCAGGTAAATCAACTTTATTAAGATGTATTTCAAGATTAACAGATGCAACAGGTGGAAAAATTTTCATAGAGGGTCAAGACTTACTTCAATTAAACAATAAAGAATTAATTGATTTAAGACGTAATAAGATGGGGATGGTTTTCCAAAGTTTTGCTCTACTGCCCCATAAAACAGTTGTAGAAAATATTGCATTTCCTCTTCAAATCAAAGGAATAAAAACTGAGGACAGCATCAGTAAAGCAATGGATATGGTTAAACTTGTTGGTCTTGATGGAAGAGAAAACTATTTTCCAAGAGAACTTTCAGGAGGTCAACAACAAAGAGTAGGTATTGCTAGATCATTAGCTGTAGAACCAGATATATGGTTTTTAGATGAACCTTTTTCTGCATTAGATCCTTTAATTCGAAAAGAAATGCAAGATGAATTTTTAAGACTTCAAGAAAAATTACAAAAAACAATTATGTTTATTACTCATGATTTTGATGAAGCTTTAAAGCTAGCTGATCGAATTGCGATTATGAAAGATGGTATTATTGAACAACTCGACACACCAGCCAATATTGTTTTAAATCCAGCAACAGAATATGTGAGAAAATTTACTGAAGAAGTTCCTAGAGAAAAAGTTTTACTAATCGAAGACGTTATGGACGCAACTACTAATAATGACTTAAGTGATCTAAAAGTTTCAAAAGATGAGATTATAGAAAATGTTGCTGAAAAAATTCTAACTCAAGAAAAAACAGTAGCTGTAGTAGATGGCAACAATCAGATTATAGGTTCTATTAATCCATCAAAAATAATCAATACGGTCTTTGGAGGGCGTAAAAATAATAGTTAAAATATGGAATTTATTAAAAAAAAACCTAAATTATTTCAGTGGTTATTTTTATTAATTGTATTTTTTGCACTATGTTTTGCGATTGAAGTTCCTGAAACATACAAATTTATAAGAGGACAAGCAGAATTTATTAAAGATCCAAACCAAAGTTCATACGTTTTATTTGGTAAAGAGGTAAGATATTATGCCTTTGACGTTTTTTGGAGATTACCTCCACTACTAGGCTGGTTACCTATCTGGATAAATGATTCCTTATTTTTTTTAATGAATGAGTGGATGCCAATGGAGTTTTGGAACGAAGATACTCAGGAATTTAAAACTCGACCTTTATTGTTGCAAATTACCCGAAATGTAACCTCTTTCATGACTTTTCTTATTGATTTAATAAGAGAGATTTTACTGGGAGGACTTAATACTATTGTTGCATTTTCTAGTTGGGATTGGATCGATGCAAATCCTTGGGCGGAACTACCAGGATTGCCATGGACAATCGTAGCAGCGGGAGCAACGATATTAGCTTATAAACTTAGCGGTAAAGGACTAGCATTATTTTCTGCAATAGTGATGATTTACATTTCCATTTTTGGTCAATGGAAACCTTCAATGCAAACACTTTCTTTTATATTGGTTGCAGCACCATTATCGTTTATTTTTGGTTTAGGTTTAGGTATTGCAGCATTTAAAAGTAAAAGAGTTGAGAAAGCTTTATATCCAATACTTTTAGTAATGCAGACAATGCCTCAATATGCAGTTTTAGTTCCAGCAATTGTACTTTTTGGAGTTGGTGACCATGCAGCAGTAATTATAACAATGGTTGTTGCGGTACCACCAATGATACTGTTAACTTTGTTAGGACTTAGAGGAATACCGCCAGAAGTTATTGAAGCAGGCAGAATGAGCGGATGTAATAATTGGCAATTAATGGCAAAAGTATTAATTCCTACTGCAAGAAGAGATATCTTAATTGGAGTTAACCAAGTCATCATGGTGTGTTTTTCTATGGCAGTAATTTCTGCTTTTATTGGAGCAAAAGGTTTGGGATTTAATTTGTTATTAGCATTAAATCAGCTGAACATTGGGTTAGCATTAGAAGCTGGCTTATGTATTAGTTTGATTGCTATATTATTAGATAAAATGTCTTTAGCTTGGGCTAATAAGCAAATTGATTATTTTGGTAACTTAACTTTTTTTCAACGCCATAAAAATACATTCTTTTTCACAGCAGCAATAATATTAGGAATTCTATTTGCCTACTTAGGATCTTTTTATTTTAAGGAAGGATATAATTATCTTTTTGAAGTTCCACACAATAAAGGAATATCAACAGCTGATTTTTGGAACAAAGGTGTTGATTGGATTTTTGATACTTTCTTTGTGTACATAAAAGCATTTAACACTTGGTTGATTGTAGATGTGCTTCAGCCGATGAGAGCTTTATATTTAAGAATGCCTGCTGTAGCTACATTAGTTTTAGTTGTTGGAGCAGGTTATATAATAGGCGGCATTCGTTCTGCTTTAGTTGTTTGCGGATTAACATTATTTATAGCTTTAAGCCCATGGTGGGATAGAGCTTTAGTGACAACTTACATGGCAACTTTTGGAGTTATCATATCTTGTATAATTGGATTTACAGTTGGAACATTGTGTTTTCAAAATAAAAATTCAGCAAGCTTTATGCTTGGTGTTTGTGACATTTTTCAAACCTTTCCATCATTTGTATATTTAATACCTGTAATGATGCTTTTTGGAATAACTGATACTTCAGTTTTAATTGCAGTGATAGTTTATGCAACTATACCTGCAACAAGATATACAATTGAGGGTCTTAGAAGTGTTCCCACTGCTTTACATGATGCAGCAACAATGTCGGGAGTAACAAAATTTCAAAGATTATTTAAAATAGAGTTTCCTCTAGCTTTCCCGCATATGATGCTAGGATTAAATCAAACCATAGTATTTGCTCTATTTATGGTAATTATAGGGGCTTTTATTGGAACAGAAGATTTAGGGCAGTATATTTTGAAAGCATTATCAGACAAAAAGGGTGCTGGTATAGGACTAACATTAGGTATTTGTGTAGCGTTTATAGGTTTGATTTTTGATAATTTAATTAGGACCTGGGTGGACCAAAGAAAAAAACACTTGGGTATTAGTTAAGTTAAATATTTAACCTCAGAAAAACGATCTGTTGGAAAAATCCAATAAAATTTTAAAATTTCTTTTCCATTATTTTTTAAAGCATGTTTTGCATTCCCAGATATATAAACAACATCGTCTTTCTTAATTTCTTCAAGCTCTCCAGATTTATTTAATATTCCAGTACCATTAGTCACCACATATATTTCTGCAGGTGAATGATAATGTAAAGTCAAATCTCCTCCTGGAGCGATTTCAGCAAAACCAAGAGAAAGCCCAGTGCTTACTGTATAATCTGCATCGATTAAGAATTTCCATCTTACACCTGGATATTTATCTGTTGTTTGCCATTTTTGATCATAGATAGACTTAAGATTTTTAACAAACAACATGTTTTTTATAATAGTTTAACAATCTATTTTATATAAGCCCTCATGGAATCATCCAATTCATCTAGCCATTCCGTATGATGTAATGGAGATTTTTTTCCTGTAATCAAAGATTTATAACTATTATTTCTAAAAGTCATAATATCTTCATGTTTATGATGCTCCCATTCCATGAAAGTTTTATTAACTCCTTCTATGTCAAAATTTGGATAATCAGTGGCTTCAATAAGTTCTTTTGTATAATCACCCTGAAACCAAATTTTTTGCTCATCATCTTGCAATGAGTCTTCTCTTTTTTTCCACTCAAGACTATTTTTTGTCATTTCTTCTTTTGAAGGTAATGAAATTTTTTCAAGAATATAATCTCTTGCATACCAAGCTTGAGCATCAAACATATTAAAAGTATAAAATTGATCCTGCATACCTAAATACATCATCTTAGGATTAGACTCCCAGAATATTCCTTTATATAAATTAAGAGGCCATAATAAATTACTCGTTTTTAATTTAAGCTCTTCTTCAAGAAAAGGAAAATGATGCAAATATCCAGTACATAAAATTATGGCATCCACCTTTTTTTTTGATCCATCTTTAAAGTGAACAGTGTTATCTGGGTCAGCCTTAACCAATAAAGGTGCTTGGGTAATTCTATCAGGCCAATGATAATTCATTGGTGCAGTTCTGTGACTGATTGTTATAGATTTGCATCCATATTTGTAACATTGAGACGCAATATCTTCTGAAGAGTAACTAGTACCTACAATTAAAATATCTTTATCTTTAAATTCCAATGCATCTCTAAAATCATGTGCATGCATTACTCTTCCACCAAAAGTGGAAAGTCCTTCAAATTCAGGCACATTTGGAGTACTAAAATGTCCTGAAGCACACACAACATAATCAAAATCTTCGCTATAAGTTTTCTTTTTGACTAAATCTTCAACTGAAACAGTAAATAATTCACTTTTTTTATTGTAGCTCACCCAACGAACAGAAGTTCTAAATCTTACTTGTTTTTTAAAATCTGATTTAGCAAGTCTACCACGTATATAATCTAAAATTACTTCTCTAGGAGGATAAGATCCAATAGGCTTACCAAAATGTTCATCAAAAGAATAATCTGAAAATTCAAGACATTCTTTTGGTCCATTAGACCAAAGATATCTGTACATACTGCAATGAACAGGCTCTCCATATTCATCTGTTCCTGTCCTCCAACTATAGTTCCATAAACCACCCCAATCTTCTTGTTTTTCAAAGCAAACTATTTCAGGGATTTTTTCACCTTTTTTTTGAGCAGACTCAAAAGCTCTTAGTTGAGCTAAACCAGATGGTCCAGCACCAATTATTGCAACTTTAGTCATAAGTGGTCTCCTTTTTTAATTTTTATATAATCTAATTTACTAACAAAATTAAAAAAATTACAATAAAAATATATTATATTAAATATTAAATATTAAATGAAAAAATTTATAATCTCCATTGATCAAGGTACTACTTCAAGTAGAGCAATATTGTTTGATTTAAAAGGTAAACCCGTTTTTACCTCTCAAACAGAATTTACTCAATATTTTCCAAAAGATGGTTGGGTTGAACATGATCCAGAGGAGATTTGGAAAACTACTTTAAAAGTTTTAAAAGAGGTTGTTAAAAAAAGTAAAAAGCTAAAAGGGAAAGTTTTAACCATAGGAATTACAAATCAAAGAGAAACAACTATTTTATGGGATAAAAAAAATGGTAAACCAGTTTATAATGCAATCGTATGGCAGGATAGAAGGTCCTCAGAATATTGTAAAAAATTAATAAAACAAAAAAAAGAAACTATTATTTATAATAAGACGGGTTTACTAATTGATGCATATTTCTCAGCAACAAAAATTAAATGGATTATAGATAACGTTCCTAAAGCTAGAGACTTAATTAAAAAGAAAAGATTATTATTTGGTACAGTTGATAGTTTTTTATTATGGAAATTAACAAAAGGAGTTGATCATGCAACAGATGCAACTAATGCAAGTAGAACTATGTTGTTTAATATCTCGACAAATAAATGGGATGATCAAATATTAAAAATTTTAAAAATTCCTAAAGAAATATTACCAGTAGTTAAAGATTGTGCAGCTGATTTTGGTTATACCGACCCTTCAATTACAGGAACTTCTTATCCAATAACAGGAATAGTTGGTGATCAACAATCGGCCACTATAGGTCAATGTTGTTTTGAACCAGGTTCTGTAAAAAGCACTTACGGAACAGGAGCTTTTGTACTGTTAAATACTGGAAGTAAAAAAGTTTATTCTAAAAATAGATTGTTGACCACGATAGGCTACAGAATAAATGGTAAAACAACATATGCATTGGAAGGCACAATATTTATAGCAGGCGCTGGTGTTCAATGGTTAAGAGATAAAATAAAATTTATAAAAAAAGCATCAGACACCGAAAAAATTGCAAGATCTCTTAATTCAAATAAAGGAATATATTTAGTTCCAGCTTTTACGGGGCTAGGAGCACCTTATTGGAATGTAAACGCTAGAGGCATCTTAACAGGCTTAACAAGAGATACAGGTCCAAAAGAAATTACAAGAGCTACAGTTGAGTCAGTTGCATATCAAACCTATGATTTATTTGAGGCCATGAAGAATGATGGTTTAAAACCAAAATTAATTAAAGTTGACGGTGGCATGGTATTAAATAATTGGTTTTCTCAGTTTTTATCAGACACAATTAATACGAAAGTATTAAGACCTAAGGTAAACGAAACTACAGCGCTTGGCGCGGCATTTATGGCAGGTCTTCATATAGGAGTTTATAAATCCTTAAAAGACATTGCAAAAAATTGGCAAGCAGACAAAAGCTTTAAACCAAGGATTAAAAATTCAGAAAGAAAAATCCTAATTGATGGTTGGAGTAAAGCAATCAAAAAAACTTTATCCTAATATTCAATTAGAAAGCGAAACTCTTGTATAAATTGAATTTTTTTTTGACATGCACTCCTTGTTCAAGTTAACATGAATACTCAAAAATAAACAATAACCAAATAATGGGAGAAGTAATGATTAATAAATTAAAAACTATTTTTACTATTGCTGTTTGGTTTTCAATCGTAACTGTTTCTAGTGTATTTGCAGACGGTCATATGGCTGCAATTAAGAAATGGTCTAACGGTGAGTTTAGTTTATCTACTCTATCCGCTAAAGAAAGAGAGAAAGAGCTAAAGTGGTTTCATGAAGCTGCTAAGCCATTCGCAGGAATGACTTTAAAAGTAGTTTCAGAAGGTATTCCAACTCACGTGTATGAGTTTAAGACTCTTACAAAAGCGTTTGAAGATATAACTGGCATCAAAGTACAACACCAAATCATAGGAGAGGGTGATGTAGTGATGGCTGTTCAAACACAAATGCAAACTAACGTAAGTATTTACGATGCATATGTTAATGACTCAGACTTAATTGGTACGCACGCACGTATGCAACAAGCTGTAAACTTAACAGATTGGATGGCTGGAGAAGGTAAGGATGTAACTTTACCAACTTTAGATTTAGATGATTTCATAGGACTTCAATTTACAACAGGTCCAGATGGAAATCTTTATCAACTACCAGACCAACAATTTGCTAACCTTTATTGGTTTAGAAAAGATTGGTTTGACAGACCTGAGATTAAAAAACAATTTAAAGCTAAGTATGGTTATGAATTAGGTGTACCAGTAAACTGGTCTGCTTATGAAGATATCGCTAAATTCTTTTCAGAAGATGTGAAGAAGATAGATGGTGTTAATATTTATGGTCATATGGACTATGGTAAAAGAGCTCCTGACTTAGGTTGGAGAATGACTGATGCATGGTTATCAATGGCTGGTGGAGGAAGTAAAGGCCTACCTAATGGAGTACCTGTAGACGAATGGGGTATTAGAATGGAAGCAGGTACTTGTAATCCAGTTGGTGCTAACGTATCAAGAGGTGGAGCTACTAATGGCCCTGCTGCAGTATACGCAATCAGAAAATGGGATGAATGGTTAAGAGCTTATGCACCTCCGGGAGCAGCAGCTATGGACTTTTATCAGTCTTTACCATCTCTTTCTTCAGGAAATGTTGCTCAGCAAATTTTCTGGTACACAGCTTTCACAGCTTCTTTAGTAGGAAAAAATCCTAACAATAAAGTAGTTGATGCAAACGGTATGCCTTTATGGAGAATGGGACCATCACCTAAAGGACCTTATTGGGAAGAAGGTATGAAGCTTGGATATCAAGACGTTGGATCATGGACTTTGTTTAAGTCTACTGACGTTGAGAGAAGAAAAGCTGCATGGTTGTACGCTCAATTTGCAGTTTCAAAAACTGTGTCTCTTAAAAAAGCTGATGTTGGTTTAACTTTCGTAAGAAAGAGTACTTTAAACGACAAACACTTCACTAAGAGAGCACCTGAATTAGGTGGACTTATTGAGTTTTATAGATCAGACAATAGAAATGTGTGGTCTCCAACAGGTATCAATGTTCCAGATTATCCGAAGCTAGCACAATTATGGTGGCAGCATATTGGAGAAGTTAACTCTGGTACATTTACACCACAACAAACTATGGATCGTCTTGCAGATGAGATGGACTTAGTTATGTCTCGTATGGAAGCTGCTGACAAAGCTAGTAACGCGTACGGTGGATGTGGACCAAGACTTAATAAACCAAGAGAAACTTCTTATTGGTTAAATAAGGCTGGTTCGCCAAAAGCCAAAGTTAATGAGAAACCTCAAGGTAAAACCGTAGCATACAAAGACGCTTGGAAGTAACCCTAGGTTAATCTAAATTTAAGAGGGGGCATTTACTGCCCCCTTTTTTTAGAGCTAACTACAAATAATAAGTAAATTACAAATATGAGTTTAGAATTAAAAAATGTTGAGAAAAAAGTAGGAATAGAAACTCATATATATTCAACTAATCTAAAATTAGAAAAGAATACAATTAATGTTTTATTAGGTTCTACACTTGCAGGTAAAACAACACTTATGCAAATTATGGCTGGTCTAGACAAACCTACGTCAGGTGAAATTTGGTTTAATGATGAAAATGTTACTGGCAAAGAAGTTCAAAAAAGAAATTGCTCTATGGTTTACCAGCAATTTATCAATTATCCTAATTTTACAGTTTTTGAAAATATTGCTTCACCATTAAAAATTACTGGTGTGAAGACTGATGAAATTAAAGAAAGAGTAGGAAAAGTTGCTGAACTCTTAAAATTATCAGCTATGTTAAATAAAAAACCTGATGAATTATCCGGAGGACAGCAGCAGAGAACTGCTTTAGCTAGAGCACTGGTAAAAGATTCAGATTTAATATTGCTAGACGAACCATTAGCTAATTTAGATTTTAAACTTCGTGAAGAACTAAGAGAAGAATTACCTAAACTTTTTGAAGATAGAGATTGTATTGTTGTATATGCAACAACAGAACCTTTGGATGCATTAATGATAGGTGGAAACACGGCAACATTATTAGAAGGACGTGTTATTCAGTACGGAGAAACTTTAAATGTTTATAATAAACCTGAAAATTTAATTTCAGCTAAAGTATTTAGCGACCCTCCAATGAATATAGCTGAAATAAGTAAAAGTGGAGAGATGTTCAAATTAAAAGATTACAACGTTCAATGGAAATCAAACATAAAGATCAAAGATGGAGACTATAAAATTGGCATAAGACCACACAACATAACTACATACAAAGAGGGAAATAATTCAGTTGAAATTAATGGAAAAGTTTTGATTTCTGAATTAAGTGGGTCAGAAAGTTTAATTCATTTTACTAATGGAAAACTTAACTGGGTTTCGTTATCAAACGGTGTTCAACAAAAAGATATTGGTGAGAACACAAAATTATTTATGAATGTGGATGAGTTTTTATATTTTGATGCAAATAACAGATTGGTAACCAATGGCTAAAATTACTTTAAAAGATTTAAGTCATAGTTATTTGTCAAAGCAAAGTAATGATGCAGACTGGGCATTAAGAGGAGTGAATATTGATTGGAAAGACGGAGGAGCTTATGCATTATTAGGCCCTTCTGGATGTGGAAAGACAACATTATTAAATATTATTTCAGGCTTATTAAAACCAACTAAAGGAGAAATTTTATTTGATGATAAGGATGTAACGGCTTTAAATCCAGTTGAGAGAGATATTGCTCAAATCTTTCAATTTCCAGTTATATACGACACAATGACTGTTTATGATAATTTAGCCTTTCCACTTAAAAATAGAGGTCTTTCTAAAACAGAAATAGACTCAAAGGTAAAAGAAATTGGAGAAATGTTGGAACTAACATCAACTCTGAATAATAAAGCTGCTGGTTTAACAGCGGATGGAAAACAAAAAATTTCTTTAGGAAGAGGATTGGTGAGATCAGATGTGAATGTAATTATGTTTGATGAACCTCTAACAGTTATTGATCCTCATTTAAAATGGGTTTTAAGGTCAAAGTTAAAAGAATTACATCAAAAAATTAATCGGACTATGATTTATGTTACCCATGATCAAATTGAAGCCTTAACTTTTGCGGATGAAGTAGTGGTTATGCATGAAGGTCAAATTGTTCAAACAGGTACCCCTGTGGAATTATTTGAAAAACCAAAACATACTTTTGTAGGACATTTTATTGGCTCACCAGGTATGAATATTCTTCCTTGTGAAATTGAAAATGGTCAAATTAATTTTGAAGGAAAGATAATACCTAGTAATAACAGTTTTAAAAAAACAAAATTTAGTAAAACGCAATTAGGTATTAGACCAGAATTTATTAAATTTTCTAATGATGGAATTAAAGTAAAGATCAAAAGAGTTAGTGATACAGGAAGACATAAAGTAATTGATACTGAGTGTAGTAGTGGAAGTATTAAAATTTTAGCCAATTCTTCTACTGAAATACCTAGTGATAGTGCGCATATAACTTTTGAACAAAAATATACATATGTATACGGAGATGATTGGATAGTTGAATAATGAACAAAACATATAATCAAAAAGCCTGGTTCTTTGTTATTCCTGTATTTGTACTTGTTGCATTTAATGCTGTAGTGCCATTAATGACTGTTGTTAATTATTCCTTCCAAGAAACTTTTGGAAGTAATGTTTTTGCATGGGAAGGAACAAGATGGTTCAAACAAATTTTACATTCCGAGAGATTTCATGCATCATTAGGAAGACAATTTATATTTACTTTTATAATTCTTCTAATTCAGTTGCCTCTAGGAATAGCTATTGCTTTAACTATGCCTAAAAAAGGTTGGGGAGTTCCTGTTTGTTTAATTTTAATGTCAATGCCGTTATTAATACCTTGGAATGTAGTGGGTGCTATGTGGAATATATTTGCTCTTCCGGATATAGGTTTTTTAGGGAACTCTCTTAATTCACTTGGTTTTGATTATAATTTTACTCAACAAAGTGGAGATGCTTGGTTCACAACTATTCTTATGGATGTTTGGCATTGGACCTCTTTAGTTGTTCTTTTATCTTACGCGGGTTTAAATTCAATTCAGCCAGCTTACTATCAAGCTGCAGAGATAGATGGTGCTAGTAGATGGGATATTTTTAGATATATCGAACTACCAAAAATGAAAAAAGTTTTAACATTAGCTATACTTTTAAGGTTTATGGATAGTTTTATGATCTACACAGAACCTTTTGTTTTAACAGGAGGTGGCCCTGGTAATGCAACTAATTTTTTGTCTTTGGATTTAGTAAAAATGGCCTTAGGTCAATTTGATCTCGGACCTGCAGCTGCTATGTCACTTATCTATTTTTTAATTGTGCTTTTAATTTGTTGGGTTTTTTACAGCTTGATGATGAAAGATGAGGGAAAAACATGAAAAAAATAAAATGGGTAGTACCAACATTTTACATAATTTTTTTAATGTTGCCTATTTATTGGTTGTTAAATATGTCATTCAAATCAACCACTGAAATTATAAATGTTTATTCATTGTGGCCACAAGATTTTACATTAGATAATTATAGAACAATATTCACGGATAGCACCTGGTATATGGGCTACGTAAATTCTATTACGTACACAGTTTTCAATACTATAATTTCTGTGTCCGCAGCACTTCCTGCTGCCTATGCTTTTTCAAGATATAAATTTTTAGGTGATAAACATTTATTTTTCTGGCTTTTAACAAACAGAATGGCTCCACCTGCTGTTTTCGCTTTACCCTTCTTCCAATTTTACTCATCAGTAAATTTATTTGATACACACATAGCTATCGCGCTGTCTCATTGTCTTTTTAATATTCCTCTTGCTGTTTGGATATTAGAAGGATTTATGTCTGCTGTTCCTAAAGAATTAGATGAAACTGCCTATGTTGACGGCTATTCTTTTCCTAAATTTTTCTTTAAAATTTTTATTCCTACAATAGCTGCTGGAATAGGTATAACTATGTTTTTTTGTTTCATGTTTTCTTGGGTTGAGTTATTGTTGGCAAAAACCTTAACAGCTACAATAGCTAAACCAATTGCAGCTATAATGACAAGAACTTCAAGTACATCAGGTTATGAACTTGGATTATTAGCAGCAGCAGGAAGCTTAACTATTATACCTGGAGCAGTAGTAATTTACTTTGTAAGAAATTATATTGCTAAAGGATTTGCAATGGGGAGAGTATGATTTTTACAAATCTACATGCAGCTACAAATACCTGGAATACAGTTGGTAAAGCAAAAGAAAAAGGTCTTTTTGATTTTGATTTTATAAAATGGATGGCTTGGACATGGCCTACAGCAAGTTTTTTTATCTTTATAGCTCTTTGCCTCACAGTTATGTATTTCTGGGAAAAAAAGAGTCCTGGTGGCAACCCAAGAAAAGGAGTTTTAACTCTAAATACAACAAGAGGAGATAGACTTTTTGTATCTTTATTAAGTGCTGCATTTATTCATTTAGCTTGGCTTGGTCTTACAGATTTAAATCTATTTTTTGCAACATTTATCTCTTCCTTATTTGCGATATTTGTATTTAGATACGTATAATTTATGAAAACAACTTGTAATTATCCAGCAACTTAAACTGGATTATGAAAAAAATAGTTATAGTAGGTTCTGGAGCGATGGGATCTGCCTTTGCGGTTCCTTGTGTTGAAAACAAAAATGATGTCACAATTGCTGGAACTCATTTAGAAGATGATTTAATTAAAGATATTATTTCTAACGATCATTTTCATCCTGGATTAAAAACAAAACTTCCAAAACAAATAAAATTCATCAAATTTAAAGAACTACAATCTAATCTAGAGCAAGATATAGATTTAATTGTTGCAGGCATAAGCTCAATAGGTATTGAGTGGTTTGTTAAACAAATATCTAAAAACTACAAAAAAAAATTACCAATTGTTTTATTAACAAAAGGATTATCTATTGTAGATAATGAGCTTATGACACTGTCGGACAAAATAAAAGATCTTCTAGAAAAAGATGGTCACTCAGAAATTAATATTTCAGCTATAAAAGGTCCTTGTTTAGCAGCTGGTTTAGCAAACAAAATGAGAACTGGGACTATTATTGCTAACAAAAACGTTAAAGAATGTCAGTCATTAAAAGAAATGATTTCAACAAATTATTACTCTACTGAAATATCTGAAGATATATCTGGAGTGGAGTTATCAGGAGCAATTAAAAATATATACTCTATGTTAATTGGTGCATCACAGGGATTAAGCAATTCTAAAGCTACAAAAGAAGTTCAGTCTAAATATTTTGTAAATACTGCGGCTTCATTAATTCATAGATCAATTTCAGAAATGGTTGAATTTGTTTCTTATTATGGAGGTAAACCAGAGACAGTTTATGGCTTAGCAGGTCTTGGTGATTTATATGTTAGTGCTATTGGTGGAAGAAATAGTGTAATGGGAAAATATTTAGGTGAAGGTTATTTGTATAGTGAAGCTAAAGAAAGATTTATGAAAAATATTACTGTAGAGGGTGCTCAACTTGCCTTAGAAATTGGACCAAGAATACTAGAAGATTTAAATGGTAAAAATTTCCCTTTAATGTTTAGTATGTTAAATACTATTTGTGAAAATAAAAAATTAGAAATCAATTGGTAAATGAATTCAAATTGGAATTACCCAACAACTATGTGGGTTGGCAAAGACAGAATTAAAGATTTAAGTCTTGCTTGTAAAAATTTAAATATTAATAAACCTTTATTAGTCACAGATAACGGTCTTGCTAAATCAAAAATTGTTGTTGATACAATAAATAATCTTCAAGAAAATGGTATTTTAGTTGCGTTGTATTCAAATGTAATAGGTAATCCGTCGGGAACAAATGTAACTGAGGGTGTTAACTACTTTAATGAAAATAGTTGTGATGGAGTAATAGCTTTCGGGGGTGGTAGTGGCTTAGATGTTGGAAAAGCCATAGCATTTATGTCTGGACAAACTTTGCCTTTATGGGATTTTGAGGATGTAGGAGATAATTGGACTAAAGCTAATTCCAATAAAATTGCACCAATTATTGCTGTTCCAACAACCGCTGGAACAGGATCAGAAACAGGACGAGCGTCTGTGATTTTAAATGAAGAAACAGGAGTAAAAAATATAATTTTTCATCCAAAATTTTTACCTTCAATTGTTATATTAGATCCAGTTTTGACAGTCGGTCTTCCACCTGAAATAACAGCTGCAACAGGTATGGATGCTTTAGCACACAATCTAGAAGCTTATTGTGCTCCAGGATACCATCCAATGGCTGATGGAATTGCTTTAGAAGGTATGAGAATAATTAATGAATGGTTGTTAGAGGCAGTTAATAATGGATCAAATATTGAAGCAAGATTAAATATGCTTACGGCAGCTAGTATGGGTTCAACAGCATTTCAAAAAGGCTTAGGAGCAATTCATTCATTAAGTCACCCTGTAAATGCTTTAAACAATATCCACCATGGTTTATCCAATGCAATATTCATGCCTTATGTTTTAACTTTTAATAGAGATGTAATTGAAAAAAAGATAATAAAGATTTGTGATTATTTAGAACTTAAAGAGAGATCTTTTGATGGTTTTGTTAATTGGGTTTTAGATTTAAGAAAAAAACTAGGTATGCCTCATAAATTATCCGAAGTGATGAATGAAAAAGATTTTGATCTTGATAGATTATCAAAAATGGCTTTTGCAGATCCTTCAACTGGAGGAAACCCAAAAGAGTTGTCTGAAAAAGATATGAAGCTGATGTATCAACACAGTATGTCAGGAGAATTATTTAGATGAAAAGTTTAAATATTTTAATTGTCGAAGGAAACATTAGAGAAGATAGTGAGTTTTTTATAAAAGCTGCTGGCGCTTCCGCTGCAGACAATTTAAAAAATTTGATATTAAAATTAGAACCATCAACTAATACAAATATTATAAATCCCGGACATGATGATGAGACAGCAGATGCTCTTAACAATATGGACAAATATAATGGTATTGTTTTTACTGGTGGCGCAATGAGAATAAATGATATGACAGATGTAATTAAAAAACATATCAAATTTGCCTCCGATTGTTTTGAATATAAAAATAAAATTTTAGCAATATGTTGGGGGCTTCAAGTTTGCTCAACAGCTGCTGGAGGTAAAGTAAATCCAGGTAAAAATGGTGCACATATAGGAATTGCATCTGATGTAATAATTAATAACAAAGGGATGAGTCATTTTATCTACAAAGATAAAAAAAATATCTTTACTTCACCAGCATTCAATTTTGATGAAGTAAGTGAGCTACCAAAAAATGCAATTCTTTTATCAAGTGATAAAGTTAATAATGTGATGGGTATTAAGTTTAAAGCAGGCAATTCTGAAATTATTGGTTTGCAATATCATCCTGATTATGAATATTTTCAGATGCTTAAACTTATTGCTGGTCGTAAAGAACGATTATTTAAAAATAAAAATTTTTCTAGTGAAAACGATTATCAAAACCATATTTCATACATAGAGTCTGAGAATGAATTATTGAACTTTAATGATAGAACTTGTGAAGTTCGAAATTGGCTTAATTACTTAAAGAACTAATTTAAAATAGACCTTCAATTTCGCCATCTTTGTTCAGTTTAATAGAGTCTGCAGCTGGAACTCTTGGCAATCCAGGCATTGTCATAATAGCCCCACAAACAACAACAATAAATTCAGCTCCAGATGAAAGTCTAATTTCTCTGATAGGTAAAGCATGTCCCGTTGGAGCCCCTTTAAGACTTGGGTCAGTTGAGAAACTATATTGAGTTTTAGCCACACAAATTGGCAATTCTCCAAAACCAGCTTCTTCAAAACCTTTTAATTGGTCTCTAATTTTTGTGTCAGCAATTACTTCGTCAGCTCTGTAAATTTCTTTAGCAATAGTCTCTATCTTTTTAAATAATGGAGTTTTACTTTCATATAAAAACTGAAATTTAGCCTCATTTTTTTCACATAAGTCAGAAACATGAGCCGCTAGTTCTTTTGTACCTTCTCCACCATTAGCCCAATGAGTACATAGACTTGCTTTAACTCCCATTCCATCACAAAATTCTATTAAAGCTTTTACTTCATTATCTGTGTCTTTAATGAAATGGTTAACTGCAACAGCCACAGGAAGACCAAATTTTTGAACGTTTTGAATATGTCTTTCAAGGTTAACAAGTCCTTTTTTAAGAGCATCTACATTTTCATTTTTAAGATCATCTTTTGCAACACCACCATGCATCTTTAGAGCTCTAATTGTTGCAACAATAACCACACAACTTGGTTTCAAATTTGATTTTCTACATTTGATATCGAGAAATTTTTCAGCTCCTAAGTCAGCACCAAAACCTGCTTCAGTAACCACATAGTCAGCAAGTTTTAATCCAGTTTTTGTTGCAATTACAGAATTACATCCATGTGCAATATTTGCAAAAGGACCACCATGAATGATAGCAGGATTATTTTCTAAAGTTTGAGTTACGTTAGGTCTGATAGCATCTTTTAATAATACAGTCATAGGACCTTGAGCTTTTAAATCTTTTGCAAATACAGGCTTCTTATCTCTTGTGTATGCAATAGTTATATTTCCAATTCTTTTTTCTAAATCTTCTAAATCATTTGATAAGCAAAAGATTGCCATGATCTCAGATGCAACAGTTATATCAAAACCATCTTCTCTTGGAAAACCATTAGCAACTCCACCTAAATTTATATTTATAGATCTTAATGAACGATCATTCATATCCATTACTCTTTTCCAAACAATTCTTCTAACATCTATATCTAGTTTGTTTCCCCAATAGATATGATTATCAATTAGTGCTGATAAAAGATTATGAGCTGAGGTAATTGCATGAAAGTCTCCAGTAAAATGTAAATTAATTTGTTCCATTGGAACTACTTGTGCGTATCCACCTCCTGCAGCTCCACCTTTCATACCAAACGATGGTCCAAGACTCGGCTCTCTTAAACATACGATAGATTTTTTTCCGATTTTATTTAAACCGTCATTTAATCCAACTGAAGTTGTAGTTTTACCTTCACCAGCGGGAGTAGGAGTTATTGCGGTAACTAGAATTAATTTACCATCAGGTTTGTCTTTTAAAGTATCAAGATACTCTAAGTTTATTTTTGCGATGTGTCTTCCCATTGGGCTGAAAGCAGCACTTTCATCGGGCACATTTATTTTTGCTAAAATATCATTTATAGGTTGCATTTTAGCCTCTCTAGCTATTTGAATATCTGACTTAACATCGCTCATTTAAAATCCTAAAGTTATAATTTTTATTGATGACTTCTTATCCTTTTTTAAGTTCTTTGGAAACTTCTAAAAAATATATATAAAAAAAATAAGAACTATTTATATTCATTGAGATAAAAATATCTCATGCAAAAATATTCTATATTTAATCTAATCAAAAACGCTTTTTCTGGTCACCAAAATTGGGATTTAGCATGGAAAGATCCAACTCCTAAAAAAGAATACGATGTTGTGATTATTGGAGGAGGTGGCCATGGTTTAGCCACAGCATACTATCTTGCAAAAGAACATAATATTACAAATGTTGCTATCATTGAAAAAGGATGGATTGGTGGAGGTAATGTTGGAAGAAATACCACCATTATAAGATCTAACTACATGCATGATGACAATGCACTTTTTAGTGAATTTGGAATGGATTTATGGAGAAAAATGAGCCAGGATTTGAATTACAATGTAATGTTTTCTCCAAGAGGAATTATCAATCTTGCGCACTCTGATGCGCAAATGAATGTTTACGCAAGACGTGGAAATTCAATGAGGTTGAATGGAATTGATGCAGTTTTACTAAACAGAGAACAGGTAAAAGAAATTATACCAATGGCAGATTTTTCTGAAAATGTGAGGTTTCCAATTTTTGGTGGATTGATGCAACCAAGTGCAGGTACAGCAAGACATGATGCGGTTGCTTGGGGATATGCCAGACAAGCTGACTCAATGGGAGTAGATATTATTCAAAACTGTGAGGTTACTGGTTTTGATGTAAGTGCTGGAAAAATTAATGGTGTTAGAACTTCAAGAGGTGACATTAAAGTTAAAAAAATTGGTTTGTGTGTTGCAGGAAGTACAAATATTTTAGCAGAGAAATTAAATATGACATTACCTGTAGAAACTCATTTACTTCAAGCTTGTGTTTCAGAGCCTGTAAAACCAATTTTAGATAGAGTAGTTACTTTTGGAGCTGGACACTTTTATATTAGTCAATCTGACAAAGGTGAAATGGTAATGGGCGGGGATCTTGATGGATATAATAGTTATGCACAAAGAGGTAACCTACCAACTTTACAACATGTGTTAACAGAAGGAATAGCAATGATGCCGTTCTTAAGTAAATTAAAAATGTTGAGAACTTGGGGTGGAATAATGGATATGTCTATGGATGGTTCTCCAATAATTGATAAAACACATATTGAAGGTTTATATTTAAATTGTGGTTGGTGCTACGGTGGATTTAAAGCAACTCCTGCATCGGGTTGGACATTCGCTCATACAATTGCTCAAGACAGGGTTCATAAATTAAATGCTGGTTATAGTTTAAATAGATTTAACACAGGTCACTTACTTGATGAAAAAGGGCTTGGAACAAAAACTTGGATTTCATAAATGCTTCATATTAAATGTCCACACTGTGGAATGAGATCACAAAATGAATTTTCTTATGGTGGTGATGCAACTGTTAAAAGACCAGAACTTAATAAAGAGGTAACAGATCAAGATTGGGATAACTTTGTCTATAATAGAAAAAGTTTAAGGGGAAAACATTTAGAGTTATGGCAACATTTATCAGGGTGCAGACAATGGATAAAAGTTGAAAGAGACACCGCAACTCATGAAATATTTAGAACACTAAAAGCTAATGAGGATAATTCATAATGGATCAAAGTTATCGATTATCAGATGTTGGTTTAATAAATAGAGATAAGAAATTATCTTTTAAGTTTAATGGTAAAACTTATTATGGTTATGAGGGAGACACTTTAGCCTCAGCTTTAATAGCTAATGGTGTTCATTTAATCGGTAGAAGCTTTAAATACCATAGACCAAGAGGTTTTTTTGGTGCAGGAGTTGATGAACCTTATGCAATTGTTCAACTGTATAGAAATGGCGAAACTGAACCAAATGTAAAAGCCACAGAACAAGAGCTTTTTGAAGGGTTGGAGGCAACAAGTGTAAATTGCTGGCCAAGTGTAAATTTTGATATTGGAGCAATAAATAATTTTTTTAAAATGTTTCTTCCAGCTGGATTTTATTACAAAACTTTTATGTGGCCAAAAAGCTTTTGGTATAAAGTTTACGAACCTTTTATCAGGAAAGCAGCAGGACTTGGTGTGGCATCCATCAAACATGACAAAGAAAGATACGAACATAAATATGAATATTGTGATTTATTAATTGCCGGTTCAGGACCATCAGGTTTAGCGAGTGCATATGCTGCTGCAAAAAATGGAGCAAGAGTTATTTTAGCTGAAGATAAAGCTAGACATGGAGGAACTTTATTAACTAGTGATGCTAATATAGGAAATCAATCAGGCAAAGAGTGGGCTGATGGAATAATTTCAGAACTTAAAGAAATGCCTAACGTTGTTGTTAAAAATAGATCACAGGTTTTTGGATATTATGATCATAACATGCTGGTAATGTCTGAAAGAATTAGTGATCACCTTCCACAGACAAAAAAATACCATCCAAAACAAAGACTTTGGTACATTAGAGCAAAAGAGGTTTTAATTTCTTCAGGATCAATTGAAAGACCAATTGTTTTTGGAAACAATGATACACCAGGAGTAATGCTTTCATCAGCAGCAAAAGAATACCTTAAAGTTTATGGAGTATTAGTTGGAAGAAATCCTTTAATATTTACGAATAACGATAGTGGATATGAAACTGCTATTGAGTTCAAAAAAAATGGAGTTGATCCAGTTATTTTAGACACAAGAAAAGATCCTCAATCTGAAATAGTTGATGAAGCAAAAAATTTAGGAATTAACATTAAATTTTCTTATGTGGTAGTCGCCGCTCAAGGTTATAAAAAAGTAAAATCAGCTGATATTGCAAAAATTTCAGATGATAAAGAGCAACTTGGTACAGTAGAAAATATTAAATGTGATTGTATATGTGTTTCAGGCTTTTGGACACCAACAATTCACTTAGCTTCACAATCAGGAAATAAAACAAAATTTAATGAAGATATTGATGCATTTGTTCCAGGAACATCAAAACAAAACGAAACAACTTTAGGTGCTGCAAATGGAACTTATACTTTAGAGGAAACTTTGAAAAGTTCTTTTGAAACTGGTCATGAGTTATCAAAAAAAATTACTAACAATAATAATGAAATTTCATTTCCAAATGTAGTCGAAAAAAAATCAACAACTCACGACAAGTTTTGGTGTGTGCCATTACCTGAGGGAAAAAATTATAAAAGATTTTTAGATTTTCAAAATGATGTTGCGGTCTCTGATGTAGAGATAGCACTTAAAGAGGGTTATCGATCAATTGAACATGTAAAAAGATATACAACGCTTGGTATGGCAACTGACCAAGGCAAAACAAGTAATTTAAATGGCTTACAATTAGTATCAAATATTGAAAATAAAGTAGTACCAAATGTTGGTCACACTACTTTTAGACCTCCATATACGCCAGTTTCAATAGGTGCAATTGTTGGAAGAGAGGTTGGTAAACACTCAAAACCAACACGAAAATCACCAATGCACTCTTGGCATGAAAAAAACAATGCAGTTTTTGTTGATGCAGGTGTGTGGTTGAGACCTAGATACTATAAGCAGGGAAATGAAAATTTATTTGAGGGATCAAAAAGGGAAGCAAAAAATGTAAGAGCAAATGTAGGAGTTTGTGATGTAACTACATTAGGTAAAATAGATATTAAAGGACCAGATGCAGCAGAACTTTTAAATAGAGTTTATACAAATGCATGGTTAAAGTTACCAGTTGGTAAAGCAAGATATGGTGTGATGTTAAGAGAAGATGGGATTGTTATGGACGATGGAACAACTACAAGAATTTCAGAAAATCATTATCATATGACAACTACTACCGCACAAGCTGCAAACGTTCTTTCACATTTAGAATATTATTTGCAACTAGTGTGGCCAGAATTAAATGTTAATGTAGTTTCAACTACAGAGCAATGGGCAGGAGCTGCAGTTGCTGGACCTAAATCTAGAGATTTATTACAAAAACTATTTCCAAATTCTGATGTGTCAAATGAAGGTTTGCCTTTTATGGGTTATATGGAGGGAGATTTGTTTGGAGTTAAGGCTAGAATTTTTAGAATTTCATTTTCAGGTGAGCTTGCATATGAAGTAAATGTCGAGTCTGATTATGGAAACTTTATGTGGAAAAAAATTATGGAAGTTGGTCAACAATTTAAAATTCAACCATATGGAACAGAGGCATTATCAACTCTTAGAATTGAAATGGGACACGTTGCAGGATCTGAGCTTGATGGAAGAACAATACCTTATGATAATTCTCTAGAAGGATTATTAAGTAAAAAGAAAGATTTTATAGGTAAAAGATCTTTAACTAGAGAAGCATTTGTAGCTGAAGATAGACAAAAAGTTGTTGGTGTTGTTCCATTAGATAAAAAAACAAGTATTCCCGAAGGATCGCATTTAGTTAAAGATTCAAATGCACCATTACCAAATCCAAAATTAGGTTATATTTCAGCCTCTTGTTGGAGTGTTGAACATGATAATCCATTTTCTTTAGCAATACTAAAAGATGGAAAAAACATGATTGGTGAAAAATTATTTGTAATGTCTCCAGTTAAAAATAAAGTAATTCCAGTTGAAATAGTATCTTCACACTATGTAGATCCAAAAGGTGAAAGGGTTAGATCGTGAGTTTAATATCAGCTTTAGCAAATGTTCATTCAAAAGGTCAATTCGGTGACCATGAAGGTAAAAATGAAAATGATCTTTTAAAGATTTCTGAGATAAAGAATTTATTAATAGTTCAAATAGTTCAATACAAAAATTCTACAGTTTCAATTGAAAGTGTTGAAATTGATGGTTTAAAATTAAAAGATGAGCCATTAAATGTATCAAATAATAATGATACAAGAATTTTATGGAATGGACCAAAAAATTGGCTTTTGGTTTCAACAAAAAAAGATTTACTTAAAAATATTTCACAAAATTTTAAAGAAACAGATTTTGCGGTAACTGATTTATCTCATTCAAAAGCCATAATTGAAATAGAAGGTCAGGATGCTAAAGAAGTTTTAAAGAAAGGCTGTCCTTTTAATTTTAATACTTTAGAAAAAAATAATTCAATAAATTCTACTTATAATGGAATAGCTTTCACGGTTGATATGCTAGACGACAACCCAGATAAAGTAAGATTGTTTGCTCTTAGAAGTTTTGGTGAATCTTTGTATCACTCTATTACAGATGCTTCTTTAGAATTTGGTTTTAAATCTTTGTAAGGTTTAAAACATTCTATCTAAATATTTTTAATCTCTTGTAGCAATGTAAACACCTATTGTGGTTATTAAAAATCCTAGTAAATCTAGATTAGTTAAACTTTCATTTAAAAACAACCAAGCCATGAGAGCGGATGTTGCTGGTATTAAAAAAAATATAGAAACAGTTTTGCTTGCTGAGTTATTTTTAATTAAATACATCAATATTGTAAAAGCACCAAATGACACTAAAAATATTTGGTGACTCATGGCAATTAAAAATGTTTGTGAAAAATCAATATATGGCTTTGCAAAAAATATTATAACTAATAGATGAAAAGTAAAACCACCTATAGCTTGATACATGTTACTTACTGATAGAGGTAAATTATTACTAAGTTTCTTTTGCCAAATAGTCGAAGATGTTATTGCAATTAAAGCTATTATGGTTGCAACCAAACCAGCTATTGGAATTTCTGAACCAATATCCAAACCTAAAACTAAGGTTGCCCCAACAAACCCAAGCAAAACCCCAATCCATTGTTTAATTGACACTTTTTCATTTAAAATAGGTCCACTTAAAGCATTTGTAAGAATTGGCTGAAGTGTAACTATTAATGCGGCAATTCCTGTAGGCATTCCTTTTGAAATTGAGTAAAAAACTCCACCTAAATAAAATCCATGAAAAAGAACACCACTAAAAAATGATTCAAAAAAGCTTTGTTTGTTTATTAAAATTTTTTGTTTTGTATAAATAGAGAATAGGAAAAAACCAATTGCAACAATTGAAAATCTAAAAGCAAGTGCTGAAAATGGATCGCTATTATCAATTATTGGTTTTGTAGTAATGAAAGCTGAAGACCATAATAAAATAAATATTAATGGAAAAATTTTTATCATTTTTGGTTTATAGTTTAAAATTAGATTTTATCTCATAAAAATACCTAAATTGAACTATTTCTAGCTTGAGTTGTATTAACGGATATGTATTAATTATTTAATTTTATGAAATTTTTAAAAATATTTTTTATATTTTTTTCTCTTATCTTTTTAAATGGCTGTCTACAAACTACCGCTCTGTTAGGACCTGGAATAACTGTTGCGACTACGGGAAATGTTTTACAAGCAGGGTTTCAATATGGCGCAAATACAGTCATTGAAAATGAAACAGGTAAAAATACCCTTGAACATTTTCAGAGTGCTTTAGATAGTCAGAAAAAAAACAAAAAATTTAAAGAAAAATTTACCAACCTTGTTGAAAAAAAAATTGAACTTGCAAGAAAAAAATTTAAACCCAACTAATCTAAAATATTTAGAGTTATCAAATTTTTTTGTTTCGTCTCTTTACACCACATTTCGAAGCTTTCACAAACTCTCCAAAGATGATCAAATGCTCTTTGAGATATTTCCAAAGGGAAATGGCTTTTTGTGTAGTAAAGTTTTGGTATTTTAATCAAAAATTTAATCATAGAGTCTTTTTGTATTTCTAAAAGTCTCATTGTTTCATTGTTAATTTTCTTACCTGTAATTTTGTCAACAAAATCATTATTCTTTAATTCTAAAAACCATTTATCATGAAATTCTCCTGAGCTAATTAAATCATAATCTTTCGTTGTCATAAAAACTTCAAATGCTTGGATATTAGACATTTCAGAGTTTTCTTTTTTAATTTTTGTTACCTTGGAATAAATTAATTCCGCAACTCTTAAGACGTAAGGTTTGTCACTATCAACCGACATAAATTATCTTTTATGTTTAGCCATTGCAGAATTTGCAAGGATTAAATTAGGATCTAAAAAAATTTTAGAGGATCTGACATTGTTAAATGATTTAAATGCAAAAATTGCGATTGGAAGCTCAGTACATCCCAATATAATTTTTTTACATTTCATTTTAATCAACTCATTAATCGAAGGTTGTATTGCTTTTGCTGCAGCCTTCACATTACCCATCTTGACCAATTTTATTGCCTTGTTCACTGATTTTTTTTGTAGGTTTTGAGACGGTTGAATTAAATCATAATCTTTATTGAAAATTTTATCATAAACACCAGTTTTTAACGTTCCTTCAGTGGCCAATAAGCCAACTTTTGAATTTTTCTTACAATTTTTTTTTGTGAATTTAAAAACTTCTTTTGGCATATTTATAATTGGAATATTGATTTTCTTTTGTAAATCATCAAACCAATAATGTGCCGTGTTGCATGGAATAACAATAAATTTACAATTATTTTTTTCAAGTAATCTGCATCCTTGAAGTAAACTTTTTAAAACGTTTTGATATTTTTTTTTACTTGTGTTGTTAGATGACCTATTTGATAAATTTTTAGTTTGTACTCCAATAGACTCAGGTCTGCCTGGTATATTGGATTTGTTGTAAAGAATGAATAGAGGGTATTCTTGATCAATTTTTCCTCTGTTCAATATTGCAAGTTTGTTGCAAAAATCCAAACCTGCTTGTGTTCCCATTCCGCCTAAGATTCCGATCATATTTTTTTGAATAATTAATATTAGATTGGTTTATTTATACCTCTCATAAAAACAATAAGTAGGCAACCATTTTTAGTATGAGAGTTGTGTTCTGTGCCAGGCTCAAAAGTTACAAAGTCACCTTTCTTAAATACTTTTCCATCTGCATCCTGAAGCTCACCTTCAATCACATAAAATTCTTCATAACCTTGATGAATATGAGGTAAACTTTTAGCACCCGAATCCATTTTAAGTATGTAAGTACCAAATCCACCGTTACTTCTATCGTAACTTAATTTATGCCAGCTCATTCCTTCGACTGGTTTGCCATAATTATCAAATGGCTTAAAACTTAAATCGTTTATATTTTTAATGTATCTTTCACTCATATTAATAATACTTACTGTACTATTAATTTATATATTTGGAAATTGTGTTTAAAGCTTGATTTGATTTTTTGGTATTGGCTAAAACAAATTATTTAAAATTCTTGTTTTAAAAATTATTATTTCAGCCAATAGGAAGTGTGAATATTATGCAGTTTTTAAGTTAACTGCTGAAGGACCTTTAGGACCATCTTCAACATCGAAAGTCAAAGCTTGACCCTCATCTAAACCGTTCATACCAGCATCTCTTACTGCTGAAACATGTACAAACACATCTTTTTCTTTGTCTTCTCTTTCAATAAAACCAAAACCTTTGGTTGGATTGAACCATTTTACTTTTCCTTGTAGACTCATATTTATCTTCTTACTTTTCGTTGTATTAATTTATTACTTATAATTAAGTAATTTTTGCTTTGTTTAGATTTATTAGGGTTTTGTCAACAAAATTGATTAAAGAATAGTTACTTTATAAAGACTTTGTTAGATAAACAGAATTTATGTCCTCTTTATAATGAGCAAAAGGATCGCATATTTCAAAACCACACTGTTTAAATAGTTTTCTTGCAGGCTTAAAAAAGTCACCTGCACCAGTTTCTATACTTAGTTTTTTGATATTTAGCTTTTTTGCCTCATTAATTAAATGGTTAATTACATTAATTCCATTACCCATTCTTCTAAAATTATCGTGAATTCTAATTGATTTAAATTCTCCATGATTTTTTTCCAAAAATTTTAAAGCTCCACATCCCATTAACAGTTCATCTTGCCACAAACTCCAAAATTTAATTGATTTGTCTTTTAATCCAGGAATATCCAGTACATGAGCACTTCCTTCAGGAGATGCAGCTCTTAATTCAACGAAATGTTTTGTGAGTAGTTCGTGAACTTCCGGATTATCAAAATTACCTTCTATTGATTTTAACATTTATATTAAAGTTGTAATATGACCCATCTTTCTTTTTTCTTTTATTTCTTTTTTTAAATAGTCAAAAAAGAATTCATTATCTTTGAATTTAGGGAATTTTCTATAATTTATTATTTGATCACCAATTAAATTAACCATTGTTGCATTAGATATTTTTTTTAAAGGTATTTGTTCTAAACCACAAACTGCTCTTACATGGTTTTCGAATTGACTTACATTATATGCGTTAATTGTAAGATGACCAGAATTATGAACTCTTGGAGCAATTTCATTAACGTATAAATTATCATTTCTATCAATAAAGAATTCTACACATAATGTTCCAACATATTTAAGCTCTTCAGCAATTGACATTGCCCAATCTTTAGATTGATTATAAATTTTTTTATCTATATCTGCAGGAATTTTTGAAAATTTTAATATTTGATCTTCGTGCTTATTTTCTATTGGTTCATAAATTTCATATTTTTGATCATTAAATCTTGTAATGATAATTGAAATCTCTTTTTTTAATTTAACTAATTTTTCTAGAATATAACCTTTTGAATAATCAATATTTAATGAATTGAAATCTTCAACTGTATTTACTGGATGTTGGCCTTTACCATCATATCCAAGAGTAGTTGTTTTTAAAATGCCAGGCAAAAGATCTTCAAGAGCTTCTATTTCAGACTTATTTTCTACAGAAGCATATCTAGTTGTTCTAATATTCAAATTATTTACAAAATCTTTTTCTGCCAATCTATGTTGGATGAGTTTGTTGACTGAAGGTTTCGGTAAGACAGGTTTTAATTTGTTAATTTCGTTTAATGTTTCAAATGGGATATTTTCAAATTCATAAGTTACATAATTTACTAAATTTACAAACTTAATAACCTTTTCTTTATCGTTGTAATTACCTGATATAAATTCATCACAAAAATTTTGTGCAGGTGCATCAGGGTCATCACAATAAATAACAGTTTTAATATTTAGTTTCTTTGCTGAAATAGCAAGCATACTACCAAGCTGACCACCTCCAATAATACCAAGAGTTATATTAGACATTTTTATTCAGGTTTTTTTTTAACAGCTTTTGTTTGTGACAATCTAAAATTATTTAAATTTTTTTTAACAACAGGGTTGGTATTTGCAATTATAGACGCAGCTAATAAGGCTGCATTTATTGCTCCATCTTCACCTATAGCTAGTGCTCCAACAGGAATACCTTTTGGCATTTGAGCAATAGATAAGAGACTGTCTAGACCTTTAAGTTTTTTACTTTCTATCGGAACACCTAATACAGGCAAAGATGTTAAAGCGGCAATCATCCCAGGTAAGTGTGCTGACCCACCTGCTCCAGCAATAATTACACCAATGTTATTTTTGTGAGCAGAAGATGCAAACTCATACATTCTCTTTGGAGTTCTGTGTGCTGATATAATTTTTGTCTCAAAAGAAACTCCAATTTTTTTAAGAGTTTTTTCAGCAAGTTGCATGGTTTTATAGTCAGATTGACTACCCATCACTATTGAAACTTTTAAAGATTTATTTTTTTTCATGAAAAATATAAAAGTCTTATTTCAAAATTACTTCAAAATTTCAATAAAATTAATAGTATTTAAAAAGCATTTTGATTAAGGTTAGTTCAATTATGAATTTTAAAATTGACAATTTACAATATTGTAACTGGTCTAGGAAAATTTTTGAATATAATAGATCAGCTGGATTAGATGCAGTCCACGTTACAATAGTTTATCATGAAGATTATGATGAGTTATTAGCTGAAATTAAAAAATGGGATACTCTATTCTCTGAAAATTTAGATTTAATATTTCCTGGAAAAGGCTTTAAGGATATTGAAAAAGCTTATACTGAAAAAAAAACAGCAATTTTTTTTGGGTTTCAAAATTGCTCACCAATTGAAGATGATATTAATTTAGTAGAAAAAGTTCACAATCTAGGATGCAGATTTATGCAACTAACTTATAATAATCAGTCATTGTTAGCGACAGGCTGTTATGAAAAAATTGACAGTGGAGTTACGAATTTTGGACGTGAAGTTATTAGGGAGATGAATAGAGTTGGTATAGTTATAGACATGTCTCATTCTGCAGAAAAAAGCACATTTGATGCAATTGAGTTAAGTGAAAAACCAATAGCAATCACTCATGCAAACCCTACGTTTTGGCATGCAGCAAAAAGAAATAAATCCAATGATCTCTTAAAAGCTTTAAGTGAGAGTGGAGGAATGTTAGGTTTGTCTTTATATCCTCACCACTTAAGAGATAATACTAATTGCACAGTTGAAAGTTTTTGTGAAATGGTTGCAAAAACAGCTGAAATTATGGATTTAAAAAATATTGGCATTGGTTCAGATCTTTGTTTGGATCAACCAGATACTATTGTTGAATGGATGAGAAATGGCACATGGTCTAAAAGTAAAAATTATGGAGAAGGATCTAAAAATAAACCAGGATTTCCAAAACAACCAGAGTGGTTTGAGGATGCAAGGGGATTTAAAAATGTAGAAAACGGTCTTAAAAAGATAGGTTTTTCAGATAGTGAGACACATGGAATACTTGGAAACAATTGGTATAATTTTTATAAATCTATTTAATAATGAATATTGAATTAAGAGATCCAAACACAATAATGAAATTGTCCAGACTTGGATCATTTCATCAATCTAAATTATCTTTTTTGAGAAGTTTTTTAAATGAATTTAAAGATTGGGATTATTCAAGAGATTTATTTAATCTTGATAAAGATGGATATGGCGAGGCTGTATATTCTTTTAAAAAAGGGAATAGAGTTTATTCGTTAGTATGTTTTGCAAATCAAATTAAAGATGAAGAAAGATCAGATAGGGTAATAGCTACCAAATGGGATGCAGCATTCACGTTACATGATGGTGTGCCTAGCAAAGATGACATAGAAAGATTAAAAAATGAAGTTCCCAAACAAGAAGTGGGTAGACTTTCATTTAAAGAGCTCACTTTATCAAGAGCAAATAAATCTGTAAGAGTTTTTAACCATGTAGTTGATAGTTTAAGCGAGGGTAAACAACCAGATTTAGAGTTGCTATCAAAAGTTGGTTATTTGTATAGAACAACAGCTGTTTATGGATCAGGCAAATTTGGCCTAGCGGACAGATTTAGAATTAAAAATAGAGAGGAAATTAATGGTCCTTTTAGACTAGAAATGATGTTGGTGTATTTGGTTAGACAATTTACGTTTGATCAAGTCAATCATGTCGCTCATCATAAAAATCCAAAAAAAGCAGTAAAGTTGGATAAAAAAATTTGTAAAAATTTAGGGATTGGTAACTCCACAGGTCTTGGAATGGCTCCATTTATTGTAAATCACCCAACATTGTTAAATAATTGGATTTTAAGTAGAGAAACAGCTTTAAAAAAAATCAGAGAAATAAAAGATGTTCAAGAGAAAGATGCAGAGCTTTTTATAGATTGTGTAAAAAAATCACTAACAAACATCACTAGTTGGAATACAGATAGTGAATACCAACAAAACAAAATCAAATCATTATTAAAAAATATTAGAAATTTCATAGAATATATTGAAATCAGCTTTGATTTTAAAGCTGAATATCCTTTTAACAAAATATATTTGTGGTTAGAACAAAATGTTTGTGAAGAATGTATAGAATATGTAGTCTCTATTATGATGGAGCCATATAACAATATTATAAAACCTCTAGTTGGTAATATGAGTTCTGATGAGGATAAATATTTTAATATCCCAACCAATAGAACAATAAATGAATTGAAAAAAATTATAGAAAATAAATACCCTAATATTTTAGATATAAATTTTGATCAAAAAGAAAGTCAGCAAAATTTTTGGTTTATTTCTAAAAATAAAGAAGAACCTAGATTGGCTGATAGATTTGAAGAACATGGCTCTGAACTTGAGCAGCCATTAGCAATTGCAAGAGACATAAAAAAACTTTATGAAAAAATTTTATCTAAAAACGAAAACTTAACTATTGCAAAATTTTTATCTTCAAATTCAGAATTAAGACACGTAATCAGACGAGCTTTTATAGTAGAAAAATTTCCATATTCTGAAATTCAAGATAACACAATTGGCAAAGATATTATTCCTATTGATATGTTGAGACTTAAATTATCTTTTTTTGGAGCGTTAAAGTTTGATCCAAGATCGGACAAATGGTTGAGAATTTGTATGTTTCAAGGAGCTCCCTTGCCAACTGAATTGAAAAATTACGATGAGCAATGGGTTTATAAAACGAATAATTAATAATGAAATCTTTAAGTGAAATTGAAACTGCAGTTAAAAGAGCAAGTAGAGCAGTTGGTTATTCTTGGGGCAATTCAGAAGAAGTTGGAAAGTCTATTCGTTTACTAGAGTTGTTTGGTTTTCAAGGTATTAAAAATTTAAATAAATATTATAAAGACAAATCTATAAAAAAATTTGAAGAGTTAAATTTAATCAGTGAAATAAATGAGACTTCATCTGATGCCTATTGTCCAATTATACTTGGTATTAGTTTTTTAGATCAGATTAAATCAGTAGAAAATTTTAAAACGATAAAATTTAAAAAAATTGCATATCCTGTTATTTTTTTATCTTTTTTAAGTAAATCTTCAGAAATTAGTGGAAAAAAAATACATGTAAGATTGGATCAAAATGAAATTTTGCTCAACTTAAATGTAAATATTTGCTCAAGTTTTTTGAACCAAGAAATTCCTGAATTTGCAAACGAAATTGAGATTAAATTTATCGATAATGAGGATAATTTCACAGAGTCAGAGTGGAATAATCTTTACAAATTAGCAGAAGATACTTTTGTAGAGGAAAGTGATAGTTTAAAACAGGGTGCAGCTGGTGCGGGACTTACAGATAATGACTGATAATTTAGACGAGAAAAACGATAAAGAAATAATGAGAGAATTAAATAATATTTGTGATGAATGCAAAAAAGAGGACGAGAGTGTTTCACAAAATTTAATTTTAACTAGTTATAAATTGTGTTCGTCGTGTAGAGTTTCTAAAACTATTTTTCCAATCTAGCTTATCTGATTAACAGGCAGCATATTCATTCTACTCATTACAAAAGAAATAGATAAAAACGCAATTATCAAGAATGACAAAAATACAATTCCAAAAGATTTAATATTAGACTTTAAACCTAATATTTGTTTTGTTGAGATAATTAATCCTGCAAAAATCCAAAATTGGGTAAGAAAAATTATTGGTATCATCATATTTGGAGTAACTGCAAAAAATCTAAGTAATCCTGGAGCGTGAGCAAAGCCGACTGCAGTTAACACTTTTTTAAAAGGAACTTTTGTTTTTTTGTCTGGAAAAAGTTTAACTCCAATTACATAGATAAAGATTGCCCATACTAGCCAGGTCAAAATTGATGTTAACCCAGACATTGCTACTGCAGTTTTGATAACTGTATTAGCAGCAACTGCGCCTGCAATTCCATCTAAGATCATTATAAGTCCAGCAAAATAAACTGAGGCTTCGCCAAAGTTTTTATTATCTGTGTAAAGAGACTTATCGAGTTTAATTGACTTAAAAACTATACTTAAAAATTCACCAAACATTAATTTTTATTCTTTTTATTTTTTTGTGCTTTGTACGATATTAATAGTGGGAATATTATTAAAGCAATCGCAATGATAATGCAAATTACGATTAAAAAACTTTTAGTCATTGAGAAAATGGGGGAGCTTTATTTAAGCTCCCCTAAAAAAGATTTAGCCTTTTACAACTTCTCTTGTATTTGCGTTGAAAGACTCTTTAAATGGAATATCCACTACTACTGCATCAACAGGTGTTCCTGGTGTGTCAGAGTATTTTTCAGGTAGATGAACTTTAAATTTAGTTCCAACAGTACCTTTTGGAAAGCCATTAGAGTTTAATGTTCCATCAAATGGCACATATCCCATAGCAATGTTTTGTTTTTTCTCTGGGTGATACCAAGGAGAGGTGATAAATCCAACTGGATCTCCACCATTCTCAGGTGACACTAGCCAAAAATCAGGAGCGTACTCTTCAATTGGTTTTCCACCTAATTCAAGTCCAACTAATTGAAGCTTGTAAGGTTTTTTACCATCTTTAAGTTCTGCACCCATTTTTTCTAAAGCAGCTTTACCTACGTAGTCACCTTTTTTGTTCCATTCACCTTTTCCAGATAATGAAACTTGGTAACCTAGGTTACACTGAAACGGATTGTGTTGAGCATCCATATCTTGACCCCATGAAAGAATCCCTGCTTGAATTCTTCTATGGTGAGCAGGAGCAATAACCATTAGGCTATGTTTTTTACCTGCATCAAGAACAGCATTCCACATATCCTCAGCATATAAAGTAGAGTCTCTTAAGTATATTTCATACCCAGCTTCTCCAGAGAAACCAGATTGTGAAATGACACAACTTCTTCCACCCACTTTAACTTCTGCCAAACCGTAGAAAGGCATATTGTCGAAATCAACTTGATCCCCACAAAGGTCTTTCATTAAAGCTTTTGATTTTGGTCCTTGTATTTGTACTGGACTGACATCAATCTCTTCAATCGTACAATCAAATCTTCCATCAGCATTTACCCCTTGAAGGTACATACCAATATCAGAGTCTGATAAAGAGAACCAAAATTCATCTTCAGAAATTCTAAGAAGAATTGGATCATTTAAAACTCCACCATATGCATTACACAAGATTACATATCTTGCTCTCATAGGAGAAATTTTTGTTGCATCTCTAGTTATTACATAGTCAGTAAATTTTTCTGCATCCGGACCCTTAACTCTGATTTGTCTTTCAACAGCAACGTTCCACATAGTAACGTGATTTACAATTGCATCATACTCAACCATTGCTCCACCATCTTCTGGTTTTACATATCCTCTTGGGTGATAAATACGATTGTAAACTGTTGCTCTCCAGCAACCTGCCTGCATTGATAAATGCCAATAAGGTGATTTTCTTACTCTTGTTGAGATAAGCATTTCAACTTTAGTTGGCCCACTTTGTCTTAAATTGTATGGTACTGCACGATCTGATTGATCAACTGTAGTAGCATGTTTTAACTTAGTATAGTCAAACTCATTAGACATAACTATTCTCCTTCAACCACTTGTTTGTTTCCTTCAAGCCGCCGAATGTATAAATGTGGAAGTTATCAGTATGTGATTTAACTTTCCCAATTAAATCATTAGGGTCTTTAGGTTTCAATAAATCTAACGCCTTAGTAAAATTAGATTTAAGAAAGTTAATAGAATTTTTCGCCCCAACAATATTAGCAAATTTTATTAAGCTAGATATTTTCATCGGCCCAGTAATTCCAACATGCACTGGTACGCTTTGTTTAGAAATGAAATCAACAATAGGCTGACTATCTAATAACCATTGGGTTACTATGTAATCAGCATAAGGCTTCTTATCCATCATTGCTTTTTCTAAATTTTGTTCTGGTATATCTGGACTTCCTTCAGGATGACCTGCAATACCAATTTTAATTCCTTCAAAAAAACCTGTTTCTAAAATTTGATATGAGCTATCAAACTTTCCAATTGGTTCTCTACTTCCTCCAATTACTAGAGCTTGTTTAACTCCTTGATCTTTACATCTTGAAACATAATCTTTTAATTCATCTTCATTGTTTATTGATCTAGCCGGAAAGTGTGGAACTGGATTAAAACCCTCTTTTACAAGGTCTCCTGATTTATTGGCAGTTTCTTTATAATCACCACCTGGTAACATTGTAACATAAACATCCTTTACAGGAGGTAAAGTTTCTAGGTCAGTGTGTGGACCAATTTCCAATGAAAAATTCATTTTTTCCCGATCATTATCTTATTTGAAAAAGCTGTCAAAGAAATTCAGCATGGCCCAAAATGGAAATCTATTGCTAAAAATTATGGTCATGGTAATTTTTTTTATGGGCCAAAATCTTAAAGATAATTCTCTTTCAAAAATCTTGGATATCAAGAAATTGATGAATGTGGACAAATCTATTGAAACTGCAAATGGACTTCCAAACGAATGTTACACCAATGAGCAATATTTAGAACATGAAAGGGATAAGATTTTTTGTGATAAATGGACAGTAATTGGAGTGGGTAGCTCAATACCTAACGCTGGAGACGCAAAGCCATACAATCTACTCGGGATTCCTTTGATGCTAGTTAGAGATAGAGAACTTAAGATAAGAGTATTCCACAACGTTTGCAGTCACAGAGGTTTTAAACTTTTAGATAAGCCATGTACTTTGAAAAATGTAATTAGATGCCCTTATCATTCCTGGTCATATGACTTTACTGGAAATCTGGTGGCTACCCCTCATATAGGAGGTCTAAATATTCATAATTCAGATAAATTTAGAAAGAATCAAAGCAATCTAAAAGAAGTTAGATCTAAAATATGGATGGATATTATTTTTGTTAATATTAATTCAAATGAAATTGAATTTGAAGAATATATTAATCCACTTGAACAAAGATGGTCTAAATTTATTAATCATGAAGATCAAAAATTATTAGTTCATTCTAAAGATCATGGTTCATTTGATTTAGAAGTTAAATGTAATTGGAAGTTTGCAATTGAGAATTATTGTGAAAGTTATCATTTACCAACTATTCACCCAGAACTAAACAAAGTATCAAACATTAATGATCATTATCACATTCAAGGGTTACCAAATAGATTTGCAGGACAAGGAAGTGAGAAATATGAACAACCAGTTAAAGGAAATAACAAATTTGATATATTCAAAAACTGGGAAAAAAAATCACTCAAAAATTCTGAATATATTGCGCTATTCCCAAATGTAATGATTGGATTGCACTTAGATCATTTTTATGTATTTTGGCTGGAACCACTTGCAACGAATAAAACTAAAGAACATATGCAAATGTATTATGTTGGTGATAAAAGTGCTAATGGACAAGAGCTTAAAGAATTAAGAAAAGAAAATGCAAGATTTTGGAAGGATGTTATGTTGGAAGATATAAGTGCAATCGAAGGAATGCAGGAAGGAAGAGGTTCACCAGTTTATAACGGTGGAAACTTTTCACCAGTTATGGATCAACCAACTCATCAATTTCATAAATGGGTAGCAAATAGTTTATTATAAAGATGAAAATTATTTTAATAATGGGTCTACCAGGCTCTGGAAAAACAACTTTAGCAGAAGAATTAGCACCGATGTTAAATGCAAAAAGATTAAATGCTGATGAAGTTAGAAAAGAAGCAAATGATTGGGATTTTTCTGAAGAAGGAAGAAAAAGACAGGCTAGAAGAATGGCAGATTTTGCAAAAAAATTAAAAGAGGAAGGAAATTTTGTTGTTGCAGATTTTGTTTGTCCAACCCCTGAAGCAAGAACTTTATTTCCTGCTGATTTCATTATTTGGGTTGATACTATTAAAGAAGGAAGATTTGATGATACGAATAAAATGTTTGTTAAGCCCGATAAGTTTGACTACCATGTAACTACACAAGATGCTAAAAATTGGGCACCAAAAATAATAAAGGAGATAAAATAATGGCTTACGAATGGGATAACAAAAAACCAACCGCACAAATGTTAGGAAGATGGCAACCATTTCACGATGGTCATTATACTTTATTTAAAGAAATTATAAAAAAAACAGGTCAAGTTTGTATTCAAATTAGAGATGTACAAGGTGTTGACGACAATCCTTTTGATTTTGAAACAGTAAAAAAAAATATAGAAGATAGATTAAACCCAGAATTTGAAGGTCATTTTAAAGTAATGATGGTGCCAAATATTACTAATATTTGTTATGGGCGTGGTGTTGGATACAAAATCGAAGAAATTGAACTTTCGAAAGAAATTCAAGAAATCTCAGCTACTAAAATTAGAGCCAAGATGAGAGAAGAAGGAAAATTGGAATAAATTTTAATGAACGATAGATTAAAAACTATTGTAGATTTAGAAAATTATCCAATTCACGATCTATCTTCCAGCAAGATACAAGCAATAATTAAAAAATGTAAAAATGATTTAGATCAGTTTAGCTGCTCTACTATTCCAAATTTCATTCTACCAAAATCAATTGAAATTATGAATTTTGAATTAGAAAAAAAAATTGATAAAGTTTTTATGTCTAAAAAAAGTATTAATCCATATCTTAACTCTAAAGATGACCCTTCTTTATCTCCAAACCATCCCAAAAGAACTTTCTTAGAAAGAGATAATGGATATTTAAACTCAGATCTTTTTGATAAAGACTCTGAAATGAAATTTTTATATGAACAAGAAGAACTTTTAAAATTTGTATCTGCTTGTTTAGGCATCTCACCAATATATAGATGGGCGGACCCATTAGCTTGTCATGCATACAATGTGATGAGACCGGAAGGAATTCTACCTTGGCATTTTGACAGTTGTGAATTTACTCTGAGTATAATGATACAAAAACCTGATGAGGGTGGAATTTTTGAATACTGTCCTTTTATCAGAGAGCCTGGAAATGAAAATTTTGAAGAAGTAAAAAAAGTACTTGAAGGAGATAGAACAAAAGTTAGACAATTAAAACTGGAACCTGGTGATTTACAGATATTTAAAGGTAGGTTTACAATGCATAGAGTAACTAAGGTAAAAGGAAATAAACCAAGACTTCTCTGTATCCCAGCTTATGTACTAGACCCTTGGAGAGTAAATACCCCAGAACATTCAGAAGCTATCTATGGAAAAGTATTACCAATTCATATAGAAAGAAATAAAGCTAGATCAGACGGTCTTGCCGATTAACATGACAAGCAATATTAAGATAAAAAAAATAACTAATGAAATTGCATCAATTATCATTGATGAACAAAAAACATATAATTCATTATCTTTTAAAAATTTAGCTGATTTACTTAATGCGTTTAAAAAACTTGATGCAGACAAAAAGATAAAAGTAATTATTTTAGAAGGTGCTGGTAAAGGATTTAGTGCTGGACACAACTTAAAAGAAGTAAGGGGATTAAATAAAAAAGAAAAATATCAAAAATTATTTAATCTTTGTTCAAAAGTTATGCTGCAAATCGTTGAAGGTAGAAAACCAGTAATTGCTAAGGTGCATGGAGCTGCATTCGCAGCTGGCTGCCAATTAGTTGCAAGTTGTGATTTAGCTTACAGTACTAACGACACATTGTTTGCAACACCTGGAGTTAATATAGGATTATTTTGCAGCACTCCTATGGTTGCTGTTAGTAGAAAAATTCATAGAAAACCAATGATGAAAATGTTGTTAACAGGTGAACCTATTAAAGCAAATTATGCAAAAGAAATTGGATTAATAAATGATTATTTTTCAAAATCTAAATTAGAGAATGAGGTATTAAAAGTTGCAAAAACTATTGCCTCAAAATCAAATTTAACAATTAAAATTGGCAAGCAAGCTTTTTACAAGCAATTAGAAATGCCATTAAAAAAGGCTTATGCATACACTAGTAAAATGATGACAATTAACATGATGGCAATGGATGCCAAAGAGGGTATCTCTGCATTTTTAGAAAAAAGAAAACCTAAATGGAAAAACAAGTAATGAAAAATAAAAAAAATATTTTAATTATTATCTTTATTATTTCAGGAATGTATTTTGCTTTAAGTTTTAAAGATCACAATCTCAAAAGAGCTGTAGATGCATGTCTTGCTGGAAGTCAAAAATTATCAGAGTCAAAGATTACAGATTTAAAGGAAGCCCGAAAATTTTGTGAAGATCAGATAAAAAAAAATAAATAATTTATGTCTGAGATCAAGGATATTCTCTCAAAATACAAAACTATTGCAATGATAGGTGTGAGCAAAGATCCTGGCAAGCCATCAACTATAGTTATGAAATATATGCAAAAATATGGATATAAAGTTATTCCAGTTAACCCAAGAGCCAAAGGTGAAAAAATCTTAGGTGAGGAAGTGTTTGAAAAAATAACTGATATAAAAGAGCTGGTTGATATAGTTGACGTTTTTAGACCTTCCAAAGAAGTATTTCCCATTGCAGAAGATGCAGTAAAGATTGGAGCAAAAGTTTTGTGGTTACAGCTAGGTATAAAAGATGAGAATGCAAAAGAGTTAGTTGAGAAAAATGATATTGAATATATAGAAAATAAATGTACTAAAATGGAATACCAGAAACATTTTTTAAAAATTAGACAGGCATTCCCAGTTTTAAACAATTAAATGAATATAGTAAATTTTACACCCGTTACAGCAACTCTTGGAGGCATACTCATTGGCTTGGCTGTTGTGATATTTTTTTTATTTAATGGCCGACTAGTAGGTATAAGTGGAATAGCTGCCAATGCTCTAACTAATAAAGATAATAGATTTGATAACATATTATTTTTATTAGGTTTAGTAATTGGACCAATTCTTTATAGTTTGTTTGCTAATAACGAAATTAAAATCACAATTTCAAACTCTTTCATTTTGTTGATAATTGCAGGTCTTTTAGTTGGAATTGGGACTAGAATAAGTGGTGGCTGTACAAGTGGTCATGGCATTAGTGGCTGTGGAAGATTTTCACTTAGATCAATTGTTGCAACTGTAACTTTTATGATTGTTGGAATCTTAACAGTACTAGTAAAAAGTTTTATATGAATAAATTAGTTTCATTAATTTCAGGAATTGTTTTTGGTATTGGGCTAGTTATTTCAGAAATGATTAATCCTGAAAAAGTTTTAGGTTTTTTGGATTTGTTTGGAAACTGGGATCCTTCTTTGGCTTTTGTTATGATTGGTGCTTTAATAGTATCCTCACCACTATTTCATATAATCAAAAAAAAGAAAAACCAATATTTGCTGAAAATTTTAACTATTCAAATAACAAAAGTATTAATAATAAACTTATTTTAGGATCAGCAATATTTGGAACCGGTTGGGGATTAATTGGATTATGTCCCGGACCAGCAATATCATCAATTGCACTCTTAGATATTCGCTCAATAACATTTGTTACAGCAATGTTTGTAGGTTTTTATTTAGTAAAGTTAATTAACTTCGATAATTAAAATTCATGAGTAAAAAAATATTTTTAGTTTATGGGCACTATAATGATAAATCTTTTAATGCCGCAATAAGAGATACTTTTATAAATACAGCTGAAGAAAAAGGGAACAAAGTTGATGCTGTTGATTTGTATAAAGAAAAATTTGATCCAGTTTTTGCAGGTGAAGAACCTGGTGAAGATGTTTTAAACCATCGTCAAAGAATTGAAAAGTGCGATACAATTGTTTTAATTGCACCAATTTGGAATTTTAGGATGCCAGCAATAGTTGAAGGCTGGATAGATAAAGTATTAGCACCACCTTGGGCGTTTAGATTTAAACAGTTGTGGGGCAACTATGGCTATCCGATTGGAAATTTGAGACAAAAAAAAGCAATTATTTTTTGCACTTATGGATCTCCAAGATTAGCAATTACGACCTTTTTTTTAAACCTTCCTATAAGAAGACTAAAAAGAGGAGTATTTCATATGTGTGGCATATATAACATTGATTATAGAAGATATTTTGCAGTACCATTTGTTAGTGATGCAAAAAGACAAGAATTTTTAGATGATGTTAAAAAGACTGCCATTAATATTTAAAGTTTTAGTTCTACTTTTAATCACAATTTCAATATCCAAAGCAGAAATATTAAAGCCAAGTAGCGATATTAATCCTAAAGAAGTGGTTAAAATTCAGCTAACAGGCCTTCAGAAAAATGACCTTAATTTTAAAGACAGTGGTATTGAGCAAACATGGAATTTTGCCCACCCAAATAACAAAAAGGTTACTGGTCCCCTAGGTAATTTTAAAAGGATGTTGAAGGGCAACTCCTATGAGATGATGATTAATCATTTGAGTCACACAATTACCCAGCTTGGAAGTAGCGAAAAATGGGCCCAATTTGAGGTAGTTATTTTAGATAAAAATAAAATCTATCATAAGTTCAATTGGCAGGTTGAAAAGTATACTGAAGAGGGTGAACTTAAAGACTGTTGGTTGACGAGCATGGTCTCAAATCCGATCCCACTAGGTAGTTCAATTTAATTATCCACAGATACAATTTTGTTTCGTTATTTCAAAAAATTTAGTAGGAATCGCGGATGAAAACAAAAACTAAAGTTGTCGTAGTTGGCGGTGGAGTAGTAGGCGTTAGTGCTCTTTACCACTTAGCAAAAAAAGGTTGGTCAGATGTTGTTCTTGTTGAACGAAAAGAATTAACATCAGGATCTACATGGCACGCAGCAGGATTATTGCCTTTGTTTAATATGAGTTATTCAGTTGGACAACTTCATAAATACGCGGTTGATCTTTATAAAAAATTAGAAGAAGAAACTGGAAAAAATGTTGGCTTTAGTGTTGTATCAAATATTCGTTTAGCAAGTACCAAAGATAGAATGGATGAGTATCATCAGTATGCTGGTGTAGCTCAAACTATTGGCGTCGATGTAAAATTTTTAACACCAGATCAAGTAAAAGAAATTTGGCCTTTGTGTCATACAGATGATTTAGTTGGTGCGATCCAACACCCAGAAGATGGATATATTCAACCTGCTGATTTAACACAAGCAATGGCAACGGGTGCAAGAAATCTAGGTGCAGAGATTTATAGAAACACAAGTGTACTTTCAATGAAACAAACTAAAGATGGTTGGGTTGTTGAAACTGACAAAGGTTCTATAGAGTGTGAACATATTATTTCTTGTTCAGGAAACTTTGCAAGACAAACTGGTAAAATGGTAGGCTTAGATATTCCTGTTATTCCAGTTGAACATCAATACATTGTAACCGAACCACATCCTGAAATTCAAAAAAGAAAAAAAGACGGCTTACCAGAAATGGGAGTTTTAAGGGATAGTGATAACAGATGGTACATGAGAGAAGAAGCAGGTGGATTAATTTTAGGTCCATACGAAGATGGTGCACCAGCTTGTTATGTTAATGGTCCCTCAAAAGATTCAGAGTATGAATTGTTTCAAGAAGATTTAGATAGATTAGCACCACACATTGAAGGAGCAATCCACCGTGTTCCTGCGTTTGGAGAAGTAGGTGTTAAAAAAGTTTATAACGGTGCAATTTGTTATACACCAGATGGCAATCCAATTGTTGGACCTGCGTGGGGATTAAAAAACTTTTGGATTAACGAAGGACATAGTTTTGGAATTACTGCAGCAGGTGGAGCAGGATGGCAATTAGCTGAATGGATTATTGATGGTGAACCAACTATTGATATGCTTGGTGTTGAGCCTAGACGTTATGGAGATTACGCAACTAAGTCTTATTTAAAAGCTAAAAATGAAGAAGCTTATAGTCATGTGTTTATTACACATTATCCTGATGAAGAAAGACCAGCTGCAAGACCTTTAAGAACATCTCCTTGTTATGAAAGAATGAAAGATTTAGGTGCAGTTTTTGGACAAAAATTTGGTTGGGAAAGACCTAATTTTTTTGCAACAGATGGTATGGAGCAAAAAGATGACTGGTCTTTTAGAAGATCTAAGTGGTTTGAAGCTATTAAGAAAGAGTGTCAAAATGTAAAAGATAATGTCGGCCTTTTAGATATGACAGCGTTTGCAAAATGCAGAATTAAGGGTCCTAAGGCTGAAGAATTTTTAGATCATCTAGTTGCAAATAAACTTCCAAAAAAAATTGGAAGAATTGGATTATGCCATGCTCTTAATACTAAGGGCGGGGTTCACTCAGAATTTACAATTATGAGAGAGTTCTGAAAATAGTTTCTATTTAGTCTCTGCTGGAGCAAACTTAAGATTAGATCATGACTGGATTAAAAAATGGATGCCAGATGATGGTGTTACTTTTGAAGATTTAACTAACAGTACAGGTGTATTGGTTCTTGCGGGTCCTAAATCAAGAGAGTTATTGCAAAAAGTATCTACTGATGATTTTTCAAATGAAAACTTTAAATGGTTAACTGCACAAAATGTCGATGTAGGATATGCTCCTGTTAATGCCATGAGAGTAAACTTTGTTGGTGAGCTAGGTTGGGAACTTCATCATCCAATTGAATATCAAAATCATATTTTTGATAAGTTAATGGAAGCTGGTAAGGATTTAGGTATTAAACCTTTTGGCATAAGAGCAATGAACAGCTTAAGATTAGAAAAATCATACAAACTAGTTGGTACTGAGCTATCAATTGAATATTCACCTTACGAGTTAGGGTTAGATAGATTTGTTCACCCTAACAAAGGTAGTTTCATAGGACTAGAGGCTCTTAACAAATGGAGAGAAAAAGGTTTTGATAACAAACTTATTACTCTTGAAATTCACAATACTAAAGACGCAGATGTTTTGGGAAATAACCCAATTTACAAAGATAACAAAGTTGTTGGAAGAGCAACGGGCGGTGAATTTGGTTTTAGATTAGATAAATCAATTGCTCTTGCCATGGTGAAACCAGAGCATGCTAATGTAGGCGACAAATTACAAGTTGATATTTTGGGTGAAATGTATGAGGCTACTGTTTTAGATGAGAGCCCGTACGATTCTGAAAATAATTTATTGAGAGCTTAATGAAAATTTTAGTCGCTGTTAAAAGAGTTATTGATTACAACGTTCAAATACGTGTTAAAGAAGATGGTACAGGTGTTGTAACTGAGAACGTTAAGATGTCAACAAATCCACCAGATGATAATGCAATCGAAGAAGCAGTAAAGATTAAAGAAAGTGGAAAAGCAACAGAAGTAATTGCTGTAACTGTTGGTGAAGAAAAAGCTCAGGAAACTGTCAGAAAAGCACTAGCTGTTGGAGCTGATAGAGGAATTCATGTCAAAGCAGAGGGCATAATAGAACCCATTGCTGTCTCAAAAATTTTACAAAAAATTGTTGAGAAAGAAAAACCAGATTTAGTCTTTATGGGTAAACAAGCAATTGATGATGATTGCAATCAAACAGGACAAATGTTGAGTGCATTATTAAATTGGCCTCAAGCAACTTTTGCCTCAAAAATTGAAGTTAAAGATGGAAAATTAGAAGTTATTAGAGAAATAGATGAAGGTTTAGAAACTATCGAAATCAATACTCCAGCCATCGTAACCTGCGACTTAAGATTAAATGAACCAAGATACGCTTCATTGCCAAATATAATGAAAGCAAAGAAAAAACCAATTGAGCAAATGAATGCATCAGATTTAGGAGTTGATACCGCACCTAAAATACAACAGATAAAAGTTGAAGAACCCCCTAAGCGTAAAGCTGGAATTAAGGTTTCAAGTGTTGCTGAATTAGTTCAAAAATTAAAAAATGAGGCAAAGGTAATATAATGTCAGTACTATTAATAGTAGAGCACAACAATAAAGAGCTTAAATCTTTTACTTTAAATGCTGTTACAGCAGCATCTCAAATTGATACCGATGTTCACGCATTAGTTATTGGAAATAATTGTAGTGATGCTGCAAAAGCTGCCTCAGAACTACCCTTGGTTAAAAAAGTAATCACAGTTGAAGCTGCTCATTATGAAAATTTTTTAGCAGAAAATTTTGCTCCAGTTGTTACAAAACTTGCAGATAATTATTCTCATATAGTTTGTTCAGCAAATACATTTGGTAAAAATTTAATGCCAAGAATAGCTGCTAAATTAGATACATCACAAGTTAGTGATATTATTAAAGTAGAGTCTCAAGACACTTTTGTTAGACCTATTTATGCAGGAAATGCTTTTGCGACTGTTAAAAGTTCTGATGCAAAAAAATGTATTACTATTAGACCAACTTCTTTTGATCCATGTGAAAACTCAGGGGGATCAGCACCAATTGAAACTGCTGAAGCGGGAGAAGAGTTTTTGTTAACAAAATTTGTTAAAAGAGAAGAAGTTAAATCAGATAGACCCGAACTTGGCACAGCAAGAATAGTAGTGTCAGGTGGAAGAGGAATGCAAAGTGGAGACAACTTTAAATTAATCACTTCTATTGCAGACAAATTAAATGCAGCAATAGGAGCTTCAAGAGCAGCGGTTGATGCAGGATATATTAGTAATGACCACCAAGTTGGTCAAACAGGCAAAGTAGTTGTTCCAGATTTATATATTGCCGTTGGGATTTCAGGAGCTATTCAACATTTAGCAGGCATGAAAGAGAGCAAAGTAATTGTTGCAATTAATAAAGATGGAGAAGCTCCAATTTTTAGCGTTGCAGATTATGGTTTAGAAGCAGACCTATTTGAAGCTTTGCCACAGTTCCTAGAAGAGCTGAACAAATTAAACACTATACAAAAATAATTCTTAAAGATAAAAATATCATATGGCTAGAGAGTCGATGGAATATGATGTTGTAATTATTGGAGGAGGTCCCTCTGGATTATCTACAGCAATTAAACTCAAACAACTTGATCCAAATTTAAACGTTTGCTTATTAGAAAAAGCATCAGAGATTGGTGCGCATATCTTAAGTGGCAATGTTTTTGAAACACGAGCATTAGATGAACTCTTACCAAATTGGAAAGAACTTAATTCACCGATTAAAACTAAAGTTTCAAAAGAAAAATTTTTATTTTTAGGTAAAACAAAATCATTAAGCTGGCCTACCTGGTTGCTTCCTAAGGTTCAACAAAATCATAACAATTATATCATTAGTTTAGCAAATTTATGCAGATGGCTTGCAGAACAAGCAGAGACCTTAGGCGTTGAAATATTTCCAGGATTTCCAGCGAGTGAAATTTTATATAACGAAGATGGATCGGTAAAAGGTGTTGTAACTCAAGATATGGGTATTGATAAAGATGGAAATCAAAAAGATAGTTTTGAACCTGGGATAGAATTATTAGGAAAAGTAACTGTATTTGCAGAAGGTTGTAGAGGTCATTTAGGAAAACAGCTAATTGAAAAATTTAATCTCTCAAAAAATAAAGATCCCCAACAGTATGGAATTGGTTTTAAAGAAATTTGGGAGATAGAAGAAAAAAATCATGAAGAAGGAATGGTAATGCATACTGCTGGATGGCCATTAGATAACAATACTTATGGAGGCAGCTTCATGTATCATGCTGAAAATAAGCAAGTATTTTTAGGATATGTTATTGGCTTAGATTACAAAAACCCACATCTTTCTCCATACGATGAGTTTCAACGATTTAAAATGCATCCTGCAATTAAAAAAATAGTTGAAGGTGGAAAAAGGATTTCCTATGGAGCGCGTGCATTAATTGAAGGAGGTCTTCAAAGTTTACCTCAAATGTTCATGCCTGGAGCATTACTGGTTGGTTGTGATGCGGGAACGTTAAATATGCCAAAAATTAAAGGTTCCCATACAGCAATGAAAAGTGGAATGATTGCTGCAGAGACAATAATTGAAAATATTAAAGAAAATAAAAATTTATCAATTTATGAGGAAAAATTTAAAAAAAGTTGGGTTTATGAAGAACTTAATGCAGCTCGTAATGTAAAACCAAGTTTTAGTTGGGGTTTAATTCTTGGAATAATCTTTACAGGAATTGATCAAATTTTATTTAAAGGAAAGCTGCCTTTTACTCTAAAACACAAACATGCTGATCATGAAACATTAAAACCGGCAAATGAGATGCCTAAAATAGATTATCCAAAATATGATAATATCATTACTTTTGATAAAACAAGTTCAGTTTATCTAACTGGTACAAATCATGCTGAAAATCAACCAGTTCATTTAAAACTTAAAGATCCTAATTTGCCAATAAGTTACACTTTAGAAAAATTTGATGAACCTGCGCAAAGATATTGTCCAGCAGGTGTTTATGAAGTTCAAAAAGAAAATGATGTTAATAAATTTGTAATTAATTCTCAAAACTGTATTCACTGTAAAACTTGTGACATTAAAGAGCCATCTCAAAATATTACTTGGGTGACACCGGAAGGTAGTGGTGGACCTAAATATGGAAATATGTAGTTTAAGATAAATCTATTGCAAACTTTTTTAAAGTTTCAATAGGTACATGTTTTAAAGTATTTTTATGAGTTCTTTTCAAAAATACTGGGCAACCTTTACCAGCTTCAACTGCTTTTGCATACCAACTTGCACAAACACACCAACCGTCACCGTCTTTTAAACCTGGAAACCCAAACTCAGGGTGAGGAGTGATTAAATCATTACCTGCAATTTTTAACCATTCTAAAAATTCAGTTGTAACTTTTGCACAAACAGTGTGTATACCATGATCATTTTCATCTGTGTTGCAACAACCATCCCGATACCAGCCTGTTAAAGGATTATTAGAGCACTCTTCTAGATCCTCACCTAGAACATTTTTTTGTTTTTCACTCATTTAAATTTTTGTTGGATTTGGCTGACCTTTGTAAACTTCCTCTGGATCAAAAGATTTTTCTTTTTCTTCAAATTTCATTTTAATTTCACGACCATTATCTATTGGACCCATAGGAATGGATCTATAAAAACAAGACCTATATCCCACATGACAGCTTGAACCACCTCCAATATCAACTGTCATCCAAACAGAGTCTTGGTCATCATCTATTCTTATCTCAGTTACTTTTTGTGTAAATCCACTTGTTTTACCTTTGTGCCAAATAGCTTTTCTAGATCTGCTAAAATAATGAGCTTCTTTAGTTTCGATGGTTTTTTTTAAAGCCTCAACATTCATATATCCGTGCATTAAAACGTCCCTTGTTTTAGAGCACATAGTAATTACAGGAATTAGACCATCATTATCAAATTTAGGAGATAGAAGATTTCCCTCTTCAATTTCTAGGACATTTTCTCTTTTTTTGAACATATGCATTGATTATTTAGCATATATCTCGATATATTAAATATTTTAAAATTAAGTAATTACTGTATAAAAAGGCGCTATGAAATTAGTAAAAGATACTGACACCAAAAATTTAGAAACTAATAAAGTTTCAGATAAAGATGCAGAAGAAGCATTTAAAACCATATTAGCTTGGATGGGTGAAGATCCAAGTCGTGAAGGTTTATTGGAAACACCCAAAAGAGTAGTTAAAGCTTATAAAGAATATTTTGCTGGTTACAAAGAAGATCCAAACAAAATTTTAGACAAAACATTTGGAGATGTTGATGGATATGACGACATGGTTGTTCAAAAAAACATCTCTGTTCAAAGTCATTGCGAACATCATATGGCACCAATCATTGGTAAGGCTCATGTTGCTTACATTCCAAAAGAAAGAGTTGTTGGCTTAAGCAAGCTTGCAAGAGTAGTTGAAGTTTTTTCAAAAAGACTTCAAACTCAAGAGAGATTGACAATGCAAATCGCAAAAACATTAATGCAATCTTTGGAAGCTAAGGGAGTTGCTGTAACAATAGACTCAACTCACCAATGTATGACTATGAGAGGTATTAAAAAGGAACAAGCATCAACTGTAACAAATTATTATTTGGGTCAATTTAAAGATGATCTAAGTTATCAAAATAGATATCTAAGATTTATCAGCATAACAAAAGATTAAAGTGTCAGATCAATTTAAAGCATTAATCATCAATCAAGAGGATGAAAGCTTTACAAGAGAAGTTAAAACAATTGATAAAAGTTTTTTAAAACATGGCGATGTAACTGTTAAAGTTGATTATTCATGTTTAAATTATAAAGATGCATTAATTTTAAATAACGGTGCAAAGTTAGTTAAAGAATTTCCTCATATACCAGGTATTGATTTTTCAGGAACAGTTGTTGAAAGTACAAATGATAAATTTAAAAAAGATGAAGAGGTAATCTTAACAGGTTGGAGAGTTGGAGAGATTTATTATGGTGGATTTTCACAATATGCAAAAGTAAGTGGAGATTTTTTGGTTAAAAAACCAAAAAACCTATCTTCAAAACAATCAATGATTATGGGTACAGCAGGCTTGACTGCATTACTTTGTTGTTTTGCAATTAAAGCAAGAGAGGAATTATTATTAGGTGAAAAAGTAAAAGATGTATTGGTTACTGGTGCCTCAGGAGGTGTTGGAAGTATTGCTGTAATGATTTTATCAAAGTTTGGTTATGATGTAACAGCGGTAACAGGAAAAAAATCAAACGAGGATTATTTAAAATCAATAGGTGCAAAAACAGTTGTAAATAAAGACGATTTTGACAAAGATCCAAGACCACTAGACAAAGGTTTGTGGGATGGAGTAGTGGATACAGTGGGTGGAAAAATTTTAGCTAATGCATTAGCTCAAACAAAAGACAACGGAATTGTTGCTGCATGTGGAAATGCATCTGATTACAAATTAAATACAACAGTAATGCCATTTATAATTCGTGGAGTTAAATTATGGGGCATAAATTCGGTCACAGCATCAATCAAAAGAAGAGAATTTGTTTGGAATGAAGTTTCAAATGTAATTGATTTTGATAAACTTGAAGAGTCTATTAAAACAATTGGCCTGAATGAATTAACAGATATTTACTCTAAAATGCTAAAAGGAGAAACATCAGGTAGATATTTGATTGATGTAAATAAATAATGGATTGGGACAAATTAAAAATTTTTCATGCTGTAGCTGAAGCAGGAAGTTTTACTAATGCAACAATTAATTTAAATCTAAGTCAATCAGCAATAAGCAGACAAATTCAATCACTTGAACAAGATTTAAAAGTTCAATTGTTTGAAAGACATGCAAGGGGATTAACTCTTACAGAAAATGGTGAATATGTATTTAAGACAGCCCATGAAGTAATCAGCAAATTAAAAGAAGTTGAAACATCTTTAGGTGATCAGAAAAATAAGCCAACTGGAAAACTAACAATTACAACAGTAAGAAGTTTTGGAACACACTGGTTAACACCTAGAATTCAAGAGTTTATGAGGTTAAACCCTGAAATAGAAATTGAACTAGTTTTTGACGATAAAGAATTAGATTTAAGTACTCGTCAGGCAGATATTGGTATTTTTATGAGAAGACCAAAACAATTGAATTACATTCAAAAAAAATTAGTAGATATTAAATATTATATTTATGGATCTAATAAATATTTAGAAAAATTTGGTATGCCAAAAACTATTGCTGATTTAAATAAACATAATTTTATTTCTTTTGGAAAAGGTGCTCCTTCACCAGTTTATAATCCTGATTGGGCATTAAAACTTGGTATGCACGATGGAAAAAAAAGAAAAACAGTTATGAAGGTAAATAGTGTTATGGGTTTACTTTTAGCAGTAGAGTCTGGAGTTGGGTTAGCTGCTTTGCCTGAGTACTTGGTATCTAATTCATCTAACGTTATTAAAGTTTTACCTAAATCAGAAGGACCTATTACAGAGGCACATTTCGTATATCCTCAATCACTCAAAAATACTGCTAGAGTTCAAGCATTTAGAAACTTTTTGTTTAGTAAAATTGGTGATTGGAAATAATTACCACCTTTTATTCTTCCTATAAATTTAAGTTATAAAGAGCTTTACAACTGCGACAATATATGCGATTGATAATCATTCGCATTGCGAATAATTCTCAGTCGCAAATCAATAAGGGTAAAGAAAAGGATAAAATGAAAAAAATAACAATACTAGGAATAATTTTAACATTCTTTACCAATTTAAGTTTTGCTACTGAAGTAAATGTATTTAGCGCAAGACATTACGATTCAGATATTCAACTTTATGAAAAATTTACTGCTAAGACAGGTATTAAAGTAAACGTTGTATCAGGAAAAGATAAAGCTCTTCAAAAAAGAATAAGTGAGGAGGGAGCTGACTCTAAAGCTGATATTTATATTACAGCAGATGCAGGAAGATTAGGTGCATTTGATGCAAAAGGAATGTTTCAAAATTCAATGACTTCAGCAATTAAAGCTGCTGTTCCAAAAAACTTTAGATCTACTAACTGGACTGGTATAGCTAAGAGAGCAAGAATTATGTATTATTCTCCAGAAAGAGTTAATGCCAATGAATTAAATGGAATGAGTTACGAAGGCCTTGCCGATCCTAAATGGAAAGGTAGAATTGTTATAAGAAAGTCGAATAATATTTACAATCAATCACTTGTTGCATCATTGGTAAAAAATAATGGAAAAAAAGCTACTTGTGAATGGTCAAAAGGCATTGTTGCTAATATGGCTAGAGACTCTAAAGGAAATGATAGAGCTCAAATATTAGCAGTTGCTGCTGGAGAAGCTGACTTAGCTGTAGCTAATACTTATTATTTAGCTTTAATGCTATCTGGAAAAAAGGGAGCCGAACAACAAGCGGTAGCTAAAAAAGTATTACCATTTTTTCCAAATCAAAGTGATAGAGGAACTCACATGAATATTAGTGGTGGTGGAGTATTAAAAAATGCACCAAATCCAGAAAATGCAAAAAAACTTCTTGAGTTTTTATTAACTAAAGAAGCGCAAGAACACATTGTTAATAATACATTTGAATATCCAATGATTGATGGTGTTGAACCACATGATTTAGTAAAACAAATGGGTCTTGGTTTTAAACAAGATTTAAATACTAAAGTTGTTAATTATGGAAAAAATCAAGCAAAAGCATTGGAGTGCATGCTAGCTGCTAAGTGGAAGTAATTAATAATGGAAAAAAATTTATTTAATTTTAATAAAAATAATTCTTCTAATGCAAGTGGTTCACAAGTAGGTCAGATAACATGTGAACCATGTGCAAATGAGTGTAAAAAAATTGAAATTAAAATAAATAATAGAAAATTGTCTGATATAAAAAGTGAAGAGATTGATCATCTCATAAACGTTTTTAGCAAAAAAGATTAATTTTCAATAAAGTGAACATAATTTAATAGTTCTTACCCTTCTATTAATTATGTTCACTAAATAAAAAAAGGGTAAGTATGTATTTAAGAAAGATAAATATTTGGTATTTAACTTCGTTCTTTATTTCAATTGCTGTAGCAATACCGATTGTTACTGTATTTTCTAGCTTTTTTGATAGCACAAGCAATTATTCTGAGATTATCAAAAATACATTTCTTTACGATTATATATTCAATTCTTTATCTCTTTTATTAGGGGTATTATTCCTAACTTTTATAATTGGGGTATCATGTGCTTACCTAGTTTCATTTTATAAATTTACAGGCTCAAATTTTTTTAAATGGGCATTGATTTTGTCTTTTGCAGTACCAGCTTATATTTATGCCTATTCTTTAACAGCCTTTTTTGAAAATTATGGAACAGCGTTTACAATTTTAAAAAGTTTGTTTGGAGAGGGTAATTATAATTCTCAAATACCAAAGTTTGATGGTATGGCAGGAGCAATAGTTGCAATTTCATTTTCTTTATTTGGATATGTTTATGTATTAACAAGAGCATCTTTTCATTATCAGTCCCAAAATTTGATAGAACTTGGAAAAAATCTTGGTTTTAGCAAGAAAAAATCTTTTTTTAAAATAATCTTACCATCTGCAAGACCTGCAATAGTTGCTGGATTGTCCCTTGTTGCAATGGAAACATTATCTGATTTCGGATCAGTATCATTCTTTGGAATATCTACTCTTACAACTGGAATTTATAATGCATGGATTTCATTTGATGACCTAGCGTTAGCAAATCAGTTATCTTTTTATCTATTAATTTTTATACTTGGATTATTTGTATTAGAAAATTTATCTAGAAAAAAAGCACAATATCATTCTCCTACAAAAGGAGGATTTAAGAAAAAATCATTAACAACTTTGCATGGTTACAAAGCTTTATTGGCTTTTTCTTTTTGTTTTTTAATTTTTTTTATAAGCTTTTTGTTTCCTGTCCTTCAAATGCTTTATTGGACAATTATTTTCCCAAAACATTTAATTGATTTAGATCTAATTAGTTTGTTTTCAAATACAATAATCTTAGTTTTATTATCTAGTTTTGTTTTAATTAGTTTTGCATTTATTTCAAATTATGGAAATAGATTATCTAAAAGTAAGTTCTTAGAAATTTTAACTACTTTCTCGATCTCTGGTTATGCGATACCAGGAATAATCTTGGCTGTTGCATTTATCACTTTTATTTCATGGTTCGATAATAATGTTATTAGTTTTTTTGATTTCAAAAATATCAAATCTATTTTTATTGGATCAATTTTAGGCTTGGTCATAGTTTATTTCGTAAGATTTTATTCACTAGCAAGCAACGGGATTAAGTCTGGTTATTTAAAGATAAGTTATTCGATTGACGAAAGTGCTTATTTATTAGGATACTCAAAGTTTAAAACTTTTAAAAATATCCATATACCTTACTTAAAAAATTCTATTCTATTGATTGGTATTTTGATTTCTATAGAGATTATAAAGGAGTTACCAATTACACTAATAATGAGACCATTTAATTTTGAAACTTTTGCCACTCAAGCATACATTTACGCCTCTCAAGATTTACTTGAAGCTGCTGCAGCGCCATCGTTATTTCTTATTCTTATTGCAAGTTTCTTTATTTTAATTACATCTAGATATATTCTTAAGGATTAATTGGTATATGTCACAAAACTTTTTTGAAATTGAAAATGTTACTTTTGCAGCAAGTGACAAAAATAAGGTTAATAATGTTTCATTAAATATAGAGAATGAAGGAGATATTGTTTGCCTGCTAGGTCCATCAGGAATTGGTAAGACAACTATATTAAGAACTATAGCTGGTTTAGAGAAAATTCAATCAGGAAAAATTTCCTTAAAAAATAAAACTATTTCATCTAAAGATGTTCATGTTGAACCAGAAAATAGAAATATTTCACTAGCGTTTCAAGATAATTCACTTTTTCCACATTATAATGTTCTGCAAAACATTCAATTTGGAGCGGAGAGAAATAAAAAAAGAAAAAAAGTTTAACTATTAACGAAGTTATAAAATTTCTTCATTTAGAGCATGTTAAAGATAAATTTCCTCATCAAATTAGTTCTGGAGAAGCCCAAAGAGCGGCATTAGCAAGAGCGTTACTTTCTAAACCAGATTTACTTTTATTAGATGAACCATTATCAAATGTAGATCAAAGTTTTAAAGAAGAAATTCAAGTTAAACTCAAACAGGTTTTGACTGATTTAAAAATTACTACAATTATAGTTACACATGATTCTTATGAAGCGTTTTATCTTGGAAGTAAATGTGGAATAATTTTAGATAGCCAATTAAAACAATATGATGACCCTTATAACGTTTATCATTTCCCAAACTCTGTAGAAGTTGTAAATTTTTTAAATAGAGGGATTTTAATTCCTGCAAAAGTTACTGGAGAAAATAGTCTAGAAAATAAAGATCTTGGAACAATAAATGGAAATTTCACTAAACATTATCCAAAAGGTTCTGATGTTCAATTATTATTACAGCCAGAAGATCTTGAGCATGATGATCGGAGTAATTTGAAGCTAGAGGTTGTAGACAGAAAATTCAGAGGCACCAACTTTATCTATACTTTAAAAACTGGTAGTGATTTGTTGATACCAGTTTTTGTACACTCCCACCATATGCACCAACATGAAGTTGATGAAAAATTTGGTATTAAGAGACCAATTAATATTGATCACATAGTTTGTTTTTAATAAAAGAGGCAGATGCTTTCAAAAAAACAATTATTTGCGAAGGGGATGATAGATATTTCTCCACACATGCTGTCAGTAATTCCATTTGGAATTATTTGTGGGGCAATTGGTGTAGAACTAGGTTTTGATCCTTATTTAGTCTATGCAATGTCGTTCATTATTTTTGGGGGTGCTTCACAAATTGTATTTCTACAAGTACTTTCAGGTGGGGCATCTAGTTTAGTTGCTGTTACATCTGTTGGAATCATCAATTCAAGACACTTATTGTATGGTGCGGTATTGTCTGAATATTTAGAAAAATTATCGTTTATAAAAAAATTAGTAATTTCATATTTTGTTGTAGATCAAGGATTTGCAAAATCTAATAAATTTTTTAAAAAGAATAAAAATGAGCAGTACTTACATTATCATCTGATTGGAACAGGTTGTACGATGTGGGTTTGTTGGCAAATTTCAACATTATCAGGAATTATTTTAGGATCATTTGTTCCTGCGGAACTTGGATTAAAATTTACAATACCACTTACTTTTATAGCTATTGTTGTTCAAGATTTAAAAAAAATTGATCATTTAATTGTCATGATTACTTGTGGTTTAAGTTCATTGTTATTTTTTGATGCTCCTTTTAAATCTTATATAATTATTTCGCCAGTTATTGCTTTATTTGTGGCTTCATTATTACTGAGGTTTAAAAAATGACTTGGTTTACAATTATTATCGCAGGAATATTAACTTATTTTACCAGAATGACTATGATTGCATTAATTGATAGAGACATGCTTGGAGATAAAATTAAAGCTGTATTAGAATATGTTCCTTCAGCAGTATTTCCCGCAATTATATTTCCAGCAATCTTTTTAAATGATTATGGATTATTTGTAGAAATTAACGACCCTAAAATCTTTGCAGCTATAGTTGCAGTAATTGTTGGTTATTTCTCAAAAAATATTATAGCAACTATTTTGTCTGGATTGGTTTCTTATTGGTTTTTAATCTTTATTGTTTTTAGTTAGCACCTAATTGAATATTTTTGCTAACATTACTATCCATCATGTCTGGTTTAGATAGGTTAAGATTAGACATAATTTCAATATATTCATCAACATTCTTAACTTGTAATCTTGGATTAAATCTTTTTTCATTACCAATAGTACTTACTTTTTCACCATTATAATCATGACCGGGGTAAAGAAGAGTTTCCTCTGGCAATTTTAAAAGTTTATCAAATATAGAATGGTAAGAGTCTTTTGAACTTCCATTTTGAAAATCTGTTCTGCCAGTTCCATTAATTAAAAGCGCGTCACCTGAAAAAAGATAATTATCTAACAAAAAACTATAACTTTCTGTTGTATGTCCTGGCGTATAAATGGATCTAATGTCTAAACCATCAATATTTATTAGTTCATTGTCTTTTACTTTGATTTCAACTGCATCAGCGGGGGTATGCTCTCCCATAAGTGTGACACAATTTGTGGCTTGTTTTAATTTAGAGGCACCTGTTACATGATCTGCATGAATGTGTGTATCAATGACTTTTACAAGTTTTAGATCAAGATCTCTTAACAGCTGAATATACTCATTAACATTTTCTAAAACTGGATCAATTATTACAGCTTCGCGACCTTTTGCCGAAGCAATTAGATAAGTATAAGTAGAAGTTTTTTTGTCAAATACTTGTTTAAAAATCATTTAACATTATTAGTATCAAATTATTATGAATACCTCCACATTTGATTGGACTTGTAAACACACTTGGAAAACAAGTGCAAAAAATACTATGTGGTGTGTGATTGGTTGTTCCATTGGAGATTTTGGTACAATCTTATTTTTTCAATTATCAAACATTTCATTTCCAATTTTGGGTATAATGATCTTAGCAATTATTAATGGCTTAATTACTAGTATTATTTTGGAAACTTTTATTTTGGTGAAACAAAATATTGAATTTAAAAATGCACTTAAAACTGCAATGGGTATGAGTTTTATTTCGATGATAAGTATGGAAATAACAATGAATATTACAGACTATCTGCTAACAGGTGGGGCAATGCTTACTTGGTGGGTAGTGCCAATCATGTTAATAGTAGGTTTTTTAACACCTTGGCCTTATAATTATTGGCGTTTAAAAAAATTTGGAATTGCTTGTCATTAACAATTCAAAATAACTATTAAAAAACAAAGTGCTCAATAAAAATTTAATTATTCTAACTATTTGCCAAGTTTTTTCTTTTACGGCACCACCAATTACAGTTTTTATAAGTGGAATTGTAGGATTGAAAATTTCACCAATTGCATCACTAGCAACATTACCGACATCATTATCAATTGTTGGTACAGCAGTATTTTCTTTTTTTGCAGCAAAGATAATGAGTAAAATTGGAAGAAAAAAAGGATTTATATTATCTTCAACATATTCAAGTTTAGCATCACTGCTTGGAGCTTATTCAATTTATACTGAAAATTTTATCTTATTTTGCATTTCATGTTTTGTAATTGGAACAGGTATTGCTTTTACACATCAATATAGATTTGCAGCAGCAGAAACAGTTGAAAAAAATGATAGCTCTAGAGCTATTTCAATTTTGCTACTTGCAACAATTCTTTCAGCATTAATAGGACCTAATGTTGCAAATTTTACTAAAAATATAATTTCAGATCATCTTTATACGGGATCATATATTTCATTAGCAGTCTTAACTATTATACCAGTTTTTCTATTAGTCTTTTATAGAACAGATAAAAATCCAAAAACCAAAGAAAACATTAGTAGTAATCAAAGATCGTATATTGAATTATTACTAAACCCAATTATCCTTCAAGCAATTGTGACAGCTGCTTTTGCATATTCAATTATGTCATTCATTATGACTGCTACACCAATCAGCATGTATAAGATGCATGGATTTACATTAGGCTCAACAAGTATTGTAATCCAGTCGCATATAATAGGAATGTTTTTGCCATCATTAATTACAGGTAGATTGATAAAGAAATTTGGACATTCGACAATTATTTATTCAGGAGCATTAATTTATCTAATTTGTATTTTCTTAAGTTTTTATGACCAAACATTTATAAATTATTTAATTGCTTTAGTTTTATTAGGCGTTGGATGGAATTTTTTATTTATTGGAGGAACTAGTTTGTTAGTGCTCTGTTATAAAGAAAGTGAGAAATTTAAAGTTCAAGGTTTTAACGATGTATTAGTTTTTTCCATACAATCTATCGCAAGCTTAACTGCAGGCTACTCTATTTTAAAATTTAGTTGGAATGAGATTAATTTAGCTTGTATTCCTTTAGTTTTATTGATTATTTTGATTTCAATAAGAGCAGATTTCTATAAAAAAAAACAAAATGGTATCGTTAAAAAATTGGGATAATAAAACTTGGTTGTCCTCAAAAGATTATATTAAATCTTTCAGTAAATTCTTAATTAAAAACAGCAATCTTAATTCTAAATCTGAAATTTTAGATATTGGGTGTGGAAGGGGCAAAATTTCTGGAAACTTATATAATGAATTAAAGTTAATATCTAAACCTACAGGTATAGATATTGTAGACCACAAAGACAAAGATAAAAGAATTAGATTTAAAAAATCAAATGGTTTAAATTTTTTAAACAAAAATAAAAAGTTTTTTGATTTAATCTTAATAAAACAAACAATTCACTTGTTGAAAATAAGAGAAATTAAAAAACTAATTAAACTTTGTAAAAAATATCTAAAACCAAATGGTGTTATTATGGTGTTAACTTTAGATCCATATAAAAATGAAATCCCTACATTCAAATTAATGAACAGTAAACTTAAAAAATCTTTGAATAGGGATAAAAAGATAATTACACTGCTAAAGAAAAACAACAAAATTAGTAAGACAAAAAAATTTATTTATAAAGTTAAAATTTTAAAGTCAAAATACCTTCAAATGATTAACGATAGGTATATTTCAATATTATTAGAATTTGATCTAAATCAAATCAAAAAGGGAGTGAATGAAATTAATTCAAACTTTACAAAAAAAATTATATTTAACGATAAGTTGCAATGTATAATTATATCTAGAAATGTCTAAAAGATCTAACAGTGTAGATTTGTTTACCAATAAAGTCATGGATTATATGACTGATGACTTTATCTTGGTTGAAAAAAATGAACTGGTTAAAACAACTATTGAGAAACTCAGAAAAGAAAAAAAATCAACTGTCATAATTCAAGAAAATGAAAAAATGATCGGAATAATAACTGAAAAAGATATTCTTAAAAGGGTCGCTTTTAGTGCTGATGATAAAACAAAAGTTGATCAGGTTATGACACATCCAGTTAAATTCGTTTATGAGGATGATTTGTTATTTCATGCGGTAGGCAAAATGAGAAAATTAAATTTAAATCATCTTCCTGTTTTAGATATGAGTTTAAAAATACAGGGAATGATTGATATGAATACAGCTTTGCAAGCTGAATTAGGAGATGTGGTAAATCAAATTGACAACATGACTTATGATGAGCAAGACGTTTCAGGTTTAATTAAAATTAAACAACAACAAGTGATTTTAGCTAATAACATGTTAGTTAGAAATGCTTATCCAGGTGATATTTCATATTTATTAAGTTTTTTAAACAATGTCATCTACCGTAGAGCAATTCGATTGGCAGAAAAAAGAGTTGGGGAAAAAAATATAATAAAAAAAATTCCAGAATATTCAGTCATTGTTATGGGCTCAGGGGGAAGAATGGAAAGTTTTCTGCATCCTGACCAGGATAATGGAATAATCTATGAAACTAACAATGAAGACCCAAAAAAAGTAGATTTATATTTTAATGAACTTGCTAAGGATTTTACAAAAACCTTAGATGACTGTGGTATTCCTTTTTGTAAAGGAGACTTAATGGCAAGTAATCCATTGTGGAGAAAAAGCGTACCAGAATGGAAAAATCAAATTACTCAATTTTTAGATAATCACACCCCTCAAGATATGAGAAATATTGATATGCTTTACGATTTTAGATCTATTTATGGTAAAAAAGAACTAGCTGAAAATTTAAAGATTTATTTAAACGAAAAACTGCATGAAAAAAAATTATTAAAGTTTTTGTATTTTAGTGAAGAACAAAGTGATGCTGCTATTGGTTTTTTTGGTCAATTTATTTTAGAAAAAAATGATAAGGAAAATTTAAGATTATTAAACCTAAAACACACAGGAACACTTCCGTTGGTAGAAAGTATTAGATTATATTCAATCAAACATAAGGTTACAAAAATTTCAACATTTGAGCGATTAAATGAACTCAATAAATTGAAGGTTTTAACTGTTGATGAAGTAGATTTTTTCAAAAATGCTCATCGTTTTATGTCAAATATTTTACTTAAAAATCAAGTTGAAAGAACAAAACAAGGTTTAACAATTAAAAATTTTATTGATCCAAAAACTTTACTTGAAAGAGAAAAAAAAGTTTTAAAAATTTATCTTAAACAAATTAGAAAATTAAAACAAAGGGTAAGAGTAGATATTGGTGAAGAGTATTTTTAACAAGATTAAATATTATTTTGAAAAACAAAAGTTGTTTAATCGAGTAACACTTGAGCAATCTAATTTTGCAATTTTAGATACCGAAACAACAGGATTGAGAGTGTCTAAGGGAGATAAAGTTGTATCTGTTGCTTCTATTAAAATTAGTGAATTTAAGATCAGAGAAGATATAATTTTGGATGAATTAGTGAATCCTCAAATAAAAATTCCAGAACAATCAACTAGGATACACAACATTAAGGATGAAGATGTCAAAGACAAACCAACATTAATTGAAATAGAAGATAAAATCCTAAAGTTTATTAAAAAGAGTGTTTTAGTTGGTCATAATATTGATTTTGATATTAAATTTTTAAAAAACAATGCTAAAAATACTAATCTTGCTAATCGAATGAAGGTCATTCAGCCAATTGATACAATTCATCTTACTGCAGGACTTTTCCCAGATTTAAAGAATTATGAACTAACAAGTTTATGTGAACACTTTAATATAAAAGCTGATGATCAAGTTAGACATTCTGCCCTAGGTGATTGCTGGTTAACAGCTAGATTGTTTTTGTTTCTTTTAAACAAAGCAAAAAATTTAGGAATAACAAATATTACAGGATTGATAAAATTGTGTGACCGAGGGTTGAACTTGCATCACATTATAAAGAATGCAAAAAATATTCATTAGCTAAAGAATTCTTTTTAATAAATTGTCACCAAAAAATAATTTATGGGTAATCACAGCCATTAAATGAATAATGATAAGAGCTATCATCAAATAGTTTGAAAAAACATGAATATCATAAAATAATTCTCCAAGTTCAAAATTATCTTGAATTTTAATTTTTTTAAAAATAATTGATATTGTTTCTCCATTGAATAATTTTTTAAAAATTCCAGATATTGTGATTGATAGAATTGTCACATACAGCAGTATGTGATTTAGCTTCGCTAAAAATTTTTGACCTTTAAAAATACTTGGCTCTAATTTTGGTGTTGGATTAAAAATTTTATAAAGTAATCTTAAAATAACTAAGTAAAATAGAGACAAACCAACTGTTACATGAATATTTTCTATATTTAATCTCTCTGGTCCAAAATCTAAATCTACTAAATAAAAACCAAGCGGAATTTGTCCAATAAGTAATATTGCACTCAGCCAATGTAATAATTTTGAAATTAAACCATACTCTGTTAGTGTGTTTTTCAAATGCATAGCCTAATTAAACATATTGCTAAGAATATTGGTATTAGTTTATTTTTAATAACTTCAATATTTATTAGTCCAAGCGTTAATGCTGAACAATCATCAGAAGAAATAATTAAAAATAGAAAAGCTTTATTTAAAAAAAATTATAATACAGCTAAAAAAGTTCAATCTCTTTCATCAAATGAAGATTTTGATGAAGCAAAAAAATTAATGCTAGAAATGAGTGAGAATTATAAATCCTTAAAAAAGATGTTTCCGGATAATACTAAAGAAGGATTTAAGACAGAAGTTTTGCCCTTAATTTGGGAGGAAAAGGATAAGTTTAATTCTTTAATGGAAAAATCTTCTAGCAATATGATTGAATTAGCATCTGTTATTGAAAATGCAGAGAATATTAAGGGCACATTAGGTAAGCTAATGTGGGGTAGTTGCAAAGCTTGCCATTCAAAATACAGAAAAGAGCATTAAATTTTGCGTATCTAAAATTTATAAGAATTATGATACCTGTAAAAATAAAAGAACATCTAGATAGTTATATTCATCAAGAAGTCTATGTACAAATAGCAGTAATAAAAGGTAAGGAAAAAGGATCCACTAAGGCTGCGATTAATAGTTATTTGAATTCAAATCATTTTAGAGATTTGTCTGAAGGTAGGCCTTATTACCATTTTATAGATGGATTGAATGATAAATGTTTAATTAAATTAATGAATTCACCTATGAAAGATAAGCAAACCAGTGACGAGGTAATTATTGAACTTCAAAAAAAATTAAAAGAGTTAAGTGAGGAAGAATTAAAAAACACCTTCTGGGAAATTGAGACAGGTGAGTTTGTAAACAGTGATCAGATTAAAGAATTAGAGTTAGAAAGAGATCATATGATTGAAAGTTTAGATCTCAAAAATAAAGAAAATGTTTATGAGGTTTTAATTACCTTTTGTAAAAAGTATGAAGAACTATGCAGCATCAAATATCCTGATGCACCATTGCCATTAGAAATATTAAAATCTGTTAATTAATTTTTAAGGGTTCGCTCTTTAAGATAAGTCCTAAAGAGCTCCCTTATATAGCCTCTTTGGCTTTTAAATCCGATTGGATTTTATTTATTGTTTTTATGGATTGTTTTTTCACTTATGTATCAGGTGGTGTAAGTTTTAACATAATAACCTCCTTCAATATAAAGATAGTAATTATAAAATTTATTTCAATTTATTTATTTGATTTATATGCAAATATACTTCTTGAATACAACCTAAGGCATTAGTAGAGTCTCGATAATTTAAATTATTCTTTTCTAAATTACTTTTTAGCAATCAATTCACTAATAAAATTTTCACCATAGCCATCATCAACCGCTTTTTGAAAATAATTTTTATTATCTTCTGCAATTTTTTCAGCTTCAGGAAATTCTTTTAACAAGTCTTGAATATAGCTTAAATCTTTTACAGAGTTGATAGCTGTAAATTTAAATCCTGTTAAATCGTCCTTAAGTAAAGCATCAAAAATTCTATTAAGTGCAGCTGAATTTCCAGAACCAAGTTTTGCTACATCAAAGAATTTTTGTAAATCAAGGCCAAATTTTTTGGCTGCTATTGTCATATGATTTATCAATGCAGCATTTCCAAGTGTTAAAAAATTGTTTAATAACTTTGATTTTGCACCCATTCCAACTGAACCAAAATGAAAATAATTTTTACAAAATAACTTTAAATAAGGTTCTGCTAATTTAAAATTGTTGTCTGTAGCTCCAACAATACCACCTAAGATGCCTTCTTCTGCTTGAGCAGGACCTCCCATTACAGGACATTCAACATAATTGATGTTGCTAGATCGATAGATTTTTTCTGTCTCTATTGATCCTGTTTTATTGTGAGTTGTGATATCAATTATCAAAGTTTTTTTATCTAAAATCTTAGAGAGTTTTGTGGCAATTTCTTTTGCTATTGGCGTGTTAGTTACACACTTAACCAAAACATTTAACTGTTTTTCTCTAAACTCTTCCAAAGTTTTTACTTCTTTAGCACCTTTGCTAACAATTTTTTCAATTGGTTTTCTATTTTTGTTAGCAATTACAAATAAGTTGTTATTTTTAGTTAAAATATTTTTGGCTATTCCATAGCCCATGTAACCCACACCAATGAAGCCAATATTATTCATATAATGAAGTTTACATGATTAATAATTATGTATAAAGTTTAAATATGAAATACTTATGTGCATTAAAAGATTTATTAATTAGTCTTGTTGCTTCAACTATTATTATCTATGCAATAAATATTATAGCAGGTGCTGCTGGGGCTGACTACGTGTTCACACATGGAGAAGCTTTTGTTGTTTGGATTTTGATGGCAATACTAGTTAATAATTGCCTGAAGAGATAAAACTATAAATTAAATTTTCTTTTTAAGTGCCTTAATTTTCCTTCGGTACTATCGTAGTCAATATAACATCCTTGTAAAAATCTATTCCCTTCTTTTACCTCGTATGATGTTCTTCCATGAAGCAATCTATAATTATCCATCATCATTAAATCTTTAGGAGCAAGCTTAAACTCTATTCTGTATTTTTCTGAGTTGTACATTTCAGATAATCTTTTACGAGCTTTATAATATAGATCTAATTTTTGTTTATCTAACATTGGCACATAGTCTAATCTTGGACTAAATCTAACTTGTTTAAAATTTTTATCATCATCAAGTTTAATCAATTCTGACCAATCTTCTAAAACCACATCTTTATCAATGAATTTAAATCTTACTTTGACTTCAGATAAAATTTTATAAAATTCTAGATTTTCTTTTTTTAAATCCTCTGTCACAGTAAAACCATCTACTAATGTAGACAACCCACCTGTTACTTCACTTTCAATACAATGAAGTAATTGAATACATGGAACAGGATTACGGTAAGGATTGTCAGTATGAGGTGAAAGCCCTAAAGATGTGTATGCTAGATCATTTGGATTAGGTTTGGATTTAACATCAAAAAATTCACCAAAGTTTGTTCTTCTGACACTTCCTATTGAATTTGCAAATTTTACAATAAAATTGTTGTCTGTTGGAATATTTTTAATGATTACAAATCCATACTTGTAAAAAGAAACAAGTAAATCATACATTTCTTTGCTATCAAAAAAATTATCTTGGTATTCAAAATTTTTTATATTTTCTAAAGTCGAATTCCATTTTATTCTAGGGATAGATTTTATAACCGTATCTTCGTTAGAAAACTCTAAAGCAAGTTTATCAATGTTTAATTTAGATTTAACGCCATCGTTAAAGTTAATTTCTAGAATTTTTTCATTAATAATAGCTGTATTAATTGATATTTCGCTACTTAAGGTTGTTGGATCAAATAGCCGTTGTTGCGTACCTTTGTCTAAAAATTCCTCACCATCAACTCTTTCTCTTAACCAAAAAGGGTGTATTTCTTTTTTGACTGAACCGTTGTCGAAGTAAATTCTATTTTCATCAAGTTCAATTTTCATAACTAAAATCAAGAATTATTTAAATTTTAACTTTATTCAACATAAATAAAATAGTAAGAGATTGATGTGGATCAATTTAATTCAAAATACTACCCAATTTATGCTAGTTTTTTAAATCAGTTAGCAAAAGATCTAACTAAGTTTTATTATAAGAAGCTAGATAAACCTTTTAAGATATCTAATAAGCTAAAAGGTAAGGGATACGATCCAGTAACAACTTCTGATAAAGCATTTGAAAAATTTATAAGATCCAAAATTTCTAAAAAATTTCCAACTCATCAAATTATAGGGGAAGAGTACGGTCATAAAAATACTAAAAGTAAATTTTCATGGGTAATTGACCCAATTGATGGAACTAGATCATATGTTGTGGGAAATCCAAGTTGGAGCAATCTAATTTCTCTTAACTACAATGGGGAGCCTTTTTTGGGATTAGCTAATTTTCCAAAAATGAAAAAATATTATTTAAATACAAGTAAAAATTCAGCTTATGTTTTTGAAAATAATAAAAAAAGAAAACTTAAAGTAAATACTAGAGTAAATTTTGCTAATGCAAAATTAGCTGCTGCATTTCATAATACTTTATCTTTAAAGCAACAATCAAAAATTACTAAATTTATTAAACGTATGCAATTTCCATGCTTTGATGCACTTACGTATTGTCAGTTAGCTGAAGGTAGACTTGAGTTGGTTGCACAATGCGCAAATAAGATTTGGGATATTCATCCTATTATGCCAATAGTAAGAGCTAGCGGAGCAATAGTAACAACTTGGGATAATAAAAATCCTGTAGTTGGTGGAAATATTATTATTTCTAACAATATCGTTAATCATAATAAAGTTTTAAAATTATTAAAACCTGTTTCAAAATGATACCCAAGAAAGCCCAAGAAATTTTAGATTTTTGGTTTAAAGAAACTCCGTCTGAAAAGAGATTTAAGAAAGACGAGTTGTTTGATAAAACTATAAAAGATAGATTTTCAAATGATTATGAACTTGCAAGTCAAAATGAGTACGATGATTGGCAAGATCAACCAATGAGTGCTTTAGCGTTAGTTATTCTTTTTGATCAATTTTCAAGAAATATGTTTAGAGATGATAAAAAAGCTTTTGCACAAGATCATAAAACAAGATTAATTGTTAATGACGCGGTTTACGCAGGTTATCTCGAGTCTATGAACGAAAGTGAAAGATTTTTTATGATTTTACCACTTATTCATAGTGAAGAAATAACAGATCATGACATGGCTTATTATCTACTTAACAAATATCTAAAAGAGCATGAGGGATATGTTCAAATTAAAAAATTTTGGAAAGATCATACTAAAGCTATTAGACAATTTCATAGATACCCTCATAGGAATAAGATTCTGGGAAGAGAGTCTACCGAAGAAGAACTAGCCTTTTTAAATGGTCCAAACTCTTCCTGGTAGCCGTGAATTTAAAATATATTTTTAAAATAATTGATGTCAAAGAATGGCAAAAAGTTAAACAATCAGAGACTTATTTAGGATCTTCTAAAGATATAGAGGATGGTTATATTCATTTTTCAGGGGAAGATCAGGTCAAAGGAACTCTTGAAAAATATTACTCAAAACAAGAAAATCTAATTTTACTGAAGGTTGAAACATTAAAATTAGATCATTTAATTTGGGAGCAAGCATCAGATGGCAATATGTTTCCTCATTTATACTCTTCATTAGATTTATCTAATGTTGTGGATGAATTTGAAATTAATCTAACTGATAATGGCATTCACGAATTGCCAGATAATTTTAATTAGTTTAATCTGCTAATAGTGTTCACCTAAGATAACACACATCATACGGTGCTATATTCAATCATAAATTGTAAATAATATTTATTAAAATAGACACCAGCTTTGATTAGTAGTTAAATTTCTCCATGGCTATTAAAAGAAAAAAAGTAGCAAAAATAAAGACTAAGAAAAAAAAAACTAAATTAGTCAAAGTATCTAGAAAAAAATCAAAAACTAAGAAGAAAGTTGCTACAAAAAGAGTAGCGACAAAGAAACCATCCAAGGTTTCCAAAAAAAATAATAAGCTTAAAAATAAAAAAAGTAGAGAGAGAGGAAAAAAAATGAGTACTGAAACCATCAAAGCTGGGAAGTCTCCTTTATTGGATACATCTCATCTAAAAGTAAAATTTCCTTATAAAGAAAAGTATGGAAACTATATTGGGGGAAAATTTGTTGAACCTAAATCAGGTAAATATTTTGACAATGTAAGCCCAATAAATAATGAAGTCATATGTGCAGTTCCAAGATCAGATGCAAGTGATGTTGAGGCTGCTTTAGATGCAGCTCATGCAGCTTTTCCAACATGGGGTGTTACATCAATTACTGAAAGATCAAATATATTGCTTAAGATAGCAGATGTTATTGAAAAGAACCTGGAACTTTTAGCTACAGCAGAATGTCTAGACAATGGAAAGCCTATAAGAGAATGTATGGCTGCTGATTTACCATTAGTTGTTGATCATTGGAGATATTTTGCAGGCGTGATTAGAGCTGAAGAAGGTTCTGTATCAGAGATAAGTAATAGTGAATATTCTTATCATATTCCTGAACCATTAGGGGTTGTTGGTCAAATTATACCTTGGAATTTTCCATTGTTAATGGCTACTTGGAAACTTGCACCAGCATTGGCTGCAGGAAACTGTGTAGTTTTAAAACCAGCTGAACAAACACCAGCATCAATTTTACTACTGATGGAACTAATTGGAGATTTATTACCTCCAGGAGTTGTTAACGTAGTAAGTGGTTTTGGTTTAGAGGCAGGAAAACCTTTGGCATCATCTAAGAGAATTAGAAAGATTGCATTTACAGGTGAGACAACAACTGGACGTTTGATTATGCAATATGCATCTCAAAACTTAATCCCAATAACTTTAGAACTAGGTGGAAAATCACCAAATGTTTTCTTTGAAGATGTCATGGATCATGATGACGACTTCTTTGATAAATGTATGGAAGGTTTTGCAATGTTTACTCTTAACCAAGGAGAAGTGTGTACTTGTCCTAGCAGAGTGTTAGTTCAAGAGTCTATTTACGATAAGTTTATGGAAAAGGCTGTTGCTAGAACAAAAGCTGTTACACAAGACAATCCTCTTAAAATGGAAACAATGATAGGCGCTCAGGTATCCTTAGAACAAATGGAAAAAATAAAATCTTACTTAGATTTAGGTAAGAAAGAAGGCGCCAAAGTTCTTTGTGGAGGCGAGGTTGCTAACTTAAATAGTGGTTTGGAAAAAGGAAACTATATCCAACCAACTATCTTTGAAGGTGATAACTCTATGAGAGTTTTCCAGGAAGAAATTTTTGGACCTGTAGTTTCAGTTACTAAATTTAAAGATGAAGCACATGCATTAGAAATTGCTAATGATACACTTTATGGTTTAGGAGCTGGAGTTTGGACTAGAAATGGTAATGTTGCTTATAGAATGGGAAGAGGAATCCAAGCAGGAAGAGTTTGGACAAATTGTTACCATGCTTATCCAGCGCATGCTGCTTTTGGTGGTTACAAACAATCTGGAATTGGTAGAGAAACCCACAAAATGATGCTTAATCATTACAGACAGGTGAAAAATTTACACGTGTCGTACAGTGAAAAAAAATTAGGCTTCTTTTAATAGATAAATTATAATGGCCCGTATTAAATCACGGGCCATATTAAATATGAAAGTTTCAGCAACACCTACAGCACTTGAGTTAATTGAAGACTTAAAAAAAACTCATGGTAAAGATTTATTATTCCATCAATCAGGCGGATGTTGTGATGGAAGTGCACCTATGTGTTATCCGGTGAAAGAATTTTTAGTAAGTGATGACGATATATTAGTTGGAAAAATTGGTGATATTCCTTTTTATATAAGCGAGACACAACATGAGGCCTGGAAAAATACTGATCTTATAATTGACTGTATTAAAGGTATGGGCGGAATGTTTTCACTTGATAATGGCACAGGAAGAAGATTTTTAACAAGATCTGAAGTATGTGCGCCTAATAGTAATACTAAAACTAATTAAGTTTTCCCAAGTAATTTACCATTACCACTCCAATTATAATTAAAATAATTCCAATAGTTGCGTATAAATTTGGTATTTGATTATATTTTATCATAGCAAACACCAACACCCCTACAACTGTTAAACCACTATATGTTGAATAAGCAAATCCCACAGGTAGTACCGACATTGCTTTTGCAATTGAAAACATTGTTATGGCCATTAATAAGATACATAAAATAGAAGGTGTTAATTTTGTAAAGCCATCAGATATTTTTGCAAAACTGTTTGCCGTTATCCCAAAAAGTATTCCAATAACTAAAAACATATATCCAAATAAAGGTTTCATATTTTAATTATTACCTAATAAATTTACCATTAAAACTCCAGCAATAATTAGAGATAATCCTATTATTGAATAAAGATTTGGCATTTGATCAAATCTAAATATCCCAACAACTACAGTTGCAACAATAGTTAATCCAGCAAAAGACGCATAAGTTATCCCCATTGGAATATTTTTCATTACCATTGAAAGTGCATACATGCACATTACAATTGTTATTCCAGTAACAATGCTTGGAAAGAAAAGGGTAAATCCTTCAGCACTTTTTGCAAAACTATTTGAGGTAACTCCTAAGATGACTGCTAGGATTAAAAAGCCGTATGATGTTGCGAGACTCATTTAATTACATTAAATGAAATCTCGCTAAATATATATAATTATTTAGGTATCTTAGTTGCACCCGTTTCAAGTGAAATCATTTTTCCATCTTGATATTTAAATACCGCCATTACTGCTTCTGTATTTCCATCATTAAATGATACAAAAGCATGCTCAACACCAATTTCATCATTTTCAAAAATTACTCTTATTTTATCTCTTTTAATGTCACCACTCATTGCCCACTTGATTACATCTGCTTTTCCTAAAACATTACCTGATGCATGCATGGTAAACTTATAATCATCATGTAAAATTTCATTCATTGCAGTCTCATCTTTTGCTTCCATAGCAGCATTATATTTTGCTAATATTGACATATTTATCTTTCTTTCTTTTAATTATTAACCAGAATGGTTCATTACTGAATCATCAGACATCATAGTCATTTTTGATTGATCTATAATTACACCAGCCTCAATTCTTGCTTTAATTATTTCTTCGTCTCCACCAAATCCTTTCATTCCTTCCATTGACTCAAAATGTACAATTACTGTCATTGTATTATCATCTTCTTTATCTGTGCCCGCAAAAGCAATTGTCATTCCATATTTTTTTAATTTATCTCCATTTGCAAGGATCATTTCTTTCCATAAGTTAAATCCTTTAGATAGTTTTTGTTCTATTTTTACGTACATTTTTATCTCCTTTTATTAATATTTACTTATTCACTAAAGATGACTCTTATTTCGTCTTCGATAGTTCCTTCAACTGCAACTTTCTTCAATTGCTTTTGAAGGCTTTGATATTTTTTATCTGCTGACATTTTTGCATCAGCCTCATTATCTCCTTCAAACATTGGACCAATTAATGTTTCTCTAATTGTTCTTGGATCACCACCAATTTGAAATGAAAAATAAATATTGTGCTTAGGATAATATTTTTTTCTAACCTTTGCTAAACTTTTTCCAATTTCCATTGCTTCACCTAAGCTGTTATCTTTTACCTTCATTGTTCTTGTGTATATTGCTTGCATTTTTTTTCTTTAGTTTTTGTGATTTAAGATTACCGCACCAGCTTTTCCATCAACTGAATCAATTACTTCCTTATTTAAATCCATTCGTTTCGTTCTTGAAGCAGAAGCTCGATCCATTGCATCATTATCTGCATATAATGAAACAAACATTAAAGTTTTGTCATTTATACGAACTTCCAATAATTGTTCTGCTTCAGGAAATTCACTTGGTGCATTTGTTTTGTAAGTTTCTGCAATTTGATCTGCGCCTTCCTTAGATTTTAAGTTAAGAGTCGTTATTCTTGCTACTGACATTTTTATTCTCCTTTCATTATTAATTTTTTATTATCCCAAAAAATTAAATGCATAACATTATAAAAATATCGAAAAAAAAGGCTTAATGCTTATAAAATTTAGTTATTTTACAACTTATCATAGAATTAATTTCTTAATTTAAAAATTAACAATAACAATTTTTTTTGATAAAATTAATTATGATTGAAAAATTTAATGGAATTTTTTACTTAATCCTTTTCATTACTCATTTTTTAGGTTTTGGAATTTATGCTTATCAAATGATAATTAATAATAAAAATTTTAGAGCTAAATTTGAAATGGATGAAACAGCAACACCTATAATGCGTATGATAGGTGCTACTTTTCTAGGAGCATTATTGATGGCTCTTTATATAATGTTTGTCAGACCTAATGGTGTTGAAGGTACTTGGGCATTCTTTAATTTAATTTTTGTACAAAATGTATGTATCTTAATTGTAAACACTTATTCGATAAAAATTGACAAAACAGGAATTAGAAATGACTCGAATGAAGGTGTTATAGCACCACTAGTATTTACTATTTTGAGTGCAGTTCTTATATATGGGTTGTCAGATAAAATTTATATCTAAAGCCAATTGGGGAAGGGTAAACCTTTTTCTTCAAGGAATTTTTTATTAAACATTTTAGTAGAATATTTATCACTTCTGTCACAAAGAATTGTAACAATCGTCTTCCCAGGCCCTAATTCTTTACCAAGTCTGATGGCACCTGCAATATTAATTCCACAACTGGTACCAAGACTTAACCCTTCATTTTGAATTAAATCATAAAGAATGGGTAATGCTTCATGATCATCTATTGAATAAGCGTCATCTATTTTAGCATTTTCAAAGTTTTTAGTTACTCTACTTGAACCAATTCCTTCTGTTATAGACCCACCTTCTGATTTTAACTCACCATTTTTTATATAATTATAAAGAGAAGAACCTTTGGGATCTGATAAATAAATTTTTATATTTTTATTCTTTTCTTTAAGAGCATTACTTACACCAGAAATAGTTCCACCAGTTCCAGATGAACAAACAAAACCATCCACTTTACCATCTGTTTGATCCCAAATTTCTGGTCCAGTTCCTTCATAATGACCTTTGGCGTTTGCAGTATTATCAAATTGATTAGCCCAAATAACACCATTATTGTTTGATGGTCTTAATTCATCTGCAAGCCTTGCTGCAATTTTTACGAAGTTATTTTCATCCTTATAAGGTTTTGGTGTAACCAATCTTAATTCAGCTCCTAAGTTTCTAAGTAAATCTTTTTTCTCTTGAGTTTGATTATCGTTCATTACGATAATTGTTTTATAGCCCAAAGAGTTTCCTAAAAGCCCTAAGCCAATTCCAGTATTCCCTGCAGTACCCTCAACAACAGTACCACCTTTTGAAATTAATTTTTTTTCTTGAGCATCTTTAATTAATGCTAATGCAGCTCTATCTTTAACAGATCCACCAGGATTTAAAAATTCAGCCTTACCATAAATATTACATCCGGTAATTTCTGATGCAGCTCTTAATTTTATTAAAGGAGTGTTGCCAATCCCTGAAATAAAATCATTTTGAATGTTGCTCATTAATCTGATTTTGTATCACTGTCTGGTGTAATACCATATGGTTTGAATTCACTATCTGCTAAACCTACATTTTTTGCAGGTATTCCAACCATTACTGCTTTTTCTGGTACATCTTTAGTGATTACTGCGTTAGCCCCAATCTTTGCACATCTTCCAACAGTAACAGGTCCTAATACTTGTGCACCAGATCCAATTACAACTTCATCTTCAATTGTTGGATGTCTTTTTATATTTCGTTGGTCATTTGAATTTATACTTGGTGCTATTCCACCTAATGTTGCCATATGATAAATAGTAACATTATCTCCAATGTCAGATGTTTCTCCAATTACAACACCCATTCCGTGATCTATGAATAAATTTTTTCCAATTTTTGCCCCTGGATGAATTTCAATACCAGTTAGAAATCTTGAAAATTGTGAAATCATTCGAGCTACTAAATCAAATTTTGCAACACTGAAAAAATTTGCAATTCTATGAAAGAAAACTGCTTTTACACCAGGATAAGTTAATATTAAACTTATCTTAGATTTTGCTGCTGGATCTCGATCAATTATAGATTGTAAAAAATTACCCATATTAAGTTTGTTAAATTTGACTTATTGATTATAAAATTAGCTTTTATATAGTGTCTAAAATCAAAATTTAAAGGACTTAATTATGTATAAAAATACCAATTGTTTTCATTTAGCTGTGCCATGTGGGGATTTAGAAACTGCAAAAAAATTTTATAATGAAGCATTAGGATGCAGATTAGATAACTCTGCTCAAGAGTGGGCTGATGTTGATTTTTGGGGTAATGAACTTACTCTTCATGCTAGTGATCATAAGTTAGATAATGAAAGACATGATGTTGATATGGGTAATGTGTCTGTTCCACATTTTGGTGTTCATTTATCGAGAAAAGATTTTGATGCTCTAAAACAAAGATTAAAAGATAATGGTACTAAGTATTATGATGAGCCATACTTAAGATTTAAAGGAACTAAGTACGAACAAGAAACTTTTTTTGTTAAAGACCCTAATGAAAATGTTTTAGAGATTAAAACATTAACTGCTAATCCAGAATAATAATTGGCTACTAATTACAAAGCTATTGCAAAAAAACTTAAGTTTGAAGGAAGAGCTTTTATTAATGGTAAATATGTTAGTGCCATTGATGGAAAAAAATTTGAGACAATAAATCCTGCAACTGGTGAAAAACTTTGTACGGTTGCAAAATGTAATCATAAAGATGTTGATCTTGCAGTTAAAGTTTCAAGAAAAGCCTTTAATAGCGGTGTTTGGTCTAGATGTTCGCCAGAGCATAGAAAAGAAGTTTTATTAAAATTTGCAGAATTACTTCGAAAACATGGAGATGAAAATTCAGTTTTAGAATGTGTTGATACTGGAAAGCTAGTTACAGACTGTATTAATGAAGTCGCCAATGATGCTCCAATGCACTTTCAGTGGTATGGAGAACTTATTGATAAAGTGTTTGGCAAAGTGGGTCCAACTGAACCATCTATTACAAGTTTAATAGTTAAAGAACCAATAGGTGTTGTTGCGGGAATTGTTCCTTGGAACTTTCCTTTAATGATGGCTGTTTGGAAAATGGCACCAGCATTAGCTGCAGGTTGTTCGGTAATAATTAAGCCAGCAGAAGATACTCCTCTTACTGCAATTAGAGTTGCTCAAATTGGTAGAGAGGCTGGAATTCCAGACGGTGTATTAAACGTTCTTCCAGGATATGGAGATGTTGGTGAGGCTCTAGGTCGACATAAGGATATTGATGCTGTTTCATTTACAGGCTCAACTGAAGTAGGTGGATATTTTTTAAAATACTCAAGTGAAAGTAATTTAAAACCTGTTGCACTTGAAATGGGTGGTAAAAGTCCATTCATAGTTTTAGAAGATGCTAAAATAAATGATGATCTAATTGATCATGCAATAAATTCTGCTTTTTGGAATGGTGGGCAAAACTGTTCTGCAAATATGAGACAGATAGTTCATAAAAAAGTTAAGGATGAGTTTTTAGATAAAGTTATTAAGAGAGTAAAAAAATTAAAAGTAGGTGATCCATTAGATTTAAAATCTAATATGGGATCAATGATATCAAAAAATCATTTACAAACAGTCGATGGATATATTCAAAAAGGAATAGATCAGGGTGCAAAACTTTTATCTGGTGGGGTTTCAAACAATAAACAAAAAGGCTTTTATGCAAAGCCAACATTGTTTGATGGATTAAAAGAAAATATGACCATTGCTCAAGAAGAGATCTTTGGTCCAGTGCTTGGTGTTCTTACAGTTAAAGATGATAATGAAGCTTTACAAGTTGCTAGTAACTCAAAGTATGGTTTGCACGCTAGCGTTTTTACTCAAGATATTAATAGAGCTTTTCATCTAGCAAAAAGTCTACCATGTGGAACTGTATCAATTAATACTTTTTCAGAGGGAGATATTAAAACTCCATTTGGAGGCTATAAACAATCAGGTTCATTAAGCAGAGATCAAGGAACTGAAGCCCTTAATTCATTTCTTCAGACAAAAACTATCTGGATTAGTCATCAATAATTACTGCGACCATTAAGTTAAAAAGACAAGGCTATATATATCTTTTGTAACTTAATTTCCTTTGACTCACTTTGTTCATTCGCGTTAGACTAAATTTTTTAAATTAATAGGAGAGAGATAATGAGAATGATTAAAACTACACTTGTAGCTGGATTAATTTCACTTTTTGCTACTTTTTCGACATTTGCTGAGAAGGTAAAAATTGGTGATCCAGGTTGGACAGGTGCAACAGCTATTGCAAACTTATTAGCTGCAGTTGTTACAGATAAAATGGGTGGAGAAGCAGAACTTGTTCCAGGAAACAACACTGCTATTTATGGTGCGATCGACAGAAGTAAAGGTGAGATTGAAGTTCACCCTGACATCTGGTTACCAAATCAACAAGCTTACACAAATGATTTAGTTCCAAAAGGAACTTTAAAATTAAGTAGCAAACCATATGAAGGAAACCAAGGTTATTGTGTTTCTCAGCAATTTGCGAAAAAATTTAATATTACTGCAATTGAAGATTTAGGAAGACCTGAAGTTGTTAAAGCTATGGATAGTGATGGCAATGGTAAAGGTGAGTTCTGGATTGGTGCAGATGGTTGGGCTTCAGCTAATGTTAACCAAGTTAAGTTAAGAGACTATGGTTTATATGATGCAGGGATTGAGCCAATCAGAGCAGCAGAAGCAGTTAAGAATGCAAGAGTTCTTGACTCTATTAAAAAAGGCGAAGGCTATGCATTTTATTGTTACAAACCGCATGCGATTTGGGGAATGGCTGATGTAGTTATGTTGGAAGAGCCAAAATTCGATCCAGCTAAATACAAAATGGTACAACCTAAAGAAGATGCTGATTGGTACAAAAAATCTTATGTTGCTTCGAAAGACGCACTTAAACAAATTCAAATTGGTTGGGGTACTTCTTTAGAAAGTAAATCTCCAGCTATTGTTGAATTCTTTAAGAACTTTCAACTAACAGCAGATGATGTATCGGCTATGGCATATGCAATTTCAGTTGAGAAAAAAAAACCAGCTGATGTAGCGAGAGCTTGGATGAAAGCTAACAAATCAACAGTTGACGGTTGGTTAGGTCTTTAATCTAAATAAAATAAATTATTTATACTCGGCAATTTTATATTGCCGGGTATATTTTCCTAAATAAAAGAGAGTTAAATGGATTCTTCTGGATCAGCAATTAAAATTGAAAATGTTTGGAAAGTGTTTGGTAACACTTCGGTTGAGGCATTAGATGCAATCCAAAATAAAAAAATTTCTAAAAATGAAGCTTTGGAGAAATATAACTCTGTTATAGGTGTATCTGACGTTTCTTTTGATGTTAAACAAGGTGAAATATTTTGTGTAATGGGTCTTTCAGGCAGTGGAAAATCAACATTAGTTAGGCATATTAATAGACTTTTAGAACCAACATCTGGCAAGATTTTAATCAACGGTCAGGATGTAATGACACTTGATAGAGATAATTTACAAGAATTAAGAAATAAAAAAATTGGTATGGTATTTCAAAACTTTGCACTAATGCCTCATAGATCTGTTGTGGATAATATAGCGATGCCGCTAGAAATTAGAGGGGTAAGTAAAAATGATAGATTGGATGCAGCAAACAAAATTTTAGAAATTGTTGAATTACAAGGTTGGGGAAATAAATTTGCACATGAATTATCAGGGGGTATGCAACAAAGAGTAGGACTTGCAAGAGCCTTAGCTGCAGATCCAGATTTTTTATTAATGGATGAGCCTTTTAGCGCATTAGATCCTTTAATAAGAAGACAGCTTCAATCTGAGTTTATTAAACTTTCAAAACAAATGAAAAAAACAACCGTTTTTATTACTCATGATTTAGATGAAGCTGTAAGAGTAGGTCATCGAATTGCAATTATGAGAGATGGGAAAGTAATTCAAATTGGAACTCCAGAAGAAATCGTAGTAAGTCCAGCAGATGACTATGTTGCTGATTTTGTCAAAGGTATTTCTAGACTAAAAGTTGTTCAAGCTAAATCAATAATGCAAACTGTTGAAAATTTTGAAAATAAAAATGGAAAAATTACAAATGATTTAGAAATTGTTAATGAGAGTGATTTGCTAAGTAAACTTATTGAAACGTCAGCATCTAGAGATAAGCCAATAATTGTAAATAATAATCAAAATAAAATTGTTGGTGTTATATCGCAGTCAGATCTTTTAAAAGCAGTTATTGAAGGAGAGGATAGTGAGTAAAGAACTTAATAACCCTTCAAGATCTCAGTTAATAACTGATTTTGTCAAAACAAATCCAGAATATTATATTGAGAAATTCCAACAAATAGGTAGCAAACCTACTTTTTCTTTTTCATTTAATCTTTATGCAGCAATTCTTGGACCAATTTGGTTTGGAATGAGAAACATTTGGAATTGGGCTTTAACTTTTCTAATTATTGAAACTTTTTCTGTTGTTCAAATAATAAGAGGTTTATTTGGTAATATCACAAAAGATGCTATTCAAAAAATTGAACAGGTCCAATCGACAATTGCATTTAGAAATAAGCAATTAGAAGCAGCTATTACCAATAATCCTGACAAAGTTGATGTCTATAAAAGAAATATCAAATCATTAGAGGACGCCATGCAAGGCTATATTGATGAAGTTAGTAGAATTGAAGCATCAGCCATCTGGATAACAATTTTTGGAATAGCACTTTTAATTTCAATTAAGATTGTCCAAGGTGTTCTTGCAAACTCTAAATTAGAAAAAAGATATTCCGAATGGTTATCTGACAAATCAATAAGCCCTGGTATGCAAACTAAAAACTATATTTTAAGTACAGTTTTTGCTTCCGTCATTATGTTCTTTTCAGTAGTGCACTACAGTTTTCCTGGTTTAATTATAATTATGGATGAATTTCCAACCCATCCAGATATAAGATTAACTTCTATTGCCTGGGTAGAAAAAATTTTTAATTATGCTGTATTAAAAGGAGATGCATTATTTACTGCAATTACAATTGGTATTAGATCTGTTTTAGATTTTTTAGAATTATTATTTGTTAAAACACCTTGGATAGTAATCATAACTGCAATAGTGACTTTAACAGGGCTATCTGCCGGCCCTAGAGCTGCAATCTATTCAGCTGGTTTTTTATGCTACATGGGCTTTTTAGGTTTTTGGGTTAAAGCAATGACAACACTAGCTTTACTTGGAACAGCAGCAATTTTAAGTATCGCAATTGGAATACCACTTGGGATTTTTTGTGCAAGACGACAAAGATTTTATTCAATGATAAGACCGATAATGGATTTTATGCAAACAATGCCAGCGTTTGTATTTATGATTCCAGTTATCGCATTCTTTGGAACAGGGAAGGTTGCAGCAGTAATAATTACAATGATATTTGGTGGAACTCCTGTTGTTAGATTAACAGTACTTGGATTAAGAGGAGTGCCAGAGACAATCAGGGAAGCTGCAATAGCTTACGGTGCAACTAAATGGTATTTACTAAGAAAGGTAGATTTACCTTTAGCCACTCCATCAATTTTAGCAGGTGTAAACCAAACTGTAATGTTAAGTTTAGCAATGGTTGTAGTTGCATCACTAATTGGAGCAAAAGGTTTAGGACAAGATGTATTAGAAGCTTTACAATATGCTAATGTTGGTCAAGGTATTCTTGCAGGTGTTGCAATATTATTTGTAGCATTAATTTTAGATAGGGTTGTTCAAGGTAAGAAAAGAGTTTAATAAACCCTAATGGAATTTCTGTTATTAGGTTTCTTTACTGGTTTAAGTCTTATTTTAGCAATAGGTGCTCAAAATATTTTTGTAATTGAACAAGGGTTAAAAAAACAACATATATTTCTTGTTTGTATAGTTTGCTCTATTTCAGACTTAATTTTAATTTTTCTCGGGATATTTATTTTTCAATTTTTTAATCAGTATTTTAATCCAATTGTTGAATTAATATTCAATATAGCTTTAGTCATTTTTCTACTTCATTTTATTTATTCAAAAATAAAGAATTATAATACAGCAGTCAATTTTGATACAGATTTAACCAGTATTACAGCATTTAATATTTTTTTAAAAACTCTAGGATTTACATATTTAAATCCACATGTTTATTCTGATACAGTATTCTTTTTAGGAAATTTTTCAAAAAACTTCATCATTAGTCAAAAAATACTTTTTGGAATAGGTGCATCAATTGCATCTTTTTTATTTTTTTTCTTAATTGGATATCTTTCAAAATATCTGTCTAAATATGCGAAAAGTAAAAAAATTTGGAATATAATTAATATCTCAATAATTATTTTTATGAGTTTTTTAACATTGTTTATTATAACAAAAATGATTAATTAAATATTATGAGTAAAATTTATATAGATGATGTAGGTGAGGGATATCCTTTAGTATTAGTTCATGGTTATTTAGGCTCATCTGAAATGTGGTGTAATCAAAGAAATTTTTTTTCAAATTTTTGTAGAGTAATTTCACCAGCTTTGCCTGGATTTGGTGAGAGTAGTGGTGTCCAATCATTAGACTCAATTAATAAAATGGCTAAGTTTGTAATTGACTTAATTGATGAAAAAAAAATAGATAAATTTAATTTACTTGGTCATTCAATGGGTGGAATGATAGTTCAAGAAATAACTAAAATTGCTGGTAACAGAGTTAATAAATTAATTTGTTTTGCAACTGGATCCATCGGTGAAATACCTGGAAGGTTTGAACCAATTGACGAAACTAGAAGAAAACTTAAAGACGATGGGGTAGAAATTTCATTTTCAAGAGTGCCACAAAAATGGTTTGTAAAAGGTGACCAGGATAAAAATTATTATTTATGTGCAAATGCAGTTAAAAATGTTTCTCTAGAGACTGCTGATAATGCACTTAAAGCAATGCAAAATTGGTCAGGTATAGATGAATTAGAAAATATTAAAAATCAAACATTAATAGTTTGGGGTGATAAAGATACCTCATATAATTTTGATCAAGTTGATACACTTAACAAAAAAATTAAAAATAGTAGACTAGAAATCTTTAAAGATTGTAGTCATAACGTGCATCTTGAAGAACCAGATAAATTTAATAATTTAATTAAAGATTTTGTTAATTAACCTTTTACAGCGCCTGCTGTTAATCCACTTATTACTTGTTTTTGAAAAAACATTACCAATAAGAATAAAGGTGCTGTAGCAGAAACTACTGCAGAAACTGCCCACATCAAATTACCCTCGTGTTGGTTGGTTCCAAGGTAACTCTGAATTTTAGGAACCATTGTATGATTTTCTTGATTAAGTAATAAGGCTGTTACAGTAAAATCGTTATATGCTAGCATTAAACTAAATAATCCAGCTGTTATAACTCCTGGCCACATCACAGGCATAATTATATGTCTGAATGTTTGAAAGTATGTACACCCATCTATAAGTGCACTTTCGTCAAGTTCTTTTGGAACAGTTTTAAAAAAAGAGTAAAGTAGCCAAAGTGTAAATGGTTGATTAATTGCTATTAGCACTACAATTGTTGTAGGTAGAATTCCCCAAATTTGTAATTGAAAAAAAGGAAATAAGTATCCAGAAACTAAAGTTATATGCGGCATAGCTCTAAATACTAATGCAATAATTAAAATCCAAAATGCATAATTTTTTGTAGATCTTGATAAAGCGTAAGCTCCTAGGGTTCCAAGAAACAAAGAGACAGAAACTACACTTACAGTTACTATTATCGTGTTTCTTGATGCTTTCCAAAACTCACCTTCAAACCATGCGCCACTATAAGCTTCAGTTGTAAAACTTTTACCAGTTTCTAATAATGTGTTGAAAGCTGTTATTGCATACCACCAATCAGCTCTTGAAAAAAAGTCTGCTCTTACTTTAAAAGAACCCCAAAAAGTCCAAATAAATGGAAAACATGCTATCAATAACCAAACAACTATAAACATAGTATTGAAGGTTTTTAAACTATTTGATTTTTTATCTAATCCGTAATCCATGATTATCTATTTGTTCTAAATTCTCTCCAAGTTCTTATTAAAACTGGCGTTAGTATTATTGCTATTCCAATAATTGTCATTATTGAGGTTGCAGCTGCTGAGCCAAATAAAATAACCTCTTCGTTAACTAAATTATCATATATCAACCAAGACAATGATTGAGCACTACCTTGGGCACTAAAACCAATGATAGGTTCAAATACTCTAAAGTTATCCATTAAAGAAATTAAAGCTACAAATGTTACAACAGGATAAATATGAGGCAAAACAATATGCTTAACTCTCTGAAATCTTGAAGCACCATCAATAATAGAAGCTTCTAACGGTTCCTGAGGAACTGTTTGTAAAGCTGCATAGAATACTACAAAGGCAAAAGGGGAGTGATGCCATATACCATAAATAATAATTGTGATCCAAGTCAGTGTTTTAGAAGATTTAACTGATAGATAAGGATCATTCATCAATAATTGTAAGTTTGCTCCAATAATTCCTTCTGCATCTACCATCCAAAATAAAACTAAAGAACCAACTAATGGAGTTACGATCATTGGTAAAATTGTACCAAAGATTAAAGCACCTCTTATTTTCCTGGAAATTGAATTTAGACTAAGGGCAATAACAAATCCTAATAATAGAACACATGGTGTAACAATAATACAATAAGTAAAAGTAAAAATTAATGCTTTATAAAAAGGTAGATTACCCACTTTAGTTAAAAATTCTCCAGTTGAATTGCTTTCATTCCAAAAATTAGATAATTGGTCGGTTGCTAAATGATTTCTGTCTACATAAGTTCCAAATCCATTAAATTTTCCAAGTGGCTTTTCTTCCCTAACTTTAGAAGATGCTTCTTGATCAATTTGTACTGAAACCTTGCAGCCAAATGGATCACATTTTTTAACTTCTTTTAAAATCTGATCGTGTTGAGCATAAAAAGACTGAACACCTGTTGATATAATAGGTAATCCAATGAATAAAATCATTGCTAAACCAGTTGGTAAAAAAAACCAAAAAAAACTTTTATTAGGCATGAATTTTAGTTAAGTGGGGAGTAAATCCCCACTTAAAGATACTTAGATATTATAGGAACCCTTGTTCTTTTGCTTTAGTATTATAAGCAGCTTCAACATCTTTTAATGCTTGTTCAGCTGTCTCATTTCCTTGCAAAAATTCAACAATTTCATTACCTAAGGCACCGTGCATTAGTCCCATTTGAGGTAACATTGGATAAGGTTTTGCACCCATTTTAACTGCTTCAATAACACCAACAGATTTTGGTCCTGGAACAAATCCTTCAACCAACCAAACAGCTTGGTCTGCAGCTTTTGCTACCATTTCTTTTGAAGAAGCAGCATGAGCCATTGCTCTAAAAGAAGCTTCTGCATCTGCATCTGGTCTATTTTTAGCAAGTGTAAATCCATCCCACCAAAGTGTTGCAGCAGGAATGTTTCCACCACCAACAGTTGCTGGTGCAACTAGTTTAGTAGCTGCAGTAATTTTAGCATCACCTTCATCATCTAAAAGAGTTCCAGATCTTGAAGCCCATAAAGTCATAATAGCAACATTTCCAGCTTCCCATTCAACTTTAATTGCTTCACTATCATGTGTTAAATAATCAGGATTACTTAAATCAGCTAATTTTTTTAACATATTTAGAGTTGCTACACCTTTAGCATTATTGATACTTGGTTTTGCTGATCCAGCTTCAAAAAATTCACCACCATGACCAATGTACATGTTTACAAACTCTTCAGCTAAGTTCCAGCCAGCTTTATAAGCTGCAGCATAAGGATATTTCATTTTTCCTGCTGCTCTTATTTTTTCAGATGCTGCAACAACTTCTTCATAAGTTTTAGGTATTGCAATACCATTAGCTTTTAAAACATCTGTTCTTACATATAAATGTTGAGTATTAGCCATAAATGCTACAGCCATAACTTTTCCATCAATTGTAATTAATTGAGAATCTTGAATGCCTTTTCCATATTTTTTAACTAGATCATTCATAGGTCTAATTAAATCACTATTCATTAATGGAACAATTGAACTGTTTGCTGCTACTCTAACAGAAAATTCTGAAGGATTAGCAGTTAGCGCTGGTACAGCAATTTTATTGTGCTCTGCTGAATGAGTCACTTTAAAATCTGCACTACCTTTACATTCTTTAGCTGTATCAACAAGTGTTCTTAATGCTGGAAAATCATTCGCTAAGATGTTGATTGATCCAGATTTAATATTACAGTCTGCATTAGCATAAGTGCCAAATAGCAAAAATGATAATACGATTAATATTTTTTTCATATTCATTACCTTTCTATAATTTTAATCTTTAAACCCTACAAAATACTTGAAAGTATTTATAAAGCTATTTTGTCGTTTTTTTTGATAATTTCAAAGTAAAAAATTAAATAGCTTTAGAAGCAAGCTCTGTGCCAATTACTAAAGACTCAAGTTTCTTATAAACTATGTTTTCATCAACATTTCCAAAACCTGCAAACGTACTGAAGCCACAATCTGTTCCTGCCATTAATTGATCTTTATTAACTACTTTTGAAAACTGAATAAGTCTATTTTTTACAACCTCTGGGTGTTCTATAAAGTTAGTAGTAGAGTCGATTACACCTGGGGCTATAATTTTATCTTGAGGCAATTTAATACCTTCAAACGCCTGCCATTCATGAGAATGTCTCGGGTTAGAAGACTCTAGCAAATATGTTCCAACATTTGCTTTTAAAATTAAAGGTAAAATTTTATCTAAAGAAATATCATGTGAATGAGGACCCTCATAATTACCCCAGCAGATATGCATTCTAATTTTAGATTGGGGAATATTTTCTAAAGACTGATTAAGAAATTCAATTTGTTTTTCTGCTCTTTTTAAAAATTCATCTTCTGACAAATCTTTAAATGTCATGTGTCTTGCTAAAGCAAGATCTGGGCAATCTAGTTGTAAATGTATCTCATTAGAAACAATTTCCTCATATTCTTGTTTCATAAGTCTTGATAAAGAATCTAAATATTCATCATCATTTTTATAAAATTTATTTGGTAAGAAAGCAGAAATTACCCCAGGAGAAGCCGCATTCATAAATGCTTGATTGTGATTATTCTCTTTGAGAGCATCTTTAAAATTATTAATATCTTTAGTTAAAGATAAGGTGTCTTTAATTTTTAGTTCATGTGTACAGCAAGGTCTTGTATAAGTTGGTGTTCCGCCTGATCTAGCAATTCGTTCTTTAAATGTTGGAAAATCATCAAGATCTCTAGGAGCCTTTCGTTCACTTTCCCCTGAAAAACCATCTATTCTATCTTTTACATAAGTTGCATAACTAATCTTAGACATTTCTCCATCACTTATAAAATCAACACCTAGATCAATTTGTTTTTTTACAATTTTTTTTACATCTTTTTTGACTACTGCATCAAAATTATCTAAATCTATTTTCTCTTTTTTATCTTTTTTAAAAAGAAGATCAGAAAGTTCGTCTGATCTTGGTAAGCTTCCAACATGTGTTGTTTTAATTTTAGTCATTTAATTATTATTCATTAGAATTTGCTTCCAGATTGCAACTTCATCAAACAATACCCATTCTCTTATAATCCCATCTTGATTTAACTCTACATGATTTATTCCCATAATAAATAATTTAGAATTTGTTTTTTTACCATAGTCTTCACTATCATTTGTATGCATACCTTCTAAAAACCATCTAATTGATGCCCTTGGGTTTTTGTCAAACTCATCTAAATATCCAACATGTTCAATACTGAATTTGATATCAGTAAAAATATCTTTTAAAGAGTTCCAAAATTTAGAAACATCTTCTCTTCCATGGCCCAATTTGTTTCCAGGCCAATAAATACTTGAAGCTCTATTGTAATCGTTAAAATTATAACCCTCTTCAAAAACTTTACTTAATATTTCTGAATATTTTTGACCCGCAGAGTCTTTTTTTATTTTCTCTGGTTGATAATCTGATGGCTTTATATCATTTTTATCAAAAAGTTTTTTAGCTTTTACTAATCCACCCTCCTTATCAATCATTATTTGAGCAAATTCTTTTGGAGTATAACCAATTTGTCTTACCATTGCTCCTTGATCTCTTACAATCCATTCATCGTACACTTGATTACCCTTACAAGCACAATCTGCTATTACTCTATAATAAATATCTTTACCAGTTGGTTTGCCATAAAATCCATCTCCTAAATGTGTTCCTTTGCTTAAAATCCTATGTGAGGAATGATAGCCGTTAATATCATTTCCATTCCAGATAACGTCTTCACCAAGTAATTGTCTATTCGGAAATTCTTTTAGGGTATTATAAGTTGCCTCTATAACAGGTTTGTTACCATAAGTTATTCCAAAAGGAGACCTAACTGGAATATCATCAGTATAAAATTCACCAATTGAATCCACATCTTTTCCTTCCCAAATCTGTTTAGTAATTTTTAAAATGTAGTCTGGAAAATCTTTATATTTTTTATCAAAGCCCTTCATTAAGCTTTACTAACACAATTTAAAAAACATTCTTCATTATTATCAATAGAAATACTAACTTTAGTATTTAACGGAAGGGAAAAAGTATCTTTTGAATTAATATCAAATTCATCTTTTTCAATTTTAACTTTCCAAGTTCCTTTTTGTGAAAATAAAATAGTTGGTTTCTCAAAGATTAAATCTTCTACAAACCCTTTTTTGGCTTTTAGAATACTGTAATTAAAACCAGTGGTATGATTAATTAAAGGATTATAGGATTTTTTACAAAAATTATTACCTATAATTTGAATTAATTTAATTTCATTATTTAGAATAGTTTCATGATTAATATGATCTTTAAACTTACAAACAAACTTATCAATTTCATCTATTTCATAGTTATCAAATTCTTTAAGCTTTTCATTTGTTATAGGCTCTAATAGTTTTCTGTTTTGAGGTATTTCACTTTCATTTAAATCAATCAAAGAATTGTCATCTAACAAAGCTAATCCAGTTTCTTTTGCTTTAATCAAAACATTAGGAACCCAAGTGATTATTCCAGGATCATCATTTCCCAATATTACAAAAATTAAACCTTCTTCATTACCAGCGTTTTCAAAACCTCTAAACATATTAGTTGGCATTGAAACAACATCCCCTTTACTCAAAATTATTTCATTTTTACCATCTGCACCCCAATAGAATCTCCATTTACCTGAATAGATTAAAAATACTTCAGCAGTTGTGTGACTGTGTAACCCTGAACCATTTTTAGGGTTAGCGCTAACTGCACCAAGATTGTAACCATGAGGTTTAGAAATTTTAACAGACTGATTACTATCTTCTGCGACACCCGGACCTACAATTGAATAATTTTTTCTTTCTTTATGACCTTCCATTCTTCCCTCAACAAAAGGTAAGGTGCTAGGAGTGAGTTCATTAAATCTTGCAATTCTTTCAGTCATAATATTTATTGTCTTTTTATTAAATATAACTGTTTTATATATGAAAATTGAAAATTTTGACACAGGACTTAAAGGGCAAGAAGACGTAGAAAATATTATTATTACTCCTGAAGAAAATTATAAAAACAAACAAAAAGTAAATAATTATTTAACAGATATAGTTCATTCTGGAAAATCTAAGCTAGATGATAATTTAAACAAATATTTTGCAAAAGATATTAAGGTTAATTGTTTTCACCCTGTTAATGAGTTTAGTGGTCTTGATAAATTTAAAGATGATTATTGGTTACCATTATTCGAGTCTTTCCCTGATTTAGAAAGAAGAACACAACTAATAATCGGTGGAACGTTTAGAGATAAAATACAAGTTGCTTCAATTTCTACACTTTCTGGAATTTTTAAAAAAAGTTGGTTGGGAATAAAACCAAATAATAAAATGGTTAATTTAAGATGTTGCGAAATACACGAACTTAAAAATGACAAAATAGTTGAAAGCCATATCTTAATAGATGTTATCGATTTAATATTTCAAACAGGAGTTTTTCCTATTCATAAATCAAGAGGTGCCGAAGGTAATTGGTTAAATCCCATAAATACTGATGGGGTAAATTTCTTTGAAAAAGATCTTAACATTTCTAAATCAAATTTAGATCAAGCACTAATAATGCAAAGAAGTTTAAATATTAAACCTGAACTAAATACAAATTCAGATGAAGATTTAAAATTAAAACTAATTGATCATCCACAAGCAGAGTTTTGGCATGATAAAATGATTTGGTATGGACCAAGTGGAATAGGGACTGCAAGATCTTTGGAAGGTTTTGTGGATAATCATCAACTTCCTTTTAGAAAAACCTTCAAAGAAAGAAATTACTGGAAACTAGGTCATTACTCTGAACTAGGAGATGGAAAGTTTTCTTTAACTGCAGGATGGCACAGTATTCAAGCAACTTATGGTTCAAATGATTGGTTAGGATATCCTCCAAACAATAAAAATGTTACAATGAGAGTAATGGATTTTTATCATCATGATGAAGGAAAAATTAGAGAGAACTGGGTTCCAATTGACATAGCCCATATTTTAAACCAAATTGGTGTTGATATTTTTCAACTAATTAAGAAATTATAATGTCTAATATAAAATTTACTAACATTCACAAATCATTTGGAACTAATAAGATTATAAATAATTTTAATCTTGAGGGTAAAGAAGATGAATTTTTAGTTTTAGTTGGACCTTCAGGTTGTGGTAAATCTACATTATTAAGAATGATTGCAGGATTGGAACAAATTGATGAGGGTGAAATATTTATTAATGATCAATTAGTTAATGAGCTGCATCCATCAAAAAGAGAAACTGCAATGGTTTTTCAATCTTATGCATTGTACCCACATATGAATGTTTATGAAAACATGTCTTTTGGTCTAAAAATTGAAAAAAGATCTAAAGAAGAAATTGAACAAAAAGTTATGCAGGCTGCAAAAATTTTAAAAATTGAAGAATTATTAGAAAGAAAACCCAAACAGCTTTCTGGAGGTCAAAGACAAAGAGTTGCTATTGGAAGAGCTATTACAAGAAATCCAAAAATTTTCTTATTTGACGAACCATTATCAAATCTTGATGCTGCGTTAAGAGCTGAAATGAGGGTTGAAATTTCAAAACTTCACAATCAAATAAAAACAAATATGATCTATGTAACACACGATCAAGTTGAAGCTATGACTTTAGCTGATAGGATAGTTATTTTAAATCATGGAAATATTGAACAAGTTGGAACACCAGATGAAATATACAGCAATCCTTCAAATATTTTTGTCGCCCAATTTATTGGAACTCCAAAAATGAATATTTTAAAAATTACAGGTGATAATATTATTTCAAATAACGAAATTAAATTTTTAGGAAATTCAATTAAAATTGATGGAACAAATTTTTCAAAAAAAGACTATTATTTAGGTTTGAGACCTGAACATTTGAGTGTTTCAGAAAATAGTGAATACAAGTTTAATCCAAAAGTAGATTTAATTGAAAATTTAGGTAATGAAAAAATAGCCTATATCAAAATGGATCAATACGAAATCAGCGCAAAAATTCCAAGCCATCACTCTATTGAAAATAGTATTGGCTTTAACTCAAAAGATATTTTCGTTTTTGATGAAAATGGTAAAAGAGTTAAATCCTAATTAGAATAACCGTACTTTTTAAGTCTCACATCACCAGTTCTTGCGTGCGCTTCCATTCCTTCATATCTAGAAAGTCTAGCAGCAGCTGCACCAACTAATTCAGTAGATTCTTTGGTCATTCTTTGAAAACTTAGAGTTTTAATAAATTTTCCAACAAACAAACCACCTGTGTATCTTCCAGCACCTTTAGTGGGTAAAATATGGTTTGTTCCCGAACATTTATCACCATAAGCAACAGTAGTTTCTTCACCTATGAACAAAGATCCATAATTTTTTAATCTTTTGTGAAACCATTCTAAATTTTTTGTTTGTACCTCTAAGTGCTCAGGAGCATATTCATCACTAATAGAAGCCATTTCTTCGTCTGTATCACAAAGAACTACTTCACCATAATCTCTCCAAGCTGCATCAGCATTAGTTCTTGGAAGTTCTGGTAATTCAGCAATCAACTCAGGAACTCTTTTCATCACTTTTTCAGCTAATTCTTTACTTGTTGTGTATAACCAAGCAGGAGAGTTATAGCCGTGTTCAGCTTGACCAACTAAATCTACAGCAACAATTTCAGGATCAGCAGTTTCATCTGCTATTACAGCTATCTCTGTAGGACCCGCAAATAAATCAATTCCAACTTTTCCAAATAGTATTCTTTTAGCTTCAGCTACAAACTGGTTACCTGGACCAACTATTATATCTGCTGGTGCATTATTAAACAATCCATTTGTCATAGCTGCTATTGCTTGAACACCACCTAAATTCATAATTACATCTGCACCACAAAGGTCAGCCGTATAAACTATAGTTGGGTGAACTCCTACACCAGGTTTCGGAGAACTACACACTAGAATATTTTTTACACCCGCAACTTTTGCAGTTGTTACACTCATAACTGCAGAAGCAATATGAGCATATCTTCCAGCAGGAACATAACATCCAGCTGTGTTAACAGGAATTAATCTTTGACCTGCAAATAATCCTTCAGAAAGCTCAACTTCAAAATCTTGTCCATAGTTTTTTAATTGTGCTTCAGCAAATTTTCTTACTCTCTCATGAGCAAATTGAACATCATCTTTAGTTTTTTGATCTAATGTTTTTTTAATTTCTTCAATTCTTTCCTTAGAAATAACTACATCACCTTCAAATTTATCAAATTTTTTTGAAAGTTCTTTACAACCCTCTTCTTTAGATTGTTCTATGTCTTTAAGAATTCCTTCAACTATCCCTCTAGTTTTTGTATCATCTGTTGATGAAGTTTTTGGTGATTTTTTTAAATATTGTATAGCCATTGTTTAATTCCTTTATTTTAAGAGGTTCTTAATAATGTATAAAATGTTTTAATTCAATGATTTAAAAATACAATCTATAACCAAAATTAACACTAACAACACACAAGATAATAACTAGGAAATATAGACTTATATAATCAAATGGTCTCATTTTAATACCTTGAATTAATCTAGAGCAACTACAGCAGCAGCAATAGAGGCTAGTCTTGCTTGAGCTTCATCAGATCTGCTTGTAATTACAACTGGAACTTTACCACCAACTACAACTCCAGCAGCACACGCACCCATAAAATATATCATCATTTTAACTAAGCCATTTCCAGTCTCAACACTTGGAACCAATAATACATCAGCTTCACCTGCTACTACATTTTTAATTCCTTTTATTGCTGCTGATTTTTTTGAAATACTATTATCAAAAGCAAGTGGGCCAAACACATCAGCTTCTAAGTTTTCTTCTTTTGCTATTTTGGTTATTTCTGCTGCATCTAAAGAACTTGGGACACTATCTAAAACTTCTTCAGTAGCTGATAAAACAGCAATTTTTGGTTTAGTTATTCCTATTCTATTAGAAAAATTAATTACATTTTTAAGAATATGCATTTTTGTTTTTACATTAGGTAAAACATTTAAAGCTCCGTCTGTAATGATTAATGGTTTATCATCCTTTTCTACAGTCATATGCCAAATATGGCTTAATCGAGTTTTGCCTAATAAATTATATTCACGTTTTAAAACTTCTTTCATTAGTACATCTGTATGAATATGACCTTTAACAATTATCTTTACTTTACCTTTGCTAGCAAGTTTTGCTGCAATTTTTGCAGTATTATTTTCCACAGGTTCATCAATAATTTCATATTTAGAAATATCCCATTTCAAATCCTCTGCACATTTTAGAATTTCTTTTTGGTCTCCGATAAAAATAGGTTCAATTAAATTTTCATTTACTGCATCTTGAACTGAAAGCATGGGTAAAGGTTTACCAGCATTTACAACTGCAACTTTTACACCTTTTTTCTTATGTGCTTCATCAAGCAGATTATTAGGACAGACAATTTCTTTATTTGAAAGCATAGACAATGATTATAATTAAATTTAAAAATGTATATAGTAGATTTTATTATTTTAGATACTAAATCTTATTAAATGATTAAAGAATTCAACATTAATTTTACTGAAAAAGAAATATCTTTAGTTTATCAAAAAGTAAAAGATTATCCATGGGGCTCTATCGTTGATTTGAAAAATTGGGATCATGGAACGAATAAAAGTTATTTAAAAGAATTGTGTGATTATTGGATTAAAGATTTTGATTGGAGCAAACACCAGTTAGAGCTTAATAAGTTTTCAAATTTTACTACTAATGTAGATGGACAGGAAATTCATTTTATTAAAGAAGAAGGAAGTAATCCAAATTCTGTCCCATTACTTCTAATACATGGATGGCCAGGATCTGTTATTGAATTTTTAGATATTATAGAAAAACTTGCACATCCTGAAAAATTTGGAGGGAATAAAAAAGACTCTTTTGATGTAATAGTTCCCTCACTACCTGGGTTTGGTTTTTCTAGCAAACCATCAAAACCTCTTGGCCCAAGAAAAATGGCTGAAATATTTAACAAGCTCATGACTCAAAATCTTGAATATAAAAATTATGTTGCTCAAGGTGGTGATTGGGGGGCAACTATTGCAAACTGGCTTGGTTATGATCATTCGATGTTTTGCAAAGCAATTCATATAAATTGTCTTACGATGCGCCACCCAGATGGCCCTCAATCAGATGAAGAAAAAAAATGGCAAAGTAAATTTGATAAAGATCAAATTATACAAGATGGATATAGAACACAGCAGGCAACTAAACCTCAAACTTTAAGTTATGGAATGATGGATAGCCCTGTTGGTATTGCTGCTTGGATATTAGAAAAAATGCATGCTTGGTCTGACTTAAAAAACAACAACATTGAGAGCGTTTATTCTAAAGATAAATTGTTAGCAAATATTATGGTTTATGTATTAACCAAAACCTTTGATACAGCAACTTGGATTTATTATGGAAGAAGAGAAGAGGGTGGAAGATTATTTCCAAGTAATTTTAAAAAGATAGAGATCCCCACAGCAGCAGCAATATTTCCTGCTGAAATGTCTGAGTGGCCACCTAGAACTTACGTAGAAAGAATTTTCAATATCAAACAATGGACTGAAATGCCAGCGGGAGGCCATTTTGCTGCATTGGAAAAACCAGATTTACTTGTGAATGATATTAAAAAATTCTTGAGAAGTTTTAGATATGACCCTTATGATGAAAGAGGTGGTCAGTTTACTCATTTAAAATTTTAATATCTTTTTCATCAATACTTAAAAATACTTCTTCTCCTACTTTAAATACGTCGTTTGTATCTCCCGAAACAACATATAAGTTCCCTACATTAGAGTTTAAAATATATTGATAACTACTACCAACAAAAGAGGCATTTTTAATTGTTGCGTGTATACAATTTTTGTTATTGTCTCTTTTAATTTTAATTTTTTCTGGCCTCAAGGCTAGATTAACTTTGCCATTTAAATCTTGATTATTTTCAATCTTTACACTCATTTCAGCTAATTTGAGTTCATAGGTATTTGATTGTTTGTTAATAATTTCTGCAGCGACATCATTTGCATCACCAATGAAATTAGCAACAAATTTATTTTTTGGAAAATTATAAAGATCTTTAGGACTTCCTTGTTGAGCAATCACTGCTTTATTCATAACTATAACTTTATCTGATATTGCTAAAGCTTCTTCTTGATCATGGGTTACATAAATTGTCGTTACCCCAAGTTTTTGTTGAATTTCTCTTATATCTTCACGAACTTGTCTTCTAAGTTTTGCATCCAAATTTGAAAGGGGTTCGTCAAATAATAATACTTTAGGTTTTAGTACAATTGCTCTAGCGACAGCTACTCTTTGTTGTTGACCTCCAGATAATTCTGATGGCATTCTATTTTCATATCCATCTAAGTTTACTAATTTTAAAGTTTCTAATGCTTTTTCTGTATATTCTTCTTTATTAACGTTGATCATTTTTAATCCATAAGAAACATTTTCAATAACACTCATATGTGGAAATAAAGCGTAAGACTGGAATACCATCGAAACATCCCTGTCAGTTGCTGGCAATATAGTCACGTCTTCATTATCAACTAAAATTTTTCCACTTGTGGCTCTTTCAAGCCCTGCAATTATTCTTAATGATGTAGTTTTCCCACACCCAGATGGACCAAGTAAAGTAGTTAAAGTTCCAGCTTCAAAAATACAACTGACATTATCAACAGCTACAGTTTCATTAAATTTTTTTGTAATATTTTCAAATTTTACTTCAGCTTTTTTCATTATCCTAAGTTTCCTTGTAAAATGCTTGCAGATTGATCTCTTCTTCCTAATTTACGTTTACCTATTATTAATTGCATAAGCAGTATTGTAAACAACATAACAACTATTAGTGCAGACGAATATACTATTGCTAGACCAAAGTCGTTATTTTCTAATCTTCCTAAAATGTATGAAACAGCTAAGTCATAATTTGCACTTACAAGGAAGATAACAGCACTAATTGCTGTCATGGCTCTTACAAAACTAAATACTAGAGATGCTGTGATTGCAGGTTTAAGCAGTGGAAGAATTATGTTTCTAAATGTTTGAGAGCTAGATGCATTTAAAGTTGATGATGCTTCGTCTAAATGAGGGTCAAGCTGGTTCATTGCTGCCATTCCCGCCCTTACCCCAACAGGCATATTCCTAAAAACAAAAGCAATTACTAAAATTATTCCTGTTCCTGTCAGCTCAAGAGGAGGAACATTAAAAGCAAAAACATAACTTACCCCGATAACACTTCCGGGGATTGCAAAGCTTAACATGGTACCAAATTCAAAAGCGTTTTTACCTTTAAATTTATGTCTTGTAAGAAGATAGGCTGTTAAAATACCGATTGCAGCTGTTGGCAATGCTGAAATTATTGCTATCGCAAATGTTGTGTTAAACGAATTCCACGCTGTACCAGTCCACAATAATCCTCTTTCTTTAACCCAATCAATGCTAAAAGCTTCAATATAATGTTTAAAGGTGAAACTATGATCTACACCCCACATTTCAACAAAACCACCAAACATAATCATTAAATAAATAACAAATGTTAGGAATGCCCAAGGAAGCACAGTTGAATAAATTACCCATTTAGTTTTTTTTGGAAGCTCAGGATGCATACCACTATCGCCTTTACCAGAAATTGAAATATAGGATTTTTTACCCAACCACTGGTTTTGTAAATAAAATACTACGAGTACAACTGATAACAAAATCATTGCAAGTATCGCTGCTTTTGTTTCATCATATTGTGCACCAACAATTGCAAAAAATATTTCTGTAGATAAGACATCATATTCTGCCCCTAGCACTAATGGATTACCAAAGTCTGCCAAGCTTTCAATAAAGCCAATTAAAAATGCATTTGCTATACCTGGTCTCATTAATGGCAAAGTAACAGTTTTAAAAACTTGCCACTTAGACGCTCTCAATGTTTGTGATGCTTCTTCCATTGATGGGCTAACACTTTCAACAACTCCGATTAAAATTAGAAATGCAATAGGGGTAAAAGCTAGAGTTTGGGCAAACCATATTCCTGGTAAACCATAAATCCATCTGGAAGGTTCAATGTCAAAACCCCATTCTAAAAAAGTACTTACTGCACCTGATCTTCCAAATAAAATTATTATTGCCAAACCAATTACAAAAGGGGGAGTGATTATTGGTAATACAGATAGTATTCTAATTGTTTTTTTAAACTTAAAACTAGTTCTTGCGATTAAAAGTGCAAAAGCTAATCCTAAAATTGTTGATGAAAATGCTGTAAGAGTTCCCATTGTAATTGTATTCCAAAAAACACCACAAGCATAATCGCTATAAAGACAATCCAGTCCCCAAATTCCTTTATTTAATATTTTGTCTGAAAAATTACTTATTTCATAGCCACCTTCAGTCCCTTTAAAAGCAACTGTAAACATTCTAAAAATTGGGAAGAATACAAAAGTTGAAACTAAGATGATGATGCTTCCAATACTACCAACGATAAAATTATCACCATTTAGCCATCCCCTTGAAGATAAACCATGTGTTATATAAAAGATAAATGTACAACAGGTTAAAACCGCACCAGATCCTACTCCAAACTGATTTTCTACATCACCAAATATTGATTGAAAAATTTCAAAATTCCATCCTCTAATACCAATTGAAAATCCTTGAAGAAAAAAATAGAAAAAACCAATTAATCCTGAATATAAAAAGATCTTTGAATAAAGAGGATTATTTTGACTTAATTTAAGTGTTGTTAAAGGAAAGAATAGGGGAACAGTTAAAGGTAAAAGCCAATATTTTTGGTTTATAAAAACCTGAGGTAATACTGAACCATAATCTTCTAAAGAATATTCTTTAATCCAGTTAATAGAGAAAAACCCGTCACCTGTTACATACCAAGGAAAGATTAGGAAACCCAATCCTCCTATGAGCATCCAACAGATAACGAGTCCTCTCATTAATTCCTAATATTATCTAGGAATTACAGATACGTCGTTGTCCCATTTAGATAACAGGCCCGCTCTAGTACTTTTATCTCCGTAAACTTTAAAGTTATAATCAATTAAGTTTATAGTTGATAAATCTGGAGCATCAGGATCAGCTTGTGCCTTAGTATTAGATGGCACTTGCAAAGATTTTCCTGAAGTGAAGACCATAGTTTGAATCGGGGGACTTAAAGCCCAGTCATAAAACTTTTTAGCTTCCTTCATATTTCTAGCACCTGCAATAATACTCATAGATCCAACTTCATACCCAGTTCCTTCAGCAGGAGATACAGTTACAACGGGTAAACCTTTTTTAGTTTGTTTCACACCATCATGTTGAAAACAAATACCTATTAAGTTTTCACCTCTTCCCGTTGCTTTAATTGGAGCAGAACCAGATTTAGTATATGTGTTCACATTCAAATGAAGTGCTTTCATATAATCCCAACCTTTTTCTTCACCAAAAATTTGAATAATCGTAGCTAAAGTTGTGTAAGCAGTTCCAGATGAATTTGGGTTAGCTATTTGGATTTCACCTTTATAAATAGGCTTAGTTAAATCCATCCATGATTTAGGAGCCGGCAAACCTTTTTTTGCTAAAAGTTCTTTGTTATATCCAAAACCTAATGCACCAACATAAATACCTACAGATTTGTAGTTTGCATTTACTGCTTGATTTTGAGCTGCTGGTAATAAATCATTAAAATGTTTTGATTTATATTCTGCAGTCAAATTTTCTTGAGCAGCTGTTAGGTGTGGATCACCTGTTCCACCAAACCAAACATCTCCTTTAGGATTTGAAGATTCTGCTTTAATCTTAGCAAAAGTTTCACCACTACTTGCTCTTGTCATTGCAACTTTAGTGCCTGTTTCTTTTTCATAAGCCTGTTCCAGCATTTCACAAACATCTATTTCAACACTGCAATATAAAGTAAGTTTTGCAGCTGAAGCTTTGTTTGTTAGACCGAACAAAGTAAATAAAAGAACCAAAGCAATTGAAGCTAGTTTCATTATATTTTTCATTATGTCCTCTCTCTAGTTAATATTCTTGAAACTTAGTATGAATTAATGAGGTTTGTCATTATTTTTTTCGAAGTTATAACAATTTACAATTTCAGGTTTAATAGAATTGATATTTATGTTTGAAATAATATAATTAATATACAGTAAGAAAAATTTATGGAAATAGTAACTACAATAGCACCAATTTGTTTGGTGTTAATTATGCTTGGACTAGGCCTTGGCCTTTCACTAAAAGATTTTACTAGAGTATTAAGAACTCCAAGAGATTTTTTTGTTGGTTTTTTTTCTCAAATGCTAATTTTACCAATTGTTGCTTTAGGTATCGCTTTAATATTAGATCTTTCAGCTCCATTAGCTGTTGGTTTAATGATTATTGCTGCAGCACCAGGCGGAGTTACTTCAAATGTATTAACTAAATTTGCAAATGGAGATGTAGCATTATCAATTTCTTTAACTGCAGTTGTAAGTTTAATTAGCATTATATCAGTTCCATTTGTTGTCATAAACTCAGCCGAATTTTTAGGAGTAGTTGTTTCAAAAAATATTTCAATGACAGGCATTGCATTAAAGATGGCATTAGTTGTAACAGTACCAGTTATTATTGGAATGATTATTAGAGGTTTTGCTGAAAACTTTATTTCATCTAAAATTAATATTATTAATAAATTAACTGGCTGGTTATTTATAATTGTTTTTGTTGCAATTTGGATTGAAGAAAAAAATAATATTTTAAATTATCTTGCTCAAGCAGGTTTAGCTGTTTTAATTTTAAACGTATTAATGATGCTGATAGCATATTTTATAGCTAAAAAATTTGTATCAGGAATAGCTCAACAAAAATGTATTGCATTAGAGTGTGGTTTACAAAATGGAACTTTAGCAGTGTTTGTTGCAACATTAATGTTTGATGATATTGCCTATGTGATACCAACTGCAGCTTATGCACTTACTATGTATATAACTGGTTTTATCTTTATTTATATTTTAAAGAAATCTAATTAGTATTTGTAATCTTAATCTGGTTAAAAATTCTATACAAAAAGTTACTTAAATTTTTCATATTTTTATTTTGCAAAGTAGTAAACTTTTTTAACGCTAAACCTTTTATGTTCAATGTAATAAGTTTTTTTTCATTAATATGTAAAAAACCCTCTTCAATTAATTTTTTTGTCTTTCTAACGACCGTAGGTCTAGGAATACTTGTTATATCTGATAATGACATAGCATTAACTCCGACATCATCAGCTCCTTGAGCAATCATTGTCCAACTTTTTCTATTTAAATCTTTTACTTTAAAACTTTTATTACCTACTGTATTTAAAAGAACCACAACCCCAATAGCTAAGGTTTCTAAGTCAGCTACATTATCTCTCCAACGATTGGTAAAAATAAATAAAAGTTTATAGAATTGATACCAGCAAAAAGAAAAATTAGTTTTAATTGACTCTGAAATTTCATTAGTATCAAAAATATTATTGGTTATCTTTTCGTCTACTAATATTTCATTAAACTTACTAATTAAGATACTTAATTCTTTTAAAGTTTGTTCTGCTTTTGCAGCTGTAAAGGCAGATCTATCTACAAAAATCTTTTTTCCAGTTTTTTTAATTACTCCTGATTTCTCTAATTCTTGAAGTTTACGTCTTACACTTTCTTTAGGTATATGAAGATCACTTGAGATATCACTTATATTTATTTTTGGAATTTCTATTGATTTATCTTTATAAAATGTATCGTAATCAATCACTAATCCATTTTTTCTATAAAATATTAAATCTTTATTAATGAAGTAGATTAAAATTATGAATTTATCGATGTCTTGAAAAACATTGTATGAACGAATAAGCCAACTAGAAATTAATTGAAACCAATAGGGTGCTATTTTACTAAAATTTTTATTGATAATTTTAAAGATTTTATCTTCATCAATTTGATTAGATATACTGGGTAATTGTTTCATTTGTTTAAAAAAACCCAATTTGAACAATATAAATATAGAAGTCAACCCATTTTGAACAACGGTAATATATCTATATTTATTGATGTATGGTTAGTTGTCATTAATGAGTACAGAAAGCTTAAATAGAACATCTGATGTTGTTAAAGACCCTTCTCTCGTAATTAACACCAGAGTTAACGTGGATGTTCTAAAGCAAAGAATAATAGATCAAAAGAAAAAAGATAAATTTAAAAGAACAATTATTTTTTCTACATTGTGTGTATCTTTAGGTGCTCTAACTCTTCTTGCAAATTAATTTTGCCCAATTTGGACTACCTAGCTATTTAAATAAAATTTAGCAGTGATTAACTCACGTTATGAGCAAAGCGTTAGATGAAGCTTCTGAAAATAATAATGAATTAAATGAAGTCAAAAATCAAAAAAATCTATGTGTTCATGAGCTTAAAAAAAAACTTAGAGTAAAACAAAAAAGACAATTTATTAAAAATACAATCATTTTATCTTTTATAATTATTTTCTTTGGAGCAATATCTCTTTTAATTTATCAAAGTCTCTAGATCCTTTTTAATAATATCTGGGATTGAGATTTCTTTTTTAAGATTTTGTTTGTATCGATTAAATTTATTTTGCCCAGGATACATTATTTCTTTAACACCTTTAATCTTAGGAAGTTTTTTAATTGTTCTAATATTATCTTTAATTCTTTGGTTGTAATTTTTTTGAAATAAATTTGCTTTAAAAGTAATAAACAAGTGCCCAATATTTTGTGGACCAGAGAAATCATCAAAAGGATCTTTCACTTTTCCTGCATGATTACCACCAGTTAAAACACCACTTAAAATATCCACCATCCAAGCAAGACCCGAACCTCTAAATCCTGCTATTGGAAGTTGAACACCTGCTAATGCTTTTTTTGCATCAGTTGTTGGGTTACCTGATTTATCTAGAGCAACTCCTTCTGGAATTTTTTGATTATTTCTTGCAGCCACTCTTATTTTACCTCTATTTATAACTGAGATTGAAGTATCTAGTATAAAAGGAATTTTAGAACCAGTAGGAGTTCCAAAACAAACAGGATTTGTTCCAAATAAAGATTTTAAAGCACCATGAGGTGCAACAGCCGGAGGAGCATTTGTATAAATCATTGCAATTAAATTTTTCTTAACAGCTTGTTCTGCGTAGTAGCCAGATAATCCATAATGACCACTATTCTTTACAGCCACCATTCCAATACCAGTTTTTTGAGCATGTTTAATTGCAGTTTTAATTCCAAGATCTGCTGCTACAAAACCAATACTATTGTTTGCATCTATATGTGAAACAGATTGAGAAATTTTTTTTATTTTAATTTTAGGTTTTGGATTAATTACTTTTTTTGAAATACGATCGCAGTACATTTTAAGTCTTGATAAACCATGTCCGTAAGCGCCAACTAATTCTGCATTAATTAATGCATTAGTAGAAATTAAAGCATGATCTTTACTGAGACCATATTTTTGAAAGATTTTTATAATTTCTTTTTTAAGAATTGGGGTTTTCACTATTACCCTTTACCACGCCATGGAATATATTTATCTATAAGTTTTCTTAAAGTTACATCAAACAATAAACCTAACATTCCCATAACAAAAATAGTGATCCAGATAACTTCATATTGGAAGTATTTTTTAGCAACGTTTTCAACAAAACCTATACCAGTTGTTCCTGCTAAAAACTCAGCAGCAACCAATGTTCCCCAACACATACCAATTGCAACTCTAACACCAGTTAATATCTCTGGTAATGAATTTGGAAATATTACATATCTTAATATTTGCCATCTAGAAGCGCCTAGTGAGTGTGAGGCATGAATTTTAGATAATTGTGTACCTGATGCACCAGCTCTAGCTGAAATAATCATGATAGAAAATGATACCATAAATAGTAAAAACACTTTTCCAACGTTATCAATTCCAAGTACTGATATGATAAGCGGAGCCCATGCAAGTGGTGGCACAGGTCTATATAATTCAATTAATGGATCAAAAAAGCCTTTAGCAAATCTATTTAAGCCCATAAATAATCCAAGAGGAACTCCTAAAATAATTCCAATTACTAAACCTAATAATACTCTTAAAAAAGAGTCCCATATGTGGCCCATAGGGATAGGTATTTTAAATAGACTAAACTCTCCAGATACTACACTTAAAACTTTACTTTTAAAGTTAGGCTCAACTACACCAAATTCATTATGAACAGGGTATTTGCCTGGAATGATATCTGCAATCCAGTCAGGTAAAATAAAGCCAACAATCTTGCTTACATCCATCATTTCAAACCAAAGCAGGGGAATATTTTTAAATCCAACACTTGGTTTTGATAGAAGAATAAATTTACTTAATGTATCTGATGGTTTGGGTAACCATCTACCAGAACCTTGTTCAGAGCAATTAGGGCCACTTGATACAATAGTTCCTGCTGGAAATAAAAGGATATCAACTAATCTTAAAGATCCTTGTTCATTTTTTTGCACCTCATCAAATGTAAGTATAGAATTTTGCATACTATCCAATGTGTTTGGTGGAAAAATACTTGCGTATTCAATTCGTCTTGCAATTTTAAGAACATCTTTAGCTAATGTTGAAGCTACTTCTTCACTATCATCTGCTGCTTTTCTAAATGCTTTAACATCATCTTTGATTTCTTTCATTACTGATTTGTACTGAAAGTTATGATTTCTTAGCTTAAAGAACTCATCACTAATTACTTTAAGTTCTTGAGCGGCAGCATCAAATTTTAAACCCTTATTAGTTTTAGGAATTGTTGGAACTTCAACTGTATTTTCTACAGCAGTTCCAGATGCACCCCAGCCACCTTCAGCTTGAGCATCAATTAATCTTTTATTTCTTTGTTCTGAAGTTTCATAGGGATAATCTTCTTTTTTAAATTCATTTGATAATTGATCAATTTTACCAGCAAGTTCTGAAATTTTAATTTTTGTTTGATTTTCAAGTAAACTTTCATTTGTTAATAATGGAATAGTTGATTTAGTTTTATCAATTAATCCAATTAAAAAAGATCTGTGTTGCTCACTTATATCTTTTGAATTCTGAATTTCATTTTTAAGTTTAGCTATATTTTTATTTTCAGCTTTAATAATTGATGTACTTTTAAATTCTCTTTCTTCAATTGGGAATAAATATTTTAGTGATAATAAAGAGTTGTTTACTTTTCCAACTTGACATAGTTCGTTAGCTGATTGAGGGTAAAATGATTTAGCTATATCCCATGAGTAATAAAGCCATGTTAATAAAATGACACTACTTCCAACAATAATCCAGTGTGTACCTCCTTTAGCTCTTTCGGGGTTTCCAAATACTGCATCAACTTTTTCAGTTCTAATAAGCTTTCGCCCATACATAATACAGCCAATGATGGCTACAATAATTGCAAAGGTGATAAATTGAGTAAACATTTTATATATCCTTACCCATTATTTCTTCTTCCATGTTCCAAATCATGGTTAAAATTTCTTCTCTTTTACTTGTAAAATCTTTTAAGTTTTTGATATCCCTTAAATCTTCTTTTAGTCCCATTGATGCAAAAGGAAGATTATACTCTTTATGTATTCTACCTGGTCTTGGTGCCATTACATAAAGTCTCTCTCCAAGTAACAATGCTTCTTCTACTGAGTGAGTAATTAAAATAATTGTTTTTCCAGTTTCTTTCCAAATTTTTAATACAAGTGACTGCATCTTTTCTCTAGTAAGTGCATCTAGAGCTCCTAATGGCTCATCCATTAAAATTAAATCTGGATCATTGATTAAACATCTTGCAAGAGCAACCCTTTGCTGCATACCACCTGACAATTGATAAGTAGGAGTGTTACCAAAACCTTGAAGACCCACAATTCCTAACCATTCTTCAACTTTTTTTGCAGTTTCAATTGGATCTTCTTTTTTCATTCTTAATCCAAAATTTACATTTTCGGCAACAGTTAGCCACTCAAATAAAGCTCCTTGTTGAAATACCATTCCTCTTTCAACACCTGGTCCATTAATTTCATTTCCACCTAATATTATTTGTCCAGAGGTAGGTCTTAGAAATCCTGCCGTAATATTAAGTAAAGTAGTTTTTCCACATCCAGAAGGCCCAAGAACTGTTAAAAGTTCTCCTTTTTTTAAAGTAAAGTTTACATCTTTTAATGCGTGAACTGTTTCTCCTTTAGGAGTTTTAAAAATCATGTTTAGATTTTGTGAAACCAAATCACTCATAAGAATACTTTATATTAGAATATTTTAAAAAAATAGGCACCAACTATTTCTAATTGGCGCCTATTAAAATTTATTTTACGCTCTAAAAATTATAGAGGTAAAAAGCTTGTATCAACTGCTCCGTTAGGAGTATCCATTCCTTTTAAAAAACCAGCAAGGTTTCCAGAAGTCATAGACTTTTCAGTTTCTGAAGGTGTTAGAAATTTAAATCCACCGATTGTTTCTTTCATATCACCAAGTTTCATTTCAGCATCTTTAGCTATAACACCCATATCTGATTTACCAGATGCGTATCTAGCGTTTGCTTCGTGAGTTACTTCGATGAAAGTTCTTAACATACCTGGATTTTCTTTCATGAACTTGTCAGTTACAGATGTAATATCAATACCTAAGATACCAGCATCTCTAGCTTCTTGAACAGTTAAAAGTCTTGATCCAACTGCAGTTGCAGCTTTGATAGAGTTACCACCAAATAGACAAGCCATAACAACGTCACCACTTACTAATGCAGCAGCACCTTCTTCTGGGTCCATTTGAATAACATCCATTTTAGATCTGTCAGCTCCAACAACTTTCATACTTTCGTCAAAAACGTATTCAGCCATTGTTCCTAGTGGAACAGCAACTTTTTTACCTTCTAACTCAGAACCATTTGCTTTTGTAATTCCAGAAGCATTAGATGTAACACAAGTTGTTCCACCCATTCCGTATTCCATAGCAATGTCTACAAGTTTTAAAGGAGCTTTTGATTTAACAGCATTAATGAATGGCACTAAACCTTGTGAGTAAGAAATATCAATATCTCCTGCTAACATAGCGTCAGTCATTGCACCACCATTTGAAAAGTTAGTCCATTTAACTGGAACACCTAGAGCTTTTTCGTAAATACCTTTTACTTTATCTTCTTGGTTTGGCGTTGGCCATTCTAGAAAGAATGCAACTCTTACTTCTTTAGCAGCTGAATTTGCAACTGACATAGAAAGGTTAAGAGCAACGATAGACCCAAGAATAAAACTTAATATTTTTTTCATTATTATCCTCTTGTTAATTTAATTAAATTAGTCTTATTAAAATTCAATTTAGGCTTGATGTAAAACAAAAAAAACTATTTATACAATCTATAGTTGTGTCAATAATATTCTTTTAAAGTATTTATTTTAGTCTAAAGAGGCCGTAGATTTAAAAATACAAAATTAATTATAAAGAGAGAAATTTTTTATGAGCTCAGAAAATAGAACTTCAGTACCAAATTCATTAAATGAACATTGGATGCCTTTTACATCTAACAAAGATTTTAAAGCAAACCCAAGACTAATAACTGAAGCTAAAGGAGTTTATTTAAAAACTCACCATGGAAAAACTCAAATTGATGCAAGCTCAGGATTATTTTGTAATCCACTAGGTCATGGAAGAAAAGAAATTACAGAAGCAGTTACAAAACAATTGGAAACTTTAGATTACGCTCAACCTTTCCAACAAGGTTTTGGTGGATCATTTGAATTAGCATCAAGAATTGCAAAACATACTCCAGGTGATTTAAACAAAATGTTTTTTACAATTTGTGGATCAACTGCAGTTGAAACAGCAATTAAAATTGCAGTTGCATATCATAGAGCTAAAGGGGATGCACAAAGATTTAGATTTGTGGGTAGAGAACGTGGCTACCATGGAATGAACATTGGCTGTGTATCAGTTGGTGGAATGGTTAATAATGTAAAAACATTTGCAAGCATTTTAATGCCAGGTGTTCAACACATTAGACACACTCATTTACCAGAACATAAATTTGTAAGCGGTCAACCAGAGACAGGTGATTATTTAGCAAATGATTTAGAAACTATTTGTGCAAATTTTGGTGGCGAAAATATTGCTGCTTGTATCGTTGAGCCTATTGCTGGATCAACTGGAACATTAGTTCCACCTAAAGGCTATTTACAAAAACTAAGAGAAATTTGTGACAAGCATGGAATACTTTTAATTTTTGATGAAGTCATCACTGGCTGGGGTAGAACTGGTTCTAAATTTGGTGCAGATGAGTTTGGTGTAACGCCAGATATTATGACAATGGCAAAAGCTACAACTAATGGTGTTGTACCTATGGGTGTTGTTGCATGTAATGATTATATTTATGATGCAGTAATGGATTCTTCACCAACAGGTGCTGTTGAATTATTTCATGGATATACTTATTCAGGAATCCCTGTTGCGGTAGCAGCAGCATTAGCTGTTCAAGATATTTTTGAAAAAGATGATATTTTTAATAGAGCTAAAAATTTAGCACCTTATTTCCAAAAAGGATTGTTCTCACTGCAAGACTTGGAATCTGTAGATAATATCAGAGGATATGGAATGATGGGTGGTATTGATATGAAATTAAACACTAAACCAGGCAAAGCAGGTTACGAATGTTTTAAAGCTTGTTATGAAGCAGGGGTAAACTTTAAAGCAACTGGTGACTGCTTAATTATTGCTCCACAATTTATTTGTGAAGAAAAACATATTGATGAAATTATTGATAAACTTAGAACAGGTATCACTAACTATCAAAAAAACCAAAAAAACTAATTAGTTTTTAACTACTTAATAAAGAAAGAAACGTTATGAAGATAGGCGTACCTAAAGAAATCAAACCACAAGAAAATAGAATAGGGCTTACCCCAGAAAGTGTTAAAACTTTAGTTTCAGAGGGTCATGAAGTTATCGTTGAAAACAATGGTGGTTTTGAAGCAGGTTTTGAAAACGAGCAATATACAAATGCAGGTGCTAAAATTGCTGATAGTGCATCTGATATTTTTAATGATGCAGAAATTATAGTTAAAGTTAAAGAGCCACAAAAAGTCGAAGTTGATATGATCAGAGAAAATCAAATCGTATATACTTATCTTCATTTGGCTGCTGCTAAGGAATTAACTGAAGGTTTAATAAAATCTAAAAGTATAAATATAGCTTACGAAACTGTAACAGATGATAATGGAAGATTGCCTTTGCTTGCACCAATGAGTGCAGTTGCGGGACGTATGTCTGTTCAGGCAGGAGCACATTGCCTAGAAAAAAATCAAAAAGGAAGAGGGCTATTACTAGGAGGAGCACCAGGAGTGTCTGGTGGAAAAGTTGTTATTTTAGGTGGCGGAGTTGTTGGTGAAAATGCAGCTGTCATCGCAACTGGGATGCAAGCAGAAGTTCATATAGTAGATAAGTCTGAAGCAAGATTAAAACAACTTGTTGAAATGTTTGGAGACAAAATAATTCCTCAACAAAGTGAAAAAATTGATTTACCTAAATTAGTTTCCGAAGCCGATCTTTTGGTTGGAGGTGTTTTAATTCCAGGGGCAGAGGCTCCAAAATTAGTAACACGTGATATGATTAAATCAATGAAACGTGGGTCAGTAATTGTTGATGTTGCAATTGATCAAGGAGGATGTGTTGAAACAAGTAAACCAACTACTCATGGTGATCCAACATATATAGTTGATGATGTAGTTCACTATTGTGTTGCAAACATGCCAGGCGGAGTTCCAAGAACTTCAACACTTGCATTAAATAATGCAACCTTACCTTTTTTAGTAAAACTTGCTAACAAAGGTTATCAAAAAGCCCTAGGTGAAGATAAAAACTTTCTAGCAGGATTAAATGTTCACAAAGGTCATGTTACATACAAAGCAGTAGCAGATGTTTTTGGACACAGCTATGTTACTCCTGATGAAGCAGTTAAAATTTAATTTAAACCAAAAATAATTATTTTTGTTTTTTTTCCCAATTAAACGCAGTTGTTAAAATATAATTTAAGCTGCTATATTTTGGTTTCCATCTAAAATGTCTATTAAACTTTTTTGTATCAGCGACAGAAAAATAAATATCTTTTTTTCTTGGTTTGCCAACAATAAAGGGTAATCGTTTTTTTAATATAAAATTAATACTTTTAATCACATCTAAAATTGAAAAGCCATTTCCATAACCACAGTTAAAAATTTGAGACTTTTTATCTTTTATTAGGTATTTTGCTGAAAGATTGTGAATTTGAGCTAAATCTGAAACGTGTATAAAATCTCTGATTGTAGTTCCATCTTTTGTATTAAAATTATTACCATTTATTATTAATTTTTTTCGTTTTCCTGTTGCAACTTCACAAATAACTTTAATTAAATTTGTAGAAGCTTTGGCAATCATCCCTGTTCTTTTTTTGTAGTCCGCACCTGCAACATTAAAATATCTTAGAATTATATATTTTGCTTTATGGATTTTCGATTTTTTGATTATAAATTTTTCTAATTTAAGTTTTGATTTTGCATACGGATTCATTGGACTTAATTTATCATTTTCTGAAACTTTCTTTCCTTTAGGGTTTCCATATACAGAAGCTGTTGAAGAAAATATTATTCTTTTTAGATTATTCTTAAAACATGTGTTAATAAAAATTTTAGCTTTTTTATAATTGAAATTATCATATTTCTTTGGAAATTTTATTGACTCGTCCACTCTAGTTAGACCGGCAAAATGCATCACAATATCAAATTTATTATTTTGTATTATTTTTGTAACGACTTTTTCATTTGAAATATCACATTGAATTAACTTTGCTTTTTTTGGCACAATTTGTTTTGATCCAGTAATAAGGTTATCAATAATTGTAACTTTATGTCCTTCATCAATAAGCATGTGCGCTACATGACTTCCAATATAGCCAGCACCACCCGTTAAAAGAAAATTTTTCATTTAATATTTAGTTAAATATAATACTCTTAATAACATTAAAAATAATGAACTACAAAAAAATACCAAAAAATTCAAAAACTGTTGTTATAGGTGGAGGTGTTGCTGGATGTTCGGTTGCTTACCATTTGGCAAAATTTGGATGGAAGGATACAATTCTTCTTGAAAGAGATCAATTAACCTCAGGTACTACTTGGCATGCCGCAGGATTAGTAGGACAACTTGGTGCAACTGCAACAATAACTAAACTTAGAAAGTATTCTCTCAATCTTTATAAAGAACTCGAAAAAAAAACAGAGCTAGCAACTGGACTTAAACAAAATGGAGCAATCACTGTTGCAAGCTCAAAAGAAAGACTTCAAGAATTATTAAGGCAAGCAACGTCAGCACAATTGTTTGATGTAAATGTAGAAGTTCTAGATAAACAACAAATTAAAAATTTATATCCAGTAATTAATGATCAAGACATTTTAGGTGGTGTTTATATGCCAGAAGATGGTCAGGCAGATCCTGTGGGGGTTACTAATGTTTTAGCAAAAGCTGCTAGAATGGAAGGGGTTCAAATATTTGAAAAAACACCAGTTACTAAAATACTTGTAAAAAATAATAAAATAATTGGAGTAGAAACATCAGAGGGTAAAATTGACTGCGAATATGTAGTTCTTGCTACTGGAATGTGGTCGAGACAAATTGGTGAAGACATTGGCGTAAGTGTGCCTTTATATCCGAATGAGCATTTCTACATAATAACTGAACCAATGAATTATCTTCCAAAAAATCTTCCAGTTCTTAGGGATTATAATGATTGTCTTTACTTGAAAGAAGATGCTGGAAAAATGCTTGTTGGTATTTTTGAGCCAGGCGCAAAGAATGCATTTAAAGAAAAAGGAATTGTACCTAATGATTTTTCTTTTGGAGAATTTCCAGATGATTTTGATCATTTTGAGCCTTATCTAGAAAAATCTTTTAAAAGACTACCAATGTTAGAAACAGCTGGCGTTAGAAAATTTTTTTCAGGACCTGAATCATTTACACCTGATACTCAATATCTTTTAGGAGAAGTACCAGAAGTTTCAAATTTATTTACATGCTGTGGTTTTAATAGCATTGGAATTGCAAGTTCTGGAGGAGCTGGAAGAGTTACAGCAGAATGGATGATTAATGGATACATGAATGAGGATTTATATTCTTTAGATATTAAAAGATTTCAAAAATTTCATTCATCAAAAAAATTTATAATGAATAGAGTTACAGAAACTCTAGGAGATTTATATGGAATGCATTGGCCATATAAACAACATATTACTTCAAGAAATCAAAAATTACTTCCTTATCATGAAGATTTAAAAAAAGCAGGGGCATGTTTTGGCCAATCTGGAGAGTATGAACGACCAATGTGGTATGCTTTGCATGGTTCTAAGTCAAAATACGAATATAGTTTTAATTATCAAAATTGGTATCCATCAGTTGAACATGAATGTAAAAATACAATTGAAAATGTCGGGTTGTTTGAACTTTCTCCTTTTTCAAAATATGAAGTTAAAGGAAAAAAAGCGTATGAAGAATTACAAAGATTGTGTACCGCTAATATTAAAAATGAAATTGGAAAATGTACTTATACTCATATGCTCAATGAAGGTGCGGGTATCGAAACAGACCTAACGGTTGTTTGTCTTAAAAAAGATCATTTTAGAATAATAAGTTCAGCATCTGTTAGAACTCATGATAAGGCTCATATACTTAAATATCTATTAAGCGATATAGAATTTAAAGATGTAACAGATGATCTTATATGCATAGGAATTTTTGGTCCCAAAAGTAGAGATTTATTATCAAGAATTACTAAAGAAGATTTATCTAATAAAAATTTTAAATTTGGTACAGGTAAAAATATCAATCTAAATTCAATCAATGTCTGGGCTCAAAGATTGTCTTATGTTGGAGAACTTGGTTACGAACTTTATGTTCAAAGTGACAACGGTAAAGAAATATATGATTTGATTGTTAATATTGGTAAAGATTTTGACCTTACTCATTGTGGAGCTCACACTATGGATACAATGAGAATGGAAAGTGGTTTCTTACATTGGGGACATGATATTTCTCCTGAAGAAAATCAATATCAAGCAGGTTTAAATTTTGCAATTAGTTATAAAAAACCATTTGATTTTATAGGAAAAGAAAAATTACTAAAAATTAAAGATCAAAAATTAGACAGAAGATTTGTTATGTTAACGTTAAAAGAGAGTAAATCTGGAGAACCTCTTTTACTGCATGAAGAACCAATATATTTAGATGACAAAATCATTGGAAAAACAACATCTGGAAATTACTCGTTTAATTATGATAAAAATTTATCATTTGGTTATATAAACTGTGATTTTTCGAACGAACAATTAGTTAAAAAAAATTTGTATATCGAAATCGAAAAGAAAAAATATCCTGCAGAATTGTTAACAAAACCTCTAAAAGCTAATAATTTTAAAAACATATAACTAATTTTTCAAATTAGTTTGAATTTATAACTAATTGCTGTTTAAATGATGTTGTGAAAAAAGAAGATCAAGACATAACGTTACTTGAAACAGATGTAAGTTCGAATAAAGATTTTAAAAAAGATAGTTATAAAACAACTAACGTAAATATCTTGCTTAATAGAGTTCGATTAGACAAAAAAAGATCATTTAAAAAAAGAATCATAATTTCGTTTTTTTTAGTTACTATTATTACTGCTTTGACTGTTTACTTTATTGTTTAGCGAAACTTCATTTAAAAAGTATATTGAAACAATAAAGATTTCTATTATAAGTCGATTATAAATTATGGCGGGGTAGCTCAGTTGGTTAGAGCGCAGGACTCATAAGCCTGAGGTCAGTGGTTCGATCCCACTTCCCGCTACCATTTAATGTCCTGGAAAATCAATTAAATTTTCAACTTTATAATTATTTTTCACTAAATTATCAGATCCACCTAAATCAAATAAGTTAATTACAAATACAAAAGCTGCAACTTTACTTTTCGAAATTTCTACAAGTTTAGCAGCCGCTTCAGCAGTGCCACCAGTTGCAATTAAATCATCAATAATTAGAACACTATCATTTTCATCTAAAGAATCTTTGTGAACTTCAATTGTAGCTGTTCCATATTCAAGTTCAAAATCAATTGAATGAACATCGGCAGGTAATTTATTTTTTTTTCTTAGCATTATGAATGGTTTTTTTAAAATATATGAAACTGCAGAGGCAAAGACAAAGCCACGCGATTCTATTGCTGCAATTTTTGTAAAATTATATTTTTTAGATCTTTCAACAATTTGATTAATAGTTTCTGCAAAAGCATTTTCATCTTTAATTAATGTAGTGATATCTCTAAATAAAATACCTTTTTTAGGGTAATCTGCGATAGATCTAATATAATCTTTTAAATTCATAATAGTTAATTATAAAAGTATAAATAATTAAATTTTTATCTATGACAACTAATAAATTAGCAATAATTGGTGGAAGTGGTCTTTATGATGTTGAAGAGTTTAAAGACAGAGAATTACTTGATTTAAATACTCCTTGGGGAAAACCATCAGATAAAATCTTAAAAACAAAGTACAATAATAAAGAAGTTTATTTTTTACCAAGACATGGAAGAGGGCATTTTATCTCTCCATCTAATATTAATTTTAGAGCAAATATTGATGCTCTAAAACAATTAGGAGTAACAGATATTGTTTCAGTTTCAGCTGTAGGGTCACTTAAAGAAGATTTACCACCAGGTAAATTTGTTATAATCGATCAATTTATCGATAGAACATTTGCAAGAACCAAAACTTTTTTCAATGATGAAATTGTGGCTCATGTTTCAATGGCTCACCCAACATCAAACGGATTGATGAATGCTTGTGAGGAAGCGATTAAAAAATCAAATATAGATTATCAAAGAAATGGCACCTATGTTGTGATGGAAGGGCCTCAATTTTCAACACTTGCTGAGTCAAATTTATACAGATCATGGAAAGCAGATGTTATTGGTATGACTAATATGCCTGAAGCAAAACTCGCTAGAGAGGCTGAAATTAGATACGCATCTGTTTCAATGGTCACTGATTTTGATTGTTGGCATCCAGATCATGAAAATGTAGATGTTCAACAAGTAATTAAAGTTTTACTAGGTAACGCTGAAAAAGCAAAAGTAATGATTAAAAATTTAATTGATAATTTTGAGAATTATATTGATCCAAAAGATCCAACAAATAATTGCTTAGATGTTGCAATAATTACAGTTCCAGAAAAAAGAACTCAAAAGACGATAGATAAACTTAAATCTGTAGCTGGTAGAGTTTTATCTCAATGAGAATAGAGGGAAAAAAGTATAGAACAATTTGGTTTAACAGTGGTGTAGTAAAGATAATTGACCAAACAAAGCTTCCACATAAATTTATAATTAAAGATCTCAAATCAGTCAAAGATGCAATAAATGCTATTAAAATTATGGAGGTGAGAGGGGCACCTTTAATTGGTGGAACTGCTGCCTATGGAATAGTTTTAGCAATCCAGGAAAATAATAATCCTGAATTTATAAATAAAAGTGCAGAACAACTAATTCAATCAAGACCTACAGCAATTAATTTGAAATGGGCAGTAGATCGTATGATGAAAAAATTATTAGGGATTAATAGTGACAAAACCTTAGATGTTGCTTTAAATGAAGCTAAAGAAATATGTGATGAAGATGAAAAGTTTTGTGAAAATATAGGTATCAATGGATTAAAAATAATTGAGGAAATTTATAATAGGAAGAAAGATACAGTTAATATTTTGACTCATTGTAATGCTGGATGGTTAGCAACTATTAATTGGGGAACAGCTACTTCTCCCATATATCATGCACATAAAAAAGGTATTCCAGTTCATGTATGGGTAGATGAGACAAGACCAAGAAACCAAGGTGCAAATTTAACTTCTTATGAATTAAATGAGGAAGAAATACCAAATACTATAATTGCTGACAATACAGGTGGAATTTTAATGCAAAGAGGCGAGGTGGATATGTGTATTGTAGGGACTGATAGAACTTTGTCTAATGGAGATGTTTGTAATAAAATTGGAACTTATCTAAAAGCATTAGCAGCTCATGATAATAATGTGCCTTTTTATGTAGCATTACCAAGTTCAACTATCGATTGGGAAATTAAAGAAGGTAAAAATATCCCAATTGAAGAAAGAAATTCAGAAGAGCTGTCTCATGTTGAGGGAGTGGATGAAAATAATGAGATCAAAAAAGTTTTAATTTACCCTAAAAAAAGTAAAGCAATAAATCTTGCCTTTGATGTTACTCCAGCAAAGTATGTAACAGGTTTGATAACAGAAAAAGGTATTTCCGAAGCATCATCTAATGGTCTTAAAGAATTATTTAAGAAATAATTCTGGAAGAAATTAATCCATCAAGTGGTTTTGGGTGAAACCATGTAGACTTTTGTGGCATATATTTTTTCTTTTTTGCAAAGGATAAAACTTGTGAAATATTTGTAGGATATAACCTAAATGCTAAATTATACTTTTTAGAATTTACAAAATTTTCCAAGGCTTTTTTACCTTTAAATCCTGATACGAAATCAATATTTTTTTTATTTTTCAGGATTTTATCTAATATTAATTTTCTTAATATTGTTACATCTAATTCTTTTGATTGTTTTAAAGGCTTAATTGTATACCATTTTTTATTTGCATACATTTCAATTTGGTTATTTTTAAGTTTCTTATTCATTTTAGATATTTTTAAAGAAAAGTGTTTTGAAATTATTTCCTTAATTTTCTCAAATTTTAGGTTGGTTTTTACAACCCTATTATAATCCAATATGTTCACTTGGTTATCTGGAAAGGCAATTATCATAGGAGCAATTTTTTTTTTACTTTTTAACATTGCTTGAATTCGATGATGTCCATCACATATATATATCTTTTTTATATTTTTTAGATAATTTTTAAGCAATCTTACTTTATTTAATTTATTAACAACCCAAAGTTCATGCCTACACTTATCTTTAGATTTAAAATTATAATCTGATTTAAATCTAAAAATATTCTTTAATTTTTTTAACGAATTTGGAGTACTCTTGTATGTAGTGTAAATAGGGCTTATTTGACTATTGAATTTTAATAATTGCTCTTTTCTTTTTTTAATTCTTTCAACAAAAGTTTCTTCATGACCTAATATTTTTTTGTCATCATAATTATCTAAATTTATTTTTCCAACTATCCCAAGTAACTTCTTATTATTGTATGTAATTCTATATAAATAGAAATGATTTGATGTATCTTGCTGAATAATGCCTTTATCTTTAAGACTTTTAAGAATTTTTTTTGATTTATTGATTTTGGAAGTATTTAATAAATTTAGAAAGTTTAATTTTTTATTTGGTTTATAATTATCAATATAACTAACGTTTGGAGAAGTAACTTCTTTTGCAAACCTTTTTTTAGGTCTTATTCCGCTAAATGGTTTTATGAGACTCAATTTTTTAAATTAAGCAATTTTTGGCAATTCTTCTAAAGCTTTATCAACACTTGCTTGGTCAAATTTATCTTCAGCTAAGTTTCCTTCGAAGAAATCACCGTAAGCCTTCATATCAAAGTGACCATGCCCACAAAGATTAAATAGTATTGATTTAGACTCACCATTCTTTTTGCACTCTAATGCTGCATCAATTGCACCTTTGACTGCATGAGTAGCTTCAGGAGCAGGAACAATTCCTTCTGTTCTTGCAAAGTTAACGCCTGCTTCAAAACATTCTTTTTGACCATATGCTTTTGCTTCTATTGCATTAAGCTCTTTAAGATGGCTAACCATTGGTGCCATAGCGTGGTATCTTAATCCTCCAGAGTGTGTTGCTGGTGGAATAAACTGTGATCCTAAAGTATGTGTTTTCATTAGTGGTGTTAATCTTCCTGTGTCACCAAAGTCATAAACAAATTTACCTTTTGTAAGTGAAGGACATGATTTTGGTTCACATGCAATTACTCTTGTTTTTGTTCCTTCTCTAAAATTTTTACCTAAAAATGGAAAAACTAATCCTGCAAAGTTGCTACCACCACCCGTACATCCAACTAAAATATCAGGATAGTCATCAGCCATTTCCATTTGAAGTAATGTTTCATTTCCAACGATAGTTTGATGCATCAACACATGATTTAACACACTGCCAAGCGCATATTTTGTATCAGGATTTTTTGCTGCCATTTCAACAGCTTCTGAAATAGCTATTCCTAAACTACCAGAGCTATCTGGAAATTTCGCTAATATAGCTTTTCCACTATCAGTTTCTTCTGATGGACTTGCAACACATCTCGCTCCATATGTTTGCATTACTAATTTTCTATATGGTTTTTGCTCAAAACTTACTTTAACCATATAAACATCTAACTCTATTCCAAATAGCTTACATGCGAAAGCAAGTGAGGTTCCCCATTGTCCTGCACCTGTTTCAGTAGTTATTTTTTTTGTACCTTCTTCTTTATTGTAAAAAGCTTGTGCAACCGCTGTATTTGGTTTGTGACTTCCTGACGGGCTTACTCCTTCATATTTGTAATAGATTCTTGCAGGAGTATCTAAATGTTTTTCTAATCTTCTTGCTCTGTAAAGGGGAGAAGGTCTCCATTGTTTATAAATATCTCTTACCGGCTCAGGAATTTCAATTTCTCTTTCTTGAGAAACTTCTTGCCCAATTAGAGCCATTGGAAATAATGGTGCTAAATCATCTGGTCCTATTGGTTTTAAAGTGCCAGGATGTAAAACTGGATCCAAGGGTTTTGGAAGATCTGCAGCTATATTATACCAAGTCTTTGGCATTCTACTTTCTTCAAGAAAATATTTAATTGTATCAGTCATTTTTTTCTTTATGTAGTCTGATCTTAAATTAAGTTAAAATCAAGTTTTTTTTAATGAAGAAAATTAAGGCTGAAATAATCAAATATTCCAAAATGCTTAATAGCAGAAAGCTATCTGCTCTTAGATCTGGCAATATATCAGTAAGATACAATGATGGTTTCTTAATCACTCCCTCTGGAAAAAAGTATTCATCATTAAAAGGTAGCGATATAGTTTTTGTTTCACTTAAAGGAAATTTCGACAAAAAAAAAGGAATTCCTTCTTCAGAATGGCAATTTCATCAAGACATTTACAAAAATAAATTAGAAGCTAAAGCAATTGTTCATGCTCATTCAACTAACGCTACTGCAGTTTCTACTCACAAAAGAAGCATTCCCTCTTTTCATTACATGGTAGCTATGGCAGGAGGTCACGATATTAAATGTGCAAAATATGCAACTTATGGGACAAGAGAATTATCTAAAAATATTTTAAAAGCTTTAAAGAGCAGAAAAGCTTGCTTAATCAGCAATCACGGTCAGATTGCATTCGAAGAAAATTTACCGAAAGCTTTTGAGCTAGCTGAAGAGGTTGAAAATATATCACTTCAGTATATAACGAGCTTAAAATTGGGTAGGCCTAAAATCCTTTCGATAAAAGAAATGAAAAAAGTATTATCCAAAGCAAAAAACTATAAAAGAGGATAATTAATGACTAAGGTTGGAGAGCATATAACTCTAGACATTATTGGAACTACCAAAGAATACGATCCTTCTTTGTTTGAAAAAGTTATTAATGATATTGCAAAAGCAGCTGATGTAACAATTCTTAATATTTCTAAATATAAATTTGAGCCTCAAGGTTTTACAATTTTAGCATTATTAGCAGAAAGTCATATTAGTTTTCATACATTTCCTGAAAAAGGGATAATTAGTTTTGATTTTTTTACTTGTGGAAAAGTTAGCCCATCAGTTGCAATTGATATAATAAAAAAAGAATTTGCTCATAAAAGAATTGTTAAAAAAGAATTTAATAGAGATACTAAATCTTTATATCACGATATTTATAGTTCACCAGGATTGCAAAAATCATACGTAGTAAATGATGTGCTTGAAGATTTTAAATCAAAAGTCGGTCAACATATTGAAATTTTAGAATTAGAACAATTTGGCAAATCATTATTTATTGATGGAGAAATACAAGTCGCTGCAACTGATGAGCATTTATACAGCTCAACTTTTGTAGGTGCTGGCCTTCATTTAAATAAAGACAACGAAAGAGCTGCAATCATTGGAGGTGGTGATGGCGGTGTTGCAAGAGAGTGCATTTCTAAAAATTTTAATTTTATAGACTGGTTTGAGCTTGATCCAGAAGTTGTGGACGTTTGTAATAAACATCTTGGAGATATAGGCAACAAAGCTACAGAAAAAAATTCAGTGAAATGTGTGTGGGGTGATGCATTTAAAAGCATAACATCAGTTGAGGATGATACCTACGATCACATTTTTGTTGATCTTAATGATGATCAATTTTGCATAGATCTTGCTGCTAAAAATATGGACTCAATGATCAGAATATTAAAACCAAAAGGTGTGATTACCGCTCAGGTAGGTAGTCAAGATAAAAAACCTAAACAAGTTGATAACTGGTTAAATGTATTTAACCATCATTTTGGAAATACTAAATTATCTAGAGTTTATATACCTAGTTTTGATTGTTCTTGGAACTTCTCTTCATCAATAAACCATTAATTTTTCTTTTTTAATTTTTAAAATTGTGAAATACTTCCTCCAAATTAAAGGAGAAAATAATGAATATATTCAAAAAAACTATTTTAACAGTTCTTGCTTCTTTATTAGTTATCGGAAATGTTTACGCTGACAAAATAAAAATTGGAACTGAAGGTGCTTACCCACCATGGAACTCAAAAGATGCATCAGGCAATCTTATTGGTTTTGAGGTTGAATTAGCAAACGAACTTTGTGCAATCATGAAACATGAGTGTACTATCGTTGAACAAGACTGGGATGGAATGATTCCAGCTTTATTGATGAGAAAGTTCGATGCAATTATGGCAGGTATGTCAATTACTGCTGAAAGACAAAAAACAATCACTTTTTCTCAAGGTTATGCTGATGAAGTAGCTTCGCTTGCAGTTATGAAGGGTTCTAGTCTAGAAGGTGTAGACACTCCTGAAGGTGTTAATTTAACTTTAGGTGGATCTGCTGTTAAAAAAGCTCTTAAAACTTTAACAGGTGCACTTGCTGGAAAAACTGTTTGTACTCAAACAGGAACTATTCACCAAAACTTTTTAGAGTCAGGTGATGTAGGAAGTGTTAATGTTAGAACTTACAAAACTCAAGATGAGGTAAATCTAGATTTAACATCTGGAAGATGCGATGTTGCATTAGCTGCAGCTGTTGCATTTACAGACTATGCTGACAAATCAGGAAAACCAGTTGTATTAGTTGGACCAACTTTTTCAGGTGGTGCATTTGGTAATGGTGTTGGTGTTGGTGTTAGACAAGGTGGAGATGATGCGATTGGAAAAAGAGACGCTAAACTTCTAAAAGACTTCAACAAAGCAATTGATAAAGCTAGAAAACAAGGAATTATTAGCAGACTTGCTATTAAGCACTTTGGTTTCGATGCTTCTATGTAATTAATTTCAGATTTGGCGACTATAATATATAGTCGCCAATCTATATGGAACTTCTCGCATTTGGCAAAACTGGTTGGGGTGATGAATTATTTTACGCAACCTTAATGACTATAGCTGTCTCTGTTACAGCAATGTTGATAGGATTTGTTTTTGCCCTAATTTTTACTCCACTTAAACTATCAAAATACAAATCTTTAAATTTAATTGGAAATTTTTACACAACAGTTATTCGTGGTGTTCCTGAATTATTAGTAATCTACCTTTTCTTTTTTGGCGGAAGCGGTGCAATTATGTATGTTGCTTCTATCTTTGGGTATTTTGAATATATAGAAATTAATGCTTTTATTACTGGATCAATGGCAATTGGAATAATTTCAGGCGCTTATTCAACTGAAGTATTTCGTGGAGCAATTCAATCAATTGATAAAGGTCAGTTCGAAGCTGCTAAAGTTTTGGGTGTAAGTAAATTTGCACAGTTTTATAAAATAATTTTACCTCAAATGTTAAGACTAGCCATTCCAAATCTTAGTAATGTTTGGCAGATTACTTTAAAAGATACATCTCTTATTTCAGTTACAGGCTTGGTTGAAATTATGAGACAATCATATATCGCAGCAGGTTCTACTAGAGATCCATTATTCTTTTACTCATTTGCTGCTGTTTTATATTTACTACTAACTTACTTAAGTATGAAGTTAATTAATAAATTAGAAGCAAAATATAGCAGGGGGTATTAATGGACTTTGATTTGATGTTTACTAGTTTCCCCAAATTATTAGGTGCAGCTGTTGTTACTTTAAAACTTTTATCTGTATCTTTATTTTTTGGGTTATTTCTCGGACTTTTATTCGCAATTTTAAGATTAAATAAAAATATATTTATTAATAAGTTTGCTTACGGGTATTCTTATGTTTTTAGAGGAACACCTTTATTGGTTCAAATTTTCATAATTTACTTTGGTTTGGGACAAATTGAATATTTAAGATCAACATTTTTATGGGTTATTTTAAAAGAACCTTACTGGTGCGCAATTATAGCCTTCACTTTAAATACAGGTGCTTATACTTCTGAAATTTTAAGATCAGCGTTTCAGACAATAAAGCCAGGTATTATTGAGGCTGGTAAAAGTTTAGGAATAACAAACAATATAATTTTTTACAAAATCCAAATTCCAATAGCGATTAGACAATCATTGCCTGCGTACGGTAATGAAATAATATTAATGATGAAGGGAACTTCTTTAGCAAGCACAGTAACATTAATGGACTTAACAGGAGTTGCTAAATATATTATTTCAACAACCTTTAAGCCAATAGAAGTATTTATTGTTGCAGGCGGAATTTATTTATTCATGACTTTTATTATTCATAATGTCATTAAATACTTAGAGAAAAAATATAGTTTCCAATAATAAAAATGTTTTTAACCGAAGAACAAATTAATGATTACCAAACAGATGGTGTGATAATTATTAAAGATATTTTTAAAGATTGGATTGAGCCATTAAGAACAGGTTTTAAAAAGGTTTTAGATAATCCAAGTAAACATGGACGAGAGAATGTAGATGGTAACAATGGTAGATTTTTTGAAGATTATTGTAATTGGGAGAGAATAGAGGAGTTTAAAGATTGTATTTTTAATTCACTCGGAGCTAAAATTGTTGCAGAAGCAACCAATTCTAAATCATCTCAAATTTTTCATGAACATATTTTCATAAAGGAACCAGGTACACACAAAGAAACACCTTGGCATCAAGATATGCCTTATTACTGTGTTGATGGTAATGATACAGGAAGTTTTTGGATACCATTAGATGAAGTCGATCAGAAAAATAATCTTAAATTAATTTTAGGGTCTCATAAATGGCAAAAGTTAATTAGACCTACCAAATGGTCCAATAATCAATCTTGGTACGAAGACGCTAGTTCATTTATGGATTTACCTTCATCAGATGAATTTAAAAAAAATATTTTAATTCCAGAACTTAATTTAGGTGATGCTGTATTATTTAATTTTAAAATTGTGCATGGCTCAACTGGAAATAATACTTCAAAATCTAGGAGGGCATTTTCTATGAGATTTATAGGTGATGATGTTAAATATATTGATAGAGGAGGTCCAACCTCTCCACCATTTGATGGAATCAATTTAAAAACTGGAGATATAATGAGAGAGGATTGGTTTCCAAAAGTTTTTAATAGCTAATTAGATTTTATTTTTTGATTGATAACTAAAACTGCACCAATAATTAAAATAGGAAGACCAATAATAAGATCTATTTGCCATTCTAATTTCTCAAAAATAGTAGATATTATTAGAGCAAGAACAGGCATAACAACACCGACATAACCAGCGCGTCCAGGACCAACTTTTTCGAGTAATTTTAAATATGAAACGAAAGCAAAGATTGATCCAAAAATAGATAAATATAATAGAGATGTTATATAGCTAAAGCTGTATTCAAATAATAATTCAGCACCACGCACCTGTGTAATTAATAAGGTAACAATAGAACCATATAACATAGCATAAGCAATTGTTTGAAGTGCAGGAAAGTTATTATTCAAATTTCTTTGATGAACCATGTTTCCTGTTGAGGCACAAAACGTTCCAATTAATGCCAAAAATAATCCTATGTGAGTACCTTTTTCAAAGCTAAAATTAAATATCTCATCATTAAAAATAATAATAATCCCAATCATTCCAATTAATGCACCAATTAATGTTTTTAAAGATGGTTTTTTCTTAAAGTAAAAAGTTTCACCTAAAATATTCATTATAACAACAGTAGAAAAAACAATTGCTGGAAATGCACTTATTAAATATGTGTTAGATAGGTAAAAGAAAACATAGTTAATTGAATAAAGACAAGTTCCAAAAAATAAAAACCAAAAGTGACAATTAATGGAAAATTTTAAATTCTGTTTTTTGATTAATAGGTAAATAAAAAAAATGATTGCAGCTATTAAAAATCTATAAAAAACTGAAACTAATGGATCTACATAACCTAATTGAAATTTAATCAAATACCAAGTGGGCGACCAACAAAAAAGTGTGATTAAAAATAAGACATAGTTATTCATTAACAGTCTTAATAACTAGTATATTCTTTAATTTCTTTAATCTTTGAACCTGTGAGATTATTAATTTCCAACTTAATTTTAGCCCTGTCGTCATTTAAGAAATGAACATCTCTTGAAAGTTTAATAAAAGTCTCTGTAAAATCTTTTTCTTTTTCACATTGTCTTTTATCATCTTCAATTACCCATAATTTTGCATTAATTTGTTTTAAAGACTCAAAGAGCTCATTTAACTTTTGATCAGATTTAACATTGTTATTTAATTGATTTTTAAGGATTGAGTGTTCCTCATTAATAAATTTTAGTTTTTCTAAATCTTTGATTTTTCCTTGTTTAATTTCTAGGATAGAAATTTTGTCCAATAATTCACCAACAGATACCTCTACTAGAATTTTATTCATTAAAAAATATACTATGTTAAGTTGTTATAAATATGTCTAACATTTTAATCATTAAACATGGATCTTTAGGAGATATAGCTCAAGCGTGTGGGGCAATTCAAGATATTTCTGAAAATCACAAAAATGATGAAGTTCATTTGTTAACAACTAAACCATATTTTGATCTATTTAAAAAAAATCCACATATTTCCAATGTTATTTTGGATAAGAGATTACCAAGATTTAATCTGATCTATTTATATTCATTGATGAAGAATATTAAGAAATACAAATTCTCCAAAGTTTATGACCTACAAAACTCAAGCAGAACATCATTTTATAAAAGAATATTATTTCCTAAAGCTACTAGAGGCACATGGTCGTCTACTGAAACCACATTGCCAGAAGGATCTACAAAAAAAGATTTTGATAAAGACTCAGTTTTATCTAGATTTGACCATCAGTTAAAAAGTTCAGGAATTGCAACTCACCACACATTAAGCCCTGATTTTTCGTGGAGCTCATCAGATATATCTCAAATAAAAAGTTATCATCAATTAGAAAAATATATTGTTCTTTTTCCTTTTTGCTCTCCTCATTTAACTTCTAAGAAGTGGCCTTATTATAATGATTTAATTTCTTTTATTAATGAAAGATTAAAAAATAAATTTAAAGTAGTTATAGCACCTGGACCAGGAGAAATTAAAGATGCATCAAGTATTAATGCTCTTTGTGTTTTAGATAACGGTAAAGCATTAGATATTTCCCAGTTAGCCGCATTGATTAAAGATAGTTCATTTGTTGTTGCAAATGATACAGGACCAGCCCATATGACAGCGCACTTAGGATCAAAAGGAATTGCTTTATTTGGATTTCATACAACACCTTTTAAAGTAAGTATTGAAAGAGAAAATTTTAAAGCGATACAAGCACCAGATTTATCAAAATTATCTCCAGAAAAAGTTTTTGAAAGATTGTCTGAAATTATTTCTTAATTTTTTCTAATACACTTAAAAATATGGGAACAGTGAAAAGTATAAAGAGTAATCTTATTATATGATGGAAAGCAACAAAATCAGGTTCTAAATCAAACGCTATTGCTATTACTGCTACCTCATAAATTCCACCAGGACTAAAAGATAAGATAAGTGTTAAGATATTTGTATCAACAAAAAAAGTTGCAACATAAGCTGCAAGAAATCCTAACAAAACAAGAATTGTTGTTGCAACTAAACTATGAAGAGAATTATTGGCAATTTCTTTAATTGTTTTTTCAGCAAATCTACATCCAACTGAAGCACCTAAAATTAAAAGACAAAAATTAATTGATGAGTCTGGTAGTTTATATGTTGCTATATCAGTCATTTGAAGTAATCCACTAGCAAATAATGTTCCTGATAAAAGTGCAGCAGGAATTCTAATTTTATCAAAAATTAAAATAAAAATTATAGACGAAACAACCAACATTAATAAATTTAAGTGATTTTGAGCCATATAGTTAAAATCATCTACAATAAGAGTTTCAGTGACTGCGTTATTTACAATTATAAATGGAATAAGTGTGATGATAATTATCAATCTAATTAAATGTGAAGTTGCCACTTGTGATAGATCAGTTTTTTCATTTTCAGCTAAAATCATTAGTGGACCTAACGCTCCTGGTGCTGAAGAAAATATTGAGGCTTTTTCTCCATAGTCTGCATATTTTTGTAAATATTTTGAAACTATTAGAATACAAACAATAATATAAATTAGCATTATTACAGAAGTCCAAATCCAATTAATCATTTGATTAAACAAATTTTGATCTATGTAATTACCAATATGTAGACCAAGTATAATTAATATTGAGCTTAGAGCTAGTTTAGGCATTTTAACTTTTAATCCTGCTAATGCCCCAATTGAAGTAACAATCATTGGTCCTAGCATCCAAGCTAATGGAATATTAAAATAATCTGCAATGATTGCACTAGGAATAGAAATTAAAATTACTAAAATAAATTTTTTAGAAAATAGCTGTTTATAGTTTGAAAGATTAAAAAATACTTTAGACTCATTCATTAATTGTTCTTCTATCATTTACTATTAAATAAATAATAGAAAAGAATTAGCCTTATATAGGGAAAGGTTTTTTTTAATTTTTAAAATTTGAATATTATCGACAAAAATTATCGAAAAAAAATAATCAATTATAGGTTGTGTATCACTATATTGTTTGCATTTGTCTTAAGACTGTAATTTACTTTCATTTTTAAAACCAATGAGGGAAAAAATGAATAATATAAAAAAAATAATTTCAGTATTATTCTCAGCAATCCTATTATTTTCAGCAACTACAACAAGTTCAATTGCGATTGATAAAATTCATTTCGTAATTGGAGGTGGTGCTGGAGGTGGTTGGGATGGAACTGCTAGAGGTACTGGAGAGGCTTTAACAAAAGCTGGTATGTTAAAAAGTGCATCATTTGAAAATATGTCAGGTGGTGGTGGTGGAAAAGCTTTAGCTTTCATGATTAATACTAAACCTGCAAATACAGTTTTAGTTCAATCTACACCATTAGTTTTAAGATCAATCACTAGACACAAAGGTTACGTGAGTGGAAGTGGTACTTTATCTTATAAAGATGTTGTGCCGATCGCTGGTGTAATAGGTGACTATGGTGCAATCGCTGTTGCGAAAAACTCACCTTACAAAAACTTTAAAGATGTAGTTGATGCATACAAAAAGAATCCAAGCTCTGTCAAAATGGCTGGTGGATCAGTAAGAGGAAGTATGGACCATTTAATTGGTGCTTTAGCTTTCCAAGCTGCTGGTGCTAATCCAAATGATGTAGCTTATATTCCTTATGATGCTGGTGGAAAAGCGTTAGCTGGACTCTTATCTGGAGAGACTCAAATTATTTCTACAGGTTTAGGTGAGCTTATGGGCGCAAGAGACCAAGTAAGAATTATTGGTATTACTGCTCCTTCAAGAGTTTCTGACGCACCAGATGCGCCAACTCTTAAAGAACAAGGTTATGACGTACAATTCGTTAACTGGAGAGGATTTTTTGGCCCTCCAGGTATGAGCGGTGCAGATAAAAATGCAATTGCTAAAATGCTAGGCGATGTACAAAAAACTTCTGAATGGGAAACTGTTAGAGCAAGAAATGCTTGGGTTAATATTTATAATCCAGGTGACAAGTTTGTTTCTTTCTTGGAAAAACAAACAGAAGAAATGACAGCTCTTATGAAAAAATTAGGAGTTATATAATCCTTAGGATTATTTAAAATTAGAGCAGTGAATATAAATACTACAAAAATTATATCACTGCTCTTTTTTATTTTTTCTGTATTTTATTTATATACAGCTTACCAAATTCAAGTTTTTGCATTTGATGAAAATGCACCGTTTAATGCCAGAACATTTCCAATTTATTTAGGTTATGCTGGATTATTTTTTTCAGGCCTTAAAGTAATTTTACCTGACCCAAACACAATTAAAGTTGAGCATAAAGCTTTAGAGTACAAAAAAACTGCTATTTTAGTTTTGATTGCAATAATTTATGGGGCCTTAATTTTAAAAGTTGGGTATTTTTTAACTACCTCTTTATTTCTAATGGCATCTTATTATTTTTTAGGTGAGAGAAGATGGGTATTAATGTTTATGCTTTCTTTTCCATTTGTTGCAGCATTTATGTATCTTTTACACGGTGTGCTTGACATTTACTTAAGAGATCCATTTCTTCAAATGTTAGGAGTAATGGGATGATAGAAGGAATTTTAATTGGATTAAAAACAGCTCTTACATTTCAAAATATATTTATGGTAATGATTGGTTGTTTCTTTGGAACAATCATTGGAATGCTTCCTGGTCTTGGACCAATGACTGCGATAGCTTTAATGATACCTATTACTTACGGTTTTGATCCAGCAACTGGCTTAATTTTAATGGCTGGTGTTTATTATGGAGCTGTATTTGGAGGATCTACTTCTTCAATATTATTAAATGCTCCAGGTGTTCCTGGAACGGTAGCAACTTCGTTTGATGGTTATCCAATGGCACAACAAGGTAAAGCTGGAAAAGCTTTAGCAATTGCTGCATGGAGTTCTTTTGCAGGCGGAACACTTGCTGCAATTTACTTATTATTTATGGCACCTAGTTTATCAAAAGTAAGTTTATCTTTTAGATCGCCTGATTACTTTGCCTTAATGATTTTAGGTTTAACTGCTATTGCTGCATTTTCATCCAAAGGACAATTTATTAAAGCGATGATGATGGTGGTGCTTGGTTTAATGTTAGCATCTGTTGGTCAAGATAGTTTATCTGACATTACAAGATTTACTTTTAATAATATGAACTTAACAGATGGAATAAGTTTTGTTCTTGTTGTTATGGCAACTTTTGCAATGAGTGAAGCACTCACTATTATTTTAAAACGTAACGATCCAACAGCAGCAGCAAAACAAGTATCTTTAACAGAACTTGGTTCAATTAAGATTAATAAAGAAGAAAGAACTAAAATGTTAAAGACCATTCCTCGAAATTCAATTATTGGCTTTTTAATTGGAGTATTACCTGGAGCAGGAGCAACTATTGCATCTTTCTTAGCATATGGAATGGAAAGAAATTTAGTAAGTGATGAAGAGAAAGAAAAATTTGGTAAAGGAAGTGTTCATGGATTAGCTGCACCTGAAACAGCAAATAATGCAGCATGTTCAGGAGCTTTTGTTCCATTACTAACTTTAGGAATACCTGGAAGTGGTACTACTGCTGTAATGTTAGGAGCTCTATTAGGATTTGGTATTCAGCCTGGTCCAAGACTTTATGTAACTAATCCAGAAATTTTTTGGTCTGTTATAATGTCGATGTATATTGGAATGGTAATATTACTTATTCTGAATTTACCTTTAATTCCTTACATCGCTAGAATTTTAGCAATACCTAAAAATTATTTAATTCCACTTATCTTATTTTTTTCAATCACAGGAATTTATGTAATGTCATTTAATAACTTTGATATCTATTTAATGATAGGAATCGCAGTTGTTGCTACCTTTATGCGCTTATATGATTTTCCAATGCCACCACTTATTTTAGCTTTTGTCCTTGGTGGTTTAATGGAAGAAAATTTAAGAAGATCTCTATTATTAAGCGATGGTTCTTGGACTTTTTTATGGGATAGAACTCTTACAGCATGTATATTAGCTACAACAATATTGATAGTGCTGTGGCACATTTATAAAACAATTACAAAAAAAAATTAAGATTTAATATCAACTCTTTTTCTTATTATATCTTTATCTAGTTTCATTTCCCTGTAAGAAATTATAAGGACACCGGTAAATATTATAAGAGCACCAATCCAAGTATAAAGATCTGGCATTTCATCAAATACAAAATAACCAATAATAGACGCAAAAACTAAATTTAAAAAAGAGTAGGGTTGTGTCATGCTCACGTCAACCAATTTAAATGCATGGTTAAGCGTTAAATGTAAAACGGTTCCACACATAGCCGCCAAGATTAAGTAGATAAAGGTTTTTAAGCTGGGCATTTCCCAAAAAAATAAAACAATTAAGAAGCTAAGTAGGCTCATAAAAATAGATTGATAAGCTAGAATAGTAATTGCACTATCATCTTTGGAAATTTTTTTAGTTATAATTATATTAATTGACCAAAGTAATGCAGAAAATAAAACCATATAAACTCCAATAGATATATCTACAAAACCAGGTCGAATAATTACCAACATTCCACTAAAACCAAGTATTAGAGCTAAAGTTCGATATATATAAATCTTCTCTCCTAAAAAAAATACTGCAAGTATTGTTACGATTAAAGGAACTACAAAAGATATTGCAGTAAGTTTTTCAATAGGAAGCAGTACTAAAGCTGAAAAATATACAAGCATTGCAGGTAAGCCAAGTATTGCTCTTAAGAAATGTTGTTTAAGGTGAGTTGTTTTAAGTACAACATTTTTATTTTTAATTACGTATGGTAAAATTATTACTAGACCTAAAAAAAATCTAAAAAAACCAGCCACATAAACATTAACATCTTCTTGAGCTATCTTTAAAAAAGAAAGCATTACAGTTCCAAAAAAAACAGAAGTGATTATTAAAAAAATAGCTAATTTGTTATTGGACATTAATTAATTACTATAAGTATAACTGAAGTATAAACAATCTTAGTTTAAAACATCTTTAATCAATTTTTTGATGATTGATTTAAAACAAAAATACCCGAACAAGTAATAATTATCGCTCCAAAAATAGTAAACATATCGGGCACATCATTATAAAATATATATCCAAAAATTATTGCCCAAAAAATCAAAGTATAATGAAATGGCTGAATAATACTTGCTCTTGCTTTACTTAAAGCAATTATTTGAAGATAAAGCCCTAATGAAAAAAATATCCCTATACCTAAAAACATTGCATACGAGGATATATCTACTGGAGTCCAAAACTTAGAAGCCAATAATGACATAATTATTAATCCAATGATTGATGTATAAAATAAAGAAGTCTCATTTTTATCATGTTCAGAAACTTTTTTAGTAACGATTTGATAAAGTCCCAATATAAAAGCAGCAATCAATGGCAATAATGCTTTTGGATCAAAGATTGATGAAGTTGGTCTTAGAATAATTAAAACTCCAACAAAACCGATAAAAATTGCTACCCATGTTTTAAGAGACACTTTTTCTTTTAAGATTATTGCTGATAGTGCAACCACTATTACTGGTGCAAGTGAACCAATGCTATGCGCATTAGCTAAAGATAAGTATTTAAATGACAAAACAAAACATCCAGACTCTATTACCGATAATAAGCTTCTAAAGATCTGTAATTTAATATTTTTAGATTTATAAAATAAATAATTATTTTTTCTTTTAGACTCAAACAAACTCAAACATAAGACAAAAAAATATTTAACCAAAAGTAACTGAAAAATAGAATGATGAATTACTAAAGTTTTTTGAATTGTATCTAAAATAGAAAAAGATAAATATGCAAAAATTCCAAAAAGCATTCCAATAGACTCTTTGGATTTAAAAAGATGCATAAATTAGCTTAAAATCTTTTTGTACTCTTCAATAATATTTGGCCAATCAAATTTAGAAACAAATTCTTTTGCATTTTTTCCATACTCTAAATATTTTTTATTTTCTAACATAGAATTAATTGTTGAATAAATTTCATCCAAATTATTACCATCACAAATTAATCCTGTCTTTTCATGATCAATAGCATCAGACGCACCACCATCTTTGCCCCCAATGGATGGAATACTTAATTGAGCAGCTTCCGTATAAGCTATTCCAAAACCTTCTACTGAAGATTTGTGAACAACAGATGGCATCACAAAAATATGTGATTTAGCAATTAAAGCATTTTTTAAATCATCGCTTATATCTTTAAAAAACATTACCTGACCCTCCAAATCTAATTCTTTTACAAGATCTTTAATATTTTCTTCTTCATCACCATAACCGATACAAATGTAGATAATATCTGGATAAATTTGTTTTAGATTTCTTAAAGCCATTATTACTTTTTCATGATTTTTTCGTTTATCAAATCTTGAAACTGTAATTAATCTTGGTGTTTTAACTGCAAGTAAGCTTTCAACTTTCTCTAATGATTTTTGATCAAGATCTTTGATTGGATCGATGCCCGGATTGATAACAATAATATTTTCTTTTTTAACTCCAATACTAATTGCTAAATTTTTAGTATATTTTGAATTCGCAATTACTTTTTCAACATTGTTTAAAACTTTTAATAAACGTTTGTTAATCCCCGATCCTTTAGCGTGGTTAATTTCTTTACCATGAATTAAACAATATTTTTTTTTACTAGTCTTTAAATGTTCTAAGCTTTTCCAATGATCAGCTATAATACCATTTACTTTGCCATTTTTTATAAATTCATCAATGAGATAGGCTTTTCGATATTTTCTAAGTAATTTAGGTCCCCCAACTCTCTCAATAGAAAATGTTGCTTGTTCATCAAATTCTTTATGTTTTTCATCATAATCTGCAAAAACTTTAATCATAAAGTTTTTTGAAAGTTCTTTTGCAAGTCCCCACATTAAGCTTTGCATACCACCAAGCTCAGGTGGAAAAGATCTAGTAACGATTAAATACATTAATCATATTTCCATTTGATGCCACAGCCAGCACTAGGTATTTGGTTCTGTGGTCCATTGCTAGTTTCAGCAATTTGTTTCATAGATTTTAACAAATCACTTTCACCATCTTTTACTGGCACAAAATTTTTAAGTTCCCTTAGTCTTCCTCTGTATTGTAGCTCAAGGTTTTTATTATATCCAAAGAAATCAGGTGTGCATACAGCATCATAAGACTTCGCAATTTCTTGTGTATCGTCATGCAAATAAGGAAAATTAAAATTATTATCTTTAGAAAATTTAATCATATTTTCAAATGAGTCATCTGGATAATTCACAAAATCATTTGAACATATCGCTACTGTGTTAATTCCAATTTTTTTTAATTCATTACAATCTTCAACTAGTTCTTTTGTAATAGCTTTGACATATGGACAATGATTACAAATAAACATTATCAAAGTTCCATTTTCTCCCTTGATATCATTTAATGAAATAACTTTATTTTCAGTAGATTTTAATTCAAAGGGTAAAGCTTTTTTACCAAAATCACATATTGGAGTTTGAACTGGCATACTATAAGAATATATAAATTATGTTTTACGATTTAAAAGATAAAAAACCTCAAAACTCAGGCGAAAATTGGGTAGCACCAAATGCAACAATCATTGGTGATGTAACTTTAGAGAAAAACTCTAGCATTTGGTTTAATGCGGTATTACGTGGTGATATTGAAAATATTCACATAGGTGAGGGATCTAATATTCAAGATGGCAGTGTTTTACACACTGATCCTGGTTGCCCTTTAAAAGTTGGAAAAGACGTAACTGTCGGCCATCTAGTTATGCTTCATGGATGCACAATTGGAGACAATAGTTTAATTGGAATTGGTGCTGTTATACTTAATAATGCTAAAATTGGTAAAAATTGTATTATTGGCGCTAAAGCTTTAATCACTGAAAATAAAGAAATACCTGATAATTCATTAGTGGTTGGTTCACCAGGTAAAATAATTAGAGAAGTAACAGAAGAAGAAAAAAAATCAGTTTTAGAAAATACTAAACACTATCAAGATAATTGGAAAAAATATTCAAAATCAATTTTTTAAAAGGAGAATGAAATGTCAGCAGGTTATGTAATAGCACAATTAAAAGTAACAAATCCTGAAAACTACAAAGAGTATGTAGCCAAAGTTAGTGAAGTAGTTAAAAAATTTGATGGAGAATACCTTGTTAGAAATGGTGAATATCAAGTTGTCGAAGGTGAGGATAATTTTCCAAGGTTAGTCATCATAAGATTCCCAACTTATGAAAAGGCTTTAGAATGGTATCATTCTGATGATTACAAACCTGTTAAAGATATAAGATTGCAGAATTCTGAAGGGAGCAACATTATTGTTAAGGGAGTATAAATTTAGTAATGAGGTGGTTTTTTATCTTCTTTAATCTCTGTAACAATTTCATTATCCATCTCTTCAATTCTTTTATTTAAATTTATAATTTCATTTTTTAAAAATTTAATTTCTTTTTGTTGAGAATATAGCTCACTACTTATTTGAGATATTTCTTGTTGAAGAAATGTAATCTGTTCTTCTAATTTTTTAACTAAATTATCCATAAAAAAAACTAAGGAACCAACCAATAATCCCTGCTTATAGTATTTTCAGAACCAAGATTATCAGCAAATTCAAATCGTGCTCTTCGATGACCTTTAGCTGCTAGATAAAGCCACTCAATAGATTTAATTTTACACTGAATTACAGTAAAGTTTTTATAACCTTCTTCACTTTGTTCTTTTGTGTAGTCAAAATTATCACGCTCCGGTTTTAATCCAGAAGTTGGAATATCACTTTCTGTTCCAGGCCCATTATCAACTAAATAACATTTTCTAGATATATGTTGTGTTTTAGACCAAGACTTTTTTGTTATTTTGTTGTCATGATTAACAGTACATTCTACTTTAAGTCTTACCTGAATTTTTTCCTCTTTATCATAGAATAAAATTGCAGCATTTTTATTAGCTTTTAATTTTCTAATTTTATCTGATCTAATATCACTGTGGTATTGAATAAGATTATTAGCTTCATCAGCCTTTCTAAGAACAACTATTCGTCCATCAAAATCAGATTGATCTCCACAAATAAATACAGGTATTCTAAAAGGTGAGCTTCTATCTTTAACTGCATTTGTTAACATTGACCAAATTTTCTTTTTGATCTCAGCAAAATCCTCGTAGTAAGGAACTGTGTCAGTCACAGATATTATTTCTTCTTCTTTAGTAAGGCAATTAGACTTGAACTATCCCAACGATTACCACCCATTTCTTGAACTTTTGCATAGTAGCCATCAATAAGTTCTGTAATTGGAACTGGGGAACCATTTTTTTTTGCTTCCTCAATGACAATTGCCAAATCTTTTCTCATCCAGTCTACAGCAAAACCATAATCAAACTTATCATCAGTCATAGTTCGATATCTATTTTCCATTTGCCAAGATTGGGCGGCACCTTTTGATATAGTCTCCATAACGATATCCATATCTAAGCCAGCATTAATTCCAAAATTAATAGCTTCTGATAAACCTTGTACTGCTCCTGCAATACACATTTGGTTCATCATTTTAGTTAATTGACCACTTCCTGATTTACCAATTAATTTTACTTTTCTACTGTAGCAATCAATAACTTGTTCTGCTTTTTTAAATACATCCTCATCACCACCAACCATAACAGTTAGTATTCCACCTTCAGCTCCAGCTTGACCACCAGAAATAGGTGCATCTAAAAAATCAAATCCTTTATCTTTTGCTGCTTTATACAGTTCTCTTGATATCTCTGCTGATACAGTGGAATTATCAATATAAACTGAACCTTCTTTAGCAGTATTGAATAATCCATTTTCACCAAGAGATACTTCCCTTAAATCATTATCATTTCCAACACAGGTAAAAATAAAATCAGCACCTTCAGCTGCTTTTGCAGGTGTATCTGCTTTTGAACCTTTATATTCTGCAATCCATTTGTCAGCTTTAGCAGGTGTTCTATTATAAACAGTTACATTGTGACCTGCTTTTGATATATAACCTGCCATTGGATAACCCATGACACCAAGACCTATGAAAGCAATATTACAAGACATAATTTTTATTTCCTATGTTTAATAGTTTGAAGTTTAAAGTAATTCTATTTGGTTTTATTTTTACATTTTTTTCTAGCTTTGGACAGAGTTATTTTCTAGGCTTATTTAATTCCAGTATTAGAGAAGCACTATCTATTACCCACGGACAATTTGGCTCAATTTTTGCATCAGCAACCTTATGCAGTAGTCTTCTATTAATTTGGGTTGGGAAAAAGATAGATGATGTAAATATTTTTAAATTTGCTTTTTTTGTAACTATTCTTTTATCATTTGCTTGTTTCTTCTTTTCAAGAATAACATCAGTTTTTTTATTATTTATTGGAATTTTTTTAATGAGATTTTCAGGACAAGGAATGATGTCTCATACAGCTTCAACAACTATTTCAAGATATTTTACCAGAACCAGAGGTAGAGCTTTAAGCATAAGTTGGTTTGGTCTTTCATCTGCAGAATTTGTAATGCCTGTTCTAATGGTATATTTATTAACAATCATAGATTGGCAAAATCTTTGGATTATTTTTTCCATTACAGTTTTAATAGTTTTACCAATTGTATCTTTTTTATTAATTAAAAATTTAAATTTAGACTCAAGAGAGGCTAATGATGAAAATAAAAAAGAAATTGAAATTAAACAATGGAAGAGAAGGGAAGTAATAAAGGATTATAGATTTTACATCATAAGCTCGAACATGTTAGCAATGCCGTGGATATTTACTGGTTTTGCTGTTTTTCAATCTTTTGTTCAAACTTCAAAAGGATGGGGTCCATATGTAATTGCTCAATCATTTATGTCTTATTCAATTTTTTCAGTACTTACTTTATTTTTATCAGGTTTTTTAATTGATAAATATTCAAGTAGAAAATTATTAATTTATATGAATATTCCACTTTTATTATCTGTAATTGTTTTATTCTCTTTCGATACACCTGTTACAGCTTTTGTATTTTTAGGTTTAGTTGGGATATCTAATGGATTTGCAAATATATTAGGATCTTCTACTTGGGCTGAGTTATATGGAGTTAAATATCTAGGATCTATTAAAGCTTTAACTACTGCAATGATGGTGTTTGCCACAGCTTTTGGAACTGCTTTATTTGGATATTTGATAGATACAGGTTTTACAGTGGGTGATATAGCTGTTGTATCAGGCACTTATATATTCATTTCTTTAATCCTACTTTTCTTTGTAAGAAAAAAGCTAAATCCGGTAATAATTTAGAAAATACTTGCATTTTTGAAGTTCGAGGTATAAATAATCGCCCATGGCAAGAGTAACCGTAGAAGATTGTATAGATAAAGTAGATAGCCCATACGAATTAGTGCTTGTTGCTAAAGAAAGAGCTACTCAATTAAATTCTGGTATCGAGCCAACTTTGGATAGAGATAACGACAAAAATACAGTTATTTCTTTAAGAGAAATTGCTGAAGAAAAAATCCAAGTATCAGATTTAACTGACAGTGCAGTTTACAAACTTAGAAAACATGTTGAGCAAGTTGACGATGGTTCTGAGGATGATGAAGAAGTGGGTGATGATTTTGAAAATATGTACAAAGGTGAAATTTCAAAAAGTGGAACACCTATTTTACCATCTAAAAGAGCAAGAAAAACTCCAGAAAAAATTCAAGTTTCTCAAGAAGATTTAGCTGAATTATCAGAAACTGCTAAGCCAGACGTAGATGTATCAGCTGATGAAGAAACAATGAATGAGCAAGGTGAAGTTTCTTTAGATGAAGTTTCAGAACAAGAAAATCAAGAAGCAGAAGCAATTACAGAAGATTCAGACGCTTCAAACTCATAATAAAATCATATAAAGTTAAATCATGAATAGGAAAGTATCAGTCGCTCCTATGATGGATTGTACAGATCGTCATGAGCGTTACTTTTTAAGACTGATTTCAAAGAATACACTTCTCTATACAGAGATGGTTGTTGATGAAGCAATTAACAGAGGTGATAAAAAACGATTACTTCAATTTAACATTAATGAAAAACCTGTTGCGCTTCAATTGGGTGGATCTTCTCCAAAACTTTTATCCGAAGCTTCGAAAATAGGTGAAGATTTTGGGTATGATGAAATTAATTTAAATTTAGGTTGCCCAAGTAAAAAAGTTGAAAAAGGTAAATTTGGTGCTTGCTTGATGAAAGAACCTAATTTAGTTGCGGATTGTTTAAGCAAAATGCAGGCTTCAACCAATTTACCCGTAACTATCAAAACTAGAATTGGATATGATAATGTTGAAGATTATGAAAATCTTCATAATTTCATTATAACTTTAAGATCTACAGGGGTAAAAACTTTTATCATTCATGCTAGAAAAGCAATGTTGGGAAAATTTACACCTAAACAAAATTTAAACATCCCTCCTTTAAAATATGAATACGTTTATAAATTAAAGGAAGATTTTCCAAATGAAGAAATAATTATTAATGGAGGAATAACATCTGTTGATCAAATAAAGCCATTACTTCAAAAAATAGATGGTGTTATGATTGGTAGAGCTGCATATCACACACCTTACATGTTGGCAGAGATTGAAAAAGAAATTTTTAATAATGAAAATATTCCAAGCAGACAAGATGTTATTGAACAGTTAATTCCTTATGTGAAAGATGAATTAAAGAAGGGAACTAGACTAAATCAAATAATGAGGCATACTCTTGGTTTATTTCATGGACAAACAGGCGCTAGTTACTGGAAAAGATATTTAAGTGAGAATATGTGTGTGAGAGATGCAGATGTTCAAAAAATTGATCACATAATGGATAAGATTAGGTATAACAATGTTGACACAAGTGTAGGCCAATCTGCTTAATTCATTTTTAGCAAACGAATATAGTTATTTTATTTTATTGATGGCATTAACAGCCATACCTGTTGGTTTTGTAGCTGGTCTGTTTGGTATCGGTGGAGGATTGGTAATGGTTCCATTCTTATTTTATGTTTTTGAAAGCTTAAATATTGATGCAAATTATATTATGCACCTGGCTGTTGGAACTTCTTTTGGTATTATTATTCCAACTTCTTTTGTTTCTGTAATGACTCATTATAAACTTGGAGCTGTTGATACAAATTTGGTTAAAACTTACGGTATATTTACAGTGATAGGTGTTTCATTGGGTACAATTTTTGCAGTTTATTTAGATACTAAAAATATGGTTTTATTTTTTTCATTAGTACTTTTTTTGTTAAGTTTGTATTTATTATTTTTGAAAGAAAAAGAAACCATAATAGCAATTTCGATTAAGCAGAAATATAAAATTATTTTTGGCTTAATTTCTGGATTTATTTCTGCGCCCATGGGTATTGGAGGAGCAGTTATGAATGTACCTATATTTAAGTTTTTTGGCTATTCAATTAATAGAGCTATTGGGACAGCTGCAGCAATCGGTTTTTTTATTGCATTATTTGGTGCTATTGGTTTTGTCATAAGTGGTACCTATTTAAAGACCAGTTTACCTCTTAGTGTCGGTTTTCTAAATATACCTACTTTTTTAATCTTCATTCCTATTACAACTTTTATGGCTAGAATTGGTGCTCGGACAGTTCATAAAATCGATAAACAAAAAATAAGTAAATATTTTGGACTTTTATTGTTTGTGGTAGCTTGTAAATTTTTATACGAATATTTTACGATTTAAACTTTAATTCTTTTATAGACTTTTTGATTAAAATTTAGTTAGACTTAAATTTTAACATTATGGAGTTTATAGGATATTTTTCTAACGTTTTCATATTTGAAAATGTATTAATTTTAGTTTTAGGAACTATTGGTGGACTTTTAATGGGAGCTGCTCCTGGATTGAGTCCTACAATGGCAGTTGCTTTATTAATTCCTTTCACTTTTAAAATGAGTCCTGACCAAGGTTTAATTATGCTTGGTGCGGTCTATACAGCTACTGTTGCTGGTGGAGCAATTAGTGCAATATTATTAAAAATACCTGGAGCTCCTGCAAACATTGCAACAGTTATGGATGGCTATCCAATGGCAAAAAGCGGTAAATCAAAAGAAGCTCTACATTATTGTTTTATCAGTTCATTCATTGGTGGCGTAATAGGAATTATTATTTTAATTTTTTTTACTCCTATATTAGCAAATTTTGCTCTTAAGTTTGGTCCATCACATATGTTTTGGATAGCAATTTTTGGTGTTACTGTAATTGCAACATTAGATTCTAATTCAATAATTAAAGGACTTTTTTCTGGAGCCATCGGTTTATGGTTGGCAACTATAGGGTATGACTCTGTGTTAGGTGTTGAAAGATTTGTTTTTAATCCAATTTTTTCAGGAGGCATAAATATTATTGCTGCTTTGGTTGGTTTGTTTGCTATCCCTCAAGTCTTATCAATGATTGAAAAAAAACAATTAGATTCTGATCAATTTCAAATGGAAAAAAAAAGTATAATTCAGTCTATTATTTACAATCTTTCAAGAATTAAAGCATTAGTAGTTGGAAGCGTATCTGGAGTTATAATTGGTTTAATCCCTGGTGCAGGAGGACAGATAGCAGGACTTGTATCTTACGATCAAATTAAAAAATTAAGTAAAAATAAAGAAAATTTTGGAAAAGGAGAACCTGATGGAATTATTGCTGCTGAGTTTGCAAACAATGCTATGGTTGGCCCATCTTTAGTTCCTTTACTTACACTCGGGGTTCCAGGAAGTCCAACAGCAGCTGTTTTGTTGGGAGGCTTATTAATACATGGAATGTTTCCAGGACCAAATCTTTTTACAATTTATGCTGAAACAACATGGACTTTTATTAATTCATTATTAGTTGCACAATTTATGATGTTGATTTTTGGATTATATATTAGCGGTTTAGCAAAATATGTAATTAAAACTCCAACAAATTATATGGCTGCAGCTATAACGATACTTGCTATCTTTGGAACCTATAGTGTCCAACATAACTTTGCGGATGTGATTGTTATGTTGTTTTTAGGTGTTTCAATGTTTTTTTTATCAAAATTTGGTTTTACAGCTGCACCGATAGTTTTAGGTTTAATATTAGGGCCAATTGCTGAAACTAATTTTAGTCAAGCAAAAATAATTGCAGATACACAAGAGGGTATTTTTAGATATTTAACATCAGGATATTTAAATTTAACAATAATAACATTATGTATAATTTCTATAGTTTATGGAATTGTTTCAGAAATGAAGAGAAAAAATGCTTAAGATAAATAATTTAATATCTTTGATTTGTATATTATTTATCTCAATTTTATTAGCATTTGCCTCGTTCACTGGCGGTTCAGAAAATACATCTGAAGCATATTTATTTCCAAAATTAATAACATCTGTAATGATAATCTTATCTTCTTTTTCATTAATTTTTTATTTTTTAAATAAAACTTTATCAGTTGCAGAGATTGATATTAAAAAACTATCAGTTTATTTATTTTCTTTAATTATATTTATTTTTATCGGCGAAACTATTGGGTTTTATCTTTTAGCTATATTATTGTTTTTTATAAATAGTTACTACTATTCAGAAAATAAAAATATTAAAAAAATAATTCAAACCATAATTATAACAACTATATTCATGTTATTTATTTATTTCCTTTTTTCTATTATGCTTAAAGTTCAAGTACCTAGATTTTTTCTTTTTTAGAAATATTTAATTAAAAATACAATCATAAGTAGTATTTAAAATAAGATACCTTTACGACAAGTAATTTTACATATCTTAAATATAATTAAAAAATATAACTAAAAAAAATAATGGTCAGACCGATTTTATTGTGATCTAATTTCTATTAACAGAGGAGGTAGATATGAATATAAAAAAATTTTTTTTATATATCACAATAATCTTATCGCTTCTTTCATTTGGATCAATTGCTAAAGCAGCTGATTATCCTGATAGACCGATAAGTGTAATGGTAGCTTATAACCCAGGTGGTGCTACTGATTTTCAAGCAAGACTAGTAACAATGATGGCGGCTCATCCTAAGAAAGATTATTTAGGACAGCCAATAGTTATTGTTAATAAACCTGGGGCTGGTGGAAAAGTAGGATGGAATTGGTTTGCATCTAAAGCTAGAAAAGATGGATATGATTTAGCTGCTTACAACATCCCACATTTTGTATCTCAATCAATAGTATTTGATGATACAAAATACAACATAGATAACTTGGAACCTATAGCGAACTGGGGAGCAGATCCAGCGGTTTTGATTGTCAGTAAAGACAGTCAATTCAATTCAGTTGGTGATATGGTTAAATTTGCAAAAGCGAATCCAGGTAAAGTTACTTTTTCAGGTGCTGGAAAATTTGTTGGTCATCATATAGCTTTTTTACAATTTCAAAAAGCTAGTGGAGCAAAGTTAACTTATGTTCCTCATACAGGAGGTGTTCCTGCATTAGCAGCTGTTAAAGGCGGTCAAGTAATGGCTGGTTTTAATAATCTTTCAGATGCTTTCAGAAGTCAGAATGATATTAAAATTTTAGCAATTGCCGATCTTCAAAGAGAAAAAACATTTTTACCAAATGTTCCAACATTAAAAGAAGAAGGTCTTGATGTTGATAATTCTAGTGTAAACTTTAGAGGCATCATGGCTCCTAAAGGAACTTCACCAGAAATTATTGAATATTTAGCAGCTAAAGTTCCTTTAATGTTTAATGATAAAAAAACTTTGAAACAAATGAAAAAAGGTGGTTCACCTGTTAGAATTATGAACAGAGCTGAAGTACAAGAAATGTGGAAAGCTAGAAAAGTAAGCTTAACAAAACTTCTTGCTGGACTAAAACCTTAATAGTAATTATTACTATATCAATAAAGTTTCGCCTTAATATTTTAAGGCGGAACTTCTGAAACTTAGTAAAAAATTATGAATAACAAGTCTTCTTCAGAAATAGTTCAATCATTAGTTCTTAAAGCAAAAAAAGCTCAATCTATTTTTGAAAATTATAATCAAAATCAAGTTGACGAAGTTGTTACCGCAGTTGCTTGGGCATTATGTAAGCCATCTAATAACAAAAAAATATCAAATTTAGCTGTGAGTGAAACTGGCCTTGGAAATCCAGAAGACAAAATTTTAAAGAATAAAAGAAAAACACTTGGACTGTTAAGAGACCTAAAAAATATCAAAACTGTAGGAGTGATTAATGAAAATAAGAAAAAAGGAATTATTGAAATAGCAAAACCAGTTGGAATTGTTGCAGCTGTTACACCGTCAACCAATCCAGCAGCAACTCCAATAAACAATATTATTAATGCCTTGAAAGGAAGAAATTCGATTATAGTTTCTCCATCACCAGCAGGATCTAAGGTTTTTAGGGATTTATTAATATTAATTAATAATGAGTTAAAAAAAATTAGTGCTCCTGAAAATTTAATTCAAACTTTTGATTGTGATGTCACAAAAGAGTTAACTAATGAGCTAATGAAAAATGTTGATTTAGTTATTGTAACCGGCTCATTAAATAATGTTAGGGAAGCTGCAAAATCTGGTACTAAAGCAATTGGTGTTGGACAGGGAAATGTAACATCAATTGTTGATGAAACAGCTGATTTAGTAGACGCTTTTAAAAAGATAAAAATGTCAAAAACATTCGACAATGCCACAAGCTGTTCATCAGAAAATAATTTGATTTTAATTGAAGATATCTATGAAAAAGCAATCAACTTATTATCTAAAGAAAATGCAGTTTTACTCAATAAAAATCAAAAAGAGGTTTTACAGAAAAATTTATGGATTAATGGAAAACTAAATAGAAAAATAATTGCAAAATCAGCAAAATTTATTGCAAATGAGTTAAATCTTAAAGTAGATGAAAATGTTCAAATATTAATGGTTGAAGAAGATGGAGTTGGATTAGACTATCCTTTTTCAGGTGAAAAATTATCACCAGTGTTGACCGTATATAGAGTCAAAAACTTTAATGAAGCTAAGGAATTAGCCAAAAAAATTCTAAATTATCAGGGCATAGGCCATTCCGTTGGTGTACATACCAAAAATGATGAAAGAGTAATTGAATTAGGATTAGATTTATCTGTGTGCAGAGTGATTGTTAATCAAGCACATACATTTGCTACAGGCGGAAGTTTTACTAATGGTCTACCTTTTTCTCTATCAATGGGTTGTGGAACTTGGCAAAAAAATACAATTGATAATAATTTAAATTACAAACATTTTTTAAATATAACTAAAATATCTAATTTAATCCCAGGTAAGGAAGCTGAACTTAAAGAGTATTTTAAGGATTACTGTGAAAAAAATGACCCCAAAGAATTAAAAAATTTAGAATAGTTGAATGGAATTAGGCACAGTAAGAGATTTTATAAACTTTAATTCAGAAAATAATCCAAATTTAGATTTTATTACTTGCCCAAATACTCAAAAAAAAATAACAAATAAAAACCTTAAGACAAATTTAGATAAGATAAATTATTATTTATCTGTTGAAAAAAAACAGAAGAAAAATTCACTTATTTGTACACTGACAGAAAATTCACTTAGTGGAATTCAACTCATGTTAGGAATTATGTATTCTGGAATGATACAAGTTCCTCTCAATTTAGTGGCAGGAGAGGAACAGCTAGCTTACATCATTGAGCATTCTGAATCTAAGCTATTACTTTCAACTAAATCAAATTTAAGTTTAGCACAAAGAATAATCAAAAAGTCTAGAAGTGAAGTTGAGCTTATAGAAATTGATAAAGACAATTTTATAGATGAATTAAATGATGAAAAAATAGAATTAGATAATCTTAATAAATCTAACAACGCTTTGTTAATGTATACATCGGGTACAACTGGAAAACCCAAAGGTGTAATGCTCACTCATGACAATGTTTTAAATGGAGGTAAAAACGTTTTAATTTCACATGAATTGATTACTACGGACAAGGCATTATGCGTTCTGCCATTATATCACATTAATGGCTTAATAGTTACGGTAATGGGACCATTAGTAAGTCAAAGCTCATTAGTTTTATCTGAAAAGTTTTCTGCTACAAATTTTTGGAAACACATTGAAGAATTTAAATGTACCTGGTTTAGCATAGTACCAACTATAGTTTCTTCATTATTAAATAAATATTCAGAAGCTGAATTTAAATCATTGGATATATCACTTATAAGATTTGGTAGAAGTGCATCGGCAGCATTAGCCCCAGAAACACATAAGAATTTTGAAGAAAAATTTAAGATAAAGATGATTGAAACAATGGGTCTGACAGAAACGTGTGCTCCTATTTTGTCTAATCCGCCTTCTCCCAATCCTATTAAATATGGCTCACCTGGTATACCTTATGGAAACGAAGTTAAAATTTTTGATAATGAATTTAATGAAGTTGAAAGAAATACAATCGGTCAAATTTGTGTAAGAGGTAAAAATGTGATGAAAGAATATTATAAAGATCCCAACGAAACAAAAAAAAGTTTTTACAATGATTGGCTTTTAACAGGTGATTTAGGTTTAATGGACTCTGAAGATTTTGTCTTTGTAAAAGGTAGAATTAAAGAACTTATAATTAAAGGAGGTGAAAATATTTCACCAAGAGAAATTGATGATGTTTTGTATCAACATCCCGATGTACTTGAAGCAGCAGCATTTGGTGATGAATGTAGTCATTATGGTGAAACTGTAAAAGCAGGTGTTGTGTTGAAAAATAAAAACTCATTAACTGAAATAGATTTGATTAATCATTGTTCAAAAATTTTAGGTAAATTTAAATCACCAGAAAATATATTTTTTTTTGATGAACTTCCAAAAGGATCTTCAGGAAAAATTCAAAGATTAAAGATTAAAAATTTAATTAAATAATCTTATGTATCGAATTAATAAGAAATTCTTAAAATCCTCTCATCATATAACTGAACTAAAATTATGCTCTATAAGACTTCATGATAATTTTAAATTTCCCTGGTTGATATTAATACCTAAGAGAAAAAATGTAACAGATATCAGTGAACTTAATTCTAAAGATCAGATATTGCTTATGAAGGAAATTGTTTTGGTAAGTAGGCTTATGAAGAAACTATTTAAAACATCAAAACTTAATGTAGAAAAAATAGGTAATATAGTTCCACAATTACATATCCATATTATCTCTAGAAAAAAAACTGATAGCTCTTGGCCGTTATCTGTATGGGCTGTTAAAGGAAAAAAATATTCAGCAGATAACTTAAAAGATGTTTTAAATAAAATTAGATCAGCTTTTAAATAAAAAGAGGTGACTTCAGTCTCCCTCCATCACCTCGTATGTAAATTTATATGATTCTTTGTCTTTTACTAAGCACGTTTTGATTGAATCTTTATAGAATTGTATAACTTTTATTCTATGATCTTTTCACAGAATTTTGATGCAAATTGAGTATCTTCAATTATTTGTTCTGGTTTTTGATTAAATACACTATCCAATTCATCATCTGAAAACCTTTCACTTAATTTATTAACTGTGCATTCGCAATAGGCTTTGGCTTTGTCTGTACCTAGATACTGTTTAGAGTTCTGGTAGCAACCAATATATATCTGTTGCCCATTTTGTTCGCTAAAAGCATGACTTTTAAAGGGTATTAATAAGAATAGAATTAAAATTAGGCTATATTTTTTGATCATATTCACCAACCTTTCCAGTTTTTTGGAGTAAATCATCAATAAATTCAAAGATTTTTTTCTTCCTAACATCTGATGTTGGGCTTTCAGTTACAATCACTAGTGATGGTTTGTTTGAAGATGCTCTAATCAGCCCCCAAGAACCATCATCAAAAGAAAATCTTACCCCGTTTACTGTTAATACTTCCGTTATTATTTGATCATCAATTTTAGTTTTGTTATTCTTAATTTCCTCAACTTGTGTAACTAATTCTTCAACTACTTGGTATTTTTCTTCATCTTTACAGAAAGGAGCCATAGTGGGGGTTTGATATGTATTGGGTAATTCATTAATGATTTCACTCATCATTTTGTTTTGATTATCCAATAAATGGCACACATGAATTGCTGAATTAATTCCATCATCATAACCATAACCTAAAGGTTGATTAAAAAAGAAATGACCACTCTTTTCAAATCCTGCTAGTGCTTTTTCTGTGTTTACTTTTCTTTTAATGTGAGAATGACCAGTTTTCCAATAAATAGTTTCGCAATTATTTTTTAATAGAACATCATCTTTTGAGTATAATCCTGTTGATTTTACATCTACAACAAATTTTGAATTTTTATGTTTTGTGGATAAGTTTCTTGCAATTAATAAACCAATTTTATCAGAAAATATTTCATTACCATGATTATCAATTACACCAACTCTATCTCCATCACCATCAAAACCAAAACCTATGTCTGCATCATTGTCTTTCACAGCTTTAGTAATTTCATGTAGCATTTCTAAATCTTCTGGATTAGGATTGTATTTAGGAAAAGTCCAATCTAATTCACAATCAAGTTCTATAACCTCACAACCAATTCCTCTCAAAATATCAGGAGCAAAAACTCCAGCAGTACCATTTCCACAAGCTACAACTGCTTTTAATTTTTTAGTAATCTTATTACCTTTTATTAAATCATCTTTATAAACTTGTTGAAAATTTTCAATTTGCTTTTCAGATCCAGCTCCATTTGAGAATTTTTCATTCAAAGTCAAATCTTTTAATTCTTTCATTTCTTCAGGAGCATGGGTTAAACCTTTTTTGATACCCATTTTTACACCAGTCCAACCATTTTCATTATGACTTGCTGTAACCATTGCAACGGCATCTGCGTTTAAATTAAATTGTGCAAAATAAACCATTGGAGATAAAGAAAGACCTATATCTTCAATATGACATCCTGTTGAGATTAAACCTTTTTTAAGAGCACTTTTAATTTCCTCACTATAAGATCTGTAGTCATGACCAACTATAACCCTTGGATTATCTTTTTGAGTGTGAATTTTTATTTGTGTACCTAAACCTTTACCAAGATTCGTGATTCCTTCTCTGCTAATATCTTTCTCATACAACCAACGAGCGTCATATTCTCTAAAGCCATAAGGATCTATTTTTATTTTTTCAGACATTTGTTAATTACTTACTATTTTTTAAATTTTTTTATTGATATTTTTTTTGTCACGTTCTATAAATGTTCTGTTGATTAATTGTTTATATAGTATATCAACATAAAACGCATACAACATCTAGTTGTTTTCGTCACAATAACAAAATATAGTAATAAGTATGAATAAGATTCTATCACAGGCCCTAAAGAAAGCTGTCTCTGAATATAGCCCAGAAGTAAAAGAAGCATCAAAAGGAAATAGACCTGATCTTTTTTCTTTAAGTACTGAAACTGAACTTTTTCAAAATGATAAGGGAATTATAATTAAGATCGATCGATCTAAAGATGCAAACTTAACGGACTTTGGTAAGGCAACATTGAAAGATAGATATCTTGGTCATAACGAATCTTTTCAAGATTTATTTGCCCGTGTTGCAAGCTCATATGCTGATGACAATTTACATGCACAAAGAATTTATAATTACATAAGCAACCTTTGGTTTATGCCAGCAACACCTGTTCTATCAAACGGTGGAACTAAAAGAGGATTACCTATTTCATGTTTTTTAAATGAGGCATCAGATAGTTTAGGAGGAATTCTTGATCTTTGGAGTGAAAATGTTTGGTTAGCTGCAAAAGGTGGGGGTATAGGAAGTTACTGGGGTAATCTTAGATCTATTGGTGAAAAAATTGGTAAGGTTGGAAAAACCTCTGGAATAATTCCTTTTATAAAAGTTATGGATTCTTTAACAATGGCAATTAGCCAAGGTTCTTTAAGAAGAGGATCTGCCGCTTGTTATTTGCCAGTCGATCATCCTGAAATCGAAGAATTTATTGAAATGAGAAGACCTACAGGTGGTGATCCAAATAGAAAAGCATTAAATTTACACCACGGTGTTTTACTTTCAGATGCATTTATGAGAGCTGTAGAAAATGATGAGCAGTGGGGACTAAAAAGTCCTGCAGATGGCACTGTTCAACAAACAATATCAGCTAGAAATTTGTGGATAAGATTATTAACTGCAAGAATTGAAACAGGTGAGCCTTATATAATTTATATCGATACTGTTAATAGATTAATTCCACAACATCACAAACTTGCTAACCTAACTGTTAAAACATCAAACTTATGTAGTGAAATAACTTTACCTACTGGAATTGATAAAGATGGAAGAGATAGAACAGCTGTATGTTGTCTATCTTCATTAAACTTGGAAAAGTACGAAGAGTGGAAAGATGATCCTGACATGATCAGTGATGTAATGAGATTTTTAGATAATGTTTTAACTGATTTTATAAAAAAAGCTCCTGACCAATTTAAAGATGCAAAATATTCTGCAGAGAGAGAAAGAAGTGTTGGATTAGGTGTTATGGGCTTTCATTCTTTTTTACAAAAAAATAGAATTCCACTTGAGTCAGTGATGGCAAAATCTTGGAACAAAAAAATATTTAAACAAATTGATGAACAAGTTAATAAAGCTTCAAAAGATTTAGCAGAAGAAAGAGGTGCTTGCCCTGATGCCGCAGAATATGGATATCAAGAGAGATTTTCTAACAAAACAGCAATTGCACCAACTGCTTCAATTTCAATTATTTGTGGTGGAGCATCTCCAGGAGTAGAGCCAATTGCAGCTAATAGTTATACCCATAAAACTTTGTCAGGTTCTTTTAATGTTAGAAATAGATATTTAGAAGAAATCCTTGAAAACCATGGAAAAAATGATGATGAAACTTGGTCTACGATTACAACAAATCAAGGCTCTGTATCTCATTTAGATTTTTTAACTGATTTAGAAAAAGATGTTTTTAAAACTGCATTTGAACTTAACCAGCAGTGGATTATTGAATTAAGTGGAGATAGAACTCCATTTATATCACAAGCTCAGTCAGTAAATTTATTTTTACCAGCCGATGTTCATAAAAAAGAGTTACACAAAATTCATTTTGATGCTTGGAAGAAAGGCTTAAAGAGCCTTTATTACTGTAGATCAAAATCAATTCAAAGAGCTGAAAATATCAATGATGCAAAATCAACAGATGTTTTAGCCAACGTTTATAAAAACAAACAAACTAAATCTGAAGAACCAGAATACGAGGAGTGCCTATCATGTCAGTAGCAGAAAAAATTAAGACACCAAGCAATGAAATAATCCAACCAAAAAAAATGGGTTTATTAGTTGAAAACCCAGTTTACAAACCTTTTAGATACCCTTGGTGTTATGATGCGTGGTTAACACAACAGAGAATTCATTGGTTACCGGAAGAAGTACCACTAGGTGATGATGTTAGAGATTGGCAAAAAAATTTAACTCAATCAGAAAAAAACTTATTAACTCAAATATTTAGATTTTTCACCCAAGCTGATGTTGAGGTTAGTAATTGTTATCTAAGACATTACACAACCGTATTTAAGCCAACGGAAGTTTTAATGATGATGACGGCATTTGCATCAATGGAGACTGTCCATGTAGCAGCTTACTCTCATTTGTTAGATACTATTGGAATGCCTGAGTCAGAGTATTCTGCTTTCATGAAATATAAAGAGATGAAAGATAAATATGACTACATGCAAGGTTTCAACGTAAATTCTAAAGAGGATATTGCAAAAACAGTTGCAGTATTTAGTGCGTTCACTGAAGGACTTCAGTTGTTTGCAAGTTTTGCAATCCTTTTGAATTTTCCAAGACATAATAAGATGAAGGGAATGGGGCAGATTGTTACTTGGTCGGTTAGAGATGAAACTCTTCATTGTAATTCTATGATTAGAGTTTTCAAAGAATTCATAAATGAGAACCCAGAAATATGGACTCCAAAACTTAAAAAAGAGCTTTATGAAGCGTGTAGAACTATTATTGAACACGAAGATGCTTTCATAGATCTTGCGTTTGAAATGGGTCCAATGGAAGGTTTAACTGCTCAAGAAGTTAAAGATTACATTAGGTTTATAGCTAACAGAAGACTTACTCAATTAGGTCTAGAGCCAATTTATGATGTGCAAAAAAATCCTTTAACTTGGTTAGATACAATGTTGAATGCTGTTGAACACATGAACTTCTTTGAAGGTCGTGCAACAGAATATTCTAAAGCATCAACACAAGGTACTTGGGTAGAGGCTTTTAGTTAATCTTTAGAATTATCTATAATTTAATTCCATAACTTTTCGATGCTTACTACCTTTATACTTAGCAAGTGGTCGAATAAGTTTATTTGCTGCGTGCTGCTCCATTATATGCGCAGACCAACCTGTAATTCTTGAAATTACAAATATTGGTGTAAAGAAGTCAGTATCAAATCCCATTAAATGGTAAGTAGGACCAGTTGGGTAGTCCACATTAGGGTGGATATTCTTTTTCTTGATCATTACCTTTTCAACAATGTCATAGATTTTTTCAAAAGTTTTATCCTTTTTAATTTTAGCAACTTTTCCAAAATATTCTCTCATAGTGGGAACTCTAGAATCTCCAGATTTATAAACTCTATGACCAAACCCCATTACCACATCTTTGTTTTTTAAAGCATCATTTATCCATTTTAATGCATTTTCGGGTTTTTTGATTTTTTTCATCATGTGCATTACTTCTTCATTTGCACCACCATGTAGGGGCCCTTTTAAACTTGCTATGGCTCCAGTTATAGCCCCATGAATATCAGACAAACTACTAGTAATGGTTCTTGCGGTAAAAGTTGAAACATTAAAACTATGTTCAGCATACAAAATTAGAGATACATCAAAAGCTTTAACAATTTCTTTTTGAGGAACTTTACCAAAACACATATTAAAAAAGTTTTCAGCAAAACTTAATTCTTTTTTAGGCTTAATAATTTTTTTGCCATTTCTTACTCTGTAAAAAGCAGCTAATGCTGTTGGTGTTTTTGCAAAAATTCTTAGAGCTTTTCTCATATTAGACTCTGGTGAGGAATCTGATGTTTCATTATCTTCTAAACCCATCACACTAACAGCTGTTCTTGCAACATCCATAGGATGGGATTTTTTTGGCATATGTTTAATTATTTCATATAAATTTTTGGATAGTTCTCTGTTATTTTTTTCTTCTTTTTCAAATTGTTTTAATTGAATTGAGTTTGGAAGGTCTTTATTTAAAATTAAATAAGCAACTTCTTCAAATTTGCAGTATTCACATAAATCTTGAGCAGCATAACCCCTATAAGTTAGAGAGTTTATTTCAGGCATTACTTTTGAAACTTCTGTTTCATCAACCACAATCCCTAACAAACCTTTTTTAATTTCATCACTCATTATTCATGTCCTTCCGTACTAAAGTTATAAATCTTTTCATCAAGAGAGTTATATTTCTCATATTCGACTAACTCATAAAGTCTTTTTCTAGTTTGCATTTTATCAATAATATTGTTCTGATGTCCATTTGCATAAATGTCTTTTAAGCCATCTTCTACATTTTTCATGGCTAATCTTTGTGTGGTAACTGGATAAATCACAATATTATAACCAAAATTCTCTAATTCTTTGTAATTGAAAAGTTTTGATTTACCAAATTCAGTCATATTAGCTAACAAATAACATGAAAGTTCTTTTCTAACTTTTTCAAAATCCTTTTCGTCATGTAAGGCCTCTGGAAAGATAATTTCAGCACCGGCATCGATGTATGCTTTACATCTATCAATCATTTTATCAATTCCCTCAACTCCTTTTGCATCTGATCTTGCAATTATTTTAAAATTGCTGTCTTTTTTTGCAGCAACACATTCTTTAATTTTATCAACCATGGCATCTGTTGAAATTAATTCTTTATTATCAAGATGCCCACATCTTTTCCGCTCAACTTGATCCTCAAGATGAACAGCTGTAATCCCAAACTCTTCAAACGTTTCAATTGTTTCTTTGCAAGATTTAAACCCCGTATCTATATCTACAATAGTCGGTAAATTAGTAACCCTTGAAATCAAATAAGATCTAGTACTTACATCTTGTAATGTTGTTAAACCAATATCCGGAAAGCCAAGATCATTAGCCATTACCCCACCAGAAACATACACTGCATCATAACCTATTTCTTCAATCAGTTTGGCTGTTAATGGATTATAGGCACCTGGAACTCTTAATATCTTATTTGATTTTAATTTATCAACAAAATCTATTCTTTTTTGACTTGGTTCTTTGTCAACAAAATGCACTAAAATATTCCTTTTTTTAAATTTCTTTTTAAATCATTTTTTTTAATTTCTATATTTAATTTATCCAATTGACCTGATCTTAAATGTTTTAAGTTTTGAACAGTTTTTAAGAAACGATCACTTTCTTTCTTATTAAGAATACCATCTGTAAGTGTTAAAAACTTATTAATATAATTTTGTCTTTTAAATGGTCTCGCTCCATATGGGTGGGCATCTGCTCTATCAAGTTGTTCACTAATTTTTTTACCATTATTTAAAGTTACAGCTACCTTAGCACCAAAAGATTTTTTCATTGGGTTTGGATCGTGATATTTTTTAGTCCATTTCTTATCTTCGTAAGTCGTAATTGATTTCCAAATTTTAATAGTACTTTTTTTATTTGCTCTGGCCTTTGTGTAAGATTTTACATGATGCCAATCTCCATCCTCTAATGCCACAGCAAAAATATACATAATAGAGTGATCAAGTGTTTCTCTGCTTGCATTAGGATCCATTTTTTGAGGATCGTTTGCTCCTGTGCCAATTACATAATGAGTATGGTGACTAGTAAATATATCAATCTTTTTTATTTGATTTAAGTTAGGTATCTTATTTTTAAGTTTCTTAGCTAAATCAATTAAAGCTTGAGACTGATACTCGGCTGAATATTCTTTTGTATAAGTTTCAAGAATTGCTTTTTTTGACTCTCCTTTTTTAGGAAGAGGAACTTTGTAATTTGCTTTTTTCCCATCCAATATTCTTGCAATAACACTATCTTCACCTTCATAAATTGGGCTAGGGGCTCCTTCACCTCGCATAACTCTATCAACAGCCTCAATTGCAAGTTTACCTGCATGAGCTGGAGCGTAAGCTTTCCAGCTTGAAATTTCACCTTTTCTAGATTGTCTCGTAGAGATCGTTGTATGAAGTGCTTGTTGAACTGCTTGATAAATTGTTTCAGTATTAAGCTTAAGCATTGAACCAAGACCAGCTGCAACACTTGGGCCTAAATGGGCTATATGATCCACTTTATGTTTATGTAAACAAATTCCTTTAACAAGATTTACCTGAACCTCATAAGCTGTAATAATTCCACGCAATAAATCTATTCCACTTACTTTATTTTGTTGTGCAACAGCTAAAAGGGGTGGAATGTTATCTCCTGGATGACTGTAATCAGCTGCTAAAAAGGTATCATGAAAATCAAGTTCTCTAACCGCTGTTCCATTAGACCATGCAGCCCATTCACAATCAAATTTAAGTTTAGAATTTACACCAAATAAAGTTGCACCATTTTTTCTTGAATGTTTAAGTGCCATTTCTCTTGAAGAAATCACAGGTCTTCTATTCAATGATGCTATTGCAACTGATGCATTATCAATAATTCTATTGATTACCATTTCAATTGCTTCTTTATTTAAATTTGCATTATCGCTAGCAATTTCAGCAATTTTCCAAGCTAATTGCTTTTTTTTAGGAAGATTAATTTTAGACGGGTAAACTTTAACTGAATGTAATAACAAAATAACTCCTTAGTAGTGATTTTGTTTTAATAGTTAAAAAAAATTAATCAATATTAAAGATATTTACTTATAATTTTTTCAATACCAATGAAGTCTTTTATTAAGTGATTGTGATAAATTTCCTCAGATTTTTTTTCTGTATACCCATATTTTAGTAAAATCATTGGAATTTCAGCTGCTTTAGCTGCATTTGCATCTGTTTCACTGTCACCAACCATAATTGATTTGTTTTTATCACCATTTAAAATTTCAATAGTTTTAATCAAATGCCTAGGGTCTGGTTTGCAATATTCAAAAGTATTGTATCCAGAGACATATTCAAAAAAGTCATAAATTCCAATTTTTTTTAAAAGATCAATTGCTAAATGTTCAGTTTTATTTGTACAAACTGCCATTGAAACATTTTGGTTTTTGCACCACTCTAAAAATTCTTTTACACCATTAAGAAGAGTGCTCTCATGCAAAATATTTTTTCCATAAAAAGATATAAATTCATCTGACATTTCATTTTGAATTTTTTCATCAAACCATTTCCATTTCCCATTACCTTTAGCCATTATGGCTTTAGCACCACTGCCAACAGCATTCCTTAATTCGTCTATAGATTTTGATGGATAACCAAATTTTTTCATTACATGATTATGTGCACGAATTAAATCGGGCGCTGTATCAACAAGAGTCCCATCTAAATCAAATAAAACAGTAAATTTTTGGCTCATGATTAAAGATATTCTTTTATGATTTTTTCAATACCAGTAAAATCTTTTATAAGGTGATTGTGATATATTTCAGTTGTATTTTTTTCTGTATACCCGTTTTCTAGTAAAACAACCGGTATTCCAGCTGCTTTACCTGCATTTGCATCTGTTTCGCTATCACCAATCATTATAGTTTTTTTAAGATCTCCATCTAAAATTTCTACTACATTTGTGAGATGCCTTGGATCTGGTTTGCAATAATCAAAAGTATCTGATCCAGCCACATATTCAAAAAAGTCGTAAATTCCAATTTTTTTTAAAAGATCATTTGATAAATGTTCTTGTTTATTTGTGCATACAGCCATAGAAATATTTTGCTCTTTACACCAAATTAAAAAATCTTTAACTCCTTTTACTAAAGTACTTTCATTAACAATATTTTTACCATAGAAATTTACAAATTCTTTAACCATTTCATCTTTTATTTTTGCATCCAAGACTTTACTAAATTCTTTTTTTGCTTGTCCCCATATAGATCTTCCAATTAATGCACCAGCACCTTTGCCAACTAAATTTCTAATATCTTCTGTGGATTTAGTGGGATAGCCAAATTTTCTCATTACATGATTATGAGCCAGCATTAGATCTGGAGCTGTATCAACAAGTGTTCCATCTAAGTCAAATAAAATTGTAAATTTTTGCTTCATTTTAAAAGTATTTTAAAGAAATATTATGTGAATTAATTAAGTCATATTCTTAATATAAAGCATTTTAAAATGAAAGATTTAAATTCACAAAAAATTCAAAACAAACTTCGAAATAAATTTTTATACAGTGGTGTTAAAATGGTGGGGTCTGAAACAATTTTTTTTTCAAATGATACTAAAATTGGAAAGAATGTAACTATCGAACCTTATGTTGTTATCGGAAAAAATGTAAAGATTGGAAACAATGTTATAATAAAATCATTTTCTCATTTAGAGTCTTGTAAGATAGAAAACAAAGTTGAAGTTGGACCTTACGCACGAATAAGACCACATACCACTTTAAAAGAAGGATCTAAAATTGGAAACTTTGTTGAAATTAAAAAAAGTACGATTGGAAAAAAATCTAAAGTAAATCATTTGTCTTATATTGGAGATAGTGAAATTGGAAAATCTGTAAATATTGGGGCTGGAACAATTACTTGTAATTATGATGGAGTTAAAAAAAGTAAAACAAAAATTAAAGATAATGTATTTATAGGATCTAATTCATCATTGGTTGCCCCAATTACAATTAACAAACAAAGTGTAGTTGGAGCAGGGTCTGTAATTACAAAAAATGTAGGAAAAAAATCTTTAGCTTTAACAAGAGCAAAACATACTGAATTAAAAAATTATAAAAGAAAATAAATTATGTGTGGAATAATAGGTATCTCTAGCAATAAATCTGTATCAAGCAGCATTATTAATTCTCTTAAAAAATTAGAATATAGAGGTTACGACTCTGCTGGTATAGCAACATTGTCTCAAGGTTTCATTAATGAAGTTAAATCTGAAGGTAGAGTTGAAAATTTAGAAAATAATTTTGATTTAAAAAACCTTTCAGGAAATATAGGTATTGGCCATGTGAGATGGGCAACTCATGGTGTACCAAATAGGATTAATGCTCACCCACATTCATCAGAAAATGTTTCAGTAGTCCATAACGGAATAATAGAGAATTCTACATTACTAAAAAAATATTTATTAAGCAAAGGTCATAAGTTTAAATCTCAAACAGATACAGAGGTTATTGTGCATTTAATTACAGAAAATTTAAAAACATCTGAGTTAAAAGACGCAATTACAAAAACTTTAAAACAACTTCATGGAAGCTTTGCTTTAGGAATTATATTTAAAGATATGCCTGATTTAATAATTGGTGCAAGAAGAGGCTCTCCTCTAGCTGTTGGATATGGTCCTAATGAAAATTATCTTGGATCTGACTCTTATGCTCTAAAATCAATGACTAATAAGATAACTTATTTAGAAGATGGTGAATTTTGTTTTATCAAAAAAGATGAAGTTAATTTCTTTAATGAGGATGGAATAAAGATTAACAAAAAAGTTTTAGAACTTTCTTCTGAACAGCAAAATTATGACAAAGGTGATTTTAAACATTTTATGGCTAAAGAAATTGAAGAACAGCCTCAAACTTTGAAAACAGGTATTAAAGAATATTTAGATAGCATGAATAATGACATCAATATCTATAATTTCCCATGGAAAACAGATGAAATTAAATCAATTATGCTTATTGGCTGTGGTACTGCTTATCATTCTTGTTTAATGGCCAAATATTGGTTTGAAGAATTAACAAATTTAGATGTAAACATTGATATTGCGTCTGAGTTTAGATATCGAAAAAATAGGTTTAAAAATGATACTTTGTATATTTTTGTATCTCAATCAGGAGAAACAGCTGACACCTATGCTGCTTTAGATTTATGTAATAAAAATAAAATGAAAACTTGTGCTGTTGTTAATGTAATAGAAAGCTCAATTGCAAGAGATTCAAATTTTGTTTTACCAATTCATTGTGGCCCTGAAATAGGAGTTGCTTCAACTAAAGCTTTTTTAGGCCAAATACTTGTTTTGTATATTCTATCTCTAAAATTATCATCATTAAGAAATGAAATTGATAACAAAGATTACAAAGAAAAAATTAAAGATCTTAAAGATTTACCAAAATTAATTGAAGAAACATTACTGACAGATAATGATATTCAAGCTATTGCATCAACATTTAATGAAGCTAAAGGATCAATGTTTTTAGGAAGAGGTTTCTCTTACCCAATTGCATTAGAAGGTGCATTAAAACTTAAAGAGTTGTCATACGTTCATGCAGAAGGTTATCCTGCTGGAGAAATGAAGCATGGGCCTCTGGCATTAATTGAAGAAGGTATGCCAGTAGTAGTTTTAGCCCCGAGAGACAGTTATTATAAAAAAACTATTTCAAATATGCAGGAAGTGGTTGCAAGAGGTGCTAAAGTTCTATTGATAACAAATAAAAGCAAAGATGAAATTGTATCTGAAAATATCTGGGAAAAAATTGAAGTAGAAACTACAAATGATGATTTACTTCCATTTCTTTTAACTATACCGTTACAAAAACTTGCATATTATTCAGCTCTCAAAAAAGGTTACGATATAGATAAGCCTAGAAACTTAGCTAAATCAGTAACTGTTGAATAAACCTTAAACTCTGATAAACAATCCTCAGTTGAATATGAAAAATTGGAAAAAAAATAGCTGGAGAAAATATCCTGTAAAACACATACCTGAATATCCAAATAAAAAAGAATTGGATACAGTTTTGGATAAGATAAGTACGTTTCCACCTTTAGTCTTTGCTGGAGAAACTAGACATTTAAAAGATCAACTTTCTGATGTGGTGGATGGAAAAGCATTTTTACTTCAAGGAGGAGACTGCGCTGAAAGTTTTGCAGAATTTAATCCAGATAACATTAGAGACACATTTAAACTAATGTTACAAATGTCATTAGTTTTAACTTACTCAGCATCTTTGCCAGTTGTAAAAGTTGGAAGAATAGCTGGTCAATTTTCAAAACCCAGAAGTTCACCAGTTGAATCTAAAGATGGTTTGGAACTTCCAAGTTATTTAGGTGATAATATTAATGGTATGGAATTTAATGAAAAATCAAGAGTTCCTGATCCAAAAAGATTATTTAAAGCTTACTCTCAATCAGCTGCAACATTAAACCTTATTAGAGCTTTCTGCCATGGTGGTTTTGCTGATCTTCAAAATGTTCATAATTGGAACTTAGGATTTATTAAAAATAGTCCAACGCTAAAGAGATTTAAAGATTTAGAAGATAGAATAGCTGATGCACTAGCTTTTATGGATGCTTGTGGAATTAATTCAGATTTTAACAGAAGATTAAAGACAGTTAATTTTTGGACTTCTCATGAAGCGTTATTATTACCTTTTGAAGAAACAATGACCAGAACAGACTCTACGACTGGAGAAAATCATGACACCTCAGCTCATTTTGTTTGGATTGGAGATAGAACTAGACAGCTCGATGGTGGACACGTTGAATTTTGTAGAGGAATTGAAAATCCAATTGGAATTAAATGTGGGCCAACTTTAAAACCAGAAGATTTAATAAATCTTTGTAATAAAATTAATCCAAGTAATGAAAAGGGAAAAATTACTTTAATATCAAGATTTGGCGCAGATAACGTTTCAAAACATTTACCTAAATTAATAAGAGCAATTAAAAAAGAGGGTTTAAATGTAATTTGGTCGTGTGATCCTTGTCATGGTAACACAATTAAAGCTGCAACAGGATTTAAGACAAGACCTTTTAATAGCGTTTTAAACGAAGTAAAAAATGTATTTGCTTGTCATCAAAGTGAAGGAAGTTATGCGGGAGGTTTGCACATAGAAATGACTGGCCAAAATGTTACCGAATGTATTGGTGGAGCTCAAAAAATATCAGAAAAAGATTTGTCATCTAGGTATCACACCCATTGCGACCCAAGACTTAACGCAAATCAAGCCTTAGAATTAGCTTTTTTAATTTCTGATGAGATTAAAAAAAATAGCTCATATTCTAAAAATGCAGACAGAGCGGCATCTTAAAACATTGTAAAAGATACCAACTAATAATATTTTATGATTATGAATGCCTCAGAAAAAGTAAATTTTATATCTAATTGGATAAAAGATTATGCCAACAATATGCCAAGTAAGGCACAATCATTGGTTATCGGAATCTCTGGTGGGATAGACTCTTCTGTTTCAAGTACCTTAAGTGCAATGACTGGATTAAAAACAATTGTATTATCAATGCCAATTAAACAAAAATCTCAGCAACATGATTTAAGTTTAAAACATCAAGAGTGGTTGGTAGAGAAATTTGATAATGTTGAAGCACACACAGTAAATCTTGATGAATTATTTTCTGCTTTTTCTTCTACTTTATTTCAATTTGATAATGAACATGGAATGGCAAATTCTAGAGCAAGATTAAGAATGACTACTCTTTATCAAGTAGCTGCAGCAAACAAAGGTATAGTTGTTGGCACGGGAAATAAAATTGAGGATTTTGGTGTTGGGTTTTATACAAAGTATGGTGACGGTGGAGTTGATATTTCTCCAATAGCAGATTGTAATAAAACAGAAGTTTGGGAGATAGGAAAAGAACTTGGAATTTTAAAAGAGATAATTGAGGCAGCTCCTACAGATGGACTATGGGATGATGGTAGAACAGATGAAGGCCAACTTGGTTTAAAATATCATGAATTAGAGGAAGCTATGGATAACCCAAACTCACCTAATAGAGCTAAATACGAAACAATAAGAAAACAAAATTTGCATAAAATGGAGCCCATTCCAGTTTGCAAAATTCCAAATTAATCAAATAGATTCACAAATCTATAAATTAAGTATATTTCTAAAATGATGAATAAAGATATTTTTTTAACAAACAATCTAAGTAACAAAAAAGAAAAATTTGTTCCAATAGATGAAAAAAATATAGGCATGTATGTTTGTGGTCCTACAGTTTATGATCACCCCCATATTGGTAATGCTAGACCTATAGTTATCTTTGATATTCTTTTTAAAATACTTAAAAGCAAATATTCATCAGTTATGTATGTTAGAAATATTACTGATGTTGATGATAAAATAATCAAATCATCAAATGATAAGAAAATATCTATCTCAGATTTAACTGAAACTGTAATCAAAAGTTTTGATGAAGATTGTAATTATCTAAATTGTGAGAGCCCAACGGAACAACCTAAAGCGACAGAACATATAGATTTAATGATTGAGATGATTTCTAAATTAATCAAAAAAGATTTTGCTTATGAAAATAATAAGCATGTTTATTTTGAAGTTAAAAAGTTTGAAGACTATGGAAAATTATCTAACAAAAAGTTAGAGGATTTAATTGCTGGATCAAGAGTTGAAGTAAGCGACAACAAAAAGAACTCTGAAGATTTTGTGTTATGGAAACCTTCTTTAGAAAATGAACCTTCTTGGGACTCTCCATGGGGAAAAGGTAGGCCAGGTTGGCATTTAGAATGTTCTGCAATGTCTAAGAAATTTCTAGGTAATGAATTTGATATACATGGAGGAGGAATAGATTTAATTTTTCCACATCATGAAAATGAAATAGCTCAATCAAGATGTGCAAATGATACTAAAGTTTTTGCAAATTATTGGCTGCATAATGCTTTTATTACTATGTCCAATGAAAAAATGGCAAAATCTCAAGGAAATATATTAAAAATAAAAGATTTTAGAAAAAAAGTTAGTGGACAAGTTTTAAGGTTGGCTTTAATTAGCGCACACTACAAACAACCATTGGATTGGAATGAAAAACTATTAGAGGATTGTCAAAATACGATTGATAAATGGTATAATGTTTACATGTCGTCAAACAAAGATGTTAATGATGAAATTATCCAACCTTTGTATGACGATATAAATACACCTGGTTATATTGCAAATTTACATAAACTTTATGAAAAAGCTAATAAAGGAAATGATGAAGACAAACAAATATTTAATTCAGCTTGTAACTTCATAGGCTTACTTCAAGAAACCAAAGAGGTGTGGTTAAGTTATAAAAAAGATAAAGCAGATATTTCAGAAGAAGAAATTGAAAGCAAGATAGAGCTTAGAAATAAAGCGAGAGCTAACAAAGATTATAAAGAAGCTGATAATATAAGAAACTACCTTTTTGATAAAGGTGTTTTAATAGAAGATAAAAATGGTAAAACAATTTGGAATTTTAAATGAGTAAGGAAAAACTATATATTTTTGACACCACGTTAAGAGATGGTGCCCAAACTCAAGGTGTCGACTTTTCAATTGATGACAAAGAGAAAATATCAAATTCACTTGATAACTTAGGAGTTGATTACATAGAAGGTGGTTGGCCAGGAGCTAATCCAACAGATACTGAATTTTTTAATAAAGATCATGGTTTTAAAAATGCTAAATTAACTGCCTTTGGAATGACCAAAAAATCAGAGCATAGTGCGGAAAATGACCCAATGTTATCTTCACTAATTAATTCAAAAAGTTCTTCAGTTTGTTTGTTTGGAAAATCCTGGGATTTTCAAGTTGATGTAGCACTTGGTATCACTAATGAAGAAAATTTAGACAATATTAGTCAAAGTGCAAAACATATAGTTAGCTCAGGTAAAGAATTTATGTTTGATGCAGAACATTTTTTTGATGGATATAAATCAAATCCTGATTACGCATTAAAATGCCTTAAGACAGCGTTTGATCAAGGTGCTAGATGGATTGTTTTGTGTGATACGAATGGTGGAACTCTTCCACACGAAGTATCAAAAATTGTATCCGAAGTTACAAAACATATTCCAGGTGATAATTTAGGTATTCATGCTCATAACGATACTGAAAATGCTGTAGCCAATAGTTTGGCTGCTGTTCAAGCAGGGGTTAGACAAATCCAAGGTACTATCAATGGATTAGGGGAAAGATGTGGGAATGCAAATTTAATGTCTTTAATTCCTTCATTTTTTTTAAAGAAGGATTTCAATGATAAATTTGAACTTAAAATCAAACGAGAAAATTTAAAAAATCTAACTCAATGTTCAAGATTATTGGATGAATTATTAAATAGAAAACCTAACAAACATTTGCCTTATGTGGGAGCTTCTGCCTTTTCACACAAAGGTGGAATGCATGTTTCTGCAGTTCAAAAAAATCCAAAAACTTATGAACATATTGAACCTGAGGAAGTAGGAAACTCAAGAAACATTGTTGTTTCAGACCAAGCTGGTCAATCAAACATAATGTCTAGATTAAAATCTATTGGCATCCAAATTGAAAAAAATGATCCAAAAATTAAAAAACTTTTAAGTGAAGTTAAAGATAGAGAATTTATTGGTTATAGTTATGATGGAGCAGACGCTTCATTTGAATTATTAGCTAGAAGATTGATAGGCGATATCCCGCGATACATATTAATTAATGAGTATGATGTATCAGTAAAAAAAGATAGTACTGGTGAAATCATTTCTCATGCTAAAGCTCAATTAGAGGTCGATGGTCAAAAAATATTATGTGAAGGACAGGGTAATGGACCTGTAAATGCACTTGATAATGCGATTAGAAAAAATGTGAATAAGCTTGCTAAATATTCTGAGTATTTAAAAGACTTAAAACTAGTTGATTATAAAGTAAGAATTTTAAATACAGGGACTGAAGCAGTAACTAGAGTTTCAATTGAAAGCACAGACTCTAAAGGTATTAACTGGTTCACGATAGGTGTTTCACCAAACATAATTGATGCATCATTTAAAGCTTTGGTTGATAGTTTAGATTATAAATTATTTAAGGATAAGGCGCCAGCTAGCCTATAAGTTTTGATTTATCTTAAATAATGTTATCAAATAATATTACTTTTATTTTACATAAGCCACAGTTATCAGAAAATATTGGTGCATGTGCTAGAGGGATGAAGAACTTTAATTTTCAAAAACTATATGTTGTTGATCCAAAACCTATTTTTCCTAATGATAAAATTTTAGCAACTTCTGTTGGTGCTAAAAATATAATTAATAAGAGTAAAGTGTTTGATACCTTAGAGCCTGCACTAAAAGATATAGATTATGTCATTGCAACATCTGCTAGATTTAGAAACAAAAACATTAAACATATTCAATTAGAAGACTTAAAAAAGATTGATTTCACCAAAAAAGTAGCATTTCTTTTTGGATCTGAAGCATCAGGTTTGTCGAATAATGAAGTGAGTTATGCAAATTACACGTTACAAATTCCAACTAATCCTGAATTCAAATCCTTAAATTTATCTCATAGCTTAATCATAATTGCTCAGTATGTCTCAAGCATCATAAAATCTAAGACTTCCAATTTTAAAAAATCTAAAAAGGTTAAAGCGGCCTCTAAAAAAGAGATACATTCAATGACCAATTTATGTATTCAAAACTTAGATGGCATCAATTTTTTCAAACCAAAGGAGAAGAAACCTATTATGCTAGAAAATCTTAGAAATATTTTCTATAGAATGGAATTATCAGCCAAAGAAACACGTATATTGGCTAGTGTATTTGCTAGTTTGGGTAAAAAACGTTGATTGACAAAATAGCCTGTAAGCTTATAAACCCCACTATCAAATGACAAAAAGATTAAACTCTAAACATAAAGTAGATAGAAGATTAAAAGCCAATCTATGGGGACGACCAAAGAGTCCTTTCAATAAAAGAGACTACGGACCAGGACAACACGGTCAAGGTAGAAAAGGTAAGCCATCAGATTACGGAACTCAGTTACAAGCTAAGCAAAAACTAAAAGCTTACTATGGTAACATTAACGAGAGACAATTTAGAAATATTTATAAAAAAGCTGTTATGCTTAAAGGTGATACTGGTGAAAATTTAATCGGTTTACTTGAAAGAAGATTAGATGCAGTTATTTATAGAGCAAAATTTGCAACAACAGTTTTTTCTTCAAGACAATTAATTAACCATGGTCACGTAAGAGTGAACGGTAAAAAAGTTAATATTGGCAGTTACATAGTTAAAGAAGAAGACTCAATTGAGATCAGAGATAAATCTAAGCAATTAGCAATCATTGATATTGCATTAGCTAGTAAAGAAAGAGAAACACCAGAATACATTCAAATGGATGAGAAAAACAAAAAAGTTAAATTTGTGAGAGTACCTAAGTTTGAAGAAGTTCCTTATCCAATTGTAATGGAACCAAATTTAGTAATTGAATATTACTCTAGATAATAATTAATTCTTAGCTTTAAAACGTATACCTTTAGTCTCAAGTAATTTTGCTAATTCACCACTTTCGTACATTTCTTTTACGATATCACAGCCACCAACAAATTCTTTTTTGATATAAAGTTGTGGGATAGTAGGCCAGTCACTGAAAGTTTTTATTCCTTCTCTAACATTTTGATCTTCTAAAACATTTACACCTTGGAAATTAACTTCAAGAATTTTTAACATATTAGATACAGCCATTGAAAAACCACACTGAGGAGCATCAGGTGTACCTTTCATAAATAAACATACTTCGTTACTATCAATATGAGTTTGAATTAAATTTTTTGTATTATCATCCATTATTGCTCCTTTGTTTTAATTGCTAAGGCATGTAATTCATTTCCCATTTTACCCTTTAGAGAACTATATACCATTTTATGTTGTTCAATTTTACTTTTACCTGAGAATTGAGCAGAAGTTACTGTTGCTGAGTAATGATTACCGTCACCAGCTAAATCTTGAATTTCAACTGTAGCATCAGCCAAAGCTTCTTTAATTAAACTTTCGATTTCTTTTAAATCCATTGCCATTATTTGCTCATGTAATTTGTTAGCCAATTTGTATTCGATGTTGTTAATTCGTCAATTGATACTTTTGTCTTTTCGTTAATAAACAATTGATCTTCATTAATCGTTCCAAGTTCATCATAATGAACGGCGTTTTTGTTTAAAATATCAGTCACTTTTTTAAGACTATCTTTACTTACTTCAATTATGTATCTACCTTGATCTTCACCAAAGTAGTACTCAATTTCATTGATTAAATATTTTGGTTTTTTAAGATTAATTCCCTTATTTCCATTAATACACATCTTTGAAACAGCAGTAATTATTCCTCCAGTAGATACATCATGAGCACTTTTAATATGACCTGCGTCAATTAACTTTAATAAGGTTTCTCCATTATTTTTTTCATTAAATAAATTTACCTCTGGTGGAGGGCCATTTTTTTCATTTAAAATATTTCTTGCAAGTAAACTCTGATCGATATGACCTTCTGTTTTACCAATAACTAGAACGATGTTATCAACTTGTTTAAAATCCATGGTAATCATTTTTTTATAATCTTTAATTAAACCAACTCCTCCAATGGATGGGGTGGGCTTAATCCCTTCGTCTTTAGTTTGATTATAAAAAGATACGTTTCCTGAAACAACAGGGAATTTTAAATATTCGGCAGCTTCTCCAATACCTTGAACGCACTCAACAAACTCTCCCATATTTTCTTCATTTTCCGGACTACCAAAGTTTAAACAATTAGTAATAGCAACTGGTTTTGCTCCAACAGAAATTAAATTTCTAAAACTTTCACAAACTACTTGTTTTCCACCAGTTAATGGATGTGCCCAACAATACACTGCTGAACTGTCAACTGATGCTGCTACCGCTTTATCAGTTCCATGAACACGAACAACTCCTAAGTCACCTCCGGGTTTTTGAATAGTGTCTCCCATGACTGTGTGATCGTACTGTTGCCAGATCCACTCTTTACTACAAACATTTGGATGAGATAAAACTTTCTTTAAAACATCTATAATTTTTAAATTTTTAAGTTCTTCTTTTTTAATTTTATTTTTTTTAGGAAGTTTTGCTTTTTTCCATTTACGGTCATACATCGGTGAATTTTCAACTAAAGTATTAACTGGAATATCTGTCACTCGCTCATTATCAAAAAATAATTCAATTTTTTTGGAATTAGTTGTTTTACCAATTACAGCAAAATCTAAATTCCATTTATCAAATATCTTTTTAGCTTTTTCTTCTTTGCCGTTTTCAAGAACAATTAACATTCTTTCTTGGCTTTCAGAGAGCATGATTTCATAAGGAGTCATGTTTTTCTCTCTGCATGGAACTTTATTTAAATTTATTTCAATTCCAAGATCTCCTTTAGAAGCCATTTCAATACTTGAAGAGGTAAGTCCTGCTGCACCCATATCTTGAATTGCTATAATTGAATCTCCTGCCATTAACTCTAGACATGCTTCGAGTAATAATTTTTCAGTAAATGGATCACCAACTTGAACTGTTGGTTTTTTTTCTTCAATTTTTTCATCAAAACTAGCTGACGCCATGCTCGCACCATGAATTCCATCACGGCCTGTCTTTGAGCCTACATAAATTACTGGTTTGTTTAATCCTGCAGCTTTTGAATAGAAAATCTTATCTTTTTTAACCAAACCTAAAGTCATAGCATTGACTAAAATGTTACCATTATAAGAACTATCAAAGTTCGTTTGACCAGCAATAGTTGGTACTCCCATACAATTTCCATAACCACCAATACCGTGCACAACCCCTCTTAATAAATTCTTAGTTTTCTTATGTTGAGGAGAGCCAAAATGAATAGAGTTTAAGTTAGCAATAGGACGGGCTCCCATTGTAAAGACATCTCTCATGATGCCACCAACACCAGTTGCAGCCCCTTGATAGGGTTCAATAAATGAAGGGTGGTTATGACTTTCAATTTTAAATACAATTGCATCATTATCCCCAATATCAACTACACCAGCATTCTCTCCTGGACCTTGGATAACTTGCTTTCCTTTAGTTGGTAGTGTTTTTAAGTGCAGTCTCGAAGATTTATATGAACAATGTTCATTCCACATTGCTGAGAAGATCCCAAGCTCTGTAATGTTTGGAGTTCTATCTAGTAGCTCACAAATTTTAGCATACTCATCTTTTTTTAGTCCATGATCTATAGCTACTTGTTCGTTTACCATTATTTTAAATTATTAATTAAATTATTAAAAAAAAGGGAACCATCTTCACCTGATAGAGAAGGATCAACCATTCTTTCAGGGTGGGGCATCATCCCTAAAACATTTTTTTCTTTATTAAAAATCCCTGCAATATTTTTAGTGGATCCATTAGGATTAAACTGCTCTTCAGTTTTACCATCTTTATCGCAGTAATTAATTGCAATTTGCTCGTTATCTTCAATTTCCTTTAATTGCTCTTTGGTACAAAAATAGTTTCCTTCGTTATGAGCAATGTGAAATTCTAAAACTTCATTATCAATATTTTTAAAGTAAGTATTTTGTTTATTATTAATTTTAACAAATACATTTTTACAAATAAATTCTAAGTATTTGTTTCTTAACAAAACGCCTGGAACCAAACCTGTTTCAACTAAAATTTGAAAGCCATTACAAATTCCCATTACCATTCCACCAGAATTTGCAAAGTTAATAACAGATTTCATTATTTTAGATTTAGAGGCCATACTTCCACATCTTAAATAATCACCATATGAAAACCCACCAGGTAAAACGACTAAATCACTTTTTGGTAATTCAACATCATCATGCCAAACCATCTTATTTTTGAATCCAAATTTTTTGAGAGCAACATCCATGTCTCTATCACAATTTGATCCTGGAAATGTAATGACGGATGATTTCATTAATTATTGTGCATCAATAATTTTATAATTTTCAATAACAAGATTAGCTAAAAGTTTTTTGCACATTTCTTCAACTTTATCTTTAGCTTTTTTAGGATCACTTTCTTTAGTGTCTATTTCAAAGTATTTACCTTGTCTTACTTCATTGATGTCATTAAAACCCATACCATCTAAGGTTTGGTGAATAACTTTTCCTTGAGGATCTAGCACATCTTTTTTAAGTGTAATAATTACGGAAATTTTCATTTACGTTTCCTTTTAACTGAAGATAATTTTGTAACATTTACTGCAGAAACATTTGATTGTTCGTGAAGTATTCCAAGTCTTTTAGCAACCTCTGTATAAGCGGGAATTAAATCACCTAAATTTTTTCTAAATCTGTCTTTATCTAACTTTTTGTCAGTAATACTGTCCCAAAGTCTGCAAGTATCAGGACTAATTTCATCAGCAAGAATAACCTCTTCTTTACCGTTAACTTTTAATCTTCCAAATTCCAATTTAAAATCAATTAATTTAATTCCAACACCTCTAAACATACCGATCATAAAGTCATTAATTCTTAAAATCATTTTCTTAACTTTCTCGATTTCTTTTTTTGTAGCCCAATCAAAAGCTAAGATATGCTCTTCTGCAATTAATGGATCGCCTAACTTGTCATCTTTTAAGCAATATTCAATAAGAGGTTCTTTTAAAATTGTTCCATCTTCAATTCCTAATCTTTTGGTAATAGATCCGGTTGCAACATTTCTTACAATGAATTCAATTGGAATGATTTCAACCAATTTAATTACTTGCTCTCTCATATTAAGTCTTTTGACCAAGTGATTTTTAATTCCTATCTGAGAAAGATTTGAAAGGATATGTTCTGAAATTCTATTATTCAAAACCCCTTTTCCTTCAATAGTAGATTTTTTTTGATTATTAAATGCGGTTGCATCATCTTTAAAATATTGAATAACTAAATTCTTATCATTTGTTGTGTAAATAATTTTAGCTTTACCTTCGTATAGTTTTTTTCCTTTTTTCATTATTTAAAAACTCTTCTAAAGATGAAATTTACATTTTTAAAGTGTTTTGCGTAACTAAATATAGATTTTAGTTTTTTAGGAGTAATTTTGCTCATAATTAATTTATCTGAGCTAATAACATCAAATAAATCTAAATCTTCTGCAAAACATTTTTTAGCATAATTTTGAACCATTCTATAAGATTGTTCTCTACTTAACCCAGACTTTGTTAATTCTAGCATTACTTCTTGAGAAAAAATTAACCCTTTAGTGATATTTAAATTTTCTAACATCTTTTTAGGATAAACAATCATGTTATCTAAAATATTTGTTAGTCTCACAAGGGCAAAATTAGTTGTAATATTTGCATCAGGACCAATATTTCTTTCAACACTTGAATGAGAAATATCTCTTTCGTGCCAAAGGGCAATATTTTCTAAAGCAGGAATTACAGCACTTCTAACCATTCTTGCAAGTCCTGTTAAGTTTTCACTTAAAATCGGATTTTTTTTATGCGGCATTGCAGACGAACCTTTTTGATTTTTTGAAAAGAATTCTTGCATTTCATAAACTTCAGTTCTTTGTAAATGTCTAATCTCAACTGCAACTCTTTCAATTGATCCAGCAATAATACCTAAAACTGAAAAATAAAAAGCATGACGATCTCTTGGTATTACTTGAGTTGAAATTGGCTCAATTTTTAAACCTAACTTTTTAGCAACATGTTTTTCTACGTTAGGGTTGATATTTGCAAAGGTTCCAACAGCACCAGATATTGCGCAAGTAGAAACTTCATCAATTGCATCAACTAATCTTTTTCTATTTCTCTTAAATTCTTCGTAAAACGATGCCAATTTTAAACCAAATGTAACCGGTTCAGCATGAATACCGTGACTTCTACCCATGCATGGTGTGAATTTGTATTTCTTGGCTTGTTTTTTAAGAACTTTTAAAATTTGATCTAAATCTTTAAGGATTATCTTACCAGATTGAACCATTTGAATGTTAAAACTGGTGTCTAATACATCTGATGAAGTCATTCCTTGGTGTAAGTATCTGGCTTTAATTCCAGCTCTTTCAGTAACTGAGGTGAGAAATGCTATAACATCATGTTTAACTTCAGACTCAATTTTGTGAATTCTACTTACATTTATTTTAGCTTTTTTTCTTACAACTGAAGCAACACCTTTTGGAATTTGACCAAGCTTTTCCATCGCTTCAGCAGCTGCAACTTCGACATCTAGCCAAATTTTATATTTATTTTCCTCTGACCAAATGTCAGTTAATTCTTTTCGCGAGTATCTTTTAATCATTAATTATAAGTATGGAGGCTTGGAATAACCTTTAGCAGATTCTGTAAAGATTTCATAACCATTTTCAGTAATTCCTAACGTATGCTCGAATTGTGCTGATAAAGATTTATCTTTTGTAACAGCAGTCCAGCCATCATTTAACATTTTAACATCGTATTTACCTGTATTAATCATAGGCTCAATTGTAAAAGTCATTCCAGGTCTTAAATCCATTCCAGAGTTTTTACTTCCATAATGAAGAATATTAGGAGGTTCATGAAATGTTGTGCTAATACCATGACCACAAAAATCTCTTACAACAGAAAAACCTTTGTCTTCAACGAATGATTGAATTTCATATCCTATATCTCCTAATCTAATTCCAGGTTTTAAAATCTTTATTGCTCTCATCATAGATTCGTAAGTTGTATCAATAAGATTATTTAGTTTGATAGATGTGTTTCCAATTGAAAACATTCGACTTGTATCTCCATAATGCTCATCCACGATAGCGGTTACATCTACATTAATCGCATCTCCATCTCTTAGTACTCTGTCAGATGGAATACCGTGGCACACAACATGATTTAAAGAAGTGCATAAAGATTTTGTAAAGCCCCTGTAATAAAGAGGGGCAGAGTATCCACCGTGATCTCTAATAAATTCATAACCTAATTTATCAATATAGTCTGTTGAGACACCTTCTTTAATATTGTCAGTTAACATATCTAGAGTTTGAGCTGCAAGTTTGCCTGCAACTCTCATTTTTTCAAATTTTTCTTTATAATCAGTCATCGATAATCTTTAATTTCTTATCTATAAAAATTTTTTTAGAACTTATATCACATCTATAAGCTAAAAAGTTAACACCTGCTTTTTTAGCTATTAAATAATTATTATAATATTCTTTATCTATATCTTTAGCTATTTTGAATTTTTTCATATTTTGGATTTGAACTAAAAATAATAAGTAGCTCTTATAACCTTTTTTTATGGCATCAATAAGAGTAAGCAAATGTTTAGTACCACGTGAGGTTACAGCATCTGGAAATTCTGCAGTTTCCTTGTCTCTAAAAAGAGTGACATTTTTCACTTCTACAAAGCTTTTTTGTTTATTTTTTTCTATCAGGAAGTCAAATCTGGTTTCTTTGTTAAAAAACACTTCTGGTTTAATTAAATCAATATTTTTAAGCTCTTTAATAAGATTATTTTCTAAAGCATGTTGTGCTATTCTATTTGCCATATGTGTATTAACCCCAACAAGGTTTTTTCTAGTTTTAATAATTTCTAAGCCATATTTAAGTTTTCTTTTAGGATCATTATTTGGAAGTAAATAGACATCGTTTCCTTCATTGAGCAGACCTTTCATTGATCCAGTATTGGGACAATGAGCAGTTACAATTTCTTTGCCCAACTTAACATCAGTAAAGAAACGTTTGTATCGTTTGATTAATTTGCCTTTTACTAAAGACTTGGTAAATTCCATTACTAAATTATACATTTAAAATGACTAAAAACACAAAAGTTAATGCCGCAATATTAATTATAGGGAATGAAATTTTATCTGGCAGAACTCAAGATACTAACACCTCGACATTAGCAACATGGTTAAATTCTATTGGAGTAAAAGTTGGAGAGGTTAGGGTTATTCCTGACATTGAGAAAACAATAATTGATACACTTAAAACACTTAGATCAACTTATGATTATGTCTTTACTACAGGAGGCATTGGCCCCACTCATGATGACATTACGGCAGAATCTGTTTCAAAAGCATTTGGATTAAAATATGAGATACATAAAGAAGCTTATAAGATTTTAGAAGCTTACTATAAGCCAGGGGATTTTAATGAAGGTAGACAAAAGATGGTTTGGATGCCTGAAAATGCTAATTTAATATTAAATCCTACAAGTGGTGCCCCAGGTTTTAATGTTGAAAATGTATTTTGCCTACCAGGAGTTCCTTCTATTTTAAAATCAATGTTAGGGGGTTTAACTAATAGAGTTGTTGGAGGAAAACCTATTTTAAGTTTAACGATAAGTCTTAGAACTGTTGAAAGTGAAATTGCTAATTCTCTAACAAAAGTTCAAGATGATAACAATGATGTTGAAATTGGAAGTTATCCATTCTTTCAAGCTGGAAAACTTGGTGTTTCAATTGTAATTAGATCAGAGGATCAATCTAAAATTGATAATTGTAACTCACAAATTTTAGAGTTTGTTAATGAAAAAAAAATTGAAGTAGTGGATCGTTAAATGCTTTATTTTGCTTACGGAAGTAATTTAAATATTTTTCAAATGAAACGTAGATGTAAAGACAGTATTTTTTTAAAAAAGATTAATCTCAAAGATTTTAGGTTAACATTTAGAAGCAAATATAGAGCCGCAGATATTGAACCTAAGAAAAATTCAATTGTTCCTGGCGGGTTATTTGACATATCAAAAAGTGATGAAAAAAAACTAGATTTATATGAAGATTTTCCAATACTATATAGAAAGCATTATTTTTATTATTACGGAAAAAAAGTAATGACTTATACAATGGTAAATAAATCTTCATTTAGATTTCCAACAGAGAGATATTTAAATGTTGTTAAAAGAGGCTATAAAGATTGTAAATTAAACTCAAAATATCTTAAAAAAGCTTTACAAAAATAATGGTAATTAAAAATTGATATCTTTAAATCGAATTTCAAAAAAATTACTACTATTACAACGTAATGAGCTGTTATCAAAAAACCAATATTGGTTAAGGAAAAGATTTGGTAGACTTATTTTTACAAATTTTTTTGTTAATTATTTTCAAGTTGAAGATATAGAAAAACGTACTGAAGAGTTATTTCAAAAAGAAATTGAATTAATTAAAAATTATTTACCTAAAAAAGCTGAAAATATTATGGATATAGGTTGTGGTCTAGGAATAATTAATATTTTTCTTAATAAAATTTATAACAATCAACCTAATTTTTTTTTATTAGATAAAAATAGAATTGATAAAGTAATTAAGTATGGGTTTAGTTCAGATTATGAAAGCTACAACGATCTAAAAGAAACTAGAAATCTACTTATTAATAATTATATAAGACCAAGTTCAATAAATACCCTGGATGTTGAAAAAGATTTTAAAATAGACGCTAAAATTGATCTTGTAATTTCTCTTAAATCTATGGGTTATCATTACCCTATAGATCAATATTTAAGATTATTTCAAACTTGTTGTGATGAGAATACATCTTTTATTTTTGATGTATCTGAGGGATATTACAATGAAAGTCTGTTCAAAAAACACTTTAAAATAGTAGATATTATCTATGAGGAAAAAAGTATACATTCTCTCAAGAGATTGTTTTGTAAGGATTTTTACCAGATAAATAGACAGTAAGTTAGATTTTTGTTGAAATTTTTAACTATTTTTTTTAATTATGAATATATGAAAATAATTCTAACCTCGATCATAATCTTAACATTTTTTTCTGGCTCGTCATATGCTAAATGGGGCAAAGGTCCCTTAAAACTAGATAAGAACACCATGGAAACAGTAATTATGTATATGTATGGAGCTGGTAATAAAAAATATTCAGGAAATGCCAAAAGAAAAAACAATCCTACTACAATGGCTATTTCTCAAAATGGTAGATACTCATATTACATGTATTGCCCTGCCGAATATCATGATGGTTGTTTAGCTACAAATACTGCAAGATTGATCAAATCTTGTGAAAAATATTCTAACGGTAGCCCTTGTTTTATTTTTGCAAAAAAAAGAAGAATTGTGTGGAAAAATGGTGGTAAAAAAACAACAATTAAAAGAAAGGATTTAAAAAGCCCTTATGTTGTGGCCAAAAAAATTAAAGAAGCAGGTTTTTATGATGGTGACATATCAAAGTTAATTGGAATAGATGTCCAAACGGGTCAAGTAAATGAAGATATTAATATTACAGGACAAAAAGACAGCAAAACAAAAAAAATTAAGAAGAAAGACAATAATGATATCGTTAAAGAACTAGAAACTTTAACAAAATTATATGAAAATGGATCTCTAACAAAAGAAGAGTTCGATGCTGCAAAAGAGAAATTATTTAATAACTAAAAATTATTAAAGTGGCAAAGTTAATTATAAGCTTTTTATTTTTAGCAACTTTAATATTTATCACTCCTCTAAAATCTGAAGAAAAAATTAATAAATTAAAAAATTTATTAGAAAAAGGTTTAATAACAGAAAATGAGTTCAAAAAAGCAATAAGTTTAATTGATGAAAACAAAGAAGAGACTTTGGACTCTGTCACAATTAAAAAAATAAGTGGAACAACAGGTAAGGAAAAATTTATAAAATATGAATTCTATATTGATAATTTTAGGGTTCATACTCTTAATCCAGGAACAATTAGAATTGACAACATGCTTACAGGTGAAACAGATGTTACCCTATCAGGAAATTTCAAAGTAAAGTTTACAAATAATGGAAGCAAGTTTTTTAAATTTGAACTAGATAAACAAAATTTAAAAAGTAACTTATTATACAAGGGTAGTGTTCTTATAAATTGGACTGGTAGATATGTTTCGCGCTATCAGGCAACATTTTATCAAATGCAAGTGCAAGGAATTAAGCCTTTTCATTATTTTATAGTGCTACCTTCTAAAAATCCAATATCGATCAATTTTATGCTATTTAATAAGAAAATTGATAAAGCAGTCGCTAAGGTTAAAGAGGAGCTTTCGGTAAAATACAATCTATCTATAGACGAAATAGATAAAATTATGGAAAAGAAAAATAATGTTATTTCTTTGGAACAGGAAAAAATAATTCAAGAACTCACTGAAAAATACGCAGGAAAAGAAATTACTGAAGCTGTAAGACAAGAAATTGAAAAAACAATTGGTGAAGAAATGGCAAACGCTTTTATTTCTGAGATAGAAAGATATACTGGGCAAGCTATAGAGCAAGCTGTAGAAACTGAATTAGCTAGAGAAATAAATGCCGCTATTGCCTATGCTGTTCAACAAGGGGTTTCAGAAGCCGCTGCAGCCGCAGCTATTGAGGCTATGATAATTGTATATGCCCTAGGGGGATCAGATGAGGATGCATTGAATGCTTGTAGAGCGCATGCTGGTGATGCATGCTAAATAAAACAAAATTAATAATATTTTATTTATTTTTAATAATAAGTTTTCTATTTTCACAAGCCTCTGCAAATAATAAATATTTTAAATGTCCAGAAAAGATTTCAAAAATTATAAAAGGTCAAGACCCTCTTTTAAAAGTAGGATCTATTATAGGAGTAAATTATGTAAAATTTCATATAAATAAATCTATAACAATTAAATTTAAATACTTAGGTGACAATGATAAGCTCATTGAAATAATTTCTGATCAAAAATTAATTGAAAATTCTTTAGGGTATGAGGTTTATAACAAGCTAACAAATAACGATCAAAAGGTTGAAAATAAATATAATTTTGTAAAAATTAACGATAGTTACGCATTTACGCGTAATGAAAATTGGTGGTCACCAAAAAATGAATTTCTAACTAATAAAAATTATGAATACGAGTCTTCTGGAAGATGTTTAAAAATAAAAAAAGATGAATTCAATTTAGGAAAAATAGTAAAGATTCCTAAAAAAGAGAAAATTATAAAAAAAAAGAAAAGTTAGTTAATAAACCAAAAGTAAAAGCTAATTCAAATATAATTGAAGGCAAAAGATCCTTTGCTATGAGTTGGGAAGGATATGATGATCTTATTTTAGGTAAAATAACTTTCTCAGAACAAGATTTATTTGGTAAAGTAAAATTTTCTCTACCAAATGATGATGGAGATTGTATCGGAACTTATGCTCTTTCACAAGTCAAAGGCACATGGTCATTTATTTGTTTAAAAAAGAATATTAATGCTTCAGGAACTTTAACTTTAAATAATCTTGATGGAGAAGTGAATGGAAAAGGTAAAGATAATTTAGAAAAAAAAATAAAATTTAAAATTTCTACAAAAGATTGATTTAGCATAATTTAAAGTGTAAATTTGACTTATGAAATTCTATTTTATAATTTTTATCTTTTTAATTTTAAATAACTGCGCTTCAATTTCTGAGTCAAAAAATCAATCAATGTCTGTCACCACGGGAGAAATAACAGGAGCAATGTGCACACTTTCAAATTCAAAAGGTAGTTATTATGTAAATTCTACACCTGGTTCTGTAATGGTTAGAAATGCATGTGATCAGTTAACTGTTACTTGTTCAAAAAAGGGCTATATACCTGCAAATCCATCTGCAGGATCTATTCAAGATAAATCCAAAGGTATGGCTTGGGGAAATATTATTTTTGGTGGGATAATTGGCATAGCTGTTGATAGACAAACTGGTGCAGGTTGTACTTACCCGCAGCAAAATATAATGTTTCCAATGCAAAAAATCTCAGGTGATAACAACAATATTGGTAGTAATAATAATATTGAAAAATTGAAAGATCTTAAAGAATTGTTAGATGCTGAGATTATTACTCAAGAAGAATTTGATAACGCAAAAAAACAGATTCTTAACTAATTTTAGATAACTAATAAAATTATTTCTAATTGATTGTTAATTAGGGATAAATTTAAAAAAATTTACTTATTAGACTTGTTCAATTATATATATTAGCTTAAACACTCATGAAATTCATTAATGCCCTCGTGGTGAAATTGGTAGACACAAAGGACTTAAAATCCTTGCCGCTTGCGGAGTGCCAGTTCGAGTTTGGCCGAGGGCACCACTAAATGACTAAACTTCAGATTATTTCTGATAAAAACACGAAATCTTTTAAAATAAAAAAACTATTAGTTAAAAAACTAAATCAAGAACAATTTAAAAAAGACAATCTTATTATCGTGATTGGAGGTGATGGTTTTATGCTTCAAACACTAAAAAAAAATAAGAATTCGAAAAAACAATTTTATGGCATCAATTCAGGAAACTACGGTTTCTTGATGAATAAATTTTCTTCAAAAAATATTATCAAAAACCTATCTAAAGCAAATATGGTTTCTATTTCCCCTTTAGAAATGATTGTAAAAAATAAAAGTAATCAAACTAGAAAATCTTTAGCAATTAATGAAATTTCTATTTTGAGACAAAGTAGACAAGCCGCATCATTATCTATTAAACAAGGTTCAAGACAAATAATTAAAAAGTTAGTTTCAGATGGGGTATTAGTTTCAACTCCTGCAGGGAGTACAGCTTACAATCTTTCTGTTCATGGGCCCATCTTAAGTCTTCATTCAAAAAAACTATCTATATCTCCTATAAGTGCGTTTAGACCACGAAGATGGAAGGGTAAAATAGTTAATGATAAATCTAAAATTGTTATAACAAATTTAGATCCATCTAAGAGACCTATAAGTGCTGTAGCAGATAATTTAGAGGTAAGAAATGCTAAATCAATTACAGTTAAAACTAATAACAAAATTAAATTTAATCTTCTTTATGATAAAAATAGAAGTCTTCAAAAAAAAATTAAAATTGAACAAATAAGAAATGAAACTAGCTAGAATTAATGAAAAAGTTTGAATATAAAGTTACATTTTTAGAGACTAAAATTAGTCTTACCAGTGATGGTGATAAAAAATTGAGAACAAGTTAAATTATTGGGGTAAAGAAGGTTGGGAATTAATAGAAGTAGTTGATAAATCAGACGTACTTTCATTAAAAAGAATGTTCCAGTTTTTTTTAAAAGAGAAATAGAATAAAATATTTTAGTGGTGCCCCCGCACGGATTCGAACCGCGGACCTATTGATTACAAATCAATTGCTCTACCAACTGAGCTACAAGGGCATGCGCAATAACTATTAATTATTTGTTAAATAATCAACTCTTTTTTTTTAAATAACCAAGGTGGTGAAAAACAATAGCTGCGCTATTTGATATATTCAAACTTTCTATATCTTTGCTCATATCTATTTTAACAAAGAAATCAGCATATTTACCAGTGTGCTCTCTCATACCAAATCCTTCAGATCCAAAGAGAAGAACATTTTTTCCTTCCCATTTTACCTCTGTAAAATCCTTATCTCCTCTAGCATCAAAACCATAAACCCAAAAATTTCTTTCTCTTAAATTTTTTAGTGTTGAATTGATATTAGATACTTGAAAAATATTTAAATGTTCCATGCAACCACTAGCAGACTTGTACATAAGCTTGCTATCTTTTGGAAAATGTCTTTCTTTAATAATCAATCCATCTATTTTAAATGATGCGGCACTTCTAATTAATGAACCAATGTTTCTTGGATCAGTTACTTCATCAAGACAAACAAAAGTACAGTTCTTTTTTTCTTTTATATATTCTTTTATATCAGGTTGATTTAAGTGCTCAACTTCTGCAACATAACCTCCATGCATTAATTGTTCTTTAGATGTGTATTTGTCTAATTCTTTTTTAGATTTAAAATAAACTTTAACGTCCTCTAAAACATTTTTTCTTGGGTTTTTTCTGTGAATATTTTTTTTAGCATCTTCAGTTAAAAACACTCTTAAAACTTTTCGATCAGGATTTCTAAGCGCTTCGATTACAGCATGTTGACCAGCAATGAAAAAAGACGATTTATTCATAAATTTTATCGAGTTTTACACGTTTTTTTGAATATTTATCTATTAAATCACGTGTTGCATTTGAATAAATAAAATATATAAAACGCATGTTGTTTGAAGCTTTATTGAACAGGGGACACTTCCCCAGAGGAGGGGTTCCAGAGCGGTCAAATGGGGCGGGCTGTAAACCCGTTGACTTCGGTCTTCGAAAGTTCGAATCTTTCCCCTCCACCATTCAATAAATTTTAAGTAACATGGAGTGTTACTCTTGGGGTTGTGCGGGTGTAGTTCAATGGTAGAACGCTAGCCTTCCAAGCTGGATGTAAGGGTTCGATTCCCTTTACCCGCTCCAAGAAAAAAAAATTATTAATGAAAACAAAAACTGAGGTAAAAAAGTAATGTCAAAAGAAAAGTTTGTTAGAAGTAAACCCCACTGTAACATTGGGACTATTGGTCATGTCGACCATGGTAAAACAACTCTTACTGCAGCTATCACAATCACTTTAGCAGAAGCAGGTGGAGCAGCAGCAGTAGCTTATGATCAAATCGATAAAGCTCCTGAAGAAAAAGAAAGAGGAATTACAATTTCAACAGCTCACGTTGAGTATGAAACTGAAAAAAGACATTACGCTCACGTAGATTGTCCAGGTCACGCTGACTATGTTAAAAACATGATCACTGGTGCTGCACAAATGGATGGAGCTATCTTAGTAGTTAACGCTGCAGATGGTCCTATGCCGCAAACTAGAGAACACATTCTTTTAGGAAGACAAGTTGGAATCCCAGCTATTGTTGTTTACTTAAATAAAGTAGACCAAGTTGATGATAAAGATATGATTGAACTTGTAGAAGAAGAAATTAGAGAACTTTTAACTTCATACAAATATCCTGGAGAAACAACTCCAATCGTTAAAGGATCAGCATTAGCAGCGGTAGAAAAAAGAGATGAAGAAATTGGAAAAAATTCAATTTTAGAATTAATGAAAGCTGTTGATGAACATATTCCACAACCAGCTAGAGATGTAGACAAACCGTTCTTGATGCCAGTTGAGGATGTATTTTCAATTTCAGGAAGAGGAACAGTTGCAACTGGTAGAATTGAATCAGGTGTAATTAAAACTGGTGAAGAAGTTGAAATCGTTGGTATTAAAGAAACTAAAAAATCAGTTTGTACTGGAGTAGAAATGTTTAGAAAACTTTTAGATTCTGGTGAGGCTGGTGATAACGTTGGAATTTTATTGAGAGGTATTGAAAGAACAGACATCGAAAGAGGCCAAGTTCTTTGTAAATCTGGATCAATTACTCCACATACTAAATTTGAAGCACAAGCGTATGTACTTAAAAAAGATGAGGGTGGAAGACACACTCCTTTCTTTACAAAATACAGACCTCAGTTTTATTTTAGAACAACAGACGTAACAGGAGAAGTAGAATTACCAGCTGGTACTGAAATGGTTATGCCAGGTGATGATGCTAAATTTACTGTTAAGTTAATTACACCGATTGCAATGTCAGAACAATTAAACTTTGCTATTAGAGAAGGTGGAAGAACTGTTGGAGCAGGAGTAGTAACAAAAATTATAGAGTAACTCTATAAATAGGAGTGTAGCTCAATTGGTAGAGCGCCGGTCTCCAAAACCGGAGGCTGAGGGTTCGAGTCCCTCCGCTCCTGCCAATTAGAGCTAAGTAATTATGAAAAACCCGATTAAATTTATTCAGGAAGTAAAACAAGAAGCTTTTAAAGTTTCATGGCCTACATGGAAAGAGACTTTGCAGGGAGCATTAATGGTTTTTGCAATGGCTGTTGTAATGTCATTATTTTTTCTTCTTCTGGATCAAGTTTTAAAGTTTTTTCTAGAATTGTTACTTAAGGTAAGTATTTAATGAAAAATTGGTTCATAGTTCAATCGCACTCTAACTTTGAGAACAAAGTTTCTGCTTTAATTAAAGAGGAAGCTGAAAAAGCTAAGATTTCTGATAAATTTGAGGAAATTATTGTCCCAACTCATGATGTAACAGAAGTTAAAAGAGGAAAAAGAATTCAAAGAAAAAAGAAATATTTTCCTGGCTACGTCCTTGTTAAGTGTGAAATGAATAATGATATTTATCATATGATTAAAAATCTAAAGAGAGTAAGTGGATTTTTAGGCTCTAAAGGTATTCCTGTTCCAGTTTCTGATAAAGAAATTGAAAAAATATTAGGTCAAATAAAAGATGGTGTGGCTCAGCCAAAATCTGGTATAGAGTACAGCGTTGGTGAAAAAGTTCAGGTTGTTGATGGTCCTTTTGCATCATTCAGTGGAATGGTGGAAGATATAGATGAAGAAAAGTCTAGACTTAAGGTCTCAGTTTCTATATTCGGACGTCCAACACCAGTAGATTTAGAATATAACCAAGTTGAGAAAGTAAGTTAATGGCAAAAGAAATTAGTGGATTTATAAAGTTACAAATTAAAGGCGGTCAAGCAAATCCTGCGCCCCCAGTTGGACCTGCGTTAGGACAACGTGGTGTTAACATCATGGAATTTTGTAAAGCTTTTAACGACAAAACTAAATCAATGGCTGGAAAACCTGTTCCAGTAGAAATTACAGTTTACAAAGATAAAAAATTTGATTTTAAAATTAAATCTCCACCAGCATCGTTCTTTATCAAAGAAGCAGTTAAACGTAAAAGTGGATCAAAAGAACCTGGAAGAAATATTGTTGCATCAATATCAAAAAAACAATTAGAAGATATTGCTACTCAAAAAATGCAAGATTTAAATGCTCATGATTTAGAAGAGGCAGTAAAAATCATTGCAGGTTCAGCAAGATCAATGGGTATAGAGGTAAAAGAATAATGCCATCCAAAAGATATAAAAAATTACCTGAAAAAACTAAAGATTTAAACGCTGAGGTGATTGAAAAATTATTAGCTGAAGTTAAGAAAAATTGTACAACCAAATTTGATGAGTTTTTAGATTTAAGCTTTCAAATAAATAACAAACAAAAAAAAAGTGAAGTTAATATTAGAACTGTTGTTAACTTACCTGGTGGTACTGGAAAAAATGTTAAAGTTGCAGTTGTTTGTGAAGATAACAAAGCTCAAGAAGCTAAAGATGCTGGTGCTGATATTGTTGGCAGTGATGAGTTTGTTGAAAAAATTAAAGGTGGTGAATTAAATTTTGAAAAATTAATATGTACACCTGGTATGATGATTAAACTTTCTAAATTAGGTAAAGTATTAGGTCCAAAAGGATTGATGCCAAATCCAAAACTTGGTTCGGTATCAGAAAATATTAAAGAAGCAGTAACTAATGCTAAATCTGGTCAAGTAGAAATCAGAAATGATAAAGATGGAAATATAGGTGTGAGTATTGGAAAAAAATCATTTCATGACGATCAATTATTAAAAAACTTTCATTCAATATTAGATGCTTTAGAGAAGGAAAAATCTAACAATACTCTAAAAGGTGATTTAATCAAAAATACTTTTGTTACATCATCAATGGGAGTTTCATATAAAGTTAAATTAGGGAAGTCGATATAAGTATGTTAACGAAAGAACAAAAAAAGAATTATATTTCAGAAATGTCTACTCAGTTTGAGAATAGTAAAGCTGTAATGGTTACTCATTACCAAGGTTTAACAATGACTTAATTAGATGAGTTAAGAGCAAAAATGAGAGAGCACGGAATAATCTTCAAAATAACAAAAAACAGAATAACCAAATTAGCTTTAGAAAAAACTAAGTGTAAAGATTTATCAAATTTATTTACAGGTCCAACCGCAGTTGCATTTGGTGAAGACGCTATAATGTCAGCAAGGATTCTATCAAAATTTGCAAAAGATAACGAAAATTTAAAATTAATTGGTGGTATAATGGATAACGAAGTCTTAGATCAGGCGGGTGTTCAGAATGTAGCCAGTTTGCCAACTTTAGACGAAGCGAGAGCCAATATTGTTGGTATTTTAAATGCTCCAGCATCAAAATTAGTGAGTATTTTGCTTGCATACTCGGAAAAAATGAGTAATTTGTCGGCAGAAAATTCTGAAACACAACCCAAAGAGTAAATTATGCCTGACCTAAATAAAATTATTGAAGACCTTTCAAGTTTGACTGTTGCAGAAGCAGCAGAATTATCAAAACAATTAGAAGAAAAGTGGGGTGTAACTCCAATGGCAGCAGCAGCTCCAGCAGCAGCTGGTGGTGCAGCTCCAGCAGAAGATAAGGATGATTTTACAATTATGCTTTTATCAGCTGGGGAGAAAAAAATTAACGTTATTAAAGAAGTTAGAGCAGCAACTTCATTAGGTTTAAAAGAAGCTAAAGATCTTGTAGAGGGTGCACCAAAAGAAGTTAAATCTGGTGTTAACAAAAAAGAAGCTGAAGAGATTAAAGCTAAGTTAGAAGCTGCAGGCGCAAAAGTAGAACTTAAATAAATTAATAAGAAAGAATTCAAATACTGATTATTTTTTAATCAGTATTATTAAACATAAATGCAATTATCTTTTACTGAGAAGAAAAACATAAGAAAAAGTTTTGGTAAACTAAAAGAGAGTTTATCTATTCCAAATCTAATCGAAGTCCAAAAAAACTCTTATAAAGAATTAACTGAATTTTATTCTGAAGCAGAATTGACTAAAGGTTTTGATAGAGTTTTTAAAAGTATTTTTCCAATTGAAGATTTAAATGACAAAGCAACTTTAGAATATGTTTCTTATAGATTAGATAAACCAAAATTTGACGTTGAAGAATGTATTACAAGAGGTTTGACTTATTCATCTGCTCTTAAATGCACTTTAAGATTAGTTGTTTATGAAATAGATCAAGAAAATAATACTAAAGATATTTTATCTGCGAAAGAACAAGAAGTTTATATGGGTGAAGTTCCCATGATGACTAACAGTGGTACTTTTATCACCAACGGTGTTCAAAGAGTTGTAGTTAATCAAATGCATAGAAGTCCTGGTGTATTTTTTGATCATGATAAAGGAAAAACTCATGCAAGTGGAAAACTATTATTTAATGCAAGAGTAATCCCAAATAGAGGTTCTTGGTTAGATTTTGAATACGATGTTAAAGATTTTTTATATTTTAAAATAGATAGAAAGAAAAAAATTTTTTCATCAACTTTATTGTTGGCTTTAGGTTTTACCAAAGCTGAAATTGCAGATGAGTTTTATGCAAATGAAACATATACATTTGATCCAAAAACTGAAAAATGGAAAACTAAATTTAATCCAGAGAACTATAAAGCTAAAAATTTTTCTGAAGAAGTAATTGATGCAAAAACTGGTGAAATAGTAATTAAACTAGGTGATAAAATTAACTTTTTAAATGCCAAAAAGCTATCTAATGATGGTTTAAAAGATATTTTAGTAACAAGAGATTCATTATTTGGTAAATTTTTACATAGAGATGTAAAAGTTAATGATGAAGAAGAGGGCACTTTTTCAATAGGAACAGAGCTTAATGATGCTGTAATCCAGCAAATATTAGATGCGAATATACATTCTCTGCAAATTTCTGTAACGAACTCAATCAATAAGGGTCCGTATTTATTAACCACTATTTTAAACGATAAAAATAATTCAAAAGATGAGGCTATTACAGAAATCTACAAGATGCTTAGACCAGGCGAGCCACCAACGATTGAAATAGCTACCCAAATTTTCAATAATTTATTCTTTAGTTCAGACAGATATGATCTTTCTGATGTTGGAAGAGTAAAAATGAATTCAAGATTAGAACAGGATTGTTCAGATAAAATTACTATTTTAAGAAATGATGATATTATAGCCATTGTTCACAAAATGCTGGACTTAAGAGATGGTAAAGATGAAGTTGATGATATTGACCACTTAGGAAATAGAAGAGTACGTTCTGTTGGTGAATTAGTTGAAAATCAAGCTCGTATTGGTGTTTACCGAATGGAAAGAGCTATTAAAGAAAAAATGACAACGTTAGATGTTGAGTCAGCAATGCCTCAAGATTTAATCAATGCTAAACCTTTAACAGTTTCTTTAAAAGATTTTTTTGCTAGCTCTCAACTTTCACAATTTATGGATCAAACAAATCCATTATCTGAGATTACTCATAAAAGAAGAGTTTCAGCATTAGGACCTGGTGGTTTAACAAGAGAAAGAGCTGGTTTTGAAGTTCGTGACGTTCACCCAACTCATTATGGAAGAATTTGTCCGATTGAAACTCCAGAAGGACCAAACATTGGTTTAATAAATAGTTTATCAACTTATGCTAAAATCAATAAATATGGATTTATTGAAAGTCCATATAAAAAAGTTAAAGACGGTGTTGTTCAAAATAATGTTGAATATCTATCTGCGATGGAAGAAACTAAATTTACCATTGCACAAGCAAATACAAAATTAGATAAAAATGGAAAAATTATAGAGGAACTAGTTTCTTGCAGACAAAACTTGAATTTCCTTTTAGCTAAACCAGACACTATTGATTACATCGATGTATCACCTAAGCAACTTGTTTCGGTTGCTGCATCATTAATACCTTTTTTAGAAAATGATGATGCTAACAGAGCTTTGATGGGATCAAACATGATGAGACAAGCAGTTCCACTATTAAAACCTGAGTCCCCACTAGTTGGAACAGGTATTGAAAGTGATGTTGCTTTAGACTCAGGCGTTACTATTGTTGCAAAAAGAGATGGTACAGTTGATAAAATTGACGGTAAAAGAATTGTAATTAAGGCAACTGAAGAAACTGATTTTTCTAAATCAGGGGTTGATATTTATAATTTACAAAAATTTAAGAGATCAAACCAAAACACATGTATAAACCAAAAACCTTTAGTTAGAGTAGGTGATAAGGTTAAATCTGGAGATATTATAGCTGATGGACCATCTACAAAATTAGGTGAGCTAGCATTAGGTAAAAACGTAACAGTAGCTTTTATGCCATGGCAAGGTTACAATTTTGAAGACTCAATTTTAATCTCAGAAAGATGTGTAACTGATGATGTATTCACATCTGTTCATATTGTTGAATATGAAATTATGGCAAGAGATACGAAATTAGGTGAAGAAGATATCACTAGAGATATTCCAAACGTTAATGAAGAGGCTTTAAAAAACCTTGATGAGTCAGGTGTTGTTTATATTGGGGCAGAAGTTAATGCGGGTGATATTTTAGTTGGAAAAGTTACACCTAAAGGAGACTTTGCTTCTGGACCAGAAGAAAAATTATTAAGATCAATTTTTGGTGAAAAAGCCATCGATGTGACAGATACATCTTTAAGAATGTCAAGAGGTAGCAGTGGAACTGTTGTTGATGTGAGAGTTTTTAACAGACACGGTATAGAGAAAGATGAAAGATCTATTACAATTGAAAGAGCTGAAATTGAAGAAGTTCAACAAGACAAAATTGTTGAAGAAGAGATTTTAGAGAGAAGCATTAAACAAAGAGCATCTCAATTTTTATCAGGATCTTCTTTAACTAAAAAAGTTAAAGATTTAGCAGAAGGAACAAAGCTAGACTCAGAAACAATTGATGCTTTAACAGTAAATGACGTGTTTAAAATAACAGTGGGTAATGTTAACGATGAAGCAACATTAGCTCAGCTTAAAGATCAGTATAATAAAGCTAAACAAGATATTACTGAGAGATTTGAAGATAAAGTTTTAAAAATTAGAAGTGGTGATGATTTATTACCAAGTGTAATGAAAATGGTTAAAGTTTTTGTTGCAATAAAAAGAAGATTAAGACCAGGTGATAAGATGTCTGGAAGACACGGTAACAAAGGTGTTGTTAGTAAAATTGTTCCTGTTGAAGATATGCCTTACAGAGAAGATGGAAGACCTGTAGATATAGTTTTAAACCCACTTGGTGTTCCAAGTCGTATGAATGTAGGACAAATACTAGAAACTCACTTAGGTTGGGCTTGTAAAGAATTCGGTGAAGAGGTTAAAAGATTAGTTAATGATAATAATAAAAAAATTGAAAAAACTGAAAAAATTTCAAAATTTTTAAAATCAGTTTATGGTGAAGAAATTTTTGATGATAAGGTTGAAAAACTAAGCAAACCTGAATTCAAAGATTTAGTTGAAACATTACAAGATGGAATAGCTATCTCAACGCCAGTATTTGATGGTGCTAAAGAAAAAAATGTTACCGAGATGCTTGAACTTGCTAAATTACCAGGGTCAGGACAAACACATTTATGGGATGGAAGAACAGGTGAAAAATTTGATAGACCTGTAACTGTAGGTATCATTTATATGCTTAAACTTCATCATTTAGTTGAAGATAAGATACATGCAAGATCTACTGGTCCTTATAGTTTAGTTACGCAACAACCTTTGGGTGGTAAAGCACAACTTGGTGGTCAAAGATTTGGTGAAATGGAAGTATGGGCATTGGAAGCGTATGGTGCATCATATACATTACAAGAAATTTTAACTGTTAAATCAGATGATGTAGCAGGTAGGGTTAAGGTTTATGAAACTATTGTAAAAGGTGAAGAAAACTTTGAGTTTGGTATACCTGAATCATTTAACGTTTTAGTTAAAGAAATTAAATCATTGGCATTAAACGTGGAGCTTAATTAAATATGAAAAAAGAATTAACAGATTTATTTAAAAACACTGAGATTTCTGAAGCTCAAAATTTTAATAGCATTAAGATAACCTTGGCTAGTCCTGAAAAGATTAAATCATGGACATTTGGAGAGATTAAAAAACCAGAAACAATAAATTATAGAACTTTTAGACCAGAAAAAGATGGTTTATTTTGTGCTAGAATTTTTGGTCCAATCAAAGATTATGAATGTTTGTGCGGAAAATACAAACGAATGAAATTTAGAGGTATTATTTGTGAAAAATGTGGCGTTGAAGTAACTAAGTCAAATGTTCGAAGAGAACGAATGGGTCACATTAATCTTGCGACACCTGTTGCCCATATTTGGTTTTTAAAATCTTTACCAAGTAGAATTGCCCTTGCTGTTGATATGAAACTTAAAGAAATTGAAAGAGTCCTTTATTTTGAAAATTTTATAGTAATTGAACCAGGTTTGACTGGATTGCAAAAAAATCAACTTCTTAACGAAGATGAGCTTGCAAAGTACCAAGATGAATTTGGTGAAGAGTCATTTGAAGCAGGAATAGGTGCTGAAGCTGTACTTGAAATGCTTAAAAATTTAGATTTAGAATTAGAAAGAAAAAATCTTATTAACTTTATTAAAGAAACCAAATCAAAAGTTAATGAAGAAAGAGCAATCAAAAGACTAAAATTAGTAGAGTCATTTATTGAAACAGGACAAAAACCTGAATGGATGATTTTAACTGTTGTGCCAGTAATTCCACCTGAATTAAGACCATTAGTGCCATTAGATGGAGGTCGATTTGCTACTTCAGATTTGAATGACCTGTACAGAAGAGTAATTAACAGAAATAATAGATTAAAAAGATTAATGGATCTTAAAGCTCCAGACATTATTGTTAGAAATGAAAAAAGAATGCTTCAAGAATCTGTTGATGCACTATTTGACAATGGTAGAAGAGGCAGAGTAATAACTGGTACTGGAAAAAGACCACTTAAATCTTTAGCTGAAATGCTAAAAGGTAAACAAGGTAGATTTAGACAAAACTTACTTGGAAAAAGGGTGGACTACTCAGGAAGATCTGTAATTGTTGTTGGCCCAGACTTAAAACTTCATGAGTGCGGTTTGCCGAAAAAAATGGCTTTAGAACTATTTAAACCATTTTTATATGCAAGATTAAATAAGCTTGGATTAGCCTCTACAATCAAACAAGCAAAAAAATTAGTTGAAAAAGAAACAAATGCTGTTTGGGACGCTTTAGAACTAATCGTTAGAGAACATCCGGTAATTTTAAACAGAGCACCAACTCTTCACAGATTAGGTGTTCAAGCGTTTGAACCTAAACTTATAGAAGGTGATGCAATTGAATTACATCCTTTAACTTGTGCTGCTTTTAATGCTGACTTTGATGGTGATCAAATGGCTGTTCACGTTCCATTAAGTTTGGAAGCTCAATTAGAAGCTAGAATATTAATGCTTTCTACAAACAATATTTTATCTCCATCTAATGGTAAGCCGATCATCGTACCAAGTCAGGATATGATTTTAGGCATTTATTATCTTTCTCAAGAACCTATGACAGATAAACCCTCTGGATATTTTGTTGATGTTGATGCTATTGAATTTGCTCTAGCTTCAGACCAAATTAAAGTTCACAGCACAATCATATCAAGAATTGAAACGGTTGATGAAAATGGAAACAAGAAATACGAAAAATACACATCAACAGCTGGAAGATTTTTATTAGCAAATTTACTTCCAAAAAATAGCAATATTAAATTTTCATTAGTTGATAGATTACTACCAAAGAAAACTGTTTCAGAAATTATAGATGTAGTGTTTAGATTTTGTGGGCAAAAAACTACTGTTATATTCTGTGATAAATTAAAAGATTTAGGATTTAAACATGCTTTTAAAGCTGGAATTTCATTTGGAAAAGATGATCTTGTAATTCCAGAAAGCAAAACACAATTAATTGAAGATACAAAAGGATTAATTGCAGATTATGAAAATCAATATTCTGAAGGATTAATAACACGAGGCGAAAAGTACAACAAAGTTGTTGATGCCTGGTCAAAATGTACAGATAAAGTTGCTGGAGAAATGATGAAGGGTATTTCTGCTACTGAAAAAACTCCAGAAGGTTTAAAAATTAATTCAGTTTATATGATGGCTGATAGTGGTGCCAGAGGATCTGCAGCACAAATGAAACAGCTGGCTGGTATGAGAGGTTTAATTGCAAAACCTTCAGGTGAAATTATCGAAAGCCCAATTATTTCTAACTTTAAAGAGGGTTTAACAGCACTAGAGTATTTTAACTCTACACACGGTGCTAGAAAAGGTCTTGCAGACACAGCCCTTAAAACTGCAAGTTCAGGTTATTTAACTAGAAGACTTTGTGATGTTGCTCAAGATTTAACAATTACTAAAATCCAATGTGATGACCCAGGATTTATCGAGCTTTCAGAAATTTTAGAAGGTGGAAATGTTGTGGTCAGTTTATCTGAAAGAGCTTTAGGAAGAGTTACCGCAGCTGATGTAAAAAATCCTCTTACTGGTGAAATTGTAATTAAAAAATCAAAAATGATTGATGAAGCAGGTTGTGATTTGATCGATGCTGCTGGTGTAAAATCACTTAAAGTTTACTCAGTAATGACATGTAGTTCAAAAGAAGGTGTTTGCTCAACTTGTTATGGAAGAGATTTATCTAGAGGTAAAATGGTACATGTTGGAGAGGCAATTGGAATGATTTCAGCTCAATCAATTGGTGAACCAGGTACTCAGTTGACTATGAGAACTTTCCACGTTGGTGGAACAGCATCAGTTAAACAAGATTCTCAAATTGTTAGTAAAAACGAAGGTACACTTAAAATTTTAAACTCTAATATTTTAGAAGATTCTAAGAAAAACTTAATTGTTATGGGTAGAAATACTCAACTTTCTATTGAAGATGATAATGGAGTGCAAATTGCAGTTTATAAAGTTGCTTACGGATCAAAATTATTTTTTAATAATGGTGATAAAATTAAAGCTAATACAAAAATTTGTGAATGGGATCCATATACCACACCTGTGATCGCTGAGAAAAGTGGTACAGCAAGTTTTGTCGATTTGATTGATGGAGTTTCAATTCAAGAAACTACAGATGATGCAACTGGTATATCTTCAAAATCAGTTATTGATTGGAGAGCTCAATCGAAAAGCACTGATTTAAAACCTAGAATTACTCTTAGAGATGACAAAGGAAATGTCATTAAAAAAGCTGATGACAATGAAGCACGATATTATCTTGTACCTGATTCAATTCTTTCTATTAAAGACGGTCAAAAAGTTTTTGCTGGAGATGTCATTGCAAGACTTCCAAAAGAAACTACTAAGACAAAAGATATTACAGGTGGTCTACCAAGAGTTGCTGAATTATTTGAAGCAAGAAAAGCAAAAGATAGTGCTATCATTGCTGAAAATGATGGACAAGTTGTATTCGGTAAAGAAGTTAGAGGAAAACAAAGAGTATCTATTGTTCCAGAGGATGGTGCCGAACCATCAAATTATTTAATTCCAAAAGGTAAACATATAAATTTTAACCCTGGTGAAAAAATCCAAAAAGGTGAGTATTTACTTGATGGACAACCATTACCTCATGATATTTTAAGAGTATTGGGAATTAAAGAATTAACAGAATATTTTGTTAATCAAGTTCAAGAAGTCTATAGATTACAAGGTGTAATTATAAATGACAAACATATTGAAACTATATTAAGACAAATGCTTAAAAAAGTAGAAGTTAAAGTGTCTGGTGATTCTAGTTATTTACCAGGTGAGGTTATTGATAGAATAAAATTTGATAATGCTAATGAAAAACTTGTAGCTGAAGGCAAAACACCTGCGGTTGGTGAACGTGTTTTGATGGGTATTACTAAAGCTTCATTACAAACTGAGTCATTTATTTCAGCTGCCTCATTCCAAGAAACAACAAGAGTTTTAACTGATGCAGCTATTAAAGGTAAAGTTGATCCATTAAATGGCTTAAAAGAGAATGTTATCGTTGGTAGATTAGTTCCTGCTGGTACTGGTAGTATTAAGAATAAGTGGAACAAAAAAGCCCTTGAGGATGATAATAATTTTATTGCTGAACAGGATAAAATAGAAACTTCTGAGCCTTCAGAAACACCTGCAAATCAATAAAAATAACACCTAATAATTGAAGTTTTAGTTTGACAAAGACGGATTAATAAGTATTTTGGCGATGTTTTTGGTTGGAATGTAGTACCTACTAATAGTACTAAACGCTGCCACAAAATAACCTGTCAGTTATTTTCTTCTAAAAATAAATTAATTAATTTTATAAAAATTTATGCCAACTATTAATCAGTTGTTAAGAAAAAAAAGAGTTAAACAACTTACAAGGAATAAAGTTCCGGCTTTACAAAAGCAACCTCTTAAAAGAGGAGTGTGTGTTAAAGTTTACACAACAACTCCAAAAAAACCTAACTCTGCACTGAGAAAAGTTGCAAGAGTAAGGTTGTCAAATGGTTTTGAAGTAACAGCTTATATTCCTGGCGAAGGACACAATCTTCAAGAACACTCAGTAGTGTTAATTAGAGGTGGTAGGGTTAAAGATTTACCAGGTGTTCGTTATCATATCTTGAGAGGTAATCTTGATACTCAAGGTGTTGCTAACAGAAAAAAAAGAAGATCTTTATACGGAACTAAAAAAGGTAAATAATGTCTAGAAAAAAAACTCAACCAAAAAAGAATGTAGTTCCAGATCCAAAATTTAATTCTACGATTATTCCAAAATTGATTAACAATATAATGTACGACGGTAAAAGAGGTGTTGCTGCTAAAATTGTTTATGATGCAATTGAAAAAATAAAAACTAAATCTAAAGATGAACCTATAAATATTTTTAATGAAGCTATTAACAATATTAAACCAACTGTTGAAGTAAGATCTAGAAGAGTTGGTGGAGCTACCTATCAAGTTCCTGTTGAGGTTAAAAGTAAAAGAGCTCAAGCTTTAGCTATTAGATGGTTAGTAGATTCTGCAAGAAAAAGAAAAGACAAACATATGTCAGATAAAATTTTTAATGAACTGTTTGATGCTTATGAAAAAAAAGGTGCTGCAGTAAAAAAAAGAGAGGATGTGCATAAAATGGCTGAGTCAAACAAAGCTTTTGCACATTTTAGATGGTAATAAAAAATGGCTAGAACTCATACATTAGACAAATATAGAAATATTGGGATCATGGCCCACATCGATGCTGGAAAAACCACTACAACTGAAAGAATTTTATACTACACAGGAAAAAGCCATAAAATAGGTGAAGTACACGATGGTGCAGCAACTATGGATTGGATGGAGCAAGAGCAAGAAAGAGGAATAACCATTACTTCTGCAGCAACTACTTGTTTTTGGAACGACCACAGAATTAATATTATCGACACACCAGGCCACGTAGATTTTACAATTGAAGTTGAAAGATCTCTTAAGGTTTTAGATGGTGCTGTTTGCGTGTTTGACGGCGTTGCTGGAGTTGAGCCTCAGTCAGAAACTGTTTGGAGACAAGCTGATAAATATAAGGTTCCGAGAATTTGTTTTGTTAATAAATTAGATAGAACTGGCGCAGATTTTTTTAGATGTGTTGAAATGATTAGAGATAGATTGGGATGCAAACCACTACCAATTCAAATACCAATTGGAATTGAAGCATCGCTTTCCGGTGTTGTAGATCTAGTTAAGATGAAAGCACAAGTTTGGAAAAACGAAGCTCTAGGTGCTGAATGGGAATACAAAGATATTCCAGATGATTTAAAAGAAATTTCACAAAAATATAGAACTGAATTAGTTGAAACTGCTGTTGAGCAAGATGAAAAATTAATGGAAGCTTATTTAAATGGCGAAGAAATTAAAGAAGACGATTTAGTCAGATGTATTAGAAAAGGAACTCTAAACTTTAGTTTTGTTCCAATTACTACTGGTTCTGCTTTTAAAAATAAAGGTGTCCAACCATTACTTGATGCAACAATCAATTACTTACCTAGTCCAATTGATATTGGTTCTATCAAAGGAACTAAACCGGGTTCTGAGGATGAGATGGAAATGAAATTTGAAGATAGTCAACCATTTTCTGCTTTAGCTTTTAAAGTTGCAAACGACCCATTTGTTGGTTCTTTGACATTTATAAGAATTTATTCAGGAACTATTAAAACTGGTACAGGAATTTTTAATTCGTCAAAGGAAAAAGAAGAAAGAGTTGGGAGAATGTTGTTGATGCACGCCAATTCTAGAGAAGATATTAAAGAAGCAAATGCTGGTGACATAGTAGCTTTAGCTGGTCTGAAATATACTATCACAGGCCACACGCTATGTGATGAAGAGAACCCTGTTTTGCTAGAACCTATGGAGTTTCCAGATCCTGTCATTGAAATTGCCGTTGAGCCAAAAACAAAAGCTGATCAAGAAAAAATGGGTGAAGCTTTAGGAAGACTTGCTAAAGAAGACCCATCATTCAGAGTGACATCTGATGAGGAGTCTGGTCAAACAATTATTAAAGGTATGGGTGAATTACACTTAGATATAATTGTTGATAGAATGAAAAGAGAATTTAAAGTTGAAGCTAATGTTGGTGCTCCGCAAGTTGCTTACAGAGAAACATTAGAAAATGCATCTGAAGTCGAATACACACATAAAAAACAAAGTGGGGGTGCTGGTCAATTTGCAAAAGTTAAACTTCTTGTTGAACCTCAAGAGCCAGGCGCTGGAAGATCTGTTGAAAGCAAAATTAAAGGCGGTGCAATTCCTAAAGAATTTATTCCAGGTGTAGAAAAAGGAATAGAAACAGTTTCTGACAATGGAATTCTTTGTGGATTTCCAATGATTGATTATAAAGTGACAATTCTAGATGGTTTACATCATGATGTTGACTCCAGCGTTCTTGCTTTTGAACTTGCTGGTAGAGCTTGTTTCAAAGAAGCATGTACTAAAGGAACGTTAAAACTTTTAGAGCCCGTAATGAGAGTTGAGGTTGTTACACCAGAAGATTATATGGGTGATGTAATAGGTGATTTAAATAGTCGAAGAGGGCAAATTAGTACTCAAGAACAAAGAGGAAATGCAACAGTAATTACAGCTATGGTCCCTCTAGCAAACATGTTTGGATATATAAATAATTTAAGATCAATGTCTCAAGGAAGAGCCCAATATTCTATGTTCTTTGACCATTACTCTAAAGTGCCACAAAACGTACAGGACGAAGTAACTAAGAAGATTGCAGGGTAATTATGGAAAAACAAAATATTAGAATTAAACTCAGAGCGTACGACAACAAAATTTTAGATGCATCTACAGAAGAAATTGTAAATACAGTAAAAAGAACAGGTGCTACTATTAAAGGTCCAATTCCATTACCAACAAGAATTGAGAGATATACGGTCTTAAAAGGCCCACATATTGACAAAAAAAGTAGGGAACAATTTGAGTCAAGAACTCATAAACGTTTAATAGACATAATAGAACCAACGCCACAAACAGTTGAAGCTTTAATGAAACTTGATTTGGCCTCAGGTGTAGATGTGGAGATTAAAATTTAGTTATGACTGAGATATCTTTAATTGGAAAAAAAATAGGAATGACTAGAGAGTTTTATAAAACTGGTCAGCTTGTTCCTGTGACTGTACTTAAAGTTGAAAAAGCTAGAGTTATCCAAGTTATTGATGAAGAAAAAAGAGGCTACAAGGCAGTACAACTTGGTTATGGAAAAATCAAAAATTCCAAACTTACAAAAGCTATGAAAGGCTTTTATGCTAAAAAAAATACTGAAGCAAAAAAGAAACTAAAAGAATTTAGAGTAAAAGATACCGAGACTTATAAAGAAGGCAATGAATTTGGCCTTGAAATATTTAAGGATACAAAATTTGTTGATACAAGGTCAAAAACCATAGGTAAAGGATTTGCTGGAGCAATGAAAAGATGGAACTTTGGAGGCCTAAGAGCCAGTCATGGTGTATCAGTTTCACATAGAGCCCATGGATCAACAGGGCACAGTCAAGATCCAGGAAAAGTATTTAAAGGAAAAAAAATGGCTGGTCACATGGGTGACAGACTTAGAACTATGCTTAATATTGAAATTATCAAAACAGATTTAGAAAATGAACTTTTGTATTTAAAGGGTTCAATTCCAGGATCAAAAAATACAGAAGTTGTAGTGAGAAAATCAATTAAAAACATAAATAAAATGACAATTTCTGAAAAAATTGCAGCAGCAGAAGAAGCAAAAAAAACACCAGATAAAAAGAAAAAATAATGAAAATTGAAAAAAAAAGCATTGATGGAAAAAAAGATACTATTGAAGTATTAGATAAATTATTTTCTGCAAAAATTAATAGTAAGTTGGTAAGTAGCGTTTTATATAAAACTAACGCTAATTACAAAGGTAGACACGCTAAAACGAAACAGCAAAATGAAGTGAGCGGTCCAACATCAAAAATTTATGCCCAAAAAGGAACTGGTGGAGCAAGACACGCAAGTAGAAAAGCACCAATATTTGTTGGTGGTGGTATAGCACATGGTCCTAAAGGTGAACTTGCCTACAAAAAAAGGAAACTAAATAAAAATGAAAAGAAATTAAGTGTTGCCTCGTTAATTACAGAAAAAAATAATAATAAAAATTTGTTAATTTTAAATGACTTTGACACAGAGATTAAAAAAACAAAAGAAATGAATGCAATTATTCAGAAACTTGAAATAACTCATTCTTTAATTATTCTAGATAAAGCTTCTAAAGAAAAAGTTGAAAAATCAGCAAGGAATATTCCAAATGTTAAAGTAACTGATGTAAACCATTTTAGCTCATACGATATTATAAAATTTAAAAAAGTTGTTTTTACCGAAAGCTCAGTAAAAGAACTAGAAAAGAGATACTCTTAAAATGGATAAGATACATTTATACGATAAAATTGTCTCTCCGATGGTTACTGAGAAATCTAGTAATCTATCTGAACAAAACAAAATTGTTTTTAAAGTTGCTGCGGGCGCAAACAAAACAAACTTAAAAAAAAATATTGAAAAGATTTTTAAAGTAAACGTGACTAAGATTAATATAATCAATAAACAGAATAGAACTAAAATTACTAGAGGTAAAAAAGTTAAAGTTTCTGGATTTAAAAAAGCAATAATAACACTTAAAAAGGGTCAAAGCATTGATCTAACAACGGGTATTTAATAAATGGCACTTAAAACTTTTAAACCTTATACAAAATCTACTAGAGGAACTATCTTAGTTGATAGAACTGGTCTGTGGAAAGGTAAGCCTTTCAAAGCACTTGTATCTCCAAAAAATGCAATGAAAGGAAGAAATAATAACGGACATATAACTAATATTAATAGATCAGGTGGACATAAAAAAATGTACAGACATGTTGATTTTTACCGTAAAAAATTTGACATGGAAGCTACTGTTGAGAGAATTGAATATGATCCAAATAGATCATGTTACATCATGCTAGTAAAATTTGAAGATGGTTCTCATGCCTATTATTTAGCACCACAAAAAATAAAAGCAGGTGATAAAATTGAAAATGGATCTAAAAAGGAAATTAAAGTTGGAAATTGTATGCCGCTTCAGGATATTCCTGTTGGTATTAATATACATAACGTAGAAATTCAACCGGGAGCTGGTGGTAAAATCGCAAGATCTGCAGGCTCATCAGTCACTATCAGTGGATTAGACGGAAACTATAGTTTAATTAAACTAGCGTCGGGAGAATTGAGAAAAATAAATTCTAGATCATTAGCTACTATTGGAACATTAACTAACCCTGATCAAAAAAATATTAAGATTGGAAAAGCAGGAAGATCAAGATGGCTTGGTAGAAAACCACATACAAGAGGAGTTGTTAAAAACCCTGTTGATCACCCTCATGGTGGTGGTGAAGGTAAGTCAGCTGGAGGAAGACATCCAGTTTCGCCTACAGGTCAATCTGCGAAAGGATTAAAAACAAGAGACAATAAGAGAACAGACAAATTTATTGTTAAAAGAAGAAACAAAAGGAAGGATACTAAAAAATAATGGCTAGATCAGTATGGAAAGGACCTTTTGTTGAAGAAAGCTTAATGAAAAAAGTTGATAAATACAAAGAAGATCCCAAAAAAATTCCAATTAAAACATGGTCAAGAAAGTCAACAATATTACCTGACTTTGTTGGTGTTAGTTTTCAAATTTATAATGGTAAAAAATTTATACCAATAACTATTTCAGAAGACATGGTTGGACATAAGTTGGGTGAATTTTCACCGACAAGAACTTTTTATGGTCATACACCAGCAGATAAAAAAGCTAAACCTGCAACAGCGGCTAAAAAATAAATATGAACAAGACAAAGAAAAAAAATAGAAAAAAAGTAGATACAGTTAAATCTGTTAACAATAGTATAAGAACTAGTGTTAGAAAACTTAATCCTATTTTAAAAAGTATTGTTGGAAAAAAAGTAGATGTTGCTATGAGAGATTTACAATTTTCTGCAAAAAGAATTAGTAAAGACATAAGAAAAACAATTGGTTCTGCAGTAGCGAATGCTGAGAATAATTTTCAATACGATATTGATAATTTAGTTGTTAAGGAAGCTTATTGTGGAAAAAAAATTGTAATGAAAAGATTTAGACCAAGAGCAAAAGGTAGAGCTGCACCAATTTTAAAACCTTGGTCAACTGTAACTATAATTTTATCAGAAGTTAAACAAATGGAGAGTCATGGGACAAAAGGTTAATCCTGTAGGTTTTAGATTAGGTATCAATAGAGGCTGGGACTCTGTTTGGTATGCTAAAAAGAAAGATTTTGGAAATTATTTAATTGAAGACTTTAAAATTAGAGAATACATTAAAAAAAATGTAGTTAATTCTGGTGTATCAAAGGTCATGATAGAAAGAACATCTAATAAATGCTATGTTACAATTTACACTTCTAGACCTGGATTTGTTATTGGAAAAAAAGGAAGTGATATTGATAAAATTAAGAATAATTTATCAAAATTTACAACTAATGAAGTTGCTTTAAACATCAAAGAAGTAAAAAAACCTGAAACTAACGCATATTTAGTAGCTGAAAATATTGCTCAACAATTAGTTAAAAGAATTTCATACAGAAGAGCAATGAAAAGATCTATGCAGTCATGTATTAGATTAGGAGCAAGAGGAATTAAAGTTTCTATTAGTGGAAGACTTGGTGGAAATGAAATAGCAAGAACTGAGTGGTTAAGAGAAGGTAGTATCCCATCACACACTTTAAGAGCAGACATAGATTATGCAGAAGCAGAAGCATTAACAACCTATGGAATTATTGGAATTAAAGTTTGGATCTATAAAGGTGAAGTTTTTGCAAGAGAATTTAGTCAAGAAACTAACAAAGCAACACCAAAAGAGGGTAAAGAATAATGCTTCAGCCAGTTAGAACTAGATGGAGAAAAGCTCATAAGGGAAGAATTCATGGGACCGCAACAAGAGCTAGCAGCATAAACTATGGTGCCTTTGCTTTAAAGGCTTTGCAGCCAGAGAGAATAACTGGAAAACAAATTGAAGCTGCTAGAGTAGCTTTAACAAGACATATGAAGAGACAAGGAAGGGTGTGGACTAGAGTTTTTCCAAACATCCCGGTATCTAAAAAACCTATTGAAGTAAGAATGGGTAAAGGAAAAGGAAATCCAGAATTTTTTGCTTGTAGAGTTAAGCCAGGTAGAATTTTATTTGAAGTTGATGGTGTTTCAGAACAAATAGCTAAAGAAGCATTATACAAAGCATCAGCTAAATTACCGATAAAAACTAAAACTATTAAGAGGTTTGCTTAATATGAAAAAACAAGAAATTAAAAAATTATCAAAGGATGAAATGATTAAAAATATCGATAAATTAAAGAAAGATCTTTTTAATTTTAGATTTCAGAAGATGAATTCGCAGGTAACAAACCCAGCTAAAATTGGTGAAACAAAGAAAACAATTGCAAGATTAAAAACTATATTAAAAGGAAAAATTAATGCCTAAAAAAATATTAACTGGAGTAGTTATAAGTGATAAGCCAAACAAAACTATAACTGTAATGGTTGAAAGAAAATATTCACATCCAGTGCTTAAAAAAGTTATCAAAGTTAGAAAAAACTATAACGCTCATGATGAAAATAACAAATTTAAAACTGGCGATAAAGTTTCTATTATTGAAAGCAAACCTTTTTCTAAAAATAAAAAATTCCAAGTAATGGAGAATAATAAATAATGATTGGTGTACAAACAGAGTTACAAGTAGCAGACAATACAGGTGCTAAAAGAATAGAGTGTATAAAAGTACTTGGTGGATCTAAAAGAAGATATGCAAGTATTGGTGATACAATTGTAATTGCTGTTAAGGAAGCAATACCAAAAGGTAAAGTTAAAAAAGGTACGGTACATAAAGCAGTTGTAGTAAGAGTTAAAAAAGGTATTCATCGAAATGATGGTTCAAAAGTTAAATTTGACAATAATGCTGCAGTATTAGTTGATGATAAAGGAGAACCGGTTGGAACTAGGATTTTTGGTCCTGTAACTAGAGAATTAAGAAGTAGAGGGCAAATGAAAATAATTTCATTAGCACCGGAGGTTTTATAAAATGATTAAAAAAGGTTTAAAAGTAAGAGTTTTAACAGGTAAAGACAAAAAAAAAGAAGGCGAAGTAATCGAAATTGATAGACCAAATAATAGAGCAAAAGTTAAAGAGATAAATATGGTGAAAAAACATGTAAAAACCACAAAAGAAAAAAAGGGTGGAATTGTATCCAAAGAAAGCTTTATTCATTTATCAAACCTTAAATTAATTGACGAAAAAGTTTCAAAAAAAGCAGAGGCTAAAAAATAATGACACCAAGATTAAAAGAAACTTACAGTAAAGAAATTCAACCAGCTTTAAAAGACAGCCTGAGTTTAAAAAATATTTTTATGGTACCTAGAATTAAAAAAATTGTTCTAAATATGGGCCTTGGATTAGATGGCGCTGATGCTAAAATTTTAAAAGCAGCAGAAGAAGATATGGGAAAAATTACTGGTCAAAAACCTGTAATTACAAAATTTAAGAAATCTGTAGCAAATTTCAAAACAAGAAAAGGATCAAATGCAGGGCTAAAAGTAACTCTTAGAAAAAATAAAATGTATGAGTTTATTGATCGATTGGTAAATATTGCATTACCTAGAATTAAAGACTTTAGAGGTTTATCTCCTAAAGGTTTTGATAAATTTGGTAATTATACATTTGGAATAAAAGAACATATCATTTTCCCAGAAGTAAGCTTTGATAGAGCGGATAAAGTACGTGGTCTTGATATTGTGGTAGTAATTAAAGCTTTGAATAAAGATCATGCATTTGCTTTATTGGAAAAAATGAATTTTCCATTTATTAAAAAAGGAGACAATTAAAAATGGCAAAAGTTAGCGCTGTAAACAAGAATGATAAAAGAATTAAACTGTCTGACAGACTATATAAAAAAAGACAAAGTCTAAAAAAAATTATTATGGATAAAAAATTACCATTAGAAGAGAGATTTAAAGCGCAGCAAAAACTATCTCAAATGCCACGAAATTCTGCAAAAACTAGAGTAATGAATAGATGTAAAATTACAGGTAGACCACATGGAGTTTATAGAAAATTAAAAATATCAAGAATAGCTTTAAGGGACTTAGGTTTAGCTGGATTAATTCCAGGAATGACTAAGTCAAGCTGGTAGAAAGGAATATTATGAGTTTAAGTGACCCAATTGGAGATATGATAGCAAGAGTAAAAAATGCTCAAGCAAGAAATCATAAAAAAGTAGCATTACCATCTTCAAACTTTAAAACTAAAATAGCTGACATCTTAAAGAATGAAGGTTTTATTAAAGATTTTAAAATAGATTCAGAAGATAAAAAACCAACTTTATCTTTAGAGCTTAAGTATCACTCAGGAAACCCTGTTATTAGTGCTTTTGAGCGTGTATCTAAACCGGGTAGAAGAATTTTTTCTAGCGCTGAAAGCTTACCAAAAGTTAACAATGGTTTAGGTATTGCTATTGTCTCTACTCCTAAAGGTGTGATGACAGATATAGACGCCAGAAAACAACGTGTTGGTGGCGAGATAATTTGTAAGGTATTTTAATGTCTAAAATTGGTAAAATAAGTATTTCTATCCCTGAAAAAGTCAAAGTTGTATTGGCTGGTAATATGCTAAATATTGAAGGTCCATTAGGAAAAAAATCTATCGATATTGATTTAGAAATGTTCAATCTTGATATCAAAGATGGAAAAGAAATATCAATTAAACCAAAAAAAATTGATCAAAATTCAAAAAGACTTTGGGGAATGAACAGAAGTTTGATTAATAATGCAGTAATTGGATCAAGCACAGGCTATGAAAAAACTTTAGAACTAGTTGGTGTTGGTTATAGAGCTGCCTTAAAAGGTAAACAGCTAAATCTTCAGCTTGGTTATAGTCATGATATTGATTATGACATACCGGAAGGAATTAAAATTGAAGTTGAAAAACAAACAACTTTGAAAATTTCTGGATCAGACAAACAACAAGTTGGATCAGTTGCTTCAAAAATTAAAACATATAGAAAAATTGAGCCTTACAAAGGTAAGGGGATTAGAGAAAAAGGACAGTATGTTCTTAAAAAAGAAGGAAAGAAAAAATAATGAAACTAAATACAAGCATTAGAAAAAGATTTAGAGTTAGCAATAAAGTTAAAAAAGTTGCTTCTAAAGATAGATTCAGACTATGTATTTCTAGATCATCAAAGAATATTTCTGCACAAATAATTGATGATATTAATAAAGTTACATTGTTATCTGCTTCCTCTGTTGAAAAAGATATTAAGTCTGGAGATAAAGTAAATAAAACTGAACTTTCTAAGATTGTTGCAACAAAACTTGCAAAAAAAGCTCAAGAGAAAAAAATTACTAAGATTTATTTTGATAGAGGTATCTATAGATATCACGGCAGAGTAAAAGTATTTGCTGAAACCTTACGTGAAAATGGAATGGAATTTTAATTATGGAAAATTTTAAAGATAAAAAATCAGACGATATTTTAGAAAAATTAGTCCACATAAACCGTATTACAAAAGTAGTAAAAGGTGGACGTAGATTTGGTTTTTCAGCACTAGTTGTTGTTGGAAATCAAGCTGGTAAAATTGGAATAGCGCACGCAAAAGCCAAACAAGTGCCTGATGCAATTAAAAAAGCCAATGAAGTAGCCAGAAGAAAATTGATACATATACCTTTAAGAGAAGGCAGAACAATTCATCATGATGTTAAAGCAAAAGATGGTTCAGGCAGAATTGTTTTAAGAGCCGCCTCTAAAGGAACAGGCATTATTGCAGGCGGTCCCGTTAGAGCTGTTTGTGAGGTATTAGGAGTAAAAGATATTGTTGCTAAATCAATGGGAACTTCGAATGCTCATAATGTTATTAGAGCTACTATGAAAGCTTTACTTAAACAAAATTCACCAAAACAAATTTCAGCAATCAGAAATAAAAAAATTTCTGAAATAGTAGAGAAAAGAGGATAATGATTACTTTAAACACTAAAGATAAAATCAATAAATCAAAAATGCGTGTGGGTAGAGGCATTGGTTCAGGAAAAGGTAAAACTTCTGGAAGAGGTGTAAAGGGTCAAAAATCAAGATCAGGTGTTGCAATAAAAGCTTTTGAAGGTGGTCAAATGCCATTATACAGAAGACTACCTAAAAGAGGTTTTAATCCTATCTCGAGAACTAATATAGCAATAATGAATCTTGAAAAAATTCAGTCATTTATCAATGAAAAAACAATTAACCCTAGCGATACTATAAATATGGAGCTGCTTAAAAAACTTAAACTGATTAATAAAAACTCTCAGAAGTTAAAGATTCTTGGAACTGGAGAGATCAAGGATAAAGTTAATATAGAAGCAGATTTAGCATCTAAATCAGCAATAGAGAAACTAGAGAAAATTAGTGGATCTATTCAATTGAAAAAATAATATATTTCAATGAGTGCGTCTTCATCATCAAACGATTTAAGAAATAGAATACTTTTTACTATCTTCATTCTAGCTGTTTATAGATTTGGAACTTTTGTGCCATTACCCGGCATAGATCCAGAACAGCTTAAAATTATGATGGATGGTAATCAAAAAGGTTTACTTGGAATGTTTAATGTGTTTGCTGGCGGTGCCGTAAGTAGAATGGCTATATTTGCACTTGGTATAATGCCATATATATCTTCTGCAATTATTGTGCAGTTATTAACAGGTGTTTCAGAATATTTTAAAAATTTAAAAGCTCAAGGCGAAACTGGAAGAGCAAAAATCACTCAAATTACAAGATATGGAACTGTATTATTAGCTACAGTCCAAGGTTATGGATTGTCTGTTGGTTTAGAGTCTTCAGCAGATCTCGTAATAAATCCAGGTGCTTTTTTTAAAATTACAACCGTCACAACTATAGTGGCTGGAACGATGTTTCTAATGTGGTTAGGTGAACAAATCACCCAGAGAGGAATAGGTAATGGTATTTCTCTAATAATTTTTGCAGGTATAGTTGCAGAAATTCCTAGAGCTCTCGTCACAACTTTTGAACTTGGTAGAACAGGGGCAGTTTCAACATTTATGATTTTAGCTATTTTTGTACTGCTAGTAGCTACAATTTTATTTGTAGTATTTATGGAAAGAGCATTAAGAAAAATTTTAATCAATTACCCAAAAAGACAAATGGGAAATAAAATGTATGGTGGTGAGTCATCTCATTTACCACTTAAAATCAATCAGGCTGGTGTAATCCCTGCTATCTTTGCTTCAGCTTTACTTTTATTACCTGTTACTTTTTCAAATTTTTCATTTTCAAGTAATGATACTTTTTTAAACTTAAGTTCATACTTTACTCAAGGACAGCCTCTTTACATGCTGTTATATGCATCTGGAATAATATTTTTTACTTTTTTTTATACCTCAATAACTTTTAATCCAACAGAAACTGCTGACAACTTAAGAAAATATGGAGGTTTTGTTCCAGGAATAAGACCAGGTGAGAGTACTGCATTATATATTCAAAATATTTCAACTAAATTGACTACAATAGGTGCATTATATTTAACTTTAGTTTGTTTAATGCCAGAATTTTTAATTGCTAATTATCCAATACCTTTTTATTTAGGTGGTGCTTCAATTTTAATTGTTGTAGTTGTTGCCATTGATACGGTAACTCAAATACAAACAAGATTAATGAGTTCCCAGTACGAACAATTAATCAAGAAAACAAAATTTGGTAAATAAGTGAACATTATTTTATTTGGGCCTCCAGGCGCAGGTAAAGGCACTCAAGCTCAATTAATTGTTAAAAAACATAACTACTTTCAACTCTCAACTGGCGACTTATTAAGAAGTGAGACAAAGAAAAATACTGATTTAGGTAATGAAATAGAGTCCATTATTTCAAAAGGTAATTTCGTTTCAGATGAAATTGTCAATAAACTTCTAAAAAATACTATTTTAAATTTAAAATTTAGAGATCGAATTATATTTGATGGATATCCCAGAAGTATTAACCAAGCAAAAAATCTTGATTTAATTTTAGGTGAATTTGATCAAAAAATTGATCTTATCATCTCACTTGTTGTATCGCGTGAAATCATTGAAAAAAGAATAATTGGCAGAGTAACGTGTGATAAATGTAATTTAACACTAAATGAGTTTTTTAATAATGAAGAAATAGATTTGCATCCATGTGGTAAAGAACATTTTGTTAAAAGAAAAGATGATAATCTTGAAACAATAATGTCTAGATACGACATTTATACAAAAACGACTGAACCAGTTCTTAATTTTTTTTCAAAAAATTCAAATTTACACGAGATTGATGGAACTCTTGAAATTGATCAAATAACCGCTAAAATTGACACTTTTATCAATGTTTAATGCGTTGACTTTAGAGAATCTTATTATATAAAAGGCTCAAATTATCACAAAAATTATGGCTCGTATCGCAGGTATCAACATCCCACAAAATAAACTTGTTCATATAGGTTTAACTTATATTTATGGAATAGGGGATAAATTTTCTAATCAAATTTGCACATCACTTGAAATTCCAAGAGCAAAAAGAATTAATGAACTAACAGATGATGAAATTTTAAAAATCAGAGAATATATTGATGCTAATTTTAAAGTTGAAGGTGATTTAAGAAGAGATTATTCGCTTACAATTAAAAGATTGATTGATCTGGCTTGTTACAGAGGAACAAGACATAGAAAAAAATTACCTGTAAGAGGTCAAAGAACAAGATGTAATGCAAGAACAAGAAAAGGAAAAGCAATCGCTATTGCTGGTAAAAAATTAACTCCAACTAAAAAATAATTATGGCTAAAGCTGATAAAGTTGAAAATAAAGATCAGAAGGTAGAGAAGTCTTCAAAAAAAAGTAATAAAAGCTCATATTCAAAAAAGAAAAAAATTAAAAAAAATATTCTTAATGGAATTGCATACGTGCAATCAACTTTTAATAATACAATTATTTCAATTGCAGATACTAATGGAAATGTTATTTCTTGGGCTTCTGCAGGGCAAAAAGGATTTAAAGGATCTAGAAAATCAACTCCTTATGCCGCACAAATTGCTGCTGATGCCGCTGCCTCTAAAGCATTAGAATATGGAATGAAAACTTTATCTGTTGAAGTGAAGGGCCCTGGGTCTGGACGTGAAACAGCTTTAAGAGCATTACAAGCAAGAGGTTTTAAAATTTTATCAATTAAAGATACTACACCCATGCCTCATAATGGAACTAGACCACCAAAGAAAAGGAGAGTTTAATGGAAGTCGAAAATGTAAATGTAAAAAATTGGAAATCATTAATTAAGCCATCTAAATTAGATGTTCAAATTAGTGATGACTTAACTCATGCTAAAATTATAGCGGAGCCTTTAGAAAAAGGTTATGGATTAACATTAGGTAATTCTCTAAGAAGAATTTTACTTTCATCAATAAGAGGTGCTGCTGTTACCTCTATTCAAATTGATGGTGTTTTGCACGAATTTACATCTATTAAAGGTGTAAGAGAAGATGTTACTGACATTGTGTTAAACGTAAAATCTTTAGCATTAAAATGTAATTCAGAAGGTACAAAAAAGCTTATCTTGGATGCAAAAGGTCCAGGTGAGATTAAAGCTTCTGATATCACACAAGTTGCTGACGTAGAAATATTAAATCCCGAGCTTGTAATATGTAACCTAGATGAAAATACAAATTTTCACATGGAAATGAATGTAAGTACTGGAAAAGGTTATGTTCCTGCTGATTTAAACAAACCAGAAGAGCCACCACTAGGTTTAATTGCAATAAACTCGCTTTATAGTCCAGTAAAAAAAGTATCTTATTCAATAAGCACAGCAAGAGAAGGTAAAGCTCTTGATTATGATAAGCTCACTATGGAAGTTGAGACTAATGGGTCAATTTCTGCAGAAGATGCTGTTGCTTACTCTGCAAGAATTTTTCAAGATCAGTTAAAAATGTTCGTTAATTTCGACGAACCAGTTGAAGCTCCTGTAAAAGAAGTTTCTACAGAGCCAGAATTTAACAAGAATTTATTAAGAAAAGTTGATGAACTAGAGCTATCAGTTAGATCAATGAATTGTCTTAAAAATGATAATATAATTTATATAGGTGATCTTGTTCAAAAATCTGAAGGAGAAATGCTTAGAACACCAAATTTTGGAAGAAAATCTTTAAATGAAATTAAAGAAGTTTTAACTGGAATGTCTTTATATTTAGGTATGGAAATTCCAAATTGGCCGCCTGATAATATTGCTGAGATGTCAAAAAAACTAGAGGAAGCTATCTAATGAGACACGGAATGGCAAATAAGAAGTTGAACAGAACTTCTGAACATAGAAAGGCTCTGTTAAAGAATATGTTAAATTCTTTAATAAAGTATGAGCAGATTAAAACTACTTTGCCAAAAGCTAAATTTTTAAAACCTCAAGCGGATAAAATTATTACATTAGGTAAAAAAGAAACATTACAGACTACAAAAATGTTAGTTTCTCAACTTCAAGATGTTAAATCGGCAAACAAAGTTAAAAAAACGCTTTCAAAAAGATATGAAAAAAGAAATGGTGGATATACAAGAATTATAAAAGCTGGATTTAGATATGGTGATAACGCACCTATGGCTATCATTGAATTTGTGGATAGAGATGTTGAAGCTAAAAGAATTGATAAGCCAAAAAAAGACGCTAATAAAGAAGCACCAAAAGCTGAAGAAAAGAAACAAGCAACAGCATAAACTTTAAAGCATGAACAAGTCATATACCGTTGATTCAACGTGTAATGATATGCGTATAGATCGTTGGACCAGACTTAAAATAGGTAAAATTCCACAAGGACTAATTGAAAAATACCTAAGATCAGGCAAAATCAAAATAAATAAAAAAAAAATCAAAAGTTCAACCAAAGTTAAAACAAACGATATTGTAAATTTTTTTAACTTGGATTTTAAAGAAACGATTGTTCAAAAAAAGATAAAGTTCGAACCATCAAAAGAAATTATAAAATCTAATGAAGATCAAATTATTGATAATAATGAAAATTTTGTCGTATTAAATAAAAGTTCAGGTATCTCTGTACAAGGCGGCACTAAATCAAAAAAAAATTTAGTAGATATTTTTTCTAAAAGTGAAATTTTTCAAGGCACAAAACCTTATTCAGTACACAGATTGGATAAAGACACTTCTGGTGTTTTTATTATGGCTAAAACGAGAGAGTCTGCTCAATTACTAACCTCTTTGTTTAGATTAAGAAAGGTTCATAAAACATATTTGGCTATTTGCCACGGTGAATTAAATGTAGACGCAGGTGAATGGAATGATGATCTTATCCGGTATGATGGGGATAAAAAAATTATAGAAAAAGCAAAAACAATTTTTAAAGTTTTAGATAAGAATTCCGAAGCAAGTTTAGTTGAGTTAAAACCCATTACTGGTCGTAAACATCAGCTTAGAAAGCAATTATATGCTCTAGGACAACCAATCTTTGGTGACATCAAGTATAAATTATCTAACTCTTCAAGGGGGTTAAACAAGAATTTAATGCTTCATTCATATCAGATTAAATTTATTATTGATGATGTAAAGCATACATATACCGCATTACTACCAGACTATTTTAGAAAATTATTAAAGACAAAAAGACTTAGATTTTCAGGTTTGAAATAAATTTTTCTATTAATAATTTATCTAAGTCTGAATAATCATTATTATTAATATTAATCAAATTTGTAACTCCTTTGTCAGTAATTCCACAAGGTATAATTTTTTTATATTGCTCTAGATTATTATTTACATTTATTGCGAACCCATGATATGCAATCCATTTTTTAACCCTTACTCCAATCGCTGCAACTTTATTAATTGAGTTATTTTTTTTGTACCATATTCCAATATTATCTTTGTCTGAAAATGTTTCTATTTTGTATTCTTTTAAAGTTTCAATGATTGTTTTTTCAATACAAGAAATAAACTTTCTAATATCTTTTTTTTTCTTAAGTCTAAAACAAAATAACAAATCAATTGACCCGGCGCATGGCAAGTTATTTTACCGCCCCGATTAGTTTTTATTAATTCTATAGAGTTGTCTAAAATTTCACTTTCTTTATAACTTGTACCTGCTGTAAATATTTCATTATGTTCTAATGTCCAAATGAGCTCTCTATCAATATTACTATGTAAATCTTCCAATCTTTTCTCCAATAGTGTTAATGCATCAAAATAATTTATTGGTTTTATTGACTTTTTGATCTCTATATTCATTTATAAATTGTATTATCTTAATTATCTATTAATAGTCCAACCTAAATTATAGGTAGATTTATGTCTTTAGTTAAAAAAATAAAAGATAAAAAAGTAAATTTTGAATTTAATAAAGAATATATAAAAGTAGTAACAACTAAAATTGCTAATAATGATGCTCTTTTTATTACTAATTCTTTTAAAGAAATGCACCCAGCAGATGCTGCCGATATTATTGAACACTTAAATCAATCTGACAGAGAAAGTTTAATAAAACTTAATAATTTTAAAATTGACCCTGAAGTTTTTGTTGAACTTAATGAATCTATTCAAACAGAAATTATTACTTATCTTTCATCAGATTCAATTGTTTCAATTTTAACTAATCTAGAGTCTGATGATGCAATATCAATATTAGAAAATGTACCTGAAGAAGATAAAAATAATATTCTAAGTTCATTACCACCAAAAGACCGTTTTGCATTATTAGAAAGTTTAAGTTATCCAGAAGATACTGCTGCAAGGATAATGCAACGAGAATTTACAGCTATACCTAGTAATTGGTCTGTAGGTCAAACAATAGATTATTTAAGGGAAAATAAAGATCTTCCAGAGGAATTTTTAGAAATATTCATAATTAATGAAGAATTCAAACCTATAGGCACAGTTCCTTCTTCTCGTGTGCTAACCACGTCAAGGGACACAAAAATGCTTTCGATCATGTCAGAGTCTCAGTTACTAATACCTGTTGATATGGATAAAGAGGAAGTAGCTAACTTGTTTGAAAATTATAATTTAAATTCAGCTGCAGTTGTAGATAAAAATAATAAGCTAGTTGGAATGATTATGAGTGATGACGTTTTAACTGTATTACAAGAAGAAGCTGAAGAAGATGCATTGAGGTTAGCAGGGGTAGGTGATGAGGAAATTACTGATGGTGTAATAACTAAAACTAAAAGAAGATTTAACTGGCTCTTATTAAATTTATTTACTGCATTTTTAGCCACATGGTGCATTAGTTTATTTGGTGCAACGATTGAGCAAATGGTAGTGTTAGCTTTTTTGATGCCTATAGTTGCATCGATGGGTGGTAATGCTGGAATGCAAACTTTAGCTGTAACAGTTCGAACAATAGCAACTAACGATTTGACAGAAAATAATTTTACCTCAAATGTTATTAAAGAATTTTCTATCGGAATTTTAAATGGAATTATTTTCGCAGTTATAAGTGCTTTTATTGTCCAAATATGGTTTCAAGATAGCACTCTTTCAATTATAATTTCAATCTCAATGGTTCTAACTATGATCATTGCTGGACTCTTTGGTATTTTGGTTCCAGTTACTTTAAAAAAAATGAATATAGATCCAGCTATAGCATCCAGCGTATTTGTCACAACAATTACTGACGTTATAGGTTTTGTGTCATTTTTGGGTGTTGGAGCTTATTTTTTATAGACTTAAAAATTATCAATTAATCTAACGTCTTTATAATAATATGCTAAGAAAATTTTAGATTCACTATATTTGTTTGATAAAGATAAATCATGTGTGTTTCTATTCTCTAAATATTCAATTTTAATATTAAAAAATCTTTCAAAATCTTTTTTTGTTTTCTTTAAAAATTGATTTATATTTTTTGTGTGTTTAATTTTTTTTTTTAAATTTAAAAAATTTTTTGAAATTTTTTCAACATCATTTAATTCATTTTTTTTGAGTAACAAATTTCTTGAAGATAAAGCTAATTTATTCTTATTTCTGATAGTTCTGCATCCTATGACTTTAGTATTAAATTCATTTTCAATAAAATTTTTTACTAAAAATAATTGTTGAAAATCTTTTTTACCCATAAAAATTTTCTTAGGTTTAATCAATTTTGTTAATCTAATCATTACATCTAAAACACCTTCAAAGTGACCTTTTCTAAATTTTGCACATAAAACTTTAAATTTTTTTTTAATCTTTATTTCTGATTTTTTTTTATTTTCATAAACGTCTTTAAATTTAGGAATATAAACAAAATCTAATTTTTTAATTTTTTTTAATATAGTTAAATCTTTTTTAATATTTGCAGGATATGTTTTAAAATCTTTTACGTTATTAAATTGTTTTGGATTTACAAATATGCTGACTATAGTTTTTTTGTTTGATTTAATTGATTTTTTAATAAGAGATATATGTCCTTCATGAATACCACCCATTGTAGGAACGTAACCAAAATCATTAAAAGGCCCTAATATTTTTGATAAATGGCGATTGTTTAATATAATTTTCATTTGTATTAAAGTATTTAATAAGTAAAACATTTAGATGATTAAACAAGCTATAATTCCTTTGGCCGGACTTGGTACAAGACTGCTACCTTTGACGAGTGTTTTTGCAAAAGAACTTTTACCTATAAATGGAAAGCCAGGATTAGAATATATATTAAATGAATGTGTTGATGCTGGTATCAAAGAAATAATTTTTATCATATCAAAGAGAAAGATGATGATTAAAAAATATTTTTATAATGATAAGTTTTATAAAGATTTAATTAAGAAAAAAAAGATACTAGAGTAATCGAGGAATATAAAAAAATTTTAAAATATCGAAAAATGATTAAGTTTGTTTATCAGGATAAACCAAAAGGAACTGGGGATGCTGTTCTTAAAACTAAAAAATATATTAAAGATAAATATTTTTTAATGTTATTACCTGATGATCTTATAATTAAAAAAAATTGTTCAAAATCAATGATTGCTTCTCATAAAAAATATAAAGCATCTGTTATGGCAAGTATGAGTGTTAACAAAAAAACTGTTTCAAGATGGGGTATTTATAAACTTGATAAAAAACTTAACAAAACTGATTATTTAATAAATGGAGTAATTGAAAAACCTGACTTAAAAAATGCGCCATCAAATAAAGCGGTTATAGGCAGATATATTTTACCAAGATCAATTTTTAACAAACTAAAAAAAACAAAGCCTAGCAAAGGTGGAGAAATACATATCACAGATGCTATCCAAGCTTTAATTAATGATAATGAAAAATTTATTGCACATAATTTTGAAGGAAAATATTTGGATTGCGGTACTATGAGGGGATACATTAACTCTAGTTTGGAGATTAAAAGATTATGAAATTATGTATGATAGGTACTGGCTATGTTGGTCTTGTAAGTGGTGTTTGCTTTTCTGATTTAGGTAATACAGTTTATTGTGTCGATAAAGATAAAAATAAAATAGATTTGTTAAACAATGGAATTGTTCCAATTTATGAGCCTGGCTTAGAAGAAATTTTAAGAAGAAATTCCAAACAAAAAAGATTGATTTTTACATCTGATCTAAGGAAAGCAGTAACTCAATCAGATATCATATTTATTTGTGTGGGTACGCCTACTAAAAAGAATACTAATTCAGCTGATCTAAAATATGTTTTTAAAGTAGTCCACGAAATAAAAACAATTATCTCTAAATACAAAATAATAGTTACTAAATCTACCGTCCCAGTAACCACAGGCGATAAAATAGAAAAAATTCTTCTTAAACTTAAGAGGAAAAATCTTGTTGATGTTGTATCTAATCCAGAGTTTTTAAGAGAGGGAGAGGCTATTAGTGATTTTTCAAGACCTGATCGTGTAATTATTGGAACTAATAGTAAAAAAGCTAATTCTAAAATGAAATCTCTTTACATGCCAATTATTAAAAAAAATAACAGATACTTTAATACATCAAGAAGAGGTGCTGAATTAATTAAATATGCATCAAATGCTTTTTTGGCAACAAAAATATCTTTCATAAATGAATTAGCAAATTTATGTGAAAAAACAGGTACAGATATTAAAGATATATCTCAGGGAATGGGCTCAGATCAACGAATAGGTGAAAGATTTTTAAGAGCTGGACCAGCTTATGGCGGATCATGTTTTCCTAAAGATACAAGGGCATTAATTGATACTGCAAATCAATTTAAAACTGATTTAACAATTGTCAAAAGTGTTATCTCGTCAAATAATAACAGAAAACTTTTATTGACTAAAAGACTAGAAAAAATTCTTGATGGTAAATTAGCAAATAAAACTGTTACTTTTTTAGGTGTTACATTTAAACCAAATACAGATGATATGCGTGAAGCTTCAAGTGTACCAATGATAAAATATTTGAATAAAAAAAAATCTAATATTCGTTATTATGACCCTTCAGGAGAAAAATATGAATTTAAAAAATTAAAAAATGTAAAATATTATAATGATATATCATCTGCTTGCTTAAATAGTGATCTAATTGTTTTGCACACTGAATGGAATGATTTCAAATTATTAAATTTTAAAAAAATTGTTAAAAAAAACAAATTTAAAATTTTTGACTTGAGAAATATTTATTCACCTACAAAAATGAAAAAATTAAAAATTGATTATTTTGGTATTGGTAGATAGTCTAATTTAATTCAAAAATTGCATCAACTTCTACAGACACACCCAATGGTAGACTATTAGAGCTTACTGCGGCACGCGTATGCATACCCGCTTCACCAAAGATTGAAGCAACTATATCTGAAGCACCATTTATTACTTTTGGTTGTTCTGTAAAATCTTCTGTTGAATTGACAAATCCAGTAAGTTTAATGCAAGACTTAACTTTTGAAAGGTCTCCTTCACAAGCATTTTTAACTTGAGATATAATACTTATTCCACATCTTTCAGCAGCTTTATAAGCTTCATCTGTGGTTAAGTCTTTACCAACCTTACCCTTAATTAACTCTCCATTAGAATTCATTGATACCTGTCCTGATACATAAAGCAAATTTCCTACTATTTTAGTTGCAACATAATTGCCAACGGGAGCTTTAGCTTCAGGCAATTCAATTTTTAGCTCTTTAATTTTATCTTCAAAACTCATAATTTATTTTTCCTTTTTTATTTTGTTTTTAGCTTTATTGACAAGCTCCTTGGTACCTTGTTTTAGATTTTCAGTCTTTTTTATTGCACCTTCTTTTATTTTGTTGGTTTTATTGATAGTTGCGTTTTTAATTTTATCTGCGTTACATTTTATATATTCTTTCGAAAATTTTTTAAAATCTAAACATTTAGTTTCATTTGAAAAGGCAAAGTTAGTAGCAAATAATATTAAACCAAATGTAATTAAAATTTTGTTCATTTTTTTTTCTTTTTCTTACTTTTTTTATTCTTATCGTATTCCTTTCTTTTCTCAATAAGGATTAAAGCCTCTTCCATGGTTAATTCTGTCGGATCTTTCTCTTCAGGAATTGTTGCGTTTAATGACTTATATTTAATATATGGCCCATATTGACCTTTCATTACTCTCACAGGTTTTTTATCCTCTGGATGTTCTCCTAAATCTTTGATTATAGATGAAGACATTCTTCCTGGTTTTGCTTCTGCTATTAAAGTAATTGCTCTATTAAGGCCAATTGAAAATATTTCCTCGATATTTTCTATTCTTGCAGATTTGTTTTCACATTTTAGATATGGACCAAATCTTCCAGTATTTAGAGTAATTTCTTTTTGATTTTCTGGGTTTAACCCTAAAGATTTAGGTAAAGAACATAAAAATTGAGCTTTTTCTAAATCAATACTTTCTAACTCTAAGCCTTTTGGTATTGAAACATTTTTTAAAAGTTCGTTTACATCAGCTTTAAGTTTTTTTGTTTTCTTTTTTTTCTTTGTAATTTTTTCTTCAGTTTTTTCTTCAGGAATTATTTCATATTGAAGATAGGGGCCAAATCTCCCATTTTTTAAAAATATATCATTTCCATTTTCATGCTTACCTATGAATTTTGGTTCTGCTAATTGAGATTGTGCTGCTGCTTTTGCTTTAGATAAGGGTCTCGTAAATTTACATTCAGGGTAATTTGAACAACCAATAAAGGCACCACCTCTAAAGCTATTTTTTAAACTAAGTGAACCTGTATCACATAATTGACATTTTCTAACAACTTTACCATCTTTATCTTTGTCAAAAATTAATGTTCCTAGACTTTCATTTAATAAATCTAAAACTTCTCTTGTTCTTTTTTCTTTTACTTCTGAAACGTTATTGTTAAAATCTTTCCAAAACATTTCTAAAACTTTTATCCAACTTTCTTTTCCAGTCGTTATCTCATCTAATTGGTCCTCTAATCCAGCTGTAAAATTATAATCGACATATTTAGAAAATAGTTTTTCTAAAAAAGCAGATATTAATTTTCCACGATCTGTAGGAAAAAATCTTTTGTTAAGTATTTCTGCATACCCACGGTTTGCAATTGTAGATATGATACTTGCATAAGTTGATGGTCTGCCAATACCAAGTTCTTCTAATTTTTTAACCAAGCTTGCTTCAGAATATCTTGGAGGAGGTTGAGTAAAATGTTGTTCGTCAATAAGGGACTCAATATTAATTGGTCCTTTTGACATTTCAGGTAAGATAGCTTCATCCTCATCCTTGCTTGGACTTGGGAATACTTTCAAGAAACCATCAAATTTTAATACAGATCCACTAGATTTACATATTGTTCCACCATCTTCTGTAGTTATTGTTATTGTGTTTCTATCAAATTTCGCAGTCTCCATTTGAGATGATAAAGCTCGACCCCAAATTAAGTTGTATAATTTTTGTTGATCTGTACTCAAATATTTTTTAACAGTATCTGGTGATCTACTTATATCTGTTGGCCTTATAGCTTCATGAGCTTCTTGAGCATTTTTTGCTTTCTTTCCTGAATAATTTAGAGGTTTTTCAGGTAAATATTCATTCCCATATTGATCTTTAATAAAATCTCGAAAATCTGAAACTGCATCAGCTGAGAGATTTGTCCCATCAGTTCTCATATAGGTAATTAATCCTATTGTTTCCCCATCTATTTCAATACCTTGATATAATCTTTGGGCAATTTGCATTGTCCTAGAAGCACCAAAGCCTAATCTGCTTGAAGCTACTTGTTGCAAAGTTGATGTTGTAAATGGACCAGATGGGTTTCTGCTAACGATTTTTGATGAAATATCACTTATGTTGAATTTCTTATCTTTAATATTTGCTATAGCATCATTAATTTCATTTTTATTTTTAAAGGTAAATTTTTCTATTTTTTTTCCATCTAGTTGAGAAATACTTGAGGTAATTAAGTTTTTTTTTTCATCTTGAAAATTAATACTTAAAGTCCAAAACTCTTCTGGATCGAAAGACTCTATCTCATGTTCCCTTTCAGTTATAAGTTTTAAAGCCACAGATTGTACCCTCCCAGCAGATTTTGATCCTGGAAGTTTCGTCCAAAGAATAGGGGATATATTAAAACCAACTAGGTAATCTAGGGCTCTTCTAGCCATATAAGCATCAACAAGTAACGGTTCAATTTGTCTAGGATTATCTATACCGTGTGTTACTGCCTTTTTGGTAATTTCATTAAAAACAACTCTTTCAACTTGTTTATCTTTTAAAAGTTTTTTTTCATTTAAATACTCTTTTACGTGCCATGCTATTGCTTCACCTTCACGATCTGGGTCAGTTGCTAAAATAATTTTACTTGAATCTTTAGCAGCATCAGTAATTTCTTTTAAATATTTTTTAGAAAAGCTATCAACTTCCCATTCCATTTTAAAATTTTGTTCTGGGTCAACAGAACCATTCTTTGATGGTAAATCTCTAATATGTCCATAGCTAGCTAAAACAGTATAATTATCACCTAAGTATTTGTTAATTGTTTTAGCTTTTGCAGGACTTTCAACTATGACTAAATTCATAATTTAACAAACTACTCAAAAGTCTTTGATAGTCAAATTAATAAATTTTAGTCTTACTTTCTTCTTTATTTTTCAACCGTTTAATATTTTCTCTGTGGGTGAAGAAGATTAAAACAAACATTATGCTAAAAAAAATAGCTGTACTTATTTGGTCTGTTATGAGGATATAAATGGGTATTGATATAGAGCCGATAATAGATGAGAGTGAAGAGTATCTAAACATTAAAAATATAATACCCCAACTTGCTGCAAAAATAATTCCTAGTAAAAAGTTTATAGAAAATAAAATTCCAACATAAGTAGCAACGCCCTTGCCACCTTTAAATTTAAGCCAAACAGGAAATACATGTCCCAAAAAAGCACATAAAGAGGCTATATATATTAGGTCAGGGTAGTTAATTTTAACAAAAATAACTGGAATTATAGCTTTAGCTATATCTAGTACCAATGTCGAATAACCTATAAGTTTATTACCTGTTCTTAAGGCGTTTGTTGCTCCTATATTTCCTGAACCAATGTCTCTAATATCCTTGTTCAAAAATACTTTAGTCAAGATCAAACCAAATGGAATAGAGCCCATTAAATAAGAGGCAATACCAACAATTAAATAATCCATTCTTATATTTTAAATAATTCTTTACCTTTTACAAAGGTATTAGTTACTTTACCTTGAAGTCTCTTATCCTCAATTGAAGTATTCTTAGATTTTGAAACTAAATTTTCTTTTTTTACAATCCAAGGTTTGTCTAAATCTACAATGCAAAAATCTGCATCATTACCTATTGATAGATTTCCTTTATTAATCCTCAAAATCTTTGCTGGATTAGAAGTTAATGATTGAATAATAGTATCAAGTTTTACTGATCCATTATGATATAGCTCTAATGATAAAGATAATAATGTTTCTATACCCGAAGCACCTGTTGCAGCTTGTGAAAAAGTTAATCGTTTAGACTCTTCATCCTCAGGCTTATGATCAGAAACAATTACATCGATTGTTTTATCTTTTAATCCTTGTACCAACGCTTCTCTATCTTCTTCTTTTCTTAAAGGTGGAGACAATTTTAAAAATGTTTTGAAATCACCAATATCATTTTCATTGAGGGACAAATTGTTTATGGATACACCACAAGTGAATTTAATATCATTTTTTCTTTCCTTAATGACATCAACGGATTTTGAGGATGAGAGTTGAGATATGTGATATCGACATTTATTTTTTTCAAGAAGCGTTAAGTCTCTTTCTATAATTATTCTCTCAGCAATATCAGGTATTCCCGATAAACCTAGTTTAGTTGCAATGATACCAGAATTTATCATTCCATTTTTAGACAGATGATAGTCTTCTGCATGTTGCATTATTAAACAATCTAGATCTTTAGCTGAATTCATTATTTTGGACATTAAGCTTGTATTTTGAATAGTCTTAACTCCATCTGTAAAAGCAATTATTCCTTTTTTGGCCAATAAACCAAATTCAGTCATATTAGTACCTTCGATATTTTGTGTCAAAGATGCACAAGGAAAAATATTAATTTTAGATTTATCTCTTCCTCTCCTTTTTAAGAAATCTACAATTGAAACGTTATCTATGATTGGATCTGTATTAGGCATTGTAACAACAGATGTTACTCCTCCAGATAGTGCAGCATTACTTAATGTTCTAAAATTCTCCTTATATTCATAACCCGGCTCACCTACAAAAACTCTCATATCTAAAAGTCCTGGAAAGATATATTTTCCTTTTAAATCTATTGGTTTTTCTCTTGTAGGTAAATTATTGGAATTTACTTTTTTACCAATTGCTTCAATTTTACCATCTTCTGAAATAATTAGACCTCCATTTTCATTTAATGAATTAAATGGATCAATGATATTTGCATTTATAAAATATTGTTTTTTCATTTATTCACAAAATATTTTTAAACAAGCCATTCTAACAGCTACTCCAAGTTCAACTTGTTCCTTTATTACACTTTTATTAATATCATCAGCCAGTCTTGTGTCGATCTCAATTCCTCTATTCATTGGGCCAGGATGCATAATAATAGCATCAGTCTTTGCATGATCTAGTTTATCAGGTGTTAACCCGTAGTATTCATAGTACTCTCTATTTGAAGAAAGAAACGAACTTGTCATTCTTTCATTTTGAAGTCTTAGCATCATTACAATATCACAATCTTTAAGTCCTTTTTTCATATCAGTAAAAGTATTGACGCCAAATTTTTCAATTTCTTTTGGCATTAAATTTGTTGGAGCAACAATATTTACTTCTGCACCAAGCATTGTTAGTAAATAAATATTAGATCTAGCAACTCTTGAATGGAGAATGTCTCCACAAATTGCAATTTTTAATCCTTGAATTTTTTTCTTTCTATTAATTATTGTTAATGCATCTAATAAAGCCTGGGTAGGGTGTTCTCTTCTACCATCACCAGCATTTAGTACAGCGCAATTAACTTTCTGAGATAATAAATTACAAGCACCTGAATCTTGATGCCTAATTACAATTATATCAGGGTGCATTGCATTTAAAGTCATTGCAGTATCAATTAAAGTTTCACCTTTTTTAATAGCAGAGTTTCCCATATTCATAGACATAACGTCTGCCCCTAAACGTTTACCCGCTAATTCAAATGAACTTTGTGTTCTTGTCGAAGGTTCAAAAAATAGGTTAATTTGCGTTTTTCCATTTAGAACATCTAATCGTTTATTTTTACTTTGGTTAAGCTCAATAAATGATTGAGATTCATTTAAAATCAAATTTACGTCATTGATTGATAAATCTTGGATACCTAACAAATGTTTTTGAGAAATTTTAATAGCTTTTTTGGATTTAGATGCCATTAAAATTAACTCTATAACTATAAAGCAATGTCTTGGCAAGTATTAATTATTTAAAAAATCTATTGCTCCTTGAAGTATAAACGCAGCTGCATTTTGATCTATATTTTTTTCTCTTTTACTTACATTAATATCAAGTTGGCTAGATAAATTAAAAGCCCCAACTGTTGAAAGTCTCTCATCCCAAAGGCACACATCTACATCAATAGCCTTATCGATATTAGTTGAAACATCGTTAACAGATTGCGCTGATCTACCTGAAGAACCATCCATATTAAGAGGATTTCCAATAATAATACCTTTAATACTGTATTCGCTAATTATCTCTTGTAATTGTGAAATCAATTCATTTGTATTTGTTTTGTCAATTGTTTTAAAAGGTGTAGCAATTGATTGTTTTTCATCACAAATAGATACACCAATTCTTTTTGAACCAAGATCTAACCCAATTAATCTAGAGGGATCAGACTGCTTTTTTTTTAAATCTTCAATGGTGATCATATTGTATATTTTTAACTTAAGTGATAGTTTGCGACATATTTAAATACCATATGAGCATTGATCTTAAAACAATAAAACATATATCTAAACTATCAAGAATTTCAGTTGATGAAGAAAAAGCTAAAAAACTTGCTGGTGATTTAAACTCTATTTTCAATTTTATCGAAAAATTAAATGAATTAAATACTGACAATGTTGAGCCACTTACATCTGTAGCAGAAACAACTTTAAAATTTAGATCTGATGAAGTTAAAAATCAAAATATAAGAGAACAGATCATAAAAAATTCACCTGAAGACAATGAGGATTTTTTTGTAGTTCCAAAGGTTGTTGAATAATGTCAGATATAACTTATCAAACATTATCTTCATTAGTTAAAAATATTAAAGAAAAGAAACTATCTTCTGAAGAAGTAACCAAAGCTTTTGTAGATCGTTCTGAAAAATCAAAAGAATTAAATGCTTATATTACAGAAGATTTTTCAAATGCTATTGATAAAGCCAGAAAATTTGACGAAAAACCAAATCTTGATTTAAAACTTCCAGGAATACCAATGGCTGTCAAAGATCTTTTTTGTACTAAGGATATAAGAACGACAGCTGGTAGTAAAATTCTTGAAAATTTTGTTCCCACATATGAGTTAACTGTTACTAAAAACATTTGGATTGAAGGAGGTATTATACTCGGTAAATTAAATTGTGATGAGTTTGCAATGGGATCTTCTAACGAAACTAGCTTTTATGGAAATGTTCAAAACCCAATTGATAAAGGATTAGTTCCAGGTGGATCTTCCGGTGGTTCAGCTGCTGCAGTTAGTGGTCAATTAACACCTATTACAATAGGAACTGATACCGGGGGATCAATTAGACAACCTGCTTCATTTACTGGCACGGTAGGTTTAAAACCAACTTATGGAAGTTGTTCAAGATATGGAATAGTTGCTTTTGCATCATCTCTAGATCAAGCAGGTCCTATGTCTCAAAATGTTGAAGATTGTGCTTTATTACAGGAGGTGATTAGTACATATGATAACAAAGACTCTACATCAATTGATTTTAAAAGGTCCCAATATAGCAAAGATTTAACAAAAGATATTAAAGGAAAAAAAATAGGAATACCCAAAGAGTATAGAGTAGAAGGTATGCCTACAGAAATTGAAGACTTATGGAAAAAAGGAATTGAATACGCAAAAGATTGTGGTGCTGAAATAATTGATATTTCATTACCTAACACAAGTTATGCTTTACCCACTTATTATATTGTGGCACCAGCAGAAGCTTCTTCAAATTTAGCTAGATATGATGGTGTTAAGTATGGTTTTAGAGCAAAAGGGGAGAACTTAATTGATATGTATGAAAAAACAAGATCAGAAGGTTTTGGGGCTGAAGTTCAGCGAAGAATAATGATTGGTACTTACGTACTATCATCAGGGTATTACGATGCTTATTATTTGAAAGCACAAAAAGTTAGAAAGTTGATTAAAAATGATTTCGATGAAGCGTATAAAAAAGTTGATGCAATTTTAACACCCTCAACTCCAAGTTCAGCATTTAAAATAGGTGAAAAGAAAAATGATCCAGTTTCAATGTATTTAAATGATATTTTTACTGTACCTGTAAATTTAGCAGGTTTACCCGCTATATCTATACCAGCAGGGCATGATGCAGCTGGATATCCTTTAGGATTACAAATTATTGGAAAGGCATTTCAAGAACAAGAAATCTTAAACTTAGCTTACGCAATGGAAGATAAGATTAATTTTAAAAATAAAATTACTGATTGGTGGATTAAATAGTGACTAAAGAAAATTCAGAATATTTGATTGAAAGATATGACAATGTTTATGAGGTTGTTATTGGTCTTGAAGTACATGCGCAAGTAACATCTAATTCAAAATTATTTTCATCTTCTTCAACAAAATTTGGTGCAGAACCTAACACTCAAGTGAGTTTGGTTGATGCTGCTTTTCCTGGAATGTTGCCTGTAATTAATGAATACTGTGTGAAACAAGCAATAAAAACAGGTATTGGTTTAAAAGCACAAATTAATAAGAGATCAGTTTTTGATAGAAAAAATTATTTTTATGCTGATCTTCCTCAGGGATATCAAATTTCTCAATTTAAATATCCAATAGTAGGTGAGGGAAAAGTTATTCTTGATATGCCTAATGGACAAAAAGAAGTTGGTATTGAAAGACTACACTTAGAGCAAGATGCTGGAAAAAGTATTCATGATATGGATCCACAAAATACTTTAGTAGATTTAAATAGATCAGGTGTTGCTTTAATGGAAATAGTTAGCAAACCTGATTTAAGAACACCAGATGAGGTAAGCGCTTATATTAAAAAACTAAGATCTATAATGAGATATTTAGGTACTTGTGATGGTAATATGCAGGAAGGTTCATTAAGAGCCGATGTAAACGTTTCTGTAAGATTAAAAGACAGTAAAGAACTAGGTACTCGTTGCGAAATTAAAAATGTTAACTCTATAAAATTTATGCAAATGGCAATTGATTATGAGGCTAATCGACAAGTTGATTTAATAGAAGAAGGTAAATCAATTGATCAAGAAACAAGATTATTTGATACTAAAAAAAATGAAACAAGATCAATGAGATCTAAAGAAGATGCTCATGATTATAGATATTTTCCAGATCCAGATTTATTACCATTAGAAGTCACTGATGAATTTATTGAGCAATTAAAATCTGATATTCCTGAATTACCAGATGATAAAAAGAAAAGATTTATAGATGAGTTTAAAGTATCTGCTTATGAGGCTACAATTTTGGTATCAGATATTGAAACTGCAAAATATTTTGAAGAAGTTGTTGCAAAAATGGGCAAGAACCGTGATATGAAATTAGCGGTGAACTGGATTACAGGTGAATTATTTGCAGTTTTAAATAATAAAAATTTAGAAATATTGGAAAGCCCTATAAGTGCAAAAAATTTAGCTAAGTTAATTAATCTGATTAAAAATGGCACAATCTCTGGAAAAATAGCTAAAACAATATTTGAATTAATGATGAAAGGAGACAAAGATCCCCAAGTAATTGTTGAAGAAAAAGGTTTAAAACAAGAAAGTGATCCTAAGGCCTTAGAAGCTTTAATTGACAAGATAATTAATGATAATCGTGAAAAAGCTATTGAATATAAGAATGGTAAAGAAAAACTTTTTGGTTTTTTTGTGGGTCAAGCAATGAAAGTTTCTGGTGGAAAGGCTAATCCTCAATTGATCAATGAGATATTAAAGAAAAAACTTTAATAGATGGGTGCAAACCTAGAAATAACAGAAAAATTACAAAATTATATCAATGATTTTGGCTTAACATTAAATCCAGTTCAGCAAGAAATAATTGATTATAACAATACATTAGGTGACATTAAAAGGATGCAAGTTGATCCATCACAATGTTATTTTCTTCATTTAATTATAAAAATCTCGAACATTAAAAATGTACTTGAAATTGGAACTTTTACTGGTCTTAGTGCACTTTCAATTTTATTAGCTTTACCAAATGATGGTAAACTTATAGCGCTGGATAAGAATGAAGAAACTAATAAGGTTGCTTTAAATTTTTTCAAAAAAGCAAATCAAGATCACAAGATTGAAACGAAAATAAAACCTGCTCTTGAAAGTTTAAATGAATTAAAAAATAATAAATTTGATATGGTTTTTATTGATGCAGATAAAATGAATTATAAAGAATATTATGAAAGATCTTTAAAGCTAGTAGACAAAGGTGGATTGATAATCATCGACAATGTTTTGTGGCATGGTGAAGTTGTCGATAAAGATAATCTAGATAAATATACCATTAATATAAGGGAATTTAATTCATATGTTTCAAATGACAAAAGAGTAGAACAAATTATAGTACCATTGGGTGATGGTATGACTGTTTGTAGAATATTATAATGTTTGAAGTTTTAGGTTTCTATAAATTTAAAAATATTAGATCTTTAAAAAAAAAAAAGTTTTACTTCAAGATTTTTTAATTGAAAAAAAAATTAGAGGCACTATTATTATTGCAAACGAAGGTTTAAACGGAACAATTTCTGGTGATAACAAAAATATAAAAAGTGCTATTAATAAACTAAAAAAAATATTTTCTTTCAAAGAATTTGATAACAGCAATAAATCTAAATCTAGTTTTCAACCATTCCACAAACCAAAAGTAAAAATTAAAAAAGAAGTTGTTCCTATGAACTTAACTTTAAATGCTAAAGAAAGAAATTTAGACACACATTTAGATCCAAAAGAATGGAATAAATTAATCCAAAAAAAAGATACACATATAATAGATACAAGAAAACCTTTTGAGTTTGATGTTGGGACGTTCAAAAAGTCAGTTAATCCTGACATTGATAATTTTAGGGACTTTCCTAAATATCTAAAGAAGCTTAAAAAAGACAAACCTGTCGCTATGTTTTGTACTGGGGGAATTAGATGCGAAAAAACTTCTGTTTATTTGAAAAAGAAAGGATTTAAAAATGTTTACCAATTGAATGGTGGTATTTTAAATTATCTTAAAAAAATTAAGGAAAAAGATAGTTTGTGGAAAGGTGAATGTTTTGTTTTTGATAATAGAATCAGTCTTAAACATGAGTTAAAAGTTGGAAGTTACTTTATGTGTAGTGGTTGTAGAAAGCCAATTTCACCAAAAGATAAAAAATCTAAAAAATATGAAGAGGGTGTTTCTTGCCCAAATTGTCACGATAATTTAACTGATACTCAAAAAGCCAGATTTAGAATGAGACAGAAACAAATAAATCTTGCTAAAAAGAGTGGTTCAAAGCATATATTTCAGAAAGAATTTAAATAGAAAACATATTGTCTAAACAAATAAATTTAACAAAAGACCCTATTTGGGATCTTCTTAGAAAAGTAACGATACCTGCAAGCGTAGGTTCTTTGTTTCAGACTTTCTATAATTTAGTTGATACTTGGTTTGCAGGTAGAATTTCAGCAGAAGCTATAGGTGCAATAGCCAAATCATTTCCGATATATTTTGTAATTATTGCAGTTGGTGTAGGAATAGGTGCTGCAACAAATGCATGTATTGGTAATTTATTAGGAGAAAAGAAATTTAATAAAGCATCACTATTTATTGCTCAATCAGTTATTTTTGCAATATTAACATCCGTCATAGTCACATTATTTGGATTAAATGTTTCTAATTATCTTTTAGGTGTAATGGGTTCTGATGTTTCAAGCATTGCCTTAACAAGAGAATATTTAGATATAATTTTCTACGGTACTTTTATTGTGATGATACAAATTTCTTTAAATGGTGCTCTTAATGCTCAAGGTGATACAAAAAGTTATAGAAATGTATTAATCTTTAGTTTTTTCTTAAATATTTTTTTAAATCCATTATTTATTTGGGGTTACGGGTTTATTCCTGCTTTTGGTATAGGTGGACTTGCTATTGCAACAGTAATTTCTCAATCTATTGGAACATTTTATTTAGCTTATAAAATTAACTCATGTAAATTAAGAAAATATTTATACATACAGTGTTTTATTCCTAAATTAGATATGTTGAGAGAATTATTTTCTCAAGCACTCCCTATAATGTTTAGTATGCTTTTTATAGGAGTTGGCATATTTAATATTTTATACTTTATTGGACAATTTGGAGAAATGGCTACCGCTGGTTATGGTTCTGCTTTAAGGGTTGAGCAGGTTTTTTTATTACCTGTTATTGGTTTAAATACCGCTGTACTATCAATAGGGGGACAAAATTTTGGTGCAAAGAAGTTTAATCGTATAAGAGAATTATATACAAAGGCTCTTTTATTTGGCTCTTCATTTATGATTGGAGCAGGAATAATATTATTTTTTGGTGCAGAATTTTTTGTATCTCAATTTACTGATAATACTGAAGCAATCAAACATGGAGCGCTTTATCTTAAAGTTGCAGCTTTAATTGGTCCTATTTATCCAGTATTTTTTATCACTACAGCAGTATTCCAAGCACTTAAAAAACCAATTTATAGCCTATATTTGAGCATACTTAGGTTAACTGCATTTCCATTTATATCTTTATGGTATGTGATTAATATTAGAGGTGGTGATTATAATGATATATTTTACACAATAATGGCAACTAATTGGATTATGGGTATTGCCCTAATAATTTTCATTGGGTATTTTTTAAATAATGTATTTAAGCAAAAGAAAAGCCATTTTAGTTATTAGTATTTCCATATTAGTATTTTTTTTTACTTATACAGATATTAAATCTCAAGATATTAAGATAACAGATGGAGATACCATCAAAGTAAATGGTGAGAAAATAAGATTTAGTGGCATAGATACTCCAGAATTAAAACAAACCTGTATTAAACAAGGAGTTAAAAAACCATGTGGATTAACAGCCAAACAAATTCTTATAGATAAGATTGCTGATAATAATGTTAACTGCGTTAATGAAGGTAAAGATCAATACAGAAGAACATTAGCTGAGTGTTTTGTAAATAATGAGAGTTTATCAAGTTTTTTAGTAAGAAGTGGTTATGCTTTTGCTTATAGAAGATATTCTAAAAAATTCATACTTGATGAAAATTATGCTAAATTTAATAAACTCGGTATGTGGTCAATGGAATTTGATTATCCATGGGATTGGCGAAAAAAAAATTAATATTTAATCTGTTTTTAAATTTTTCTCTAATTTTCTGACAAAGAAAGAAACAATTAATATTAAAATTAAATACTCTAATATTAAGAAAGTATAGATTTCTAATGGTCTATAGGTGGTAACAACTAATTCATTAGCTTTTCTGGTTAAATCACCGATACCAATTATAGAAACTAATGATGACATTTTAAGCACATAAACAAATTGATTTCCAATAGCCGGTAAAATATTTTTTATTGCTTGAGGAAGTATTACTAGCCTTAATCTTTTAAAGAAATTTAAACCTAATGAACTTCCGGCTTCCCATTGTGCTTTTTTTATTGAATTAATTCCTGCTCTAAAAATTTCAGCTTGAAAAGCGCTTTCACTTATAGCTAAAGCAATTATCCCAGAAACAAATGGACTAAAGCTAATACCAGTCATTATTGGTAAACCATAGTAGATCCATAAAATTAAAACTAATAATGGTACAGCTCTTACAATCTCAACATAACCAATATTTATGTAAGTTAAAAATTTGTTTTTTGCTAAAGAGGGGATAGCAACTACAAAACCTAATATCATAGATATAACAATAGACACTACAGAGATGAAAATTGTTGTAGTTAATCCACTTAATAAGAATTTTAGATTTGTTAATCCTTCAACATTGTTAGGTGAAATAATAAACCATCCCAATTCTTGATCTGTACAAGAAGCGAGAGGAAATATTAAGAGTAAAAAAAATATATTTTTCACTCTTAAAATTATAGATAATTAATTATTAATATCTAATTGATTATAAACTTTTAAGATTATATTTAGCTAACAGCTGTTCAAAGAAACCAGAGCTTTTTTTCTTTTCAATCCATTTGCTCACATATTCATTCCAAACACTATCTTTTTTTGGAACCATCATAGCTAGAAAAGCAGGATTTTTTTCGCCATCCTGAACTATTGCTAATTGTGGGTATTTAATAACTAGCTTATTAGCTTCTGTTGAACTTGTAATGTTTCCATCAGCTCTACCTGCTAAAACTTCCTGAAAGTCTCTAGCTGGGGCTTCAACTGATTTTAAAGTAGAGTTTGGAAAAAATTCTTTGGCTTTTTGCTCTTGAGAAGTTCCTAGTGTTGTTGCTATTTTAACACCATTTTTATTTAAAGAATCCCAAGTTGAAAACTTTTTTAAATTTTTTTTAAGAACTAGCGGTACCGTTCCATATTTGTAATATGTTGAAGTAAAACCAGCAACTTCTGCTCTTTTAGGAGTCTTAGTAACACTCGTTGAAATGTCGTATCTACCTGAAGTAATTCCTGAAACTATAGTTTTCCATTCTGTTGGAACAAAAGTAATTTTTACTCCCATGTCTTTGGCTAATTCATTCATCACATCAATGTCAAAACCCTTGTATTTATTTGTTGCTGGGTCTTTCATTGTCATTGGATCCCAGTCACCTGTAGTTCCAACTTTTAATTCACCAGATGCTAATATTTGATCTAGTTTAGATTCTGCGTTAACTGAAAGGGGTAAAAGCACCATAAGTGCAAGTAAGATAAGTTTTTTCATAACTTCTTTTACCTACAAATAATTAAAAATAACCTTATAACCTTGACGCACTATCATTAATCCAAGAGTACAAATGCTCTGAAAATGATCGTCTAACAAATAAATTAACTAAATTTTTACCTTTATTCTGAATTATAACATCAATGTTGTTTAATAATGTTTGTGTCGTAGATCCTTTTTTTTCTTTGAATTCATTAAAATTAAATGGACTACCTGAAGCAAATAATTCATATATATTTTTTCCTTCTAATTCTAGCATTACAAAGTGATCTGATACATCAATTACAGCTCCTAAATTAGTTTTTGAAATATCATTATACAAACTTTCTTCAACATCATATTTATTTGTATCTTTTTTAACTATCTCGTTAGATATTACCATCCATTCATCTGGGCTTAGCCAAATAGATGTAAGTTTAGAGCTAGATGATGAAGTATTTGCTTCTGTAGGTAAAATCATATCCAAATGCTTACCTATTGTTGTAAAGAATTCTCTTTTTTTTCCTCTAAGGTTAAGTTTCATTATAGGAGAAACTTCTTTAACCGATATATCGTTATATTCTATGTAATTATTGATAGGTGAATTATAATTAAGCATTTAGCCTCTTATTTTCTGCATCAAAAAAAACTGGATTAGCAACGGTTACATTAATTGTTTTATTTTCCATGGGTATAAATAATTTTTTACCCATCATATTTTTTCCACTTCTAACAACTGCAAGAGCAATAGATTTTTTTAAATTTGGGCTGTAGTAGCTTGAAGTTACGTGTCCTAGCATGTTAACTGGCGATTGATTAATTTCAGAAACTATTTGAGCTCCTTCTTCCAAAACTATGCTTGGGTCATCAGTTAAAAGCCCCACTAATTGTTTTCTTTCCTCTTTCATAGTATCTGATCTGTAAAGAGATCTTTTCCCAATAAAATCATATTTCTTTTTACTTACTATCCAATCCATTTGAAGATCAATAGGAGTCATAGTTCCATCGGTATCCTGACCTACAATAATAAATCCTTTTTCAGCTCTTAATAAGTGCATAGTTTCGGTTCCATATGGAGTGATATTAAATTCTTTTCCAGCTTCCATGCATTTTTCCCAAAGCGCTCTTCCATAATTTGCTTGAACATTGATTTCGTAACTATGTTCCCCAGTAAAACTAATTCTCATTATTCTACATTCGATATTTCCAATTTGAGCATTTTTAAATGACATATGAGGAAAACTTTCTTCAGATAAATCTAAATCTGGAATAATCTTATTTAATATTTTCTTACTATTTGGACCACAAATGCTAGCTGTAGCGTAATGATCAGTAACTGAAGTTAAATAAACATCGAGTTCAGGCCATTCAGTTTGTAAGTAATCTTCAAGTTTACTTAAAACATTAGCAGCACCACCAGTTGTTGTTGTCATTAGATAATGAGCTTCACCAAGTCTTGTAGTGACACCATCGTCATAAACCATACCGTCTTCATTTAACATTAAACCATATCTGCACTTACCAATTCCAAGTTTTGACCATGCGTTTGTATAAACTCTGTTTAAGAATTCTGATGCATCACTACCTTGAATATCAATTTTACCTAATGTTGAGGCATCTAATAGTCCTGCACTTTCTCTTGCAGCAACACTTTCCCTTTGAACAGCTTCATGCATGCTTTCACCATTAATAGGGTAATACCAGGCCCTTTTCCATTGACCAACATTTTCAAATTCTGCTTTATTATTAATGTGCCAATCATTCATTGGTGTTCTTCTAAATACATCAAAATATTCTCCAACATTTCTTCCAACAATTGTTCCAAATGTTAAAGGTGTGTAGGGAGGTCTAAAAGTTGTAGTTCCAAGTTCACCCATTTTAACTCCAGCTGTATCAGCAATTATTCCAAGCGCATGCATATTTCCAAGTTTACCTTGATCAGTTCCCATACCAGTTGTTGTGTACCTTTTTACATGTTCTATTGATCTAAATCCTTCTCTTAGGGCTAGTTTTATATCTTTTGCAGTTGCATCATTTTGATAATCAACAAATGGTTTAGTTTTTCCAATTGGTTTATCTGATGGTAAAAGCCAAATATTTCTTTTTGAGATTTCTTTTTCACTTTCAACATTGATATTTTCAAAATCTGTTTTATCAATCTTTAAAAAATTTTTTAAATTAGTAGAAAGATTTTTGATAATTTCTTTTATCTCAAAATCACCATTACAAGACCCAACACTCAATTGTTCAGAGGGGTATTTATTTGGTAAAAATACTTTGTCATTTTCATCAAAAGACAATTTACCACCTGATTGTGTAAATAAATGTACAGCAGGTGTCCAGCCGCCTGCAACACCTAAGCAGTCACAATAAATATTCATCTTGTTGCCAGTTACTGATAAACCATCATTAGATAATTTCATAACTGAAACACTATTCAACCTTTTATAGCCTGTTGTATCAACTATTGTACTAGACCAATAAATCTTGATACCAGCTTTCTCCACAGCTTTAACTATTTTAGAGTTTGAACTTTCTCTAATGTCAATTATAGCCTCAACATTTATTCCTTTGTTGTGAAGACAAAAAGCACTTTCATAAGCGCTATCATTATTTGTAAAGAAAATATTTTTTTTACCAGAAACTACACCATAAAAGTCAGCATATTTTTTAACAGCTGATGAAAGCATAATTCCTGGTCTGTCATTATTATTAAATATAAGTGGTCTTTCCAAAGCACCTGTTGCAAGAATAACTTTTTTAGCTCTTATTTTTAATAATCTTTGTCTAATTTTTCCTTGTTTATCTTTCTTCTCCAAATGATCTGTCAAGTTTTCTCTTGCTAATAAATAGTTGTATCCATGAAATGCAGCAACGCTAGTTCTTGTCTTAATTTCAAGATTTTTAATATTTCTTAATTCTTCTATTTCTTTTTTAAGCCAATCAGATGAACTTTGATTTTCAATTTTATTAAATTCTCTGTTTTGATATATTGTTGATCCACCCAATTCGTTTTTTTCATCAACAAGTAAAGTTTTTAAATTATTTTTAGCAGCATTTTTTGCAGCTAATATTCCTGAAATACCCGCTCCAACCACCAGTACATCACAATGAATATATCTGTGATCATAAACATCAGGGTCTTTTTCTGTTGGTGATTTACCCAGTCCTGCTGAGTGTCTGATAACATATTCATATTTTTCCCAGAAACTTGCAGGCCACATGAAAGTTTTGTAATAAAATCCAGCTGGTAAAAAAGCTGAGATAGCATTATTAATTCCTCCTATATCAAAATTAACACTAGGCCAACAGTTTTGACTTGAAGCTTCTAAACCTTCATAAATTTCTACTTCCGTAGCTCTTACATTGGGTTCTGTTCTATTTGTACCATTATTTATTTGAACTATTGCGTTTGGCTCTTCAGAGCCAGCAGTCATAATTCCTCTTGGTCTGTGATATTTAAAACTTCTTCCAACCAAATGAACATCGTTAGCAAGTAGGGCAGATGCGAGTGTATCTCCCTTAAATCCGTGGTAAGTTTTTCCATTGAATTTAAAAGAAATTCTAATAGTTTCATCAATAAATTTGCTAGGTTTTATTCTTAAGTTTGAAGACATATTATTCTGAAGGAGGTTTTTCACCCATTTTATAGATTGATTTAATTTCATCATTAGATGTATCTCTCACCATATTAAACCATTTTCTACAACCGTGTGCATGGATCCATCTCTCAAATTGAACACCTTTTATATTTTTTCTCATGAATAAATATTCTGCCCATTCATCATCACTTAGTTCTGTTGGTTGTTTGGGTCTTTCTATATGAGCTTCACCACCAGCCTTAAATTCTTGATGATCTCTTTCACCACAATATGGACAATTTATAATAAACATTAATGAGCAACCGCTGCAGCACCATGTTCATCAACAAGGTCGCCACTTACAAATCTATTTAAATTAAAAGCAGCATTTAATTTGTGAGGTTCATCATTAGCTATAGTGTGCGCAAACAAATCTCCTGAACCTGGTGTTGCTTTAAAACCACCTGTTCCCCATCCACAATTAAAATATAGACCTTTAATAGATGTTTTACTTAATATTGGACTAGCATCAGGACAAATATCAACTATTCCTCCCCATTGTCTAAGCATTCTCATCCTACTAAATATTGGGTAAAGTTCTAAAATTGCATTAAGTGTTCCCTCAACAATTTGATGACTACCTTTTTGGGAATATGAAACATAATCATCAGTCCCTGCACCTATTACCAATTCACCTTTATCAGATTGACTGACATAAGCATGCACTGCATTAGACATTACAACAGTATCAATTATTGGTTTAACTGGTTCCGAAACTAAAGCTTGTAATGGTTTACTTTCGAGGGGTAATCTTAAGCCAGCCATATTTGCAATAACGCTAGAGTGACCAGCTGCTACTACACCAACTTTTTTTGTTTTAATAAAACCTTTTGTAGTATCAATACCTTCTACACTATCACCATTTCTTTTAATTCCTTTTACTTCACAATTTTGAATTATATCTACACCTAGTTCATCAGCGCTTCTAGCGTAACCCCACGCAACAGCATCATGTCTTGCTGTACCAGCTCTTCTTTGAAGAGTGCCTCCTAATACAGGGTATCTAATATCCTGTGATGTATTTATAATTGGACAAAATTTTTTAACTTCTTCAGTACTAAGGTAAACTGCATCAATACCATTTAATCTATTGGCATGAGTTCTTCTTTTTAAATCTCTAACGTCTTGAAGGTTATGAGCTAGATTCATAACTCCTCTCTGGCTAAACATTACATTATAGTTAAGCTCTTGAGATAAACCTTCCCAAATTTTTAATGCATGATCATAAAGTCCAGCACTTGCGTCCCACAAATAATTTGATCTAATTATTGTGGTGTTTCTTCCCGTGTTACCTCCACCAATCCATCCTTTTTCAACAACAGCAATATTTTTCATATTGTGTTTTTTTGCTAAATAATAAGCTGTGGCTAAACCATGACCACCTCCACCAACAATAACTGCATCATATTCTTTTTTTGGTGTAGGGTCTCTCCAAGCTCTTTGCCAGTTTTCATGGTAACTAAAAGCATTTTTAATCAGTGAAAATATTGAGTAATTGTTTTTCATTATTAGCCAATAATTACTTTATAAATATTGAATATTCAATACAATCGGATATATCAATGTCGCAGTGGAAGAGTGGGTGAGAGGCTGAAACCAGTCGTTTGCTAAATGACCGTGCGGGGAAACTTGTACCGAGGGTTCGAATCCCTCCTCTTCCGCCACTAAAATAATGGGTGGTCTCTAAAAAAATCTTTCATAGGGATTGGTTTTTTTTCTAGTATATATCTATACACATTATAATTCTCTAATACTCGCTGAACATAGTTTCTTGTTTCTCTAAACTTTATCAACTCAACCCAATCGACATAATTTATCTGTTTTTTTTGAGGATTTTTATTTATTTTTTTCCAATATTTAACTCTATTTGGACCTGCGTTATAGGCAGCTACAGCAAAGGGGTAGGCGCCATCATATTGTAAAATTAAACCCGCTATATAATGGGACCCTAGGTTAATATTATACTCAGGATCAGTAGTTAGTCTTGATTTTGAATAAGGAAGCTTAGCTTGTTTTGAAACTAGTTTAGCAGTGTAGGGCATCAGCTGCATTAATCCTTTTGCACCCGCATGACTATTTGCGCTTAAATCAAATTCACTTTCTTGTCTAATAATAGATAGAATAAAAGCACTTTCAGGAATTTTTCGACCATTAATATTTTTAGGAGTGCTTATTATTGGATAGTTAAATTTATTGTGAAATCTTTTTTGATAGGAAGCAATTTTTGAAACTTGTATTGCAAAATCATACCTTTCTATATCTGTTGCAAGTTCAGCAGCTAATATTTCGCTACCTTTTTTTATATCATCGTTTGCAAGGTGTCTTAAAATAAATTTAGTATATTTATCTTTTTTTAATTCGTCCAAAAGATACGTTATTTTAACTAATTCATTATTAAAGAAAATAAGTCGATATTTATTATCAACCATCGTGTCTTTTTCTAATTCAAATTTTCCATTTGGATTTAATTTTAAAAAAGCTAATTGGCCGTAATATGTTGTTAGGTATTTTGCTGCTTCTTGATACCATCTACTAGACTGTTCTTTATCACCTAATTTCTCAAAGGCTCTTGCAAGCCAATATGCACCTCTAGATGTGCTAATAGGGTAGCTAACATTGTTATAAAAATTTTTAAAATGATCCTTGGCTAATAGTGGATCGTTTAAAAAGCTTAATGCAATCCAGCCACTCATCCATTCAGCAGCCGCAAAATCTGATCCTTCAGTCATTCCATGGTTACTTGAAATCTTATAAGCAGTCTCGTATTTTTTTTTATAAATTAGTGCTCTTGAAATAATTTCACGTTCTTTCCACCATTTTTCAGGTATAACAAGATAATCCTTGTCATTTGTAATTTTAAGTAAAATTTCTGCAGAAGAGTCTACTCGGCCTTTTTTCCTTCTCCATTTTAATCTATCAAAATTTAATCCCGCATCATTTTTAAATTTTTCGGGGACATTTTTAATTGCTTGGTCAACTCCATAGCCTTTACTTATTAATACTTGTCTTGCAGTGTATAAAAGTTCATAATCTTTGGGCAGGTATCGTGTTATCCTTTTAAGATCCCAATATTTACCATTCCAAGCAAGATAATCAGCTCTTTTGATATAATCTTCTGCATTTAGATATTTTTTATATTTTTTTCTAAAAAATTTTACTTCATTCTTGGATAATTTTGCTGTGATCCACCCTTCTTTTATTAGATTTGTTCCCTTAGCTTTATTTCCAGTTAGAATATAACTTTCACCAAGTATCATTTTTCCATATCCTGAAACAGGCTCATTTTGATTAAACCAATTGATTATTTTTTTAGGAGATATTTGTGATGTTGATAGTTTATGTTCTGCAAGAGATCTTAATTTATCCATTCTAGGATAATTACTGTTTTTATCTATAAAAACCTTGTAGTCAAAAAAAGAAGCTTGGTTACCTGGAGTTGATAAGTATCTCCACTGAATAAAATTATATATTGATTTATCTTTAGCTTTTTTTGCAATTTTTAGTGATGATGTCCATCTACTTTTTTGCATTTCAGATATTGCTTTTCTTGCAATATTAAAATCTTTTTTGCTGTAATATTTTGAGATTTTAATACTTCTAGATTTAGTTAATCCAGCTATTGATGGTTTCTTTTTTGGAATTTTAAAAGATAATTTCTTAACCTTTTTTATCTTTTTAACTTCTGTAATTTTTTTTTCTTTTATTTCAATATTTTCAGTTTTTTTGGGCTTCTTTATCGGTTTTAAAATATTTTTAGATATTTTTTTCTTTATTTCTTTTTCAGTTAGAGAAGGTTTTTGAATAGGAATTATTAAAGGTGTTTCAGCTAAAACGTAATTAAAGTTTATTAAGATTGATATCAACAAGCCAATAAATAATAATTTTTTAAGCATAATGTTTTAGTATATGAATTTACAAACTATGTTATAAGTATTTATGTTCAAAGGATCAAATGTTGCTTTAATCACACCGTTTAAAAATAATGGGCTAGATGAGGATGCTTATATAAAATTAATTCATTTTCATATGGATAATGGTACCAGTGGTTTAGTCCCTGCTGGGACTACTGGAGAGTCTCCAACACTTAGTCATCAAGAACATCAAAGAGTTATTGATTTATGTATAAAAGAAAGTAATGGACGAATACCTGTAATTGCAGGCACTGGATCTAACTCAACAGAAGAAGCAATATCACTAACTACTCACGCTGAAAAAGCTGGAGCTAACGGTGCTTTAATTGTTACACCTTATTATAATAAACCAACTCAAGAAGGTCTGTATCAACATTATAAAGCAATTAATGATAAATGTGGAATTCCAATTATTATTTACAATATACCTGGTAGGTCAGTAATTGATATGTCAGTTGACACAATGGCAAGATTATTTGAATTAAAAAATATTGTTGGTGTTAAAGATGCAACTGGTGACCTAGATAGAGTTGATCAACAACTTTCTAAAATGGGAAAAGAATTCATTCAATTGACTGGTAATGATGATAATGCATTTGAATTTAATAAAAGAGGTGGAGTTGGAACTATTAGTGTAACCGCAAATATTGCTCCTAAATTATGTTCTGATTTTCAAAAACTATCAGTCTCTAATGATGCAAACGATATTAATGAAGCAGATAAATTAGATAAGACATTACAACCAGTTCATAGCGCCATGTTTATTGAAAGTAATCCTAGTCCAGTTAAGTACGCAGCCAAGTTAATGAATTTATGTGATGATGCAGTTAGGTTACCTTTAGTCAAAACATCTGAAAATGCCAAACCTGTAATTAAAAAAGCTTTAGAGTTAGCAAAATTGATTTAATGAATAAAAAAACCAATCCTGGTTTAAAAATTATTTGTTTAAATAGAAAAGCAAGTTTCAATTATTTTTTTGAAGATCTCTTAGAGGCTGGTATCGTTCTCAAAGGGTCAGAAATTAAATCTATTAGAGATGGAAAAATAAATATAGCCGACTCTTATGCTGTTGAAAAAAATGGTGAATTAATTTTAATTAATTCTCATATATCTGCCTATAAACAGGCAAGTTATTCTAATCATAACCCAACAGATGAAAGAAAACTTTTATTGAATAAAAAAGAAATCAATAAATTAATAGGTAAAATGCAAAGAGATGGGTTTACCATTGTTCCTACAAAAATGTATTTTAAAAAAGGTAAAGCAAAAGTTGAGTTAGCAGTAGCAAAAGGTAAAAAGCAATTTGATAAAAGAGCTACTAAAAAAAATAGAGATTGGAATTGTGACAAAGCAAGATACATCAGAAAATCAAGCTAAAAATATTTTTTTAGGCATAGGATCAAATTTAGGAAATAGAATAGCTAACATTGAAATGGCTAAGTCACTTTTATTACAAAATAATATTAATTTTATTTCTGTATCTAATTATTATGAGACTCCATCTTGGCCAGATCCAAATAAACCAAAATTTTTAAATATTGTTCTGAAGGTTTTTTGTAAACTTAAGCCTTTGGAATTGTTAAAGTTATGCAAAATTATAGAAGTTAAATTAGGAAGAAAAAAAAATTATAAAAATTCTCCTAGAACTTGCGACATAGATATCATTGATTTTGATGGAATAGTTTTAAAAGGTAAATTAAATCTACCTCATTCTAGGATGCATGAAAGAAGTTTCGTTTTATTTCCTTTATTTGATCTTAAAAAGGATTGGGTTCATCCAGTTAAAAAAACCAATATAAAAAAGCTAATTTTTTCACTCTCAAATAAAGATATTAGATCTATTAATCAAATTTGAATTAATGTTATAATAAGAAATGCTTAATTCGAACGATTTAATAAATAAAGTAAAGGTTTATAATAAATTTTTAAATCCTGAGAGATTAGACAAAGCTTTTAATTTTGCTGTTAAAGCACACCAAAATCAAAAAAGAGCCTCAGGTGATCCTTACTCAGTTCACCCAATCGAGGTAGCAAATATTTTAACAGAGTTAAAATTAGATAGTGCAACAATTACTACTGGCTTACTTCATGACACAATAGAAGATACTTTCGCAACCTACGAAACCATAAAAAATGAATTTGGTGATGAAGTTGCTGATTTAGTTAATGGTGTTACAAAAATCTCTGTTTTTGAGAATACAGCAGGATCCAATTCTAAAGTAGAAAATTTTAGAAAATTAATTTTAGCCACTTCAAAAGATATAAGAGTTTTGTTGGTTAAAATTGCAGATCGTCTTCATAATATGAGAACAATTAAGGCAATTCCTAAAATAGAGAAGAGGCAAAGAATAGCTCAAGAGACTATGGAGATTTATGCTCCTTTAGCTGATAGAATGGGAATGCATAGAATAAGAGATGAATTGGAAGACCTCTCTTTTGAAATTTTAAACAATCAAGCTAGAGAATTAATAAAAAAAAAATTAGATGAAATAAAATCAGATAAAAAAAATTTATTTGAGTCACTTTCATTTGAGTTAAGTGAAATATTAAATGACAATCATATTAATGCAGAAATACATGGGCGTGAAAAAACACCTTTCTCAATTTGGCGTAAAGTTCAAAAAAAAAGAATTTCATTAGAGCAAATTACAGATATCATCGGATTTAGAATTACCCTATCTACTGTTGATGAGTGTTATAAAACTTTGGGCATATTTCATAAAAAATGGAATTGTATACCTGGTAAATTCAAAGACTATATATCATCACCAAAAATAAACGGTTATAAATCACTTCATACGTCAGTAATTGGATCTAATAAAAAACCAATTGAAATACAAATAAGAACACACGAAATGCATGAGTTTGCTGAAAGAGGAGTGGCTTCTCATTGGAAATATAAGTCTTCAGAAAAATTTAACTCCTTAAGTTGGAAAGAATATGACTGGCTAAAAGATCTCGTTGAAATTATCGAAAGAAATGAAAATCCAGAACATTCTTATGAATATACTAAACTTCAAATGTTCCAAGAAAATGTCTTTTGTTTTACTCCCAAGGGATCAGTTATTAAATTACCAAAAGATGCGACCCCAATAGATTTTGCGTATGCCGTACATACAAAAATAGGAAATACTGCTATTGGATGCGAAATTAATGGAAATAAATCAGAACTACAGGAAGTATTAAGAAATGGAGATAGAGTAAATATAATTACATCTAAAAATCAATCACCCTCACTTCATTGGATTCCAACTACTAAAACAGGAAAAGCAAGAGCTGCAATTAGAAGATATTGGCATGACAAAGGTGAACAAAAAGAGGAAAAGGCAAAGAAATATAATACAACTTTATGGATTTCATTACCCGATCAACCAGGTCAATTAGGTGATATAAGCTCATTGATTGGTAGCCATAAACTTAATATTTCAAATGTTGAAATGGCTGGAAAAAACACAAAGTATATTAACTTTAAATTTAAATTAATTATTACTAATTTAAAAAACTTTACAAATTTTATTGCAGAGCTTAAGCAAAAGAGTATAAAATTTAAGATAATTAGACACGAAGATAAAAGAAATGCTTTCACTCAAAAAATCCTTAAATATTTTAAAAAAGACTGATGCTCTTTTAGAGGGACATTTTATATTATCTTCTGGACTACATTCATCAAAATACATTCAATGTGCAAAACTTTTAAGTTTTCCATTTTTGGCTGAAAAAATTTGCAAATCTCTAGCTAAAAAAATCAAAAAAAAGTACAAAAAAATTGATTTAATTTTAGCTCCAGCGATGGGAGGTGTAATTATTGGTTATGAAATTGGTAAACTTTTAAAAAAAGAAACAATATTTTGTGAGCGTGTAAATGGTAAATTTAAATTAAGAAGAGGATTTAGTATTAAAAAAGGAGCAAAGGTCTTAATTATTGAAGATGTCATAACTACCGGAAAATCTAGTTTGGAATGCGTTAAACTAATAAAAAGAGCAAATGCAAAACTTTTAGGGTTTGCCTCTATAATAGATAGATCAACAACAAAGTCTCTGAAAATTAAAACTGGAATTATATCACACCTAAAAATCGATGTTCCAACATTTAACGCAAAACAACTGCCTCAAGATTTAAAATCAATACCCATAACTACACCTGGAAGCAGATTTATTAAGTGAAAAGATTAGGAGTAAATATAGACCACGTAGCTACCGTAAGAAATGCTAGGGGCGAAAATCATCCAGATCCATATTATGCAGCTTTACACGTTATTAAAATGGGAGCCGACTCAGTAACCATTCATTTAAGAGAAGATAGAAGACATATTAATGATTTAGATGCTAAAAAAATTTGTAAAACGAAAAAAATTTTAGTTAACCTTGAAATTTCAATCAATGATAAGATTGTTAAAAATGCTCTAAAAATTAAACCAGATTATATTTGTCTTGTTCCTGAAAATCGAAAAGAAGTAACTACAGAAGGTGGATTAAATCTTGTAAAATACAAGAAAAAATTAAAAAATATTATTGAAAAATTCAAAAAGAATAAAATACGAACTAGTTTATTTATCAACCCATCAATTAAAGATATAAGATTATCGAAGGAACTGAACGCAGACTGTGTTGAAATCCATACCGGCAGAATATCAAACTTAGTAAAATCAAAAAAGAAATATAATGAAGAATTAAATAGAATTAAAAAATGTTCTATCTTAGCAAATCAACTTAATATCGAAGTTCATGCTGGTCATGGATTGGATTACAAAACTACAAAAATATTAACTAAAATTAAAGAAATCGAAGAATTTAATATAGGTCATTTTATTATTGGAGAGTCAATATTTGTTGGTCTTTCAAATATAATTAAAAAATTTAAAAGAATTATTAAAAATTAAATTATGAAAATTTTAGGTATTGGTGTCGATATCATCCAAAATAATAGAATTAAAAATTCGATCAAAAATCATAAATTTAGAGATAGGATTTACAGCAAAAATGAACTTGAACTATCAGTTTCTACAAAAAATAAAATTGGGTATTTTTCTAAAAGATTTGCTGCAAAAGAGGCTTTTGCAAAAGCTCTAGGCACAGGATTTAGAAATAACTTAAATTTTAAAGATATAGAAATTATGAACGATAAATTTGGTAAACCTTATTATTCAAAGAATAAAAAAATAACACAATTAATAAGAAAACAATTTAAAGTTAAAAATTTTAAATGTTTTTTATCTATTTCAGATGAAAAAGAGTATTCAACAGCATTTACAATAATTCAATCGATATGAAATTAGATAAAAATTTTTTTTCTGAAAATTTAAAAACTCTTTTTTATGCCTTAGTAATTGCTGTAATAATAAGATCTCTCTTTATTCAGCCATTTTATATTCCATCATCATCAATGGAACCTACATTGCTTGTTGGAGACAGGCTTTTTGTTACCAAGTATTCTTATGGCTACAGTAAACACTCATTTCCATTTAGCCCACCTATTTTAAGTAAAAGAATTTTTTTTGATGCCCCAGAAAGAGGTGATGTGATAGTTTTTAAAACACCTGCAGATAATAGAACAGATTATATTAAGAGACTGATAGGACTTCCAGGTGATAGAGTTCAGTTTATTGATGCAAACTTATATGTGAATAATAGTGAGATTTTAAAATCAAAAATTTCAAATAAAACAAAAATAAATTGTGGAAATAGGATAATCGAAGTTTATAGGTTTGAGGAAAAATTACCAAATGGTAAAAAATTTCATACAGTTTATTTAAAAGATTATACATATCAAAACTCAGACGTCTTTGAGATTCCGCAAGATCATTATTTTTTTCTTGGAGATAACAGAGACTGTTCAAAAGATAGTAGATTTTTATCAAGCGTTGGATATGTTCATAAAGATAATCTTGTTGGTAAAGCACAATTTATTTTTTTTTCGTCAGACAGAAAAGAGGGTAGTATTTTTACTTTTTGGAATTGGCATAAATCTATTAGATTTGATAGAACATTTGATCGTATTAATTGATGAAAATTAACTATCAGGATTTACAAACAAAAATCAAAGTTAAATTTAAAGATTTAGATTTACTAATTAAATCACTTACGCATAAAAGTTTTGATCCAAAAAATAATAACGAAAAAATTGAGTTTTTAGGTGACAGAGTTTTAGGATTAGTCATTGCTAAAAAACTTTTAGAATTATATCCTGATGAAAAAGAGGGTATACTTGATAAAAAATTTGCATCATTAGTAAATAAAAAGACGTGCCTAGAAATTGCAAAAAGAATTAACTTAGATAAATATATTTTAACTTTTAATCCCAATAATAAAAAAATAAGAATTGAGGATAAAATTGTCTCTGATAGTTGTGAAGCGTTAATTGGAGCAATTTATCTTGATAAAAATTTAGCAATAGCTGAAAAAGTAATCTTGAATCTTTGGAAAAATCATATCAAAGAAAGTGTTATTACCCAAATTGATGCAAAAACAACTCTTCAAGAATTAACTTTAAAAAATTTTAAAAAACTTCCAGTTTATAAACTCATCTCAAATACTGGGCCGCGACACAAACCTTCATTTAAAGTTGGTGTTAAACTTCCAAATACAAAATATTTTTTTGGCCTAGGTAAATCAAAAAAAGATGCTGAACAAAATGCTGCAATAGAATGTCTAAAAAGTATAAAATGAAGTAATTATGAATTGGATTGATGAAGGTTTTTTAATTAGTAAAAACAGATATAGTGAAAATTCTTTAATAGCCGAAATATACACAAAAGATCGGGGAAAGATATCAGGTATAATTTTTGGAGGTACTTCAAAAAAAATCAAAAATTATCTTCAAATAGGTAATAGGCTTCATGTAAATTATAGTTCTAAAAATGACAATAGAATTGGATACTTTAAAGCAGAAATTTTAAACGCATATAGCCCTTTATATTTTGACCATAAACAAAAATTATCATGCATAACTTCAGCAACTAATTTGATTAAAATTCTTACTGTAGACTCTCAATCAAATATTAAAGTTTATCAAATAATTGAAAATCTTTTTTTAATACTGAATGATAAAGATTGGCTTAAAAAATATATTTTTTGGGAATTAGATTTACTAAAAGTTTTAGGTTACGATTTGGAATTAAAAAATCTTGTTGAAAAAGATATTGTTGATAACAAAACTATCTATTTTGCAACTTCATCAACAGAAAAAAAATATGTTCCTAATTTTTTGATTGAAAAAGATATTGAAGTTAATGATCTAAAAACTTTATTGAATGGGTTAAAATTAGTTGGTGATTATTTAGATAAAACTATATTGAAACCAAATAATATAAACTATCCAAGTAGTAGATTATTATTTATTAATTCTTTAAAGTAATTATTTTAAGATTTCATCAATTCTATCAGCGTAATAACTTACAATAGCATTGGCGCCAGCTCTTTTAAAAGCCATTAAGCTCTCAACAACAGCATCCTCATTGACTAATTTTTTTTGAATAGCATTTGATATTAAACTGTACTCACCTGATACTTGATAGGCAAATACTGGTATTTTAAACTTATCTTTTACTGATTTGATAATATCTAAATAAGGCATTCCCGGTTTAACCATCACCATGTCAGCACCTTCTCTAATATCTAGAGCAACCTCTCTTAAAGCTTCATCGCTATTTCTAAAATCCATTTGATATGTTTTTTTATCTCCTTTTAATGATCCTTTAGATCCTACAGCATCTCTAAATGGTCCATAAAAACTTGAGGCATATTTTGCAGCATAAGATAAAATTTGAACATTTTGATAGTTTGATTTATCAAGAGCTTTTCTTATTTTCCCTATTCTGCCATCCATCATGTCTGATGGAGCCAATACATTACAACCCATTTCTGCTTGCAATATTGATTGATTTATTAAAACTTCTATTGTTTCATCATTTATAACCTGATTTGATTTAATTAATCCATCATGTCCATGAGAGGTATAGGGGTCTAAAGCTACGTCACACATGATACCAATTTGATTTTTATATCTTTTTTTTATTTCTAATATCGCTCTACAAACCAAGTTGTTTTCGTTAAGTGACTCAGACCCAATTTCATCTTTTAAATTATTTTTAGTTTTTGGAAAAAGAGCAACCATTGGTATTTCATTTTTAATTGCTTTATCAACGATTTGGGACAACCTGTTAATTGTATATCTATAAACACCTGGCATAGATTTAATTGATTCTTTCTTATTAGATCCATCGATTAAAAATATAGGCAATATGAAGTCACTTGGACTAAGAGTATTTTCTTGAGTTAGCTTTCTTGACCAAGAATACTTTCTATTGCGTCTAAGTCTCAAGCTTGGGTATTTTCCTGTGATCATGTTTTAATTTTCTTTAAAAATGCGACAAATGTAATATACAAATATAATTCAAAAAGAGTATTAAACAATTAATTAGGGTAAAAAAATATACATAATGACGCTAGATTTTCAAGATTTTCAAAAACAAGACATAAAATTTAACATATCTGAATTACAAAAGGCATATAGAGAAATTATAAAAATCAAAAATTTTGATGGACCAGAAGGTATTAGTAATTTTGGAGCAATATCTCTCACACAGATACCTGGTAACCCAGACTCAATAAAAGGTCATAAAGCAAGAGGAGTTTTTTGGACTTATCCTGACTCTTCGGGAAAAGAACAGATAAGAGATGAAAAAATTAATGAGGCTGCTTATTCAGAATTTATTGAGGATTACAAAAATACCTACTTTAAAGAAGTGTTTGATGTTTTGTCCTCAAAATATAAATTAGGAAGAATTAGAATTTTATTAAAACAACCTAGATCAACATTAAGTTGGCATAGAGATCCAGAGCCTAGATTGCATATACCAATAATTACAAACCCTGGATGTCATATGGTTATAGATAATGTTGCTAAACATTTGCCAGCCGATGGTTCTGTGTGGATTACTAATAATACCAAATATCATAATGCGTTTAATGGAGGTGAAGAAAATAGAATTCACCTAGTAGCTTGCGTATTGGAACATAAATTTAATTAATTTGAGAAAAATATTTATTTCATCAGATCACGCCGGATATAAATTAAAAGAAGAAATAAAATCACATTTATCTAAAAAAAAAATATCATTTAAAGATATGGGTCCCTATAATGATGAAAGAGTTGATTACCCTGATTTTGCGCACAAGGTAGCTAAAAAAGTTAAAACGAACAAAAATAACTTTGGTATTTTAGTTTGTGGTTCAGGTATGGGAATGAATATTGCGGCAAATAGACATAAAAATATTCGTGCCGCACAATGTTTTAATTTAAAATCAACGAAATTATCTAGATTGCATAATGATGCGAATATTATTACATTAGGTTCAAGGTTGCTGAATAAAAAATTAGCATTAACCTGTGTTATTGCCTTTTTAAATACAAAATTTGAAGGTGGTCGACACTTGAAACGAATAAAAAAAATATAATTATGTCTAGTGAAAAAAATTATTTAAACGATAGCTATAAAAGTTTTTTTGAGGACAGTTTATCTTTAAAAGATCCTGAGCTTTATAAAGCGATTAAAGAAGAATTAATTAGACAACAGCAACACATAGAATTAATTGCTTCTGAAAATATAGTTTCTCAAGCAGTTTTAGAGGCACAAGGTTCTGTTTTAACCAATAAATATGCAGAAGGTTATCCTGGTAAAAGATATTATAATGGCTGCGAACATGTTGATGTTGCTGAAAATTTAGCAATAGAAAGATTGAAAAAAATTTTCAATTGTAAATTCGCAAATGCCCAACCTCACTCCGGGGCTCAAGCAAATGGAGCAGTTTTTTTAGCTTTATTAAATCCTGGGGATACTTTTATGGGAATGAGCTTAAATTCAGGTGGTCATATTACTCATGGATTAAAAATTTCTATGTCAGGAAAATGGTTTAATGCAATTGGTTACGATGTTGATAAAGAGTCCGAACTAATTGATTATGATAATGTTGAAAAACTTGCCTTAGAACATAAACCTAAATTAATTATCGCTGGAGGAAGTGCTTACTCTAGAGTTATAGATTTTAAAAGATTTAGAGAAATTGCAGATAAAGTTGGAGCATACCTAATGGTGGACATGGCTCATTTTTCAGGTTTGGTAGCAGGACATGGTTATCCAAATCCTTGTGATTTTGCTCATGTAGTTACTTCAACAACACACAAAGTATTTAGAAGTGCACGAGGTGGTATAATTTTAACTAATCATGAAGATCTGTCTAAAAAATTTAACACAGCTGTATTTCCAGGCTACCAAGGTGGACCTTTAATGCATATCATTGCTGCTAAAGCTGCTGGTTTTTTAGAGGCCTTGCAACCAGAATTTAAAGATTATATTAAATCTGTTTTAGCTAATGCAAAAATGTTAGCTGAAACTCTAAAGAATAATGGTTTTAAAATTTACTCTGATGGAACTGATACTCACTTAATGTTGGTAGATTTAAGACCTTATAATGTAAAAGGTAATCTTGCAGCCGAAAGTTTATCTAGAGCAAATATAACTTGTAATAAAAATGGAATTCCTTTTGATACAGAAAAACCAATGATTACATCTGGCATAAGATTAGGCACACAGGCAGCCACCACTAGAGGCTTTGGTTTAAGCGAATTTAAAGTAGTTGGTGAATTGATTACAAAAACTATAAGAGGATTAGCTGAAAATCCAACTGACAATAGTAAAATTGAAAATGAAGTTAAAAATGAGGTTATTGCTTTAACTTCATCATTTCCAATATATAAGAACCTTTAATAAATGATTTGTTCTATTTGTAAAAAAGGTGAAACTTCTGTTGTTGACTCTCGTCCAACTGAAGATGGTACAGCTATTAGAAGAAGAAGACTTTGTGTCTGTGGTGCTCGTTTTACAACATTTGAAAGAGTGCAATTTAGAGAAATAATGGTGGTAAAAAAGAATGGAAGAAAATCATCATTTGATAGAGATAAACTTTCTAAATCAGTTTATATAGCACTTAAAAAAAGACCTATAGACACAGAAACAGCGGAAAAATTTATAAGCAAAATTTCAAGAGCCCTTGAGGAACTTGGTCAGAGTGAAATTTCAACTAACACAATTGGGACAATGGTAATGGAGGGTTTAAAAGAACTTGATCCAGTTGCATATGTTCGATTTGCATCTGTTTATAGAAACTTTAGAGAAGAAAAAGACTTTGTGCAATTCGTGGACAAACTTGATGTCTACAAAAAAAGATAAATTCTCAATAAAAGATAAATTTTATATGGAGATAGCCCTTAAATTGGCTAACTCTCGTCAAGGACTTACTGGATTAAATCCAGCTGTAGGCTGTGTAATAGTTAAAAATGATAAAATAATTTCTATTGGTCAAACATCATTCAATGGAAGACCTCATGCAGAATTTAATGCGATAAAAAATTGTATTGATAGCTTAAATGGATCAACGATGTACGTAACCTTGGAACCATGTTGTCATCATGGTCTAACACCACCATGTACAGATATAATTATTAAATCTAAAATTTCTGAGGTTATATATTCTGTCGCAGATATTGATAAAAGAGTAAAAAATAAAAGTCTAAAAATTTTAAAATCAAACAATATCAAAGTTAAAAGAGGTCTTCTTCAGGATAAGATAAATAACTTTTATTCAGCTTATTTTTTTAATAGAAAAAATAAATTACCCTATGTGACTGGAAAAATTGCTATTTCAAAAAATAATCTTATTTACAGTAAATCAAAAAAAAAGATTACAAACGTATATTCCGATAAATTTACACATTTATTAAGATATATGAATGATGCGATAATGGTTTCATACAAAACTTTAAATAAAGATAATTCGAAATTAAATTGTAGAATTAAAGGTTTTAGCAATTATTCTCCTAAGAGAATTATTTTAGATAACAAACTTCAAACTAAGGTTAATAGCTATCTTGTGAAAACTGCAAACAAAAATAATACTATAATTTTTTATAATCAAGCTAACAAATCTAAAATTTTAGATTTTAAGAAAAAAAAAATTCAATTAATTAAATCTAAGGTAAATAAACAAGGTATGTTTGATGTCAAATCCATATTAAGAAAATTATACAGATATAACTGTAGAAATTTATTAATTGAAGGAGGTAATAACTTAACTAATTATCTTTTGAAAAATAGAATTTTTAATAAATTTTATTTGTATAAAAGTCCCAAAAATCTTTCCAAAGAAACTGAATATTTGAAATTTGATAGTTTAGATGTATTAAAGAAAAATTATAGAAATAGATTTAATTTAAATCTATTTTTAGGAAAAGATAAAATAACATTGTATAAAAACTAATATGTTTAATGGAATTATATATAACCAGGGCATTGTTTTAAAAATCATTAAAAGACCCAAAGGATTAAATATATTTGTAAAGAGCAATCTTAAAGTTTCTAAAAAAGATATGGGTTTGTCAGTAGCTTGTGACGGTGTTTGTCTGACTTTGATTTCATATAACTCAAAATTAATGGAATTTTATCTTTCAAATGAAACTTTAGTCAGATCAAAGTTTCAATATTTAAAAACTAAAGATGTTATTAATCTTGAATTACCTTTAAAATATGGAACAAAAATTTCAGGTCATATATGTCAGGGCCATGTAGATACAATTGCAAAGACAATTAATATTAAAAAGGTTGATAAATCTTATTTATTTGAATTTGAAGTTCAAATTAAAGAACAAAAAAACTTAATTGAAAAAGCTTCAATATGTGTAAATGGCATTTCTCTTACAATATCAAAAGTTTTGAAAAAAAGTTTTCAGATATGGGTTATCCCCCATACATTTAACGAGACAAATTTATCAACTATCAAAAAAAATGATCTTGTTAATATAGAGATAGATATCTTGTCTAAATACGTTAGAAATTATTTTAATGCCAAAAAATAATTTTGCATCAATTGAAAGTATTATCAATGTAGCCAAGAAGGGTGGCATGTTTATTCTTGTTGATGATGAAAAAAGAGAAAATGAAGGAGATCTTATTATCTCAACTTCAAACTCTAATGCTAAAAATATTAATTTTATGGCCAAATATGGTCGCGGCCTAATTTGTTTGGCGCTTGATTCTGTTCAGGCTAAAAGATTAAATTTAACTTTAATGTCAGCTAATAATCAATCAAGAAACAAAACTGCATTTACTGTATCTATCGAAGCAAAAAAAGGTATTACCACAGGAATTTCAGCTAGAGACAGAGCTAAAACTATCAGTATTGCATCAAAAAAAAATGTAAAGAAAACTGATATTGTTTCACCTGGCCATGTATTTCCAATAATTGCAAAAGACGGAGGGGTTTTGGTTAGAGCTGGCCATACAGAAGCTTCGGTTGATATATCTAAATTAGCTAAAAAAAATAATTCAGCAGTAATTTGTGAAATTATGAATGAAGATGGAACAATGGCTAAAGGTCAAGATTTATTTGATTTTGCAAAAAAACATAAACTTAAAATCGGTAAAATCGAAGATTTGATAGCTTATCGACTAAAAAAAGAAAAATTAATTAAATTAAAGAAACAAAGTTTTATTGAAGTTAAAAAGCATAAATATAAAATTAGAATTTATGAAAACCTTCTTGATGGATCTGAACATTTTGCTTTGATCAAAGGAACCATCAAAAAAGGAATTACTCCTAGAGTTAGAGTTATCTCATCAAATGTTGTTCAAAATTATTTGATTAATCAACAGTTACCAAATTCATTCAATAAAACTCTAAATTATTTTAAGAAATTTAATAATTGTGTACTCGTATTCATAAAAGACACTAATCTTAGATCAGTAACCCAAACACTTAAAGATTATAAAAATAAAGACTTTTATAAAAAGGGAAAAGATAAGCTGATTAGAAATTATGGTATTGGTGCTCAAATACTAAAAGATTTAAAAATCAAAGATATGACTTTAATTACAAAATCTCCTAAAAAAGTTATAGGTTTAGATGGTTATGGTATAAGAATTACCAAACAAGAGATTATTTAATGAAAAAAAAATATTTAATAGTTGTAGCAGATTATTATAAGGATATTGCTAAAGGCCTTCTTGATAGTGCTTTAAAATTGATCCCAAAATCTAACTCAGTTAAAATTATTAAAGTTCCAGGTGTTTTTGAAATACCAGTTACAATATCAAAAAATATTAAAAAATATGATGCTTTTTTAGCTCTTGGTTGTGTTATAAAGGGTCAAACACCACATTTTGATTTTATATCCCAAGCTTCTACGAATGCGATTATGGACTTATCAGTCATTAATAAAAAACCTATTGGTAATGGAATAATTACTTGTTTGAATATTAAGCAAGCAAAAATTCGAAGAAAAAAAGGGGCAGAAGCTGCTGATGCTGTAAACTTAGTTTTATCGCAAAAATGAAAACTCATTTTAACCCAAAGAACAATCCAAGAGTAATTATAATTCAAAAATTATATGGTAAATTTTATAATGAAGATAATGATATTGAGTTTCCCAAACATAGATTCAAAAAATTTATTAAAGATATTGTTTTTGGCACCATAGAACGTAACGATCTAATTCTTGATGAATTAAATACTAAACTTGGCGATGATTTTGTTTTAGATAATTTAGATAAAGTTTTTCAAACTATATTAAAAGCTGCTACATATGAATTTTTATATAAACCAAATATATCTATTAACATTATCATTAAAGAATACTTAAACTCATCTAATTTTTTCTTAGAAGATTCTCAAACTAAATATTTAAATGCCTTACTAGATAATGTTGGAAAAAAGTTAAGAACTTCAAATGCATGAATTTGATTTAATTAAGAAATATTTTTCAAAATTATCTAAATTGAATAAATCGTCATTAAATTTAAATGATGATGTTTTTTTTGACAAAAAAAAATCTTTAGTAGTTTCAATTGATACATACAATGAGGGAGTTCATTTCCTTGATTTTAAAAAACCAGATTTAGTAATTAAAAAAATTTTAAGATCTTCGATATCAGATTTAATTTGCAAGGGTGTTTCTCCTAAATATTATTTTATATCAGGTAGTGGAAATAAAAAAACATTTTCAAAAAAAAACTTATCAAAAATTTCCAATTCTTTAAAAATGGAACAGAACAAATATAAAATTTCATTATGTGGTGGTGATACTACTTTTTCAAATCAATTAAGTTTTTCAATTACATCAATAGGGTATTCAAAAAATATTATTTATAGAAATAAAGCCAAAGTTGATGACAATATATATGTAACTGGAAATCTTGGTGACAGTTTTGTTGGATTAAAAGTTTTACAAAATAAGATTAAAGTAACAAAAAAACTTAAACATTATTTTATTAAAAAATATTTTGAGCCGGATATTCAAATAAAATTACCAAATGAATTATTAAAATTTGCCAATTCTTCAATAGATATATCTGATGGTTTGCTTGATGATCTTAAAAAAATGATTAACAATCAAAAATTATCCTATGAAATTTGGGAGCAAAAAATTCCAATTTCTAGAAATTTACAAAATTATATAAAGAATAATAATTATAAAAAATCAAATTTTATATCTAACGGAGATGATTATCAGATTTTATTTACCGCGAGTGAAGACAAATCTAGAATCATAAAAAACACATCAAAGAAATTAGGGGTGAAAATATCAAGAATTGGTAAAATTAGACCTTACAATCAAAAATCACTCTTAATTGGTAAAAAACGTCAGCATTTACTGGTTAAAAACCCTGGTTATAAGCACCAATTTTAAAAGTTAATTATTGTCTTTTTGAGCTTTTTTTGTATTGTCCGGGCTTAAAATTTAACAACCAACAACCTTAAGGTTTATATGAGCGAAACAGTAGAAACTATTTTATTATACACAATCGGTGCCGGTTTATTATCCATAGTTTATGGATTTTTTACTGGAAAAAATATTTTAAATCAAAGCACTGGAAATGCAAAAATGCAAGATATTGCATCAGCTATCCAAATTGGTGCAAAAGCATATCTGGCTAGACAATACAAAACTATAGCTATTGTTGGCGTAGTTGTATTAGTAATTGTAAGTATTGCATTTAGTCCTTTAGTTGGTTTGGGTTATTTAGTAGGTGCTGCATTATCAGGTATTGCAGGTTATGTAGGAATGTTAGTTTCTGTAGAGGCTAACGTTAGAACTGCTGAAGCTTCTAGAAAAGGTCTTGCTCAAGGTCTGTCTGTTGCATTCAAATCTGGTGCGGTAACTGGTATGTTAGTTGCTGGTTTAGCATTATTATCTATTGCAGTTTATTATTATTATTTATTAAAATTTAATGTTGATGAAAGAGAAATAGTTAATGCACTAGTTGCTTTAGGATTTGGTGCTTCTTTAATATCTATTTTTGCAAGACTAGGTGGTGGTATATTTACAAAAGGTGCTGATGTTGGAGCTGACTTAGTTGGAAAAGTAGAAGCTGGTATTCCAGAGGATGATCCTAGAAACCCTGCTGTTATTGCAGATAACGTTGGTGACAACGTAGGAGATTGTGCTGGTATGGCTGCAGATTTATTTGAAACATATGCTGTCACAATTGTAGCAACTATGGTTTTATCTTCTATTTTCTTTCAAGGTGATATGAGTATGATGATTTACCCTCTATCAATTGGTGGTGCTTGTATCTTAACTTCAATTATAGGAACTTTTTTTGTTAAACTGGGTAATGATAAAAATGTAATGAATGCTTTATATAAAGGCTTTGTTGTCTCTGCTATTGCTTCAGTTGTAATTTTATACCCAGTAACAGATTATGTAATAGGTTTTGGTACAGAATATAATGTTGATGGTAAAAATTTTAATGGAATGAGTTTGTATTTCTGTGGAATAATTGGTTTAGTAATTACTGGACTGTTAATTTGGATTACCGAATATTATACTGGTACTAATTATAGACCAGTCAGATCTGTAGCAGCATCTTCAACAACAGGACATGGCACTAATGTTATTCAAGGTTTAGCCGTATCTATGGAAGCAACTGCGATACCTGCTTTAATTATCGTTGCTGGAATTTTAGCTACCAATGCAATTGCTGGACTTTTTGGTATAGCAATAGCTGTAACTACTATGCTTGCATTAGCTGGAATGGTTGTGGCACTTGATGCCTATGGACCAGTTACAGACAATGCCGGAGGTATTGCTGAAATGTCTAATATGGATAAAAAAGTCAGAAAAACCACTGATGCATTAGATGCAGTAGGGAATACAACAAAAGCAGTTACTAAAGGTTATGCTATTGGATCTGCTGGCCTTGGAGCTTTAGTTTTATTTGCAGCTTACGTTGAAGATATAAAACATTTTTCTAAAGTAACTGGATCCAAATTAGAGGGTATAGTTGTTACTTTTGATTTATCTAATCCATACGTAGTAGTTGGTTTATTAATTGGTGGAATGTTACCTTACTTATTTGGTTCAATGGGAATGCAGGCTGTTGGAAGAGCAGGTGGAGCAGTAGTAATTGAAGTTAGAAGACAATTTAAAAAATTTCCTGGTATTATGAAAAGAAAGCAGAAACCAGATTACGCTAAATTAGTTGATCTTTTAACTGTTGCTGCAATTAAAGAGATGATAATTCCATCTTTATTACCTGTTTTATCACCTGTAGTTTTATATTTTATAATTTTATCTATTGGTGGCCAAGTAGCTGCTTTAGCTGCGGTTGGTGCAATGTTATTGGGAGTTATCATTACAGGATTATTTGTAGCTGTTTCAATGACAGCAGGTGGTGGTGCTTGGGATAATGCTAAAAAGTATATTGAAGATGGTAATCATGGTGGAAAAGGTTCGGAAGCTCACAAAGCTGCTGTTACAGGCGATACTGTAGGAGATCCTTACAAAGATACAGCTGGTCCTGCTGTTAATCCAATGATTAAAATCACTAATATTGTAGCTTTATTATTATTAGCAGTTATCGCTGGCTAATTTTTTTACGTTTTTTGGCCCTCTGTCCTAGAGGGTCATTAATCTTTTGCCTCATACTTGACATAAAATCATATATGAAACTATTTCTTTGAAAACCACCATCTGTTTTAGTTTCTACCACTTTAATGTTTTTCATATCATCTTTGTTATAAAATTCTTTTTTTTTTAAAATTCCATAATTATCAATATCTAAAACTAAAATATTATTTTCATAAATTTTCATTTTACCAAAATTTTTAAGTTTTGACTGTGTTTGTTTTCGTTCGATATAAATCCAAATATCATTATCAAACTTACTTTTGGTAGATGGATTTCCTAGTATTTTCATTATGTCATTTTTATTACTTTTATTTATGATCAATGAAGATTGTTTCTTTTCTAAGAAAGGAACTCCATGATGTTTAACAACTGGTTTAAAAGAACAATTTGCGACTATTAATGAGAAAATAATTATATATAATATTTTTATCATGACTGAAAATTATCTTTATATTTATAACAATTTAATTAATTTCACTAGAAATAAAGACTTATATAAATCTTTAAGTAGAGAAGATAAATTTTCAGATCGATTAACATTTTTTTTATTGCATTTTGCCTTTTTTTTAAAAAATTTTAAAAATGAGAAAAACAAGACTGTTTTACAAGAAATTTATGATTTTAATTTCAGACAATTGGAGCTTAGTATTAGAGAAATTGGTTATGGAGATCAGTCAATTAATAAAAAAATGAAAGATTACATAAATTTATTTCATTCAATGGTTTCGGAGATCCATTTTTGGGATAATTTGTCAAGAAAACAAAAAATAGAAAAGTTTTCAATCTTTTTATCTGATTTTAACAAAATTAACGATTTACTTGATTATTTTGAACTATTTAATGATAATTTATCAAAAAAAACTTTGAATTCTTATTTAAAAAGTGTAAGTAACCCATAATTATGGCTGTACCAAAACGAAAACAAACCCCTTCCAGAACTGGAATGAGAAGAGCTCAAACGATGAAATATTCAACAAAGAATATTGTTGAAGACAAAAAATCAGGAGAGTACAGATTATCTCATCATTTAGATTTAAAAACTGGTATGTACAAGGGTAGACAAGTTTTAGACCCAAAATAGTAATATAAAATCTAAATGTCAGATATGATTAAAATTGCAGTGGATGCAATGGGTGGTGATAACTCACCAAATAAAACTATTGATGGAATAATCCTCAACCATAGTAAAAATAAAAATTTATTCTATAAAATTTTTGGTGATGAAAAGGTAATTAGAGATCTTATTGATAATAAAATAAACAATAATTTTTATGAAATTATCCATACTACAGAAGTAGTAAAAAGTACCGACAGTCCTCTTGAAGGTGCCAAAAGGGGAAAAAATACTAGCATGTGGCTCGCTATAGATAGTGTAAAAAATAAAGAGGCAGATATAGTTGTATCAGCAGGGAACACAGGTGCTCTGTTAGTTATTTCAAAACTAAACCTTAAAATGATTGAGAATATTGATAAACCGGCACTATCAGCTTTATGGCCAAATAAAAAAGGAATGAGTGTTGTGTTAGATTTGGGTGCCAATATAGAATGCAGCTCAAAAAACTTATTAGATTTTTCTATTATGGGTGCTGCACTTTACACTTCTTTATATAATGGAGAAAAACCAAATGTAGGATTGTTAAATATAGGATCAGAAGAGCTCAAAGGAAATGAAACTATTAAAGAAACATATCAAATTCTAAATGATAAGAAGTCAGAAAACTTTAATTTTTCTGGGTATATAGAAGGAAACCATTTAATGGATGGAGAAGTTAATGTAATTGTTTCCGATGGTTTCACTGGTAACGTAGCTTTAAAAACTGCTGAAGGTACTGCAAACTTCATTACAAGTGAACTTAAAAAAGCTATGACAGGATCTATTATTGGAAAAATTTCATCATTATTAAATATCTCAAATTTAAATAAATTTAAAAAACGACTAGATCCAAGACTTTATAATGGTGCAATATTCCTTGGTCTTGACCACCCAGTAGTTAAAAGCCATGGAGGCACTGATTATATCGGATTTTCAAATTCTTTAGATGTTTGTCATAGAATTGTAAAAGGTAATTTGATAGAAAAGATCCAACAAAATATTTAAATAAATGAGAATAAATTTAACTAAAAAGGACTTAGTTAATTTAGTTTATATGCAGTTAGGTTTTTCTAAGCAAATTTCAGAGAACCTTATTGATGATTTTTTGTCAACAATTGTCTCTAATATTAAACAAGAAAAAAAATTAAAATTATCAAAATTTGGAACTTTTTCTATAAGACAAAAAAAATCACGGATTGGAAGAAATCCGAAAACTAAAGAAACCAAAATGATTTCAAGTAGAGATGTAGTGTTATTTAAACCATCAAAAGAATTTAAAGATTTTGTAAATTTAAAAGATAATGGATAAATCCGACAGTGCTTATAAAACGATAGGTGAAGTTGCTAAAATATTAAATTTGAAATCTAATAAGAAGGGTGAACTTCCAACGCATATAATAAGATTTTGGGAAACTCAGTTTAAGCAAATTAAACCAAAAATCCTTAATTCAAATAGAAGATATTATGACAAAAATTGCATTAATCTTCTCAAAAAAGTTAAATTTCTTCTTAAGGAACAGGGTATGACTATTAATGGTGTAAAAAAGATACTTAATGGAGAACAATCTTTAGAACTTGACGAAATGGCAAATAATTCTATAAAGGCTGATAATTTAAGAAATAAATTAGTTAAGATTTCTAAAATTGTAAAAAATTTAAAAGATTTAAAATAAAATGGCAAAAAAAACACACGTAAAAGTTAGATTGGTTCCAGAGTCAAAACCAGATAGTCCTTTCTTTTATTATGTTAAAAAACCAGCTGGTGGTGAAAAAGCAAAAGTTAAACTTTCGGCTAAGAAATATAATCCTGCTACAAGAAAACACGAAACATTTGTAGAAAAAAAACTTCCACCTCACAGTAAGTAATTACTTCTTTTTAAAATTACGTCTTTCGTAATCAATATAAGACCAGATCATATTCTTCCATATACGATTAGTAATTTTTGGGTCTATTTTAAGTCTTTTTGATTTTCCTCTAATTTTATTTAAAATAAAATTAATTCTTTTTTGATCTACGATTTCCTTTTTAAATTCTTTTAACTTAAGGACTTCTTTAACTAGAGAAGTCCGATATTTAATTAAGGCTAGAAGTTTATTATCTAATTTATCTAGTTTTATACGTATTCCGTCTAATTTTTTTTTATTTTTTGGCGACATTTAATTTATTGGATTTGTTAACAATTATTATATTTATCTATATATGTATAGTCAGAATAGTCATTTAAATAATCAATTAAAAGTTTGGTTACTTACACTTATTGTACTTATAATTCTTATAATTTTAGTTGGTGGCTTAACAAGATTAACTGACTCTGGACTATCAATAACAACTTGGGAATTATTTGTTGGATTTATTCCACCATTTACAAAAGATAAATGGATTGATTATTTTGAACTCTATAAAACTATACCTGAATTTAGTGAGCAAAATTTTAATATGACGCTTAATGAATTTAAGGTAATTTTTTGGTGGGAATGGGGTCACCGTCAATTAGGTAGATTAATTGGCTTATCTGTATTGTTACCACTTATATTTTTTTCAATCAAATATGGTTTAAGAATTTTAAAAAACTATGGATTGATATTTTTATTAGTTTGTTTTCAAGGATTTGTTGGTTGGTATATGGTATCTAGTGGCTTAATAGATAGGATTGATGTTAGCCATTACAGACTTTCATTACATTTAGTTACAGCTTTTATAATTTTGTCTGTAATATTTTGGAAATTTCTTAAATTAACTAGAATTCAAGCTCAATATATTTCAATTAATATAAATTTAATAAAGATTTTTCTTTTTTTGTTATTTTTACAATTAATAATTGGTGCCCTTGTATCTGGAATGGATGCTGGGAAAGTTTACAATACTTGGCCTTTAATGGGCTCATCATATTTTCCTGACGATAGTCAATTTATTGAATTTTTAAATATAAGTGTTTTTGACAATCCCTCTGTAGTTCAATTTATTCACAGAAATTTAGCATACTTAATTTCAGGTATTTATGTTTATATTCTTTTTTTTACCATAAAAGATTTGAATGAAATTTTTAGAAAACCTGTAATTATCATAGGAGTAAGTTTATTTTTACAGGTTGTTTTAGGAATATTTACTATTTTATCTGGAGTAAAAATATTTTATGCATCTTTACACCAGATAAATTCTATTTTGATAATATTATCAACTTTATATTTCCTCTACATATCTAAGTATGAGAAAAAAACTAATTAGTTTCTATTTGTAGACATATAAAACTCAAATTAACTAACAGCTTTTAATTTACCTTTAGAAGAATTCTCTAAAGCTTGATCCAAATCATCAATGATGTCATCTATATGTTCCAAACCAATACTCAATCTTACATAGCCAGGTGTTACTCCGGCTGCAGCTAACTCATCTTCAGTAAGTTGACTATGTGTAGTTGTTGCTGGATGAATTGCTAAGCTTCTTGCATCACCAATATTTGCAACATGGTAGAACATTTTTAAAGACTCGATAAATCTTTTTCCTGCTTCAATACCTCCAGCTAGTTCAATGCCAACAAGCGCACCATAACCACCTTTAAGATATTTCTTAGCTCGACTATTTATTTCATCATTATGTTCAGTAGCATAAATCACTTTATCTACCGCTTTATGTTTCTTCAAATAATCAACAACTTTAGAAGCATTTTCACAATGTTGTTTCATTCTTAAAGCTACTGTTTCTAAGCCTTGAATTACGCCAAATGCATTATCAGGTGATAGTGCTGAGCCAAGATCTCTTAAAATTGTTACTCTTGCTCTTACTGCAAAAGAAACATTGGCACCTGTAAGTTCTGGAACAGCTTTGCCCCAAACTACACCACCATAGCTGGCATCAGGTTCGTTGAAAAGAGGTTGCCTTTTTGGATCTGCTGTCCAATCAAAATTACCACCATCAACTAAAGCTCCACCAACAACAGTACCGTGACCTGCTATATATTTTGTTAACGAGTAAACCACAACAGCAGCCCCATGTTCTAATGGCTTACAAATTACTGGTGCAGCTGTATTATCAACAATAAGTGGTATATTGTATTTTCTTCCTATATCTGAAACTTCTTTGATAGGAAAAGTTCTTAAATATGGATTTGGTAAAGTTTCTCCATAAAAAGCTCTTGTTTTATCATCTATAGCTTTTTCAAAGTTCTTTGGATCAGAAGGGTCAGCATATCTTACTTCAATACCAAGTTTACTTAATGTATGTGTAAACAATGATACAGTTCCACCATAAAGATCTGTTGAACTAACAATATTATCTCCAGCTTGAGCAACATTTAATATTGCAAAGGTTGAAGCTGTTTGTCCAGATGAAACGGTTAAACTCGCTAAACCTCCATCAAGAGCCGCTAGTCTTTTTTCCAACACATCATTGGTTGGGTTCATGATTCTTGTGTAAATATTACCAAACTCTTTTAATGCAAACAGGTTGGCTGCATGCTCTGTGCTATCGAATTGATATGATGTAGTTCTATAGATAGGCACTGCTACAGCATTTGTTGCAGTATCACTTCTGTAGTCTCCACCATGAATTGCGATAGTTTCTGGATTATTTTTTTTTGTACTCATTTTTACTCCTTTTTTAGTGCTTTAACTTAATGTAAGGCGCACAATACAGTTCAAATGCCTACCGATAATGATGTAAAAATTCCTGTTTAGCAGTTTTATGCCCGCAATAGGATCAAATCGGCATAGATCTTTTAACAGATAAGTATTGTAATGCAAGCCAAATATCAAATTGACTTTGCAATTAATAATAGTATTAATCCTGGCACAATGACGAAATTCGTAAAAAAAGACCAGGTTACTTCATCATGGTATGAAATAGATGCAACAAATGCTGTAGTTGGAAGATTAGCAACTGTAATATCTAAAATTATCAGAGGAAAAAACAAAACTACTTACACACCACATATGGACCATGGTGATTTTGTTGTAGTTAAGAATATTGAGCAAGCAAAATTTACTGGAAAAAAATTTCAAGACAAAATTTATTATAGACACACAGGACATCCTGGTGGAATTAAAGAGACTACGCCAGAAAAATTACATGAAAAAAAACCAGGTGAAACTTTAAAACTTGCTGTAAAAAGAATGTTGCCTGGTGGTGTATTAGGTAGAAAACAATTAACTAAACTAAAAATTTATTCTGGAAGTGATCATCCACATGCAGCACAAAATCCACAAGTAATTGAGCTGGGTAAATTAAACAGTAAAAATTTAGCTAGAAATTAATATGGAAAATACTCAAACAACTTCAAAAACACCTAAATTAAAATTAGATTTTAAAGACAGTAAATATGCGACAGGAAGAAGAAAAACTTCAATTGCAAAGGTTTGGTTAAAAAAAGGATCTGGCAAAATTTATGTTAATGGAAAATTATTTAATGAATATTTTTCAAGCGAATTTCATCATCTTCAAATTACAAGACCATTTGATATAATCAATCAATCTACAGATTATGATGTTAGATGTAGCGTTAGTGGGGGAGGACCTACTGGCCAAGCAGGAGCATTAGTTCATGGTATTTCTAAAGCTTTAGTAATGTTTGATGAAAACTTAAAATCTACATTAAAGACTGAAAAACTTACAACCAGAGATTCTAGAGCTGTTGAAAGAAAAAAACCTGGTAGAAGAAAAGCTAGAAGAAGCTTTCAATTTTCTAAAAGATAATTCTTTTTTAATTTTAAACTGTTATAATAGATTATGCCTAAGCTTAATGCATTGGTTGCTGGTTCAACTGGATATATTGGAGTTCAATTAATTAAAATATTAATTAAACACAAATTTATAAACATAAGATTTCTATGCGGAAATAGTTCTGTGGGAAAAAATATTGCGAGTTATGACAAATCTCTTTCAGGAAAAAAATTACCAAAAATTATTAAATTTGATAAAAAACTTTTAAAAGATGTTGATGTAGTTTTTACAGCATTACCCAATGGAGAAGCACAAGATATTTCAAAACATTTAACAAAAAATATCACTTTAATTGATTTAGCAGCTGATTTTAGATTGGAAAAAGGATCAGAATATTTAAGATGGTACAAACAAAAACACAGAGCAATAAATTTAATTAAAAAAAGTTTATATTGTCTTCCAGAGATTAATGGAAATAGCGTAGGTAAATACCAGATTGTATCTTGTCCCGGATGTTACCCAACTTCAATATTGCTACCATTGATCCCTCTTTTCAAAAAAAACTTAGTGAAAGTTAAAGATATAATAATGGACTCTAAATCTGGATATTCAGGTGCTGGAAGAGGTGTTCATAAAAAATATAAAGATAAAAATCTATATGAATCTTTGAGTGCTTATGGTGTTGGTTCTCACCGACATAATTCAGAGATTGATCAAATGTTAGGAAAATTTACTAAAAAGAAATTAAGTTTTAATTTTACACCCCATTTAACTCCTATGTTTCGAGGTATTTTAAGTACTATTTATATTGATCTAGAAAAAGGTGTTACTCAGTCAAAAATAATTAAGACACTAACAGATTTTTATAAGAAAGATGATTTTGTAAAAATTTTAAAAGCTAATAGCTTATTAAGTACAAATGATGTCATTAACTCAAACAACTGCTTTATTTCTATTTGTAAATCTAAATATAAAGATAAAATTATAATAGTTTCGGCTATTGATAACTTGATTAAAGGAGGAGCAGGTCAAGCAGTACAAAATTTAAATATGAAATTTAATTTTCCGATTAAAACAGCTTTGTAATGAAATTAATCCTTATTTTTTTTATCTTTATGTTTTTAAATAATTGCTCATTAAACAAAGATTCTAAATATTGGACAGAAGATGTTGTTAAAAAGGGCGAAGATCAAAAAAAATTATCTGAAGTATTAAAAAAGTCAGAAGATATAACAAATATGACATATGAAGAATATGAGATTTATATAGATGACTATACAAAAAAAAGTAAATATCCTGATATCAATCAATGAATAACACAATAAATATTGCTGTAGTAGGTTTGGGTCAGGTAGGTAGCTATCTATTTAATGAATTGAATACTAAAAAAAAAGATATCGAGCTTAAAACGGGTAAGAAAATTAATATCGTAGCTATATCAGCAAGAAATATTAATAAGAAAAGACAATTTAAGATAAATAAAAAGATATTTTTTAAAGATCCTTTAGAAATTTTTAAAAAAACAAAAGTTGATGTTTTATTTGAGGCTATAGGTCAATCTGGTGGAGTATCAAAAAAAATTGTTGAAACAGCTTTAAAAAATAAAATTCATGTAATAACTCCAAATAAAGCATTAATTTCAAAACATGGTAACGAATTAGTAAAAATTGCAGAAGACAATAATGTTAATCTAGAATTTGAAGCATCCGTTGCTGGAGGAATTCCAATTTTAAGATCAATTAAAGAGGGTCTTGCTACTAACAAAATTTCAAAAGTTTATGGAATTTTAAACGGTACATCTAACTATATTCTCTCAGAAATGGAAAATTCTAACCAAAGTTTCTCTGATGTTTTGAAAAAAGCTCAAAAACTTGGTTATGCTGAACCAGGAAATCCAAAACTTGATCTTAATGGTTTTGATGCTTTTGCCAAAGTTAGAATTTTATCAGCGTTATCATTTAATAGTAAAATTTCTAAGCACAAATGCTTAATGGAAGGAATTGATAAAATTGATCTTAAAGATATTAAAATTGCAAACCAATTAGATTTAAGAATTAAACTTCTTGGAATATCTGAATTAAAAAATGGTGAGTTATTTGAAACAGTTCATCCATGCCTTGTCAGTAAAAATTCTTATATTGGTAACGTTACCGGTGTAATGAATGCAGTTATTCTTGAAGGAAAACCTGTTGGTGAAAGTATTTTACAAGGAGAGGGTGCTGGTCCAGGCCCTACATCATCAGCATTACTTTCTGATTTATTGTCTATTTTGAGAGGTAATATAAAAAAGCCCTTTGGAGTTTCTGTTAATAAATTGAAATCCTTAAAACCATATAATGTTAACAATTATGTTAATTCTTTATATCTTAGATTTGAGGCAAAAGATAAGCCAGGTGTTTTATCTCAAATTACAAACCGTTTAGCTAAATATAAGATATCTGTAAAAAGATTAATTCAAACACCAAATAAAAAAGACAACAAAGCAACTATTGTTATAATCACACACAAAACGACCGAACTTAATTGTAATAACTGTCTATCTATATTTAAGAATAATAAAAATATTCTTAAAGCACCTGTGCTAATAAGATTATATAATTAATGGATATTTACTTAAAACTTTTTGAAGTTTTATTTCCTGTTTTTTTTATTGTTGGTATTGGTTATTTTTTAGGTAAGAAAAACCCAAATTTTGACACTTCTTTTATTACAACATACGCAGGGAATTTTGGAACTCCTGCTTTAGTGATATTTGCACTTACAGCTGGTGGTGTAACTTTTGAAGTTTTTAAAGAATTCTTTTTTTATGCTTTAATTCTTTTGAGTGCATTTGGAATAATTGGATTAATTTTTTTAATTATAATGAAAAAAGATTATATAAGGGAATTACCTACATTTATTTTGCCTAATACTGGGAATATGGGTATTCCAATTTGTTTATTTGCTTATGGAGAGCTTGGTATGGGTATAGCTGCTGCCATTTCTTCACTAGTTGTTCTTCTTCATTTCACTTTAAATATTTTTTTAGCTAAGAGGGCATTTGATTTTCAAACTATTTTTAAAAGTCCTGCATTCTACGCAATAATAATTACTGTTTTATTTTTATATATCGAACAACCTGTTCCACAATTTGTAATGAATACAGTGATGTTACTAGCATATGGAATGATTGTTATGATATTGATGTCATTGGGTGTTGCGCTTACTCAAATGAAAGTTTTCTCATTTAAAGATGCTGTAATAACTTCAACTGGAAGAGTTATTTTGGGCCCAATTATAGGTTTTATTCTTATTAAGATTTTTGGTCTATCAGGTGTTTCGGCGGGCGTAATTTTAATCCAATCTTCAATGCCTAGTGCTATATTATGTTATTTGGTTGCTTCAATGTATTCACCTAAAATCATTGTTGATAATATTTCTAGTACTATTGTTGTTTCAACGATTATGTCATTAGCTACAATTCCAATTACATTATTCTTTGCTTTAAAATACTTTTGATAAGCAGTATCCTTTTTAAATGAAGGCAATAATTTTAAATGCTACAGCGTGGATGATTGTTCCAGTTATGGATGCTATAGCCAAACATCTAAGTCTTACAATGGATGTTTTTCAGATAACTTGGGCTAGGTATTTTTTCACTGTTGTTTTTACGCTTTCTTTAATGGTTTTATTTTATAGAGAAACACTTGTTTGGAGCAAGAGACCAAAGCTTCAGCTTGTAAGGGGAATAATTCTTGCTTTTTCAACTTTATGCTTCTTCTATTCAATATCAGTCATTTCACTTCCTAAAGCATTAACACTTGCATTTGTTGCTCCAATAACATGCACTGCTTTATCCCCATTTTTTCTTGGTGAAAAAGTTGGTGTTAGAAGATGGTCAGCTGTTCTTGTGGGTTTTTTAGGGACTCTAATTGTTATCAGGCCAGGATTTATAGATGTTAATTTAGCCACTTTAGCAGCTCTAGCTTGTGGTGTTTGTTATGGTTTCTATTTAGTGATAACTAGAAAGTTAAGTACTTCAGATAATTCGCTTTTAACACTTTTATTTACCGGTGTTGTAGGGTTAGCAATAATTAGTGCATTTATGCCTTCAGTGTGGGTTAATCCAACCCCAAATGAGTGGATTATGATGGCTATAATAGGCCTTATAGCCTCTGTAGCGCATCTTTTTATCATTTTATCACTCAAATATGCTGATGCTTCTAAATTAGCTCCTTTAGGCTATACAGAGATAATCACTAATATCATTATTAGTTATTATTTCTTCCATGAACTACCTGATAATTGGACTTATCTGGGTCTTTTCATTATAGTATTAAGTGGCCTTTATATCTCTAGGAGAGAATACCACCTAAGCAAGTCAAATTAATAGTAATAAAATATTTACTATATACTAATGTATTAAATTATATATGTAAATTAAGTATCTGTAATTATTGACTATTTAAGAATATTAAAAAATTGATAAAATAATAATATAGTAAAAAAAAACTTACTATATATTAATAAAACTCAATAAATAGGTATAAGAAGACAGACATTAATCCAATATTCAATTTTTATATTAATAAAAACCAATATCAATAAATCAAATTTCTTGTGATTGATTAAAATTGTTTATTATCAACACTTTTATAAAGAATAATAAATATTAATGTACAGAAGGGGAGCTAAAAAAACTAAAAAAACACCATTTTTTTTTCTTCTAAAAGTATTGGTATTATTGAAAACTAGAGCAATGCACTATCAGAATATACTGTTTAAAAGGCCATACAGTACCTTATTTTAAGTAAAGATCGATATATAGTACAACTGAAGGGTGCAAAATACCATTTAAGTGAAAAAGGGTTAAAATAGCTTAAAAGTGTTTATTTTAGCGGTTAATTTAAGTATTTGGTATATAAAAAACTCTATTTAATTAAGACCTTCTCTAACCTCAGTAATCGCCTTTTTTGCTGAATACCACCTTTTCCTGAGTAGCCACCAAGGCTGCCATCTGATCTTATCACTCTATGACATGGTATTTTGGGAGGAAAGGGGTTTTTACCCACAGCATTTGCAACTGCTCTAAAAGCTTTAGGTTTTCCAATGGCTTTAGCAACTTCAAGGTAAGTTTTAACTTTCCCCCTCGGTATTTTCCTCAAATAATTCCAGACTTTTAGCTGAAATTTAGTCCCCTTTAAGTTCATAGAGTTCAAAACCTGTGTTATTGGCTATTTTATCGTATAATTTCTTTGCATTTTCATTGGAAGAGTGGGTGATCCAACGAATTCCATCCCAATTATTAGCTTTAGATAAGGATTTTAGATGATTAATAAGCTTTTGAGCTATTTTTTGACCTCTAAAATCAGGCTCAACAAACAAATCGTCTAAAAAACCAATATATTCGCCCTTAATTGGTCTTGGCATTGTTCTGTAATGGGCAATTCCAATGATTTTACCCTCTAATTCAAAGCAAATACCATTAACAATATGATTATCATCATGAATCCAGTCCCATAAAGTATTTAAAATACCCTGATTCATAGGCACTTTGTAAAATTTTGCATATCCACAATATAATTTTATCCAATTTTCTTTATCTTTTCGCTCTATATTTCTAATCATTCAGTTTAATTTATTTAGTTAAATTATTGATATTATTATCTTAAAAAATTTTAGTTTCTTGAAACCATCTCGTACATTTTAGCGATTTGATTGCTGCCAGTTTTTTTAAAAAAGCCCGGTATCAACCCATGTATAAGACAAAAAACTCCAGTCACAAGCATTGTAAACCCAATTTTAAAGGCTATCCGCATATGTTGGAGGTAAGTTTCATTAACTTCATTTAGATGTTCTTGAGAATCTTTAATCATTATTTTTAAATTATTCTTATTGACATTATAAATCTATTATATTATTACTAACGATAATTAATGGTTATCAATAGTAATAGATATGAATAATATAATAACTGATTTAAAAGCTTTGCAGGAAGAAACAATATTAAACCTAAAAAGCTCAAAAGCAGAAAATACAGTAAGAGCATATAAATCAGATTTTAATGATTTTGGATTATTTTGTGCTCAAAATGGATTTAAATCATTACCGTCAGAACCAAAAATTGTCTCTTTATACTTAACTCATTTATCTACGAAAGACGCAAAAATGAGCACTTTAAAAAGAAGATTGGTCTCTATTGGAGTGATACACAAGCTAAAAGGGCATTATCTTGATACAAAACATCCTTCAATTATAGAAAATATAATGGGTATAAAAAGGAGAAAAGGTAGTATTCAAAAAAGTAAAAAACCATTATTAATCAACAGTTTAAAAAGTATTATTAATGTAATAGATAATAAAAAAAATAAAGAGATCAAAAAAATAAGAGATAGATCAATAATATTAATTGGGTTTTCAGGAGGTTTTAGAAGGAATGAGATTGTATCTTTAGATTATGATGATTTAGATTTTGTTCAAGAGGGTCTAAAAATCACAGTAAAAAGATCTAAAACAGATCAATTTGGCGAAGGTTCTGTAAAGGGACTGCCCTACTTTGATAACCAATTATATTGTCCAGTAAGATCTATTCAAAAATGGTTAAAAATATCAAAAATTAACTCAGGTCCATTATTTAGAAGATTTTCAAAGGGGTCAAAATTATTAGAAAATAGGTTAACAGACCAAACAGTAGCACTGCTTATCAAAGAGTATTTAAATCTAGCGGGAATAGACAGTAAACACTATTCTGGTCATAGTTTAAGATCTGGTTTTGCTACATCCGCTGCAGAATCTGGTGCAGAAGAAAGAAGTATTATGGCTATGACAGGTCACAAATCTACAGAAATGGTTAGAAGATATATAAAAGAAGCAAATTTATTTAAAAATAATGCTTTAAATAAAATAAAAATTTAAATATTAAAATCTATTTCAATAAAGTTGTTAATATCAAGCCTTTTGTAATCAACATTGTAAGGTATCCACCTATCAAGCTCATTGAAAATATCTTTAGAAACAATATCAATAATTTTTTTTTTAAATGCTGCAGCTGTATGAACAATAAGACCGCTATGACTACTTATACAAGAACTGCAATTATAAACTAATGATATTGTGCTATGTAAATTTGTATCTTTAATGAATTCAATATTAGTTTTATTATAAAAATCATTAATTAGATATTTTAATACTTTATTGCCACCAATATTAGAAGAAATAACAATATTCATAGAGTTAGATAGTAAAAGTATCTTTTTTTTTAAATTTAAAGCAACAGAAAATGGAAATTTATCCCATCGTTCATCTATATGAATTAAGCAATAACCATCACTAAATTTTGAAACCTTTTTAGGATTAGTCAAAGGCAAATAATGATTTTTGGATAAAATTTTAATATTTAGTTTTTTAAGTAGTTTTAGATATAGAGTTAAATAATGATAATTAATATTATCTTCAATACTATAATCTTCATAAGATAGTTCTGTTTCATCAAAAAAATAATTTATAAAAAAATTTGGTCTTATAATAGATACTTTTGTACCTAAAAATTTTTTTTTCTTTATAAATCTAATACAAACTTTTTTTTTCGCATTGACCAAAATAGAAGTGAAATATGAATGGTTTTTGCCATCTAATTGAAAAATAAAATCATATTTTTTAAAAAAAATTAATTTAATATTTCTTATTAAGAAAAAAAATAGTGGTTTATTAAAGATAATAAATTCAACATCATTATGATAATATTCTGCAATTGATTTATTATATTTAGAGCAAACTAATGTTATAGTGCATGAAGGGTAATTGTGTTTTAAATTATTTATAATAGGTGAAATATTTAATAGATCACCTAATCTATCAGTCTTAAATATTAAAATTTTTTTCATTTTTTTTAAACTTAAAACCTTTTGATGTTAAAAATTTTATATCAGTAACTATTTTAGTCTTTTTATTTAATATTTTTAATAAAGGTTTCTTCTTAAGTTTATCCCCAATAAGATTGATTATAGACTTTAAAGAATGTCCCCTACCAGACCCAACATTTAAAACACCAGTTATTTCTTTAGTAATGATAAAATTAATAACTCTGGATACAGTATTAACATGTATAAAATCTCTAACTGATTTATCAATTTTAATTGATTGATTATTTTTAATCTTTTCAATCATATCAGGTATAAAAAAACTCTTAGGTTGATTGGGACCATAAACATTAAATAATCTTAAAATTGAGTAATTTTGATAATTTTTTTTAATATATGCTTCTGATTTAAGCTTTATTTCTGCATACAAAGAATTAGGAGAAATTTTAGAATGCTCCTTTATTTTATTATTCGAGTTTCCGTAAACATGACATGTCGAAATAAAAATAAACATTGGTTTATAATTTAATTCATTAAAAAAATTAATAATTGATTTGATAGATTTAAAATTAGTTTTCATACATTCAGTTTTATTTTTGGAACATTTAAGTCTAGATAGACCAGCAAAATTAACAAAATGAGTAATCTTATTTTTAATAACAAATTTTTTTAGTTCAAATATATTATTGATATCTTTTTTGTAATGAATAATTTTAATCTTTTTTTTATTATATTTATAAAAATGATTACCAATAAAACTTTTGTAACCACTAATAGCAATAATTTTCATTAATTATAAAGAAGAATAAATATTATCAGTTAAAGATTTTAATTTTGAATTTGTTATTTTAATATTATGCAAACCTAAAAAAAAGGCTTTTTTATCAATAAGATCAGCATTAGGTAATTTATAATTAATTTTGATCTTATAAAGTTGAATAGACGGCTGTTTAGCAAAATTACCACTTATTATTGGTCGTGTCATTATACCTTTATCCAGTAAATTACCCATTACGTATTGTTTGTATTTTTTATCATTAGAATTTAAAATTATTGGTATACCAAACCAAGCTGTATTTGAGTCTTTTTGATCATTTAAGATAGTAAATTGATTATCATATTTTTTGTTTCCTAATAAGCTTTTTTTGATTTTTAAAAAATTATATTTTCTGATTGATAATATTGTCTTAATTCTTTTTAATTGTTCAAGACCGATTGCTGCGTTAACATCTGTTGTTCTAAGGTTAAATCCTGAATTGATAAAAATCCAATTTTTATCAATATGTTTATATTTATTAGATAAAGACTTATTATTAGATAAGTCTCGAGACCAACCATGTGATCTTAAAGATTTTATTATTTCTAAATATTTTGTATTTTTTGTACAAACCATTCCTCCTTCACCAGAAGTAATATGATGCGAATAATAGAAAGAGAAAGAAGAAAAATCACCAAATGTTCCAAGAGGTTTGTTTTTATATGTTGAACCTAAAGCCTCACACGTGTCCTCTATTAAAATAATCTTATTTTTTTTACAAATATTCATTAATTTAGTCATGTCAGTACAGTTTCCTAAGGCATGAACAAGCATTAAAGCTTTAGTTTTTTTTGAAATTTTTTTTTTTAAATCATTTAAGTCAATATTTAGTGTAGAAAGATCAATATCCACAAATTTAACCTTAAGACCACTTTGTATTATAGGCCAAAGAGAAGTTGACCAGCAAATAGCTGGGATTAAAACTTCATCTCCAGATTTAAGTTTTTTTACCATTGGATTAATTAAACATTGGAAGATTAATAAATTTGCTGATGATCCTGAATTAACCATTAGTGAATTTGTTTTTACTATTTTATTTTGAAAATAAGCCTCAATTTGTTTAGTTTTTGGCCCCATTGTAATTTTTTTTGATTTTAAAACTTTAATTGCAGAGTTGATATCTACACTTTCAAGGACACTTTCAGTTAGAGAATATGAAATTTTATTCTTATTTTTCATTTTCAATCATATCATCAACTAATTTATTGAAAGAATATTTAGGTTTCCATTGTAATATTTTTTTTGCTTTAGAAAAATCACCTATCAAATCATCAACTTCAGTTTCTCTAAAATATTTTTTATCTATTTTAATGATAATATTGTTGGTTATTTTATTGATAGCAACTTCTTTAAGACCTTTATTTTTCCATAATAATTTAATACCTAATTTCTTAGCACATATATTAATAAAATCTTTTACAGAATGTGAAGTTCTGGTAGCAACAACAAAATCATCTGGTTTTTTTTGTTGTAAAATTTTCCACATTGACTTAACATAGTCTTTAGCATGACCCCAGTCTCTTCTAGAATATAGATTTCCAAGAACAAGATTTTTTTGTTTACCCTGTTTAATTCTTGTCAAACCTTGAACAATTTTTTTTGTAACAAAATTTACTCCTCTGCGAGGAGATTTATGATTGAACAATATTCCATTACAGGCATGTAGATTGTAGGCTTCTCTATAGTGAATAACACTATGATAAGCAAAAACTTTTGATATGGCATAAACAGACCTTGGTTGGAAAAGTGTATTTTCATTTTGAGGAGGTTTAGATTTACCAAACATTTCTGAGCTTGATGCCTGATAAAATTTAATTTTTTTTTTTTATAATGTCTTATTATTTCCAACAACCTTAATGGACCTAAAGCGTTTACATCTGATGTGTACTCTGGAATTTGAAATGAAATTTTAACATGACTTTGTGCAGCAAGATTATAAATTTCGTCAGGATTAATTTGATTTATTATTCTGTTCAATGAACCAACATCTGACAAATCCCCATGATGCATGGTTAAATTTTTATTATTAAAATTCACACTATCAAATATGTGATCAATTCTACTCGTATTTGGTGTTGAAGTTCTTCTTTTAATACCATGAACTTGGTATTTTTTTTTAATCAAAAATTCTGCTAAATATGATCCATCCTGTCCTGTTATACCAAGAATAAGTGCAATTTTTTTCATTTTTTTAAGTAACATAATTTATCATCAATTGACATTTTAATATTATATTTTTTTGACAAATTCTTTAATTCATCAGGCATCAATATATTATGCTTATTACCACTAATTTCTTTTAATTTATAAAAAAAAAATTTTCTAAATGAGAAAGATAACTTTGGTTTTAAATCCTTAAACCATTTCATTCCATTAACTGATGTAATTAGCATTCCTTTAGGTTTAATTGACTTAAAAATATTATGAATCATAAATTCAAATGTCTTCAAACAACAACTGTAAGATTTTAAATTTGTATCAACAATAAGATCAAATTTATTTTTATTCAAAAAGTTTTTAAACTCGATGGAATATTTATCCAATAATAAAAGTTGGTAATTTAACAGATTTAAAGACTCTGCTTTTGCAATTTCTTTTTGTGAAATAGTGATTCCAGTAATATTGTTATTAAATGAAAATTTTTTAGCAAAATATGAATTACCTATTCCTATATGAAGTATAGATTTAGATGTAATATCTTTTTTTTTATCTAAAAAATTAATAATATCTAATTCATCTGTAGTTATATCCCTATCTTCCCAATAAGTGTAGGGTTTATCATTAAGATTTGTCTTTTTACAATTACAAATATAATTCATTCTGTTTAAATTTTATATCCTCATAAAATGTCTCTGTTTTTAAAAAAATTTTAAATATAGAAAGATTTTTACCCATATCTATTCTTGGTATTAAAAGAAAGTTATGTTTGTTAGTTTCGTAACGTGATCTATTAATTGTAACAGCTCTTTTAAATTTTTTTTCTACAACTTCATAAACAGATTTATTAACTTTTCCAAAGGGGTAACAAAAATTTTCTATTTCTTGTCCAAATTTATCTTCCAATATTTTTTTAGAAAATTCTAAATCATTTTCTAAATCAAACTTTTTTAATTTTGTTAAATCGTTATGATTGTGAGAATGTGAACCTATATTCATTCCACTGTTTATCCATTCATTAATGTTTTCAGTATTCATTAATTCTTTTGAAACATAATCATCTCTTAACGAATCCCAAGAATTTTGTTTACCAATTAAGTTTGATACTAAAAAACATGTTGCTTTATAATTATATTTTTTCAATATGGGTAATACAAAATAACATAAATCTTTGTAACCATCATCAAACGTTATTATTATTTGTTTTTTTTTAGTATTATCAATTTCATCGAAACTTATGGTCTCAAAACCTCTTCTTTTTAAAAAATTTATTTGTTTTTCAAAATTGATAACCTCTAAATTTATATGTGATTTATTATTATTTACAGAATGGTAAACTAAAACAGGTATCTTCATTTAAATATTTCTTTAAATTATTTATAAAAAAATTTCCCAAAAAAAATTCTTTTTAACTCCATATGTTCTATTAATAATGAAATCAGCAATTATTTCAGAATTAAAATATTTGAAATATTTTTCTCTACCGTTTTTAGCAATTTTTTTTCTAATTTTGTCATCTTTATTATATTTTAATATTTTTTCTGATAAATCAGAAAGATTTTTGTAAGTTATAATTTCATTTTTACTAAAAAAATTACCTATTTTTGTTTTATCATCAATCATAACAAGTAAACCATTTCCTATTAATTGTGAAAATCTATCACTACTATAAAAATCTGATGGCTTACCTTGACTTAGATTAATACCAATTTTGTTTTGTGAAATTGAAATTAAAAAATCCTCAGACCAAATTGGCTGAACTCCATTAAGTCCATAACAATCAAATTTTATATCAGGAGTTAATTTTATTAATCTTTTAATAAAATTCTCTCTAGCATCAATTTTGCCTTTTTTTAAAATTCCCCTATGTACACCATGGCTCATTGCAAAAAAAACATCACTTTTATAGTAGTCATTATTATATGCTTCTAACTTTTCAAGAGATGGATCAACACAATTTGGCATGTAATATGTAAGATAATCTTTTTTAAAGTTTAGTGATTTTGGATCTGTGGTACAAAAATTTGCATCCATCAAATGCATTTTTTTAATAAATCTATCTTTATTAGATTTCCATTCTCCATCCATTCTATCTAGAAACCATTGACAAAATTTAGTGTTTGGATAATTTAATTTAATAAATTCTATTGTTTTATTATCAATTAAATCTGCGTGACCAAAAACAATCAAATCAGGAACGTAATTACTAACAATATCAATTAATTTTGTATTTAATTTTTGAGATCCTTTTAGATCAGTAATATTTCTTGAATAACTTACAATATCTCTATCACTTAACTCTAAAACACTGTGATTTAGTCTTATAAATCCATTATTAATTCTTCTACCAGTATTATAAAATAATCTACCATTATGTCTTTCATTAAAATTAGTTATATGAAGAATTTTTAACTTAGATTTATTTTTATATAAATTAAAGATTGAATTTCCTTTTAGTAATAAAGATCTATATTTGTCAATTTTAAAACTTATATAATTATCAGTAAGATAAAAGTTGTTTAAAGTTTTTTTTTGAATATTTAATAATTCATTTTTATTTTTAATTAACTCTTCAATTGCAATAAATAAAACTTTTGAGTTTAATTTATTTAAAATAATACCATTAGAGGTAGTTTCTGGTAGACCGCCACGATCAGAGATTATTACAGCACACCCCCTACTAGAAGCTTCTAAACTTGTTCTTCCAAATGGTTCATTCCATCTTGAGCATACAACTGCTATATTAGTTTTTTCAAAATTTTTTAAAACTTCAGCATGATGTTTGAATCCAAGAATTTTTAAATTTTTATGATTAAAATTAAATTTTTCCCTAGGCTCATCACCAATAACATTTGCTCTCCATGAAGGATATCTATTTAAAATCTTAGTTATGGCTTTGCCAAATATATCATATCCTTTAGCACTATTAAGTTTACCAACAAAAGATATTAAATTTTCTTTTTTACTAAAATTAATCTTTTTTTTATTTATAGACTGGTAAATAACTATTAGTTTTTGAGATTTTTTATATGATATCGGTAATTGATTAACAAATTGTTTTTTTGACCAATAACTATTAAAAATAATCCTAGAACAGGAATTAATTAAATTAATTTTCTCATTTACAGTTTTAGAACCCAGCATTGAATTTGGATCATTATGAAAATATAAAACTAATTTTTTATTCAAAAAGTTAATTTGATTTATATAATTAGGTCTATTATGAACTTCGATTAGATCTACATCTTTACTTTGTGTTTTGATGAAATTGTTAATGTATTGCTTAGTCTGACTTGAGAATATACTTTTTTTGAGTCCGATATTTACGTAGTTTTTGCTTAAATAATTTTTATAACTTGTAGATCCATAGACAGTAATATTTGATTTATATTTGCTTAATTTTGATGTAGCATAAACAAATAATGATACTGCCCCAGGATATTCTGGTGAATAATTTTCCTTGTATGGTAATAGTATTGAAATTTTCATTTATTAAATTTATCTAAAATTAATTTTCGCTCTTTTCTATTTTTTTTTAATTTATATTCAAATGACATTGCGCTACTTTTATTTTTAAATGTTTTTTTAAAAATTAGTATCCATTTATGACCTTTTGTGGATTTAGCTCCTTTATTGCTGTTATGTTTGGTTAATCTTTTGGAAATATTATTTGTGTAGCCAACGTAGGTTTTATTAAACTTAGTTGACGCTGTTTTTAGCATATATACATAAAACAACATTTTAATGGCGGTCCCTGGGGGAATCGAACCCCCCTTTGCAGGATGAAAACCAGCTGTCCTAACCGATAGACGAAGGGACCGTTGATGGGTCTTTTATTTTAAAAGTTGCTACAATTCAAGACTTATTAAACTAAAGAATTAAATCCTTAATATTTAATTGAATTGTTTTTTTATTATTCCAAATATTTTCATGTATATGAGCGATAATATTAATGTTTTTTTTATAGTTTAATAAATAATGTCCTAATTTTGTATTCAAGCTATTAAAGCATATACCCTTGATTGTTGCACCAGTATTAGGCTTTAAGATTACTGATATGTGTTTATCCTTGATAATGTTTAATTTGATAACTTTAAGATTTTTAATTAAAAAAATTGGTAAATCATTAAAATTTCCAAATGGTCCTAATTTGTTAATATTTTGAAAAAATTTATTTCTAATGAATGATGAAGATATTTCTAAGTCGTAATTTTTTGAGTCATATTTGTCAGAATTTTTTTTTTTAAAATCTTTTTGTATAAAACTATCTAATAGTTTTAGATTATTTTTTTTCATAGTGAATCCTGCTGCCATATTATGACCTCCTCCAATATCAATAATCTTATTATCAACTAAAGATTTTATTAAATATCCGATATTGTAATGAACAGTGGATCTAGCAGATGCTTTGAGTTTATTATTAGACTTTGTGATAACTATTGAAGGTTTGTTAAAATAATCTTTTAATCTTGATGCAATAATACCTATTAATCCCTCACTTAAATTTTCTTTATAATAAATTATAACATTTTTGTTTTCTTTTTTAATTTTTTCAAAATCTATTTGATCTAAAATATTTTTTTCTATTATTTTTCTTTTGTTATTTAGGAAAATTAATTTATTTGATCTATCTTTAATAATTTCAAGATTATCTGTAGATAATAATTCCACACCATGATTTGAATTATTAAGCCTTCCACCTGAATTAATTATTGGTCCAATTAAAAAACCTAAATCATCAACAGTTAATTTTTTTTTTAGATTATATTGCTCAAATATGTAATTTAAGGCTAAATTATTTTGTATCTTAAAGTTATTTATTGTATTAATTGCAATAATTTTATTGATTTTTCTTAGTGGCATCACATCACATATAGTTGCAAGTAATACATAAATTAGAAAATTAGATATTTTAAAATTTGACTTAGTTTGTTTAATTATAATATCTATAAAAAAATATGTTAAAGCAGTGGCACATAAAATTGAATTTTCTTTTTTAATAGTTTCCTTTTTAGGATTAATAATTACATTTGATTTTGGATGAGGCTTATTTATCTCATGATGATCGATAATTATTGATTTGATATTATATTTGTTTAAATATTCAATAGCTTCATTTGAAGTAGAGCCACAATCAACCATTATTACTAACTTAGGTTTTTTTAAAATTAATTTTTGAAATAGCTTTTTACTGGCGCCATAACCATCTTCAGTTCTGTCAGGAATATAAAAAAAATGTTTTTGATTAATAGAGTTAAAATATCTAACTAACAATGTCGTAGCGCACGCTCCATCTACATCATAATCACCTAAAATACAGATATATTCATTATTATTAATAGTTTTTAAAAGTATCTGTGATGCTTTTTGGAAATCTTTGTCATCCTTAAATATATTTGTTAATTTTTGTTTATTATTAATTCCATATATTTCTGATGAATTATAGTTTCGTGAAATAATTAACTTAGATAGAATATCACCTAAACCATAGTCTTGTTTAAATTTTTCTACTAAATTTTTATTAACCTTTTGTTCTGTCCAAATTTTACCAGAAACAGAAATCATTCATTTATTGAATTGATACTTTTAACAATTTGTTTAAAATTTGTATTTTTATGTGTAACCAGAGTTTCACTGATAAATTTATCTCCTTCAATAATGATACCATTTAAAACTTCATTGGTAGTTATCCCTGATGAACAGAAAAGAGAGTCTCCTTTAACAATTTCATTTAATTCATATTTTTTGTTTAAATCTTTTATACCCATTGATTTAGCTTCAATTATATCTTTTTCATTATCAAAAATAAATCTTCCTTGAAAGTGACAGTTATAAGCATCAAGCGCACATGCTGCCAAAACTCCTTCAGGACCGCCACCAATACCTAAAAACATATCAACATTATACTTTGGATCGGAAACATATAATGCACCAAGAACATCACCATCTGTAATTAGTTTAATGTTTACTTTTAAATCTTTTAGCTTATCAATAATTTTTTTGTGTCTTGGCCTATCTAAAACACAAACTGTAATTGAAGAAAAATCTTTATTTTTAAATTCAGATAAATTTTTGATATTTTTTTCTAACGGATAATCTAAATCAATCAAACCTTTATCAATTTCTCCAGTAGCTATTTTATGCATGTAAGTTTCAGGTGCATTAAATAGATTGCCTTTTTCTCCAACAGCTAATACCGCAATGCCTCCTGGTAAATTATTTGCAACAAAATTTGTTCCCTCAACAGGATCAACTGCTATATCAAAATCTGGACCATTCTTTGTGCCTAGAATTTCTCCTGTATAAAGTAATGGAGCTTCATCTAGAACTCCCTCACCTATTACTACTTGTCCGTTCATATCAATTTTATTTAGTTCTGACCTCATAGAGTCAACAGCAGCTTGATCAGCTGCAATTTTATCTTTTTTCCCAACTAAGTATGAAGCAGCTAGAGCCGCTTTTGAAGTGACTTGTCTAAATTTGTCAATAAATTTTTTATCAATTGCCATTAAATTTTTTCATCAATAAATTTATCTTCATTTATTTTTGACTCAAATTCTCTTAAACGTTTATAAACGCTAGCAAATTCAATTATTGTGGGCCACGCTTTTAGAATATATTGCATTGATCCTTCAACTCTTCCAAAAGCCCTAATAATTTGTTGCATTACACCAAGTGTAACAGCTCCAGCGACTATAGCGGGCGCTAAAAAAACATATGCTGAAAGAACATTTGCTTGTAAATAAGCAATTCTTCCAACATTAAAAAATAAATATCGAATATAACTTAGAAAATGTATTTCTCTTACATCATTAAAAAGCTCTTCAATAGATTTTGGTCTGACGGTTCCATCATCCTCAGCGACTACTAATATTTTTCTATAAGCAGCCTCTTTTTTTTGAAGGTCATATTCAACACCAACTAGTCTTAGAATTAATCCTAAAACAATTAAAAATATAGTTCCACCTACAGACCAGATTAAAGCACCTACAATTAATCCATAATTCCAATCACCAAAAAAGAAAATTGGAATACCGATACTTAAACCAAATAAGATTGGCATAAATTCAACTAAAATCATTAGAGCTTCAATTAAACTTGTACCCAAAGATTCCATTATTCTCGAAAACTTAATTGTGTCTTCTTGAACCCTCTGAGATGCTCCTTCAATTTTACGAGCTCTATCATAAACACTGTGATACCACTCAACCATTGCTGTTCTCCATCTAAACAAATAGTGGGAGGTAAAGAAACTAACAACAACAGCTACACCAACATATATAGCAGCCAACGTGATAAAAGATAATAAACTAGACCAATACTCATCGATAGTTATAGCATTTGGCTCACCAAGTGCTTTTTGAATCATATCATAGAATTGACCAAACCACTCATTTATTTTGACATCAATTTTAACCTGTATCCATAATGAGGATAAAATGATAATTGATCCAAGCCAAGACCACATAAACCATTTTCTTAATTTGAAAAATCTAAACATTAATTATTTTAAAAAATTATCAGCGTATGATTTTTTTACAGTTTTTCTTTTTTTTGGTTCGATTATTTCAAAATCTATTTTTTTCTTTTTTGCGTAGCTTATCGCTACTTCTTTTGATGGAAATTCAAGTTTTAATTCTGTTAATGTATCTGAAGAACTTTCCCAACCCATTAAAGGATTTTTAGTTGGGTCTTTGGTAATAAATTCTAAAATCCATTTATTACTTTTTGCCGCTCCAGACTGCATAGGGTTTTTATTTGGTATATAAATAATTGCTTTAGTCATAATGATGGTCGGAGTGGCAGGATTCGAACCTGCGACCCTCTGGTCCCAAACCAGATGCGCTACCAGGCTGCGCTACACTCCGATGTCGTTACTAATACAGTAGATATAGATTATTTCAAAGTATAAATAGATCAAAATTAAAAGAAATTTGATATAAATCTGATATATAAATAAGTATGATTATTAGCTGCTCTAATTGCAACAAACAATTTAAAATTAACCTTTCTTTAATACCTGATAATGGAAGAGATGTGAAATGTGGTTCATGTAATCATGTTTGGTTTTATAAATTAGAAGACAATAAAACAGAACCACCACCTTTAATTGATAATTTTGCAGATAAAAAAATTGAAGATGAAATTGATAATAAAATTGTAGAAAATATCAATGAACCCAATGATGTATCATTAGAAAAAGAAATAGATGATAGAATATATAAAACTGAAGATAAAATTGCTGAAAAACAAATTCCTGTAAAAGATAAAATTAAAAAGAATACTAGCAGTAAATTCTTTTCTTATTTAGTGGTCTCAATTATATCTTTTGTGGCGTTAATAATATTAATTGATACATTTAAAGCACCATTAATTAATATTTTTCCAGGATTAGAAATTCTTTTATTTAACCTTTTTGAGATATTGAAAGATATAAAACTTTTTATTATAGATCTTTATTAATTTTTTATGATTAATTATTTATCAAACCCCTTTAAATGGTTTTTTAAACTTGAAGCAGCTAGTGGTTTAGTTTTATTAATAGCAGCAATACTTGCTCTATTCATAAGTAATAGTGATTTAAGTGATTTATATTTTCATAGCCTAGAAAATTATTTATTTATTGGTGTTAATGAGTTTGGATTAAAACTTTCAGTTCATCATTGGATAAATGATGCTCTAATGGCAATCTTTTTCTTCTTTGTTACGCTGGAAATAAAAAGAGAATTTTTACAAGGCGAGCTCTCAAACATAAAACAAGCAATGCTTCCAATAATAGCCGCCGTTGGTGGTATGTTAGTACCTGCCCTTTTCTATGTTTTTATAAATTGGGGAAATTCAGAAACAATGAATGGTTGGGCGATCCCATCAGCTACAGATATTGCATTTTCTCTTGGTATATTATCTTTATTAGGTTCAAGAGTTCCAATATCATTAAAAGTATTTTTAACAGCTCTAGCAATCATAGATGATCTTGGTGCTATATTAATAATTGCTTTTTTTTATTCTGGAGACTTAAGCATACCTTATTTGAGTCTTATTTTATTAAGTTATATTTTACTTTTAGTCTTAAACAAATTTTCAGTGAAAATATTTATACCTTATCTAATCATAGGTTTGTTTATGTGGTTTTTTACTTATAAATCAGGAATACACGCAACTATTGCAGGAGTTTTATTGGCATCTACTATACCTCATAGAATAAAAGATAAAGATTTTTCATTGTTAGTTAAAATAGAACATGCAATTTCACCTTATGTTGCTTTTATGATAATGCCACTTTTTGCATTTGCAAATGCTGGTGTAAGCTTAGAAGGTTTATCATTAGCAAGTTTACTAGCACCTGTGCCACTTGGTATATTGTGTGGATTATTTTTTGGAAAACAAATTGGAGTTTTATTATTCTCTTATGTTTCAATTAAGCTTAAGTTTGCAGAAGCACCAAATAATTCAAATTGGTTAAGTTTATACGGTGTTTCAATTTTAACTGGTATTGGATTTACCATGAGTTTATTTGTAGGAAATTTGGCTTTTGTTGAAAATGCTCAGTATATTGATGGTGTTAAAATTGGTGTTTTAGCTGGATCATTATTATCAACTGTTTTTGGATATGTAATTCTACTAATATCATCTAAAAAGTGAATGTTAAATAAAAAAATTGTCATTTATCTAATAATTATTATGTTTTTATTTTTAAACAAATCTATGTCAGAAAATTCTAAAACTTTTTACGATTTTAAAATTAATTCTATAAAAGGAGAAGAATTAAATCTCTCAATATTTAAGGATAAAACTATATTATTAGTAAATGTTGCAAGCAAATGTGGTTTTACAAAACAATATGATGATTTGCAAAAATTATATGACAATTATAAAGAAAAAGGATTAGTTGTTATTGGTATACCAAGCAATCAATTTGGAAGTCAAGAACCGGGTTCAGAAGCTGAAATTAAAAATTTTTGTGAAACTAACTTCAATATTAATTTTCCAATGACAAGCAAATATGAAGTTAGGGGTGATAATGCTCACCCAATATACATATGGGCAAAAGAAACTTATGGAAAATCCACAGTTCCTAAATGGAATTTTCATAAAATCTTAATAAACAAAAATGGTAAAGTTGAAGACACATTTGCTTCTTTTACAGGACCTCTATCAAATAAAATTATTAAAAAATTAGAAAAAATTTTATAAACTTATTGTAAAGCCATCGTAAGCTGGCATAACATTTTTAGGTAAAAGTTTCTTTAATTCATTGTAATCTAGTACAGGCGATAAATTAGTTAATATCGCTTTTGAAGGATTGAATTTCTTTATAAAAAATAATGATTTTTCTAAATTAAAATGTGAGGGGTGGAAATTATACCAAAGACAATCAATTATTAGATATTTTAAATTTTTAAAATATTTAAAATCTTTGTTAGAAATATCGCTTATATCGCTAATGTAAGCTAATTTTTTATCTATTATAAAGCAATTAGATTTAACTTTACCATGATCTACAGAAATTGGTTTTATTGAAATTTTTTTATTTTTATCACTAATATACATTTTATTATTTATTTTATTAAGTTTTAGAGTTGCAGGATATTCTTTTGAATAACTTTTAAAGCAATATGAAAAACTATTTTTTAAATATTTTGAAGTAGCATAATCTGCAAATACATTTATTTGCTTTCGTCTATTTATGTAAAAAGATCTTAAATCATTAATACCATGAGTTTGATCTGCATGCATATGTGAATAAAAAACTTTATCAATTTTTTTAATATTATGTCTAAGTAATTGTTGTCTTAAATCTGGAGATGTATCAATTAAAATATTTTCAGCTTTGCTCTTAATTAATGCTGAACATCTAGTTCTATAATTTTTTTTATTATTGGGATCACAATTACCAAAGTAACCATCTGGACGAGGCACACCCATAGAACTTCCACATCCAAGAATTATAAATTTCATAATATTTAATCAAAAAAAAGTTTATTAAAGTTATTTGTTGTGAAATTAACAAGCTTTAATTTAGAAATATTTTTTATATCTGCTAATTTTTGAGCAGTATAATCAATAAATGAAGGCTCATTTTTTTTACCTCGATTAGGCACTGGTGCTAAAAAAGGACTATCTGTTTCAATTAAAATTTTATCTAAAGGCAAAAATCTAAATATTTCTTGTAACTCTACAGAATTTTTAAAAGTAATAATGCCACTAGCAGAAAAAAAAGCATTTAATGTTAATAGTTTTTTTGCGAAATTTAAACTACCTGTAAAGCAATGCATTAATATTTTTAGATTTTTATCCTTATAATCATTCAATATATTAAAAGTTTCTTCTTCAGCTTCTCTAGAATGAATGATTAATGGAGAGTTTGTTTTAATAGATGCCTCAATATGTTCTTTAAAACTTATTATCTGATTATCTTTATCACTATTATTATAGTAAAAATCTAAACCAGTTTCGCCAATTCCGATTATTTTATCATTTTCGGTAATATTTTTTATTATCATATCTGAAGTAATTTTATTTTTTTTTGTCTCATGCGGATGAATTCCAATTGTGCCATAAATCATTTTATCTTTTTGTATGATTGTCTTAATTCGCTCAAAACTTTCAAAAGAGGTCGAAATCGTTAATAGTTTTTTTATACCAATATCTCTTGAGCGTCTAATTACGTTAGTTAAATCACTTAATAAAGGTTCGTGATCTAAATGACAGTGTGAATCAATCATTGTTTTTATCTATTTTTTTAAAAAGTATACCAATTTTATTTATTTTACTTCCTTTAGATAAAAATTCATTATTTTCAACAGATGTTAAATTAATTTCATTTTCATTAAGGTTAAAAATTTTAAGAGCATTTATAGATGACTGAGGAATTATTGGATAAAGTAAATAACTAATTTTTCTAACTATTTCTAAAGTTGTATAAACTATTGTATTTAGTCTGATAATATCATCCTTTTTTTTCCATGGTTCTTGATCATTAAAATATTTATTAGCTTCAAATAAAGAATTTATAATAAAATCAATATAAAAATTGATGTCCTGATTATCAATCTTATCTCTAATTTGAGATAGGCTATTTTTGTATCTGTCTAAAATTATTAAATCTTCTTTTTCAAATTTTACATCTTTTGGTACTTCGCTATCACAATTCTTTATAGCAAAAGCTGTAACACGTTGACATAAATTTCCAAAATTATTAGCTAGATCACTATTGATACAATCTTCCAATCTTTCTTGTGATATATTACCATCATTTCCAAAAGATACTTCCTTAATCAAATAATATCTCAATGGATCTAAACCATATTCATTAATTATTTCGATAGGGTCTAAAATATTTCCTTTAGATTTAGACATTTTCTCATCTCCTGAAAGGATCCATCCATGACCATAAACTTTTGATGGTAGCTCTATTTTCGCAGCCAAAAGAAAAGCTGGCCAATATACGGCATGAAATCTTAAAATATCTTTTCCAATTAAATGAATTGAAGCGGGCCAGAAATTTTTAAATAATTTATTATTAGTGTCAGGATAATTTAAGGCACTGATATAGTTTGTTAGGGCATCAAGCCACACATATATGACATGATCATCATTATTAGGTACTTTTATTCCCCATGAAAAACTTTTTCTACTTACAGATAAATCTTTTAAACCATTTTTTACAAAACTAATAACTTCATTTTTTCTAGATTCTGGAGCAATAAAGTTTGGATGTTTTTCATAATAATCAAGTAATGGTTTTTCCCATTTAGATAATCGAAAAAAATAAAACTCCTCCTCTATCCATTCTACATTTGATTTTGATGAAATTGATCTTTTAACGCCATTTATATCTTCAATTTCATCTTCATTATAAAACGCTTCGTCAGATACTGAATACCATCCGGAATATTTAGATAAATAAATATCATCATTTTTTTCAAGTTCATTCCATAAATGTTGTACTGTTTTTTTATGTCGTTCTTCAGTAGTTCTTATAAAATCAGTGTTAGTAAGATTTAATGTTTTTGAAAGATCTCTAAATGTTTGACTAATTTGATTACAAAATTCTAATGGATCAATATTTTGTTTTTCAGCTGATCGTTGTATTTTTAAACCGTGTTCGTCAGTTCCAGTTAGAAATTGCACCTCAAAACCATCCATTCTTTTAAATCTTGCAAAAAAATCAGCTATTATACTAGAATATGCATGACCCATATGTGGCTTAGCAGAGGGATAATAAATTGGCGTTGTGATATAAAATCTTTTATCCATTTAAAGCCTTATCATCAAATTCCATTAATAATGTTTCATCATCTAGATTAAAGATTTTTGTATTGTTAATTTTTTTTAAAAAATAATTTTGCATTTTCAATAGTTTAATATTTCTTAATGATACGTTTTGTCTAAAATAAAGTTCTATTAGAGAATATAATAATTGTTTAACAAACTGGTCTTTTTTATATTTTTTTTCATTTATAATCATCTTAATAAAATCTTTTAAGTTCATTTGTGTTAAATCAACCCCATTTGTATCGGCAAAATTCAATAAATTTAGTATCGATCCTGGTGTGCTATAGTTATTTATCATTTGTTCATGAATTAATTTTTTTACATTTTTACCTAAAATTTTGTTTGAAATATCAAAAGATTCATCAGATTTAAGATGGATATTATAGTTAAGACATCTAGATTTAAGTGTAGGTAAAATTTTTTTATTATTATTGATTAAAATAAAATAAATATTGTCATTAGGTTCTTCTACTATTTTTAACAAAGCATTGACTGAATTAATGTTTAAAAGTTCAATATTGTCAATCAGCACAAGTCTTGGTTTTATATTAAAAGACGATTTATTTAAATTTAATATTAAATTTCTAATTTGATTAATATCGATACTTTTTTTATCTTCTTCTATGTCAATAGAAATAAAGTTAGGATTAGATTTATTTAAAATTAATTTAAACGACTTATTTTCTGGATCAATTGTAAAATTTTTTTCGTCATAAGAATGTTCTTCACCAAAGGATAAAATACGATTAATTATGTGGTAAGCTAAAGTAGATTTACCAATGCCTTTTTCTCCTGATAATAATATCTTATTTGGCAGTTTTTTATTTTTATAAAGATCAATAAAATTACAAAATTCAAAATGATGACCATATAAAGTTGTTTGTTTTGCTGGATTTAAATTCATTTGATCAATCTATCAATTTTATCCAAAATCAATTTTTCATTATTATTTATATCTAAATTTGAATTGATTAATTGATATTTATTTTTTTGTTTTTTTGACAAATTTAAAAATCCTTTTTGAACTTTGTTGTAAAACGACATTTTAAATTTATCATATCTATTTAATGATTTTCTTTGTTTTAATCTTTTTTGAAGATTCTTTTGATTAACTATATTCAAAAAAGTAAAACTAATTCTAATATTTTTAAGTAGGTATTTGTTTAAAGTCTCAATTAAATTTAGATCAACCCCCATTCCATAGTGCTGATAAGCAATTGTAGAGTCTGTAAATCTATCAATAAGAATAATCTTCTTATTAAATGATCTTTTAATAATATTCATGTTTTCACTTCTTGCCGCCATATATAATAATAAATCAGTATCTTTATTAAAATTTGATTTATTGTTTAAAATTAATTTTCTAATTTTTTCAGAATTTGGGTTTCCACCAGGTTCTCTTATTTTTATATGATTAATTTTTTTTTTACTCAGATATTTAGAAACAATTGAAATATGGTGACTTTTACCACTACCTTCAATTCCTTCAAAAACAATAATTGGTTTCTTAGACATCGCCCCAAATGAGATAATTAAGTGATTTTAATAATCTTGATACAAAATTTACTTTTTTAACTTCATTAGAAGCAAGTAAATCATATTCACCAACTAACTCATCATCGTAAACAACTTTTAAAATAGCAACTTTTTCATTTTTTTTAATTGGAGCTTCGATAGGCCCTTCATATTTAACAGATACTTTTAAAAGTTTTTTTTTAGCTTTTTTTATAGTTTTGTAGACATCTTTATTAGTATAAACATCAACTTTATCTTGTTTTCCAAGCCAAACATCAATTTTTTCAAATGGTTCATTGGCTTTAGAAATATTTACAAGATCAAAATTAGTAAGACCATATGTTAGCAATTTAGAACTTTCTTTTGATCTTGCATTTTTTGAATTAAATCCACTTCCAATAGCAATCAATCTTCTGCCATTTCTAACTATTGACGATGCCAACGAGTATTTTTCTACTGCTAAGTATCCAGTTTTAATTCCATCAACTCCTAGAGTTTTTTTATATAAAAGAGGATTTCTATTACCTTGTGTTATTGGATCGCCACCTGTTCTATTCCATGTAAACTTTTTTTCTGAAAACATTTCATAAAATTTAGGGTGCTTATGAATTAAATATTTAGACATTTTTAAAATATCTCTTACAGTTGAATAATTATCAGGATCATTGATGCCAGATGAATTTGCAAAATTTGTATTTTCCATGCCTATTTCTTTGGCTTTTGCAGTCATTAAAATTGCAAACTCTTCTTCAGTACCAGCAATACCTTCTGCTAAAGCAACACAGGCGTCATTTCCAGAAGCTACTATAATACCTCTAAGTAAATTCTCTACAGAAACTTCATCACCCACCATAATAAACATTGATGAGTAACCTGATGTTGATAACCGCCAAGCTTTTTCAGAAATGATAAACTTTTCATCTAGTTTTAAATCACCTGATTTAATTAAATCAAAGGCAATTATGGATGTCATAATTTTTGTCATTGATGCAGGGTATATAGAAATATCAGGTTCTTTTTCATAAAGAATTTCACCAGAGTAATAATCTTGAAGGATTGCAGTCCTTACTTTTACATCAAGATTAGCTAATGCTGATCCAACATAGATAAAACTTACAAATAAAACTAAAAATAATTTTTTAAACATCTTTCAAAATTTCTATATTTTCAAAATTTAATGATTTAATTTCATTAAATGAGTCTCTAAGTTTTTTTATATCATTAAACGGTCCTAATAATACCCTATATTTCGTATTAGATATTGTTTTAATAAGAGGGTTCCTAATATTTGTTTCATTAATAATTCTATCAGACATGTTCTTTGCTGAGTCTTTATAATAAAAATCAGCGATTTTAATTGAGTAACTAAAAATTTCTTCTTTTATAGTTTCATTTTTTGGTTGGTTGATTTCTCCTAAGTTGTCAATTTGAATGCCATCTACAGGTGCTTTTTCCGCAACTTTTTTTTCCTCATTAAAAGTTTTGGCTTTTTTTGCAACAAATGTTGAATTTTGAGATATCAAAACAAGATTAATATAAGGCTCATTTAAGTTTAACGATAGTTCTTCAGCTATTCTTGAAGTTATTACACTATTGTAAAAATCAGAAAAATTTACGTTATTCGAAATCACTTCAGCTATCACTGTTTTTTGGTTAACTGGATTTGTTATTTTAACAAAAGAATTCTTTTTTAGACTTTTGTGGAAAATAAGAAGAGATCTGTTGTCAATTTTATTTGAAATTTTTTTTTCTTTTTTTAGCATTGGATTATAAACAAGTGCAAAACCAGAATTTTTATACTTTGTTATAATCTCTTGATTAACAGCATTTTTATTAAGATTATTTTGTTCGCAACCTAACAAGAATATGAACAATACTATTAATAAAGACTTATAATTCATTTTCAAATTTCTCCTTAAGTGTGCAAACAGCTAACGAAAATCTTAAAGATCTATTCCACTTTAAAATAATTTCATAATTATCAAAAACTATATAAGCAGGACTTAGATTTTCAGCATCAGGAATTATATCTTTATCAGGTGTAATTATTGAAGTTGTTAAATCATTAAATTTTTGATCTATTAAATTTGTATTTGATATATATTTTCGAAAATATTTTAATTTTTTTTTATCATGTAGTTTTTTTGCTGAAACATTTAAATATTTTTTTGGTATTTCATTTGATAATTCAACCTTATAAAAACAAGGTTCATTATCTTTCCAGCCTATTTCATTTAAATAATTAGCTGCTGATGCATAAGCATCATGACTATCTTTTAAATCAATTGAATTGTTTTTATCAAAATCTACGGCGTAATTTTTCATTGTTGAAGGCATAAACTGGAAAAAACCAAATGCTCCTGCCCAGGAACCATATAATGTTTTGTAATCAATCTGATTTTTTTCTATCAACTTTAATAAAATTATTAATTCATTTGAAAAAAATTCAGATCTTCGTTCATCAAAACTTAATGTTGCTAAAGATGACAATATATCCATTTTACCAACATAAGTTCCAAAATTAGTCTCTATACCCATTAATGCTAAAAGAAGTTCTTTTTCTATATTATATAGATTTTCTACTGTGTTAATTAGATTTGCATTTTTTTTATAAAAATCCAATCCCTTAGAAACTTTTTTTGAAGAAGCTCTTTTTGAGATATATGTTTTGGTATCCTCATAAAATTCTGGTTGATATCGGTCGTATTTAATTACGTCTGGCAAAAATTTTGTATCCGCCATAACAATATCAAATATTTCTTCAGAAATATCATTTTCCAATGCAGTTTTTTTAAAACTATCCTTCCAGGCATTAAAACCAGTTGGGTTTTCTGAAAATGATGGAGTGAAACTTAAAAATATGAATATAAATAAATAGTTAATTAGTTTCATATAAATCTTTTAAATATATAATTACAGCAATCCAAATAAAAATAAAACTAACTAATTTTTCCAATGAAAATGGTTCATCATAATAAAAATATCCTAGTAAAAATTGAAATGTTGGGGTGATATAAAAAATCATACCTGTTGCACCTAATCCACATAATTCAACACCTCTAACATATAAAAATAAAGGTATTATTGTCATAGGACCTGCTAAAAAAATAAATAACATCATTGGAGGATCAGATAACTTAAAATCATTATGTCCATTTATCGTTATTAAATAAAAAGCAACTAGCGCAAAGGGTAAAATATAAAAGCTTTCTATTAAAAGACCTATATCAGTATCGATATGTATTTTTTTTCTAACTAGATTGTAAAAACCCCAACTTAAAGCAACTATAATACCAACCCACGGTAAAGATTTAATGCTTATTAAAACTAAATATAAAATAGATATAATCACTAATATTATTGATAATATTCTTTTTTTATTAAGTTTTTCTTTAAAAAAAATATAACCAAGCATCACACTTAAAATTGGCATCATAAAATAACCAAAGCTTGCATCAATTATCCTATTAGTTGCTATAGCATAAATCCACACAGCCCAATTTATAAAAATAAGAAAACCAGATAAAAATAAATAAAACAAATTTTTTTTATTTTTAATTATGGTAAAAAAAATATCCCACTTTGAAAAAAAAAAAGTTGTTAAAATTAATGTAAATGTTGTCCATAGACATCGGTGAACAACCAATTCTATATGACCGATGTATGTAATGTATTTAAAATACAAAACACCAAAAAAACCCCACCAAAAAGAACCAAATCCAGCTAAGAACAGTCCTTTGTTAAATTCTTTATTCATAGGAACTAATGATTAATAAGTTATAGCTTTTATTAGACTATTTTATGGTTGAATTAAATAATTTTAATAATAAAACAATCTTCACGGAAGGATGGCAGAGTGGTTGAATGCACCGGTCTTGAAAACCGGCAAAGGGGCAACTCTTTCCTGAGTTCGAATCTCAGTCCTTCCGCCATCAATTTTTCTCAATATCATATATAAAGTTTTTAAATAATGTGTTAATATAATTTTCCTTAAATTCAATATCACAATCCAAACCATTATAGTAATTGTATAAATTTGTGTCATCTATATCTAGCATTTTTTCTAAATCTATAAGATCTTTAAGGCTCAATATCTCAATGTACTTTTTGGTAAAAGATCCTAAAAGTTTATCCATTTCTTTTGTGCCACGATAACTTGATCTGTAAATAATCTTTTTTTTTAATAGATCTATATTGAGTGTCATTAATATAATATATTATCACTTCATGAGTAATAAAAGTAATTATGAATATCTTTTATCAGATTTAACTAAACTTAAAGGTGTTGGCACTAAAACAACTAATTTATTAAAAAAAAAGAAAATTAATAATATTTTTGACTTGTTATGGAAGTTGCCTAAATCCTATACAGATAGAAGCCATTCAACAAAAATTAAGGATTTAAAAATTGGTGAAAACCAAACAATTACTATTATTCCTCAAAAATATTCTTTTCCAAGAGTTAGAAATCTGCCAAATAAAGTTTCTTGTACTGATGAAACAGGTGAAATTGATTGTATTTTTTTTAATAGCTATGAAGGTTATGTAAGAAAAATTCTTCCTCTAAAAAAAGAAATAACTATTAGTGGAAAAATTGGTTTTTTTAGAAACAAATATCAACTTACCAATCCCAAATATATTTCTGAAGACTCCTCACTTATAAAGCAAAAACATAACACATACTCATTAACAGAGGGAATTTCTGAAAAAATTTATAACAAGATTATTAATCAAATAATAAAAAACCTCCCCACTTTAAATGAATGGCACTCAGAAAATATTTTAGATAAATTTGGAAATATAAAATGGAATGATGCAATTGTAGAATTACATAAACCAGAAAATATAGGTAATTATAAGAAAAATTTTTATCAAAGGTTAGCTTTTGATGAAATTTTTTCAACATTTTTAGTTAACTCTGAAATAAGAAAAAAAATTAAAAAAATTAAAAAAAAAAGTAAAGTTGTAGATAAAGCAAAACAAAATAAAATTCTAAAAAAATTAGAATTTACGCTTACTAAAGATCAGTTAAAAACATTAGAAGAAATAAATAACGATCTTTCATCAACCAATAAAATGTTTAGATTACTTCAGGGAGATGTTGGAAGTGGAAAAACTATAGTATCTTTGCTAGCCGCATATAATGCTATTAATTCTGGATTTCAGGTCGCTTTTATGGCACCAACAGAAATACTAGCTAGACAACATTTTAACCTTGCAAAAAAACTATTTTCAAATCAAATAAATATTCAATTAATTTCTGGTAAATCAGAATACAAAACTAAAAAAGAAATTTTAAAAAAATTAGCTGATAATAATATAGATATTATTTTTGGAACTCATGCAATTTTTCAAAAAAAAGTATTTTTTAAAAATTTAGGATTAATTGTTATAGATGAACAGCATAAATTTGGTGTTAATCAAAGAAAACGTTTATCTGATAAAGGTGGAAAAGATTGTGATGTTTTGTTGATGACCGCAACCCCTATACCCAGAACATTAACGATGACACTTTATGGGGATATGGATCTTTCAATTATAAGAGAAAAACCTAAGTCAAGAAAACCTATTAAAACATATAGCAAACTAGAAAGTAAAATTGATGATGTTATTAAATTTATTAAAAAAGAAATCAAATCTGGAAATCAAATATTCTGGGTTTGTCCACTTATTGAAGAAAGTAAAAAATTAGATCATTCCTCTGCTGTTAAAAAATTTGAATATCTGAATAAAATTTTTCCTAATCAAGTATCTCTTTTACATGGCAAAACTGATTTAGAAGAAAAAGAGATTATCTTAGATAATTTTTTAAAGAAAAAATTCCAGATTTTAGTATCAACTACAATTATTGAAGTTGGTATAGATTTTCCAAATGCAAACGTAATAATAATCGAAAATGCTAACAAATTTGGTTTATCGCAATTACATCAGCTTAGAGGTCGTGTTGGAAGAGGTGATAAAGACTCTACCTGTATACTAATGTTTAAATCCAACTTAAGTAAAAATGCAAAAAAAAGAATCAATACTTTGAAAGAATCTGCTGATGGTTTTTATATTTCTGAGGAAGATATGAAAATTAGAGGTTTTGGAGATATATTAGGATTTAAACAAAGTGGGATTAAAAATTTTAAATTAGCTGATCCAATACATAATAGTGATCTTTTTTTACTAGCAGAAAAAGAAATTAGAAGAATTGAATTAGATAATACTGATATTAGTAAATATAAACCCCTTATTAAATTATACGATAGAGCTGATATTATAAATGATATTGCCTAAGATTATTTATTAGAAGTACCTGCAGAAACAATAAATTTAGACGCTTCTTCAAAAGTCATATTCAAATAAATCACATCTTCAATTGGAAACATTAACAAAAAGCCACTTGTAGGATTTGGTGTGGTTGGAACAAAAACATTAATTAATTTTTTATTTGTTTTTTCTGCCATCTCACCTGTGTTTTCCTTAGTTGCAAAACCTACGGCCCATGCACCTTTTCTTGGGTATTCAATTAAAACTACGCTTTTTTTATTGTCATCTTTTTTAGAAAATGTTTCAGTCATTTGAACAATTGCAGAATAAACAGTTCTTAAAAAAGGGATTCTTTTAAATAGATCATCGATTAATTTTAAAATTCTTCTTCCAAAAAAGGATAAAGATAAACCACCAACTACAGTTATAAGTAATATTGAAATTAAAATTTCTACACCGGGTATATCAAACGGTAAATAATGATTGGGATTAAGATTTTTTGGAATTAAATTTGAAGATATACCTATTAAAATTTTACTAAGATATAATGTAAAACCAATTGGTATAAGTACAACCACACCAGTAATAAAATAGTTCCTAAGTGTTAATGATAATGCTTTTCGTTTTGATTTTTTTTCCATATTATCAATTGAAACTTGAGTAAATTACAAAAGAAATTGCAACAATAAATAATACAATTAGAATTTTATTATTAAGATTCATAATTTAATGTTATTATCAATTTTATATTAAAATGAATAGAAGAAAATTTTTATCATATGTGGGTTGTAGTTGCGGTGGTTTTTTACTACCCTCTTGCACAACCGCGCCAATTACCGAAAGAAAACAATTAAAAATTGTTTCAGAGGCTAAGCTTAACGCACAAGCTGCTAGAGTTTACGAAAAAATTAAAGAAAAAGAAAGAATGAGTGATGACACTAAAACCCTCAATGAAATTAAAGATATTGGTAAAAAAATGGAAGACTCAATTTCTGAGTATTTTGATAGAGAAAATTTAGATGATCCAACAAAAAATTTTGATTGGGATTACATTTTAATAGATAAAAAAAAAGTACGTAATGCTTGGTGTATGCCTGGTGGTAAGATAGCAGTTTACACTGGTATATTAGATGCAACAAAAAATACCAATGGTCTTGCTGCAGTAATGGGTCATGAAATTGCACATGCTGTCGCCAAACATTCTGTTGAAAGAGCTAGTAGAGGAACATTATTAAACGTTGGAACTAGAATTGTTGACATAGCAAGTGGTGGTGTATTATCGGATATTAATAGAACAACGGGACAAAATACTGTTGGTTTACTTGCACAACTTGGAATCCTTAATCCTTTTAATAGAAAACAGGAAAGTGAAGCAGATTATCTTGGAATGATATTTGCTTCTTTATCTGGTTACGATATCAGGGAAACAGTCAAAATTTGGGAAAGGATGAAAGTACTTAACAAAGGTAAAGAACCTCCTGAGTTTATGAGTACACATCCATCATCTGATAATAGAATTAAAAATTTAAATGAAAAAATGAACGAAGTAATTTTAGATTATCCGCCAATTAAGATTACATAAATGAAATAGTGGTGAGCCCTGATGGACTCGAACCATCGACCCATTCCTTAAAAGGGAATTGCTCTACCAACTGAGCTAAGGGCCCCCATATATTCAAATTGAATAGTTGTTGTATACAGAATTATTCTATTTTTTCAAACGTCAAATTGAACAAAAAATTGTTTATCTTCTACAACTTATCTATGTATTTATCATGAAATTGATCAAATGTACCCTCAGATATATTCTTTCTAATTGCTGACATTAATTCTTGATAAAAATTAATATTATGAAGAGTTAAGAGCATAGAAGCTAAAATCTCATTAGTATTAAACAAGTGATTCAAATAATTTTTTGAATATTTATTAAGATTTAAATTGTTACAATTAGGATCCAGTGGAGTATTGTCAGTTTGATACTTATTATTTTTAATATTTATTCTTCCTTCCCATGTAAAAGCTAATCCAGTTCTTCCTGATCTAGTAGGTAATACGCAATCAAACATATCAATACCTCTTTTAACAGCACCAATGATATCAGATGGAGTACCTACACCCATTAAATAATGAGGTTTTCCATCTGGTAGGTGTTCTTTAATATCATCTAACACTCCAAACATTTCATTTTGAGACTCTCCTACCGCTAAACCACCCATCGCATAACCATCAAAACCAATTTTGATTAATTCTTTTAACGATTTAATTCTAAGATCTTTAAACAAACCACCTTGAACAATTCCAAATAGTGCTTTGTGAGGGTTTATACCAAAAGCTTTTTTTGATCTTTCAGCCCAATATAAAGATAAATCCATTGATTTTTTTATTAATTCATAATCATTTGATTTTCGGGGACATTCATCCATTATCATGACTATATCTGAGTTTAAACCCAATTGAATTCTTATACTTTCTTCTGGACTTAAATAAAATTTTTTACCATCAACATGTGAATTAAAAATTGCCCCTTTTTCTCTGTCAATTTTATTAAGTTTAGATAAAGACATTACTTGAAAACCACCTGAGTCTGTAAGAATTGGTAAATCACAATTCATAAAATTATGAAGTCCACCTGCTGATTGAACTCTATCTACGCCTGGCCTAATCATTAAATGATAGGTGTTAGATAATATTATTTCTGATCCAGTTTTTTTTATGTCATCGATAGTACAAGCTTTAACAGTCGCTTGTGTACCAACTGGCATAAAAGCAGGTGTATTAATGATACCTCTATGGGTCTCTATTAAACCACACCTAGAAAATTTATCTTTTTTTAAAACTTTAAAGGCAAAATCTTTTAATGCCATTAAAATAAATTATTGAGATTTGAAACTAATAATTTTGTCTGGGTTTGAAACTGAACCGTTATTACTTTCATCTCCTCTTTTAATTTTATCAACAAATTCCATACCTTCTAAAACTTTGCCAAAAACAGTATATTGTCTGTCTAAGAAAGGTGCTGGTTTAAAGCATATGAAGAATTGACTATTTGCACTATCTGGATCAGAAGATCTGGCCATTGATAGTGTACCTCTATCATGAGGAACACTACTAAATTCCTGTTTTAGATCTGGTAAATCTGATCCGCCCATTCCAGCTCTTCGTAAGTCAAAATCTCCTGAATCGGAATTACCAAATTTTACATCACCAGTTTGCGCCATGAATCCATCAATAACACGATGAAACACTACGTTGTCGTACTGACCACTGTCAGCTAGTTCTTTAATTCTTTTTACATGATTTGGAGCTACATCTTCGAATAACTCAATTTTGACATCTCCATCTTTTAATTTTAAAATCATTATATTCTCCTGTGCTATTAATTGATTGGTAAATAAAAAAAATAAAATAAATATAGTTGTTAAAATTCTACTCATATTTGTCTTTTAAAGATTTAATTGTACTTTTGGTAGTAAATTTTTTTATATCCCCATTTAATTTAACAATTTCTTTAACAAATCTTGATGATATGATTTGATTTTCAACATCAGACATTAAAAAAATTGTTTCAATATTATTATTAAGTTTTCTGTTCATGCCAGCTAATTGAAATTCATACTCAAAGTCAGAAACTGCTCTTAAACCTCTTAAAATTATATTAGATTTACATTTTTTACAAAGGTCAGTTGTAAGAGAGCTAAATGAAACAACAGATATTTTTTTTTTATTTAATCTTAAGTCTTTAAATAACGCTTTATTAACAATATTGATCCGTTCTTCAGAGCTAAATAGGTAATTTTTATTACTCACGTCAGACACACCAACAACAATTTTGTCAAATAACTTTAACGCTTTTTTAATAACATCAATATGACCATAAGTAATAGGATCGAATGTACCAGGATAAATTGCTACCTTATTCATTAGACTAGATTATCATCGATTTTAATTGCAGATACCACTTTTTCTTCACCTGATAATTTTATAATTCTTACACCTTGAGTGTTTCTGCCAGCAGTTCTTATTTCCTTAACAGCTACTCTTATTACCCTACCTTTATTTGTAGAGATAAGTATTTCATCTCCCTCAAAAACTGGGAAAGAAGACGTTATATTTCCATTTCTTGGGGAGTTAACAATTCCAATTATACCTTTGCCCCCTCTATTTGTAACTCTGTAATCAATGTGAGAAGTTTTCTTACCAAATCCATTTTCACTTATTGATAAGACAAATTTTTCTTTAGCTTTAATCTCAGATTTATCATCTTTAGATTTTTTACCATTTTTTTTCATTTTATCGCTATCTATTACAGATAGAGAAACAATTTGGTCATTTGGAGCTAACTCTATTCCTTTAATTCCTTTTGATGATCTTCCTTTAAAAACTCTTAACTTTTTTGCTTCAAATCTTATACATTTACCAAATTTGGTGCTTAGAATTACATCTTGATCATCTTGACAAATTTTAACACCCACAATTTTATCATTATTATCAAGTTTCATTGCGATTTTACCAGAAGCATTAATTGATGAAAAATCTTCTAAACTATTTTTTCTAACTTTACCTTGAGCAGTTGCAAAAATTATTTGGTAATTTTTAGAATCTGTCTCATCTTCAGGCATTGGCATTATAGAACTAATTGATTGATGGTTTTTTAAAGGTAAAATATTAAATAATGATTTACCTTTGGATGTAGTTGAACCTTCTGGTATCTTCCAAGCTTTAACCTTATAAACTAGTCCTTCAGTTGAAAAGAAAAGAACAGATGTATGTGTGTTAACAGAAAGTGTTTGAATGACTGAGTCTTGATCCCTGGTTGTAATACCAGATTTACCCTTACCACCTCTTTTTTGCTGTTTAACACCATCTAAAGAACCTCTTTTAATATATCCTTGAAGAGTGACAGTTATAATTACTGACTGTTTTTGAATAGTTTCTTCAATGTCGTAATTTAATACGGCATCAATAATTTTAGTTCTTCTTGGTACGGCAAATTTTTCTTTTATATTTTTAAGCTCTTCACTAATTACTTTTAAAAGTTCTTTTTTAGATGAAATGATTTTTTTGTATTTTGCGATTAATTCAGCTAATTTTTTTATTTCAACTTCAATCTCATTAATACCAAGGGCTGTTAATTTTTGTAATCTTAATTCTAAAATAGCTACAACTTGATCTTCAGATAAAGAGTAAATATTTTTACTTTTTTTACCTTCTACTAAAGAAATAAGTTTTTGGGTTTTGTTTATTTTCCACTTAGTTTTTAATATAGATTGTTTAGCATCATCTGGTGTTTTAGATGAACGTATAATCTTTATAATTTTATCTAAATTTTCAACTGATACAGATAACCCTAATAGAATATGTGCTCTTTCTTCTGCTTTTTGAAGATCAAATTTAGTCTTTTTTATAACAACATCTTCTCTAAAAGATAAAAAGTTAGTTAAAAAATCTTTTAAATTACAAGTTTTTGGTTTTCCATCAACAATTGCTAAAGTATTAAAACCAAATGAACTTTCAATTTGAGTATTTTTATAAAGCTGTCTTTTAATTGTTTCTGGCTCAACACCATTTCTTAAATCAATAGCAACTCTAATACCTTCTCTGTTAGACTCATCTCTAATATCTTTAATCCCTTCGATTTTTTTCTCTCTAACAAGTTGAGCGATTCTTTCATTTAAAACTGATTTATTAACTTGATAAGGGATTGATGTAATAACCAATCTATCTCTACCATTTTTAAGAGTTTCTGATGCAACTTCTCCTCTGATCTTAAATGAACCTCTTCCATTGTTATAGCCTTGTTTAATGATATCTTTTCCAATAATGACACCCCCTGTTGGAAAATCTGGTCCAGGTATATGTTTCATTAACTCTTTAACTTTAATATCTTTGTTATCAATTAAGGCTAAAGTTCCATCTATTATTTCACCTAAATTATGTGGAGGAATACTGGTCGCCATACCTACGGCAATTCCACCTGCACCATTCACTAAAAGATTTGGATATTGTGCTGGCAAAACTGTTGGCTCTTTTTCAGTTTCATCATAATTACTTTTGTACGAAACTGTATTTTTTTCAATATCATCAATTAAAAACTGTGAAACTTTTGAAAGTCTTGTTTCAGTATATCTCATAGCTGCAGCAGGATCTCCATCTATTGATCCAAAATTACCTTGGCCTTGGACTAAAGGTAAGCTCATTGAAAAATCTTGAACCATTCTAACTAGGGCATCATAAACTGATTGATCGCCATGAGGGTGATATTTACCAATTACATCCCCGACTATTCTTGCAGATTTTCTAAATTGTTTAGACCAATCATATCCACCTTTATACATTGCATATAAAATTCTTCTGTGAACAGGTTTCAGACCATCTCTAACATCAGGTAAAGCCCTACTAACAATTACACTCATTGCATAAGATAGATAAGATGAGCTCATCTCATCATGCATAGAGATTAATTTAATATTGTTATCTTTTGGAGCTTCAGTTTTTTGCATAGATACTAAAATGGAATTTCGTCGTCCATATCATTTGATACTTGAGAAGAGTCCTCAACATTATTTTGTTGAGTAGTATCATTTTGAATTCCACCACCAGTATTTCCACCACCTAACATTGTTAGTGTAGTGTTGTATCCTTGAAGAACAATTTCAGTGGAATATTTATCTTGGCCAGACTGCTCATCTTTCCATTTTCTTGTAGTAAGTTGTCCCTCTACATAGATTTGAGCACCTTTTTTTAAATATTGCTGAATCACATTTACTAGACCTTCATTAAATACAACTATACGGTGCCATTCGGTTTTCTCTTTTTTTTCACCAGTATTTTTGTCTTTCCAAGACTGACTTGTAGCTAAGCTTAGTCTTGCAACACTTTTACCATTAACCATTTGTTTGATCTCTGGGTCTGCGCCCAAACGACCAATTAATAATACTTTATTTAAACTTCCAGCCATAATATTTAATATTTGTTAAATTAATTAATAAGAACTATATCACAATTCTTCTCATTATTAATTTTATTAACTCAAAGCAACAAAAAATATGATCAAAAAGATAGTTATTAAGGGTGCCAAAGAACATAATTTAAAGAATGTTTCTGTTGAAATCCCAAAGGATCAATTTGTTGTCATTACAGGTCTATCTGGATCAGGAAAATCATCATTAGCATTTGATACCATATATGCAGAGGGCCAAAGACGTTATGTCGAAAGTCTGTCTGCTTACGCAAGACAGTTTTTGGACAAAATGAAAAAACCTAATGTAGATCTTATTGAAGGTTTAAGTCCTGCTATTGCTATTGAGCAAAAAAATACATCTAAGAATCCAAGATCAACTGTAGCAACAGTTACAGAAATTTATGATTACATGAGAGTTTTATTTGCAAGAGCTGGGATACCCTATTCGCCTTTTACAGGTAAACCAATTACCTCTCAGACAATAACTCAAATTGTAGATTTAGTTAAAAAACTTCCAAAAAAAAGCACAATTTATATTTATGCGCCCGTAGTTAGGGGTCGTAAAGGAGAATATAGGAAAGATATTTTAAGTTATAAAAGAAGAGGATTTAGAAAAATTAAAATTGATAATATTTTATATGATATCGAAAAATCTCCAAATTTAGATAAAAAACTTAAACACGATATATCAGTTTTAGTCGATAGAATTGTCTTAAATTCAAAATTGGGAAACAGATTAGCGGAAAGTATTGAAACGGCTGTAAATTTATCTAATGGATTAGTCTTTGTCGAATATGAAGATGAAACGTTGCCACAAAAATTTAGAAAAATAGAGAAGCTAATATACTCAACAAAATTTGCATGTCCTGAGAGTGGCTTTACTATCGAAGAAATAGAACCAAGACTTTTTTCTTTTAATAGTCCATATGGTGCATGTGAAGAATGTGAGGGTATTGGAATGAAATTAAATGTTGATCCAAATTTAGTAATTCCAGATGAAAGAAAAAGTATTGCGGATGGTGCAATTGAACCATGGGCAAAATCTACTACTCTATATTATGCCCAAACATTAGCATCTATTGCTAAACATTATGGTTTTTCTCTTGATGAAAAATGGAAAAAATTACCCAAAAAAATTAAAGATGTAATTTTATATGGGTCCGATGAAGAAGAAATTAAATTTAACTATGATGATGGATATGAAAAATATTCACATAAAAAAACTTTTGAAGGTGTAATAAACAATCTTGAAAGAAGATTTTTAGAATCTGATAGTGAATGGAAAAGAGAAGCCATAGCTGAATATCAATCTGACTCTGCTTGTGAGAGTTGCAATGGAGATAGGCTTAAAGAAGAAGCTTTGTGTGTTAAAATTGACGATCACAATATTAGTGAGATCACAAGAAAATCTATTCTTGATGCTGCTAAGTGGTTTAAAGAATTAGAAAAAAATCTAGACAAAAGGCAGTTTAAAATTGCTGAACACGTTTTGAAGGAAATTAATGAAAGATTAAATTTTTTACTTAATGTTGGTCTTGATTATCTAACCTTATCAAGAGAATCAGGAACATTATCTGGTGGAGAGGCTCAAAGAATAAGATTAGCTTCACAAATAGGATCTGGATTAACAGGTGTATTGTATGTTCTTGATGAACCTTCAATTGGATTGCATCAAAAAGATAATGTTAAACTTATTAATGCCCTAAAAAGATTAAGAGACTTAGGGAACACTGTAATTGTTGTTGAACACGACACTGAAACAATGGAAAACGCTGATCATATTATAGATATGGGACCAGAAGCTGGAACTAACGGTGGTCAAGTTTCCGCACAAGGAACTTATGAAGAAATCAAAAAAGATAAAAATAGTATAACTGGTCAATATCTATCTAATAAAAAGATTATTGAAGTTCCTAAAACTCGACGATTAGCAAAAAATGGAAGGTTTGTTGAAATCAATGGCGCATCAGGAAATAATTTAAATAACGTTAATCTAAAAATTCCAACAGGAAGTTTTACTTGTATTACTGGTGTTTCAGGCAGTGGTAAATCAACGTTAATACTACAAACTTTATACCATGCATTAAATTTGACACTTAACAATAAAGCTAGAAAAGCTCCTAAGGCTTTTAAAAGTTACAAAGGAGTTGAGCTAATTGATAAAATTATTGACATTGATCAATCCCCTATTGGAAGAACGCCTAGATCAAATCCAGCTACATATACAGGAGCGTTTGGTCCAATAAGAGATTGGTTTACAAGCTTACCAGAGTCTAAAACTAGAGGATATAAACCTGGAAGATTTTCATTTAATGTTAAAGGTGGAAGGTGTGAGGCATGTGAAGGAGATGGTGTAATCACGTATGAAATGCACTTTTTACCAGACGTTTATATTCAATGTGATGAATGTAAAGGAACTAGATACAATAGAGAAACACTAGAAATTAAATTTAAAGATAAAAGTATTGCTGACGTTTTAGATATGTCAGTTGATGAAGGTTGTGAGTATTTTGAAAATATATCTAATATTAAAACGAAACTTTTAACCCTTAAAAAAGTAGGCTTGGGCTATATAAAAATCGGCCAACAGGCAACAACACTTTCTGGAGGTGAAGCTCAAAGAATAAAACTTGCAAAAGAACTTTCAAAAAGATCAACCGGACGAACAATGTATATCTTAGATGAACCAACAACAGGACTTCATCAACACGATATTAAGAAATTATTAGAAATTCTTCACACATTTGTGAAGCTAGGTAATACTGTTGTGGTTATTGAGCACAATCTAGATGTTATAAAAACAGCTGATTATATTGTTGATATGGGTCCTGAAGGGGGTGTTAAAGGTGGGACTATAATAGCAGAAGGTAAACCAGAAGAAATTTGTAAAGTACCAGGAAGTTATACAGGTCAATTTTTAAAACCGTTATTAGGATAAAATAGTAAAAGATTGTTAAAATTTTTATTAATTTAGTGTATAAATAAGAGGAATCATGAGTAATTTATTAGCATCATTATCAAAAACAATTCACGCTTCATTAGCATTAGCGATATTATTATTTGTTGGTTTATCATATCATAATGGTGGATTTGCTTTCGACTCATTGTTTTGGAGTTGGTTATTTAGATATATACATGTGATTGTAGCAATCATGTGGATTGGGTTACTTTGGTATTTTAATTTTGTTCAAATTCCAAATATGGGAAAAATTCCAGACGAACAAAAACCTGCTATTGGTAAAGTAATTGCACCAGCAGCATTATTTTATTTCAGATGGGCTGCAGCTTTAACCGTTCTGTCAGGATTAATATTGGCATTATTAAATGGCTACTTACACGATGCAATGACTTTAAGTATAGGATCAGGTGTTCCAAAACATACAGCAATTGGAATTGGTATGTGGTTAGGTGTTATCATGGCATTTAATGTTTGGTTTGTCATTTGGCCTAATCAAAAAAGAGCTTTAGGTATTGTTGAATGTGAGCCTGAATTAAAAGCTAAATCTGCTAAAACAGCCATGTTATTTTCAAGAACAAACACTTTGTTATCTTTACCAATGCTTCTAGCAATGGTAGCTGCTCAAAACCTTTATTAAATTTCTATTTTTATTTTTAATTAATACTGTAATTCTTTAATATTAACATATTGATTTAAAGATAGTGGATTAGCTAGAGCTTCTTTGTTTTTAATTTTATTTCCCTCTATTATATTTTTAACAGCAAGCTCAACTATTTTTCCACTTTTTGTTCTTGGAATATCATTTACTTGAATTATTTTATGAGGGACATGTCTTGGAGAAGCATTTTTTTTTATTTGTAATTTAATTTTTTTTAATAAATTTTCAGTAAGTTCATGTTTTGAATTTAAAATTACAAACAAAACTATTCGAATATCATTATCCCAAGATTGGCCAACTACAAGAGACTCGTTAATTTCTTTAAATTTTTCAATCTCTGAATATATTTCAGCTGTCCCAAGACGAACTCCCCCTGGGTTCAAAGTGGTATCGGATCGACCAACAATTATAAAACCATTTTTATTAGTTATTCTTGCAAAGTCTCCATGGTGCCAAATATTTTTAAATTTGCTAAAATATGCTTTTTTAAATTTGTTATCATTTTGATCATTCCAAAATTTTAAAGGCATAGATGGAAATGGATTAACACAAACAAGTTCACCTTTTTTATTAGTAATTGACTTACCTTTTTCATTAAATACACGAACATTCATCCCCAAACCCTTATTTTGAATTTCACCTGAATAGACAGGTTGATATAAATTTCCTAAAACAAAACATGAAACGATATCAGTTCCTCCAGAAATAGACGCTAAATGAACATTTTTTTTTATATTTTTATATACATAGTTAAAACTGTCTTCAGACAAAGGTGATCCAGTAGAGCAGATAGTTCTTAATTTTGATAATTTATATTTTCTTGTATAATTTAAGTTAGTTTTGCGTAATGCATCAATGTATTTAGCGCTTACACCAAAGAGTGTAATGTCCTCTTTATTTGCTATCTTAATAAGTAAATCTTCTTTTTTATACATTGGCGATCCATCAAATAAAACAATCGAAGCTTTTGAGGCCAAAACTGAAATTAGCCAATTCCACATCATCCATCCACATGTAGTAAAATAAAAAACATTATCATTTTCTTTTATATTGCAATGTAGTTGATGCTCTTTCAAATGCTGAAGAAGAACACCACCAGTTTTATGACAAATACATTTTGGCTTACCAGTTGTGCCACTTGAATAAAGAATTGCTAATTCGTGTTCGAAATCAAATTTTTGAAATTTTAAATCAACTTTACTCTGTTGATGAATATATTTCCATGTATAGGTTTTAATATTCTTGTATTTAGGAATTTTTTTGATCTCGGGTTTACCTGGATAATTTGTAATAACTATATGCTTAATACTAGGCAATCTTTTAATTATATTTGGAATTCTTTCTAAAATATTTATTCTTTTACCGTTATAAAAATATTCATTTGTGACAAACAAAATTTTGGGTTTAATTTGTGAAAACCTTTCAACAACACCATTAATACCAAAATCAGGTGAACATGATGACCATATTGATCCTATAGCAACAGTACCTAAAAAAGCCTCAACTGTTTCAGGAATATTGGGCATATATGCTGCAACACGATCTTTTGATTTTATTTTTAATTTTTTTAAAAATGAAGATATATTTTTTACGTTACTGTTTAACTTTTTCCAATTTTTTGTTTCTCGATAACCATTTTCACTAATAAAAGTAATTGCCTTATCACTATTATTTTTTGGAAGTAAGTTTTCAGCAAAATTTAATTTAGATTTTGCTAAAAAAATATTCTTATAAAACTTTGATGATTTTTTAGGCTTTTGATTATTTTTAGCTCCTTTAACACTGGTAAAATCCCAAACACTATTCCAAAAATCATAGGAATTACTTACAGACCATTTGTGTATTTTTTCGAAATCTTTAGAGAAATTTTTATTATATTTATTGGAGATAAATTTTTCAAATTTGAATAAATTTGAATTATTTTTTAATTGTTTTGAAGCTTCCCAGAGTTTTTTATTCATAAAAAAACTTTACATATATTTGGTATGATTAACTCTTGTCATCCTCTCTCAAAACAGTTTTTTGAGAAACCTTAAGTCTTACCAAAACAGTATTAGCAATATAAATTGAAGAATAAGTACCAAATACAACACCCAAAATCATTGCTAAAGAAAATCCTTTCAAAATTTCACCACCAAAAAAATATATCGCTAGTAGTGCTAATAAAGTAGTTGCTGAGGTTATTATCGTTCTAGATAGGGTTTCATTGATAGAGATATTAGTAAGTTCAAATATCTTTATATCAGAATATTTTCTCAAATTTTCCCTCACGCGGTCAAAAATCACAACAGTGTCATTCATTGAGTATCCAACTATAGTTAATACAGCAGCGATAATTGATAAATTAATTTCAAGACTAAACAAAGAGAAGACTCCAAGAGTCACTATTATATCATGAAATAATGCTAATATCGCTCCAAGACTAAATTGCCATTCAAATCTTATCCAAATATAAAATAACATTATTGCTAATGATAAAGAAATAGCAATTACTCCTGATTTTAACAATTCTGCACTTACTTTGGGTCCAACATTTTCAACTCTTCTAAAATTAAAATTATTGCCAAAAGATTTATCAAGACTTGTTTTTATCTCTTCAATGACATTTTTTCTATTATCTTTGTTCTCAAATTTGACCAAATAATCAGTATCATTCCCAAATTTTTTAACAGATACATCACCAAGATTCATTTGACTAAATTTATCTCTTAATGAACTGACATTAATTTTATCATCAGACGATCTTAGCTCAATTAAAGTCCCACCTTTAAAATCAATTCCAAAATTAAGCCCTTTGAAAACTAATAAAATTAAAGAACATAAAATCAAAATTCCAGATAAAAAATTGAAATGGTTATAATATTTATTAAATGCAATCATTAGATTAATTTTTCCTTATTTCTATTTTTTGAAACATAAAGACTAGTAAAAAGTCTTGCTATAAAATAAACAGAAAATAGAGTTGTAAATATTCCAATACCAAGAGTAACTGAAAACCCTTTAATTGGACCTGATCCCATGAAAAAAAGTATAATTGCTGCCAATAAGGTAGTTATGTTAGCGTCAATAATTGCTGTTCTAGATTTTATATAACCACTATCAAATGCTAATATGTTATTTTTTTCATCTTTAAGTTCTTCTTTAATTCTCTCAAAAATCAAAACATTTGCATCAACAGCCATTCCAACAGTTAAGATTATTCCAGCAATACCTGGCAATGTTAAAGTGGCTTCAAATAAAGTTAAAATTCCTAGTAAAATAAATAAATTTATAACTAGTGTAACATTAGTAATTAATCCAAAGATTTTGTATTTAATAAACATAAAAATAATCACCAAAAGAAACCCAATCGCTAAAGCAATCATCCCAGCATTAATCGAATCCTGACCTAAGTCAGGCCCAACAGTTCTCTCTTCAATTATATTTAAAGGTGCTGGCAGCGCTCCAGATCTCAGTAGTAAAGCTAAATCTGTTGCTGATTGAAACGTGAATCCCCCACTAATTTGCCCATTACCACTTGCAATCGTGTCTCTTATAACTGGGGCACTTATAATTTTACCATCGAGGACTATTGCTAGTTGTTTACCAATACCAGTTGATGTTGCTTTACCAAATCTTTTTGCACCCACTCTATCTAATGAAAAAGAGACTACAGTTTGATTGTTTTGTGTGTCCATTGAAGGCTGGGCATCTAAAAGATTATCTCCACTAATAATTATTCTCTTACTAACAGTTGCTTCTTCTATACCATCTTCATATTTTAATTTTTCAACTCCAAAACTGTCATTTTCATTATTTGTGACAAATCTGAAGGTTAAATTTGCAGTTTTACCTAAAAGTGATTTAACTCTCATAGGGTCATCAAGACCAGGAAGTTCGACTAAAATACGGTTATTTCCTCTTTTTAATATATTGGGTTCATTAGTACCAACTTCATCAATTCTTCTTCGAACTATTTCAATTGCTTGATCTTGAGATGAAGTTTTTAAATTAATTAGCCCTTGTTTAGAAAAATTTACTTTTAAACTAACTCCAGTGTCCTCTATATTTAATTGATGTGATTTAAATCTTGGGTAATAAGGATTTATATCATTGTTTTCATCAGTGAATGTATCAATAATTATTTGTTTGCTTTGATCATCAGTATTAAAAAAAATATTATCACCTTCAATTTTGATATTGTTTATTTTAATGCTTTGTTCTTTAAAATAATTTCGGATAGTTGTTGTTAAGTTTTGAAGTTTTTGTTCAATGACAGGAGCATTATCAATTTCAAGTAAAAGATAAGAGCCTCCTTGAAGGTCTAATCCAAGATTTATTTTCTTATCAAAAAAATCATCATCTATTTTAAATAAATTTGATGAAGCAATTAAAATAAATAAAAGTGAAAATAGAGTTATAAATAAAATTCTTAACTTTGAAAAATAAAGCACTTTACTTTAATTGATTATTTTTTGACTTCTTGATTGTTTAAAAGACCTTGAATGCCTGTTGCTTTTACTATTTCAACTTTAACATTGTCAGCAATTTCAACTTCAACTTTGTCATTATCAATTAATCTTTCAACAGTTCCTGTAATACCACCAGAAGTGATAACTTTGTCACCTCTTTTTAAACTCTCAACCATTGCTTTATGCTCTTTTACTTTTTTTTGCTGAGGTCTTATTAAGAAAAAATAAAAAATAACAAAAATTAAAATCAGCGGTATAAATTGTCCTATTCCTGAACCTTCCATAAATCTCCTTATAAATTAGCTGAATTATTATACTATCTTAATAATGAAAACAACTTTAATTGAATGAAATAGTTTCTAAATTGTTCATATAAGGTCTTAATACTTTTGGAACAATAATTGATCCATCTTTTTGCTGATAATTTTCCAAAACAGCTATCAGAGTTCTACCAACAGCAAGGCCACTTCCATTGAGAGTACCGACAAAATGTGTTTCTTTATTTTCATTTTTATATCTTGTTTTCATTCTTTGACCTTGAAAAGTTGCACATGATGAACATGAAGAAATTTCACGGTATTTGTTTTCGGATGGCAACCATACTTCGATATCATAAGTTTTTTCAGCGCTGAAACCCATGTCACCTGAGCATAAAATAATTTTTCTGTAAGGTAACTCTAATTTATCCAAGATATCAGTTGCACAGTTAGTCATTCTTTCCAACTCATCTAAACAATTTTCTTTTTCAACAATACTAACCATCTCAACTTTATAAAATTGATGCTGTCTAATCATACCTTTGGTATCTTTTCCATAACTACCAGCTTCTTTTCTAAAGCAAGGTGTTGAAGCAACAAATCGCAATGGTAATTCTTTGCGATCAACAATTTTATCTTTAACGATATTTGTTAATATCACCTCAGCAGTTGGTATTAAAAATTTTCTATCTGAGCCTTCATCAAATTTAATTTCAAATTGATCATTTTCAAATTTTGGTAACTGGCCTGTACCAAACATAGTATTGTCAGAAGCTATTAAAGGGGGTGAAATTTCTTGATATTGATTTTGATTAACATGAATATCAAGCATAAAATTTGATAATGCTCTTTCTAATAAGGCTAATTTACTTTTTACAAAAACAAATCTTGAACCTGTAGTTTTTGTAGCAAGATCAAAGTCTAGCATCTTTAGTTTTTCACCTAGTTCATAATGAGATTTAGGTTTAAAATCAAAATCAGGAATTTTACCTGATTTAGAAATTTCAACATTATCATTTTCATCTTTGCCCTCTGGAACATCAGTATGAGGGATATTTGGAATAATAGATAGTATCTTGTCTAATTCAATTTTAACTTTTTTTTGCTTGTCTGAAACTTTTTCTAAATCAGAAGAAATTTCTTTAGATCTTTTAAACAATGCTTCATCTTTAGATTTTGAGATATCTTTTTTTTCTTTTTCTAATGCTTCCTTTTTTTGAATCAATTGTCTATTTAGCTCATCTAGTTGTTGTAAATTTTCAAAATCGATTTTTAATGATCTTTTTTCAAGTGATTTAGCAAAAAGCGTAAAATCTTTTCTTATATCTTTAATGTTATGCATCTGTTTTTTCTAAATTTTTATTTTCAATAAATTTTACAGAAAATATTGATAATTCATATAAAATTAATAATGGAATTGCTAAACCAATTTGCGTTATTGGATCTGGAGGTGTCAACAAAGCAGCAGCAGCAAAAATAATTACTACCACATATTTTCTTCTATCTTTTAAAAACTGACTATCAACAATCCCCACTCTTGCTAATAAACTTAAAACTACAGGCAATTGAAAACTTAAGCCAAATGCAAAAATAAGTTTCATAACAAGAGATAAATATTCGTTAACTTTAGCTTCGAGTTGAATTGGTAGACTTGTTGAAAGTCCAGAGCTTTCAAATGATAAGAAAAATTTAATCGCGAGTGGCATTATGAGGTAATAAACAAGCATGCCCCCTAAAAGAAACAATAGGGGAGTTAAGATTAAGTAAGGCATGATAGCTAACTTTTCATGTTTGTATAAACCTGGAGCTATGAATTTCCATATTTGCATTAAAATAAATGGGCAAGTTACAAAAAAAGCAGTGAAAAAAGAGACCTTTAAATATGTTAAAAAAGTTTCTTGTAATGCGGTAAAAATTAGTCTTCGTTCAGATCCATCATCCTTAACTGCTTTAGCAAAAGGATCTACTAAAAATCCATATATGTTTTCAGCAAAAAAATAACATCCTATAAAAAATAAAAACAAGAAAAGAAAACTATGGATAAGTCTTTTTCTTAATTCAGTTAGATGACTTATAAAGCCACCTTCATTTTCCTCATTATTCATCTTTTTTTTTATTATCTTTTTTTATTTCATCTATTTTTTCGTCTTCTATATCAATACTTGAAACTTCATTTTGTATATCACTGACATATCTTTTAGCTGTGCCTATCCAAGATCCTGCTTTTTTTAACATTATTGGAAAATCTTTGGGTCCAAGTACGACAATAGCAATAGCTACAACTATTAAAATTTCAAACCAACCAATAGTAGGCATGTAATTTAATCTTTGTTATTTGAGTCTTTATTTTCGTCGGAAATATTTTTTGGCTCACTCTCGTCAGTTACATCTGACGCCATTCCTTTTTTGAAACTTTTAATACCTTTAGCAACATCGCCCATTAAACTAGATATTTTTCCTCGTCCAAATAATAAAACAACTAATATTACAACAATTGCTATTTGCCAAATTCCTATACTCATAAAAACTTATAACTCTTTTATTAAAGATTTTAAAGTGACTTTTTATGTATCTTTTTCCTCTTCATCAAGAGTGCTGTTAAGCATTTCATCTATATTAGAATAAATATCTTCTTTTTTTTCATCTTGTTTTTCTTTGAAAAATTTACTTGAACCAAAAATCGCATTATCAACACTAGTGCTATCGATTAATCCAGCTGCGCCTAATTCATCCACTGTTGGGAGATCAGACAATTTTTGTAAATTAAAATGACTTAAAAAACCATCTGTCGTTAAATATTGAATTGGTTTACCTGGAACATCTTTACGACCACCTGGTTTAACCCAATCTAATTCCATTAAGATTTCTAATGTATTTGTTCCAAAAGCAACACCACGTATTTCCTCAATTTCAGCTCTAGTAACAGGTTGGTGATAAACAATAATAGCTAGAGTTTCTATAGCGGCACGAGATAATTTTTTTTCAACAGTCTTCTCCTGTGTCATTAAAACAGAGAGTTTGGGTGAAGTTCTAAAAGACCATTTATCTTTTATGCAGACTAAATTAATACCTCGACTTGAATATTCTAATTGTAATTTTTCTAATGATTTAGCAACATTTGCTTTTTTTGAAATTTTACTTTCTATAGTATCAACATCCAATGGTTCTGCAGCAGCAAAAATTACAGCTTCAATTTCCTTTTCAAGATCAGTAAGTTTAGATGGAAATTTTACTATATTATCTTTTGATACCTTTTCTTTTTTAATCATTAATTTCCCTTACATAAATATCATCAAATAAATTATCTTGTTTTATTGAAAGATTTCCCTCTTTAACTAGTTCTAATGATCCAGCAAAAATCCCTGCTTTACCAGTTCTTTTATATTTAGAACCATTTTTAAAGTTTTTTGGTATTAAATCATTAATATTTTTCCAATCCATTAATTTACCAAGGAACTGTTTTATAGTTTTAATTCCATCCTCTGTAGTAAACACAGGTAATTTAGGAATACTCATAGTTTGAAAGTCTTTGGTCATTACTACTGAAGAGTATGCCTTTAAAAGTTCAAATAAACTTACGTTATATTCTGAACTATAAATAGATCTAATATTTCCTTTTATTCCACGTGTTCTAATTTCTCTACCTAATCGATTTCTTTTTAACATCTGTTCCGAAAGTAATCTAATAAGTTCCAATTTTTTGAGTTGTAATTTTAGTTTTTCCGCAACTTCTTGAACTTTGAATTCCTCTTCAGGTGTACCTGGTAATAATAATTTAGATTTTAAATAAGCTAACCATGTAGCCATTAACAAATATTCAGAAGCTATTTCTAAATTTAAATGTTTTTCATTGGTAATATATTCATGAAATTGATCAGCCAATTTAGTTATTGATATTTCTTCTAGGTCAACTTTTTGAGCTTTTGACAAATCAAGCAGCACATCTAAAGGACCATTGTAATTATTTATATCAACATTGAATAAAACAGAATCAGTCCCGGACATATTAAAATACTAACTTAAAATTTTATAAAATTGTGATGTTTTTTTAGATATAAAGCTACTTATCAAGGGTGAATTTTCAGCGACTATCTTCATTTCATTGAGTTTACCATTGCAATGAAGGGCTAAGTTACACCCTGCTTCAAATGCTTTAATTGTATTGTTTTTCATATTGTTTTTTAAGCTTTTCATGGAAAGATCATCTGAAATTAAAATATTCTTAAAACCTATATAGTTTCTTATGTATCTAATTACTTTTTTTGAATGAGTTACAGTATTTAACTGATCTAAATTTTTATAAATAACGTGTCCTGTCATAGCAAAAAAACAATTCTTCTTTTTAAAGGTACTAAAATCATATTTTTTGAGATGTTTTATTGACTTGTTAACTATAGGAGTAAAATTATGGCTATCCACTTTAGCCAATCCATGGCCTGGAATATGCTTTATTACAGTTCCAATTGAATTTTCCTTAAATAATTTTATGCATAAATCACCCATTTTTGAAACAGTGCTAACATTGCTAGAAAAAGACCGGTCACCAATAATGTTACTAGCACCTTTAACTCTAAGATCTAAAACGGGCAAAGTATTAATGTTTGCACCAATCAATTTTAGTAAATGAGATATGTTATCAATAAATAATTTATAAATTATATTAAGTTTCATTTTATCTTTTTCATAAAGTTTACCAAAATATTCAGATGTTAAATTATCAAAAGAAATAATGTTGCTTAATCTATTTACTCTACCACCCTCTTGATCAATTAATATTGGATAATTTTTATCTTTGAAAATTTTTCTTATATTATCTGTTAAACTTTTTGCTTGTTTAATTGACTTAATATTTCTCAAAAATAATATTACACCCCAAGGTTTATATTTTTTTAAGAAATCTATTTCATTTTTAGACAATTGAAGTGATTTGATACCGACTATAAAAGCTCTTCTCTTATTAATCATTTTCTAAAAGTTTCCAAAAATTAAATTTTTTCTTCTTTTTTTTGTCTGTTTGTTTCACATATTCAATAATATTTTCTGTATCATTTTTCAATAATGGTAAATTTTTCGAATAAATCTTAATTTTTTCATCAATGTTTTTATAAGATCTGTATGAATTTTTAATATTTTCATCTGAAAAATAATATTTACCTGTAAAAAAAAGGAATAAAGAAATGATAACTATAAATATTAAATATTTAATTTCTTTAAGCATTACATCTTAGTTGGAGAATCAACGCCAACTATATCCATTCCTGACTTAACGACATTTGCAATTGCTTTAAGAAAAATTAATTTATCTGGAGAAATATTTTTTTTATCATTTATAAATCGTTTTTCAGGAAATTGTTTGCCAAGATTCCAATAAGAGTGAAATTCAGCTGCAAGCTCATATAAATAAACTGGTATACGATGAGGTTCAAGTTTTGTACTTGCTGAGTCAATGCATTTAGGCCATTCTGAAATCTTCTTTAAGATTTTAATTTCATCTGAAGAATATTCAAAATTGTAATTATCTATAACAATATCTTTATCTAAGTCTTTATCTAAATGTCTAAATACAGATGAAATTCTAGCATAACAATACTGAACGTAATAAAGTGGATTATCTTTAGATTTTTCTTTAACTGCATCAAAATCAAAATCTAACTCAACATCACTACTTCTATTTAGCATAATGAATCTAGTTGCATCTTTACCAACTTCTGAAATTAAGTCATCAACTGTAATATAATCCCCTTTTCTTTTGGACATCTTAAATGGTTTCTTATCTTTTATTAGCTTTACAAGCTGACTAATTTTACAAATTAATTTATTTTTAGTTGCAGAAAGTGCATCCACTGATGATGATATTCTTTTAATGTAACCAGCATGATCTGCACCAAGAATGTTAATCAAATAATCAAATTTACGATCAACTTTATTTTTATGGTATGCAACATCGCTAGCGAAATAGGTCCAAGTACCGTCTGATTTTTGCAAAGCTCTGTCTTTGTCGTCACCAAAATCTGTAGATCTAAATAATAATTGTTCTCTTTCCACCCAATCCTTTTTATCTTCTCCTGCAGGGGCTTTAATTTTACCTTTATAAACATAATTGTTTTTTTCTAGGTACCTAATGACATTTTCAACTTCATTGTTTAAAACAATGCTTTTCTCGCTTACAAAATTATCATGTTTGATGCCAAGACTTTTCAGATTTTTCTTAATTAATAATAAAGCTTGTTCTATTGATAGTTCCGTTAATTTTTCACTTACATCATCGTAATTGTCAAAATTTAGATCAGAATTTGATGAGATGATATTATTTGCAAAATCAGTTAAATAATCTCCAGGGTACAAGTCTGGATTATCAATTGGAAATACTTCCTTATATTTGACTTCTCGGATTCTAAAATAAACAGATTTAGTAAAATTAATAATCTGATTGCCGTAATCATTTACATAATATTCTTTTATTACTTTGTGATTATTAAAAAGTAATACATTTGAAATTACATCACCCAAAATTGCTCCCCGACAATGCCCAACATGTAAAGGACCCGTTGGATTAGCTGAGACAAACTCAACCAGATAATTAAGTTTTTTTTCTTTTTTATTAATCCCGAATGTTTTTGAATTAGCAATAATATCTTCAATAAAATTTGACCAAAAAACTGGTTTAAATTTAATATTTATAAAACCAGGTTTAACAACATCTATGTTTTGTATAAGTGAGTCATTGTTTTTTAAAGATAATGAAATTTTTTCAGCAAGATCTAATGGAGATTTTTTATTTATTTTTGAAAGGACCATAGCAACATTGGTTGAAATATCACAATCAAATTTAGCTGGTGGTATTTCAGTGCTAATTCCATTTAATGCATCGGGAATAATAAGCTCATCTTTCTTTTGTAAATCAACTATTGTTGATTTTATTTTATCTAAATAAAGTTCAAAAATATTCATTTAAAATTATTATATAAGTTAATAGCAAAACGATCAGTCATTCCTGAAATAAAATCTGAAATAGCTCTATATTTGTCATTAGTCAAATGATCTTTAGAGATAAATTTTCTAGGATTTAATTTAATTATATTAAATAATTTCTTCACAATTATTTTGCCCTTTTGATTTTTTTTCAATACTGAATTATTTTGATACATTTTAGTTCTTAGGAATGATTTAATTTCTCTCTCTGAATTTTGTATTTTCTCTGAAAAACTGACTAAAGGCTTACCTGCTATCACTATATCTTTAATTGATTCAATCTTATGCTTTCTTAGATTTTTTTTAGTATTAGTTAATAAATCTCTAATCATCAAATCAATTGAGTCTCTCACTATTTGATATGTTGCAATTTTATAATTAGTTTTATTAATTTTATTTTTATATTTTAAATAAATTAATTTAAAAAAATCTATCTCTATTAGTTCTTCAAGTTTGAATAAATTAGCCTTAATGCCATCTTGGATATCATGATTATTGTAAGCTATATCATCTGATATGGCCGAGATTTGAGCCTCTAACGAAGGATATGTGTTAAAATTAATTCTTTTTTTAAAAGTTTTAAGACCAATTAAACTATTTACCAAATCTGCATCTTCAACAGGTCCATTATGCTTCAATAATCCCTCAAGAGTTTCAATTGATAGATTTAGACCTTTGAACTTAAAATATTTGTTCTCCAAAAACATAACAATTCTTAGTGTTTGTAAATTGTGATCGAAGCCTCCAAAATTATCCATGCATTCATTTAAAGCATCTTCGCCAGCATGACCAAATGGCGTATGTCCCAAATCATGAGCTAAACTTAAAGTCTCAGTTAAATCTTCATTTAAATTAAGGTATTTTGCTATTGATCTTGCAATTTGAGCAACTTCTATAGAATGAGTAATTCTTGTTCTAAAATGATCTCCCTCAGTATTTACAAAAACTTGGGTTTTATGTTTTAATCTTCTGAATGACGCACTATGAATTATTCGATCTCTATCTCTTTGAAAAGGTGATCTGTATTTAGAAGTTGCTTCATTACTAAGTCTTCCTTTACTTTTAAATACGCCTAACTGAGAGTGTTTTTTCATCCTTTAATTTAAATAATTAAGTATTATATTAGTATTATCAGTGTTCAGTAATGATTAAAGAAATTAAATTTACAGATAATGCTCTAAAACAGATAGCAAATTTATTATCAAAAAAAGATGATGGATCATTTTTTAGAATCGCTATTAAGGGCGGAGGATGCTCAGGTTTTCAATATGAATTTACATTTGAAAAATCCAAAAATGACGATGATTTTAATTTTGAAAACATCTTAATTGACAAAACTTCAGCAGATTTATTAAAAGGTTCTGAGGTTGATTATGTATCTGAGCTTATTGGTGAGTCTTTTAAAATTTCTAATCCACAAACTAAATCTTCTTGTGGCTGTGGTGTTTCATTCTCACTTTAATGATTATCTCATCCTGGAATGTTAACTCAGTAAGAGCTAGAATAGAAAATATCAAAAGTTATCTTCTAAAATACAAACCTGATGTTTTAATGATGCAAGAAATTAAAACTGAAGATGTTAATTTCCCATATGATGATTTTGCTTCCATGGATTATGAAAGTCATGTTTTTGGTCAAAAAAGTTATAATGGTGTCGCTATCATATCTAAAGGTAGGTTAAATAATGTTAGAACTGATTTAATCAAAGATAAGTTAAAACAATCAAGAATAATTTCTGCAGAAGTTGAATATAAAAAAAAAGTTATTCAATTAATAAATATCTATACACCTAATGGTAATCCAGTTGACACTGAAAAATACGATTATAAAAAGAATTGGATGGATCAACTTATCAAACAACTAAAAACTTTATCTAAAAAAAATCAAAACATCATTTTAGCTGGAGACTTTAATGTTATTCCAGCTGCTGAAGATGTTTATAATGTTAAAAGCTTCGAAGACGACGCTTTATATAGACTTGAAATAAGAAAAAAATTTAGAGAAATGTTAAATCTTGGTTTTAATGACGTTTATAGACACTTTAATGAAGATAAAGAGGGATATACATTTTGGGATTATATGAGAGGTGCTTGGCAAAAAAATAATGGTATGAGAATTGACCACTTCTTAGTTTCAAACTCTCTAATCGATAATATAAAAGATATTAATATTAATAAAGATCCTCGAGGAAGGGAAAAACCTTCAGATCATACTCCAATTGAAATTAAACTAGCTTAGAGATTTAATTTTATTAACTAGTTCCTCATTGATGTGTCTAGGGCCAGTATCTAGTCGATTTTTATGTCTTCTTTCACCAGGTAATCTTACTTCACCCATTGATTTCATTTTTTCGAAAAATTCTTCTGCATGTTTCTGCCAACTAGTTCCTGCTGTTTTATCCGGACAAATAGCTAGAATAAATTCACCACCACTTGGTGGACCGCCATCATTATTATCTTTGGCAGCTGTTTCATAACTAAAATTATCACCAACTAATGCACCAGCTAATAACTCTACCATCATTGCTATAGCTGAGCCTTTGTATCCACCAAAAGGTAATAGAACACCACCGTCTGCAATCTCTGCTGGATCAGTAGTATCTTTTCCATCTTTAGTTAAACCTGTTCCAAGTGGAACTTTATGTCCTTCTCTTTTAGCAACTTGAACTTCACCCATTGCCATTGAAGCTGTTGCCATATCATAAACAACTGGTGTTTTACCAGGACGTGGCCAAGCAAATGAAATTGGATTTGTTCCAAATAATGGTTTAATAGCACCTGCTGGGGCTACTGCTGGTTTATAAGAGGTGCAAGCAAAAGCAACTAATCCCTCTTCGGCTAATTTTTCAGTTTCAGGCCACATAGCTGCCATGTGATGTGAATTATTAATTGCTAAAACGGCAACACCATTTTTTTTTGCAGCTTTTGTTAATTCAGGTAATCCTTTATTTAATACAACTGGAGCTAAAGAGTTTTTACCTTGAACTTTTATTACTGATGGAGAAATTTTTTTTATTTCAGGTTTTCCTTTACCATTAATTTTACCACTTTTTAAACCTGAAACATAAGCTGGTAATCTAAACAAACCATGCGAAACAGAACCGTCTCTTTCTGCATTTCTAATTAAATCTGATAATATAGATGCAGTTTCATCATTACATCCATTAGCCAAAAGTGTCTTTTTAGCTAGTTCAAATATTTCGTCTAAAGTTAAAAATACGGTGCTCATTTATTTTGATTTACATTTTTTACATAAACCAAAAAATTCTAAATTATATTTACTATATTTCATTCCAGAGTCGTCTGAAAAGTTAGATAAATATTTTGAAAGTTTTGAGTTACTTATTTCAGATACATTTTCGCAACTTTCACAAATTGAAAAAGCAGTTGCTTTTGTTATTTGGCAGCTAGAATTTTGACAGGCAATAAAGGCATTTCTGCTTTCGATCTTGTGAATTTTTCCAATTTCAACCAATTTGTCTAATGCTCTATAAACTTGTAATGGTGCTTTAATTCCTTTTTTTTGAACATCAAACAAAATTGAGTAAGCCTTCATTGGTTCACCAGATTTATCAATTATATCAAAAATAATTTTTTGGTTTTTTGAAAGGTTATGTTCTTTTTCCATTTTTAAATTCTTATCAATTAGTTATTAGTTTTTCAATTTAATCGATTGTTTAATATTAAGTAAAGATAATATAAATAAAACTAAAGCAGCCATAATTATTGAAGGTCCAGATGCGGTGTTAAACTCTAATGAAGAAAATAAACCCAGTATTACTGATAAAAGACCACCAATTACTGAGAATAAAACCATCTTTTGAGGACTATTTGATATGTTTCGAGCCATTGCGGCTGGAATGATTAGCATTCCAGTTATAAGCAACAATCCAACCATTTTAATTGAAATAGCTATTACAGCAGCCATAAGAATAGTAAAAATTGCTTTAGCTCTATCTGGATTTAACCCTTCTGCTTCTGCTAGCTCGTAATTAACAGTAGATGCAAACAAAGGTTTCCAAATTAATTTTAGTACTAATAAGATTATAGCTCCACCAGTCCATATCATAAATATATCAGTTGTTGTTACTGCTAAGATATCTCCAAATAAAAGACCCATAATATCAAAACGTATAAAAGTTAAAAATCCAATTACTACTAAACCAACTGCTAATGAAGAGTGAGCAAGAAGACCTAGCAATGCATCTCCAGGTAAATTAGTTTTTTTTTGTAATTGAATTAAAATTAACGCAATTGCCGATGAAATTACAAAAACTGAAAGCGCAATATTAAGCTCAAAAGAATAAGCCATAGTTACACCCAATAATGCTGAATGAGATAATGTATCACCAAAATATGACAATCTTCTCCAAACTACAAAACAACCTAGTGGTCCTGTTACCAAGGCAACACCAATTCCAGCAATTAAGGCTCTTATGAAGAAATCATCTAACATATTAATTTTTCTTAATTTGACCTTCGTCTGAATGAACATGGTCATGTTTATGTTCGTATACAGATAAAATTTGAGAAGCTTGTTCTCCAAATAAGGTTTTGTACTCATTATTTTTAGCCACATCCATTGGTGATCCTGAACAACATACATGGCCATTTAAACAAACAACATGATCTGTTGCGGTCATAACAGTATGTAGATCATGTGAAATTAATAAAATTCCACAATTTAGAGTATCTGAAATTTTTTTAATTAATTCATACAAAGCAATTTCACCTGTATAATCAACACCCTGAACTGGCTCATCTAAGACCAATAATTCCGGTTTTTTGGAAATAGCTCGAGCTATTAGAACTCTTTGAAATTCACCGCCAGATAAATTTCCTAAATTTTTATCTTTAAGATGGGCAACGCCAGTTAGAGCAAGAGCTTCGTCAATCGCTTCGTCACTGATGTCTTCTGTTAAAAGCATAAAATCATACACTCTTAATGGTAATGTCCAATCAATTGAGATTTTTTGAGGAACATAACCAATTTTGTTTGTGTATTTTTCTACCGTCCCCTCGATATTTTTGTAAATACCTAAAGCAATTTTTGCCGTAGTACTTTTACCAGATCCGTTTGGGCCAATAAGTGTAACGATCTTGCCCTTCTCAACTTTTAATGAGACGCCCTCTACTAGCCATTTATTGTTTTGTTTAAAACCAGCTTTATGAAGTTCTACTAATATATTTTTATCTGACATTTATTACTTGACTTGCAAATGTTATATTATTACATACTGTTATAATATAACAACTAATTAAATTACTTATTATGAAAAAACTCAAAAAATTATCCATTGCTTTATCAATCTTATCAATTTTAACTTTCTTTATACCAGCAAATGCTGAAATAAAAGTAGTTACATCAATTAAACCAATACATTCTTTAGCTAGTTATTTGATGGATGGAATTGGAAAACCAGAGTTAATTGTTGATGGATATGCGTCTCCTCATGGATTTTCAATGAAACCTTCTCATGCAAAAATGCTTCAAAACGCTGATCTTATTTTTTGGGTTGGTGAAGGTATGGAAAACTTTCTAGAAAAACCTTTAAGCTCAATAGCTAAAAAAGCTGAAAAAATTGAGTTAATAGAAATTAAAGGTTTAAACGTATTAAAATTTAGAGAAAGAAATATTTTTGATGAACATGATCACGGACATGATGATCACGGTAAGAAAGAAGATGATCACGACGATCACGGACATGATGATCACGGTAAGAAAGAAGATGATCACGACGATCACGGACATGATGATCACGGTAAGAAAGAAGATGATCACGACGATCACGGACATGAAGGCCATGGACATGGTGAATTTGATGCTCACATTTGGTTAGACCCAATTAATTCAAAAGCAATATTAAATGAAATGGCTGAACATTTAATTGAAAACGATCCTAAAAATGGATTTAAATATAAAAATAATTTAGATAAGGCTTTAAAAGAAATCGATAAACTTACTATTGAGGTAATGACTGATTTAAGTAACAGCGTTTCATCAATTGTGTTTCATGATGCATATCAATATTTTGAGAAAAGATTTAATGTTAATGTTTTAGGTGCATTTACTGTCAATGCTGATGTAATGCCTGGAGCTGAACAACTAGCTGAAATTAGAGAAATTATCGAACATGATAAAGTTGCTTGTGTATTCTCTGAGCCTCAATTTAATCCTGATATTATTGATGCTGTTGCTAAAGATATGAATATTAAAACTGGTGTTTTAGATCCACTAGGTGCAACTTTAGATTCGGGTAAAGATCTATACTTTAAATTGATAAGAAATATGTCAGCTTCTTTTAAAAGTTGCTAATTTATTAATTTATTTGAAGCTAAAAACACATTTTTTTTAGAGAAAATTTATTATTTTCAAATATAATAATTTTCAATGAACGATCTTAATCAGTTTAAAAATTATGGGTTTTTTGTAAAAAAAAATCTAATTAGCCCAAAAGAGATCAACAAAATAAATAAAGTTGTAAATGAAGTAATTTCTAAAGAAAGAGAAAAAAAAAATCAAATAACCAAAACAGTACTCAATCTTATGATAATTATCATTTTGTTTACAATTCCAGTTCCTCAAAAAATCAGGAAATTTTAAGATTAAATAATCCTCAAAATAGACATAAGATCTTCTATCAATTATCTAGGAATAAAAAAATAATATCTATAGCTAAAAAATTACTAGGAGGAACAGTTAGATTTCATCTTGGAAAATTAAATTTTAAATTACCTAATAAGAAAAAAGGAAGTGAAATTGGATGGCATCAAGATTGGGCTTTTTACCCACATACCAATGATGATTTGATCACAGTTGGTATATATTTGGATGATTGCTATGAGAAAAATGGTCCTCTTAAAATAATTAAGAATTCACATAAAAAGAAATTGTATAGTCACCACAATAAAGAAAATTACTTTGTTGGAAAAATAGATACTAAAAAGAATAAAATTGGAGCAAATAATAGTGTTTCCATAACTGGAACTGCTGGAACAGTTGTTTTTTTTCATTGTAGATCAGTTCATGGTTCTGGACACAATTTAATGGATAACTCAAGACCATTAATTTTATTTGGTTACAGGGCATGTGATGCTTGGCCATTAATTAATGATGGAAATCCTCACCCAGAAATTGATTTAGAAAATTATGATAAAAATATAATTGTTGGAAAAAAATCTATAAAACCAAGATTAAGTAAAGTTCCAACAATAATTCCATTACCTAAAAAGAAGCATTATGTTTCTATTTATGAACTTCAGAAAAATTAACATTTAAACCTTAGATCTCACTTTTATTAATAATTAGATTTTATATGATAATTTTAAAGAAATTATAAAACACTATTAAGTTGTATTTAAGAAATCATATTACTGGACATAATCTAAAAATATAATATTTAAGATAAATTTGCTTTTCATAATATAAATAATTTAATTTATACTATGGACTTTACTTTTTTTTACAATAATGATCGATGAATCAACTCACCATAAAAAAAATAGATTAATTTAACTATAGATAAATTTACTTACACCTATTAAATCATCATCAATATTAAGAATCGTTCGAAACGGAAAACAATAAAGTAAATATAAAAAGGAAAAAAAATGGAACTGACAACAATATATACGATCGTCGGCTTTGCTTTAGCGGGATATAGCGTTATTGCTAATGACTCAATACAGACGCTAGGTACTTTTATAGCATCTAAACAAAAATGGTTTAAATGGTACACGCTTGCAAGCGCTGCTTCATTTGTGATGATACTTGCTATCACATGGGGCTGGTACAGCAATGCTGGCGATATATCTTATGGAAGATTAACAAGAATACCATTCCAAGAAATACAGTGGTATCATGCTGTAGCGCCTGGAATACTTTTAATATTAACAAGAATAGGAATACCAGTTTCAACTACATTCTTAGTTCTTTCTGCTTTTGCATCAACTGTAGTTCTTGAAAAAATGCTTATGAAAAGCGTTGTTGGTTATGGCTTAGCAGCTGTTGCTGCATATATTTGCTGGGTAGTTGTATCTAAATTTATTAATGAAAAATTTGATGAAGTAGAAGATAAATGGATAGGTTTTTGGAGAAACTCTGTATGGGTAACTTCAGGTTGGTTATGGTGGGTTTGGTTATCTCACGATGTAGCTAATATAGCCGTATATCTTCCAAGACAATTAGATGTAACTTTATTATTGATTGTTCTTGCTTACTTTACAGCTCTTCTTTTTTACATCTTCTACATAAACGGAGGATCAATTCAAAAAGTAGTTTTAGATAAAACAGGAACAAGATACGCAAGATCAGCAACAATAATTAATGTTATTTATGCTGCTGTACTTTACTATTTTAAAGAACTTAATGATTTACCAATGTCAACAACATGGGTATTTGTTGGTTTATTATGTGGTAGGGAACTTGCAATATCAACTATGAACAAAGATTATAAATTCAAGTATGTTTTTCCATTAATTGGTAAAGATTTTCTTAAAATGATCTTTGGATTAAGTGTGTCAGTAGGTATTGTGCTAGGAATACATTATATAATAATTCCAAATAATTGGTTTTAATTAAGTTTTTTGGGCATATTACACAACTTGATATGCCCAAAAAATAAAAGATTAATTTTTAAAAATTGAATTTTTCATTTAAATCAATAAAAGAGTTTTTTCATTATGAATAAAAATCGAAAAAAAAATACTTACAAACAAGAAGACTGGGATAAAATGAGCCCAATAAGAAAATTAGAAAGAAAACTTGATAGAGTTAACCATATAATGGAACTTATAAGAACTGTAGTCCCTATAATGCTGTTGCTTTTGAATACAATAATTATTTTAAAATTATTCAATTATATTTAAAATAACTTAATACCAATCACCCCGATAACTATAAGCGAAATAGATATTATTTTTTTAAGATTTATAGTTTCTTTTAAGAAAAAATATCCAATAAATATTGAGAAAAAAATACTCGTTTCTCTAAGTGCTGCAACTAGAGGAATTGGTGCTTTTGTAAAACCCCAAACAACAATTGCATAAATAATAAAAGATATAGATCCTCCTACCCAAAATATTATTTTTGCATCTTTAAAAACCTTTGAAAAAATATTTTCATGTTTGTTGAGTTTTAAAATAATAGGAAAAAGCAAGGCACTAAATAAAAAAGAAAAACTAATATATGAAATTGCTGACGTACTAACTCTAGCACCGTATCCATCTATTAACGAGTATAGACCTATGAATGATCCTGTAAGTAAAGAATATTTAGTAATCTCAATTTGTTTTTTATTTTTTGAAACAATTAAACCAAGAAGCATTATTCCAGCACAAATCAATAATATTGAGAATAAAGTTGGTATTTTAAATACAACGCCAAGAAATATTATAGAGATCAATGTAGCTAATAAAGGTCCAAAGCCTCTGAAAATTGGGTAAACATTTGTATAGTCACCTATTTTATAAGAATTTAACATATACCATTGATAACCCTGATGAGCTAATACACTTGCAATTATATAGGCTAGCGACTCTTTTCCTGGTAAAGGAAAATAAAAAATACAAATCAGAGCTAAAGGTATGTGGCCTAATACAATAGCCAAAACTGCTATAGCTTTATCTGGATGATGTTTAACCATCGCATTCCAAACTGCATGTAAAATCGTTGCTAATAGAATTACAAAAAAAACACTAGAATCCATTAATTACTTATTTAACTCTACCGTAAATATCTTGATATCTAACAATGTCTGTTTCTTTAAGAATTGAACCTACTTGAGCTTCCATAATTTTAATTGGTTTTTTGCCTTGATTTTGAACTCTATGAATTGCTTCTAGTGGAATGAATATGTGCTCACCTGGTTTTTTGACTATTTTATCTTTGTTAAGTGTAATTTTAGCATTACCTTGTGTAACTAGCCAATGTTCAGCTCGATGATGGTGTTTTTGTAAGCTTAAAATTCCTTTTGGTTTGACAAATAATTCTTTAACTAAAAACTCTTTTCCCTCGAATAAATTGGTGTATCTACCCCAAGGACGGTAATAAATATTTTTTTTCTTAATGTATTTGTCTTTATTCTTGTCATACATTTTTAAGATTTCTTTCCAACTACCAAGATCTGACCATGGAATATCTAATTTAATTGCGTTTATTTGTTTTGTTTTTTCTAAAACTGCATAATCGAATGATTTAGCTGTCGCTTTTATAAATGAAGCTTTATTTAAATAATAAGTATTAGCTTTATATTTTGCCTTTTTAACTGAATTAACACAATTTCTGTATGTTGTTGGCTGATATTTTTTAAAATTATTAATTATTGAGTCTTTTCGAAGATAGAACATGCCTGAATTCCAATAACCTTTGTTCTTAATAATTTGTTTAGCTTTTGACTCTTTTGGTTTTTCAATAAATTTAGTTACTTTATTAATATTTCCTTTGATTTTTTTTGTTAAAAAATATCCATAATCACTTGTAGGAGATTTAGGTTTAATTCCAAAAACAAATATATTTTCACTATTAAGGTTTGATTTATTTTTATTGATGGCTTTATTAAAAATATTCATTTTTTCAATTAAATGATCGGCAGTAAAAAACATTAATGGTTGATTGTCAGGAATATCTTTTATTAGCGCTGTACTTAAAATAGCTGGGGCTGTGTTTCTTTTTGCTGGCTCTACTACAATTTTATATTTGGTAATCTTATTTTTTTTTAAGTGTTGTTTTACTTTATTTAAATACTTCTTATTTGTACTAATGATTGGAGAATCGTAAATTGAAGCTTTTGTTCTTTCTAAAGTTTTATCAAGTAAAGTCCATTTACCAAAATCAATAAACTGTTTTGCTTGATGATTTTTAGAATTTGGCCAAAGTCGAGTTCCAGCACCTCCACATAATATAACCGGACGGATTTTCATCAAATTTCTGAATAATCCTTAACTTCTTTTTTCTTACCTGGATGAGTTGGGGCACCTAAATAAGCAGGTCCTACCGTTTGTGCATACTTCCATAAGGTACCTGATCCAAAATCAGATTTTCTAGGTTTCCATTTTCTTTTTCTTGAAGATAATTCTTTTTTAGAAAGTCTTACATTGATAGTCCCTTTTTTAGCATCAATATCAATGATATCTCCGTTACGTAAAAGGCCTAAAGGACCCCCTAGAGCAGCCTCAGGGCCCACGTGACCCACACAAAAGCCTCTCGTAGCACCAGAGAACCTACCGTCAGTAATAAGAGCTACTTTCTCCCCTTTTCCTTGTCCGTATATAGCTCCTGTTGTTGATAGCATTTCTCTCATGCCAGGACCTCCAACAGGACCTTCATATCTAATAATGATTACTTCACCATCATTATACTTTTTGCTTTGAACAGCTTTCATAGCGCTTTCTTCATTATCAAAACATCTTGCTTTTCCAGTAAATTGTAATTTCTTTAATCCTGCAACTTTAACTATTGCACCCTCTGGAGCTAAATTACCTTTTAAACCAACTACACCACCAGTTGGTGACAAAGGATCTTTATAAGATCTCATTACTTTTTGTTTTGGATTAAATTTAATATTTTTTAAATTTTCTTTCATGGTTTTTCCAGTAACAGTCATGCAGTCACCATGGATAAAACCACCTTCGTATAATGTTTTAAGTAACATTGGAACACCGCCTGCTAACCACATATCTTTAGCAACATATTTTCCACCTGGTTTTAAGTCTGCAAGATAAGGAGTTCTTTTGAAAATTTTAGCAACATCCATTAAATCAAATTTTATACCTGCTTCATTAGCAATTGCTGGTAAGTGTAATCCAGCATTTGTTGATCCGCCTGTTGCAGCAACTATTGTTGCAGCATTTTCTAGAGCTTTTTTAGTTACGATATCTCTAGGTTTAATTCCTTTTTTAAGAAGATTCATAACCATTGTTCCACTTGCTTTTGCGTACTTATCTCTCTCTTCATAAGGAGCTGGAGTTCCAGCTGAGTAAGGAAGTGCTAATCCAATAGCTTCAGATACACATGCCATTGTGTTAGCTGTAAATTGACCACCACAAGCACCAGCACTAGGACAGGCAACTAACTCTAATTTTCTAAGTTCAGCAGCAGACATTTGACCTGAAGAATGTTTTCCAACTGCTTCAAACACATCGACTACAGTTACGTCTTTTCCTTTATATCTTCCTGGTAGAATTGATCCTCCATAAATAAAAACACTTGGAACATTTAATCTAACCATGGACATCATTAATCCAGGTAAAGATTTATCACATCCAGCAATACCAACTAATGCATCATAGCAATGTCCTCTAACCGTAAGTTCTGCTGAGTCTGCAATTACTTCTCTAGATATTAAGGAAGATTTCATTCCTTCATGGCCCATTGCAATACCATCGGTAACCGTAATTGTGCAAAACTCTCTAGGAGTTCCACCGTTAGCTCTTACACCTTTTTTAACTGATTGAGCTTGTCTCATTAGGGCAATATTACATGGTGCTGCCTCATTCCAAGTCGATACAACACCAACAAATGGTTTTGCTACATCTTTCTCAGTTTCACCCATTGCATAATAAAATGATCTGTGAGGTGCTCTATCAGCTCCTAATGATGTATGTCTGCTTGGAAGTTTCTTTTTATTAAATTTTGCCATTATATACCCTTTATTGTTACTGATATTTTATCAATATCGTTCTTTAAATTATTATAATTAGTTTTTTCCTGTTCAACAATCTCTTTTGGTGCTCTATCTACAAAACTTTTATTTTCTAATCTTTGAGATATTTTGTTCATTTCTTCTTGAATTCTATTTTGTTTGCTAGTTAAGTTTTCTTTAATAAATTTTAAATCAACATCTTTATCGAAATAGATTTTAAACAAATCTCCTGAGACAACCATAGTTGCTGCAGGTTTATCCAAGTCATCACTTAAAATATTATTTATTCTTCCCAATTTTTTAAGAATGATTTCATTACTATTAATAAAAATTTTTTGATTATCATTTATGTTATTTATAGACAGATCTATAAAGGAACCAGGGCTTACGTTTAATTCATTTTTAAAAGATCTAATTTCAGAAATGATACTTATAATATTTTCAACTTGTTCTGTACTAGTGTCTTTATTAATTTCACCTATTGGCCAATTGGCAAACATCAAAAAATCTTTATTAGAGTTATCAAATTTATTTTTTAGCCAAATCTCTTCTGTAACAAATGGAATAAATGGATGAAGTAAAATCAAGATTTGCTTAAATATATAACTTGAAACTTTTCTAACCTCAGATTTAGCTTCTTCATTATCTGAAAATAATATTGTTTTTGATAATTCTAAATACCAATCACAATAAGAATGCCAGGCAAATTGATAAGCATTTTTTGCAGCTTCATCAAATCTATAATTTTCTAAATTTTTTTCTATCTTAGACTTTGCTTCAATTAACTCAGCATAAATCCATTTGTTAATATTTACTGATAAATCTGGAGTTTCATCAATATCAGAAAAATCACATTCATTAGCGATTAAAAAATTATTAGCATTCCAAAGTTTATTTAGAAAGTTTCTGTATCCTTTAACCCTATCTTCTGAAAGTTTAACATCTGTTCCAGGAGATGCCATCGAAAGCAGAGTGAATCTTAGTGCATCAGCACTATATTTTTCAATTAAATCTAACGGATCTATAACATTGCCTTTAGATTTTGACATTTTTTGTCCCTTCTCATCTCTAACTAGTGCGTGAACATAAATATCTTTAAACGGTTCTTTATTTAAAAATTCTGTTCCAAACATTATCATTCTAGCAACCCAGAAAAATATAATATCAAATCCAGTTACTAAGACAGAAGTAGGATAAAATTTTTCAACATAATCTTTATTTTCCGGCCAACCTAATGTTGCAAATGGCCAAAGACCAGAAGAAAACCATGTATCTAATACATCGGGATCTCGAATTAATTCTTCATCTTTGCCATAATGTTTTTTAGCTAATTGTTTTGCATCATCTTCATTGATAGCTACAAAGATTTTTTTGTCTGGGCCATACCAAGCTGGTATCTGATGGCCCCACCAAAGTTGTCTCGAAATACACCAAGGCTCAATATTATTCATCCATTGAAAATAAGTTTTGGCCCAATTTTCAGGAAAGAAATTTGTTTTTTTTGAATTTACAACTTCTTTAGCTTTTACAGATAATTTTTCTGCATCTGCAAACCATTGTTCAGTTAAAAATGGTTCAATTATTGAATTTGATCTATCTCCATATGGAACTTTGTTTTTTATGTTTTCTTCCTTAACAAAAAATTCTTTTTCTTTAAGTTCTTTTAAAATTTTCTTTCTTGCTTCAAATCTATCAAGACCAATATAATCTTTAGGTGCATTTTGGTTAATTTTACCAGCTTCAGTAAATATATTAATTATGTCAAGATTATTTCTTTGCCCAACATCATAATCATTAAAATCATGTGCTGGTGTAATCTTTAGAGCTCCAGTTCCTTGTTCGGGATCTGCATAATCATCTTCTATAATGTTAATCTTTCTTCCAACAATTGGAATTGTAACTGTTTTTCCTACAAAAGAAGTAAATCTTTCATCTTTTGGATTAACAGCGATAGCTGTATCTCCTAACATTGTTTCAGGTCTTGTTGTTGCAATGGTAACGAATTCACGCGTACCATCAATAGGATACTTAATATAATAAATTTTAGAATTTACTTCTCTTTGGTCAACTTCAAGATCGGAAATTGCAGTTTTTAAAACAGTATCCCAGTTTACTAATTTTTTATCTTTGTAAATTAAACCTTTATTATAAAGATCTACAAAAACTTTAATTACTGATTTTGAAAGATTTTCATCCATCGTAAAAGCATTACGAGACCAATCACAAGAACATCCTAATTTTTTTAATTGATTGATAATTATGTCTCCATACTGCTCTTTCCATTCCCATACTTTTTCAATAAATTTTTCTCTACCTATTTCATTTTTATCAATTTTTTCTGATGCAAGTTTTCTCTCAACTAAAGCTTGAGTGGCTATTCCTGCATGATCAGTTCCGGGTTGCCATAAAGTTTCATAGTTGTTCATTCGGTGATAACGAACTAGTAAATCCTGAATTGAATTATTTAGAGCATGACCCATATGAAGGCTGCCGGTTACATTAGGCGGTGGAATTACAATTGAAAATTTTTTTGAATTTTCTCTTGGTTTAAAAAGTTCATTTTTTTCCCAATAAGAATAGATTTTGTCTTCAACATCAGAATGTATATATTTATCGCTACTCATGGTGTGTAAAGTTTATAATTTAATAATCTAAATTAACAATAATGAATTTAGATCGTTATTTAATAGACTAATGAGAAATATTTAATATAAAAAGGCTTCTGATGCTATTAGCTAAACAAGATGGCAACGTGGCGGAATGGTTACGCAGAGGATTGCAAATCCTTGTATCCCGGTTCGATTCCGGGCGTTGCCTCCAAAAAAAAATCTTGTTTTAGTCTTAAAAAAAAGTAAGTTGAATTTCTTACATTCCTCGGTAGCTCAGTTGGTAGAGCAGTTGACTGTTAATCAATTGGTCGCAGGTTCGAGTCCTGCCCGAGGAGCCAAAAAAAATTCTAAAAAAATAACTTAAAAATTATTTCCTGGTTTAAATATATGGAATTTATTAAACTTAATTTTGGGGTCTTAGATTAATTAAAAATTATACTGCTTTAGAAATAATTGTTCCTGAAATTTGTAAAGATTTGTTAAATTTTAATTTTTGATCAGCACTAAGTTCAGAGTATAATTTTGTTAAAAAATTGTAATTAACATTCATGTGACCTTCTTGTGATTTTTCCAAATTAATTAAATATTCTGAAAAATCTTCAAAGAAATAATTAATCGGTACTTTTAAATAGTTAGACAATTGAAGCAATCTAATTGAGCTAACACCATTAGTGCCTTTTTCGTATTTTTGAATTTGTTGAAATGTAACGTTTATTGCTTTTGCAACTTTAGTTTGGGTTAAACCCAAAGCTAATCTTCTAAGTTTAAGCTTATTGCCTAAGTGTTTGTTGAAATTATCTTCCATTAAGACCCCTCTTAATTAAATTTTAAAAACATATTGAACAAATTTATTAAGGATCGTGCAATAGAAAAATTTATTTATTTTCTTAGCAAAAGATGAGCGACAGAAAACCTGTCAAGCTTAAGATTTAAAAAAAACTATTGAATTTAAGACAAATATATCAAACTATTATCTAAACTTTTGACGGTAAAGAGTTTAAAAATTATAAAATTTGGCTTAAAAATAGCTTTGTTCTATCACTCTTAGGATTAGCAAAAAATTCTTTTGTATCAGCCTTCTCTACTATCTTACCTTCATCCATAAATATCATGCAATCAGCAACTTCCTTAGCAAATCCCATTTCATGAGTAACAACAATCATGGTCATTCCTTGTTTGGCTAGGTCAACCATTACATCTAGTACTTCTTTAATCATTTCTGGATCTAATGCAGATGTTGGTTCATCAAAAAGCATTATTTTAGGTTCCATACATAGTGCTCTAGCAATAGCTACACGCTGTTGTTGTCCACCAGAGAGTTGTCCTGGGAATTTTTGAGCTTGATCTAAAATTTGAACTCTTTCCAAATGTTTTAAAGCCAATTCCTCTGCCTCTTTTTTAGGCATTTTCTTAACCCAAATAGGAGCTAATGTGCAGTTATCCAAAATTGATAAATGTGGAAATAAATTAAATTGCTGAAAAACCATTCCAACTTCTGCTCTAACTTGTTCTATATTTTTTGTATCTTCAGAAATCTCAGTACCATCAACTATAATGTTTCCTTTTTGATGCTCTTCTAATCTATTAATACATCTAATTAGTGTAGATTTACCAGATCCAGATGGTCCACAAACAACAATTTTTTCTTTAGCTTTAACCTCAAGATTAATATCTTTAAGAACTTGAAAGTCTCCATACCATTTGTTTACTTCTTTAATCTGTATAATTGAATCTGACATAGTTATTTATCTATCTGTTTTAAATTTTAATTCTAATTTTTGACTATATTTACTCATACTGTAGCAAATAATCCAGAATATAATTCCAGCGAATACGTAACCTTCCATCGAAAACCCAAGCCATTTAGGATTTGTTTTTGCTAAGTTTAACATTCCAACTAACTCCAATAACCCTACTACAAAAATTAATGGAGTATCTTTTACTAAAGCTAAAAAAGTATTGGCAATACCAGGTATTACTAGTTTAAGAGCTTGTGGTAAAATTACTAACAAATGAAGTCTCCAGTACCCCATACCTAAAGATTTTGCTGCATCATATTGTCCTCTAGGTAGTGCTTGTAAACCACCTCTGATAACCTCAGCTGTATAAGCAGCTTCAAATAAAGTAATAGCAACAATAACTCTAATTAGTTTATCAACATATGTTCCATCTGGTAAAAACATTGGAAACATAACTGCAGACATGAATAATACTGTGATTAGCGGTACACCCCTCCAAAATTCAATAAATGAAAGTGAAGAGTATTTAACTACTGTTAAATCAGATCTTCTTCCAAGCGCCAACATCATCCCTATTGGAAAACAAAAAATTAATGAAAAGAAAGAAACAATAAAAGTTAAAGATAAACCACCCCATGCACCTGTTTCTACCCATTCTAAACCAAATTCACCACCTGAAATTAAATAGTAAATTAAAAGAAATGAAATTATTGGTAGAAAGATAACATAATAAAAAGTTAAATATTTTTTATATTTCAATGGGAAAAAATATCCTGCTCCCATCATTCCTAAAACAATAATGAATGTTGCATTAACTCTCCATTGCTCATTATTAGGATACATTCCATACATAAATCTATTAAACCAAGTTTTAATATAAACCCAACATGCACCACCTCCCGTACAAGCTTCTTTGCTATCACCAATAAATGTAGCGTCTAGGACAAACCAATTGAGTAATGGTGCAACACTGAAAATTATCAATATGATTATGCTTATACTTAAAGCTGCATTAAAATTACTAGTGTTAATATTTTTGTTGAGCTCGTCTAGGATTTTAATTCCAGAAAATTCTATTCTTATTAAATGTAATCCAATCATTCCAAAAATTAGAGGAGTAAAAAAACTGACAAAACCAGGTAAAAATCCAGTAATATTAGTATCATAAAAATTATTTAGACAAAAATCTATTAACCCAAGTGCAAAAAATAAAGAACCTAAAATTAAAAATAAATTTAAACTTTCTCTATTAGGTTTTAAAAAATTTATATTACTCATTATTACTTTTCCTGTATCGCAATTCTTTTATTATACCAGTTCATAAATAGTGAGATTACTAAACTGATTGTTAGATAAGTAGCCATTGTAATTCCTACAATTTCAATAGCTCTACCTGTTTGCATCATTGCAGTACCTGCAAAAACTAATACTAAATCTGGGTAAGCAATAGCTGCTGCTAAAGATGAATTTTTTGTTAAATTTAAATATTGATTTGTAGTAGGTGGAATAATAATTCTTAATGCTTGAGGTAAAATTACTAATTTTAAAACTTGGCTAGGTGTTAAACCAATTGATGCAGCTGCTTCTTTTTGACCTTTCCCTATACCTTGTATTCCAGCTCTTACATTTTCGGCAATAAAAGTTGCTGTATATAAAGTTAAAGCCAATGTCAGCGCTATAAGTTCAGGAGGTATTCCCATACCACCTTCATACGTGAAAGAAGTTTTAGCTAGTTGTTTCAATACTGGAAAGCTCCAAGAAAGATCAACACCACCTATTATAAAAGTTAATGCTGGTAATATAATAAAAATTCCTAGTGAAATTAAAAATTTAGGATATTGTTTTCCCTCTTCTTCTTGTTTTCTTTTTGCAAATTTATTGAAAGAATAAATTGCGACCATTGCAACAATCAAAGCAATCATAAATACATCAAAATTGCTCCAAATTGGAGCTGGTGTATATAGCCCCTTAATAGTCATAAAAGAAGATCCAAAAATTAATGGGGCATCCTCTGGCATTGGTAGTGCTCTTAAAGCTGCAAAATACCAAAAAAAGATCTGTAACAACAAAGGTATGTTTCTAAAAAATTCAACATAAAAACTGGCTGTTTTATTAATTAGATAGTTAGGTGATAATCTTGCAACACCAATCACAGCACCTAATAGAGTACTTAAAATAATACCAATGAAAGAAACTAATAATGTATTTAATAGTCCAACTAGATAAGCACGTCCATAAGACATGGAGCCATCATAATCAATTAACGAAAATTGAATATCAAATGAAGCTTCTTTTGATAAAAAACCAAAACCAAACTCGATACCACGCGTATCCATGTTTTCTTGGGCATTCATTGTAAAGTAACCGAAGATTAAAACTATAAAAAATAGAGTTAAAAATTGAGGTAAGATTTTTTTAAATTTCATTTGATCAGATACTATAAAAAAAGGGCTAGATAAATCTAGCCCTTTTTAACAATTTATTACTTTTAATTATCTTGATGGTGGAACGTATAAAATACCACCTTTAGTCCATAATTCATTTGGACCTCTGTCTGGTAAGATACCAGTGTCAGCTATATTTCTCTTATAACTTTCACCATAGTTTCCAACTTGTTTGATAATTCTCAAGTTCCACTCGTTATCTAAACCGAATGCAGCACCCATTTCACCTTCAGCACCAACTAATCTTTTGATTTGTGGGTTTTCTGAAGTTTTCATCATGTCAGCATTAGCAGAAGTAACACCGTACTCCTCAGCTTCGATCATAGTATTTAAAGACCATCTTACGATATCTTCCCATACTGCATCACCTTGTCTAACAACAGGGCCTAATGGCTCTTTTGAAATAGTTTCAGGTAATACGATGTGATCATCAGGGTTTGACATTTTAGTTCTTTGTGCAGCAAGACCTGATTTGTCAGTAGTGTAAGTATCACATCTACCAGCATCATAAGCAGCTACAACTTCGTCAGCTTTTTCAAAAGCAACTGGAGTATAAGAAATTCCTTTAGAGTTAAAGAAGTCTCTCATGTTTAACTCAGTTGTTGTACCAATGTTAGTACAAGCTGAGATTCCATTTTTGAATTGGCTTGTTGAAGTAATTCCAGAGTTTTTTCTAACCATGAAACCTTGACCGTCGTAGAAGTTTACTCCAACGAAAGTTAGTCCAATGTCAGCATCTCTAGAAAGAGTCCAAGTTGTGTTTCTTGATAAGATATCAATCTCACCAGAAGTTAAAGCTGTAAATCTTTCTTTAGCACTTAATGGTGTGAACTTAACTTTGTTCGCATCACCTAGTACTGCAGCAGCTACCGCTCTACATACATCAACGTCAACACCAGTCCAATTTCCTGCAGCGTCAGCATTAGAAAATCCTGGTAGACCTTGAGATACTCCACATCTTACAAAACCCTTCTTCTGAGTGTTTTTAAGTGTTTTAGATTTTTTAGCAGCCATAGTCTCTGTTGTAAAAGTAAACAACACAGCAACCATTGCTACTAAAGAAGTTAATTGTTTTACGTATTTAAACATTATTCTTCCTTTTAGTTATTTTTATTTGTTAACAAATAATTCAAAATAAATTTGAATCAGTTCATGCTTTTATCATTATATAAAATTGATCAAAGTAAAATTCTCAATATTAGAACCATTCTAACTATATGTAGTATGGAAAAAAAATATAAGAATATATATTGATGATGGTGCGCCCTGCACAACTCGAACGTGCGACCCTCGGTTTAGAAAACCGATGCTCTATCCAGCTGAGCTAAGGGCGCAAAAAATTATTACAAGTACATATATAATACTAAATTAATATTTAAAAAGAAATTTTTTAGCGATTAAAAGTAAAGATAAAAGCTCAACTCTTCCAATTATCATAAAAAATATTAAAAAAGATTTCGTTAAAAAATGTAGATCATTAAAGCTAAAATCATTTAAGCCGTAGGTAGAAGAATTTACGGTATTCATTAAGGTTAAAACAGCTAATTTAAAAGAACTTTCAAAAGGAATATCACTCAGACTTAATAGAGAAGTTAAAATAAATAAAGAAATTATAAAAATCAAAATGGTTAAAAAATATTTATTAATTTCTTTGAAATCAAAATTTATATTAGAAAATATTAATTTATTCATAAAAACATTTTTAGGTCGACTAAAAGAAAGTATTTGATTTAAGGAATATTTAGTTAATGAATAAATTTTTAAAAATCTTAAACCTGAACTTGTTGAAAAAAAAGAACCTCCAATTATCACTAAAATCAAATAAATAAAATTTAAATTTGATTGATCAAATTCTAACGAGATTCCTATATTAGATATACTGCTAACTAGAGATAAAAAACTGTAAGTAAAATTATTATCAAAGCTAAAAAAAGTAAAAAAGAATGTGACTGTAAATAAAAAATATAAAAATAAATGAATATCTTCATAAAAGAAGTTTAAATTCTTATTTCTTAAAAAAATTAAATTATAAATAAAAAAAATACTAAAAAAAGAAACCAACATTAATAATGAAAAAATTACTATTTGAGTTTGATTGGTTAAAATTGATGAAAGATTGTTTGAAGGTAAAAAACCACCTGATGAAATTACGGTCATTGATAAATTTAAAGAATTAAAAGATCTTATTTCAAAAATATTTAGAATAATAAAAATAGATATTGTTATACTGGTGTATAAAATAAATATTTTAACAGTTTGTTTTAATATTTCTGAACTATTGAAAGATAAAAAATTTGTTAACGATTTTTTTAAACTATCATCATAAATATCAATCAAAAAAATTATGGAAAATAAAAAATATAAACCACCAATCCATTGAATTGAGGACCTCCATAATATCAAACCTTGGTCAATATGTTTTATATTATCAAAAATAGTAAAACCTGTTGAGGTAAATCCTGAAACAGACTCAAAAACTGAATTTAAAAAAGTTAAATTATAAATACTAAAATAAAATGGTAATGACAAAATAATTGGTAGAAAAATATAACCTAAAAAAACAGTTAAAATTTTTTCAAAAATCGTTGGTTTTTTAGTTGTCTCTTTTATTTTAAAAAAAAATAAACCAATAATTAAAGATGAAAATAAACTAAAATAGTAAGTGTTAAGATTTAAATATAAATTAAAATAGTAAGAGTAGATAATATTTAGGAAAGAAAATATCGAAACTAATATAAAAAAGAAACTTAGATATTTTACTCTAAATAGAGACATTTAAATTTATATAGAACTTATTCTAAATATATTTTCCACAACTGAAATTGAGTCTTTTTTGGCTAAAAACACAACCCTATCATCCTTCTGAAATACAAAATTTGATCTGGGAATTATTACTTTATCTTCTCTTAAGACTGCTCCTATTCTTATTTCTTCTGGTAAGTTTGAGTTTTTTAATTCCTTATTAATTAATTCTGATGTTTCAATAATTTCAGCTTCAATAACCTCATACTCACCATTTAAAATTGTATAAGCAGTCTCAATAGTTCCTTTATGTATATGTTTTAGAATACTGGAAACTGTATTCATTCTTGGATCAATCAAATCGTCAATTTTTAGAGAGTTTTGAAGTAATGAATAGTTCGGTTTATTAATTAAAGCCATAGTTCGTTTGTCATCGATTTTTTTGTCGTCTTTTGCAAATTTTTCTACAAGCACACTTACCATTAAATTGTCCTCGTCATCATTAGTTAATGCCAAAACAGTTTCTGCCTCCTCTAAATTTGCTTCAATCAAAACTTCTTCATCAAGAGCATCACCGTTAATTATAATGGTATTATTCAATTCATTTGCAAGGAATTCTGATCGTCCTTTGTCTTTTTCAACTATTTTAACTCTTGTAGCATCTAAACTCTCTTCTAAATTCTTTGCAAGATTAAAACCTATATTACCACCGCCTACAATTAATATCTTTTTAGAAATTTTTTCATTATGACCAAACGCTTCTAGTGTTTGTGACATTTGTGAGGAATTTATAATTACATAAATTTTATCATTTTTTTGAATATCATCATTTTTTTTAGGTATTAAAAATTTATCTCCTCTTATCACTCCAATAATATTTGCATCAAGATTTGGATGTTTTTTTGTTAATTCATTAAGCTTAATATTAATTAAATTACAATTATCATTAATCAAAATTTCCAATAATCTAATTTTATTATTGGCGAAAGGAACACTGTCGAGGGCACCTGGTGCTTCGAGTTTTCTTTGTATAGACTTTGCTATTTCTAATTCAGGAGAAATAATTACATCGATTGGTAAATTTTCTTTATTATAAACAGTTGTAAATTTAGGATTTAGATAGTCTTGAGATCTTATTCTGGCAATTTTTTTTGGAATATTAAAAACTGAAAAAGCTATTTGACAAATTACCATATTAATTTCGTCATTACGAGTAACAGCTATGATCATATCTGATTCAGAAGCATTTGCTTTTTCTAATATTGATGGATAAGTGGCTTTACCAACTATAGCCTTTACATCCAAAGACTCGTCAATTTTTTGGATATCATCGCTAGATTGGTCAATCACAGTAATAGAGTGACCTTGTTCACTTAGTTGTTTTGCTATAGTAAAGCCTACTCTTCCGGCACCACAAATGATTATATTCATTTTAATTAAATTCTTTTATTCCTAAGCCTTTTAATTTTCTATGTAAGGCGCTTCTTTCCATGCCAACAAAATTCGCAGTTTTTGAAATATTTCCATTAAATTTTTTTAATTGAATAGTTAAATACTCTTTTTCAAACTTTTCTCTAGCCTCTTTTAATGGCACAGATAGGCTATTTTCTGCAATTTGATCATCAAAATTATCATTTTTTAATGACTCCTTGATTATATTCGAAATTCTATCTTTTGTATCAGGTTGCAAAATTGCAATTCTTTCTATCAAGTTTCTTAATTCTCTTACATTGCCTTTCCAGTTGTGATTTAAAATATAGCTATTATTTTCATCAATCTCTAGTTCCTTAATATTATAACTTTCTGAAATTTTTTTTGAAAAATATTTAATTAATAATGGGATGTCGGAAATTCTTTGACTTAAAGGTTCAATATTAATTTCAAATACATTAATTCTATGAAATAAATCCTCTCTAAAATTTCCTATTTGAATTTCTTTTTTAAGATCTTTGCTTGAAGAGCAAATTAATCGTACATCAACACTCACATCACTATTTCCATTAACTCTTTTAAATTTTTGATCAGTTAATACCCTTAAGATTTTTGATTGAATATCAAGTGGTATTTCTGAAATTTGATCTATTAGTAAAGTTCCCTGGTTTGCTTTTTCAAGAGCCCCATAAGATATCGACCCATTTTCTTTTTCCTCACCAAATAATTCAAGTTCATACTTGTTTGAGTCTAATAAAGCACCATTTAAAACAATGAATGGTTTTTTTTTTCTTGAAGAATTTTTGTGTATTTTTCTAGCAACTAATTCCTTACCAGAACCTGATGGTCCACAAATAAAAACTCTACTCTCAGTTAAAGAAATTTTTTTTATTTGTTCTATAATATTAATTGTATTTTTGCTGTCTCCAATTAGTTCGTAAGAAGAAAATAATTTATTTTCATACTCTTTATTTTGTTTTTTAAGATTAAAATTTTCTACTGCGCGACTTACAAAATTCAATAATCTTTCTTGATCAAACGGTTTTTCAATAAATTCAAAAGCACCATGATGTAAAGATTTAATTGCCATTTCAATATTTGCATGACCAGAAATTATTATAACTGGAACATCTTTATTCTTGGTTTTGATATGCGATAAAAGCTCAATACCATCATTGTCACCCTTATCTAATTTAACATCTAATATCGCAACATTGGGCAGTTTTTTATCTATTTCAGCAAGTGCCTGATTATAGTTAGCTGCAATTCTTGTTTTATAACCAGCATCTTGAATTAATTCATTAATAATATTCCTAATGTCAGTATTATCATCAACTATTAAAATTTCAGCGCTCATTATTTTGAAAATATAATTTTAATTATTGCTCCATCAGCTTTAGATATAAATTCAATATTACCATTATGATCATTAATTATTTTATTAACAATAGATAAACCTAGGCCTGTTCCTTCTTTTTTTGTTGTAAAGTATGGGTTTAAAATTTCTTTAATATTATTGTTCAAATTTTTAAAACCTACTCCATTATCATTAATGATGAGACTTATATGGCTATCAAATTCGTTGAGTTCAATAGTAATATTTTTGTTAAAATCACTAACTTTTTCATCTTTTTGCTGAATACTTTCAATTGAATTTTTGATTAAATTAAGAAAAACTCTGCTTAATTGTTCTTTATCTCCTTCAAAAAATAGTTGCTGATTATTATGAATAAAATCAATTTTAATTGTTTGGTCTAATTCTTGTAATAACTGAATATTATCTTTTATTAAAGTAACCAGATTATTTTTTTGGAATACAGGTTTTGGCATTCTTGCAAAATCTGAAAATTCATTAACCAATTTTTCTATTTGTTTAATCTGATTGTTAATAATCTTTAAATTTTCCTCAAAATTTTCCCTATCTTTTTCATCTAGATCATTAGAATATTTATTTTTTAGTCTATCAATAGTTAATTGTATTGGAGTTAATGGATTTTTAATTTCATGAGCAAGTTTTCTTGCAAGACTGCCCCAAGCCTCATGTCTTTCATTAATAATTAATTTATCTTGTTGGTCTTTTAATCTATCAATCATTTGATTAAAATTTTTATTTAATATTTCTAAATCTTTATCTGTTTTAACTTCAGGAACTTTTATATCTAAATTTCCTTCACCAATTGAGGTTGAAGCTAAAATTAAGTTATTGATAGATCTAAAAAACCTGGAAGAAAATCTAATCGCTATTGATATTGATATAAATAATAAAAGTGAAACAACAATTATATAAATTATTGCAAAGGAAATTTTTATACCTGTACTTTTTTCCTCAACTGTATAATAAAAATTAATAGCCTCTTCAAACTCAGTCAAATATCTAGAAATATCTTTATCAAGATAATTGACTACATAAATAAATCTATCTTTAAAATTTTGTAAACGCATAATAGCTGCTGATCTATTTTCAAAGGCATTTATAATTTTTAAAGGACGATCATCATCTAATACAAGATTTAGAGCTTCGTCTACTGGTGGTATATAAGGCTCATTATCTCCCAGAGTTGAAAATAATAGTTTTTTTTCTAAATCAATTATATGTATTTCATTAACACCTCTAATTAATTTTTGTGTTTGCAAAAACCTAGAGTATTCTCTTTCATTATCATTTAAAAATTTTTTACTTTTATTCAAATCAAAAGCAATAAGAACTATTTCTGATTGAATTTTATTTCTCACTTCATCAACATAATTTCTAGCTAATTCATAAGAATTATTAACAACAGTAGTTACCTTTTTGTCAAAATATTTTTCAAGAGCAAATGAAAAAAGAAATAAAGAAAATATTGATATCAGTAATGAGGGGATAAAAGTAAATAAAGCAAAATATGTAATATATTTTTTATTTGATTTTAATCCATCCTTATCAATATCATTTTTGATTGCTTTTTTAATTTCTAAAAAGATAAAAATAAAAAGTAGTAAAAGTAAAACTATATTTAGAATTAACAAGTATTGTAAATTTTTACTTGAAAGCTCTAAAGGACTTTTGTCAATAAAAGTTAAAAAAGTTAAGAAACCTACTGATAATGTGATAATAAATAGGAATATTAAATATATGTTTTTTTTTATAAAATCGTGCATTCTTAAAAAATAATCACCATAAATGATGAATAATTATTTTATAATACTTGCCTCTGGACAAAGCAAAAGATTTAATTCAAATAAACCTAAACAATTTATTACTTATAAAAATAAAGCTCTTTTTGAACATTCTTTAGATAAAGCAATAAGTTCAAAACTTTTTAAGAAAATTATTCTTGTTGTTAATGATAAAAAACAAATCAAGAATAATTATCCAAAAAATATTTCGATTATCAAAGGTGGTGAAGAAAGATCAGATTCCTCTTTAATTGCATTAAAATATATAAAAAAATTTAATCCTCTAAATGTTTTAATTCATGATGCAGCAAGACCAAATTTTACTATAAGTCTTCTAAAAAAATTAATTAATTCTCTAAAAAAAAATAAAGCAGTAGTTCCTGTTATTTCATCAAAAAACTCAATTAAATATAAAGTTAAAAAGCAATTGTTTAATTTAAATAGAGACAACTCATATTTAACCCAAACACCACAAGCTTTTAATTTTAAAGAAATTTATAATTTATCTATTAGACAAAAAAATAGGATTCAAGATGAAGCAACTCTATTTATTGATAATAATTTAAAAATAAAATTTATCCCAGGCGAAACTTTAAACAATAAAATTACCTTCGAAGAAGATATTCAAAATGATAAAACTTATTTTGGTATAGGGTTTGATATACATAGATTAATTAAAAATAAAAAACTTTATCTGGGGGGTATCAAAATACCTTTTAATTCTGGCTTAAAGGGTCATTCAGATGGAGATGTAATTTTACATTCAATAATAGATGCTTTATTAGGTGCCATGAGAAAAAAAGATATAGGCACTTTTTTTCCTGACAATGAGAAAAAATATAAAAATATTAGATCTCCAAAAATGTTAAAGCCTGTTGTTGATATTTTAAATAAAAATAATTTTTACATTAATAATTTAGATATTAATTTGATTTGTGAACAACCTAAAGTTTCAAAATATAGAATCAAAATAATTAATTCTTTATCCAATTTATTAAATTTAGATAAAAATTTAATTAATCTAAAAGGTAAAACAGTTGAAAAATTAGGATTAATTGGAAAGGAAAAAGCAATAGCTTGTGAGGTTATTTGCTCTATATCACAATGAAAAAAATTAATGTCTTAATATCAACTTTTTTTGGTTATGGTTATTTGACTAAAATACCAGGAACAGTTACATCGCTTGTTGCAGTTATATTTATATACATTGCCTATGAACATCTTGGCTACACTGATCTTAAATTTTCAATAATTTTTTTTACTCTTTTATTTTTCTATTCTTTTTATGCGGTTAAAGATGCAGAAAGTGAGTTTAAGAATAAAGATCCTAGACAAATAGTTATTGATGAAGTTTTAGGTCAAGCTATGCCATTAATTCTTGTATTATACTTAAGTCAAAACAATCAACTAAACTTGACAATTGAAGTTTATTACGTGTTGTCTTTTATTTTCTTCAGATTTTTTGATATTTTAAAGCCTTTTCCAGTTAGTTTTTTTGATAAAAATTTTAAAAATTACTTTGGAATAATCATGGATGATATAATGGCTGGATTGTATTCAATGTTATTAATTTATCTAATAAGTCTTAAGTTCTAATGAGTATTCAGTTTCTCCATAAAAAATTAATTAATAAAAAATTAACTATATCTGTGGCTGAGTCTTGTACTGGTGGGTTATTGGCTCATAATTTAACTAAATTAGCCAACTCATCAAAATATTTTCAAATGGGGCTAACCACCTACTCCAATCAAGCTAAAATTAAAATTTTAAAAGTAAATAAAAACATAATTAAAAAATATGGAGCTGTAAGTAAAGAGTGCTGTAAATCTATGGTCCAGAATTTATCTAAAATTTCAAGAAGTAACATAAACGTTTCTATTACTGGAATTGCAGGACCTGGTGGAGCTTCAAAAAATAAACCAATAGGTTTGGTTTATATTGGTATAAAAAAAGGTAAAACCTTAATTGTTAAAGAAAATAGATTTAAATCTGATAACCGTAATTCTATTCAAAAATTAACAGTTAGAGAGGTGATTAAGATAGTTTTAAATTTAATTTAATTAATCTTCTATTGGTCTATAAAGATCTTCTGCTCTTTTTTGAAAAGCATCTGCTATCTTATTCAAACCAAACTCGAAAGACTTAGACATCAAAACATTTAAGAATTTATTCTCAATTTCAAAATCAATATCAAAAAAAATTTCAGTACCCCCTTTTGTTTCATTAAAATTCCAATTATTTTCTAAGTGATTTAATGGGCCACCAATATTGGTTACATTTATAGTACTGGTCTCTTTGTCAAATTTTACATCACTTTTATATGTATCTTTAAATGGTCCTTTACCAATGGTAAGGTCAGCAATAATTAAAATTTGATTACCTACTTTATTTCTTTCATAAACATGTGAGTCCAAACAAAAAGGGACAAACTCTGGATATTTTTCAATATCAAGAACTAAATCAACAAGTTGATTTTTTTTACATTCAATTAATCTCTTAACTGATGCTTTAGGCATTAATGTTTGTTTAATCTATTTTGTTGAAGTTGAGCAAAATCTTCATCAGCATGATACGAAGATCTTGTTAATGGTGATGAAGAAACTAGTAAAAATCCTTTTGCTTTAGCTATTGTTCCTAAATCATCAAATTCTTTTGGAGTATAATATCTATCAAGCGGATGGTGTTTTGTTGATGGTTGAAGATATTGACCAATAGTTAAAAAATCTACATCTGCAGCTTTCAAGTCATCCATAACTTGTAAAATTTCATCTCTACTTTCACCTAGTCCAACCATAATTCCAGATTTAGTAAAAACATTTTTATTAACTTGTTTGGCATTTTTCAAAAGTTCTAGAGATGAAAAGTATCTTGAGCCAGGTCTTACTTTTAAATAAAGGCTTGGTACTGTTTCGATATTATGATTAAAAACATCTGGGTTTGCATCTAATACTCTTTTAAAAGAATCTCCTTTTCTCAAAAAATCAGGTGTTAATACTTCAATTGTAGTATTTGGATTTTGTTTTCTTGTTTGATTTATTGTTTCAAAAAAATGTTCTGATCCACCATCATCTAGATCATCTCTATCAACAGAGGTGATAACCACATGTTTTAAATTTAATTTTTTAACAGCTTCTGCAATTTTAATTGGCTCTAATTGATCTAGTTTTCGAGGTAAACCAGTTTTAACATCACAGAATGCACATGCTCTAGTACAAGTATCTCCCATTATCATAAATGTTGCATGTCTTTTACTCCAACACTCGGTAATGTTTGGGCAATTAGCTTCCTGGCAAACAGTTACTAAATTATTATTATTTACAATTGTTTTTGTTAAGAAAAACTCTTTACTATTTACAAGCTTAGATCTTATCCAATCCGGTTTTTTCTTGATCGGATTAATTGGTTTGTTTTGTTTTTCTGGATGTCTAGTTTTCATCGTTTTTAATTATATAAATCGTCTCTCCTTCTTTTCCAAACAAAAATCTTTCTCTTATTAATGTTTCGACATAATCAAGATCTAAATTGGTGCTTAGTAAGCTATTTTTATGATCTAAATCATTTATCTTATTAACTAAGGACAATTCTTCTTTTTTCAAGTTAGACAAAAGTTCTTTTTTTTCAATAAATGAAAAAAGACCTCTTTCACCTGACACAAGATTAAAAGCAAAGTAAAAAATCAAAAAAATAGATACTAATAAAAAATAATTTCTTTTTATTAATCTAAGCATTAATTGATTTTATTCATCCTCGCTTTTTTTCCAAGTTCTTCTTCAATACGAATTAATTGATTATATTTAGCTACTCTTTCGGATCTTGCTAATGATCCAGTTTTAATTTGATTGGAGTTTGTTCCAACAGCTAAATCTGCAATAAATGTGTCCTCACTATCTCCTGATCGATGAGATATGATTGTTTTATATCCAATAGTTTGAGCAAATTTTATTACATCTAAGGTTTCAGATACTGTGCCAATTTGATTGAGTTTAATTAAAATTGAATTTGATGAAATATTTAAAAAACCTTTTTTAAGTCTTTCAAGGTTTGTTACATACAAATCATCTCCAACGATTTGAACATCTTTTACTGATTTCATTAATTTATTCCAAGCCAGCCAATCATTTTCTGCAAAAGGATCTTCGATTGATTTTATCTTATATTTGTTAATAATTTTTTGATATTCTTTGATCGATTTTTTAACTGAAATATAACTTTTAGAATGAATGGAGTATTTATTCTTTTTAAATAATTCATTGGCTGCAACATCAAGACATATGGAAACATCTTTACCGTTTTTAAAACCTGCTTTTTTAATTGCAGAAACAATTAAATCTAGCGCCTGATTATTACTACTGATCATTGGAGCAAAACCACCTTCATCACCAACAGATGTCGATAACCCCTTATCTTTAATTAGCTTACTTAGACTTTTAATAACTAAAAAACAAACTCTCATTGCTTCTGAGAAACTTTTTGCACGATCAGGTCTGATCATAAATTCTTGAATTCTAAGACCATTGTTAGCGTGTGCCCCACCATTAATTATATTCATTAGAGGGTATGGTAGTTGAAAATTATTTTTAACAGTAAATGTTTTATATAATGGAACTTTTTTTATTTTAGCTGAAAGTTTTTTAACAGCCATAGAAACAGCCAACATTGCATTTGCTCCAAGATTTGTTTTTTGTCTTGTGCCATCAAGGTTAATTAAAAGGGTGTCAATTCGTTCTTGGTTATGAATATTTTGACCTTTTAATTTTTTTGAAATTTTTGTATTAACTAAATTTACAACACTAAAAACACTTTTTCCTAAATATCTTTTATTGTTTTTGTCTCTTTTTTCATAAGCCTCAAAAGTTCCAGTAGATGCGCCAGAGGGACAAATGGCTGATGCGCTATTATTCTTTACATAGACTTCAGCTTCAACAGTTGGATTACCTCTGCTATCAAAAACTTGTCTTGCTTTTACTTTTAAGATTTTGCTCACTACTTTTTAATTAAATTATCAATATCAGTTAATTGTTTAAGTAAATTTTCTAACTTATCTAAAGGAACCATGTTTGGACCATCTGAAGGAGCATTATCAGGATCTTGATGAGTTTCAATAAACACTCCTGCAACTCCTACTGCAACTGCAGCTCTTGCTAAATATTCAACAAACTCTCTTTGTCCACCAGAAGATTCGCCCTGACCACCTGGTTGTTGTACTGAATGTGTTGCATCAAAAATTACTGGATAGCCATTCTTTGCCATGATCGGTAATGATCTCATATCCGATACTAAAGTATTATATCCAAAGCTAGCTCCTCTTTCTGTAACTAAAATATTTTCATTTCCAGAGTCTGCTATTTTTTTAGTAACATTAACCATGTCCCATGGAGCTAAGAACTGTCCCTTTTTAACATTTATAATTTTATTAGTTTTTGCAGCAGCAATTAGAAGATCTGTCTGTCTGCATAAAAATGCTGGTATTTGTAAAATATCAACATGATCTTTTAATAACGAACATTGCTCTGCGTTATGAATGTCAGTTAAAATTGAAACATTCAATTCTTTTTTAATTTTATCAAACACTGGAAGGGATGCTTCTAAACCAGCTCCTCTTTGACCTTTTAGACTAGTTCTATTAGCTTTATCGAAAGAAGTTTTATAAATAAATCCAAGATCAAATTTTTTTGTGATTTCTTGAATTTTACCTGCCATGTCCATTGCATGCTGTTCTGTTTCGAGCTGACATGGTCCGGCAATAATACAAATTTTATTATTATTTGAAATTTCTATATTTCCACAATTTACTTTTTTACTACTCATTTATGATTTTTTGCTGCTTTGATAAATGATGAGAATAAAGGATGAGGGGCTAAAGGTCTAGATTTAAATTCTGGATGAAATTGTACTCCTACAAACCAAGGGTGATTTTTTAACTCTATTATCTCTGGTAACTTATTATCTGGTGATAAACCTGAAAAAATCATTCCCTTTTTTTCAAATTTATCTTTAAAAGCAATATTCACTTCATATCTGTGTCTATGTCTTTCCTTAATTAATTTAGATTTATAAATTTTTCTTATTAATGAATTATCTTTTAACTTAGCAACATATGAACCTAATCTCATCGTTCCACCAAGATCTTTATCAGTACCCTTGAACATTTTGCCCTCTTTAGTCCATTCATTAATTAATCCTATAATTGGTAAACCCTTTTTATCAAATTCACTTGATGTAGCATTTTTTAAACTTAATTGATTTCTAGCAAATTCAATAATTGCCATTTGCATGCCATAACAAATGCCTAAAAAAGGAACTTTATTTAATCTTGCATATTTAATTGCCTCAATTTTTCCGTCTGTTCCTCTTTTTCCAAATCCACCTGGTATTAATATTCCTGAAATATTTTTGAGTTTTTTCTTTATTTCTGAAACTTTTAATTTTTCAGAGTCTATTCTAACTAAATTTACTTTAACTTTATTATCTATTCCACCATGAGTTAATGCTTCGTCTAAAGATTTATAAGCATCCTTTAATTCCACATACTTTCCAATGATTGCAATATTTACTTGTTTTTTATTATTTAAAATAATTTTAGTAATTTTTTTCCAAGGATTTAAATTTGCTGGTTTTTTTGATTTTAATTTAAAATAACTTAAAACTTGAAGATCAAGTTTTTCTCTAAAAAAACTCATAGGAGCTTCATAAATAGTTCGAACATCAACAGTTTCAATTACATTTTTAATGTCGACATTACAAAATAAAGAAATTTTCTTTCTATGATCAAGTGGTATTGGTCTTTCTGATCTACAAATTATTATATCTGGCTGAATTCCAATGCTTCTTAATTCTTTAACGGAATGTTGGGTAGGCTTTGTTTTAATTTCATCAGAGGCTTTTAAATAAGGTACTAATGTTAAATGAATAAATAATGCATTTTTTTTACCAACATCATTTGCAAACTGTCTAATCGCTTCAACAAATGGTAAACTTTCTATATCACCTACTATTCCTCCAATTTCACAAATTACAAAGTCTTCTTTTGAAGAGTCATTTTTAATAAACTGTTTTATTCGATCAGTGATATGTGGAATTACTTGTACTGTCTTTCCTAAATACTCGCCTTTTCTTTCTTTTTTAAGAACATCGCTATAAATTTTTCCAGTTGTAATATTGTCAGAATTTTTTGCTGATACTCCAGAAAATCTCTCATAATGACCTAAATCTAAATCAGTCTCTGCACCATCATCAGTTACATATACCTCACCATGTTGAAATGGGCTCATTGTTCCTGGGTCTACATTGAGATATGGATCTAATTTTCTTAACCTTACTTTATATCCTCTGGATTGTAATAAATAAGCTAGCGATGCTGAAGAGAGACCTTTTCCTAAGGAAGATACCACGCCGCCGGTGACAAATATATATCGCGCCATGGAATTATCTTATAGCGAATAAATTTGAAATTGGAAAGTATAAATTAATTATTTTCAGGAATTGAAGGTGTATCTTCTGTCTTTTCTTCAATAGTATCCAAAACTGAACTTGATGGTGTTAATTCAGCTCTTGAAATAATAGTTAATGCCAAACTACATATAATAAATAATGTAGCTACTATCGCTGTTGCTTTAGTCATAAAACCACCTACTGATCTTGATAGCATAAAATTTTCTTGAGAAACTCCTATACCCAGGGCTCCTCCTTCAGATCTCTGCAAAAGTATCAAAGACACCAAGATTAAAGCTAAGATGATGTTAATTACTAACAGTACGTTTTCCATGAGGGGTTAATTAAAGGTTTTTTTAATTATATCAATAAATTTTTTTGAACTTTGGGAAGCTCCACCAATCAAAAAACCGTCAATAACACTGATATCTTTTAATTGGGCAATATTTTTATCGTTTACAGAGCCCCCGTATAAAACTTTAGGAGTTTTTTTGTTAAATTTACTTTTGATATATGAAATTGAATTTAATAAATCATTTGATTTTGGAATTAAGCCAGTGCCAATAGACCAAACAGGTTCATAAGCTATAATAATATTTGAGTTATTTTTAATAGATTTTAATCCATTAATAATTTGTTTTGCCAAAACTTTATTAGTTATTTTTTTTCTTTTTTCACTCAATGTTTCACCAATACAAAAAATAACTTTTAAATTTGATTTAATTGCACTTTTAATTTTTAAATTGATCAATTTGTCAGTTTCACCAGATTGTCTATTCTCTGAATGACCTAAGATAACATACTTAGCACCAACATTTTTTAACATTTTTGAATTTACATGACCTGTGTAAGCTCCATAGTTTTCACTCTCATGACAATTTTGCGCTCCAACTTCAAGATTTGTTTTTTTTAACCGTTTTGACAATGGGCGTATAAGAGTATTGGGTGGACAATAAACAATTCTAAACTTGGTATTTTTAATAATTTTTGAAAATTTTATAACACTATCAAGTGAATTTAATGTTCTTAAATCACCAAACATTTTCCAATTAGCTATAAAATACATATATTTATTTGTCATAATTGAAATTTTAATCTATAGATTTGTTTTTTACAGATCAATAAATTTATAGCTAATGATAGAAACTTTGAAAAAATTTGGTGCAAAAAAATTAGGTGGTTTAATCTTAATTGCAGTTATTATAATTGCTTTTGGCTTCGGTGGATTTGGAGGTGGTTTTAGTACCAACAACCAAAATAATATTGCAAAGATTAATAAAACTAATGTAACCACTCAAGATTTTATGGACTATGTCAATCAAAGTGGAATTTCACAACAAGCTATTAGAGAAAATTTAGAAAATAATATTATTGAAGAGCTTCTATCGGGATTAATCTCAGTAAAATTAATCGATTTAGAAGTAGAGGATTTTGACCTTTCAGTTACAGAACTAACAGTCTTAAAAAAAATTAAAGAAAACAAAAATTTTCAAAATGAGAATAATGTTTTTCAAAGAACTAGATATGAAAAATTTTTACTGTCGAATAATATGTCGGCACCTATGTTTGAATTACAATTAAAACATCGTGAGCTACAAAAACATTTATTTGATTTTATTGGAGCTGGAACAGTAACTCCTAATTTTCTTACTAAAAAAATGTTTGAAGAAGAAAATAAATCTTTAGATCTCGAGTATTTTGCAATGAAAAATTTTTACAAAGAAAAAGAAGAATTTACAGACTTGGAGATAAACAAATTTTTAAACGAAAATAAAGATCAATTAAAAAGAGAATATATTGATTTTAAATATACAGAGTTGAGTCCTAAAATTTTAATAGGTTTAAAAGAATTCAATCAAGATTTTTTTGATGAAATAGATAAAATTGAAAATAGAATTTCAAATGGGGATGATTTTCAGTCTATTATTCAAAATTTAAAGACTGATATTACAGAGATTAAAGAATTTACTCCAAGCTCTACTAGAAAAATAAACGAAGATCTTATTTATTCAAAAAGAACATCTGAAATTGATCTAATTGAAAATGGTGATAATTTTTTATTGTATTCTATAACTAACAAGTATGATCGAGGTCCTGATCTATCAAATCTAGAGACCAAAGAGGAAATTCGAGAATTAGTCTATCAAAAAAGTAGGTTTGATCTTCATAGAAGTGTCTTGGAAGAAATACAAAATAAGAAGTTTGATGATAATAAATTCAAAGAAATGGCTGGCTATAGCAAAGAATATTTAACTATCAATTCAATAAAAGATGATACTAAATTTGAAGCAAATTCAATTAAAATGCTTTATTCATTACCCATCAATTCATACACATTAGTTAATGATAAAGAAAATCAAATTTATTTAGTAAAATTACTAAATTCAAAAAAGAATTCATTTAATGAAGCTGACGAAAATTACTTAAATTTTGTTAATAATCAAAATACTAATACTAGAAAATCTGTAATCCAATCTTATGATCAATTGCTTAACTCTAAATATCAAGTTCAATTAAATCAAAAAACTATTGATAGAGTTAAAAATTATTTCAAATGATAATTAATCGAAACTTCAAAGATTTTAAGTTTCGACATAGAAGCAAAAAAAATCAAATAATCTATGCGTCAAAAAAAGTTAAAAATAATGATGAGGTTATAAATCTTATTGACAACTTTCTAATTGAGAAAAATAGTTTTATTTTTGAGTCTGTTGAAAAAGGTAAAATTAAAGGTAGATACACAATTTTTGGTAAAAACCCAGATAAAATTTGGGAATTTAATAATAAAAATTCATATTTGATTAAAGGTAAGAAAAAATTAAAATTAAAAGATAAGCCAGATCAATTAATTGAAAAAATAATCGAGGAATTTAAATTTGAAACTCCAAAAAAACTACCAAAGATATGTTCTTTAATATCAGGATATTTTTCGTATGACTCAATTAGATACGTTGAAAAAATACCAAATAATTGCAAAAACGATCTAAATCTACCTGATGTAAGATTATTAAGACCTAGAACACTTGTAATTCACGACAATTTAAAAAAAGAAATATTTTATATAATTAATATTTTTAATGATGAAAAAATTATTAATTATCAAAGAAAGTTCGATGAAATTAAGTCGGAACTTTTTAAACTATCAATTCAATCCTCTATAAAAAAATTAAATAATTCTAAAAATAAGACAATTAAGGAAATTAAAGTTAAATCAAACACGTCCAAAAATAAATTTCTTAATATGGTCAACAAAGCAAAAAAGTACATTAAGTTAGGAGATATTTTTCAAGTTGTATTAAGTCAGAGATTTGAGGCAAAATTAACAAAAAATCCTTTAGAAATTTATAAAAAATTAAGAATTACAAACCCTTCACCTTTTATGTTCTTTTTTAATTTTAATGATTTTCAAATAGTTGGCGCTAGTCCCGAAATATTAGTGAGATTAAGAGATGACAAAATTACTGTAAGACCTATAGCCGGGACTAGACCTAGGGGAAAAAACTTTAAAGAGGACCTTTATTACGAAACAGATTTATTAAGAGATAAAAAAGAATTGTCTGAACATTTAATGCTTTTAGATTTAGGAAGAAATGATGCGGGTAAAGTCTCAAAAATTAATTCAGTTAAAGTTACTGAAAGCTTTATAATTGAGAGATATTCTCATGTTATGCACATAGTTTCTAATGTTGTAGGAGAATACAATAAAAAGTTCTCTAAATTTAAGTCTCTATTAGCAGGTTTTCCGGCAGGCACAGTATCAGGTGCTCCCAAAATTAGAGCTATGGAAATTATTGATGAGCTAGAAACTACAAGAAGAAAAGTTTATGCAGGTGGTATTGGATATTTCTCTGCTAATGGAGAATTTGATACCTGTATTGCCTTAAGAACAGCAGTTGCAAAAAATAAAAAATTTTATGTTCAAGCTGGAGCAGGAATTGTAGCTGACAGTAAACCAATTAAAGAATATGAGGAAACTGTTAATAAAGCTAAAGCTTTAATTAACGCTTTAAGATAATGAAAATATTATTGATAGATAATTATGATAGCTTTACATTTAATCTTTACCATTATCTGTCGTCATTGAAAACAAAAGTTGATGTAATTAGAAATGATAAAATTACTTCTAAAGAAATAATTAAAAATAAATATAATAAAATCGTAATCTCGCCTGGTCCAGGAAATCCAAACCAATCAGGAAATTGTTTAAATATTTTAAAAACCCTTCATAAAGAAATTCCTTTTCTAGGTGTCTGTTTAGGTCATCAAATTATAGGCCAAGTTTTTGGTTCTGAAATTATACAGGCCAAAAAATTAATGCATGGAAAGACAAGTAAAATTAAATCTAAAAAAGTTGGAATTTTAAAAAATCTTCCAAGCACATTTGAAGCAACAAGATATCATAGCTTAATAATTGATAAAAAATCTTTATCTAGAAATTTAAAGATTACTGCTGAGACTGATGATGGGTTAATAATGGGTGTTCAACATAAAGAATACAATATTCATGGTGTACAATTTCACCCAGAAAGTATTAAAACTAAACTAGGAATTAAAATATTAAAAAACTTTATAAATTATAGATAAGTGGAAAAAATTTTAGAAAAATTACGGCAAAAAAAAAATTTAACATTTGATGAGAGTAAGTCAGCTTTCGAATTGTTAATGACTGGTAAGGCTGGTGAGGATGAAATTTATAGTTTTTTAACTCTACTTTCTGAAAAGGGTGAAGTTTCTGATGAAATTGCTGGTGGTGTTTATGTTCTTAGAGAAAAGTCAAAAAGAGTAAAAGTTTCTGATTGTGTAGATACTTGTGGAACAGGAGGAGATGGCATGAATACTCTTAATATCTCTACTGCTTCTGCTTTACTTTTAGCTAGTATGGGTACAAAAGTTGCTAAACATGGTAATAAAGCTGTATCATCAAAATGTGGGTCAGGTGATGTTTTAGAGGCTCTTAAAATTAATATAGATCTTGAGCCTAACGATATAGAAAAAGAGATTAATAATAATAACTTTGGTTTTATGTTTGCACCAAATTATCATAGCGCAATGAGATTTGTTGGCCCTGTCAGAAAAAAAATTGGTAAAAGAACAATTTTTAATATGATTGGTCCCTTAAGTAACCCTGCATTAGTTAATAGACAAGTTGTAGGTGTTTTTGATAAAAAGTTACTTAAAATATTTGCAGAAGGACTTAAAAATTTAAATATTAAGTTTGCATGGATTGTAAATAGTGAAGATGGATTAGATGAAATCTCTCCCTATGCAAAAACAAATGTAATTCAATTAAAAGATGGAAAAATATCTGAAATCATAATTGATCCAAAAACTCTCAATGTCAATGCGGAAAAATTTGAAAATTTAATTGGAGATGATGCTAACTTTAACGCTGATAAAATGATTGAAATTTTTAAAGGCAAAGATAATGATTTTTCAAAAGCTGTTTGTTTAAATGCAGCAGCTGGATTAATTGTGAGTGAAAAATTTACACAATTTTCAGATGCATATAAATTTGCAAGAGAGTTTATTTTAACTGGGAAGCCCTACTCACATTTAGAAAAAATACAAAATGTCTGAGAATATATTAAATAATATTATCTCAAAAAAAATTGAAAGAGTTGATACTCTTAAAAAATCAATAAGTTTAAACTCTTTAAATGAAATCATTGATAAAAATAATACTTTTATTGATTTTAAAGAAAAAATTCAAAATAACATAATTCAAGATAAAATATCAATAATCGCCGAAATTAAAAAAGCTAGTCCTTCAGCAGGAGTGATTATAGAAGATTATAATCCTGTTGAGATTGCAAAAATTTATAACGATAATAATGTAACTTGTTTGTCTGTTCTTACTGAGGAATATTTTTTTTTAGGAAATCTAATTCATATCAGTAAAATTAAACAAAAATTTAACTTACCAGTTTTATGTAAAGATTTTTTTATTGATAAATTTCAAATACCTTTAGCAAAGAGTTATGGTGCTGATGCAATCTTAATTATATTAGCTGGCGTATCTGATGATTTGGCCAATGAACTTTATGAAGAAGCTTTAAGATTAAACATGTCGGTAATTGTTGAGGTTCATACCGTAGAGGAGGCAGAGAAAGCTTTAAATTTTAAAGAGGCTTTAATTGGAATTAATAATAGAAACTTAAAAACACTCAAAACTGATATTAATACAACCTACGATATTCATAATGTGCTTTTAAATCATCAAGGACCTTTAATTTCTGAGAGTGGAATTAAAACAAAAGATGAACTTTTGGATTTGAATAACAAAACTTCTATAAAAACTTTTTTAATTGGTGAATCACTTTTAAAAAATTTGTCAGAAAATTCTATTTTCTCAGTTTTGTAGTTAAATTAACCCCTATTTTACTTAGTTTTTTTACTATTGTTTCTTTATAAGAACTTTTATAGAACATTATTTGTACGATATTTGTTCTTATGCTTACTAAAAAACAAAAAAACCTGCTTTTATTTATCAACAAGAAGTTGAGAAGTTCTGGCGTTTCACCCTCTTATGAGGAAATGAAACAATCACTTAATTTAAAGTCAAAATCAGGAATTCATAGATTAATTAGTGCATTAGAAGAAAGAGGTTTCATTAAGAGATTAGCCCACAAAGCAAGAGCTTTAGAGGTGATTAAATTGCCAGAAACGGCATCTGCAAATGATATATATAACAGTTTTTCACCTAGCGTTATTAAAGGTGGTTTGGATGAGGTTAATATTAATTCCGATGAAATGGAAGTTCCTGTACTTGGGAAAATAGCTGCTGGAACTCCAGTTGAAGCTATACAAAATGAAGTATCAAGAATTCCTCTACCAAGCAATCTAGAAAAAAATGGTGATTATTTTGGATTAAAAGTTCAAGGAGACTCTATGATAGAAGCTGGTATCAATGAGGGTGATACTGTAATTATTAGAAGAACAGATACTGCTGATAATGGAAAAATTGTAGTAGCTTTAATAGATGAGCATGAGGCTATGCTTAAAAGAATTCGTAAAAAAGGTAAAGTGGTTGCACTTGAAAGTGCTAATAGAAATTATGAAACTAAAATTTTTGGACCAGATAGAGTTAAAGTCCAAGGAGTTTTGGTATCTTTATATAGAAACTTCTAAAAAAATAGTCTAAACATCATTGATGTCAAAAGTAGCAACTAGATTTGCTCCCTCACCAACTGGAGCTCTTCATATTGGTGGTGTAAGAACAGCACTCTTTAATTGGTTATTTTCAAAAAACCAAAAAGGAACTTTTCACCTTAGAATTGAAGATACTGATAAAGAAAGATCTAAAGATGAACATAAAATTCAGATTATTAAATCTTTGAAATGGCTTGGTATAGAACATGATGGAGAAGAATATATTCAATCAACTAAGATTAAAGATCACATAAATGTTGCAAATGAACTTTTAAAAAATGGTAATGCGTATAAATGTTATTGCTCAATAGAAGAAATTGAAGAACAAAAAAAGAGAGCTAGACAAAAAAAACTTCCATATATTTACAATAGGAAATGGAGAGATAAACCAGAAACTGACGCTCCCAAAGGTATAAAACCAGTCATAAGATTTAAAAGTAAAATAGAAGGATCAACAATATTAAAAGATTTGGTTCAAGGTGATGTCAAAATTGACAATGATACAATTGAAGATTTCATAATTTTAAGAAATGATGGCACACCAACATATAATTTATCCGCTACAGTAGACGATCACCAAATGAATATGACACATATTATCAGAGGAGATGATCATAAAATTAATACTTTCAAACAAATGCAGATTTATTTAGCAATGAATTGGGATTTACCAAAATTTGCGCACATACCACTTATTCATACAATAGAGGGTAAAAAATTATCAAAAAGAGACAATGCATCAACATTAGATGACTACTCTAAAATTGGCATAATGCCTGATGCTTTGAGAAATTATTTATTAAGATTAGGCTGGTCTTTTGAAGATAAGGAAATTTTTACTTTAGACGAGAGTATTAAACACTTTAACCTAGAAGGTATTGGAAAATCACCATCCAAACTAGATATGAGTAGAATTTTATCAATGAATGAGCATTACATAAAAAATATAGATGAGAGTGGGCTCTACAAACACTTGGTAGAATATTGTGAAATATATAAAGAAAAAATAAATCCATCAAAAGAAGTAAAAATAAAACAATCATTATCTTTTCTCAAAAACAAATCAAAAACTTTAGAAGATATTTATAATAATGCAAAATACATAATATCTGACGAAGTAAAATTTGAAGCTGAGGATTTAAAATTAATAGATGAAAAAGCACAAAAAATTATAAAAGAATTTAATATTACTCTAACAAATGTAGAAAGTTTAAATAAAGAAAATCTTGAACCAATTGTGAATGAATTAATAAAAAAATATGAAACAAATTTTAAAGGCGTTGGTCAGCCATTAAGAGTAGCTTTAACTGGCTCTAAATTTGGGCCAGGCTTATATGATATAATAATTTCTCTAGGCAAAGAAGAAGTTAAAAAAAGATTAACCAATAAGATAATTTCTTAAGATTAAAGAAGTCTCTTCAGAAGAAGATGATTTTGATTTTATTCCTTCTAAAGTTTTATTACATTCCAATAATTGTTTTTTTATTAATTCTGGTTTTTTTAAAAAATATATAACAGATCTGCATATTTCATCAGCATTACATTCTTTTTGTAATAATTCTGGAATTACTTCTCTATTATTTATTATATTAATAATATTTGCAAATTTAACATTTGCTAATAATTTAAATATTGTGAAATTTATAAAACTTAATTTATAAATAATTATAGAAGGAATGTTAGCACTTGAAACTTGAAGTGAAGCAGTTCCAGATTTTACAACAGCAAAAACTGAATTTAATAAAACCTGAGATTTTATATTCTCATCTGAAACCACATCTACATTATCCAAATTTTTACTTTTAACTATTTCAATTATTGATTCTTTGTTTTCATCAGTACAATGAAATACATAAGAATATTCAAAATTTTTTTTATTCATCAATTTTATAAAATCTAATAATATTGGTAGAAGAACATTTATTTCTGAATTTCTACTGCCGGGAAATAAAGAAATAATTTTTTTATCTTTATGAATTAGATTTTCCAATGAAGCTTTGATGTTTTCTTTTTTTTCAATTAAAGGATGACCAACAAATGTGTTTTTAATGTTTTCTTTTTCAAAATATTTTTTTTCAAAATCAAATAACAAAAGAATATGATCTATAAATTTTTTAACTTTTTTAACTCTGTTTTTTCTCCAAATCCAAACTTGAGGAGCAACATAATGAATAGTTTTAATTTTAGAATTTATTTTTTTTACTTTTTCGGCTACTCTCAAAGTAAAATCAGGGCTATCCACACTAAATAAAATATCTGGATTAAATTTTATAATCTCATTAACTGCTTTATTAATTCTATTATTAATCTTAAAAATATTAAGAATAACACTTGTAAATCCCAAATATGTAATATCTTTAAGATCAAAGATTGATCTAATACCTAGTTTTTTTAAATTATTTCCACCAACACATAAATATTCAACATTAGTTTTTTCTTTTTGAAGTTTAGATATAATTGTTGATGCTAATTTATCACCCGAAGGTTCTCCTGTTAGTATGAATATTTTTTTCATAAAACGTATATAAAAATTTTATTTTTGTTGGCAAAAGATATAGATTTTTTTTGATCTAAAAATATATTTTGATTTTCTTTTAATACTATGCCCTTTAATCTAGCGGTTTTACAATCTTTCAAAGTATCTAAACCAATAGTAGGTAAATCTGCTCTTAAATCTTGTTTTTTTTTGGGAAATTTAATTAATATTCTATGGTTGTCTTTTTTATTATTGATACTCTCTATCATTTTTTTTGTACCTTGAGATGTTTCCTTTTGAATAAAGCCATTTTGATCAACTATTATAGCTTGAGTATGATTATAAGCATTTAATTTCTTTAATGATTTAATGCCACTTTTAATTTGAACTAAATCTTTTTCACTAGGTTTAATTTTTGTGTAAATACCTCTCTTAGGTGTGAGTTCTGGGTTAAAAAAATTAGATTTTACAACTTTAATCTTATGTTCGGCTAATATATTAATTAATTCTTTTAAAATTGCTGCATCACCTAATTTAAATGCCTTTATCAAGCGTGGTATGTAGTAAATTCCCATTGTATCTAATCTAAGATTTGTAATCTTTGGTTTCTCAATTTTGCCTGCAAATAAAACTTTTTTACATTTATTTTTACTAATAATCTCTAATATCTTTGCAAATTTACCAATACTTACGAAATAACTATTTTTATAATTTTTAAATAAATTTTTTTTTGTTAAATCAATTATGAAATATTTTTCTTTTTTTTTCTAATCTTTTTTAAAATTAATTTGGGAAAATCTGTTCCACCGAGAAATAATCCTATCATTTTATCTTAAATTGGGAGTACAAATAGGTCTTTTTTTATCTTTATTTATAAACTCTATTACTTCATTAACTAAAGGATTTTCTCTTACACTAGGATTTAATTTTTCTAAGTTTTCATTTAAATTTTCAGTTTTGAATATTTCTTTGTAAGTTTCTGATAATCCGATAATTTCTTTATTTGGAGTTTTAACTCTTCTTAAACCAACTAAATTAACTCCATTTAAAACATTTCGATTGCCTGTGGAGAGACCATATGGAATAACATCCCTTGAAACACCTGTCATCCCACCAATCATTGCCATTTTACCAATTCTCGTAAATTGATGTACACCACAATTACCACCAAGAATTACATAGTCTTGTATTTCCGCATGGCCTGCAATGGCTGCATTATTTGCTATAACAATATTATTTCCTATTATGCAGTCATGCGCAATATGAGCTCCAATCATAATTAAATTATTATTTCCAACTTTAGTGACTCCACCGCCCTGTAAAGTGCCTGGATTAATTGTTGTATATTCTCTTATTGTATTTTTATCTCCAATGACTAATTCAGTTTTTTCACCATTATATTTCATATCTTGAGGGTCATTCCCAATAGATGCGAATGGGTAAATTTTATTATCTTTACCAATCGTAGTGAAGCCAGTTATATTTACATGGGATTGGATTTTGACGTTTTTATGTATTATTACATTTGGACCGATTGTAGAATATGGTCCAATTTCAACATTATCCGAAATTTGAGCATTCTTATCTATAATTGCTGTTTTGTGAATCATCTATTTTCCCTTAAAAATTCCCTTAGACTTTTAGCTGGATAACCCATCACTTTTGAATTGTCAGGTATATCTTTTATTACTCCACTGCCACCAGCTATATCAACATTATTACCTATCTTTAAATGACCAGAGATCCCTGCTTGCCCACCTATTTTTACATTTCTACCGATTATAGTACTTCCTGCTATACCAACTTGGCCAGCAATTATAGAATTTTCACCAATTTTAACATTATGAGCAATATGAATTTGATTGTCTAAAAAAGTGTTTTTTCCAATAACTGTGTTGGACATTGAGCCACGATCTATAGTTGATCCACATCCAATTTCACAGTTCTCTTCAATGATTACAAGTCCAATATGAGGATATCGAAGATTTTTAGTATTATTTGGAAAAAAACCAAACCCGTGCTTACCGATCACGCTACTATCGAGGATCTTTACATTTTCTTTTATAATTACATTTTTTAAAATAACATTGGAACCTATAGAGCAATTATCTCCAATAGAAACATTTTGTTCAATAATAGTATTATGACCAATAGTACAATTAGCTCCTACCGATACATTATTGCCTACTAAAACATTCTTTCCATATTTAATCTTATCTTTAAATTTTGTTTCATTTATAATTGAACATGTGTCGTCGAAAAAATCATTAACTGAGTTTGGATAAAATTTTTCTGTAAGTTTTGCTGTCGCAACTAAAACATTATTTACTACAATAGGCTTGCAAGTTTCAGCTAATTCAGCTTTTAAATTAGATGTTGTGATACAAAAAGATGCTTTAGTTTTTTTTGCAATTTCATTGTATTTTTTTGAATGAAAAAAAGTAATATCATTTTCTTTTGCAGACATTAAATCCGTTATATCGTTAATATCAATATTATCTTTAACTATATCATTACTAGCATCCAATAAACTTAAAATCTTTGAAATTTTAAATGGTCCTTTGTTTATAAAGAATGGATTATCCATAATTGTTTTTATCAAAACAATTTTTAAAGACGTATCAATAATTATTGCTATTTATTTCTTATCGACAATTGTAGCTGACCAAACTGCATCTGCCATTTTTTTTTCATTTACAAAAGCATCACCTTTATATTTCCATACTCTTCCATGCGATCTGATTGCCTCAATTTTTAATAATAATTCACAATCAGGAATAACTGGATTTCTGAATCTGGCCTTTTCAATACCCATTAAAAAAACAAGTTTATCTTCATAGGTTGACTTATCTAGACCATGTGCAGTTAAAGCAGCAGCTGCTTGTCCAAAAGACTCAACTATAAGAACACCTGGCATAACAGGTTGGCCAGGAAAATGTCCCTGTACAAAGAAACTGTCTTTTTTAACATTTACAACGGCCGTAGCAGAATGAAGTTTTTTAATATCGCGTAGTTCATCTATTAATAACATTGGCTCCCTATGAGGTAGCAAATTTTTAATTTGGTCTTTGTTAATACTTGTCATTTATTTAATATTTTTATTTACTATTTCTAAAATTTCATCAGTTATATCAAGATTTTTTTTTCCAATAATAACATCTTTTTTTGCTAAAACTATATTAATTGAGTTTTTTTCTATATAATCTGATACAAGCGGTTCAACATCTTTCATAAAATTTTGAATTGCATTATTTTTTAAATCATTAAATTTTTGAACAAGTTTATCCTTATCCTTTCTAAATATTATTACTTTACTTTTTAAATCATTAACTTTTTTATCAAATTCTTCTTTTGAAAGAATATTTCTTTGATTTGAAATATCTTTTTCTAAATCTTTTAAAATTTTTTCCTTGGACTCAAGCTCCATAATATTTTTTTTATTTTCTGAATCCAATTCATCTAAAATAGATTTTCCTTTAATGGAATTCGATAATATATAGCTCATATCAATATAAACAACATTACTTCCATAAGCAAAAGTTGTAAGTTTCAAAAAAACGAAAATTACAAATATTAAGTATTTCATTTATTTTAAAATGTAGTTCCTAAATTAAATCTAAAAGACTCAATTATATCATTATTACTTTTGCTTAATGGTTGAGCTAAAGAAAAATTAAGTGGTCCAATAGGAGTAAACCAATCAACAGCAACACCAATTGAACTTCTTATCTCATCATCATCCAATGATAAATCGTAATCTACACCCCATATATTAGCTATATCAAAGAAAAATAAAAAATCTGCGTTTTGGTAATCCGGGAATATTTGCGGTAATGTTGATGAAAAATTAACAGTACTTATAAAATTTCCACCTATGAAATCATCACCATCTTTTGGACCAACTTTTCCAATCTCAAAACCTCTTAAGTTATTAGATGGTATATATAATCTTTCAGATAACTTTACGTCTTTATTATTTATTGAATTAGCTGCCTCAAATAAAAAAGAGAAAGACGAAACATTATTTTCATACAATTCAGTATAATATTTATAATTATATGAGTTAATAAGTGAATATGTTTCACTTACTAAAGGTAAATCAATAGAATATAAACTTTTAAAACCTTTTGAAGTTTGAAATTTCTGATTTCTTTTATCATAATTAAAATCAAGTTTTAAAAAAGAGTCAAAATAGTTACCTTCTTGTTTTTTTTGCCTTGCAGAAGCTGTGCTATCAGTTTCCAAGTCTTCATAAAAAGTCGCAGATCCAATATTAAGAAAAAAATCATCATAATATTCAAACCTGGTCCCAACAGAGAAACCAGTTTTATTGGTCTTATATCCTGATGATGTTAATCGATCTGTTTCAGCTGACATTAAACTAAAGTTGATACTTTTATCACTATTCTTATAGTTAGGGTTGTTGACTGAGATTTGACCTTTAATAGAATCTGTTCCTAGATTTAATTTAGAATCCAGCGATATACCTTGGCCTAAAAAATTATTTTCTTTAACGCCAAATAAAAATGAAGTCCCTGATGTTCCAAAGCCTGCCCCTGCCATAATTTCTCCAGTTGGCTTTTCTTCAATTGAAATATTAATTATTTTTGTATTATCTTCTTTATTATCGATAATTTCGCTTTTTACATTTCGAAAGAAATTTAATGACTTAATATTGTTAATAGATTTTGCTTGTAAAATTTTATTAAATGGATCTCCTTCATCAATCAATAATTGATTTCTAATTACATTTTCAGAGGTTATGTTGTTTCCAAAAATATTAATTTTTTTCACAAAAATTTTTTCAGTCTCTTTAACAATAAATTTTAGATTTAATTGATTATCAACTAATCTCTCATCAACTATTGCCTCCACAGATTCGTATTGTTCATCAAGAACAACACTATCTATTTCATCTAAAATCATATTAATTTTATTAATTGAATAGCGAGTATTTTTTAAGTCATTAAATAAATTATTAATTTTTTTAAAATTTTGATTATCATAATCACTTGGAAGGATAAGATCTAAATTACCAAAAATAACCTTTTCATTTGCATTAATATTAAAAATTAGTTCGAACTCATCTTTATTAATTAATTTTGCAAACGATGAGTTAATTTCAACATTATAATATCCATTATTTAAGTAAAAATTTTTTAATAATCTTGAATCTAAATTTATTGTATTTTCGTTAAGATATTTTTTTCCTGATAAAAATTTCCAAAACTTATACTCTTCACTAACAATAATATTATTGAGCTTTCTATTTTTAAATCTTTTGTCACCAATAAAAGAAATTTTTTTAATTTTAGCTTTATTCCCTAATTCAATAGCAATTATTAGATTTAATTTATTATCTCCAACATCTTCTTTTGTCATTTCTACTTTAGAAAAAAAATAACCACTATTTTTTAAAATTGAATTGATCTTATTTTTGTCTTTGATGGCTAATGTTTCTATATAAGAAGATCTTTCTTTAAGACTAATATTTTCTAAAACGATTTTTTGAAGAGTTTTTGATTTTAATCCTTCAAATTCAATATTATAAATCATTGGGTTTTCTGTAACTTGAATATTCAAAATATTATCGTTAAATTCAACTTTTATATTTTTAAAAAAATTTGTTTCATATAAATTTTTTAAAATTGAATTGACATCTGTATCATTAATATTTTGATTTCCAGAAATGTTAGAAAAAACAAGAATTGTTTCATCTGAAATTCTATCGTTACCTGAAATTTTAATTTCTTTTACAATTTCTGATAAAGCAATTGTCGTTTGAAAAAAAAATAATATTAATAAAATAGAGTGTTTAAGACAATTTTTAATAATATTAATCATTTGAGTCTTATACACACAAAGAGTTTACTTTTAAACGAACATAATTACTTAAATTGTGTATATCTTGAATAGTTTTAGGTTCTTTTTTCTTAAATTTTTGAAATTCTTTTAAATTAATAAATTTTAATATATTTATAGAGATATCATAAAATTTTATATTGCCTTTAAGAAATAAATTAACCAATTCATCATTTGTTGCAACCAATACTGTTTCAAAAAGTGATGATTTAGATGGTAAATAATCTAAAATATCAATTACTGGAAATAATTTATTATCAATTTTTTGTAATTTTAAATTATTTAAAATATCAACATCTAAATTGTTACTACTAATTTTTTTATATTGATTTAGATATAAAGTGTTAAAAATTGGTATCCTCATAGAAGGTTCGTGAGCTAAAAATTTAATAGTACCATCATGAAATTTAACTATTGCATGAATATAAGATTTTGGATGAATTAAAATAGAAATTTTTTTATATTTAGTTGAAAAAATATTTTTTGTTTCAATAACTTCAAAAATTTTATTCATCATTGTGGCTGAATCTATGGATATTTTTTTTCCCATTTTCCAATTTGGGTGATTTAAAGCTTCCGGTATATCTACATTTTTGATTTGATTGATTGATTTATTCAAAAAAGGTCCTCCTGATGCTGTCAAAAAAATTTGATCAATATTTTTATGATTTTCATAATTAATTATTTTCCATATTGAAAAATGTTCGGAGTTCTACTGGTAAAAATTTTGTTTTATGAATTTTTAATTTTTTTTTAATCAATTCCCATCCACAAATTATTGCTTCCTTATTAGCTATAGCAATTATTTTTGTATATTTTATAATTTCCAAAGTTGGATAAAGTCCATCTAAACCAATAATAGATGACATTGTATAATCAATTTTACTTCGAAAAATTTTAGCAAAAACATTAAAATCATTATAAATATTAATTTTTTTATTTTTGTTAATTTTGTTTGCTTTTTTAAATGAATTGAGATCTGTAATGATAATATTTGTTACATTAAAATTGTTTGCTTGTTTTAATAATAACTTATAATTTTTTCTTGCAGTTAGTAAGGTTATCTCGAAATTTTTTTTATCTTTTTTGATGATGTTTAATAAATTTTTTCCTATAGAACCAGTAGAACCTAAAATTGAAATTTTTTTTTTCATCTATATAAAATTTACTAAAAAATAAGAAAAGGGTACTGCGAATATTATTCCATCAACTCTATCCAAAGCTCCTCCATGGCCGGGTAAAATTTTACCAGTATCTTTAACTTCAGCTTTTCTTTTTAAATATGATACGAATAAATCACCCAATTGACTTACTAGTGAAACAAGTAGACTAAATAAGATATTATTTATATTAAATTCTAAATCTAGATAATTAGTATTAAATATTATAATCAAAGGAATAACTGAAAAAATAAATGAGCCTATTGTTCCAGAAATTGTTTTATTAGGACTGATTTTCGATAATTTTTTTCCACCAAAACTTTTTCCAAAAATGTAGCCACCAATATCTGTTAAAAAACAAATACTAATTACATAAAGAAAAAAGATAGGACTTAGAAATTTATATATTTCATATGCAAAGTTACAAAAAATAAAAAAAATATAACAAAAAGTTATTATATTCAAAATTAAAAATTTAAAGTTAATTTTTTTAGTAATGAATTTTTGATTTAATTTTTGAATACTTGTCAGTTTAAAAAAAATACTATTAGCTTCTACACATACAATTAAGCCTAGCAATAAAATAGAAAAAATAAAGATATATTGATGACTGAAATTGATAAAAAATAATAGAAATAATAAAATAAAAGATGTAATTGTTCGTTTTAAAAAATTTTGTGACATTAAATTTTACCAAAATTTCTTTTTATCTTTTTAAATTTTTTAATTATTTTAACATAATCTTTTTCATTAAAATCTGGCCATAGTTTTTTTTCAAAAAAAATTTCTGCATAAGCTAATTGCCATAGTAAAAAATTACTTAATCTTTTGGTATTTCCTGTTCTAATTAATAATTCAGGATCTGGTATATTTTTAGTTTCTAGATATTTTGATAAATTTTTTTCATTTATCTTGTCATTATTTTTATTTATTTTCTTAATTGCATTTATAATTTCAAATTTTGACCCATAATTTAAAGCCAAATTAATTTGTAGAATTGTGTTATGTGCTGTTTTTTTTTCAGACAAATTTAAAAGTTTATTTAATTTTTTTGAAAAATTTTTTGTTCCTATAATATTAAGTTTAATATTTTTTTTATTAAAACTCTCAATTTTATTTGAAAGATAACTTTCAAGTAAATTAAATAAATAATTTATCTCTTTTTTTGGTCTATTCCAATTTTCTGTAGAAAAAGCAAATAAAGTGAGATATTTAATTTTTTGATTAATTGTTTCTTTAATAACTTTTTCTACTGTTTTAAGTCCAGCTTTGTGTCCTTCGTTTCTTGATTCTTTATTTTTTAATCCCCAACGTCCATTACCATCCATAATAATGGCTACGTGATTAAGAGGGTTCATTTTATATGGTCATTATTTCTTTTTCTTTTAAAGAAACCTTTTCATCAACTACTTTTATATGATCATCTGTAATTGTTTGGACATTTTTTTCAGATGATTTTTCTTCATCTTCACCAATTTCTTTAGCTTTTAAAAGTTTTTTTAATTCTTCGTTTGCTTCTCTTCGAATGTTTCTAATTGAAACTTTACATTTTTCACCGATTGATTTTATAAGTTTTTTTAATTCAGTTCTTCTTTCTTCATTAAGTTCTGGTACTGGAAGTCTTATTAATTGCCCGTCAATTTGAGGATTTAAACCTAAATCAGACTTTTTTATTGCCGCATCAACTAATGACACGTTGTTTGCATCCCAAACTTGTATATTGATCATTCTTGGCTCAGGTGTCGTTATACTTCCAACTTGGTTTATGGGCATTTGTTGACCATAAACATCTACCTTAACTAAATCGAGCATTGCTGCATTAGCTCTACCTGTTCTTAGTGACGATAATTCTTTTGTAAAAACCTCAATGGCCTTGTCCATTTTGATATTATATGACTTTTCGTCAAACATTTATTCTCCAATTTTAATTCTATAAAACTCTTTAATTTTTAAATCAGCAATTAAAAGTTCTTTAACTATATCTTGTACTTTCTTTTTAGGCTCCATAACCCAAGCTTGGGTTAAAAGGGAATTTTCTTCTTTGAACTTATTCATCTTACCTAAGCTAATTTTTTTTGCAATATCCTCAGGTTTTCCTGAATTTTTTAACTCCTCTGTTACTAGCTCCTGTTCTTTATCAATAACTGATTGATCAATTAAATCAGAGGTAAGTGCTAATGGATTAGAGGCAGCAATATGCATAGATAATTGTTTTCCAAAATTTTTAACAATATCAGATTTATCTTTAGTTTCTAAAGAAACAATTACAGCTAGTTTTGAAATATTATCTTTAACAACTGTATGTAAATAATGATTATTTACAGTTCCTGAATTTTCAAATGTTTTTGCTTTACCAATTGTAATTTTTTCACCAATTTTAGCAATTAAAGAAACAACATTGTCTTCTACAGTTTCACCATTTTTCATTTTAGAACTTTTCAAATCATCTAAATTAGAATTTTTTTCATTATTTAATTCACTAAGTTCTTTAACAAAATTTGTGAAATCCTCATTTTTTGCAACAAAGTCCGTTTCACAATTTACTTCTATAACTGATGTTTTGTTTTCATTACCGCTTACAGCAACTACACCTTCTTTTGCATCTCTAGACATTTTTTTTGATGCTTTTGAAATTCCTTTTACACGCAAAATTTCAATAGCTTTATCAATGTCTCCACCAGACTCTTTTATTGCAAGATTACAATCTTTAAATCCTGCACCAGTTGCTTCTCTTAATTTTTTAACATTTACTATATCACTCATATTAATTTAAGGTCTCCTTTTTTTCTTTAGAAAATTTTTCTTCTAATTTTTCTCTATCAATTTCTTGAACTGTTTTTCCTTGAGTTTTTTCTTTATTGTTCTCTGTAACTTCTTTTTTAGGTTCAGCAGCTGGAATTGAACCCTTAGCATTATTGATAGTTTCTTTAATTAGATTACAATATAAATCTATAGATCTACGTGCATCATCATTACCAGGTATTGGATAATCAATATTATCTGGGTTAGAATTACTGTCTAAAATTGCAATTATAGGTATTCCTAATTTTACAGACTCTGCAATTGCTAATGACTCATAATTTGTATCAATTATAAAAACTAAATCAGGAGTTTTTTTCATTTCAGCAATTCCCCCTAATGATCTTTCTAGTTTATCTTTTTTGACACTCATTTTAAGAAGTTCTTTTTTTGTAAAACCTCTATTTTCAGCAAATAAATCTGCTTCATATTTTTTCATCTTTTTTATAGATCCAGATATAGTTCCCCAGTTAGTTAGCATACCACCAAGCCATCTGTAATTTACAAAATATTGATCTGTTTCCTTGGCAACTTCAGCAATAGCTTCTGATGCTTGTTTTTTAGTAGAAACAAATAAAATTTTTCCATTGTTTGCTATAGTTGTATAAATCTTCTCTAAAGCAACTTTGGTTAGTTCTAATGTTTGTGTTAAATCCATGATATGGATTGAGTCTCTTTTTCCAAAAATATATTTTTTCATTTTTGGATTCCATCTTAAAGTTTTATGTCCAAGATGAACGCCTGCTTCTAATAATTGTTGTATTGTTATGTTAGGTATTTTCATATTTATTCCCGGTTAAGCCACCACAGTAATTTCCAATTAGGACCGGAGGTATAAAACCAACAACTGTGTGCGTGTTAATTTAAATTAGGCTTTATTTACTAATAATTAATGAAATTCACAAGTTTTATTTAGTTTATAACACTTGAAATTTCCCTTTTTCTTAAAAGATTTAATGATTTTCGGCCAAGATTCCTTGTATTTTTGAGTTTAAATTTCAAAGTTTTATCGTCAAAAGAAATATTTAAATGAACCTCGGTTTTGCCATCTTCAGTAAGAGATTTTGAAATAGTATCTAAGTTTTCATTAGAATTTACATCAAAAGAAACTTCTTTAATTGGACTGTTAAAAAGGTCCATCAAAGACCCTATTTTTTGTACATTGATTCTTTTAAATCTATTTTCATCATTTGATATACTTTTAACTAAAGTTAATAATAAAGAACTTCCTTCTTTTAAAATTTCTCGGTTTAATTCAAGAATATCTGAAAAAATAAATATTTCAAAAACACTACTTAGATCTGTTAACTTTAATACAGCGTATGAATTACCTTTTGCAGTTTTTCTCTCTTGAACTTTTAACAAAGTTGCAGCAATATTTGCTTCTCTTACATCATCATTAGAATTAAAATTAGAATATTCAATAATCTTATAATCATCAAAAATTTCTGTAAATTGATTCAAAGGATGATCTGAAATAAAAAAACCAACTGCTTCAAATTCTTTAGATAGACGTTCTTCAAATTTCCAATCTTCTATGTCATTAACGATATTATTTTCTGAGGCTTCATCTTCAGAAAATAAATCAATTTGATTTGCAGATTTATTTTCAAATATATTTTTAGTTTTGAGAATAAAATTTGGTATGGAGTCAAAAAGTGATTGGCGATTTTTATTTATACTGTCAAAGGCTCCTGCTTTAACTAAGCCTTCTAACTGTAATTTATTCATATCTTTAGGATTAACCCTATTTAAAAAATCATTTATAGATTGAAATTTTCCATTCTCAGTTCTTTCCTTAATAACATTAGAAATAGCTTCATATCCAACAGCTTTAATTCCACCTAAAGCATAATAAAATTTATTATCAATTGTCTTAAAACCTGCATAACACTCATTAATATCAGGTCTCACAATATCAACATTTAATCTTTTCAGTTCTTCATAAAATTCACTCAACTTGTTTTGATTTGATATATCCATCGTCATTGATGCTGCAATAAATTCTTTAGGGTAATAAGTTTTTAAAAAAGCTGTTTGATAAGATATTATTGCATAAGCTGCTGCGTGACTTTTGTTAAAACCATATTCTGCAAAAGGTTCTATCTTTAAAAAAATTCCTGCTGCAACATCTTTAGCTATTCCATTTTTTAAAGCTCCTGTAATGAAACCTTGTTTTTGTTTTTCTAATTCTGCTCTTTTCTTTTTTCCCATCGCTCTTCTAAGAAGGTCAGCTTGACCAGCAGTAAACCCAGATAATTTTTGAGCTATTTGCATTACTTGTTCTTGGTAAATAATTACACCATATGTTGGTTTAAGAATGTCTTCTAATAATGGATGAAGATAATCTGGAGTTTGTCTCCCATGTTTACAGTCATTATAAGTTGGAATATTGCTCATTGGACCAGGTCGATAAAGAGCAACTAAAGCAATAATATCTTCAATATGATTAGGTTTCATCTGAATAAGTGCCTCTCTCATTCCAGCACTTTCAACCTGGAACAATCCGACAGTATTACCACTTGATAATAGATCAAATACTTTTTGATCCTCGTAACTAATATTTTCGATGTCAAAGTCTTTATCAATTTTTTTAACTAGTTTTTGAGTATTATTAATAACAGTTAGTGTTTTTAATCCTAAAAAATCAAATTTTACTAACCCTGCATTTTCGGCAGAATACATGTCGAATTGAGTAGATGGTAATAACAAATCTGCAGAGACATCTTTATATAAAGGCACTACTTCAGTAAGTTTTTTATCGGCTATAACAACACCAGCAGCATGGGTTGCTACATTTCGATTTAATCCTTCAAGTTTTAATGAAAGATCAGTTAATTTTTTTACTCTAGGATCCTCATTTACGAGTTTTTGCAATCTAGGTTCGCCAGCAATACATTGAGATAAACTTTGTGGTCTTGAGGGGTCAAATGGTATCATTTTAGAAATACCATCAACAAAACCATAAGGTAGACCCAAGACTCTACCGACATCTCTAATTACCATTCTTGCTTTTAATTTACCAAACGTAATGATGTGAGCGACGCTATCTGGATATTTTTTTGTTAAATATTCAAAAACTAAATCCCTTTTATCCTCACAAAAATCTATGTCAAAATCTGGCATCGAGATACGATCAGGATTTAAAAATCTTTCAAAAATTAAATTAAATTTAATTGGATCAACATCGGTAATTGACAAACACCATGCAACTAAAGATCCAGCTCCTGAACCTCTACCAGGACCAACTGGGATATCATTATTTTTTGCCCACTTTATATAATCAGATACGATGAGAAAATAACTAGAATATTTCATTTCAATTATAATAGATAATTCATGCTCCAATCTATCTTTATAATCTAAGTATTTTTTGTTATTTTCAAGATCATTTGCTTTGGTACCAAAAACTTTATCAAATTTAATTCTTAATCCATGCAGAGAATCTTTTTTCAATTTATCATCTGCATTACCATCTTTTTCAGAACTAATATTTGGCAAAATTGGATTTGAAAATAACGGTCTAAAATTACATCTTAAGGGAAAATTATAATTATTTTCTAAAGCTTCTGGTAAATCTGCAAACAATTCAGTCATTTCCAAATTATTTTTTAAATAATGTTCGTTACTTAATTTAATTCTTGATTTTTCATTAACATACGTTTTGTTACCAATGCAAATAAGTGCATCATGCGCTTCATGCATGTCTTTATCTAAATAGAAAACTTCATTGGTTGCAATTATTGGAATTTCTAATTCTAAAGATTTATTTAGGTTAAATTTTTCAAAACCTGACTCATTTTGATCATTATGTCTTTGAATTTCTAAATAAAAACGATCACCAAAATTTAATTTAAGCTTTTTATATAAATCAAGAAGTTCACTAAATTTTCCTTTATTAAATAATTCACCAAAAAAACCAAAAATAGTTCCTGAAAAAATAGCAACACCAGTGTTGTCTTCTAATAATTCTTTAAAATCAACGTGTGGATCTGATAATTCATCATTTTCAAGAAACGAAATTGATGATAATTTAATTATTCTTTTATATCCTTCTTCATTAAGTGCAAACAAAGGTAATAAGCCTATGCAGTCACCATATTTAAAATTAATTTGAGTACCGATGACTGGTTGCGTCCCAACTTTAGAAATTTTTTCTGCAAATTCTAATGCACCACACAAATTTGAGGTATCACATAGGCCTAATGATTTTATTTTATTTGATTTTGAAAAATCTTGTAAATCATCTATTTTTACAGCTCCTTCACAAATGGAGTATTGTGAATGAATTTTTAGATGGTTAAAATTTTGAGTTGATGACTCAGACATTAATAGTTTTTACACTACCATTTGTCATCTCCAAAAGGCAATCTGCCTTATTTGCAAAAAATCTATTATGGGTTGCAAATATAATAAGTCTATTTGGACTTTTTTGATTATTTAAAAGTTGAAATATTTCCTTAGCAGTATTTAAGTCTAAACTTCCTGTGGGTTCGTCCGCAAGTATTATTTCAGGATCGTTAATAATTGCTCTTGCAATTGATATACGCTGGCACTCACCACCAGATAGTTGTGAGGGGAAATGATTTAATCTATTTGATAATCCTATTTTTTTTAATAAAGCTTTTGCTTTAGTACTGGCTGCTTCTCTGTCATTATCTATAGATAAGTTTGCCAAATAAACATTTTCCAAAGCAGTAAAATCAGGAAGCAGATTGTTTTGTTGATAAACTATACCAATATTCTTAGCCCTAAATAAATCATTCTTTTTGTTATTGTCAAAATTAATTATATTTTCATTAAATTGAATAGAACCAAGACTAGGTCTATCGATTAAAGATATTAAATTAAGCAATGTTGATTTTCCAGATCCAGATGGACCCATCAATGCATACATTTTTCCTTTATTAAAATTATAAGATAAGTTTTTTAAAACTTTAATTTTCTTATCAGTATTAAAATGTTTGGAAATATTTTTTAATTGCAAGAAACTATTCATATTTTAATGCTTTTATTGGATCTAAATTTGCAGCTTTAAATGCAGGAAATATTGAAACAATAATTGTTATTAATATTGAACAGATTGAGACCAGTAATATTGAGGATGGATCAATCTCTGAAGGCATAGTACTTAAAAAATAAATTTCCTCTGGAAATAAACTAATATTAAATGTTGAACTTAAAAACTGTCTAAAATTTTCTATGTATAAAGAAAATGTGACACCTAAAATAATACCAAAAATAGTTGCTGAAGCTCCAATTATGATACCAATTAAAAAAAATATCTTAATAATTGATTTATTTAAAACACCAATTGATTTTAAAATTGCAATATCCCTTGTTTTGTTTTTTACTAAAATAGTTAATCCAGATATAATATTGAATGCAGCAACAATAATTATTAAAGATAATATGATAAACATTACATTTCTTTCAACTTTTAACGCCGAAAACAAAGAACTATTCATATCAGCCCATGTATAAATAAACTCTTGATCAAAAATTTTTTGAACTGTTTGTTTTTGTTTTTCAATTTTTTTTGGATCTTTTAAATAAATTTCTAAATTTCTTTCTTTTTTTTCATAACCAAAAAAATCATCTAATGTATCTAAATTAATCAGAGCTATATTGTTATCAAAATCTGCCAATCCACTATTAAAAATTGATGTTACCTCAAAAGTTTTTTGTTTTGGCATACTTCCAATAATTGTTTCCACTCCTGATGGTGACATAAGAGTAATTTTGTCTCCCAATTTTAGATCTAAACTAAAACTTAGTTCGTTACCTATAGAGATAGAATTTTTACCTAAGATAGAACTTTTGCCTTGAAATTTGTCATTTTGAATTATTGATAATTTAGAAAATTCTTCAGATTGATAGCCTCTTAAAACTATTCCTTTTGAAGTATTATTTTTTAAAATAATAGCTTCACCTGAGTTGCTAAAAATTAAATTTTTACTAATAAGTTTTAAATTATTATTATCTAATTTATCTCTTTTAATTCCGTTATTATCGTAAGATTTTACAGTTATATGTGAATTAAATCCTACTATCTTATTTATTAACTCTGTCCTAAATCCATTCATAACAGACATGACAATTATTAAAACTGCAACACCAAGGCTAATACCTATAAAGGAAAAAATAGATATAACATTTAAAAAGCCGTCTTTTTTTCTAGCCTTTAAAAATCTAAAAGTAATTTCTTTTTCTAACGTAGAAATCAATTTGAAACTTTTTGTTTTGTTATAATTTCTATTATTTTATCTAAACTCAAATTCTGAGTTTCGCCACCTGTTTCTTTAAATTCTAAGAGATCACCCTCAGATTTCTTTCCAATAACAACTTGATATGGAGCTCCAATTAAATTCATTTTTTTAATTTTTGATGAATAGTTTTCATCTGTATCGTCAATGATAGCTTCTATATTATTTTTAATTAGTTCAGAGTTTATATTGTTAGCTTTTTCAAGAGTTGAAGCATCATTTTTGTTTATCATTGGAATAAGCGCGATATCATATGGAGCAACAGACAATGGCCATTTCATGATTTCATTTTTTTCATCATATTTAGCTTCAATAATAGCACCTACTAATCTTGATACACCAATCCCATAAGACCCCATTTTAACAAAATCTTTTTTACCTCCTGGTAGATCAACTGCAGCGTCCATAGCTTTTGAATATTTATCACCGAAATAAAAAATGTGTCCTACTTCAATACCTTTTGTAATTAATCTATTTTCTTCTAAAACTATTTTTTCAAATTCATCTTTATTAAATTTTTCATCAGTCACTGAATAAAACTGTTCGTATTTTTTACGCATTTGTTCTAATGAAGATTTTTCTAAATTAGTACCTTCACTAGTTAAGTCAAAAATACGTTTATCTGTAAAAATTTTACTTTCACCTGTATCTGCTAAAATTATGAACTCATGTGATAAATTTCCACCTATGGGGCCAGTGTCAGCAGCCATTGGTATAGCTGTTAAAGATAATCTTTTGAAAGTTCTTAAGTAAGATAAAAAAAATTTGTTATAAGAATAAAATGCATCTTCATCTGTAACATCGAATGAATATGCATCTTTCATATAAAATTCTCTACCTCTCATAATTCCAAATCGAGGTCTAATCTCATCCCTAAATTTCCATTGAATATGATAAAGGAGTTGAGGTAATGATTTATAAGATTTAAATGATGATCTAAAAATTTCAGTTACTTGTTCTTCATTAGTTGGTCCATAAAGCATTTCTCTATTCTGACGATCTTTAATTCGGAGCATTTCTTCTCCATAATCATCATATCTGCCACTTTCTTTCCAAATTTCACTTGATTGAATTGTTGGCATTAAAATTTCTTGTGCACCAATTTTATCTTGTTCTTGTCTAACAATGGTTTCTATTTTTTTCATCACTTTAAAACCAAGTGGAAGCCATGAGTAAATACCAGCAGATGCTTGTTTAATCATTCCTACTCTCAGCATTAACTGATGAGATTTTATTTTAGCCTCTGAGGGGTTATTTTTTAATATTGGAATAAAAGATTTTGATAAAAGCATCTTAATTAATAATATTTCTTAAATTTAAATATTCAAATTTAATTAATAGATAAATTATAATAAAAATAACTGTTGTAATTCCAGTACAATATAAGAATTTTTTAAGCATTTTAGGATTTTCTGGTGATCCGGGATCTTCACCTTCTATTTTAACTGTTTTTAATCTATTTACATCAATTGGAAGAATAGCAAAAAAAACAATCCACCATATGATTATATAAATTATTGCTAAACCGGTAACACTCATTAAATTCTTATTAAATTAATATTTGTAAAAGGTTTTTTTCCAGTTTTTTCTTTTGAAAATTTTCTACAAGCAATCTTGAGTGCATCAATTAGATTATGTTCTTGTTGTTTACTTCCTAGTTTAAAGGTTCTAGTAATTTCTTCGATCGCATCCTCTAACCCGTATACAAATTCTTCAGTATCATCAACTGGAATACCCCTAAAAGTTAAAACTGGTCTTTTGTGAATATTACCTTTTGGCGTAATTAGTATAGTTGCTTCAATATATCCATTTGCACTTAAATTTTTTCTATCTTTAATAGATTGGGCATCTTCCACTACACTAATATTTCCATCTACATAAAGTCTACCACTAGGTGCTTTATCATACACCTCAGGTTTTCCTGGATATAACTTAACAATATCACCATTTTCTACTTGCACAGGGTTTGGAACATTCATTTCTTTTGCAAATTTGATGTGCTCAATCATATGCCTGTATTCACCATGAACAGGAATAACACATTTTGGTTTTACCCAATCATACATTTCTCTTAAATCATCTCTATTTGGATGTCCTGATACATGAACAAATTCATTTTCTTCAGATATTACCTCAATCCCATCTTTAACTAATTGATTTTGTAAATTATATAATTTTTTTTCATTACCAGGAATAATTTTAGATGAAAATATGACAGTATCATCTTTTTCAATAAATACGTCTGGATGTGTGTATTTTGCAATTCTCATTAGTGCTGCCATTGGCTCACCTTGGCTGCCAGTGCAAAGGTAAACTATTTTTTCTCTTGAAATATTTTTTGCCTCACGTGGATCAATTGGTTCAATAACATCTTTTAAATAACCACATTGTCGAGCTGCCTTAAATATTCTGTGCATTGACCTACCAACTAAAGATATTTGTCTGCCAGTTTTTTCTGCACAATAAAAAGCAGTTTCTAATCTAGCAACATTTGATGCAAAAGAAGCAATAATTATTCTTTTTTTTAAACCACTCATAATATTTAGCATGCTCTTTCTAACATCTAATTCTGAGCCAGCTTTACCCAAGCTAAAAACATTTGTTGAGTCACATATCATTGCCAAAACACCTTCGTTGCCTATTTCCTTTAATCTATTGGAATTAATATTTCCTCCAATTAAAGGTTCAGGATCAATCTTCCAATCTCCTGTATGTAAAATTACCCCAGCTGGTGTTTCTATTCTTAAGCCATTTGGTTCTAGAATTGAGTGAGTTAATGTTATGTATTCAATTTTAAAAGGATCTAAATTAATCGTTCCATTTAATTGTACTATTTTAAGATGCTTGGTTATATCAATGTGTTTTTCTTTAAATTTTTCTTTAATAAGAACAGCTGTGAATGGAGTAGCATATATTTTGCATTCAAGTTGTGGCCACAGATGTGCTATAGCACCAATATGATCTTCATGAGCATGAGTTAAAACAATTCCCAAAAGATCTTCTCTTTTATCAACTATAAATCCTGGATCAGGATAGATTAAATCAATACCTGGTAGTGTATCATCAGCAAAGGTAACGCCTATATCAACCATTATCCATTTGTGTTCACCTGGCTTACCATAAGCAAACAAATTCATGTTCATGCCTATTTCACCAGATCCACCTAGTGGACAAAATAATAATTCATCTTTCATGTTATTTAATTAAATTTGAAATTTTGATTAGACCGTTAATTGTAATGTCTTTGTTGTGATAAACTTTCGTATTTATTGATTTTTTAAATAAATTAGAAAATCCTCCAGTTATTATTACTTTAAAAGACTTTCTAGTTTCTTTCTTAATTAATTTAATAATATTGTCAATTAAACCTGCATAACCCCAAAAAAAACCAGATCTAACTGCTGATACAGTGTCATTTCCTATGACATTATTAATCATTTTAAGATTAATTTTAGGAATTAGTGATGCTTTGTCAGATAAAGTATCTAAAGACAGTCTAATACCAGGAGCAATAATTCCTCCAGAGTAAGTATCTTTTATCAATACATCAAATGTTGTGGCTGTTCCAAAATCAAGGATGATAAAATTATTTTTGTTATTAATCAGACTTATTGCATTAGTTATTCTGTCAGAACCAACTTGTTTATAATTAACTTTTATTTTAATTAAAGATTTTAAATTTAAATTTTTTACTTCATAACAATTAATTTTAGTTTTTTTAGAGAGAAATTTCTTAATTAAATAAAAGGATTTTGGTACAACGCTACAAAATAAAATTTTATTAATTTTTTGGTAATTAGGTTTAAGTAAACTAAAATATTTGCTTAATTTTTTTTGATTTAAATTTTTAGATGGAAAAGTTATTTTTTTAATTATTTTATGTTTTGTAGAAACTAAACAAAGTTTAGTATCTGTGTTTCCAATATCACCTAGTATATGCATTTATTTTTTATTAACTTTATTTTTAATTTTATACATTCTTGATAAATTTTTTACAAAAATTACTTTCAATTCATTTTCAAAATTAATCTTATTTATAGGTTTATTAATCAATTCAGATAAATTTGTTGTTGGGTAATTCTTAATTTTAGGACTTTTGATTAAATTAACACCTATTCCCACTATCAAAAATTTATTTCCCGAAACAGAGATTATTTCTTGTAAAATTCCACTAATTTTTTTTTTATCAATTAATAAATCGTTTGGTTCTTTAAATAATATTTTTTTTTTATAATATTTTTCTATAGTCTTTTTAACTAACAAGCAGTTTATTTTTGTAAGATTGGAAAGAGATACATTGATATTTTTAATCTCATGAAAAAAACTTACAAATAAGTTTCCTTTATTAGAAATCCACTTTTTTCCATATTGACCCTTACCACTTAATTGTGTGTCAGCAGTAACCATACCAAATTTAAAATTAGAATTTTTAATAATTCTAATTGCTGTATTATTTGTGCTATTAACTTTTTTAAATTTAAATTTTTTGAGTCTCATCAAATAATATTAATTCTTGATACCACATCAATCAGTTGACTTGGGAAAATGAAGTATAAAAGAATTAATAATGTAGAAAATGTAAGAGAAAATTTTAACCAAAGACTATGGTCTTCATCAAATTTTTCTTTTTCTTTATCGAAGTATATTATTTTTATAATTCTTAAATAATAAAATGCAGCAATAACAGTTGATAACAAACCTACGATTGCCAAGAAATACATTGATTGTTCTATAACCGCTTTAAAAATATAAAATTTTGCAAAAAAACCAGCTAATGGAGGAATTCCTGCTAAAGAAAATAATATAACCAGTAAAGACAAAGATAATAAAGGGTGGTTTTTAGATAAACCAGACAGATCATCTATATCTTCATAATATTGATTATTTCTTTTCAACATTAACAAACAAGAAAATAAAGCTAAGTTCATGATCACATATATTGATATGTAAATTATTGAACTTTAAATCCCCTCGTTAGAACCCGTTGCCAAACCTGCTAAAGTATATCCTATATGTCCAATTGAACTATAAGCTACTAGTCTTTTAATATTAGTTTGACCTATCGCTGCTATGGCACCAAAAAGCATAGAAGCTATTGATAAAAAAACTATAATCATTTGCCATTGGTCAATTAAATTTAAAAAAGGAACATATAAAAATCTTATAAAGACCGTTAATGCTGCAATTTTAGGTACCATCGTAAAAAATAAAGTAACTGTGGTTGGCGACCCTTCATAAACATCAGGTGCCCACATATGGAATGGTACAGCTGAAATTTTAAATGCTAGGCCTACAAGAATAAATACAATTCCAAAAGTTAAAACATATTCATTTGAATTTAGCTGACTTGAAATAACATTAAAATTTGTTGATCCTGAAAACCCATAAACTAATGAGCAGCCATATAGGAGTAACCCTGATGATAATGCACTTAAAACAAAATACTTTAAACCTGCCTCAGATGATTTTAATTGATCTCTATTAAAAGTAGCTAACACATATAGTGCTAGAGATTGTAATTCTAGACCCATATAAAATAACATTAAATCATTTGAACTAATCATTACCATCATACCTAGAACTGAGCTTAATATTAAAACTGGATATTCAATTTTAAAAATTTTAAATGATTTAAGATAAGCTGATGAGATAACTAAAACTAAAAAAGCACCAATTAATGTTATAATTTTCATTAATGACGACATATGATCAATAACAACACTGTTATTGAACAAAGTTACACGATCAATACTAAACGTTTCATTAAGAGTAATTATCGATGCAATTAAAAGAACTAATAAAGAGATATTAAAAGTAATTTTTGAACTATCATTTTTAAACACACCCAAAACCAATAAAAACATAATTGATAGTGAGATAAATATTTCTGGTAATACTAAATTAAGATTTTCCATTTATTTATCCATTAAATTTAAATTATACATATTAATTAAGTCTTTTACTGAAACTTCAATAGTATTAATTAATGGTTCAGGATAAAATCCAAAAAATAATGTGGGAACAGCTAAACAAGCTAAAATAAAGTATTCCGATTTATTTAGGTCAATCATAGATTTAAGATCTTCGTTCACTAACTTTCCAAAGACGACTCTTTTATAAAGCCACAACATATAAGCAGCTCCAAGAATTACACCTAAACTTGCTAAAACAGCTACTAAGAAATTATCCTTAAATACGCCCATTAAAATTAAAAACTCACCAATAAAACCACTAGTTCCGGGTAAGCCAAGTGCCGCAAGAGTAAATAACATGAACAAAATCGAATACTTTGGAATGATTGTAACTATCCCGCCATAAGCACTTATCATTCTTGAATGCATTCTATCATAAACTACACCCACACATAAAAATAGAGCAGCAGAAACTAATCCGTGACTAATCATTTGAATTATACTTCCCTCAATTCCTTGTTGTTGAATGGTAAAAATTCCTAAAGTTACAAAGCCCATGTGAGCAACAGAAGAATAAGCAATAAGCTTTTTCATATCTTCTTGCATCAAAGCAATTAATGATGTGAGAATTATTGCTATTACACTTAAAGTATAAATTAAAGGTGTAAATATTTCTGAGGCGATTGGAAAAAGTCCTAATGAAAATCGGATAAATCCATATCCAGCCATTTTAAGCAATATTGCAGCCAGCAAAACTGATCCTGCAGTTGGAGCTTCAACGTGTGCATCAGGTAGCCAAGTATGAACTGGCCACATAGGTGTTTTAACGGCAAATGAACTAAAAAAAGCTAGCCATAATAAATTTTGATACTTTGCATCTATCCCAAGTTCGTAAAGTTTAATTACATCAGTAGTACCTGAAATCCAATAAATTGAAATGATTGCAACTAGCATTAATACAGATCCTAGGAGTGTATATAAAAAGAATTTAAATGCTGAATATACTCTTTTGGGCCCACCCCAAATACCAATAATTAAAAACATTGGAATTAATCCAGCTTCAAAAAATAGATAGAAGACGACTAAATCAAGAGCACAAAAAACTCCTATCATAAAACTTTCCATAATTAATATGGCTATTAAAAAATCTCTTAATCTTGTCTTAACTGAATTATTAACTGAAATGATGCATAGCGGAGTTATAAATGTTGTTAATATGATAAATAAAATCGAAATTCCATCAACTCCTACTTTATAATTTATGAAACCTTCAATCCATGTTCTGTCTTCAATAAATTGAAAATTAGATGTTGATTGATCAAAAGAGACCCATAGATAAATAGAAATTAAGAAATTTACAACTGATGTAAATAAAGAAACATATTTAGCTGTTAAATTATTTCCTTCTTTATCCTTTGTAAAAAATAAAAAAAGAGCACCAATTGTTGGTAATAGAATTAAAGATGAAAGAATTGGAAAGTTCATTATTTAACTATTAAAAAGGTTAATAAAGCTGAAAAGCCTAACAACATAACAAAGGCATACTGGTAAATAAAGCCGCTTTGAAACTTATTAGCTTTGATTGAACATTTTTTAATAAACGATGAAATTCCATCTGGTCCAAAACCATCAATTATTTTTCCATCACAAAACTTCCAAAAAAATATACCTAATTTTTTTGAAGGATTAATGAAAATGATTTCATATAATTCATCAAAATACCATTTATTAACTAAAAACTTGTATAAAGGCCTATTCATATTGGCTATTGCGTTAGGTAATTCTTTATTTTTAACAAATAAATAATAAGCAATTGGAATAGACAATAACACCAGGCAAGGCGTCAGTAATAAAAACCATGTTGGAGGATGCTCTGTACTTAACGGTTCTAAAAATTTTATAGACTCTGCCCAAAATAAATTTTCTCCACCATGACCAATAAAAAGATCTTTAAAAAGAAAACCTGCAAAAATAGCTCCAATAGATAATAATACTAATGGTATCAACATCACTAAAGGAGACTCGTGTGTCTCTTCAATTTTTACATCTTTATTATTATATGAACCATGAAATGTTTTAAAAATTAATCTCCATGAATATATTGAAGTTAAAAAGGCTGTAAAAATTCCAATTCCTGCTGCGTAATATCCAGTAGTGTTTCCTTTTAAATATGCAAATTCAATAATTGCATCTTTAGAATAAAAACCTGAAAGAAAAGGAAAGCCAGTTAATGCTAAAGTTCCAATAATCATTAAAGCATAAGTGTAAGGAAGCTTCTTCCATACACCTCCCATATTATTTATGTCTTGCTCATCTTTAAATGCATGAATTACAGAACCAGATCCTAAAAACAATAAAGCTTTAAAAAATGCATGTGTAAATAAGTGAAACATTGCAACATTGTAAGCTCCTACACCAGCTGCAAAAAACATATAACCAAGCTGACTGCAAGTTGAGTATGCAATAATTTTTTTTATATCAGTTTGAACTAAAGCAACTGTCGCAGCAAAAAAAGCTGTTGTCATTCCAACAATTGTTACTACGTTCAATATTAAAGGTGAATATTCGTAAATGGGCGAACATCTAACAACTAAAAACACACCTGCGGTTACCATAGTAGCAGCATGAATTAATGCAGAAACAGGTGTTGGTCCCTCCATTGCATCTGGCAACCACGTGTGAAGCAAAATTTGAGCTGATTTGCCCATCGCACCTATAAATAATAATAAACAAATTAAATCTATAGCTTTAACTTCAAAACCTAAAAATGATAAATTTTTATCAATGACTGTTGGAATTTGTTGGAACACTTCTGAATAATTAACAGTTCCAAATAAATAGAATATTAAAAAAATTCCTAAGGCAAAACCAAAGTCCCCCACTCTATTAACAACAAAAGCTTTAATTGCAGCAGCGTTAGCACTCTCCTTTTTAAACCAGAAACCAATTAAAAAATATGAACAAAGTCCAACACCTTCCCAACCAAAAAATAGTTGAATAAAATTATCTGAAGTGACCAACATCAACATTGCAAAAGTAAATAGTGATAGATACGCCATGAATCTTGGCTTATGAGGATCGTGAGACATGTAGCCAATTGAGTAGATATGCACTAAAGAAGAAACAGACGTAACCACAACTAACATTACGGCCGATAATGGATCAATTAGCATCGACCAATTAACATCTAACGATCCTGAATTAATCCAAGTGGCAATAACAATATTTTCTTCATATTGATTTATAATTACTTGATATAATACTGAGATTGATAAAAGTGCAGAAATTGAAACAAGGGCGCTAGTAACTATTTCAGAGTTTCTATCGCCAATATATTTTCCAAAAAAGCCCGAAATAATTGACGCTATAAGAGGAAGAAATAAAATTGAAATTTCCATAATTAACCTTTTAATTTATCAATTTCTTCAACTCTGATAGTTCCAGAATTACGGTAATAAACTACAATAATTGCTAGTCCGATTGCAGCTTCAGCGGCTGCCACTGTTAAAATAAATAAAGTAAATACTTGACCAGTAAGATCTCCTAAGAAAATCGAAAAGGCAACTAAATTTATGTTAACCGCAAGTAAAATTAACTCTATGCTCATTAATATAACAATAATATTTTTTCTATTAAGAAAGATACCAATAATACCTATTGAAAAAATGACTGCGCCTAAAGTTAAATAATGTCCTAAACCAATTTCAGTCATCAATTTTAACCCCTTTATTATTTTCAACTTGTAAAACTTCAACACCTTCTGATCTTTCTCTAGAAATTTGTTTTAAATAACTTTGAGTTTTAACTCCAGAACGTTTTCTAAATGTTAAAACAATAGCTCCAATCATAGCTACCAATAAAATCATTCCACTTAATTGGAATACATGAATGTAATCAGTATAAAGCACTTGTCCTAATGAATGGGTATTGCTTACACTAAAATTATTAACTGAATTATTTATATCAAATAAATCAGGTTTATATTTCCATCCACCTATAACAATTATCAATTCAAAAAATATTATTGTGCTTATGATTAATCCAACTGGAATATGTCCGGAACTCTCTTTAGAAGCAAACCATTGGTTTTTTTGTTGGGCAACATTTAACATCATCACCACAAACAAAAACAATACTGCTACCGCACCAACATAAACAATTAGCATTATCATTCCCAAAAATTCGGCCCCTATCATAATAAAAAGGCATGAGATGCTAATAAAATCTAAAATAAGGAAAAAAACAGAATGAACTGTATTTTTAGATACTGTAACCATAATTGCTGAAACGACAGCTATGATTGAAAATGTATAAAAAAATATTGAATGAGCTATCATGGATTTATCTATATGGGTTATCAGCTTTAATGTTTGCTGCTAAAATATTTTCCCATCTATCTCCGTTATCTAAAAGTTTTTCTTTTGTGTAATAAAGCTCTTCTCTTGTTTCAGTAGAAAATTCAAAATTTGGACCCTGAACAATTGCATCAACTGGACAAGCTTCTTCACATAAACCGCAATAAATACATTTCATCATATCGATATCGTATCTAGTTGTTTTTCGACTACCATCTTCTCTTGCAGCAGATTCAATTGTGATTGCTTGTGCTGGACATACGGCTTCACATAATTTACAAGCAATACATCTTTCTTCCCCGTCAGGATATCTTCTTAAGGCGTGTTCTCCTCTAAAACGAGGGCTTATTTTACCCTTTTCAAACGGATAATTGATAGTTTTCTTAGACTTAAATAATTCTTTAATAGCTATTAACAAACCTCCAACAAAGTCTGTCATAAATATTGTTTTAAAAAATCTTGATAATTTCATAATTAATTAGTTGGTAATAGGTTGAAATAAAATAAGTAACTAGCAGTTAGCACTACCCAAGTTAAAGATAAAGGTAAGAAGACTTTCCATCCAAGTCTCATTAGCTGATCATATCTATATCGAGGAACGATAGCTTTAACCAAAGCAAATAAAATGAATAAAAATAATATTTTTAAGATAAGCCAAATAGCACCCGGAACTAATGTAAATGGATAAATATTTATTGGAGAAATCCATCCACCTAAAAACAAAATGGCTCCCATTGCACACATTAACAGTATATTGGCATACTCCCCTAACCAAAACATAGCGTACATCATCCCTGAATATTCAGTTTGATAACCAGCAACTAATTCTGCCTCAGCTTCGGGTAAATCAAACGGTGGTCTGTTTGTTTCTGCTAAAGCTGAAATGAAGAAAATTACAAACATTGGAAATAATGGAATGACAAACCACATGTTTTGCTGAGCCTCAACTATATCATTTAGATTTAATGACCCCACACAAAGTAAAACGTTGATAATAATAACACCTATAGAAACCTCATATGAAACCATTTGAGCGGCAGATCTTATAGCGCCAAGAAATGGATATTTTGAGTTTGACGCCCAACCACCCATAATAATTCCGTAAACACCTAATGAAGAAACTGCAAATAAATATAAGATACCAACATTTATATCAGCTAAAACCTGTGTTGCGCTAAATGGTATCACAGCCCAAGAAATTAATGCTAAAGTCATAGTAACAATTGGGGCTAAAATAAAAATTACTTTATTTGAACTAGAAGGAATAATGATTTCTTTAAAAATATATTTTAACGCGTCAGCAAGTGATTGAAGTAAACCAAATGGTCCAACTACATTAGGACCTTGTCTTTTTTGGACAAAAGCCCAAACTCTTCTATCAAGCCAAACTATCATAGCAACAGATACAAGGACCGGGACTAATAAAAATAATATTTTATAAACTTCTTGAAAAACAATATTTAAATATTCCATGTTAGCCTTCAGTACCCGTAGATTTTAAATTTATTTTTGAATTATTACATTCAATCATAGTTTTAGAAGATCTAGCTACAACATTAGAAAAGTAATAATCTTTAACATTAACTTTCAAAACTTCATCTTGAAATTCATTTTCATCAATTTTATTCACTTTATCTTCTTCGTTAATTTGTTTTTCTTTCTGCAAATTTAGATGATTTAGCATGCTGCTTTCTAATTCTTCCTTATCGTTAAACAATTTTCTATTATTCATAAGTTCAGCAAGTTCATTAATTATCTGCCAATCTTCTTTTGCATCTCCTGGTGGATACGAGGCTTTGTATGCTTTTTGAAGTTTACCCTCTAAATTGGTAAAATATCCGTCTTGTTCAGTGTAAGCAGAGCCTGGTAAAATAATATCAGCTATTTCAGCACCTTTATCTCCATGACTGCCTTGATAAATAATAAATTCATCTTTCTTGTCAAAATTCAAATTGTCTTGACCTATCAAATATACAATATCAAATTTATGATTTTGCAAATCTTCTAATAAATTATTACTTTCATTTATTATTCCAAGATCATAATTTCCTACCGTTGATGCATCACATGATAAAATATTAAAAGAATTCCATTCCTCACTAATCTTTTTATTTTGCGTGAGAAAGTTTTTAATACTATCAAAGAAATATTTAGATGAGGCTAAATTTAATAATGACTTACCCATTATAATCATTGGGTTATTTGCATCTATTATTTTTTTAGAAATTTCATGATTGCCATCAAAAATATCTTTTAATGTTTTTGTCTTTCCATCCAAACATTCATAGGGATAAGTTAAATCTCCTAAATCATTTAGTGAAATAATTTTAGTATTATTATTTAAATAAGATTTTCTTATTCTTGCATTTAAGATTGTTGCTTCATATCTAGGATTAGTTCCAATTAAAAAAATTAAATCAGACACTTCAATGCCATTTATGGTTGAGTTAAATAGGTAATTTTCTCTTTTCTTGGTATCCAAAAATCGATTATCTGATCTAGATTCATAATTTTGCGATTTTAAAGTTCGATCAAAAAATTCTTTGAAAATATATCCAGTTTCCATATTGGTAAGATCCCCAACAAAACCACACACTTTTTCTTTAGATGTATTTTCAAATTTAGACTTTATAATTTTGTAAACTTCTTCCCAGGAAGCTTTTTCAAATTTACCATTATATTTTATAAAAGGTGTGTCTAATCTTTGATTTAGCAACCCATCACAAGCATATCTTGTTTTATCAGAGATCCATTCTTCATTAATATCTTCGTTTATAATTGGCAATACTCTTTTTACTTCCCAATCATAAGTATCAACTCTTATATTCGATCCAATAGCATCCATAACATCTACAGTCTCTGTCTTTTTAAGTTCCCAAGGTCTTGCTTCAAATACATATGGTTTTGATGTTAGTGCTCCTACAGGACATAAATCTACTACATTGGCTGATAGCTCTGATTGCATTGATTGTTCTAAATAGGTTGTAATTTGCATGTCTTCACCTCTGCCAATTGCACCTAATTCTGGAACTCCTGCAACTTCGGTTGCAAATCTTACACAACGAGTACAATGTATACATCTAGTCATTTGAGTTTTAATTAAGGGACCCATGTTTTTTTCAGGAACTGCTCTTTTGTTTTCTTTAAATCTCGATTTATCTACACCGTAAAACATTGATTGATCCTGAAGATCACATTCTCCACCTTGATCGCAAACAGGGCAATCTAATGGATGATTAGCAAGTAAAAATTCCATTACACCTTTTCTTGCTTTTTCTACAAATGCTGTATTTGTCTTAATATTCATACCTTCTGCTGCAGGCATTGCACATGAAGCAACCGGTTTAGGAGACTTTTCCATCTCAACTAAACACATTCTGCAATTTCCTGCTATTGAAAGTTTTTCATGATAACAAAACCTTGGAATTTCAACTCCAGCTTTTTCACATGCTTGAAGAACAGTTAAACCTTCTTCAACTTCTACATCAATATTGTTAACTTTTAATTTAAGCATTTTTTTTGTCCAATAAGTGTTGATCTACTAAATATGGGATATCATTTTTTTTCTCATATACAGGGTCCAAATTATTTCTTTCTTCTATTTCTTTTTTAAAGTGCCTTAAAAGACCCTGTACAGGCCATGAAGAACCTTCACCAAAAGCACAAATGGTATGACCTGCAATTTGATTGGTGACATCACCTAACATATCAACTTCATCTTTGGTTGCCTCACCTTTTGCCATACGTTCTAACATACGCCACATCCATCCAGATCCTTCTCTACAAGGTGTGCATTGACCACAACTTTCATGTTTATAAAATCTAGCAATTCTTGCCATACATTTAATGATGTCTTGATCTTTATTAATAACAACTATTCCAGCAGTTCCTAATCCACTTTTTTCAGCCATTAAAGAATCGAAATCCATAGTTAATGTTTCACATTTTTCTTTAGGTATTAATGGCATTGAAGAACCCCCAGGAATTACAGCTTGTAGATTGTTCCAACCTCCAATTACTCCACCAGCATGAGTCTCTATTAATTCTTTTAATGGTATGTTCATTTCTTCTTCAACATTGCATGGATTGTTTACATTTCCTGAAATACAAAAAATTTTAGTCCCCGTATTTTTTTCTCTACCAAGTGAAGCAAACCATTTACCACCTCTTCTAAGAATAGTTGGAACAACGGCTATAGTTTCAACATTATTAATAATTGTTGGACATCCATATAAACCAATTAAAGCTGGAAATGGCGGTTTTAATCTTGGTTGACCTTTTTTTCCCTCAATACTTTCTAGTAAAGCTGTTTCCTCACCACAAATATAAGCTCCTGCACCATAATGAATATAAATATCTAAATCCCAACCTGTACCAGCAGCATTTTTACCAAGTAATTTTTTTTCATAGGCCTCATCTATTGCTGCTTGAAGTTTTTGACCATCAACAAAATATTCACCTCTGATATAAATATAACAAACATGTGCTTGAACTGCATACGAGGCAATAAGACAGCCCTCAATCAGTTTATGTGGCTCAAATCTTAAAATATCTCTATCCTTACAAGTTCCAGGCTCAGATTCATCTCCATTAATTACTAAATAATGAGGTCTTGACCCAATTTCCTTAGGAGCAAAAGACCACTTCAATCCTGTTGGAAATCCAGCACCACCCCTACCTCTTAATTCTGAAGATTTAATTTCATTGATAATCCAATCTCTTCCTTTGTCCGTTAAATCTTTAGTATTAACCCAATCGCCTCTTTTTTGAGATGAAGAGACATCTGAACCTAAATCATTATATAGGTTTTGAAAAATTCTATCTTTATCTTTAAGCATTTTTTAAATCCATAAGTGTTTTTCTGTTATTTTCAGGTTCGTTATTCACACGACCTCTATAGGATCCTGGTTTTGGTGTTTCACCACTTAAAATTTTTTCTAAAATTTCTAAAGTTTTTTCTTTATCAAGATCTTCGTAATAATCATCATTAATTTGCATCATTGGGGCGTTAACACAAGCTCCTAGGCATTCAACTTCCATCCATGAACAACTCTTGCCACTTGATAATTCTGACTCGTTTTCTGAAATTTTTTCTTTGCATGCTTCAACTAGTTTGTTTGCTCCTCTAATCATGCATGGAGTAGTAGTGCAAACTTGTACAAAAAATTTTCCAACAGGAGATAAATTGTACATTGTGTAAAAAGTAGCAACCTCATAAACTTTGATGTAAGGCATCTCTAAAAATTTAGCGATATACTTCATGGCAGCTAATGGTATCCAATTATTATTTTGTCTCTGAGCTATGTAAAGTAAAGCCATGACAGCACTTTGCTGTTTTCCTTCAGGGTATTTGGAAACAATAGTTTTTGCAGCTTCTAAAGATGAAGGGTTAAACTCGAAAGTTTCTGGCTGATCTTTTGCTGGTCTTCTTAAACTCATCTATCTACTTCTCCAAAAACTATATCCATTGAACCTAATACAGCAGGTACATCAGCTAACATATGGCCTTTTATTAGATAATCCATTGACTGAAGGTGTGAAAATCCTGGTGCTCTAATTTTACACTTATAGGGTTTGCTTGAACCATCAGAAATTAAATAAACACCAAACTCACCTTTTGGTGCTTCAACAGCAGTATAAATTTCATCTTTTGGAACTCTATAACCCTCTGTGAAAAGTTTAAAGTGATGAATTAATGCTTCCATAGATTGTTTAAGATCTTTTTTGGGTGGTGGGCTTATTTTTCCATCTAAAGATTTAATTGGTCCTTTTTCTATTTTTGAAAGACATTGTTTTATTATAGAAACACTCTCTTTCATTTCTTCAATTCTACATAAATATCGATCATAACAATCTCCATTTTTTCCAACAGGAATTTTAAAATCAAGTTGATCATAACAATCATATGGTTGTGATTTTCTTAAATCCCATGGAACTCCAGAACCTCTAACCATTACTCCTGAAAAAGAATAATCTAATGCATCTTGTTTCGATACAATTCCTATATCCACATTCCTTTGTTTAAAAATTCTATTGTCAGTTAATAAACTTTCAAGATCATCAATAATTTTTGGGAATGTTTCACAAAATTTTTCTATATCCTCCTCAAGTCCTCGAGGTAAATCTTGATGAACTCCGCCTGCTCTAAAATAATTTGCATGAAGTCTTGATCCTGAGGCTCTTTCATAAAAAGTCATCAATGTTTCTCTTTCTTCAAACCCCCATAATGAAGGCGTAAGAGCACCTACATCAAGTGCTTGTGTAGTAACATTTAAAATATGACTTAAAATTCTACCTATCTCACAAAAAATTACTCTTATATATTGAGCTCTGATTGGTACATCGATATCTAATATTTTTTCAACTGCTAGAGCAAATGCGTGCTCTTGGTTCATGGGTGCAACATAATCTAATCTATCAAAATAAGGTACTGCTTGCATATAAGTTTTGTTTTCAATTAACTTTTCAGTACCTCTATGAAGCAATCCTATATGTGGGTCAGCTTTTTCAACAACTTCACCATCAAGCTCCAAAATCAATCTTAACACACCATGAGCAGCTGGGTGCTGAGGCCCAAAATTTAAATTAAGATTTTTAATTTTTTTTGTCATTATTATCTATTTCTTCCTTGATATATTTTGTTCCCTCCCAAGGACTTTCGTAATCAAAATTTCTATAATTTTGTTCCAATTTGACAGGCTCACTGATAACTTTTTTTTGATCTTCGCTATATCTAACTTCTGTGTGACCAGTAAGTGGAAAATCTTTTCTTAAAGGATGGCCCTCAAAACCATAATCAGTTAAAATTCTTCTTAGATCTGGATGATCTTGAAATGACACGCCATACATATCAAAAACCTCCCTTTCCATCCAATTAGCAGCTGGAAATATACTTGTTAATGATGGAATTACCTCATTTTCATTTATTAAATAAGTTAAAATAATTCTTTGATTAAATTCATGACTTAAAAATAGATAAACCATTTTAAATCTTTGAGCATTCTCTGGATAATCAACAACAGTTACATCAATTAGTTGTCTAAATTTAGTTTCTTGATTTGTCTTTAAGAAAAGAGTTACATCAATTATATCTTCTTTATCTATTTCAATGTATATCTGATTGTGTTTTATTTCAGTACTATTGATTTTAGTTGTCAATTCTGAATTTATTTTTTTTTCTAAATCTTCTAAATTGTTCATATTTACCTAATAAACGAACCTTTGTTTCTAATTTTTTTCTGCAATTGTAATATCCCATACAATAAAGCTTCTGCTGAAGGTGGACATCCGGGGACATAAACGTCTACTGGTACAATTCGATCACATCCTCTAACTACTGAATATGAATAATGATAGTAGCCTCCTCCATTTGCACAACTACCCATAGATATTACATATCTTGGCTCAGGCATTTGATCATAAACTTTTCTCAAAGCAGGAGCCATTTTATTTGTAAGAGTGCCCGCTACAATCATTACATCAGATTGTCTTGGTGATCCTCTAGGTGCAGCACCAAATCTTTCTAAATCATATCTTGGCATCGCAGTTTGCATCATTTCAACCGCACAACATGCAAGCCCAAAAGTCATCCAGTGTAAAGATCCTGATCTAGACCAGTTGATTAAATTGTCTAATGAAGTTGTAATAAATCCATTCTCACTAAAATCTTTAGCAAGTTGTTTAAACTCTTCTGGTACTTGGTCTATCTTATTATTCATTGTGATAATTTTTTATTCCCAATCTAGCGCACCTTTTTTCCACTCATAAATAAAACCAATAGTAAGTATGAATAAAAAAATCATCATTGAAGAAAATCCTAATATACCGATATTACCAAGAGAAATTGCCCAAGGAAATAAAAATGCAATTTCTAAATCAAAAATAATAAATAAAATTGCTACTAAATAAAACCTAACATCAAATTCCATTCTAGAGTCCTCGAATGGTTCAAATCCACATTCATAAGCTGATAACTTTTCAGGATCTGGTTTTTTTGGTGAAAGTATAAAGTTTACTACTACAAAAGCACAACTAAGGCCTAATGCTATAATTAAAAAAATAATAATTGGTAAGTAATCTTTTAAAAATTCAGATAACATGGAAATCTATATACCAGTTTTTCCCTTTTGTTGAAGGGCTCATACGTCACATTTTAATTGATATTAACACAAAAATTGGGAAGAAAGTGGCGGGAGTGAAGGGACTCGAACCCTCGACCTATCGCGTGACAGGCGATCGCTCTAACCAACTGAGCTACACCCCCACTTTAGTTATTTTGGTGGGTAGTAAAGGACTCGAACCTTTGACCCCCTCGGTGTAAACGAGATGCTCTACCAACTGAGCTAACCACCCAAACCTTAATACAGCGAGTGTTTACAACAGAAATTTTTAGAAAGCAATAAAGATTAGAGGTCGATTTGTGTACATTTGTGAACATTTTGCACGGCTATTGCACGGCTGGTTATTTAAGCTGCATAATTTTCATGCACGGCTGGTGCACGGCTGGCCATTTAATCTTACCCTCTCATCAAGAGCGGGCAATGACAGATAAAAATTTTTAATTGTTTAGAATAATACTATTCAAGAAGCCTGAGGCGTGGCTAGTTATTAAGATTATTATAATACTTTTTTTGTCTTAATTTTTTTTCTTCTATCTGTTCATTTGTAAGATTTGCATAGATTTTTTTATCATAAGCAGATTTTTCTTCCTTGCTCATTTTGTCTCTTATTTGTTTGGTAGACGCTCTATTGCGTAGAGTTTCCAAATCAATTTTTTTAGATTTAAATTCTTGAATACTTTGCTGAGTAGAGTGTTTAAATATTTTTCCTAAATTAATTCTTTTTCCTGCCTGATAAAATTTAAGACCAGGTCGATCTGTTTCTTTTCTAGTTAATAAAGCATTATTCTTATTAGGATTTAGTTTTCCTTCTCCTCTAAAATCTTTTTTTGTCCATGTTCGATGTTTATCGATTATTTTTTGGATTTCTTCATTCGATCTTAATTTCCACTGATTACTGCCTTTGGGATTTCTGTTAAAATTATCAGCCATCACTTAATTAATTTCTACATGTTCTAGCTCTAAAGCTTCAGGATGAGCTTCCTTGTAATACTTTTTATTAAATTTTAATGATCTAACATGATTAAATTCTGTAGAGATAAATGTTTTATAAATATCTTCCCATGATTTTTTTTTATAAACCTCAGTCCAAATATCTTTTAAATTTTGGTAAAGTTTTTTCTTTATATGATCAAAACTTAATTTTTCTTTTTCACTATAGTTAAATTTATCTAGCAGAAAGATAATTTCTGTATCAGCAAGACTATGAACAGTTTCAAAATTTAATAACAAGCAAATTTTTTGTTTTTTAAAAAGCAAAACATAAGCGGTATTCCAAACACCTTCTTTTAAACGATTTTCAAATTTAAATACAATTTCAAAACTTTTTTTTAATTTTTCAAAAAATTCACCAGTTGATACAAGGTCCTTTACATATTGTTCAAAAAAACCATTTTCATCATTAGCTTCGTTATAATTTTTAATTGATGGAATTATATGGTCTGTAACAAAATTAAGAAGATTTTTAGACTCAAATTCTTTAAGTGAATTTAGAAATTTATCAGCATCAAAGTTTTGATATGCATGATCTATCTTTTTCATCTAATTAGTCACATTATAATAAAATTCTGCTGTACCTTTGCTCATCTATCAAATTTATAACACAAAGTTTTGCTAATATAAATTATGCTTAAAAAATTCTATTTTTTAACATTTGTGTCTATTTTGGTAACTAACCTTAGTTATGCTGAAAGTACAGATCGAAGAACCATGCTCGAGTCTTGTGCAGATGACTCATTTGTTGCATATTTTGGTAATCAACTAGAAGATTATCTTTCTCTTTCAATTAAAACTAAAATTGATCAAAGCCAACCATATGAATGGCTTTTTGAAGATTGTGAAAAACAAGCTAACAAGAAACCCATATCATTTAACTTAAAGAACTCTCTTTATAAAGAGGATCTAGATGCAATTACACCTATTGTTTTTGAGCGATGTGCAGATCAACGTTATGTCCTTGAATTTGGCGATACTTACAGTCATTTTTTAGATTTAAAACTTCAAGTTAAAATGAAACAGCAAATAGAATATGAATGGTTTGTAGAAGCTTGTGAGGATGAATACAGAACTTATCCTATTAAATTTAAACTAAAATATTTCTAAACAATTTGTTAAATGTGTTAATCCAAATTTAATTATTCTTTGCAAAATTCCCTATGTACCATACAGTATTAAAGAAGACTGAGGCGTGGCTATTGATATCAAGATTTTTTATTTAAAGAATGTCCATTTCTTATCATTTTTCCATTTTGCTTTTGTGCATACACCATTTACAAATATACAATCCATAATACTTCCATTTGGTAAAATTTTTTCAAACTTTCCTTGTTGTGTTCCTTTTTTAAATTTTCCTATAAGAATTGTTCCTTTTTTATCATGCTCATTGCTTTTTAAGACTGTGAGTTTACCTTTTCCATCAGCTAAGTTATCTTTCCAATTACCTACATATAAAATATTGCCTGAATAATTCATGCTTCCTTTGCCGTGATATTTGCTTTTTTTGAATTTACCAAAATAGTGACGTCCATCACTCCAACGCATTTCACCTTCAGTGAGAAAATTATTTTTCCAAATTCCAGATAAAATATGTGAACCAGGCGATGTATACTTGCCCCAACCATGAAATAATCCTTTTTTATACTGTCCTTCGTAATATTGACCATCAGGCCAAATTGCATAACCTAAACCTTCTGCAATTAATTTTTTTTTATTTTTTGGATCTTTTCTAGTCATTCCAGAATACTTACAGCCATCAGGAAAAGTCAATATTGGTTTGATATTACGAATATTTTTTAACTTTTTCTTTAATAAACTACTTAATAACTTTCCTGTTTTAGAATGTAAAAGCTTATTCATTTTCAATAATATGTATATTCCCTATCTTCGTCTGAAACCTCATAATCAGAAATTTTTTTAATTAGTTCATCATTTTCAAAATAACCACGTATTATTTTATTATCATGAAAGATGGTACCCAATCCATGTTTTAAATTTTTTTTAAATTGTCCTTTGTATTTTAAGCCATCATCAAAATGTTCTATTTCACCCCAGCCATCCATTAATCCATTTCTCCATGAACCATCATAATTGAATTCTTTTGGATCTATATATTCTCCTTTTCCATGCACATGACCATTTATCCAACTACCTTTATAGCTATGACCATTTGAATAGTTCACAGTGCTCATGAGAGAGTGAAAAGCTATATACTTATCCTCATTAAAGATACTTTTTATTTCTTCACTTGGTTTTTCTTTAAATATTCTAATTCTACCCTCATATTCTAAGGTATCATTATGCATTTTAATTAATGGAATTTCTTCTGGATTAATTTTGGTCAGAATTTTTATTTCTTCAATAATTTTCATTTCCTCTTCCATAAAAGTGTTAGAAAATAAATGAGTCTTATTCATTATTTTTTAGTTATTGACACTGCAATAAACTTACTTCGTTATTTCTTTTTGGATCTTTGTATATATATGAAAGTTGTATTTTTTTTGATTCTAAATCAAAAATTTTTTCAACAGAAATACTATCATTAGCTCCTATTAAAGTGATAACAATGTATTCATTATAAGAATGAATTTTATCTTCTCTAATAATATATTTAGGTTGACCAGAATCAGGATTCTTCTTAACAAGTTTTTTAAAATAAGAGTCTGTTAATACAGCAACATACTCTACTTTTTTTTTGCTTAAATCAATCAGATAACTTCTTTTTTCATATAGATCTGTCCTAAATTTATAATCGTCACGTTCATATGCACATTTTGCAAATTCGATAATTTTTGCATAAGTATTCCCTCCTAACAAAGAACAAAAGACCAAAATTGATAAAAATAGTTTTTTCATTTAAGTTTTTTCACACTTAATTTTTTTCCTTCTACAGCAATAAATCCCTCATTCGGACATACTAGGACTTTAGGAAAAAATTCAAATAAGAATTCATATTCGACTCCAACTTCCCAATAAGTACCGTCATCAAGAGTAAATACTTCACCATTGTTACCCATGAACGGAGATGGTTTCATTATTGTTGCCTCATAACATGATGCATAAGCATTCCCACTTAACAACAAACCCAGAACCATGATCGATAGAAGTTTTTTTATCATCCAAAAAGAAGGTCGTATCTATTTATCATTACAACCACTGTTATTATTATTGCAAAAATTATAAATCCTATTTTTCCTTTTATTTCTTCTTCTTTTTTATATTTTTTATCTTCAAGATCATTTTCTTTTTGTACGATCTTCTTAATTTTATCTTGATTGTTTCCATAAATTTTCATTATCCAAGACTACCAAATCCTGAACCATGAGTCTATTTGTGCCTAGACCAACTTTTTACACGGCTATTGCACGGCTGGCTTGATTTACTACTACACTGTTGATAGTCTAAAAATGTTGTGAATACTTGTGTTAATGAAGATTTGGTTTTTTAAACCTAACAGGGTGTAAACGAGATGCTCTACCAACTGAGCTAACCACCCTCAAAATAAGGCTACTTATTACATCAACAGTTAAATAAAGTAAATTAATTATTATTGAATACTAGCTTGAGATTTGTCGTCTTTTTTAGATATATCGACCTCAACCCACTCAGTTCTTTTAAGTTCTTTTGTCAAAGCAACTTTTAAAACCTGGTCAGCATATTCAACTGGTGTGATTTTAATATCATCAATAATCTTCTTTGGCATATCTACCAAATCTTTTTCATTTTCTTTAGGTATTAATACTTCTTTAATTCCTGCTCTGTGAGCTGCTAAAAGTTTTTCTTTTAATCCACCGATTGGTAAAACTTGTCCAGTTAAAGTAACTTCACCTGTCATTGCAACATCTCTTCTAACTGGAATTCCAGTGATTGATGAAACAATCGATGTTACCATTCCAATTCCTGCAGATGGTCCATCTTTAGGTGTAGCACCTTCAGGTACATGAATATGAAAATCTTTTTTTTCAAACAATGGAGGTATAATTCCATATTCCAAACATTTAGATCTTACAAAGGATTTGGCTGCTTTAACAGATTCTTGCATGACATCTCCAAGTTTTCCAGTAATTTGCATTCTACCTTTACCTGGCATTGTCACTGTTTCTATTTTTAAAATTTCTCCACCATACTCAGTCCAAGCAAGTCCAGTTACAATTCCAACTCTATTTTCTGCTTCTAGTTCACCGAATTTAAATTTAGCGATACCTAAAAAATCAGATAAATTTTTATTATTTATATTTACTTCTTTTTCTTCACCAGCAACTATTTTCTTAACTACTTTTCTTGCAAGTTTTGAAATTTCTCTCTCTAAGTTTCTAACTCCAAATTCTTTAGTATAACCTCTGATAACTTCTTTAATGATATCATCTTCTAATTTCATTTCTTTATCTTTCACACCATTATCATTAATTTGTTTTGGTAGAAGGTATTTGTTAGCAATACTAATCTTTTCATCCTCGGTGTATCCAGCAAGTCTTATCACTTCCATTCTATCTAATAGTGGTGGAAGAATATTTAATGTATTTGCGGTAGTTACAAACATTACATCTGATAAATCATAATCGACTTCTAAATAATGATCGTTAAATGTAGTATTCTGTTCAGGATCTAAGGCTTCTAATAAAGCAGATGATGGGTCTCCTCGATAATCATTTCCAATTTTATCTATTTCATCTAATAAAATTAGTGGATTTTTAGTTCCAGCTTTTTTCATCATTTGAATAATTTTTCCAGGTAATGATCCGATATATGTTCTTCTATGACCTCTAATCTCAGCTTCATCTCTCATACCACCAACTGACATTCTAACAAATTCTCTGTTAGTAGCTTTTGCAATAGATTTTCCTAATGATGTCTTGCCCACTCCTGGAGGTCCAACTAAACATAAAATTGGTCCTTTAATTTTTTCCATTCTTTTTTGAACAGCAAGAAATTCTATTATTCTTTCTTTAACTTTTTCTAGCCCAAAATGATCTTTATCTAAAATATTTAAAGCTTTTGTTAAATCAATATCAACTTCACTTTTCTTATGCCATGGAAGCTCGGTCATCCAATCTAGATAGTTTCTAACAACTGTAGCCTCTGCTGACATTGGGCTCATGTTTTTTAATTTTTTTAACTCCTGAAGACATTTCTTTTCGACTTCTTTAGGCATTTTAGCTTTTGTGATAGCTTTATTAAGACTAGTAGTTTCATCTTTACCGTCTTCAATTTCACCTAATTCTTTTTGAATAGCTTTTAACTGTTCATTTAAATAGTATTCTCTCTGTGTTTTCTCCATTTGAGTTTTAACTCTTCCTCTAATTCTCTTTTCAACCCCAATGATACTAGTTTCATTTTCCATTATTTTAATAATGGCATTTAATCTTTTCTTAACATCTACCATTTCGAAAATTTGCTGTTTTTCTGAAATAGTTGCATTGATGTGAGATGCAATGTTGTCTGCAATTTGAGAGGGGTCTTTAAGTTGCTTAATCGTATTAATAGTTTCGCTCGAAACTTTTTTATTAATAGAGGTTAATTTTTCTAATCGTCTTAAAGCTGTTGCTGCTAGTGGATATAAATCTTCATCTTTTGTAACAACATCATTATAATGAGCATAATCACAAGTTATATATTTATCATTATCTTTAAAATCTAATATTTTAACTCTTTTAATACCTTCAACTAATACCTTAACTGTTCCATCAGGTAGTTTTAAAAGTTGAAGAATACTTCCCTCACAACCATACATAAATATGTCTGTTTTTTTAGGATCATCAATTTCAGAGTTCTTTTGTGTAACTAAAATTATTTTTTTATCTTTCTTCATCACCTCATTTAAAGCTGAAATAGACTTATCTCTTCCAACAAATAGAGGGATTACCATACTAGGAAATACAACAATGTCTCTCAGAGGTAATAACGGTAGTGTGATTTTAACGTCCATAACAATAATATGGATATTATATTTTATATTGCAACAGGTTTTTGTTAGTTATTAAGGATATTAAGCCGCTGATGGCTTATTAGACTTAGATTTACTATCAGCTTTAGCATGAACTAATATGGGTTGAGATTGTCCTTTAGCTGCTCCTGCGTCAACTATAACTTCTTCGATGTTATCTTGGCTTGGCAAATCGTACATAGTTTTTAACAAAATATTTTCTAGAATTGATCTTAAACCTCTTGCACCTGTTTTCTTTTTAATTGCTTTTTGTGCAATTTCTTTTAATGCGTTTTCTTTAAAAGTTAATTTTGCTCCATCAAGTTTAAACAGTTCTTGATATTGTTTTGTAAGTGAATTCTTTGGCTCTTGTAAAATTTTGATTAATGACTTCTCATCTAAATCTTCAAGAGTTGCTATCATAGGTAGTCTTCCAATAAATTCTGGAATTAAACCAAATTTCAATAGGTCTTCTGGCTCAAGCGTTTTCATCCACTCACCAGTTTTCTTATCTTGTGTATTTTTAACATCAGCACCAAAGCCTATTGAGGTTCCTTTATCTCTTTGAGAAATAATCTTATCAAGACCTGCAAAAGCTCCTCCACAAATAAATAGTATATTGGTAGTATCTACTTGTAAAAATTCTTGTTGAGGATGTTTCCTTCCTCCTTGAGGTGGAACACTTGCAACAGTTCCCTCCATAATTTTCAATAAAGCTTGCTGAACTCCTTCACCAGATACATCACGAGTAATAGATGGGTTTTCTGATTTTCTACTGATTTTATCTACTTCATCAATATAGACAATTCCTCTTTGAGCTTTTTCAACATTGTAGTCTGAAGCTTGCAATAGTTTTAAAATTATATTTTCAACATCTTCGCCGACATAACCAGCTTCTGTTAAAGTAGTGGCATCAGCCATTGTAAACGGAACATCTAAAATTCTTGCTAAAGTTTGAGCTAACAAGGTCTTACCACATCCAGTTGGTCCAACTAATAATATATTAGATTTTGCGAGCTCAACATTTTTACTAGTTTTGCTTTCATAATTTAATCTTTTGTAATGATTATGAACAGCAACAGATAAAACTTTCTTTGCATGAGGTTGGCCAATTACATAATCATCTAATACGGCGCAAATTTCTTTAGGAGAAGGAAGACCATCTTGGTGTTTTACAAAAGTATCTTTACTTTCTTCTTTGATGATATCCATACATAATTCAACACACTCATCACAGATGAATACTGTAGGACCAGCAATTAATTTTCTAACCTCGTGTTGGCTCTTTCCGCAAAAAGAACAGTAAAGAATATTTTTATTACTTGTTGTCATAATATTTTTTTAAACGAATCAATTAAGTTACTTTATTATAGAAGACTCCTACTAATCAAGTTTGGATTATATCAAATTCAATATATTGGGGTTTAAGATCTTTTTTCTACTACTTCGTCTATTAGGCCAAAGTCTTTAGCAACTTCTGCACTCATAAAGTTGTCTCTCTCTAAAGCAGATTTAACTTCATCTACAGATTTCCCTGTATGTTTAGAATAAATTTCATTCAGTCTATTTTTTAATGACGAAACTTCATTTGCATGTATTTCAATATCAGTTACTTGACCTTGAAAGCCTGCAGATGGCTGATGAACCATTACTCTTGAATTTGGAAGCGAAAATCTTTTTCCTTTTGTACCAGCCGCAAGTAAAAATGAACCCATTGAAGCAGCCTGACCAATACACAAAGTTGAAATGTCTGGTTTAACATATTGCATAGTGTCATAAATCCCAAGGCCAGCTGTAACAAGCCCACCAGGACTGTTGATGTATAAATAAATTTCCTTTTTAGGATCTTCCGCCTCTAAAAATAATAATTGAGCAGTAACTAATGATGCTACATTGTCATTAATTTGACCTGTTAAAAAAATTATTCTTTCTTTTAAAAGTCTAGAGTAAATATCATAAGCTCTTTCACCTTTATTAGATTGTTCAACAACCATTGGAACTAAAGTGTTCATGTGCTCTGGAATATTTGTTGTCATAAGTTGATTCGTCTTAACTTATACAACTTGAGATTACTTTTTGCTAACTTTTTTTGTTGCTGGCTTTGATTTTGAAGCTTTTGTAGGTGATTTTTTTTCTTTAGAAGGTTTTGCTTTTACTTTTTTTTCTTCTTCATGATCGTGGTCGTGGTCATGCTTATGGGCTTCTTTTAATATTTTTTCAGCTTCGTCTTTAGATATTTCATTTTTATTTGGCTTAGCTTTTTCTTTAATTAAATTTAAAATCTTTTCTTCGTAAACAGTTCCTCTTAAACTAGCAACAGCTGAAGGATTATTTTGATAAAAATCCATTACCATTTTTTCTTGCCCTGGCATCATTCGTAATTGTTTTTGAACCTCAGCTTGAATTTCTTGTTCAGATACTTGAATTTTATTTTGCTCACCAAACTCATTTAATATTAATCCTGTTTTAATTCTTGTTTTTGCAGTCTCTGTAAATTTAGCTTTATTTTTTTTAGCTTCTGCTTCGTCCATACCTTGTGAAAGAATTTTAACTTCTTCTTCAATTAAATTTTCAGGAATTTCGTCAACTTTAATTTTATCTATTTCTTTTAATATTTGATTTTTTGATAACTGATCTAATGAATTTTTATATTCATCGTTTATCTGTTTTGAAATTAATGTTTTAAGATCGTTTAAGTCTTTAGCACCTAAATTTTTTGCAAAATTATCATCAATTTTTACGTCTTCAGGGATTTTTACATTTAAAATTTTACATTTAAATTTAGCGGCTTTATTAACTAGCTCTTTTTCAGGAAAGTTTTCAGGTAAAACCGCGTCTACAATTTTTTCATCATCTTTTTTCACACCGACTAATTGTTTATCAAATCCTTTTAAAAATAAATCTTTTCCAAGTGTTAATTGAGTGTTTTTACCTTCACTACCTTTAAATTCTTTATCATCTACTGTAGCTTGATAATCCAATACAACTAAATCACCATCTTTTGCTTTTGTTTCTGGACTTGCTTCTTTAAAACTAGGCTGATTTTTTGCTATTTCTTTAATTCTTTTATCTGTCTCACTATTATCTATTTTTACTGAATATTGATCAAATTTAATACTTTCAATAGATTTAACATCTACTTTTGGAAGTTCTGTTACAGACAAAACATATTCTAATTCTTTATCTTCACCGTAAGTTTTTAAATCTAATTTTGGTTGTCCTGCAGGTTTAATTTTATTTTCTTCTAGTGCTTTTGTAGAAGTTTCTTTTAAAACTTTATCTAAAACCTCACCAAACACAGCTTTACCAAATTGTCTTTTTAAGACTTCTTTAGGAACCTTCCCTGGTCTAAACCCTTTAAGATTTACTGTTCCTTTAATCTCTTCATATTTTTCATCCATATAAGAGTTCATAGTCTCTTTATCGATTAAGACTTTAAGATCTTTATTTAAGCCTTTTATATTTTCTACAGTAACTTTCATAATATTTTAATGGTAGGGCGAAAAGGACTCGAACCTTCACATCCGAAAATATTGGTTCCTAAGACCAACGCGTCTACCAATTCCGCCATCGCCCCACAAATTATGAGGTTTTATATATTATTGAAACTATTTGTCCAATGACAATTAAAGAAAAAATAACTATTTATCTGTTGTAATTTATATTAATTTTAAAAATATGATAATTTCACCATGTATTAGCATCTGTAAAACTGATCCAACCACAGGATACTGTTATGGCTGCGGACGAAATAATGAAGAGAAAAAGACTTGGAAACTTGAAGAGACTACTGGTGATTGGAAATCAAATAATTTAGAAGAGATAAGAAAAAGACTTAGTGGCTGGCAGCTAAATAGTTTTAACGAGTCTTATGAATATAAAATTAATAATGGAATATCCCTTTTTAAAAAGAATTTAAAAAATGAGTAAATCAACAATTGTAATTATAATTTATATTATTGGGTTAGTTTTTGGAGCTTTGGTCTTAGATATCTGGAGTGCCAATACTAGTCCTAAAGCGCTATTAGGTATAAGTTGGACAGCACTATTGCTAATTGGATTATTTTTTACAGAAAAAAATGAAAAAAAATAATTCTATAAAATTTTTTTTAACAATTCTTTTTATTTTTTTTACTTTAAGTAATTTAAAAGCAGAAATTATTATACTTAGCTCATGTGATAATAGTAAAGATGGTTTTTTAAAAAATGAATATATTTTAGATTTAGAAAAATCATTAATGACAAGAAATTTTGTTTATAATTTGAAAACTTTTAAAAAATATAGGATTACTGACTTGACTGTTAAAAAAGAAAATACTTTATCAAGATTTATATACCAAGAGGATAATAAAATTTTAACAGATAAAATTGGTTACCCTCAGTTTTATACCCAGTTATTATTTGAAATAGATAGTCCAAATATTATGATAAAAACTGTTATCAATAATGAAGAAGGTGTTTCCCCAATGTCCAAATGTAAGAAAATGGAAAGATTTGAAAAAGAAAGTTAATTTTTCTTTTTGTTTTTTTTTGAAGAATTTTTATTCTTAATATCAAATCTACTATTCGTAATACTGCTACGATGTTTAGCATAAGCTTGTTTTTGAGCTTGTTTCATAGCTTTTTTGGAAGACATAATAAATAATACTAGTACTCTATTTCAATTGTATCAATAACTTTAAAATCTTTGTTTGAAATTATTATCTCGCCAGAGGATGGCGCATAATTTAAACTTTCTGAAATAACCACATAATGTGTAACGAAAACTAAATTTTTATCTTCATTCCAATTACTAATAAACATTTTGAGTTTTTCCATTTGTGGAGCTTTATTTTTAGCAAATTGAGAACTAAAAAAAGAATTTAAAAAACTCTTTATTTCAAAGTCATTAAAAGCTAGTGACGCTGTTTCTTTGCATCTACACCATTCACTTGAATAAACTTCATCAATCAAAATATTGTTATCTTTAAAGAAAGATCCAATTTTTTTGGCTTGATTTCGACCAGAATTACTTAAATTTCTTTGTGTTTTACAATCATTAATATCAAAATTTTTTGGATCTCCTCCTCCAGGAGCATAAGCGTGTCTAATAAAAATTAATTTTCCTCCCTGTTTAAGTTCATTAATCAAATTCTGATTTAAATCTGCTTTAACTGGAGAATTAATAGTTATAAATATTATTAATAAAAAATTTATAAATTTCATTAATGAGTATTAAATTTAAAAATCTTAAAAAAACAATTACTAAATGTAAAAAATGTCCAAGATTAGTAAAATTTATAAAACAAATTTCTTCTGAAAAAAGAAAACAAAATATCAAAGAAACTTATTGGGGAAAACCAGTGAGTGGATTTGGACACACTAATGCAAAACTTTTGATATTAGGTCTAGCGCCCGCTGCACATGGAGGAACTAGAACAGGCAGAGCTTTTACAGGTGATAAATCTGGAGACTTTTTATTCAAGTGTTTGCATAAAGCTAAAATTTCAAATCAACCTCATTCAATAAGTTTAAATGATGGTTTAAAATTAAACTCTACATATATCACAAATATACTCAAATGTGTTCCGCCAGGAGACAAGCCAAATAGTCAAGAATTAAATAATTGTTCAAAATATTTTGATTTTGAAATTTCAAATTTAAAAAATTTAAAAGCAATTATTGCTTTAGGTAAAGTTGCTTTTGATAGCTGTGTAAAATTTTATAAAAAAAACTATAATTTAAAAAAAAAAATAAAATTTATTCATGGAAAAACATATTCTCTTCCAGGAAATATAACATTAACAGCATGTTATCATCCAAGTCCTAGGAATGTTAATACAAAATTAATTTCTGAAAAAATGATTGTTAGTTTATTTCTAAAAGTTAAAAAAATTTATATTGCAAAGTAAAATTATCAATTCAACCAATTTAAAGACTCAACATCATTGCATGCTAAAATTTCGTTATTTCCTCTCCTTTTAAAAGACTCAAGAAATGAAGATGGAGATAATACCTGATCATAAAATTTTTCTAAATTTTTTTGTTTAGAATTAATTTCATCATCAGACATAATTAACGCTCTATCAATGGAGGCCTTTAAAGTATCAAAATCAGAAAAACAGAGACAATCATCGACAGGTATAATTGGTTTATGTAAATTTGTATAATTTGAAATTGGTATTGCTCGCATTTTAATTCCTTCAATTAAATGATGACAAAGAGGCATGTCAGCACCAGGTGCTGTTAATAAAAACTGACTTTTAGAAATGATTTCAAAATGCTGATTATTTGTTAAATTTGTTTTAGATTTCTTAATAAGTTTGTCATTAATAGATAATACAATTGGGGTTTTTAAAAAATTAATCCTCTTTAAATCTTCATATGATTTTAAAAGAAAAATTTTATCTTTATAATTCTTAATTACAAAATTAATTATCTCAACTCTATTCAATAAACTAATCCCATTCTCATCTACCCATTTAAATTTTCCATACACTTCCTCATTAGTTGATCCAGAGAATAAAATTTTTATTGTTTTTTTATTTTTATTAAAAAAATTTAATTTTGAATAACCTTTATTATAGAGCCTAGGATATATATAGTATGGTAAAACTAAACATTCATTATTATCTTTTCTAAAATAATTTGTGTTAAAATTTAATTCATTTTGACTTGGATTAGTTTTATTAAGATTAAATTTAATTTTATTTTCATTTTTTAAGAAAAAATTTGGTGTTGAGTGTAATAAGAAATTAATAATTCCTATTTTTTTTATAAAGTTTAAAACTGAAAAAGACAGATCATAAGAAAAATTATATTCACTTTTCAAACTATAAAAAAAGTAATTTATAAATCTATTATCTTTTTCATTATAATTTTCAATGTTGATAAAATTTTTTTTTTACTATGAAAAACAAAATTTATTAAAATAAATAAAAATAAAAATCCTTTTTTGAAAAAGAGTTCTATATCTCTAATATAAGATCTTAATTTAGAATATCTTTTAGTTCGAGGATTTTCTAAATCATGCGCCATTAATTATTAATTTTAATGGTGTCACAAAAATAGGGTTTAAAATTATCAAATATTATTTGTGGAACCTTAACTGGTTTACCTTTGTTATTGACAAAAACTAAATGAATTTGCGATTCAGCAATTATATCATTTCCTTTTGTTATAATCTGATTCATGAAAAAAGAAGTTTTGGTGACTGATTTAATAAAAGATCTAATGGTCAATTTATCTTCTAAATATGCTGATTTTTTATATTCTATATTACATGATTTGACGATTATAAGTGCTCCAAACTTATCTTTTATTTGAAGATTACTTAAACCAATAGTTAATAAAGCTTCTGTTCTAGCTCTTTCTAAATACTTTAAATAGTTAGCATAATAGACTACTCCACCAGCATCTGTATCTTCATAATAAACTTTTACATTGTGATAAAAATTTTCATGCATTTTAAAATTCTATCAAAAAAATTAATATTTTAATACAAACTAAGATATAAATAATTAATGAAAATTTATATCATTTGGCTTATTGGTGTAATAGTTTGGAATTTTGGATTTCCCAATGCAGCCCCTACTGCGGATGTTATTGTTGCAGTTCTATTATCTTTCTTGAGTATGGGTTTAAAAAAATGGTTAAAATTTAATTAATCAGCAGAAAAATAAATATTTTGATAATAAGCTATACTTTTTAATTTTGAATTATCAGTATCTGACATAATAGCTAAACCGTCCAATTCATCTACGTCTAGATTGTGAAATTTTTTAAAATCTTCTTTCACATTTGCTTTAACAGTAATCCACTCGTTTAAATTTTCTTTTGTTGAAGTTAAAACATAATCAATTGATTTTTTTGTATATGGACTTGGAGAATTAAAGCCAACATCATTATTACTTGAAAATACATAATTTATAGCTCTATTTGATAATGGAGTTGCTCCAGTTTTTTTTATAGCAAAAACTCTGGCAGCAAAATCATGCCCTTTTTTTGTATTTTCTTTAATGCCATCTAAGCTTTTTTCTATTTTCCAAGTTATGTTTATTATAGGCGTTTTGTTTAGATTAATTACAACTTTCTTTCCAAGTCCTGATGCAGCATTATCTGCAACTGCTTTTAAATAATTTCCATTATCATTTGAACCAACTGAATACTCTGTTTTATTATCAGCACCCCTAACTTTTCTTACTTCTAAATTTGAGAGCTCTGTATCTGTGAATTCAAAAACATTTACTTTATCTGCGTAGCTTGAGCTGGATAAAATAAACAATAAAATTAATATTTTTACAGTAAATTGCATAACTTAATTAGTATGTAGATCTACCACCACTAATATCAAATACTGCTGCTGTTGAAAATGAATTTTCTGCAGAGGAAAGCCAGCAGACTAATGATGTGAATTCATGTATTTCTAAAAATCTGCCTCTTGGAACTTTGGAAAGCATTCTTTGAACATGTTCTTTACTCATTTGATCTAGAATTCTAGTTTTTGCACCAGCAGGAGTTACTGCGTTAACTGCTATATTTTTATCAGCCAATTCTTTACCAAGCGATTTTGTAAGTCCAATAGCTCCAGCTTTACCTGAGCTATAAGCACTTGCGTTAGCATTTCCATCTTTTCCTGCAACAGAGGCTACATTTACTATTCTTCCATAATTATTTTCAATCATACCTGGTACAATTGCTCGGCAACAATTGAACGTTCCCACTAAGTTAATCTGTACAATTTTATTCCACATTTCAACGTCATATTCCCACAAAGGTGCTGTAGGACCTGTAATTCCAGCATTATTGATTAAAATATCTATTTTATTTATTGATGTTATTTCAGTAACGGTGTTTTCAATTTGTGAATAATTTGAAACATCAATTACGTTATAACTTAGGTTTGGATTATTAACCTCACTAGTTGCTAATTTGAGTAATTCTTCATCTATATCCCATATAATTACTTTTGCCCCAGAGTCTAAAAATCTTTTTGCAATATCCAAACCAAAACCTTGGCCACCACCAGTAATTACAGCTGTTTTATTTTTAAAATCAAATTTATTCATTAAAATTATTTTTTAGCTAAAAGATAATAAGTTATTAACGTTACTAATGCACCTATTATCCAAGCATAAGATTGTAAAAACATTAAATTAATATTCCAAATTGTTGACGATGAAAAAATAAAACCAATAACTAAAGAGTATACAGCTTTTATATGCCATCCATTAGAAAAGTAATAAACACTTTCAGCATCTGCTAAATAAATATCTTTATTGTTTATAGTTTTTTCTTTGATTAAATAATAGTCAGCTATCATCAAACCAATTATAGGTCCAAAAAAAGAACCTAGTGTATCCACAAATGATAAAATTCCGATTTGACTTAAGACTGTTAACCATAAAATTCCAATTAAAAAACCAATTGCTGAAATAGTATAACTAGCACTTCTTAATGTTAATTTTTTTGGAAAAAAATTAATAAGCGAATACTGAGATGGTATATAATTAGCAATCAAATTAGTTGAGGCTGAGGCAACAACAATAAATAATAGTGCAATTATTGTTATTTGTAAGTTGTTAAACTTGCCAATTATATCGGTTGGATTGGTAAATATTCTATCTAAATCTTCGAATTTTTGATTTAAAAAAGCGTCAGAACCAATAACTATAAAAACTGTAAAAAAAGAAAATATTATTAAATTTAAAATTAAACTTAAATTACCTTTTTTTAAATCATCCTCACTTTTTACATGTCGTGAAAAATCTCCAAAACTAATTATAATAATTGAAAAATATGCAAATATTGTACCTGCAACAGTTAGAATTGGAGCTATATTATTTGAATTAAAGAAATTATTAAAATCTAAAATATTTATAAACGCATTAGCTGTCATTTTCACATCACTTAACAATACGGTAAAGAAAAAAAGTAATATCCCAGCATAAACAATAATTGCAGAGTAATTGACTAATTTCTTATTAAATTGAGCACCTACACTAAACATTAAAGTTTGAAAAATAATTACAATTATAAATGAGGCCCAATCAACAATATTTAGACCAAGTAAGAAAATTAAAAATATTTCTTGATCTAAAAGGGTGTTATCCACTGAGAAAATTACAATTCTAATTAGATATCCAATTATTTTAGATAAAAAATATGTTTGAACTCCAAACATAAAAATACCAACTATACTTCTAATCAATCCAAAGAGTTCTGCTCCTTTAAACCCTAAAGAAGACCTTAATAAAACAGAAAAAGGTAGTCCATATTTTTGAGATGGTTTTCCAATTAAATTTGAGAAAAAATAAACTAATATTGAACCAAGTATAGTTCCAAAAAAAACTACAAAAGTGTTCAAACTATAAATCGTGTATAATGAAGCAATTAAAGAAAATCCTATGATACTTTGAACATTTACACCCCAAAAGCAAAAAAGATCCTTCCAATCCCACGTTTTATAATTTGGGTTAACTGTTACAAGATCCCAATTTGAAAGAGAGTATTTAACTTTTGGCTGATTCACTAAAATTTATATTAAACTAATAATTTCTACTGTCCATATAGATAGGCAGGTAACCACAATGCGATCTTAGGGAATATAATTATTAACACTAAACCTATTACCTGAATGACCATAAATTGCATCATTCCATAATAAATATCTTTTAAATCCCATTCAGGAACTACACCTTTTAAAAAATATGCTGAGAGAGCAACTGGAGGAGACAGCCAGGCCGTCTGGAGATTGACAGCGACCAAAATTGCAAACCAAGTCAAATTAAACCCTAATGCCTCAACTAAAGGTAAGATTATTGGAATTATAATCATGACAATTGGAACCCATTCTAAAGGCCATCCTAGCAAAAAGATCATCACCATGATCAAAGCTAAGATTAAATACTTATTCATCTCAAGACCTAGCAAAAAGTCAGTTAGCAACATTGGAGTTCCAAGTCTTGAAAAAACTGCACCAAAGAAATTTGAAGCAGCAACTAAAACCATTATTAAAGCTGAAATTTCTAAAGTTTTAACTAATGCATCTTGTAATTTTTTTAATGTTAATTTTTTATATGCTAAAGCCAAAAGTAAAGAACCCATTGCACCACAACCAGCAGCTTCTGTTGGTGTTGCAAAACCAAATAGAATACTTCCGAGTGCTGCAAATACTAATGCTGCAGGTGGAACCAATCCTAAAAAGAACTCAATCCAAACAGCTTTCATGCTTGTTGCTCTAAGCTCTGGTGGTAACACTGGACCCAAACTAGGATCAATCCAACATCTAATAGTTGTGTATGCAGCATAAAGAGTGGCAAGTAAAATCCCTGGGATAATCGCTGCTGCAAATAAATCAGTAACGGGTATTTCCATAATCGGTCCCATTACAACAAGCATAATACTTGGGGGAATTAAAATTCCTAGAGTACCACCAGCAGTAATAGTTCCTGCAGCAAGTCTTACATTGTAACCTGATCTATTCATTGATTTAGCTGCCATAATACCTAAGATAGTAACTGAGGCTCCAACAATTCCTGTAGCAGCAGCAAATACTACTGAAACAAATAATACTGCGTAATATAATGAGCCTCTGACTTTAGCTAACATAAGTTGGAATGCTGAAAATAATCTTTCCATCAACCCTGCTTGTTCCATCATAATTCCCATAAAGACAAAGAGCGGGACGGCGGCTAACGTTTGCTCGGTCATGACCATCGAAAACTGCAAGGTCATCAAGTAAAATACTAGTTTTCCAAAGCCCAAATAACCAAAAACAAAGCCTAAAAAAATTAAAGTAAAGGAAATTGGAAACCCAACAAAAATCGAGAACAACATTACTCCGATTAAAATAAAACCTAAAACTGCTGGATCTATAAATTCAGCTAACATTTATTCTTCCTCTCCTGGCCAAACCCCTTTTGTAGCAGCCCAATAACTTTTAAATAATTCTGAAACTCCCTGGATTATTAAAAAAACTATTCCAAACCATAAAGAAGCTTTTATTGGCCACATATATGGCATCCAAGCGGTATCCATACCTCTTTCACCTCTCATAATAAACTCTTGGACAAATCCAGTAGTCATATAAAGAAAGACAATTAAACCTGGAAAATAAAATAATAAGTACAACCAGAAGTCTATTCTGCCTTGCGTTTTTGTTTTGAAATTTCTGTATAAAAAATCTGCTCTAATATGAACACCTTTTGACAATGCATATCCAGCACCAAGCATAAATAAAGCACCATACATAAATCTACTCATGTCATAGGCCCACATTGTAGGTGCAGTGAATAGTTTTCTTGCTAAAACTTCATAAGTCATAGCTAAAATTAAAGGTACTGTTATCCAACAAACAACATTTCCTACCCGCTTACTAAATAAATCAATTTTTGTAATTGAGGATGCCATCCATGTAGGCATGCTCTTAGGCATTGGTCCAGAACCACCCCTTCTTTCAGCTATCATCTCATCAGAGATATCTAGTTTCATAGGTTTGATAGGTTTTTTTGGTTTGTGGTTTCTTGGCATTTAAAATTCTTAAGTAATTAAAAATAAAGCGGGCAATTAATTGCCCGCTTTATAATGTATTTTAATACTATTTTAATGTTTCTGCGTGAGCCATTCCTAGCTTCGCATTAGACATTTGAGATCCAGACCAGAATGGTACTGCAATGTCAGCAAAGTCTTTTTGAGACTGCCATACTTTTGCAAAGAATTTATTCTTTGCAGCATTAGTCTCTAAAGATTTTTTAGCTGCAGCCATGTACGCTGGAAAATAGTCTGCTGGAGTGTCATGTAAAATAACACCATGCTTACCTGTAAGTTCAGCTAAAGCTTTTCCATTTTCGTATATTCTGTAACTCATTGATTTTGATAGAGATGCGTTCGCAGCAACTTCTAAAGCTTTCTTCTCTAAAGCAGACATCTTTTTGTATTTAGAGCCTGTAATATAGAAGTCAGCATTTACTACTACTTGGTGAAGACCTTGTAGGTAGTAATGTTTTAGAACTTTCTGGAAACCGAATGTCATGTCAGGTTTTGGACAACACCATTCAGCAGCATCAATTGTTCCTGCTTCAAGAGCTGGTAGAATATCTCCACCACCCATTGCAACAGACGCTACACCGATATCTTTATAAGTTTGTCCTGGAATTCCTGGAGGAGTTCTGAACTTATACTTTCTAAAGTCAGCCATGCTATTAATTGGCTCTTTGAACCAACCTAAAGCCTCTGGACCTACTGGTTGTAACATGAAACCTTTGATATCTCTTCCCATCTCAGACCATAGTTGGTCGTAAAGTTCTTTACCACCACCATATTGGAACCAAGATAAAAATGCGATGTTATCAATACCAACACCTGCACCTGCTACTGGCGAACCAAATAACATAGCTGCTGGGTGATCACCTGACCAATAGTGAGTCCAAGCGAAACCACAATCGATAAGACCTTTATCAACTGCATCTAAAGTTTCTTTTACACCTACTACTGCTCCTGCTGGCATAATTTCAAACTTAAGTGAACCTTCTGTTAGTTCAGTAACTGTGTCAGTGAAATCTTTTAACATTTTCACTTCATCAGCTTTTGCACTAATTACAGTTTGGCACTTAAGAGTTTGTGCAGAATTTGCTCCTGTAACTGTCATAACAGTTAAAAGAAGAGTTCCTACAACTAATGATATGATTTTTTTCATATTGTATTTTCCCTCTCTGTGTTTTTTTATAAAAAAAGTACAATCTCAAATTTTTAAAAGTTAAACAAGGGTTAATATTGATTTATTAAACACTTTCTATGTAAATTTGTTATTATTTAAAAAATTTTAACTTATAAAGGTTCTAATCTAATGGATAAATTTGATTTCATAATTTTGGGCGCTGGATCTGCAGGATGTGTGCTTGCTAACAGATTATCTGAAAATCCTAATCATAAAGTTTTACTTTTAGAAGCTGGCGGCAAAGATAATTATCCATGGATACATATCCCTGTTGGATATTTTAAAACAATGCACAATCCTAATACAGATTGGTGTTATCGAACAGAACCAGATGAAAGTATGAACAATATTTCAATAAGATATCCAAGAGGTAAAACTTTAGGGGGCAGCTCTTCAATTAATGGATTACTTTATATAAGAGGACAACATCGAGACTACGATCTTTGGAGACAATCAGGAAATACTGGCTGGGGTTGGGACGATGTTTTACCTTATTTTATAAAAGCTGAAAATCAAGAAAGAGGTAAAAGTGAATTTCATGGAATTAATGGGCCATTATCAGTTTCAGATCAAAGAATACATCTTCCTTTATTGGATGAATTTCAAAACGCAGCTGAAGAATTTGGTATTCCTAAAACTAAAGACTTTAATACTGGTGACAATCATGGATGTGGTTATTTTCAAGTAACTCAAAAAGATGGTTTTAGATGTAGCACATCTGTCGGGTACTTAAATCCAATCAAAGATAGAAATAATTTAAAAATTATTACTAATGCGCATGTAAAAAAAATTAACTTTGTAGATAAAACAGCTAAAGAAGTAGAATTTTGGGAAGGTAATGAACTAAAAAAAGTTGAAGCTAATAGAGAAATTATCCTCTCTTCAGGAGCCATTGGTTCACCTCAAATATTGCAAGTATCAGGAATAGGAAATCCAGGAAAATTAAAAAAATTAGGGATAAATTTAGTGCAAGGATTAAATGGAGTTGGTGAAAATTTACATGACCATTTAATGTTAAGACCAATATATAAAGTTCATGGACTAAAATCTCTTAACAAAAAAATTAATAGTTTGTTTGGTAATTTGATGATTGGATTAGAGTATGTGTTTAACAGAAGTGGCCCAATGACAATGGGTGCCAGTCAACTTTGTATGTTTGCCAAAAGTGATCCTTCTTTGGAATTGCCAGATTTGCAGTGGCATGTTCAACCAATGAGTATGGATACATTGGGTGCTACTAAAAACCATGATTTTCATGCCTTTACCCCTACTGTTTCAAATATAAGACCTACAAGCAGAGGTTACGTGAGCATTGTAGACCAAGATTCAAGAACTTATGCTAAAATTAAACAAAATTACCTTTCAACTGATCACGACAGAATGGTTGCAGCAAGAGGATTAAAATTAACAAGAAAAATTATTTTAGAATCTGAAACTTTTAAAAAATATGCACCAGAAGAATATAGACCTGGAATAAATATTAATGATGATGAAGAATTAGTTAAAGAAGCTTCAAATTATGCACAAACTATATTTCATCCAGTTGGAACTTGTAAAATGGGTCAAGATGATATGTCGGTAGTTGACGAAAAATTAAAAGTTAGAGGTGTTAACAATTTAAGAGTAATTGATGCTTCGATTATGCCCAATATCACTTCAGGAAATACAAATGCACCAACAATAATGATTGCAGAAAAAGGCGCACATATGATATTAAGCAGCTAATGTTTTCAGAATTATTTGGAGCTGAACAGCTCGTTATTTTAAGTCAAATTATATTTATAGATTTAGTACTAGCAGGTGATAACGCAATTATTATTGGTATGGTTGCCTCAAAATTTCCAGTGGAGCAAAGAAAAAAAGTAATTTTTTGGGGCATAGGTGGTGCTGTAATCTTAAGGATTATCTTAACAATGTTAACGGCTTACTTACTACAAATTACAGGATTAAGACTAATTGGAGGATTATTATTACTTTATATTGTCTACAAACTTTATGTTGATGTGATCAAAGGTCAATCTAATGAAGAAGATATAAAAGTTGATAATTCAAGCTTCATGAAAGCTATATGGACAGTTTTATTGGCTGATTTTACAATGAGTCTAGATAATGTACTAGGTGTAGCAGGAGCTGCTGGGGATCATTACGTATTATTAATTTTTGGATTAGCTTTATCAATTATTTTAATGGCTACTGCTGCAAATTTAATATCTAGATGGATTAATGAGTATAAGTGGATTGCTTGGGTTGGATTAATTGCTATTCTGGTAGTTGCTATAGAATTAATCTATACAGACTTAAAATTATTTATTTAATATGTATTTACAAAAAATTAACTTAAAAAATAAATACGCATTAGTAACAGGTGCTGGTAAAGGCTTAGGTAGAGCTTGCTCTATTGCCTTGGCTGAAGCAGGCGCAACAGTTATTGCTTTAAGCAGAACTTCATCTGATTTAGATAAATTAGAAAAAGAGATAAAAAAAGTTAAAGGCAAAATTGTTAAAGTTCCATGTGATGTAATGAACTATAATGATTTAAAACAAGAGATAGAAAAGATTAAGATTATAGATGTTCTTGTTAATAATGCGGGAACTAATATTCCTGAACCATTTGAAAAAATCAAACAACAAAGTATGAACTACTTAGTTGATTTAAACCTTAAAGCAGCTTTTAATGTTGCTCAACTTGTGGTTAAAAAAATGTTAAAAAATAAAAATAGACCTGGTTCAATAATCAACATGTCTTCTCAATTAGGCCATGTTGGCATGAGTGGTAGAAATGTCTACAACATGACTAAATTTGGTATTGAAGGATTGACCAAAGGTATGGGTGTTGAGCTGGCTAAAAATAATATTAGAGTTAATACTGTAGCACCTACTTTTGTTGAGACACCAATGGTTAAAAACTTTTTCAAAAATAAAAAATTTAAAAAATTAGCTTTAGGTAATATTCCATTAGGGAAAGCTGCAACAGAGAGTGATATTGCAACATCAGTTTGCTTCTTAGCTTCATCAGCTTCTTCAATGATCACAGGAACATCAATAGTAATAGATGGCGGATGGACAGCTCAATAATTTACAGATTTTTTTTAGTATTATTAATTTTTACAACATCACAAGTAAGCGCAATTGAGTTTAAAGGAAATTTTACTCAAGGCCATTTCATTTTAGGTAAAACGGATCCAAAAGCTCAAATTAAAGTTAATAAGAAAGATGTAAAAGTATCTGAGGATGGTTTTTTTGTTTTTGGAATTGATAGAGATAGAAAGTTTGATCTAACTTTTACTAAAAATTTAAATGAAAAAAAATCAATAATTACAAAAAAAGTTTTAAAGAGAGAATATAATATCCAAAGAATTGATGGGCTTGCAGAAAGTAAAGTAACTCCACCAGAGTCGGTTTATAAAAGAATTAAAAAAGAAAATAATGCCATTGGTGAAGCTAGAGCTATAAATTCTGATCTAATCTTTTTTAAAGAAAAATTTATTATGCCAGTAGAAGGAATTATTAGTGGTGTTTATGGTAGTCAAAGAATATTAAATGGCAAGCCTAGATGGCCTCATTATGGAATTGATATAGCCGCAAAGTTAGGAACAATGATAAAATCTTCTGGAGCTGGAATAGTTACAATGGCAGAAGATGATTTGTATTATACAGGTGGTACAATCATTATGGACCATGGTCATGGTATATCAACAATTTATTCTCACCTTGAAAATGTTTTAGTTTCAGTTGGAGATAAAATAAATCAAGGAGATATAATAGGTACAGTTGGATCAACGGGAAGATCGACTGGTCCTCATTTAGATTTTAGAATTAATTGGTTTCAAACAAGACTTGATCCTATGTCTGTATTAAAATAATAAAATTAAATGAAAAAAACATTTAAAGATGAACTTTCTGATAAATTAGTCAAAGCTTTTCTAAAAAATAAGATTATTTCAGCAATACCTAAAGAATTTACAAAAAAACTTACTGAAGCAGATAAATTTAGAAAACTGTGTGAAAGTAAAATTAAAGAACCAGTAATTGGATATAAAGTTGGTGGAACTGGTATTCCTTTATTAAAAAAATTGAAAGAAAAAGAACCATTTTACGCATCTGTTTACAAAAGAAATTTTTTAAAAAGTGGTAAACGAGTTAAAATAAATAAATCAACTTTAGGCATTGAGCTTGAAGTTTGTTATTTAATTAAAAAGTCTTTTTTTTCTTCTAAAGGATTAATTACAAGCAAAAATGTTACAAAATTCATATCTCATATGAGTTCGTGTATAGAGGTTGTTGGCTATAGACAAAAAAGAAAAGGAATTACCTCTTTTGGAGATTTAAGTAGTGATTTTGGTGGAAATGTTAAGTTTTTAATTGGTCAAAAGAAAAAGTATAAAAAAATTAACATTGGAAATTTAAAAACAAATATTTCTAACAAAAAAATTAAGCAAAGTGTTAACGGAAATACTAATGCTGTATACATTAACCCACTTAATTCATTAAGATTTGTTCTAAATAAAGTTAAAAAGGACAAAGTTGATTTAGGACAAGATTTTTATGTATTCACTGGTTCTACTGTAGGTGTAGTTCCTATTCTAGGCAAAGGTTTATATACCGGTAAAATTGATAAATTAGGATCAGTAAAAGCGATTATTTCTTAATGGCACTTCATTTTAGCAAAGAAGAATTTTCCAAAAGAAAACAAGATGTTTTAAAATCTATGAAAGAGCAGAATTTAGATGCTCTTTTAATGTTTAGACAAGAGTCAATGTATTGGCTTACAGGATACGATACATTTGGATATGTTTTTTTTCAAACTTTAGTTTTAGATAAAAAAGGAAATGTAATTTTATTAACTCGTACACCTGACTTTAGACAGGCACAAAATACATCAAACATTCAAGATATAAGAATTTGGATTGATAAAGATGGGATTAATCCAACAGATAATCTTAAAATAATTTTAGATGAACTTGGTCTAAAAAATAAAAATTTAGGTATTGAATATGAAGCTTACGGAATGACAGGGCGTACCGCTTTAAAATTAAATAAATCCTTAGAAAATTATTGTAAAGTTGAAGATCAATCTGAACTGATAACAAAACTAAGAGTTATAAAATCTAATGAAGAATTGGTTTATGTAAAACAAGCAGCTGAGCTTGCAGATAGAGCTTTGGATGAAGCTTGGAAATATGCAAAAGCTGGCGCTAATGAAGCAAAAATTTTAGCTGAAATGCAAAGAGCAGTACTTGAGGGTGGTGGTGATTATCCTGCTAATGAATATATTATAGGCTCAGGTGATAATGCTTTGCTTTGTAGGTACCAAGCTGAAAAAAGAAAATTATCAGAAACAGATCAACTAAGTTTGGAATGGGCTGGTACTTATAAACATTACCACTCTGCAATGTTTAGAACTATTCCTATAGGAAAAGCAGACCCCAAACATATAAAAATGCATGAAGCTTGTATTGAAGCTTTAACCAACTGTGTAAACACTTTGGTTCCAGGAAAAACTGCAGGTGATGTTTTTGATATTCACGCATCGACTTTTGATAATTTGGGATTTAATAAAGCAAGAATGAATGCGTGTGGATATTCGTTAGGTTCAACTTTTTCACCTAATTGGATGGATTGGCCAATGTTATACACTGGTAATCCATATAAAATTGTTCCAGGTAATGTTTTTTTTATGCATATGATATTGATGGACTCAGATAGTAATTTGGCAATGAATTTAGGTGAAACCTATTTGGTTACAAAAAATGGTAATGAAAGATTAGGAAAACAAAAACTTGATCTAGTAATTCTATAATTTAATGCGAACTTTTTTTATTGTTACATTCCTCATCTTGACTATTGATTTTTTAATTACCTCATTTTTTTTAAAAAAAACTGATGTTTGGAAAAACGATCAATGGCAGGATAAATATTATAGAATTAAATCAGATATATATCATCACGATTTAATGCCAAATATTGAAGTAATTGAAAGCTGGGGTGGAAAATTAAAAAGAAAAATAATTACAAACTCAATTGGTTTCAGAGATTCGGAACAAAAAAAAATAGATAAATCTTCAAATAAAAAAAGAATACTTTTAATCGGAGACTCATTTATTGAAGGTTCTGGTTATGATTATGATTACACATTAGCAGGACTACTCTCATCAGAACTTGGGGATGAATACGAAATTTTAAATAGCGCTGTAGAGTCTTATTCACCAAGTATTTATTTTAAAAAAATTCAACATTATTTATCCCTTGGATATAAATTTGATCAAGCATTAATTTTTTTAGATCTTTCAGATATCTACGATGAATTATTTATAAAATTTGATGAAAATGAAAACATTATTGCTGAAACATCAATAAATAAGCTATCACTAGAAAGAAAAATAAAAAATAGAGCCTATGCTTTAGGAGAAATACTAAGAGACAATACAATTACATTTAGATTTTTATATTTGGTATCAGATAATACAGAAATTTTCAAAAATTATCTTAAACTTAAGATTAAAGCATCAAAATTTTTAAATAAAAGTTTCTTAAAAACAAGTAGAGATGACACGATGTATTATCGTATGACACACATTGATAGAGGTTTTTGGACATTTAACGATGAAAAATATTTAGAAGTACAAGAAGGAATAAAACAAAGTGAAAAGTATCTAAAAAAATTATTTAAGCTCTTAGATAATAATAATATAGAATCACATTTAATTATCTATCCTTGGCCTACGCAAATCCAATTTGGAGATGAAAGACATGCTACACACTGGGAAAAATTTAGTAAATCTAACAATATAAATTTTCTCAATTTATATAGTCTTTTTAACAAAACACAAAAAAGAGAAACAATTTTTAACAATTTCATTTATGGAGATATTCATTGGAATAAAAATGGAACCAATAAAATTTCTAGAGAAATATTAAATAAAATTAATTTTTAGATAATTGAATTTAGATATCTGATCTAGCTTTATAACGTTCATAAATTAATCTTGTTTTAACTCCAAAATTTAAAAAGGGCTGAGGAGGTAGCCATGTTGGTTTATTTCTTGCCTCTATAGTTTCTATTTCTTTTGAATTTTCCTCACAAGCTTTAATTGCAATTTGTTCACCAAATAAAGTACCAACACCTATACCAGAACCATTATAGCAACCAGCAGCAAAAATATTATTATCAATTTTTTCAAATACTTGAGAACTATTTCTTGTTCTAGACACGATCCCAGACCATGATGATTGAATAATATCTTCCGGTAATTGTGGAAATCTTTTTTTAATTCCAAGCTTATGATTGATTACTCTTTTTTTTAAATTTAAATTCGACATTTTAAAAGTATTGTGTACTTCTGCAGTATTTCTTATTAAAATTCTTCTATCTTTGGTCATTCTAATTGTTGCACCCATCGGTCTAACAGGTAACACACCCCATTCTTTTGGCTTACCAATTGAGTTAAATTCACTGTCACTTAATTGTTTGGTCATACTAGCTGTTAATGTAATTGGAAAATTATAATTTGATTTAATTCCTAATGATTTTAAAAAACCATTAGTAGCAAAAATTATTTTTTTAGTTAAAATTTTTCCATATTGAAATTTACAAGAAATAAAATCTTTTTTTTTATTCCAATCTAATAAGCAAGAATTTTCATACAATATAACATTATCAGGTAAAACATCGATCATAGCTCTAACTAATTTTCCAGGGTGCAATAAAATTCCTCCTTTTGTATGTAGGGCCGTATTGTAAAAATTAGTTCCTAATCTCTTTGATAATTTTTCTTTAGAAAGTAAATTATGTTCAAAACCTAATTTGGAGAGTGTGTCTGAAAAATTCTGTAAAATTTTTTTATCATCAGTTCTTGAGGATGCAAAATATTTTCCACATTCATTCCAATCACAATCAACCTGATATTCGCTGATAAATTTTTTTATAGTATCTATTCCAAGTTCGTAAATATCAGCTTTTTTTTTATAACTTTCTAATTGTTTATTTGATGTAAAACCATCGTTAAGAGTAGTATCTACTAAATACCCTGAATTTCTACCACTTGCACCCTCACCTGCTAATTGGGCATCAATAATTATAATTTTTTGATTTGGATATAATTGAGCTAATTTTCTTGCGGCTGACAAACCAGTGTAACCAGCACCTATAATAAGCCATTCACAATCATCATTTGATTTAAGAGTTTTTATATTTGTTCTTGGAGTTAAATCATTAATCCAGCTACAAGTGCTATCATTTACTATCTTCATGAAAGCAAGTTTAATCTAATTCGAATTCTTTTGCATAGTCCTTTTTAAGACTAGAAGTCTTGTTTTTTTTTATCCAATATACATTTACCAATAACTAAATAATCTAATTCTGTGCCCATAAAACAATTAAAAGCATCAGTTGGTGTGTTTACAATTGGCTCCCCTCTTACATTGAATGATGTGTTTACAATTACTGGACATCCAGTTTTTTCTTTGAATTTGGAAATTAAATCATAATAAGGTTTATTGTTTTTTTGAGTTACTGTTTGAATTCTAGCAGAATAATCAACATGAGTTACCGCTGGTATTTCAGATCTCTTAATATTTAATTTATCTATTCCAAAAAGTTGCTCTTCTTCCTCTGTCATTTTTATTTTTTTTTCATCATTAATATTTGCTACTAACAACATATAAGGACTTTCAACATTGAGATTAAACCAATTTGATAAATCTTCTTTAAGAATTGAAGGCGCAAAAGGTCTAAAACTTTCTCGATACTTTACCTTTAAATTTAAGTTTTTTTGCATTTTTTCAGATCTTGGGTCCCCCAATATTGACCTTCCTCCTAAAGCCCTTGGTCCAAATTCCATCCTACCTTGAAACCAACCTATCGCTTTTTGATTACTTAAATATTCTGAAGTTTGGTTTATTAATTTTTCATAATCAACTGTTTCATAGATGGCTCCAATTGATTTAAGCTCCTCTTCTATTTGATTTTGAGTAAACTCAGGACCTAAATAAGATCCATTCATATCATCATTTGAATTAATTTTTCTTTCATTGCCTTGGTCTAAATGCCATAAAGCTAAGGCAGCGCCTAACGAACCACCCGCATCACCAGCAGCAGGCTGTATCCATATATTATCAAAAATTTTTTCTTCTAAAATTTTACCATTTGCAACACAATTTAAAGCTACTCCTCCAGCTAAACATAAATTTTTTATATTGTACTCTTTTTGTATCGATTTCGATAAACTAATCATAATATTCTCTGTAACTTTTTGTATTGAAGCAGCAATATCCATATGAAACTGAGTTAATTGTTCTTGTTTAGGATTTCTTGGCTTATGACCAAATAAATTGTGAAATTTACTATTGGTCATAGTTAATCCAGTAGCATAATTAAAATAATCTTGATTTAATCTAAAAGTTCCATCATTTTTTATATCAATTAATTTATATATCTTTTCCTCGTAAATTGGACTTCCATAAGGCGCTAAACCCATCAGTTTATACTCACCGCTGTTTACTTTAAATCCAGTATAATAAGTAAAAGCTGAATATAATAAACCAAGAGAATGTGGGAAATGAATCTCTTTTTTAATATCTAATTTATTTCCTTTGCCAATTGCAACTGTTGTAGTTGCCCACTCTCCTACGCCATCAGCAGTTAAGACTATAGCCTCTTCAAAAGGCGAGGGGAAAAAAGCACTTGCTGCATGACTTAAATGATGATCTGAAAAGAATATATTTTCATCAGATGTATAATTATTGTCATGTTCTTTAAGTTTATTAAATAATAAATTTTTTTGAAAAAGTTTTTCTTTAATCCACAAAGGCATAGCTTTACTAAAAGAAACAAATCCTTTTGGTGCAAAGGCAACATAAGTTTCTAAAAGTCTCTCAAATTTTAAAAAAGGTTTTTCAAAAAAAACAATTTGATCAACCTCACTTAGTTTTAAATTTGCATAATTTAGTGCAAACTCAATGGCATTATGAGGATAGCTAGAGTCATGTTTTTTTCTTGTAAAACGTTCTTCTTGAGCAGCAGCAATAATTTCTCCATCTTTTAAAATACATGCAGCACTATCATGATAAAATGCTGATATACCTAAAATTGATGGCACGTTAAAAAATAGTATAAATAAATGGAGCTACTGCAGAACCTTGACTTAAAATGATTAATCCCCCAAATAAAACAAGAACTATAATTATTGGTAAAAGCCAATATTTTTTTCTTATTTTCAAAAATTCCCAAAATTCTTTTATAAAACTCATTTTAAAATTGATTTTTCATTTTACTTTTTGGATCGGTCTTTTCAATCCAATAAGAATTACTCTCATTAAACTTTAAATTTAATATATCTTTTTTTAGCATTCTCATTAAAAAGCCTATAGGTGCAACTACTAAAAAAAAAATTAATCCAATGACTATGGGGGAAATCATTTTTCCAAGAAAAATACCAAATTTAAACCAAAGCTTGTTTAATGGAGTTAAAATTTTTGAGTTAATAATTCCAAAAATTAAGAAAAATAATGAAACTAAAACAGACCAAATCCTAACTTCACCTTGATTAATTAAAGGATAAAAAGCAATTAATACAAAAACTATAAAAAAAACTATTCCAAAACTACGATTAGAACTGATTTTAATATCATCCATTTAAAGATTGTTGTGGTTTCATATCTGCTTTGTTAATACCGGCTACTTTAACAGGTTTTTTCATAGCATCTCTTCTAAATGGTTCACCAAGCTCTTGGTTCAGAATTACTTCTATAAATGTTGTAATTCCTTTCTTTTGATCTTCACAAGATTGCTTGATAGCTGCTGTAGTTTCTTCCATCGTTCTAACAGAAACTCCTTTTAATCCACATGCATCAGCGACTTTTGCATAACTTAATTCTGGGTCCAACTCTGTTCCAACAAAATTATCATCAAACCAAAGAGTTGTGTTTCTTTTTTCAGCACCCCATTGATAATTTCTAAAGATAACCATTGCAATTGCTGGCCATTCTTCTCTGGCACATGAGCTCATTTCATTCATACTGATACCAAAAGCACCGTCACCAGCAAAACCTATTACCGGAGTATCTGGACAACCGATTTTTGCACCTAAAATTGAAGGGAAGCCATAACCACAAGGACCAAATAATCCTGGAGCTAAATACTTTCTTCCTTTTTCAAATGTTGGATATGCATTACCAATTGCACAGTTGTTTCCAATGTCACTTGAGATAATAACATCTTCAGGCATCCCTGCTTGAATTGCTCTCCAAGCTTGTCTGGGAGACATTCTATCTGAATCTCTTTTTCTTGCTTCTTCGTTCCAAACTGTACCTTCATCATCGTCCTCATGATCAAGACTTGATAATTTTTGTAACCAAGCTGATTTAGTTTGATGAATAATATCTTTTCTTGCTTGTCTATCAGTGTCACCTGCTGTCGGTGAAAGTTGAGCTAAGAGTTGTTGTGCAACTAATTTTGCATCACCACAAATTCCAACTGAAACTTTTTTGGTTAAACCAATTCTATCTGAATTCATGTCTACTTGAATGATACTTGCATCTTTTGGCCAGTAATCCATTCCATAACCTGGCAAAGTTGAAAAAGGATTAAGTCTTGTTCCTAATGCTAATACAACGTCAGCTTTTTGAATTAATTCCATTCCTGCTTTTGAACCATTATATCCTAATGGGCCAGCCGCTAATGGGTGACTTCCTGGAAAACTATCATTGTGTTGATATCCAGAACAAACTGGTGCATCTAATTTTTCAGCAAGTTTTTTACAATCTTCAATAGCTCCACCAATTACAACACCTGCGCCTGATAAAATTACTGGAAATTTTGCATTGGATAATAAGTCTGCTGCTTTTTTAATTGCATCTACTCCTCCACCTTGAGTTTCCAATCTTACGATTGGCGGTAAGTCAATATCAATTACCTGTGTCCAATAATCTCTTGGAACATTTATTTGTGCTGGGGCTGAACCTCTAATTGCTTTTTCAATAACTCTATTTAAAACCTCGGCCATTCTTGAAGGGTCTCTAACTTCTTCTTGATAACAAACCATATCTTTAAATAAATTCATCTGCTCAACTTCTTGGAAACCACCTTGTCCCATAGTTTTATTTGCAGCCTGAGGTGTAACTAATAACAATGGAGTATGATTCCAATATGCCGTTTTAATAGGTGTGACTAATCCAGTAATTCCAGGTCCGTTTTGTGCAATAACCATTGACATTTTACCAGTGGCTCTTGTGTAACCATCTGCAATTAATCCACCATTAGTTTCATGAGCAACATCCCAAAAAGTTATCCCAGCATCTGGAAAGATATCTGAAATTGGCATAAAAGCAGATCCAATAATTCCGAATGCGTGTTCAATTCCGTGCATTTGTAAAACTTTTACAAAAGCTTCTTCTGTTGTCATCTTTGTCATAAAACTAGAACTCCTCTAAAGTGTAAATTTAAAATATTTAAAAATCGTTTGTTAATTTTTGCGATTAATATATAAGATTTTACAAATTTCAAACAAACAAATCGACACAATAAATATGGCTACAGACATTATAATTCATGATAAAAAAGACAACGTAGGAGTAATTGTTATTGAAAAAATCACTCCAAAACAAGACTGTGCTTGCTGGATAATGGAAGATGACAGTTCAACAAATATTCAATCAGTAGATGAAATCCCTTTAGGACATAAAATTGCTATGATTGATCTTAATGAGGGTGACACAATCCTTAAATATGGTCATGATATAGGTAAAGTGGTTAAATCAATTAAAAAAGGTGAACATGTTCATGTTCACAATGTAAAAACAAAGAAGTGGTAGTAGTATGGAAATTCCAAAAAGTTTTTTAGGTTATAAAAGAGAAAATGGCAGAGCTGGTACAAGAAATCATGTAATTATTCTTCCAGTTGATGATATTTCAAATGCATGCGCAGAAGCAGTAGCAAATAATATTAAAGGTACAATAGCTCTACCCCATTCATATGGAAGACTGCAATTTGGAGCTGATTTAGAACTTCATTTTAGAACTATGATTGGAACTGGCTGTAACCCGAATGTTGCTGCAGTAATTGTTATTGGTATTGAGCCAAAATGGACTAAAAAAATTGTAGATGGAATTGCTAAAACTGGAAAACCAGTTGAAGGATTTCATATTGAGAGAACTGGTGACATTGGAACAACAATGAAAGCCTCTAAAAAGGCTCAAGAATTTGTAATGTGGGCTTCAGAAAAACAAAGAGAAGAGTGCCCAATGAGCGATCTTTGGATCTCAGTAAAATGTGGAGAGTCTGATACAACATCTGGATTAGCCGCTAACCCAACAGTTGGTAATCTAATGGATAAATTAGAGCCAATGGGTGTTCATTTGTGTTTTGGAGAAACATCTGAATTAACAGGTGCTGAACAAGTTTGCGCTACTAGAGGTGCAACACCAGAGGCTTCTGATAAATTCATGAAAACTTGGAATTCTTACAATGATTTTATTTTAAAAGAAGCAACAGATGATCTTTCAGAAAGTCAGCCAACAGCTGGAAATATTGCAGGTGGATTGACTACTATTGAAGAAAAAGCTTTTGGAAATTTCCAAAAAATTGGAAATTGTAAATTTATTGATGTTTTAGAGCCCGCAGAAGAACCAACTAAAGGTAAAGGTTTATACTTTATGGATACATCTTCAGCAGCAGCAGAATGTGTAACACTTCAAGCTGCAGCAGGTTTTAACATTCATTTATTCCCAACAGGTCAAGGTAATATTGTTGGTAATCCAATTGAGCCGGTTGTTAAATTAACTGCAAATCCATTGACTGTTAAAGGTATGGGAGAACATATTGATTGTGATGTTTCAAAAATCTTAACTCGTGAAATGAATATGTCTCAAGCTGGAGATGAATTAATCAAAACTACTTTAAGAGTAGCTAATGGAAGATTAACTTGTGCAGAAGCTTTAGGTCACAAAGAATTTGTGATGACTAAACTTTACAGAAGTGCTTAATCAAATCTAACTTTAATGAATTACAAACAATACCTGGTAGTAATACCTGGTATTGTTTTAGCATTTGTTCTCTATACACTTTCCCAAGGTTTTAATAACATTATTGGTATTGAGCTTTTAGGATACGACAAAAGTCCAATATCTACAGCAATGATTGCTATTTTAATTGGTATGTTTTTTGGAAACATATTTCAAATGAGAGACAACTTTGTAAAAGGTTTAGATTTTACACAAAAATATATCCTAAAACTTGGAATAATATGTCTTGGTATTCAATTAAAGCCTTTTGAGTTTTTAGAATTTGGTACAGTGGCGATACCACTAATTATTATTTGTATTGTCAGTGTTTTAATAGTTGTAAAACTTTTGGTAAGAAAATTTAAGATACCAACAAGGATGGCTTATCTTATATCAATTGGTGGAACTGTTTGTGGTACAACAGCTATAATGGCAACAGCGCCTGTAATTGGAGCAAAAAAAAATGAAATTTCTTATGCAATTGCAAACATCACATTGTTTGGAATTTTATCAATGCTTATATATCCTTATTTTGCAAATTATTATTTTGATGCTGAGCCTTTATTTATTGGGCTATTTTTAGGAACATCTATACACGAAACATCACAAGTAGCTGCTGCTGGTCTTATTTATGATCAACAATTCAATAGCCCCGAAACATTAAACGTAGCAACAGTTACAAAGTTAATAAGAAATACCTTTCTGGTTATTATGATCCCTTTATTTGCGTTTCTACACAACAGAAGTAATACTGTTAAAAAAGATTATTCTATAATAGCTATATTTCCATATTTTGTTTTGGGTTTTGTAGGTATGATAATTTTTAGAAATGTTGGGGACCAATTTTTTTTAAGTACAAATAATGATTTGTGGCTTGATACAATAACAGCAATTAAATCTTCTTCAAAAATATTTTTAACGATGGCAATGGCAGCAATTGGACTATCTACTAATTTAAAAGAATTAAAAAGTATGGGTTACAAACCATTTTTAGTTGGATTTATTGGAATGGCAACAGTTGGGGTTGTTAGTATTATATCAATTGAAATTTATATTAATTTTTTAGCTTAAGATTTTAATAAAATTTTTTTCTTAAGGTTAGAAAAAAAACGTCTAATAAAAGCTGCACCAATACCTAAAAGAATAGCAAACATAATTGAAAACAATCCATAAAAGAATGGCATATCATTTGAAAATTCTTGAATAAATTTTGAGAAAAAATTTAAATCTGAATTAGATACACTTGACATTTCTACGAGAGGCTGTTCAGCAAAAAAAGTTTCGTACGCGATTGCAATCCCAACTACTAATAACAAAATAGCTAACAACGCTCTTAGTCCTGAGCTGTCAATTTTTTCACCTAGTTTTTGTCCAATTTGAACACCAATAATAGACCCCACAACTAACATCGCTACTAACAACAGATCTATTGAACCATAATTAAATGAGTGCAAAAATGTTACAATGACACTGACAAATATAGTTACAAACAAAGAAGTCCCTGGAACTAGTCTTGTCGGCATCTTTATAATATAAATCATCGCTGGTACTAAAATAAAAGCACCGCCTATTCCCATTATAGCGGCTATAAAACCGACTAATAAACCAATTAAAATTGGAGTAAAAATACTTTCATACAATTTTGATTTTGGAAATCTCATTCTTAGCGGAAGTCCATGTATCCAATAATGAACATGTAATTTTTTTTTAATTATAATATTTCTTTTAGCCCTATCTATCTCCCTAAGGCTTTCGACAAGCATTAATGTTCCTATTATTGCAAGTATGTACATATAAGCTAATGAAATTACTGTATCTATTTTTCCTAAATCTTTAAAATATGTGAAAGTTAAAATTCCTAATGATGTTCCTATTGTTCCACCAATAACAATCATAAATCCCATTTTGTAATCTAAAGTATTTTTCAAATAATGAGTTGTAGATCCTGAGACAGATGTGGCTAAAATATTGTTAGCTTCATTTGCAACAGCATATGCCGGTGGTACACCTAAAAAAATTAAGAATGGAGTCATTAAGAAACCTCCACCAACTCCAAACAAGCCTGAAAGAATTCCAACTATAGCACTTAACAAAAGTATCTCGATTGGATTAACAAAAACTTGTGCTATTGGTAAAAATACTTCCATAAAAAAATTAACTATTATCTAAAAAAAGCTTAGCTAAATGTGATAAAAGTTCCAACTAAAATAACACCCCAATAAGCTGCAAGGCTCATAAATATACCTGTTTTTATTAAAACAGCTTTTAGATCAATAATTTTATTTATGATTTTTATGTTTGAAAGTTGCATTAACTGCGTCAATACACCCGTACAAATATTTGTCAAACACTATTCTTAATTTTTAGATTATCTTTTTTTGATTAATAAATGGTTGCTCCAAAGACTTTTACTACACCATCTTCTTCACCTAAAACAAGCCTACCAAGAAATTCTCCTGAGATTTCTTTATTGGTCTGTTTGATTAAGACAGTGACATGAACTCCTCTTCTAAGACAGCCAAATGGGTCGAATGTTTCTTTTAAATTAGTTATTATTTTATTGTTAGCCCATTGCTTACCAAGTTCTACTTCATTGGCTCCAAACAACATTTGAGTTGAAAAATCTTTGGTAAAACCACCATAATCTTTCAAATTTGATGATTTAACCAAATTATCCCAGATAGGTTTGGCTATTTGATAAACCTCATCGTCTGTCTTTGACAATATATCCATTAAGTTGACCTGATATTTTATTTAAGAAGCTTTTTTCTTCTCGTTCTCATCCACTATATGGTAGACTGGAACCTTCTCCATACTAAATTTGCCAGTTTTAGGGTCACGTCTTGAAACAGTTAGACAATGCCAATTGTCGTCATCAAGTTTCATATGATCACCTCTGTAATAATATCCTGGCCATCTAGTTTCTTCTCTAAACATAGTGTGTTCAGTTACACACTGAGAAGTTAGAGCTCTATGTTTTAGCTCCCAAGCTCTCATTAATTGGTGGTAATCCTCAGCTCCAACGTTTTCCAAATCCTCTTCTAACCAAGCTAAAAGCTCCAATCCTCTTTTAAGCATATTAGCATTGGTCATATAATTTGTTGCAATTCCACCTACATATTCATCCATAATTCTTTGTAGACGTTGTAGACCTTGAATTGGCGAAATATAACTTGGAGAAACTGTTCCTCCAGTAATCTCGTTTTGAGCTACTGTATAAGTTTCAAGCGGTTTAAAGACTTTTTCTTTAAAATCTTCACATTGCTTATCTGTCACTTTTAAGCCTTCTGCTTTTTTATCTTCAATGTATTTAACAGCAGCTTTAGCTGCCAATCTACCTTCGGTAAAAGAGCCTGATGAAAATTTGTGAGCACTTCCACCTACTGTGTCACCTGCACCAAATAATCCATCGATTGTAAGCATTCTGTTATATCCCCAGAAATATTCTGGTGGAGACAAATCTTCTGGACCGCTAACCCAAGCTCCTGAACATGTAGCATGAGAACCCATAACATATGGTTCAGATGTTGTTAATTCTGGATTTGTGTATTTTGGATCAATATTTTGAGATGCCCAAACAACTGCTTGACCAACTGTCATACCTAAAAAGTTTTCCCAACCAACAGTTTCTAAATGAGGGTCTTGGAAAGCTTCAGTAGTAACCATATGAATTGGTCCACCACCTGCCATGGTTTCTTGAATAAATGCATGATTTCTTAAACAAGTTGGAGTTGGGTGATGATCAATATATTCACCTACTAACTCTTTAGTTTGGTCGTACCATTTTTTCTCATAATTTTCACCATTAGCATTTTGAGTATAAGTTTTTAAGTGTAAGAAATATGCACCAACTGGTCCATATCCATCTTTAAATCTACATAACACAATTCTATTTTCCATTTGTGTCATTTTAGCTCCTGCTGCAATCGGTAATGCATAAGCTGAACCATTACTCCAAGGTGCATACCAAGTTCTTCCCATTCCTTCACCAACAGCTCTTGGTTTGAATATGTGAGAAGCACCCCCAGCTGCAACTATTACAGCTTTGGCTCTAAACACATGAAAATCACCAGTTCTCATATTAAAACCAACAGCACCACCTACTCTGTTTTCTTGTGTCTCATCCATTAATAGATGAGTAATCATAATTCTATTATAAATTTTATCAGCTGATTTTTTTGCAGCCTCTGCAACGATTGGCTTGTAACTCTCTCCATGAATCATGATCTGCCATTTACCTTCTCTAAGGTATCTACCAGTCTCTTCATTTTTCATCATTGGAAGACCCCATTCATCAAACATATGAACTGTCGAGTCTACGTGACGCGCCATATCGTAACCTAAATCTTCTCTAACCATTCCCATTAAATCATTTCTTGCGTATCTAACGTGATCCTCAGGTTGATTTTCACCCCACTGCATACCCATGTAACAGTTGATTGCATAAAGACCTTGCGCAACAGCACCACTTCTATCAATATTTGCTTTTTCAACACAAATAATTTTCATGTCTCTACCCCAGTGTCTAGCTTCAAAAGTAGCACCAGTTCCAGCCATACCACCACCAACAACTAGAACATCGCAATCTTCGTAATGTGTTTTGTGTTTAGCCATTAGTAATAAACTCCTTTTTTAAATGATTCTTTTGGAACAACTGGTAACTCACCATCAATATTAAGTCCTTCTGGCTCAGTGTACAATCTTTGAGAATTAATTTCACCTTGATTAGGTTTGTCTCCATCAGCAAGTTTAGGAATAAATTTTCCCCACGGTTTTGTTGTAATTGGAGATACAAAATCCTTTGTAGTTCCATTTCTAAATTTGATTTTCCAAGAAATAGTTCCTTTTTCTTCTTCACGTCTCACTCTAACGCTATGTCCCATAGGAGCAAAATCAGCATAACCTCTTACATCAATAGCATGATTTGGGCATGCTTTAACGCATGAATAACATTCCCAACAAAAGTTGGGTTCAATATTTTTTGCACGTCTAATATTCTCATCAATATGCATTATATCTGATGGACAAATATCTACGCAATGACCACAGCCATCGCATCTAGTCATATATACAAAAGTTGACATATTATTTTCTCTCCTTATCTAAAATTTTCATAATTAATAATGTTTAGGTTGTTCTCTTTTAATACCTAAACCAAATTGTTCAGGTGCATCTGCTGGTGGAGGTAAATTATCTCTTGATCCATCAGCTTCTGCAAGATTTTTTTGTATTGCTGCACCAGGTTTGTAAAACATGTGCGCAAATTTAGACCAGTAAACTCCTCCAAATAAAACTAAATTTGAAAGAACAAATAAAGCTAAAAATAAAAATGAAAGTCCCGTCTGACCATTAAATTGTGTGTATGACCAAGCTAAACCAAATGTTGAGCAAGCTAGTAATGCTAGAACAAATAAGTCAGCTTTAATAATTCTATACCAAGGATGAGCTTCAGCTGAAACATCAACTCTTAAAAAAAACCAAAACCAATATCCACCTACACAAGTCAATATTGCTCCAACGTGCCATAACATTGACCACATCGAAGATGAAGATTTATCAGCACCAGTATAACAAAACACTAACATTGCTGAAGAAACCCAAAAAATAATAGTACCGTACATGCCAAGTACATGTGACAATCTTCTTTTACCAAAACCAAGCTCAGAAGTAGTGCCAATATCAACAACTGCTGTCTTAGCAATAATTGAAGCTTTTTCTCCAGCACCTATTTCTCTTGTTGCTTGAAGTTTTGCTTTTTTTGCATTGTTAAAAAAATAAGTGATGTTCTTATGATGGATCATTTGAATGATTGTGCCTAAAGCGATTAAAACAATCATTGCAATAATAAAACTTTGCATTGCAAACGGTGAAACCGTTTCGGCTAAAATAGAAAATGGATTTGTTTCTAACATGTTACCCTTATGTAAAAAATTAAAGTAAATTAGAAAGTTTTTTAATCTAGTTAATTCTATAGATCAACCTTAACTATTGGTCAATGTGTCTTTAATAACAACTTATAATTTATATTTTACGTTTATAATGCTGATTTTTGGGTAATACTGATCTAACACCACCTTGAGGATTATCAACATCACCCTCTCTTCTTGGAATCAAGTGAATATGACAATGCATAATTGATTGTCCAGCTACTTTGCCAGCATTAGTTCCGATATTAAATGCTTTTACACTTTTATCTTTGTCCAAAACTTCTTTTTTAATAATTTTAATTAAATTATTGCATGCAATAATCTCATCATCTGATAATTCGAAATAATCGACAACATGCCTCTTTGGAATAATTAAACAGTGATGGTCTGACACAGGATAGGTATCATAACTTGCATAGGCTAAATCATTTTCGCAAGCAATTCCACTTTCTTTTGGATTGCAGAAAAGACAAGGGTTATTAGGATCTCTCATGATGACTAGGTGTATCTTTTGCAGTTGCTAATAGCAGATTTGTAATGTCTAGAAAGAATCTTATAAAATTTTAAATTTTTTCTTTTCCATTTTATCTGATTAATGGTTTTAACTGAGGCAACTCCTTTTCCAGAACCAATTAAAATAATTTCATCAAACTCTTTTAAAGAATTGATGGAAATATCTTTTTTTATAATCTTTTTAATTTTAGATCTAAAAAATTTATAAGTGATACCTTTATAAAATTTATTTATTGGTGAAAAAACTTTATCATTTTTCACAAAAAGTAAATTAGAAGTTCCTGTTTCAAAAATTTTATTATTTGAACACAGTCCAATATCTGCTCTTGAATTATCTAGTTTTGTTAAATGTTTTAATATTTCTTTATATTTTAAATTTTTAAATTCAGGTTTTTGTCTTTTTAATTTAACTAGTTTTAAATCAAAATTTAATTTGGGTTTAATACGTTTTCTCAATGAAATTGATAAAGTTTTTTTATTTAGAGCTATTCTTAATAAGTGATTATAATTGGTCTTTGAATTTAAATTTTCATTTATTATATTTAAAATATCTTTCTTCAAAGTTTTTTTAAATATTGAGTAGGTCTTTGACGATTTAATGAGATTATTAATGTGTTCGTTAAAAAAAAGAATTTTTGATGGTTTATCAAATATCCACATTGTTGTGAATACACCATGATCTCCCCAAAGATCATTAAATTCAATTTCTTTAAGATCTTTAAGCCGATAAGATTTTTTTAATAAGTAATTTACCATTTAAAGTTAAAAATGACTCAGGGTGAAATTGAAATCCATAAATTTTATCAATGTTATTTTCAAATGACATTGCAGCTCCTGAAATAACACATCTCATCGTTATGTCAAAATTTTCAGCATAAAAAGGTTCTTTTAATTTTAAAGAATGATAACGACCAACCTTAAATTTAGTTTCTGCATCAAATAATTTGCTTGATTTATTAACTAGTACTTCTGATTGGAAACCATGGTAAATTTTATTTTGCTGAACTATTTCAGCACCTTCAGAAAATAATATTTGCTGAAATCCTAGACAAATTCCAATTATTCTTTTTTTTCCTTTGTATTTTTTATAAATCTTTGAAGTTAAAGGGTAATCTTTGGGTGAACCTGGTCCTGGAGAAAAAACAATTACAGATGCTTGATTTAATTTCGATTTATCAATTTTACTAAAGTCATCACATTCCACATCATCAAATAAAGACAATTGGTGAACAACATTATGAGTAAATGAGTCTTTATGATCAATTACATATATCATTTGTATAAATCTATTAATGCTTTTGCTTTGATAAAATTTTCATTAAATTCATGTTTTGCGTTGCTATCTATTACAACACCTGATGCAACTGAAATTTCAGAGATATTTTTATAATTCAATATAGATCTAATAATAATATTAAATCTCATATCACCATTAAATTTTATAAATCCAAAACTACCTGTGTAAATATTTCTATTTTCTTTTTCCTGATTATTTAAAAGATTAAGAGTACTTATTTTAGGACAACCAATGACAGAACCCCCTGGCATCATAGCTTTTATGATATCTATATTCTCGACTTTTTCTTTAAGTTTGCCAGAAATTAAGCTTACGTAGTGATAAAGGTCTTTATATTCTTCAACAGATTTCTCTTTTTTTAACTTTACACTTCCAGGTATACAAATTCTTGAAAGATCATTTCTTTCCATATCAACAATCATGTTATGCTCTTTTGTTTCTTTAATATTATTTTGAAAGAAATTTAATGCCTTTCTTTTATTAATATTTTTAGTTTTTCTTAAAGTCCCAGCTATTGGTTTAGTTGATATAGAGGACCCTTTTTTATTAATTAAATTTTCAGGAGAGCAGCTAATAATTGAATAATTTTTATCTTTAATCATGAATGCCTCAGGAGCAAGATTAGTTTTAGCAAGTCTACAAAAAAAATCCAAAGGATCAATTTGTGATTTGTTTTTATATTTTGTGCATATTTTTATTTGATATGTTTGACCAGATCTTATTTTCTTTTTAAATTTATCAAAAATTTTTGTGTATAAATTCTGATCAATATTTATTTTGAAATTTCTATTAATTTTATAAATTGATTGAGATTCATAAATTAAATCTTCTTTTAAATTAATTTTTGTCTCTGGTTTGTAAAAAATTCCTTTTGGAAAATTAATACTCTTTTGTCTAGGTACTTTAATTCCAATCAAATTATTCAATAATTCATACCCAAAAAAACCAATATACAAATCTGTATTTTTATATTTTTTCTTAGAGCTTTGATTTTGATTTAAAAAATGTTTTATATTTTGAATATTTAAAATTATTTTCTTTGAAAAATCAGTGAATAAATCAAAACCTTTAATTGTTTTATAAATTATAAAAGGCTTCTGTGAATTATTAATACTGTTTAAATAATTTTTTTTATTCAATTTTCTAAGTTGTTTGAATTCTTGGAACTTGTTTTTCTATTATTGGTAAATGTATCAAACCTGCAAAAATTGATAAAGCTATTGATATATACCATGCATAATCATAAGAACCGTATAAATCATGGAACACACCACCTAAATAAGCTCCTAGAAAAGATCCTACTTGGTGACTTAAAAAAACTATCCCATACAACAAACCAATGTATTTAGTGCCAAAAATAAATCCAACTAAGCCCATTGTTGGTGGAACAGTTGAAAGCCATAAAAAGCCAAAAGCAATTCCAAACCCAACTGCAATGATTGGACTTGGTGGCAGAAAAATAAATATAGCTATCACCAAACCTCTAGCTAAATAAATCGTACTCAGGATTAATTTTTTACTGAATTTTTGAGCTAAATATCCAGATGTTAATGTGCCAGCAATATTAAATAGACCTATCATAGATAAAATCGTTACCGTACACCACTCAGGTAAACCTCTGTCATTAATATAAATTGGAATATGTGTTGCAACTAAAGCAATATGCCAACCACAAACAAAAAAACCTAATGTTAAATAGATAAAACTTTTACTTTTAAAAGCTTCCGTTAATGCTTCACTTGCTGTTTGTTTATCATCAACAATGCCACCAACAACATCTTTTGGGGTGGTTAAATAAAAAGCTAATATTAAACCCACAAAAATAAAAGCTGCAAAGACTAAAAGTGTACTTTCCCAACCAAACTCAACAAGAGAATATCTAGTGAATACAGGTGATACGAAATAGCCAAATGAACCTGCGGCGGTAACTATACCAATAGCTGCAGTTCTGTTGGATTGAGGAAAATGTTTAGCGACTACTGAAACAGGGATACTGATTGCTGTTCCTCCAAGGGCAACACCTATTAAAACACCAATACCAGTTACAAAATAAAGCCCGGTATTATATTCTGAGACTAACATCAAAATACCAAGTAAGTAAAAAATAAAACCAATAAATACTGCAATGTGACCGCCATACTTATCAGTAATCACACCAAACCAAGGAGCAAAAGCTCCCCACAAAAACATTTGAAGGCCTAAAGCAAAGCCAAATTGTGAAAGGGTTATTCCAAGATCAGTTGAAAAATCAAAATAAAACATTCCAAATGTTTGCCTGATACCAAGTGAAATTATGACAATTAAACAGGCTGAAATTAAAGTGATTAAAACTGTTTTATTTTTAATAAATTTTTCAGAAGGCATTCAAAGATTACTTTAAATGCTTTAGTGATTGCTTAATATCAGCGATAAGGTCGCTAGGATCTTCAAGTCCAATATGCAATCTAACGATATGCTCATTTTTTTCTAATTTTAGGTAGCTTCTATTCCCTTGTTCTCTAACATTTTGGTGCAATGCCAAACTTTCAAATCCTCCCCAGCTATAACCATGCCCAAATAATTTTAAATTATTTACAAATTTAACAACTGCTTTTTCACTTTTTGCTTTAATTCTCAGACCCATCAAACCTGAAGCACCTGAATAATATTTTTTCCACATTCTAAAATTGTAAGAATCTTTTTTATAGGGATACAATAATTTTATATTTTTAAACTTAGATAAAAACTCAGCCACTTTTTTTGCATTTTCTCTGTGCCGATCTAATCTAACATCTAAAGTTCTAAGTCCTCTTGTAATTAAATACGCGTCATCAGGACCTAATCTTAAACCAGTTACTCTTTCTGCAGCTTTAACTTTAGCAAAAACTTTTTTGTTAACAGCTAAACTACCACCCATTACATCAGAGTGACCAGAATAATATTTTGTTGCTGATACAATTGACATATCAAAACCAAGTTTAATAGGTTTTAAAAAATATGGAGTTCCCCAGGTATTATCAATTGCAGTTAAAATTTTATTTTTTTTTGCTATTGAAATAATTTTTCCTAAATCTTGAAAATCAAATGTGTTGCTTCCTGGATTTTCTACAAAAATTAATTTAGTTTTTTTCGTAATTGCTTTTTCTAAAGTCTTTAGATTATGCGGATCATAAAAAGTTGTTTTAATATTGAATTCTTTTAAAAAATCTTGTGATAGCAGTCGTGTTGGTCTGTAAACTGGATCAGCTACTATAATTTCATCACCAGGTCTTGTAACACTAAAAATTGCAAGAAATACCGCTCCAAAACCAGTAGGTGTTAAAAAAGTAAAATAACTTTCTTCTAGTTTGGATAAAATTTGCTGTAGAATATGAGTTGTTGATGTTCCTTGTCTTCCATAATCAAAGTGTCCACCTGTAGGGTTTTTTTTGGCTTTATCTTGAGTTTTTCTAATATCTTGCATCGATTTAAAAATAATCGTTGAAGCTCGCACAATTGGTGGATTAACAGACTGATTATGAAAGTCTTTTGCAGTATGTTTTAAAAATGTTTTAAAAGAATTGCTCATAATAAAATTTGATATGTTAAGAAGACAATGCTATATCCCGTAAAAAACGTCAATAAATTAATAAATAGGACTGAATGAGTTACCCGAAGAAACATAGAGGTAGAAGAAAACAAGGCTCTAAAAAGAGAAGAGCTAAGAGAAAAAATAAGAAGAAATAATTCCTCTATTCTTTAATCCACCCACCCCCAAGAACTCTATGGCCATATTGGTCTTTGCTATAGAACACGCATGCTTGACCTGGTGAAATGCCATCTTCAGGATTAACTAAGTGTACGTGGGCTGTATCATCCTCTTTTAGATCAACTTTTGCCTCAAGAAGACTTCCTGTTGATCTGACTTTTACAAATATTTTTTGATCTAGATCTTTTTTATCAGTTAATAAATTAAGATCTTTAAGAGATATATCTTTTTTTCCAAGGTTTTCTTTGGGACCTACTATAATTTCATTATTATCAGAATTTATCTTTAAAACATAAAGTGGTTCTTTATCTGAAACTTTAATTCCTTTTCTTTGCCCAATTGTAAAATTAATTATACCGTCATGAACACCAATTATTTTTCCTTCTAAATTCTTGATATTTCCTTTTTGAAAAGAGTCTGGTCTAAATTTTCTAATTACTGATGCATAATCTCCGTTGGGTACAAAACAAATATCTTGACTATCAGGTTTATCCGCAACATTTAAATCTAATTCTTTTGCAATCTCTCTTGTTTTATCTTTTAACATTCCACCTAATGGAAATCTTAAATAATCTAATTGTTCACGTGTTGTATTAAATAAGAAATAACTTTGATCTCTGTTTTCATCAATTGCTCTATACATATTGTTGGTGTTGTTTGCTGTAATGTTTTTTACATAATGACCTGTAACTAGCGCATCAGCATTTAAATCTTTTGATACTTCAAATAAATCTTTGAACTTTACTGTTTGATTACATTGAACGCATGGTATTGGAGTTTCACCATTTAAATAACTATCAACAAAATTATCTATAACACCTTGCTTGAACTTATCTTGATAATATAAAATTTTATGTTCAATTCCCAATTTGTGAGCAACACGTTTTGCATCCATTATATCTTGTCCTGAACAACATTGTTTAGATTTAGCCACTTCTTTTCCGTCATCATAAAGTTTTAAAGTTATTCCTATAACTTTATAACCTTCATTTTTCATAATCCCGGCTACTGTTGAAGAATCTACTCCACCAGACATAGCAACAACTACTGTCGTATCCTCAGGCTTTTTATCAATTCCAATAGAGTTTAATTCTTTATTCATAAGGTGGTATTTATACTTATTTACAATATAAGTTAAATTAAATGATTTTAGATTATGAGCCAGGTGACAAAGTCACTAATCCAAACAATAAAGATTGGGGTATTGGGCAAGTTCAATCTATCATAAATGATAAAGTAACTGTCAATTTTGAAAACGCTGGAAAAAAAGTAATCAATGCTAAAAATGTAGAATTAAAACGAATTAAATAAATTTAGAATGGAAATAAAAAAAATAATAGAAAAATTAGTAGATCCTTTTTTAGAGGCTGGCGATTTGTCGATATCTCTTAGAGAAAAAGGTTTAAAAAAAGAAATAAAATCTGACAACACACCTGTAAGTAATGGTGATCTTGAAGTTAATAAATTTATTACCAAAAATATATCTGAAATCACACCAGATATTCCAATAATATCTGAGGAAACTTCTGATAACAAAGATAATACTCAACTAAAAGATTTTTGGTTGGTTGATCCTATTGATGGGACATATGATTATATAAATAATCTTGAAGAGTTTACAATTAATGCTGGTTTAATAATCAATAACAAGCCTGCAGCAGGATTAATTTATGCACCTGCAAAAAGAAGAATGTTTTATTCATTTGGAGAAGGAAGTGCTTTTGAGTTAGCTAACGGACAAACTATAAACTTAAGTGATAAAGTTATTGAAAATAAAAAACCTATCAAATTTATTTCTTACTCAAATAAAATTAAACCTGAAATTCAAAAAATCTATCAAGATATTGGTGTTGTTGAAAATGTGAAAATGAAAAGTTCACTAAAATTTTGTGTGGTAGCAGCCGGTGAATATGATGGATATGTAGCAGAACCAAGAGCTTATGAATGGGACATAGCCGCTGGTCATGCCATACTAGTCCATTCGGGAGGAACTGTTACTGATTTTAACGGTAATGAAATTTTGTATGGAAAAAAAGATCTTAAAAATCCTAGTCTAATTTTAAAAAGTAAAAATATATTATAATGGATGAGCAATTAAGAATTATACTTATCATAATAGTTTCTGTTTCAATTTTTGGGTTATTAGTTTTTGTGTTTGTTAAAAACTATGTAAGACAAAAAATTAATAGTTTAGTTGAAGAGGAAAAAGATAAAAATTCTAAAGTAGATTAATTATTTTAAGGTATTCATCTTTTTCTATATCCATTACTTTTCTTGAGGTTTCAAAGTCAAAACCATTTCTAGCTAATAAAGATATATCTTTTTTATAAAACAATGTTCTATTATCTTCTGCTCTAGCAGGCCCTATTCTTTTTTTTTTACAAATTTTTATGGCTGAAAAAAAATCTTGATCAGAATTATCTTCTTTAATTTTATCTACAGTATCTTTTATAAATTCATCATGAATTCCTTTTCCTATTAAATAGTTTCTAATTTTGTTAATAGAGTTTCCTCTTTGAATCATACTTTTTGCTTTGCTTTCAGAATAAAATTGATCATTTATAAATTTACTCTTTTCTAAATCTGACAAGACAATATCGATCAATTTATTAACGTCCTTTTTTCTTACATCAGAAGAAGAAAGCTTCATATATTTCTTAAGTAAATATGTTTTTAACTGCTGTTTTGAAGGTGCGTATTTTTCAACATAAGCAAATGCAAAATTTCTCATCTCTTCTACAGTTACTTGCAGTGTTTTTTTTCTATTTCTTATAGGAATCATGGTTAGATTTTATATAATATATTTTAATGATCGAACAAATTTATACCTATTTTTCAATCGAGATGCTTTATATGTGGGTCAACTTAGGAGTATTACCATTTTGGTTTATATTAATTTTTTTTCCTCAATCACATTTATGTAGAATTTTTGTAGCATCAATATTCCCAATATTTGTATTAAGCGGTGTTTATATTTTTGTTTTATATAAATCTTATTTAATTGGTTATGATTTTATTGGTAATTTTACATTATACTTAGGATTAGATGATCTCTCTAGATTATTTGAGGATCATTTATATCTAATGCTTTTTTGGACGCACTTTATTGCAATCAATCTATTTGTTGGTGGATGGATCGTTAAAGACTCTCAAAAGTTTTACATCAATAAGATATTAGTAGCGATCCCGTTAATAGTTACTTATTTAATTGGACCAATCGGTTTATTCTTTTATTGGATTGTCAGAATTTTCTATGCAAAAAGAATGAACTTATATGAGTAGCCATATTGATTTTTATTTTGATATAATTAGCGCTTATTCATACATAGCTCATAAAAAAATACAAAAAATCAAAAAACATCAAAAAGTTATTTTTAATTATAAACCTATTTTATTAGGTGGTCTTCATAATCTAGCAGGAATTAGTGCTCCTGCTTTCAATAAATTTAAAATGAAAAATATGCAAAGTGATTGTGAATTAGTTTCAAAAAAAAATAATATTTCTTTTAAATGGAATTTAAAATTTCCAATAAATTCACTATCGATAATGCGAGGGTATCTTTTTGTAGAAGAAAGTCAAAAAGAAGATTACTTAAATATATTTTTTGATGCTTATTGGAAGGATAATTTAGACCTATCATCAGAAAAAGAAATTTCAAAATTATTAGAGAATCTAAAAATAGATAGTAAAATCTTTTTTGATAAAATCAAACAGCAATCAATAAAAGATACTTTAAAAAAATTTACAAATGATGCTTTTGAAAAAGAAGTCTTTGGAGCACCTACTTTTATTATCAATAATAAAATTTTTTGGGGACAAGATCGTCTAGAATATGCTCTTGAAGAATTAAATTAAATTATACTATTTTGAATTTACTTTGGCTAATTGAACCAAAGCCACCTTCGATATGTGATATTTTTTCATACCCCATATTTTTTAAAGCTTTAACTGCTAAAGCAGATCTTACTCCACCAGCACAAAATAAAACTGTTTCTTTATTTTGATCTAAAACACCTTGTTGAAATAAAGCGCTGTTAGGGTCTAAATAAATTTCTAACATTCCTCTAGGTATATGAACTGAATTTTCTACTTTGCCAGTGCTTTCTAATTCACGCACTTCTCTTATATCAATTAAATTACAATTATCGTTTTCAACCATTTTTAAAGCTTCATCTGCATTAATAGTTTTAATTTCTTGCATTGCTTCTGAAACTAAAGTTTGAATTGATTTTATAGTCATTATTATATTTATAATTATATCAAAAACATTATATTGCTAGTTAATTATGCTAAAAACTAATACCAAAGCTCCAATTTTTAATCTTCCTTCAACTTCAAAAAATAACTATTCGCTCAAAGACTCGATTGGTAAATATGTAGTAATTTATTTTTATCCAAAAGATGACACACCCGGATGCACTATCGAAACAAATGATTTTAACAAATTACTCTCTAAATTTAAAAAATTAGAATGCGATGTATATGGAATTTCTAAGGATAATTTAAAAAGTCACGATAAATTTAGAGATAAATATAAGATAAAATTTGATTTATTAGCTGATGAAGAATTAACAGTACTTAAAAAATATAAAGTTTGGGGTAAAAAAAAGTTTATGGGCAGAGAATTTATGGGTGTCCTTAGAACCACAATTTTAATAGATAAAAAGGGTAAAATTATAAAGATTTGGGACAACGTTAAAGTTAAGGATCACGCAAAAGAAGTCTTAGATACATTAAGAGATATTTCTAAATAAAAAGGCCCCAATCAAGGGGCCTATTTATTAACTTAAAGAGAGAGAAGTTAAGTTATTTTATTAGTCTCTGATTGCGTATGCTCTTACACCAATCTCAGCAACATCTGTTCCAAGTTTTTCTGCTTCTTTACTAATTCGTAAACCAACAGTTGCTTTCAAAACTTTAAATATAATAAATGAAAGTATAAAACTGAAAGAAGATACTGCAAGCACACCTGTAAACTGTGTTCCAAAAGATGTGTCAGCATTAGTAAATGGAACTATTAATGTTCCAAATATTCCCGCAAACATATGAACTGGAATAGCGCCAACAACATCATCAAGACCTCTTTTTTCTAAAAATTTTGTACCAAAATACATAATTAAAGAACCTAAAGATCCAATAACAATCGCTAGACCTGGAGTAGGACTTAGTGGTTCTGCGGTAATAGCGACCAAACCTGCTAATGCTCCGTTTAGCATCATTACTACATCTGTTTTACTGTCAAGTAGTCTAGTAACTACAGCACCAGTTACTACACCAGCAGCACCAGCTAAGTGAGTGTTAACTGCAATTTTAGTAATAGCAGTTACATCATCAAATGTTCCCATTGCAAGTTGACTAAATCCATTAAATCCAAACCAACCAAACCATAAAAAGAATGTTCCTAATGTAACTAAAGGAATACTTGAAGCTGCAAAAGGTACTAATGATTTAGTTTCACCTTTTTTGCCAAATCTACCTTCTCTAGCACCTAAAACTATTACCCCTGCTAAAGCTGCTGCTCCACCACAAGCGTGCACTAAAGTTGAACCTGCAAAGTCAGAAAAACCAGATGTTGCTAACCAGCCACCACCCCATTGCCAGCCCATTGAAATTGGATAAATAAATCCACCCATTAATGTTGCAAATATAAAGAATGGCCAAATCTTTATTCTTTCCGCAACTGCTCCAGAAACTATAGATACTGTGGCACAAACAAACATTGCTTGAAAAAACCAATCAGAACTATCTGAGTAACCTGTTTCAATACTTGAGTTATCCCCCCAAGTTGTAAAGGTACCTATAAATCCACCTTCTGGAATTCCGTAGGCTAAGTTATAACCAAATAAAAAGAAAACTATTGAACAAATTGCAAATTTTCCAACATTTTTAGCTGCAATTGTTGATACACTTTTTGTAGTAACCAAACCACATTCAAGCATACAAAAACCTGCTGCCATTAATGCGACTAAAACAGCCCCAATGTAAAATGCTAAAGTATTAAAAATATATTGGCCCTCTGCAGATATTGTAGTTTCTGCATTAACTATTCCACTCAAACTAAATAAAACTATAAAGCTTAGAGAAATTGTTGTTATTATTTTTTTTAATTGTCTCATAAGACCTCCCGTTAGTAAGAAGACTTATAATTGGGTCTTAAAAAAAAACTAACGCTTATTAGGAAAAATTGATATGCATTTTTTGCATATAGAAACAGCCCTAAGCGTGTTTTGAAAACGTTAGGGCTGTTAAAAAAAATAATTATTTATTGAATACTTCTTTTAAAGCTTTTGCTGGTAAGAATTTTACTTTTTGAGAAGCAGCGATTTGAATTTGTTCACCTGTTCTCGGGTTTCTTCCAACTCTAGCTTTTCTCTTAGCAACTTTATAAGTTCCAAATCCAGCAATTTTTACTGTATCGTCACCTTTTAGTGCATCTAAAATAGTGTTGGTAATTGTATCAAATGTTCTTTCAGCATCAGCTTTACTCAAATTTAATGAGCCTGAAAGTGATGCTACTAGTTGTTTTTTGTTCATTTTAGCTCCGGTTTGTGTTGGTTAATAACCATACTTGTCATAAACGTTGTTAAATCAAGCTTTTTTTTAGTGTCTAATTTTTTTTAGTATACAATATGTAGTTGTAACTTAAATAAGTATTGAATTTACTTATCTTTTTGACGTTTTATTAAATAAATTTAATTGAATAAACCAAGGTCTTTAAGGTCATTAAAGGTTGTAAAAAACATCAATGATATCAACAAAAACATACCGATTCGAAAAAAACCTTCTTGTGTTTTTTGAGATAAAGGACGACCTAAAACCTTTTCAAATGCATAAAACATTAAATGCCCACCATCCAACATTGGTATTGGAAATAAGTTAATCAAACCAAGGCTTATTGAAATATAAGCCATAATAGAGATAAAAGGTAGAATACCAATTTCTGCAACTTGACCTGTTATTTTAGCAATTCGAATTGGTCCTCCTAATTGCGAACTATCGCCTGATCCCGTTAACATGGTACCGATATATTTAAGCGAGGAAGCACTCACAAAGTATACCTCTTTTACGGATTGAATTAATGCTTGAGCAGGTCCTAATTTAACATGATTAATTTCATTGTTAACAGCTCCAAGTTTAATACCAACCATTCTTTTATTAACTTTATTCCCTAAATTATCATCGCTTAAAACTATGTTTGGCTTAATTTTAAGCAAATACTCCTGATCAAATCGCTCAACTTTAAAATCAATAACATCACCTGTTGAAGTTGTTATATATTTTGAGACATCCATGATGCTTTCAACTTTATTGCCATCAATTTCTAAAATAATATCATTATCTTTAAGTCCTCCAATCATTGCAGGACTATCTTTTTGAACTTCATTGATAATTGCAGGAGTAAAATCTTTACCAACAAAGGTATAAATACAAAAAAATATTGCTATCGCTAATAAAAAGTTAGCTAAGGGCCCACCGAATACAATTAAAGCACGTTGATATAAAGGTTTTATGACAAATAACTTTTTTTGATCTTCTTCATTGTATTGTTTTAAAATTTTTTCATGGTCTGCTTGAGAAAAAACATTACGATCTCCAAAAAATTTGACATATCCACCAAGTGGAATCCAACATATTTTCCATCTGGTTCCATGCTTGTCATTCCAACCAAATATTTCTTGACCAAAACCGATTGAAAAATCAGTAACCCCTACCCCATATTTTCTTGCAAAATAATAATGACCATACTCATGAATGAATACCACAACTAAAATCAAGATTATAAATGGAATTATATATGTTAGCATAATCTATATTTTAATTGATGATTTTAAACCCCTTCAACTAAAACTAGATGAGCTTTGGCCGCTAATTCTCTTACCGCCTTAGCCGCTTGGTATTTTTCTGATTCATAGAATTTTCGAGCAGCATCAATATTTTCAAATTCAATTACTACAGCTGTGCCTAAGTTATCACCTTCTCTTACATCAGGACTAGGTTCACGAACAAGAACTTTGCCACCATGCTCTCCAATAGTTGGGCCAGCCATTTGTTTAAACTTGTCCATACCTTCTTGATCGTGTTCTTTAAGATGTGCTATTAAATATCCTTTAGTCATAATTTTCTCCTTTATATTTTAATGTAACAAATCCTGAACCATGAGTTTAATTGCTTTAAAAAAATTATTTACCTTTAAACTTAAAATATAAAGAAAACAGAATAAGACCTATCAGGACAACTCCTACAAATATTCTTAAATACTGATTAAAAAATAGATCAATCAATTCAATCATGTTTGTTTTATATAATTAAAACTATTTTAAAGTTCCCTCTAAAACATACTTCAATATTCTAACCACTTGCATTTGGTCTGATGCAACAGCAGAAGCTGCAGCGTCTATTTCTTTTAAAGCATGTTGATGATCTTCATTTTGTATAACAATAATTGATTTATTTAATGCAGATGCATATCCCGCATCAAAAGCTGCATTCCATTGCTTGTATTTTTCACCAAATTTAACAACAACCACATCACTGTCTTTAATAGACTTTTTAGTTCTAATTGAATTGATATTGGCACCCTTTCTATCTTTCCAAAAATTTTTCTCTTCAGCTCCTAAAATTTCGACACCACAATTGTCGGAAGTTTCATGATCAGTAATAGGAGATGTAAACTCAATACCTAGTTTTTCTTTTTTACAAAGTTCAACAAGTTCATTTCGCCAATCACTATGTATTTCACCAGCTAAATAAACTTTTAACATTAAGATCTCCTAATTATTATTATTATACAAAATGATATATCAAATATTAAACTTAACTTTAACTGTATATAACCACACAGTTAATTGTAATTACATTCCTATTCTTTTACTTAATCATTGACAGCATACTATTAATAACTATATAACTAGTTATATAACTATGTTAGATACTGATAGAGCAGCAGAAGGATTTAATGCAGTAGGCTCAAAACATAGGTTAAGTGTTCTTCTAGAATTAGTTAAAATAGGTTCAAAAGGCTTATCAATTGGTGAAATACAAGATCTCCTTAATATACCATTATCAACACTAGCTCACCATCTCGATTATTTAAAAAAAGCAAATTTAATTAAACAAGTAAAAAAAGGTAGATCCATTTTAAACTTTGCTCAAATTAATCATATTCAATCTTTAGCTGATTATCTTTTAAAAGAATGCTGTGTAAATGAAAATAAAAGAAAATAATGAAAGCAGCCTTTTTAAGAAATATTAATAATTTTAACCTTAAAATTAATAATGTTTGGACACTTGTTTTTTTAATCCCCTTATTAATTTTCATATTTGAGTCTAATAATTTTAATTCTATTTTAATTTTTGCCTTAAAGGCTTTAATGGGAACTATCCCTTTTATTTTATTTGCTATCAGCTTAGTTGCATATTTAAAAGCAACTGGTGCCGAAAGTTTAGTTTCAAAAGCATTTAAAGGAAAAGAAGTTAGAACAATTTTTATTGCAACATTAGTTGGTGGTCTTGCTCCATTTTGTTCATGTGAAGTAATACCATTTATAGCAAGTATGCTAGCTCTAGGAGTTCCGCTATCTGCTGTGATGGCTTTTTGGTTATCTTCACCTTTAATTGATCCTCCTGCTCTGTTGATCACAGCAAGTGCTCTTGGTTGGGATTATGCAATAGCAAAAACAATTTCAGCATTAACTATTGGTTTAATTGGTGGCTTTGGAATTTATTTTTTAGCAAAACTTGGGATGTTTACTAGCCCATTAAAAGATCAAAATAGATCTAGTAGTGGCTCATGCTGTGATACTAAAGATCCTTTTAATCAAGAGCTTGTCTTAAAATTTTGGAATAATTCAAAAAGAACTAAAATTTTTAGAGATGAATTTATAACGAATGGATTATTTTTATTAAAATGGTTATCGCTTGCTTATTTAATTGAAGCATTAATGGTTCAATTTATGTCTGCTCAAATAATTGGAAGTTTTTTGTCAGGAGATGGATTGTCATCTATTGTTATAGGAGCTTTAGCTGGTGTACCTGCTTACTTAAATTCTTATGCGGCACCAGCTATTGTGTCAGGATTAATTGAACAAGGATTGAGTGCTGGTGGTGCTATGGCTTTTCTAGTTGGTGGAGCAATCAGTTCTATTCCAGCAATGACAGCTGTTTGGTCTCTGGTGAACCGCTCTACATTTATCGCTTACTTAACTTTTGGTTTTGGAGGAGCTATTTTATGTGGAATAGCTTTTCAATTTTATGTTAATTTTTAAACGAAATTAATTTATTTTTTGAATTAATGATGTGCTGTTATTTGTAGGTTTGTTTACATCTTTTGAAACTTCATGAAAAATAAGATCAGGTTTATTACATTCCTTTAAAAATGCTGAACCTTGTAATTCTAAATTTAAATATCGATTAATATCTGTTTGATTAATAATCACAGGTTGACGGTGATGTATTTCAGTGATGTTTTCTTTTGCTTCTTCTGTAATTAAACAAAATTGATCTTCTTCGAAAATTCCTGCAAAAAATATTGGTTTACTATCTTTTCTTTTAAAATAATGAGGTGTTTTCTCATTTTCTTCTCTTTTCCATTCATAAAAACCATCAGCAACTGCAACACATCTATTATTTTTAATTAGTTTTTTAAATGAAACTTTCTCATCAATAGTCTCTAATCTTGCATTAATTAAAGCTTTAAAATCTTTATCTTTGGCCCAACCTGGAATTAAGCCCCATTTAAGAGCTTCTAATGTGTTTCCATTTTTATATTTTTTAATCACTGGAAGCTTTTGATACGGGTGAGCATTATAATTTTCAGTATCTTCTACTTGAATTGCAGATTTAACTAACTTGCTAGTTTTAGTAACCGGATTTTTAACCACATATCTTCCACACATAATTTTATTTTAGCAAATAGAATAGATTAAGTCGATACGGTGGTTTAGGCGTATTGGCCAGCAACATAACCAGATGACCAGGCCCATTGAAAATTATACCCACCTAAATGGCCAGTTACATCCACAACTTCACCAATGAAGAATAAATTTTTGTGTTTATTAGACATCATTGTTTTTGATGATAATTCTTTAGTATTAACCCCACCTAAAGTGACTTCTGCTGTTCTATACCCTTCTGATCCTGTTGGATTGATTAACCAAGAATTTATATTCTCACTTAGTTGTTTTAATATTTTATTAGATAATTCAGAAATATTTCCAGTTACTTTATTTTCGTTACAAATAATTTGAGCTAATCTTTTAGGTAAAATTTCACTTACGATATTTAAGATATCAAATTTTGGATTTAATTTTCTTTTTTCTTCTAATAAATCGTAAACATTTAATTTTGGTGACAGATTAACTTTAATATTATCACCTTGTTTCCAATAAGATGAAATTTGCAATATGGAAGGGCCACTTAAACCACGGTGTGTAAATAACATTCCTTCTTGAAACAATACTTTATTAAAAGACACAATTGCTTCAACAGAAAGTCCCGTTAACTCTTTACAAATCTCTAATATCTTTTCATTAAATGTTAAAGGTACTAATGCGGGTAAGGTTTTAATTATACTGTGATCAAATTTCTTAGCAATTTCGTAACCAAATGAAGTAGCACCAATTTTTGGCACTGATAATCCGCCAGTTGCAACAATCAACGATTCTGAAGAATATTGGTCTGTTTCAGTTGATACTAAATATTGATCATTATCTTTTTCAATATTCTTTATAATAAATTCTTTTAAAATTGTAACATTTGCTAGCTCACATTCTTTAAGTAGCATCTCAACAATTTGTTGAGCACTATGATCACAAAACAATTGTCCTAATTTTTTTTCATGAAATTTAATCTCATACTTATTGATTAAATTGATAAAATCGTTTTGGGTATATTGACTTAAAGCTGATCTAACAAACTTTGGGTTTTGAGAAAGAAATTTGCTTGGATTAGTGTTGATATTAGTAAAATTACATCTACCTCCTCCAGAAATTCTAATCTTCTCACCTATTTTTTTATAATGATCAACGAGCAAGACTTTACGGCCACGTTTTCCAGCTTCGATAGCACTCATCATACCAGCTGCACCTGCTCCTATTATAATTACATCGTATTGAATACTCATAACTAGTAGTGAGTTTTATTTACCAAATATTTTTAATTTAACTCCATAATCAACAGCTAAACTGTAATCAGGATCGTTATCACTATCAACCACCAACTGACCTGTTTTACTCAAAAGCTTATGACAATCTTTGGTTAAATGTCTTAATTTAATTTTTTTTCCAAAACTATTATATTTATGAGCAACATCTTCAATTGCTTTTAATGCAGACTGATCAATTACTCTAGACTTTGCAAAATCAATAATTACTAATTTTGGATCTTGTTCAGGATTAAAAATTTCTAAAAAACTATTTGCTGAACTAAAAAATAAAGGTCCTTCAATTTCATAAACTTTAGCGCCCTTATCTGTTTTTGAAGGTCTCTCAATAGCTCTAATTCTTGAAGCTGTTTTCCATGCATAAACTAAAGCTGATACAATAACCCCAACAATTACTGCTACTGCTAAATCTTCTAACACCGTTACAACCGTTACAAGCACTGTAACTAATGCGTCACTTTTTGGAACCATCATTAAAAACTTAATTGAATTCCAAGCAAAAGTTCCAATCACCACCATAAACATGACCCCTACTAAAGCTGCAATAGGGATCATCTCTATGTAATTTGAAGTATATAAAATAAAAATTAATAAAAATACTGCAGCAGTAATACCAGCTATACGAGTTCTGCCACCTGATCTTACATTGATCATTGATTGACCGATCATGGCACAACCACCCATTCCACCAAAAAAACCAGTAACTGAATTTGCAAATCCTTGAGCTAAGCATTCTTGGCTAGCACCACCTCTTTTATTAGTAATCTCTCCTACTAAGTTTAAAGTTAATAAACTCTCTATTAATCCAATCGATGCTAAAATAAATGCATAGGGGAAAATGATCTTTAAGGTTTCAAAATTTAAAGGAACATTTGGAATTGAAAAATTGGGTAAACCTCCTTTAATACTTGCTAAATCGCCAACACTTGGAATATCAATTTTAAGAGCAAGAACTAATACAGTTGTAAAAAGTATTGCAACTAAAGTTGATGGAATTACTTTTGTAAGTTTAGGTAAAAACCAAATAACAAACATGGTAAGTAATACAAATACAATAGAATAAATTAATATATCCCCTGAAATCCAAACAGATTGTCCAAGATCATTTATAGTTTTAAACTGACTTAACTGAGAAATACCTATCACGATTGCAAGACCATTAACAAATCCTAACATCACAGGTTCAGGCACCATTCTTATAAATTTTCCAAGTTTAAAAACACCTGCTAACAATTGTAAAATTCCCATTAAAACAACAGTTGCAAATAAATATTCTGCACCATGTTCGGTTACTAATGAAACCATCACCACAGCAAGTGCCCCTGTAGCCCCTGATATCATTCCAGGTCTTCCACCAAATACTGCAGTAATTAATCCAACGATAAAAGCTGCATACAAACCAGATAAAGGAGCAACGCCTGCAACAAATGCAAAAGCAATAGCTTCAGGAACTAAAGCAAGCGCAACTGTTAATCCTGATAAAATTTCTACTTTAAATAAAGAAAAAGATACTCCACCTTTTGGAATATAATTCTGAGCATTAAAACTTAGAGATCTTGCAAGCGTCAACATTGCCTTAGACGGAGGTGTAGTTTTTTTCATCTAATGATTATTTTTAAACTATTTGATTAATTAAATTGATTGTCTTTTAATTAACTCTTCAATTTGTTCAATCATTACCTTGGATGATTTCATTGCAGGGTAAATTTCTTGAGCTTTTTGATAACTTCTCTTTGCTTTATCGTAGTTCTTTAACTTTATATTAACCATGCCCTGACCTGCTAAAGCACCAAAATGTCTTTTTTCTAATTCTAAAACTTTATCTATATCGTCTTGGGATTTTTGAAATTCTCCAATCATATAAAATACAGTTGCTCTTTTATTCCAAGCTTCAGCCCATGTAGGATCCAATTCAATTGCTTCTGTAAAAACATCGATCGCTCTATTTAATTGTCGGTCTTGAATCAATCTTGAACCTTCATCTAAGATAGATGTCAATTTTTGATCTGTAGGATGTGTGCTCCATAACGTCCAAATTTGCTGAGCAATTCCTGATGATAAAGATGGGATATTTTTTTTTAATTCTAAAAATAATTTATCTAATTCAACATTTCTATCATTTGCACTTAGATTTGTGGTCAAAAAAAATAATATAATAATAGATAGAATCTTTTTCATAAAAAACGATAACAAAAAAATATTACTAAGTCTTTATAGATTTTTTAAGATAGCTTTTTTAAGAGTATTACCAATAATAATTGTGCCTTGGTCATTTGGATGCATGCCATCACTTAAATTAAATTTAGGTTTTTGTGCTACACCTTCAAGTAGAAATGGGATTAATTGTAATTTATGTTTTTTAGATAAATCAGTGAAAATTTTATCAAAAGATTTCTTATATTCAAAACCATATGAAGTTGGTGCAATCATTCCGGCAATAATAATTTTAATATTTTTGCTTTTTGCAATTTTAATAATTTCTTCTAAATTATTTTTTGTCTCATTAGGATTAATACCTCTCAACATATCGTTAGCTCCAAGACATAAAATCATAAAATCGATATTATTTTCTGATAAAGTCCAATCAGCTATATTTAATCCTCCAGCTGAAGTGCTACCTGAAACACTGCCATTGATTATTTTAATATTATACCCTTCTAGCTCTAAACTATTTTGTAAAACTACTGATAAATGTTGTTCTTTAGGTAGTCCATAGCCTGCCATCAAACTATCTCCAAATAATATCACTTTCTCTATTGCGCTTACCTTTATGGTTACTAGACAGAGTACAATTATTTTAATAATAAAACTTTTATTCATGAGCATTCTTCTTAAATTAAATAAGGTAAATCTTAAATACCAAACTGGTAAAGATAATATCAGAGTTTTAAAAGATATTAACTTAACTACCAAGAAAAAAGAGACAATTTCTATTGTGGGAGAAAGTGGATCGGGAAAAACTAGTCTTATAATGTTAATTGGAGGGTTAGAAAAAGCTACATCTGGAAAAATTTTTTTTCAAAATCATGAAATTACAAAATTAAGTGAAGATGAAGTTTCTGAAATAAGAAGAAAAGATATTGGTATTATATTTCAGTCATTTTATTTAATTCCAAATTATACAGCAGTTGAAAATGTAGCATTAACGCTTGAATTAAATAAATTCAAAAATCCTGAAAAAGAAGCAAAACAATTATTAGATCGATTTGGATTAAGTCATCGATTTAATAATCTTCCAAGCCAACTATCAGGGGGAGAACAACAAAGAGTTGCGATAGCGCGAGCGATTGCAATGAAGCCTGAATTGATCTTAGCAGATGAACCTACTGGAAATTTAGATACCGAAAATTCTATAATGATTTCTGATATACTATTTAAATATGTAAAAGAAGAGGGATCCTCACTGATTATGGTAACTCATGATCCAAAACTAGCCAATAAAGCAAAACGAAAAATTAAAATTAAAGATGGAAAAATTAAATAATCCGTCTGAATTTAATCTAAATATTAAGTATGCTTTAAAGGATTTAAGCAGAAATTATAAGAAGTTATCAAGCATCATCATAACTCTTTTTATTAGTCTTTTCATTTTAAGTTCCATCTTCACAATTGAAGATAGTTTAAAAAAAGAACTTAATGATAATGCTAAATCTTTATTAGGAGGAGATCTTGAGATTGACTATAATCGTAATGAAGGAAATCTTGAACTGGTTAATCAAGTAAATAAGTTTACAACAATTTCTCAAATGATTGAGTTCAGCACAATGGTCTCAACTATTGGTAGACAAAAAAACAAATCTCTTTTTACCAGAATAAAGACTGTAGACACTAAATATCCATTATATGGCTCTGTTGATTACGAACCAGTAGGTGCGTTTGATAGAATGCATAATGAACCTAATACATTACTAATTAATGAAAGTTTATCAAAAAATTTAAATTTAAAGATTAATGAAAAAATTAAAGTTCAAAATCAATTATTCACAATTATTGGAATTGTAAAATCTGTCCCTGATGTTAGTGGCTTTGTTGCCTTTGGTGATTGGGCGCTTGCAGGAGATCAAACATTAGAAATTTTAAAACTAAATGGAATTGGTAGTTTTTTAAATTATGAGTACAAAGTAAAATTTAATGAAAGTGATGACCCTAATAAGATAGAAAAAAGAATTAAAAATATATTTAAAGATGATCAAAAGGCTCAACTTAGGTATCCTGAAAATTCTGCAAGTGGATTAAAAGAGATTATAAATAATTTTTCACAGTTTTTATCATTAGTCTCTATTAGTGCTATGCTAATTGCTGGAATCGGAATAGCAAATACTCTTCTTTCTTTTATCAATCAAAACAACATGTCAATTGCAGTTAGAAAAGCAGTTGGATTTTATTCAGGCAATATTAAAACATTGTATTATCTTCAATTATTAATCTTACTTTTATTAATCACGATCTTTGCTTATGGCTCAAGTTTTTTACTAGTTCCTATTGTAGATCAATATTTATCAGATGGATTAGGGCTTAATGTTTCTCCTGTGTTTTCAATTCTAAACTTTATTAAAATATTTTTAGTTGGATTATTGGTTCTTGTTATTTTCTCAATTCCAACCATAAGTTCAATCGATCAAGTAAAAGCCTCTAATTTATTTAAAAATGTATTTCAAAATTTAGAATTTTATTATTCAAAAAAATCTATTGCTTTAAGTATAATTTTATTATCTTGTTTAGTTTTTCTATTTAGTGTTAGATCTGAAAATCCTGTATATAGTCTTGGGTATTTCGCTGCTTTCTTTATATGTTTGATTGTATTTTTTCTACTTTCAAAAATGATCATTTATTTCTTAAAAAGATTTAAATCTTCTTCTAATATATCCTTAAAAGTATCCATTAAAAATATAACGCAAACAAAAACTATTACTCCTATTACAATTATGTCTTTAGGTTTAGGGGTGACATTGCTACTAACGCTTGCATTAGTTGGCACTAATTTTCAAAGAGAGATTGCAAAATCCATACCAGATATCGCTCCAGACTATTTTTTTGTAGGTATTCAAAAAGGTGAAAAAAATAAATTTGAAAACAACATTCTACAAATGGATCCAAATGCTAAAATTGAAGTAGTTCCTATGGTTTCAACTGGCATTATTAAAATAAATGGTATTAATCCAAATACATATATTAAGCCTGGTGATGATAGTTATTGGGTAATTGGAAGTGACAGAAGATCATCATGGACCAATGATGTTCCAGAAGACAATCCATTAACCGAAGGTAAGTGGTGGGATCTTACCAAGCCTGACCAACTTCAAATTTCTCTAGATGCAGAAGTTGCAAAAGATTTAAATATAAAGTTAGGTGATGTGTTTACCCTCAATATTTATGGTAGAGAAGTTGATGGTGAAATTGTAAATTTTAGATCTGTTGATTACCGTGATCTTAATATTAATTTTGCAATGTTATTTAATCCTCAATTTGCAGATAATATTCCTCATGAATATTTAGCAACTGCTAAATTTGAAACAATCGAAAAGTTTGATGAAACTTCAATGTTAGAAGTTCTTCCAAGCTTATCTATGATTAAAATTGCTGATTATTTAAACAAAGTAACTGATGTTTTAAATAAGGTATTTGTTGCAGTAACCCTTATCTCGGCAGTCACTATAATTATTGGATTAATTGTAATTTCTAGCGCTATCATGGTTCAAGGAAAAGTAAAAGAATATCAAAATTTAGTATTTAAAATTTTAGGGTTTTCAAAAAAAGAAATTATTTTATCCTCCCTAATTGAATTTATCATAATCTTTAATTCTGTGATACTAATAGCAACCTTTTTTGCGGTAACTGCATCTAAATTTATAATTGAAAATATTTTTGAATTGGTTTGGGTTTTTGACTTCAAGGTATTGTTTAATTTAGGAATTAGTATAGGTTTAATAACATTACTTTTAATAATGATAACAAATATAAAGTATTTAAATCCTAAGGTTTACCCACTAATAAGAAATCAGTAATTAAAACAATACTTTATATTTTAATTCGTTTAATTGATCTCTACTTTAAACATTACTTCATTTCTCCTGTTCATCGGAAGTGTAAAAGGACTATCGTAGGTTGCTCTTATTGGTGAACTTATAATATTTGTATTATTATCTTTTAGCTCTTTTTCTAAAATATCTTTATGTTTAATAAAATTTTTATCTGAAGCTCTTCCTGTGTATCTTAAAACAGCAAAATAACCTCCAGCGATAGTAATTACTCTTACATCTTTTCTGGTTGGATTTGGTATATTACTAGAATTATATTTTGATGGTAAATAAAATTGCATTGTCATATTACCCTCTCTTTCAATACGAGTGACTGGTGTAGTCATTTTGATTTCTTCACTGGTTTTATTGTTTCCAGAAATATAGTTAAATAGCTTTCTAAAACTATTATTTTGACCATCAGAAATAGTCTCAACTGCTAACCGATCTGAGTATTTTCTTATCTCATAGACATCATTTTTATTTATTACCTCATAATTTGCTTCCTCTGCAGCCATCACGACAGAATACAAAAAAAAGAATAATGTACAAAAAAAAATATTTAAAAAATTTTTAAAAATCATGGTGTTATTTAACTTTATACTCAAAATTTTGTGTATTTTCATTGATTTGGATTAATTCTGCACCATTTCTTGAGTGAAATTTTGTAGCCATATCTGTAAGTGGAGAAAGAGTTATCAGCCTGTTTAAATGGTTAGATTTTTTTATCTTTTTAAAAACTTCTTTCACAATTAATTTTCCACCTCCCTTTTTTTTAGACCAAACAGTGTAAGCAATTGCTATTTGGCCAATATTTTGATCCCTAAGTGCACTTTGTAAAAAGGCATCAGTACTCAATTTTTCCAACTCATCTACATTTGTGGGAATTTTGTTTGTATAAGCAAAACACATAACAGCATGAATTTCACCTTTGTACTCAACTCCATATATTTTTCTACCATACCCAGTTCTAAAGTTATTATCTAGTTCGGGTCTCACTGGATCTTCTTCAGTATTACACTCTTTAAGCTCAACAAGTTTAGCACCTTTTACCCAACCAAAAAAACCATCAATACTTTTATTTAGTATTTGTTTATTTTTTCTAATACGCGCTTTAACTCTAGGTTTAAATTTTTTTTTTAAAATTTTAATCATAAAAAATTAATAGTACTTAATCACTAAATTTCTAATAATTAGGAAATTGTCACACATAATTAGTAAGATAATCATAGATTAATTTAGTGCTAGAAAATAAGATTAGTATATAAATTATATTATAAAATAATTTTTCATCTATTATTTTAAGAATTCTATATCCAATATATATTCCAACAATAGCTAGTGGCACCAGTATGATTGATTGTTTAAAGGTTTGAAGGTTCATCATTGATAGGTGAATATAAAATGGAAGTTTAATTAAATTAACAAAGGTAAAAAAAATAACTCTAGTTCCAACATAAATTTCTTTTTTTAATCTTAATGGTAATAAATAAATACTTGTAGGCGTACCACCTGCATGTACACAAAAGCTTGTAAACCCAGCAATAGCTGAACATATGCCTCCTTTAAAAAGATTCTTTTTAGACTTTTCTTCTTTATTTTTTTTAAACAAAAAATAATGAACTGTAAAAATGAATCCCATTACACCAACCATAAATTTTAGTATGTCTTCTGAAAAATATGAAAATGTTAATGATCCTATTAAGATTCCAATTCCAGCAAATGGAATTATTAATTTAAGAGTGCTTAAATCAAATTCTTTTCTAAACCTATATACTGCAATCATGTCTGAAAATATTAAAATTGGTAGGATAATTGCTAATGCTTGACTCAAAGGCATCACCAATGTCATTAGAGGAACTGAAATTAATGATATAGATCCACCTAAGCCTGACTTAGCAATTCCATATAATATAATCGCTGGAACAACTGTAAAAAAAAATAATAAATTTATTTCCATTTATTTATTGAATTTAATAATTTTTGACCCAAGGGACTTATTGGTTCTTGAAGTATGATCTTTCTACCTGTTTTTTCTTTAACAAGGTTAAGTAATTTTTTTGCAAATCCTTGTTTTCTAAAAATAGGATTAACAAATATATATTCCACTTCACCATTGCCATTAAACCTTACAAAACCCAGTGTTGTATTTTCATTTTTATATGTGAAAACACCATCAGACTCATCTAATTTATAATTCGAAAAATCAAAACTGTTCATTAATCCTAGTAATTTAAGAGCAAAAGAATGATCACTATTGCAGCAATAACAGAACTTATAACTATATAATTAAGCTTAATATTGAATTTTTTTTCAACAAAATCTATGATTTTTTCCCAAAATAAAACGATCAAGAAAATAATAATAGCTGGCAATATATATTTGATCATTGTTTAAGAATTGTTGTCGCTAACATAAACTGAAACTCCTCTTGAGTTTAAATCTACATCAAATTTTTTATGTAATGGTGGAAAAGCTCTTTGGGAACAATCTAGACGATCACAAGTCCTACAGGAAACACCTATAGGAATTTCTGTTGATTTGTCATTAATATTTACATTTTCTGTATATACAAAATCTTTTGCATATTTAGCTTCGCAACCAAGACCTATTGATAATATACTTTTTGCTTGTCCAAATCGTCCTATACCTTTTTCAACTGTTCTTGCAATACAAACATATTTTTCACCATTGGTCATTTTACTTACAGCAGCTTGGATAACACCTGGTCTAGTTAATGCAGAATAAACATTCCACCTTGGACATGCACCACCATATCTAGGTATATCAATACCTGATAAAGAAAACCTTTTTGAAATATTACCAGCCATATCAACTCTTAAAAAATGAAATGGAATTCCTGGAAGCTTTGGATCTTGTAAGCATGTCACCCTATGAGTAACTTGCTCAAATGATGTGGCAAATGTATTCTGCAATAACTCTAAATCATATTTAAGTTTCTTACACTCTGTGTGAAATAATTTATATGGCATTAATATTGCCGCACCACAATAGTTCAACAAAGCTACTTTTGTTAATTTTTTAAACTCTTCTGATGGAAAACTAAACGTTGATAAGTATTTATCAATTTCTTTACTTGCTCCTTCTTGGGCAATCTGTGCTGCCGCATGCAATTTTTTTGTCTCTAAAGAGCTATAATCACTTAATAAAAGTTCTTTTTTATTTTTATTATAAATTTTTGAAAAGGGTTTATTTTCTTCTGGTATTATATCTACAACTTTAATTGAATATTCAGATTTTAAATATTCACATAAAGCAATATATCTTGTTCGATTATTTTTTTGAATTTTTTCAAAAACTTTATTTGCAAACTCTTCTAACTTAGGAAAATAGTTTCTATTTTGTTGAAGAAAGTCTGAAATAACTTCACCTGGGAATGAATTTTTTCTATTATCAACTATTTTTCCAGATATTTTTTCAATTTTATCAATTAGTTCATGATCTTTTTTTTTTAATATGTCACCTAATCTTACGATTGCTTTACCAATTTTAGGATTGGTGCTGACTAAATCTTTAACTTCTGGTCCTAAAATATCTAAGTCTTCAAATAAACTATCATCTAAAATTTCAGAAATTGTGTTTTGTAAGTTGAGATCTGTCTTTGATGTTAAATCAGATAGCTCAATATTTAATTTTTCACAGACATTTAATAGTAGGTCACCGTCTATTTTTCTTTTTCCACTTTCAATTAAATTTAAATAACTTGGAGATATGCTTAAATCTTCCGCTAATTTGTTTGCCTGGAGACCTAATTGCCTTCTAAAAGCTTTGATTTTTGGCCCTATTTTTAAATCTATTTGACTCATATTTACTATTTGTAAATTTTGTAAATTTATTTTTACAATTTTTTTCTATGATTTACAAGCATTTTTGCGAATTTAATAGCTATTGTAAATCTTGTAAATTATAAGATTGATATGAATAAAAAATTAAATACTACAGAAAATGAAGCTCAAATCATAAAAAAGGAGGATTTTGATCAACATAACAGTAGAGGTATCTACATGAGAGATGATCATTGTGATTGGGGTTCTAGTGGAATGAATGACCTTATTAAGTCTCTAGACGACAATAACTAATTCTTTTCTACTAATTCAATTTTCTTAAAACTACTAACATCATAGGAATACCAATAATGAGTGCAGAAAATATCTCATACGATCTTAAAAGATTTGCTGGAATAAAACGTGATTACACTGATGATGAAGTTGAGCGTCTTCGAGGTTCAATTAAAATTGAGTATTCTATGTGCAAAAATCAATCACAAAAACTATGGAATTTATTAAATTCAGAAGCTTATGTTAATACACTTGGATCATTATCTGGTAACCAGGCAGTTCAACATGCTAAGGCAGGATTAAAAGCAATTTATCTTAGTGGATGGCAAGTAGCTGCTGATGCAAATACTGCAGGTGAAATGTACCCTGATCAATCTTTATATCCTTATGATAGTGCACCAAAATTAGTTGAGACAATGAACAATTCTTTGGTAAGAGCTGATCAAATTCAGCATATGGAATTACAAGATGGTGATATGAAGAAAGAAGACTCTATTGATTATATGTTGCCAATTATAGCAGATGGTGAAGCAGGATTTGGAGGCCCATTAAATGTATTTGAGTTGACTAAAAAATTTATAAGAGCTGGTGCAGCAGGTGTTCACTTTGAAGATCAATTGGCTAGTGAAAAGAAATGTGGTCACATGGGCGGTAAAGTTTTAGTTCCAACTGGAACTATGGTTAAGAATTTAAAATCAGCAAGACTTGCTGCAGATATAGCAGAGGTACCTTTGATTATTTTAGCTAGAACAGATGCCAATGCTGCAAAATTAATTACAAATGATTTTGATGAAAATGATAAACCATTTTTAACTGGTGAGAGATCTCCTGAGGGTTTCTTTTATGTAAACGATGGAATTGAGCAAGCTATTTCAAGAGGACTTGCTTATGCACCTTATGCGGATTTAATTTGGTGTGAAACAGCAACACCAAATCTTGCTGAAGCTAAAAAATTTGCAGATGCAATACATGAAAAATTTCCTGGTAAATTGTTAGCATATAATTGTTCACCTTCATTTAATTGGAAAAAACATTTAAGCGATGATGAGATAGCTTCATTTCAACAAGAAATTGCGAAGATGGGCTATAAATTTCAATTTATCACATTAGCTGGGTTTCACACTCAAAATATTGCTATTTTTGAACTTGCAGAAAAATACAAGAAAGAAGGAATGGCTGCTTATTCTAGAATACAACAACAAGAATTTTCTAGAGAAAAAGATGGTTACACAAGTGTGAAGCATCAAAGAGAGGTTGGAACCTCGTATTTTGATGCAGTATCAAACACTATTAGTAGTGGAAAGAGTTCAACAACTGCGATGGAAGGTTCAACTGAGTCCGAACAATTTTAAACAAAAATAGATTCCCTCTAGTTTTTTTAATAGCCCTTAACTGGGCTATTTTTTCATTGATAACCTAAAAATAGACAGTTAATTATCAAAAATGAGTAATAAAAATTTTGGTTTTGGCACACAAATTAGAAAGTCTCCTTACTTTGAATCCACCGTCAAATGGGGTGCTACAGGATTTTCAGTTTATAATCATATGTATATTCCAAGGGATTTTGGGAGTCCTGAGCAAAATTTCTGGAACTTAATTGAAAAAGCTATTCTTTGTGATGTGGCAGTTGAAAGACAGGTTGAGATTACTGGTCGAGACGCTTACAAATTTACACAATTATTAACTCCTAGAGACCTATCAAAGCTAGCTGTAGGTCAATGTAAATATGTTTTAATTACAAATAATGAAGGTGGCATTTTAAATGATCCAGTTTTATTAAGATTAGCTGAAAATCATTTTTGGTTATCACTAGCTGACAGCGATGTTTTGTTATGGGCGCAAGGTGTAGCTGTTAACTCAGGCTTAGATGTACAAATTAAAGAGCCAGATGTTTCTCCATTACAACTTCAAGGTCCGACATCAGGGGAAATAATGATCAAACTTTTTGGAGATGATATTAAAGATTTAAAATACTACTGGTTGAAAGAATACAATTTAGATGGAATACCTTTAATTGTATCTAGAACAGGCTGGTCGAGTGAGCTTGGTTATGAAATATATTTACGGGATGGTACTAAAGGAAATGAATTGTATGAAAAAATAATGGAAGCAGGAAAAGAATATGATTTAAAGCCAGGTCACACTTCATCAATTAGAAGAATTGAGGGTGGAATGCTTTCGTATCATGCAGATGCAGATATCAACACAAACCCTTTTGAACTAGGCTTTGATAGACTAGTAAATTTAGATAATGATAATAATTTTATTGGAAAAGAAGCTTTAAAAAAAATTAAAGATAAAGGAATAATAAGAAAACAGGTCGGTCTCGAAATTGATTGCAAACCTTTAAGTGGACCAAATACTACTTTTTGGGAACTTAAAAAAAATAATATGAATATTGGTAAAGTTACATCTGCAGTTTACTCACCAAGACTTAAAAAGAACATTGCTTTAGCAATGGTTTCAGTTGAACAATCTAAAATAGGAAATGAGTTTCAAGTAACTACTAACGAAGGTACATTTGACTGTATTGTTGTTGAAAAACCTTTTTACGACCCAAAAAAGAAGATAGTCAGTAGTTAAGACTTAATATTGTAACCTTTTTTCAATAATACAGTCACTACCCCAATGCAGATAAATAAGAAGATCACCATTGAGCTAATACTTATCCAAATATTAAAATCAGAAACTCCATAAAAAGCAAATCTTAAACCATTAATCAAATAAACAACGGGGTTAAAGTAAGTTATTGTTTGCCAAAATGGTGGTAACATATCCAGTGAATACAAACTTCCTCCCAAAAATACCATTGGCGTGATGATTAACGTCGGAATAATAGACATTTGCTCAAAATTTGAACTCATTAACCCTATTAAGAAACCAAATAATGCAAATGTGAATGCAACAAGTATAAGTAAAAAAACTACCAAAAGGGGGTATTTAACGTCCACTTCAACAAAAAAATTAGCTGTAATAAAAATTACCACTCCGACAATTAGGGTTTTAGTGGCTCCTGCCCCAACAAAAGCTAGCACTATTTCTAATGTTGAAATTGGTGCTGCTAAGATTTCATAAATAGTTCCATTGAATTTAGGAAAAAATATTCCAAAAGAAGTGTTGGTTATTGATTGAGTTAATAAAGTTAGCATTAAAAGACCCGGGACAATATATGAACCGTAGCTAATACCATCTATTTTTTCAACATACCCACCAATAACTGAACCAAATACAATAAAATAAAGAGAGGTGGATAAAACCGGTGATAGTAACGATTGCATTAATGTTCTTTTAAATCTATCCATTTCATGAAGATATATTGCTTGAAAGCCTGTATAATTAAATTTCATTATTCTCCTTTACCAAACTAACAAATATTTTCTCTAAAGTAGTCTGTTCAGTTTTTAAATCTTTTAATTTTAATCCCACATCTTTTATATCTTGTAATAAATTTGTAATTCCAGTTTGTTCTGCTTGAACATTGTATGTGTAGTTAATTGACATTTTATTATTTCCTAAGACTAATTTATATTTATCTAAGCTATCTGGAATTTTAGAAATTTCATCCTGAAGTTCTACAGTTAATTTTTTATGTCCCATTTTTTTTAATAATTCTTTTGTTTCTTCTACAACTATTATCTCGCCTTGATTAATAACACCCACTCTGTCTGCTATAGCTTCTGCTTCTTCAATATAATGTGTAGTTAAGATAATAGTAACTCCTGTTGATCTTAACTCTTCAACAATTTTCCACATATCCTGTCTTAACTCAACATCCACTCCAGCAGTAGGTTCATCTAAAAATAAAATTGAGGGTTCATGAGATAAAGCTTTGGCAATCAAAACTCTTCGTTTCATTCCTCCTGATAATTGTCTTAATCTTTGATCTTTCTTATCCCATAAACTCAATTGTTTTAAAATTTTTTCTATATGGTGCGGGTCTGGTTTTTTTCCATATAAACCTCTTGAATAAGAGACGTTGTTAAATACTGTTTCAAATTGTTCTAAGGTTAATTCTTGAGGAACTAAACCAATTCTAGATCTTGTTTCTCTATAATCATCAATGATATCAAAGTTATCAATTGTGACTTTTCCAGAAGATGGTTTTACAATCCCACAAATTATACTTATTAAAGTAGTTTTGCCTGCACCATTTGGTCCAAGCATCGCAAAAATTTCACCTTTTTTAATATTTAAATTAACACTTTTAAGTGCATTAAATCCATTTTTATAAATTTTAGATAAATTATTAATGCTGATTTGATTTTGTGACATTTTGGATCATCAACATATAAGCTTTATTGACTATATTTCAATAAGATCATTTGCTTATCACAAAGGTTTTATTAAGATAAAATTATGAAAAAAATATTAGTTATAATCACAATCTTTTTTGCAACAATCTCTTTATCTTCTGCAAAAGAAACAACGTTTAAAAAAGAGTTATTCGATAAAGCTTTATCTAATGGAAAAGTTGTGGTTGTTAGTTCGTGGATTAAATATTGTACGTCTTGCGCAAGTCAAATGAAAGTTCTTGATAAAGCAAAAAATGATTTTGATAACATTGAATATTTTAAATTTGATGTAACAAATAAAGAAATTGCTGAATTTTTTAACATTCAATATCAAACAACACTTTTAATTTTTAAAGATAATAAAGAAGTTTATCGTAGTATTGGTGAGACTACTAAAGAACTTATTTATGATGCTTTAAAATCTTCGATCTAAATCAATTTCTTTTTAATTTCAAAATTACTGCTGGTAAAAAAGTTGCAATAATAAATGATAAAAATAATAAAGATTGAGCAACAAAAGATGAAAATAGCTCTTTAGAAATCAGTACCCCAACTAACAAGCTTTTAGAAAAATCTGGAAACGGAAACATTAAAAATCCGGCAACAAGACCAATTATAATGGAAATATAGGCAGTTTTTTCGTTTACCTTATTATAAAAACTATAGAAGACTGTGAATACAAACGCGCAACAAAATAAGTCTGCAAGCAAAAATAAATACAAAATATCAAATCCTTTTGAAGCAATACCAAATGCAATCAATGATAAAAAAACAATAAAGTATTTAGAAATTTTTAAATAATCTGTTTTTTTATCTAGGTTAAAAGTTGCTTTACCATCCACAACAAACAAACTTGATATTGCATTAACCAATGTATCTACTGTTGAAATTGTTAAAGCTAAACCAAGAATAATGATAATTAAAGATAACATTTCAGTTTGTTCTTTTAATAATAAAGTAAAAAATCCTAAATCTGCTCTGGCAGATGGATCTATTGAGAATGACACCATTCCAATAAAGCCCATTAAAAAAACTATCGGCACAATAATAAAAAAAGAAATGATCAATGCTGATTTTAGTGTTTGATAATTTTTAGCTGCATAAACACGTTGCCAATTTCCTTGATGAAATAAATTTGTGGCAGCAACTGCAATAAAAAAAGTTAATCCAGCCGTATAACTTGGAATATATGATGAGCTTAACAGTTGTGGATTTTTTTCTTTAATTAAAGCAAATGAAAAATTATCTCCTGTCGATGAACTAATAATTAAAATCAGAATTAATAAAAGAAAACCAATTACTATCATTTGTATATTATCAGTAAAAATTGAGGCTCTTAAACCACCGTAAAGTGTGTAAGTTAAAGTAGCTAAAAGTACTATTAAAGCAGTAATCCAAAGATCTGTACCTGATAAGTAATTAATTAAAACTGCAACTGCAGTCACTTCTGCACAAAGAAAAATAAACATATAAAAGATTGTCATTAATAAAATAAGTTTGAATAAACTTTTTCCAAATTTTTTTCTCATAAACTCAATTAAAGATGACCCTTTTGGAAATTCTGATCTAATTTTTCTTCCAAAATATATTAAAAAAATCATTGGAAAGGCTGTACCAAGAGCATAACCAATAACAGCTCCCAATCCTCCCCAGGTAGCAGCAGCAACAGGACCAAATAAAATCCATGCTCCTAAAGCTGACGCAACAAGACTTGTGGTTAGTGAAAATAATTCAATATTCCTATTTGCAGTTAAATAATTACTTATTCCTTGGAATTTTTTAGAATGATAAATTCCTAAGACAGCAAATATTAAACTAATAATAATTACTAATGTTAATGAAGATGATTGACTTAAAAAGTATATGTTATCCATTTTATCCCTTTCTGAATTACCGGACAGGTTCTTAGGGTTTAATCTCAGTCTGTTAAGACACCCCTTTAAATTATAAGTATTATATTTTTTTACTTATTGATAGTTTTTTTTTAAAAGAAATGTTTTTCTATTAAATAATAAAGAGTAAAAATTATTAACGAAGAACAAATGATAATAAAAACTCTCTCTTGATTACTCATTATTGCTGACTTTTATGACTTATTATCTCAATCATACACTGGGTTGCATACTCTCGCCATTCAGATGAGTTTTTAGTTTTAAGGCTATTTAAATGATCTCTATTACTTTTAATGTCATCTTGGTGTTTTAATTTATCAGCACCATTCAGGTTTGCTTCCATACTAGATAAATTTATTTCCATCGCTTTTATCCACTCTTTTCCAAGTTCAACACATTTTTGGTCGTCTTTTTCATCACAAATTTGTTTAAAAAAATTGAAAATCACATCATCAGTCTTGATGGCAGTATTCATACTTACTTATTGCAAGTACCGATAGATCCTGGACCACAAGTTTCTCCACCAGTCCAAGTCGCACCAATCAAATTGGCACCATCAAAATTAGCATTAGTAATATTTGATGAAGTAAAGTTTGCTTCCATTAAATTTGAATTTTGAAAATTTGCTTCTATTAAAGTTGCTCCCATAAAATCAACTCTAGTAAGATTAGATCCTGAAAAATTGGTTTTTTCAAAATTTGATCCAATTGAAACTGTTTCATATAAATTTGCTCTAACAAATGTAGACTCTGGAAAAGTTCCAAATGACAAATTTGAATTCATCATAATACTTTTATCGAAGTTTACTTGTATGAAACTCGCAAATGAAAGATTTGAATTTGGAAGATAACTACCTTGTAAATCTTGTGCATCTGAAAATCTACAATTTGAGTAATCTACTCCATCCGTCAAAGGGTCATCACAAGCAGCAATTGAATTTCCAGAAAATAAAAAGCTTAAAAAAAGTAAAAAGAATATTTTTTTCATAATGGAATCTAACAAACAAAATATGTCAAAACAATGTAAGTTTGGGATTTAAAATTAAACAATATCAATATTATTTGTTCTCCCAATCAAATCTAGGGAACAACTCAAAGGCTCTTATAATACTTTCAGACCAACTATTTGTAATCGAGGAATAAACTTGATCCTCTAATTCAAATTTATTTTGATAGATAGGATTAATTAAACCTTTTTTATAAACTACAAAATCTATTGGCGGTCCAACTCTTAAATCACTTTTAATAGTTGAGTCCATTGAAATTAATGCGCATCGCGCAGCATCTCCTAGAGATATGTCGGGCTTTAAAACTCTATCTAAAATTGGTTTTCCATAATTAATTTCTCCAATGATTAAATATGGCCTAGTATCTGATGGGCGTATATAGTTTCCTTGAGGATATACTAATAGTATTTCTGATTTTTGATCTTTGATTTGACCTCCAACAATATATGAAGACCCAAGCTGTAAGGCTTCTTCATTAATTCCATGCGGAGAGGAATACTTAACTGTCAAAGACCCAACATAATTAGCAACTTCTTCAATCGTGCTGCATGTGTTTAAGCTTTTTTTTGGTGAAGTAGACTCTAAATCTTTTTTAATAGCACTAAATACAGCTTGTGATGTAGCCAAATTTCCTGAGGTAACAATAACTAAATTTCTATCACCCACTGCATAATTAAACATCTTTGTGTATTTATTGATGTCATTTAATCCAGCATTTGTTCTAGAATCAGATGCAAATATCATTCCCTCATTAACATTTATTCCAATACAATATGTCATGGCACAATATCTATTATATATGTAATAATTAAAAAAGCTTAATTTATAGTTATTATCAATTTATTTTTCATGTTTTTTTTATTTTTTTATGATTTAATAACAAATGCCTAAAATTTCTTGGGAAAACTATGAGGCAAAAAAAGTATTTGATGAATATGTTGGGCATAATCAAAAACTAAGGCCTGAAACTAAAATCATTTCAAATTTTATTTCTAAATATTCAAAAAAAAAACTTTTAACTACTATTAAAAATTCAGAAAATGCAATTAGTCAAAGAGGTGTTACTTTTAGAGTTTATTCAAATGATAAAATCACAGACCATTATTGGCCACTAGATATAATTCCTAGAATTATAAAAAAGAAGGAGTGGGATAAAATTTCCAAAGGATTAGCTCAAAGAGTAAAAGCCTTAAATTTTTTTATTCATGATGTGTACAATGGTCAAAAAATTTTCAAAGATAAAATAATTCCCAAAAATATAATTCTAAATTCAGGAAATTTTAGAAAAGAATGTGTTGGCATCAAGCCTCCATTTAATATTTGGGCTAATATTTGTGGTTCTGATTTAGTAAGAGATATCAATGGTGAATTTTTAGTGCTTGAAGATAATTTAAGAGTACCATCTGGAATTTCTTATATGCTTGAAAATAGAACTGTAATGAAAAGTGTTTTTCCAGAAATATTTGAAAAAAATAAGATTAGCCCCGTAGATGAATATTGCTCAAAATTATACTCTTGTATGAGATCGTTATCAAAAAATAAAAGTAATCCTAAATTGGCAATCTTAACTCCTGGTGTGTTTAATTCAGCTTACTTTGAGCATGTTTTTTTAGCACAGCAAATGGGAGTAGAACTAGTTGAAGGGTCAGATTTATTTGTTGAAAATGATAAAGTATTTATGAAGACTGTTCATGGCAAAGATCAGCTACATACCCTCTATAGAAGAATTGATGATTTATTTTTAGACCCAAAAGTATTTAATAAATCCTCTTTAATTGGAGTTCCTGGAATTTTTAAAGCATGGAAAAAAGGTAATATAAGTATCCTCAATGCTCCTGGTTCTGGTGTAGCTGACGATAAAGTTGTCTATAGCTATGTGCCTAAAATGATTAAATTTTATTTAAATGAGGAGCCAATAATTAATCAAGTAGAGACGTACTTGTGCCACCAGAAAAAACAGATGGATTATGTCATTCAAAACATATCTAAACTAGTTGTTAAGCCTGCAAACGCCTCTGGAGGATATGGAATTTTAATTGGCCCAAAAGCATCTAAAAAAGAATTAGAAGAATATGTTAAAAAGATTAAGAAAAATCCTCGTAATTATATTGGTCAAAAAGTAGTCTCTCTTTCAACATCTCCAACTCTAATTGATAATGAACTTAGTCCAAGACATATAGATTTAAGACCTTTTATTATATCAGGATCAAATCAATATGTAACACAAGGTGGTCTTACTAGAGTTGCTTTAAAAAAAGGAAGTTTAATTGTTAACTCATCTCAAGGTGGAGGAAGTAAGGACACCTGGATATTGGATAATTAGATTATGTTGAGTAGAAGAGCAAAGTTAATATATTGGATGTCAAGATATCTTGAGAGATCAAACTTTACATCAAGATTATTAATTACAACGAGTGAATTGCAATTAGATTTATCGCTAGATGATGAAATTTCATGGAAACCGTTATTAACAGTTACAAATTTAAATAAAGATTATCTAAAATTAAATAAAAAATATTCTGAAAAAAAAATAATTAAATATTTTATTTTTAACAAATTAAACTCATCATCAATATTTAATTGCTTAAATATATCTCAACAAAATTCTTTAGTAATAAGAGACGTGCTGCCTGAACAATCAATAATCAAATTAAATGACTTAATAATAAAATTTAACAAAAATTTTAAAATAACAAAAAATAAAAAAAATTATGTCAAATTACTTAACGGAATTATCCAAGGTTCACAAAATTTTATGTATTCTACAGATATGGAAATGCAAAGAAATTTAGAATATCAATTTTTAAGACTTGGAAGATTTATTGAAAGAACAGACATGATGATCAGAATTCTTCAATCACAATCTTTAAGATCTAAACAGCATAAAAAAGGGTATGAATATTTAACTTTAGAATGGATTAATATTTTAAAATCAATTTCTGCTTTCCAAGCTTATAGGCAATATTCTAAGCAGGATATTACCGTTTCAGATATAATTAGTTTTTTTTTAAAAGCAGATATTTTTCCACGATCTGTCAGTTGGAATTTAAATCAAATTGAAAGAGCCTTGTACAGAGTATCAAAGAAAAATGAATTGATTAAGAAAATCAAATATTTGAATAAAAAAGTTCAAAAATTTAATATAAAGACTGACGATATGGATAATTTACTTTTATTTTTAGAAAAAACATTAAAAGAACTAAGTCAGCTAAGCTATAACATTGAGAAAAAGTATTTTTCATAAAAACTAAAAATAAAAAATGAAAGAATATAATATCGCATCAATACCAGGAGATGGCATAGGAAAAGAAGTAGTTCCTGAAGGATTAAAAGTATTAAAAGAAGCTGCCCAAAAACATCAATTTAAAATTAATTTTACTGAATATGATTTTGCTTCCTGTGATTATTATAAAAAAAACGGAAAAATGCTTCCAGATGATTGGAAGGAAAAATTAGAAAAACATGATGCAATATTTTTTGGAGCGGTCGGTATGCCAGATCAAGTTCCAGACCATATATCTTTATGGGGATCTTTGCTTCAGTTTAGAAGAGAATTTGATCAGTATATAAATCTTCGACCTGTAAAACTATTTCCAGGGATTGACCCTCCATTAGCAAATAAAAAACCTGGTGATATTGATATGCTGATAGTTAGAGAAAATACTGAGGGAGAGTATTCTTCTGTAGGTGGCAGAATGTATAAAAATACAGATCGAGAAATTGCAATTCAAGAAACCATCATGTCAGCACACGGGGTAGATAGAGTACAAAAATTTGCTTTTGAATTAGCCAAGCAAAGAAAAAGGAAAAAATTAACTAACGCAACAAAATCAAATGGAATTTCAATTACAATGCCCTTTTGGGATGAGCGATTTAATGAAATGAAAAAAAACTATCCTGAAATTATGACAGACCAATTTCATATTGATATTTTGGTTGCAAGATTTGTTCTTAACCCTGAGTGGTTTGATGTGGTGGTTGCATCCAATTTATTTGGAGACATTCTCTCAGATTTAGGTCCAGCTTGTACAGGCACTATTGGAATTGCTCCATCTGGAAATATTAATCCTGAAAATAAATTTCCCTCTTTATTTGAACCAGTTCATGGTTCTGCTCCTGATATAGCAGGAAAAGGAATTGCTAATCCAGTTGGTCAAATTTGGTCTGGTGCAATGATGTTGAATTATTTAGGAGAAAATGAAGCTTCAAATTCAATTGTTCAAGCGATTGAAAAGTCTTTAAGTAGTAATGAAAATAGAACAAAAGATTTAGGAGGAAATGCTGATACTATAAAGTCTTCTAATTCGATTTTATCTAATCTTTAAACAGATTTTCTATTTGAGTTTCAGCGTCTTTAATTGATTTTTCATAATCAAGTGCCATTTGATCTGCGCTTATTATATCTACTTTTTCAATACCAAAAAAATTCATCATATATTTTAACCATGGTGTTAAAAAATCTTCTGAACTATTTAATTTGGTCCCTCCTGAAGTAATAACTAAATATGCTTGTTTGTTTTGCAGCAAACCTTCTCTTCTTCCATTAGGCTTGAACCTGAATGTTTCTCCAATTCTCGCCGCTAAGTCACACCATGCTTTAAGAGTTGCTGGAGGTCCGTGATTATAAATTGGAGCTGAAATTATGATAACATCACTCTCTTTTAATTCTTTAACAAGGATATCTGACAACCTAAACATTTTTTTATGATCTTCAGTTTGATCTTTTTCCTCGATCTTCATTCCAGACTCAGTCAGTCCACTTACAAAAAGCATTTCATCGTCTAAATCCCTATAAATAACTTCATCTCCTGGTTTTTTGATTTTATCTAATATTTTTTTAGCTAATGCTCTTGAAGTTGATCCCTTTTTTCTAGCACTTGAATCTATTTGATAAATTTTCATTAATACTTTTAACCGAAATTTTGCATAAAAGGAAAAATTTTGATTATATAAAAACCAATCGCCTGTAATTGGTTTGTTAAAATCAAAACTCCTGTGATTAGAAGAATAATTCCACCAATTTTAGATATTAAATTTATATTTTTCTTAAAATTTTTCGAAAATAATAGAAATTTTTGAATTAAATAGCCTGATATCACAAAAGGAATTGCAAGCCCGATAGAGTAAAAACTTAATAACATGATTGCTTTAGATAAAGTTTCCTCTATTGAAGCTAAAGCCAATATAGAGCCTAAAATAGGACCTATACAAGGTGTCCAGCCAAATCCAAAAGCTAATCCTATTATGTACGGGAATAAGAAATGTTGTGATTTTTTTGCTTCAAATCTTTTTTCTAAATTTAAATAACCAATATTTATTACCCCAATCAGTTGCAGAGAAAAAATTATTATTATAACTCCAGCTAATATTCTTAAAGTTTCTGAATTTTGTAAAAGTGTTTGACCTAAAAACGATGCAGAAGCTCCTAAAGTGATAAAGACAGTTGAGAAACCGAAACAAAATAAAATTAACGGTACAATATCTATTTTTTTTGATTTTAAAATTTCTTGAAGAGATTGACCTGAAATAAAGGAAACATATCCAGGTATCAAAGGTAACACACAAGGGGACAAAAAACTAATTAGTCCTGCTCCAAATGCTATTAACAATTCAATCATTTAACCTGTATTCTTCATTGCTGCAGAAATTCCAGCGATAGATGTCATTAAAGAATCTTCTAAAAATTTTTTATCTAATTTTTTATATTTTCTTTGTGTTAATTTGTTCATTATATCAGCTTGCAATATATTTAGCATTTCTGTGTAATTATTTCTTACAAATAACGCTTTTCTAAAATTTTTTCTTTCTTTTACAACATCTTTTGGAGTAATTTTATTATGCAATTTGACTAATGCATCAAATTGAAACCTTAATTTTTTTCCTATTCTTTTTAAAGACTCGTCAGCTAAATTATTTTCATAAATTACTGAAATTTCAGTATCTACTTTTGAAATTACCATGTCTAAAATATCCATAGTTGATGCAAAATAAGGCCAATTTCTTTCCATGTCCGTTAATGTTTTGGAAAATTTTTTAATTGAGCCGTATCTTAATGCTTCTGTAGTACCAAGCCAAGCAGGTAGCATTAATCTAATTTGAGTCCAAGCAAATACCCAAGGTATTGCTCTTAAGCTTTGTATATTATCAACATTTTTTCTTTTAGTTGGTCTTGAACCAATCGCAAGTTTCCCAAGTGATTTATGAGGCGTAACTGTTTTAAAGTACCTAATAAAATCTTCGCTTTGATTTAAGTATTTTCTATATGCTGAGGTCGAAATTTCAGACATGCTCTGAATTAATTCTCTCCAATTTTTTTTTGATCTTGGTGGAGGATTTAAAGATGCATCCATTACGGCACCTATATAGCTACAAAGATTATATTCAGCTAATGGTTTATATCCATACTTTTGCTGAATTACTTCACCCTGATCTGTAATTCTAATTTTTCCATTAACAGTCCCTGAGGGTTGTGATTTTAAAGTTGCTTGAATTGGACCGCCACCTCTTCCAGCAGAACCCCCTCTACCATGGAAAAAAACTAGATCTATTTTATATTTTTTAGCTAGATTTCTAAGTTCTTCTTGTAGTTTATACTGATGCCAACTTGCAGATAACTTTCCTGCATCTTTGCTTGAGTCTGAATAACCAATCATTACCTCTTGCTGGTGATTGATAAGCTTTCTATACCAAGATAATTTAAAGAGATTTTCCATTACATCTTTAGCATTTTTTAAATCATCTAGCGTTTCAAAAAGTGGTACCACTCTTAGCAAATATTTAGTTTGAGCTTGTTTTTGTAAAAAATAAACTGATAAAATATCAGAAGCTTTTGATGTCATTGAAATTACATAGGCACCAAGGCATTGAGCTGGTTCTGTAGATATTTGTTTAAAGGTGTTCCATACTTCTTTATTTTCTTTATCTCTAATATTTATTTTATCTAAAAAATATTTTTTTTGTTTTATTAAAGAATTTAATAAATTTATTTTTTTACTTTCACTAATCTTTATATAATCAGTCTTGTATTTCTTTTTAATTACTTCATTTATTAATTTTTCATGACGTGAAGATTCTTGTCTAATATCTAATCTTGCAAGATTAATTCCAAAACATCTAACTCTTCTGATTAAATCTAACAAATCAGAATTACCTACGTGTTGACCTTTATATAAATTTAATGACTCCCTTATATCTCTTAAAGGTTCTAAAATTTCCTTTTTGTCTTGAAGTAATTTATTTTCATCAAGTGATACTTTTTTATTCAAATGTCTCTCTATTAATTGATGAGTGCTTCTAATTTTATCTCTAATAGGTCTTAAGTATACCCTGTAAGGCTCAAAGGTTTTTCCAACTATTTGCCTGATCTTTGGAGAGCATTCTTCCATTGAAAGATCTTGGATCAATTTAGTTAATTCTTTTTCATATAATTTAGCGGCCTGCCATCTTGAGAATAGAATTACTTTTTTAGTAACCTCTGCAGTAACATTTGGATTTCCATCTCTATCCCCTCCCATCCATGAACCAAATTGAATAGGATTAAAAGTTCGTGGTAAATCTTTATTTAAATTTTTTCTAAAAATATCGTTTAATCTTTTATAAACCTTTGGAATGGTATCCCATAAACTATCCTCAATAATTGCCAGTCCCCACCTAGCTTCATCTAATGGAGATGGTTTTGTTCTTTTTAGTTCATCTGTTTTCCATATTATTGTTATTTCTGTATAAAGCCTTCTATCTATTTCAATAATCTTTGATGGATACTTTCTATACAAATGTTTTTGCTCCATTAAGTCAATTAAATTGGCATACTTTTGGATTAAGGTTCGTCTTTTAACTTCTGTTGGATGCGCTGTTAGAACAATGCCAATATCTAAATTTTTAGCTTGTTCATATATTTTGTTATTGGAGATAATTTTGTTTTTAAAAAGTCCATTAATTATATCCTCAATAAATATATTTTGTTTCTTATCTTTAAAGAAAGGATTTTCGTATTCATTAAGTTTTCGTGATGCATCTAACGATTCTGCAAGATTCATTAAATTCAAGATATGAGAAAAAGCTCTGGTAACTTTAAAAGTTTGTTTGGGTGGAAGTTTTTTGATTTCTTTTGATATTTTTGAAAAAATTTTACTTTTATTTTTATTTAATAAAGTATTTTTAGATAATAACCTTAATCTTTCTACGATTTTATAAAAAGCTATACCTTCTTGATCTTTAATAACTCTTCCAAGAAATGTTCCTAATAACCTAATATCCTCTCTTAATAGTTTAGTAGGGATTCGTTCATAATAAAGATCTCTTTTTTTCATTACTTAATATAAATTTTTTTTGTAAAATTCCTTTTGAATTAGTTTTTACACTAAATAAGAATCCTGAATATCTAAATTTTTGCAATCCAGCCTTGTCCATGCCTTTGGTTGCTGAAGTAATAAAAAGTTCACTATTATTCTGTCCACCAAATGCACAATTAGTAATATTTTGTGCAGGTAGATTAATTTTATGTATTAATTTGGCATTTTTATTAAAAACTGAAACACGTGCTCCATTAAAATGGGCTACCCATAAATTTTTATGTTTATCTAAGGTCATTCCATCTGGGAATCCATCTTTTGGTGATAATTTCTTAAATATTTTCTTACTAATTATTTTATTATTTTTATCTATCTTGATTTTATAAATTTTCTTTTTTGGACTATCTGTGTGATAAAAATTGTATTGATCAATAAAAGCTGGGCCATTTGTAATTCTATAATTGGTATCAACTTTGGTTAACAATAAATTTTTATCTAATTTGTACAACGAGCCTTTTTCTATGTTTCTTTCTAAATTATCCATAGTACCAAACCAAAGATTTCCATTTGGGTCGGTTTTTCCATCATTAATTCTATTTAATTTAATATTTTTTTCTATTGGAATTTTTTTTAGTATTTTTTTAGTGTTAATATTTTGAATTCTTAATTCTCCTTGAAGTCCTAAAATAAAAACATGTCCTTCAATATGTGCAAGAAAACCAATTTCTTTATTCACTTTATAAATTATCTTTTTTTTATTTTTAATATTTAATGAGAAAAATTTCTTTTTCTTTATGTCTACAAAATAAATTGAATTATGTTCCTTAACCCATAAAGTTCCCTCACCAAGTTTGCATCTTAGTTTCCAAAGAACTTTTGGCTCAGTTGTTTTAATCTTATTCATTGACTTCAAACTCCTTAATAAAATCTTGATTGGGTGTAATTCCTATTCCAGGATTATCTGATATTGAAGCAAATCCATTATTTTGTTTAACTTGATCTAATATAGAAAAACTTTCTGTTGGTAATTCTGTTATAAAAATATTTTTTTCTGTCGTGTCAAACTCTAGCATTGATTTTGAAGGAAATAACCCTCCTGGCATATCAGGTTGGGCAGTTAGCAAATGAAGATTAGTTGCAATACTTACAGCAGATCCCCAGACGTGATTTATAACTGGAATAAAATTAGCTTGTGCTAATGCAGATACTTTTAAATACTCAGTAATTCCACCTAATCCACAAACTTCTGGCTGAGCTATATCAATACATCCTTTTTTAATTAACTCGTTCCATCCATATTTTGTAAACTCCGCTTCCCCACCTGCAATATTAGTATTAATTTTTTGTTTTAATTCTCTATAGCCATCATAATCTTCAGGTGCTACAGGTTCCTCGAACCAATAAATATCAAGTTCATCCAAACCTCTTCCAACATACAAGGCATCATTTAAATTATAAGCATGATTTGCATCTACCATTAACTTAAAATCTAGTCCTACTGCATCTCTTACAGCTCTTACAAGCTTTAGGTCCTCTATCGGACCTAATCCAATCTTCATTTTCATTGCTTTAAAGTTTTTAGATTTAATTTGTGTTGCTTCTTGCTTGAATAAATCAATTAATTCTAAAGTAGATTTTTTTTGTAACATCATTCCATATCCATAAACTGGAATTTGATCATTACACTTTCCACCAACAAGTTGATAAAGTGGAGTATTAGTTTTTTTTCCTAGAATATCCCACAATGCAATATCAATCCCTGATAATGCTTGGATTGGCATTCCTTTTTGTCCGCTATCTCTTAAAAGATTGTATACTTTATGCCAGATATGTTCTTTATTTAAAGGATCCTCACCAATAATTAATGGTTGGATAACTTTTTCAACAATAAACTTATTTGCTAAAGCAATGTTTCCAGGTCCAAAACATTCACCCCAACCTGTAATTCCTTCATCAGTTTGTACTTCAACAAGATGGGCGGTTCTGTGTTTATAGTATTGTTGTGAATATCCTAGTTCTTTTTCTAACTCATATTTAAGTACATGACTTTTAATAGAAGTTATTTTCACAATTTATTATATCGCAATTACTTTCGAGTTTTGCTCACCTAAGTTTTCTATTGATAATTTCATTGTATCTCCAGCTTTCAAAAATTGCTGAGGTTTCATTCCCATTCCAACCCCTGGAGGTGTTCCTGTAGTTATTATATCGCCAGGTTGTAACGACATAAATTTACTAACATAAGATACAATCACATTTACGTTAAAAATCATTGTACTTGTATTACCTGTTTGCATTCTATTGCCGTTAACATCTAAACTCATTTTTAAATTATTGATGTCTGATATTTCATCTTTTGTGACAAGGTATGGTCCAATAGGCCCATAAGTATCATGAGATTTTCCTTTCACCCATTGACCCATTTTTTCAATTTGCCATTCTCTTTCACTAACATCATTAACTAGACAATAACCTAAAATATGATCTTGAGCTTTATCTTCTGAAATATGTTTTGTTTCTTTTCCTATTACAATCCCAAGCTCAACTTCCCAATCTAATTTTTTTGATTCTGAAACTATTTCAACATCATCATTAGGCCCAGTTATACAACTGGTTGCCTTCATAAACATTATAGGTTCTGATGGAACTTCTGCTCCAGTTTCGGCGGCATGGTCAGAATAATTAAGACCTATTGCTACAAATTTACCTGGTTTTGTAACACATGAGCCAACTCTTTCACTTGAAGATAGTTCTGGTAACGAAGATAAATCTACACTTTGTAATTTTGATATAGTTTCAAGATTTACATGATCAGGATTTAAATCTTTAACATGTGAACTTAAATCTCTAAATTTACCCTCTTTATCTAATGCTGCAGGTTTTTCATTTCCTTTTGGTCCTACTCTTAATAATTTCATAACTTTCCTTTTTTTTATTAATTAAATTGAAATTCCACCATCAACAGAAATAGTAGTTCCTGTTGTAAATGTTGCATCATCACCAGCTAAATAAACAGCTACAGCTGCAATTTCTTCTGCGGTTCCCAATCTTCCCATAGGTTGTCTAGCTATAAAATCTTTTTTGGCTTGAACTGGATCTGGGCTTTGATTAACTCTATCTTGCCAAGAGGGTGAAAACACTGTTCCTGGTGCTATTGAATTACATCTTATATTTTGCTTAACAAAATCGGCTGCTATTGATTTAGTTAAACCAATTACTGCTCCTTTTGTAGTACCGTATACAAATCTATTGGGAAATCCTTTTAAACTTGAAGCGCAAGATGAAACATTAATTATACTTCCGCCGTTTTGCTTAACCATTAAGGGTAAAATTGCTTTACACATTTGGTACATAGATTTGACATTTACATCAAAAGAAAAATTCCAGTCTTTTTCTTCACATTCAAGAATACTTCCATGATGAACAAATCCTACCGCATTGAATAAAACATCTACTTTGTCTAATGTTTTTATAAATTCTAAAATTGCTCCATTATTTGTTGAGTCTAATGTTTGAATATTAATATCAGGATATTCTTTATTTAAATCAGCTAAGGTTTTATCGTTTAAATCTGTTGCTGTAACACTTGCACCTTCATTATGAAAAGCAATTGCAGTTGCTTTTCCAATTCCCTGACCAGCTGCTGTTACTATGATTTTTTTACCTTCTAATCTACCGCTCATTTTTTATTTATCCTTTCAATTTCTTTATAGAGAGAACTATGGTCTGTTTCTCCATGTCCATTTTCAACAAGAGTTTTATACATTTCTTTAACTAAATTTGAAATAGGTAAATGAGTATTATGGCTATTTGCACACTCTAAAATATTATTCATATCTTTTAAATGAACTGAAGTTCGACCTTTTGGAGTAAAATCTTTATCAATCATTCTCTTTCCATGTGTTTGAAGAATTTTACTATCTGCCCAACCACCTGATAAGGCTTTGATCATTTTATCTGGATTTGCTCCCGCTTTTTCACAAAGAGTTATAGCTTCTGCGACTGCTCCAATAGTTAATCCAACTATAATTTGATTTGCTAATTTAGAAACCTGTCCACTTCCCACTGGGCCTACTAAAGTTGGATTACCCATAGCTTTTAAAACATCTAGAGCTTCATTAAAAACATTTTGTTCACCACCCACCATTATTGCTAATGAAGCTTCCTCTGCCCCAATAGTGCCACCTGAAACAGGTGCATCTAAATATTTAATATTTTTAGATTTTAAATTATTCCCATGTTTAGTTGCTGTAGTAGGCTTAACTGAACTCATATCAATAACTGTAGTACTTGATTTTAAATTTTTTAAAAAATTAAAACTATCCATTACCTCATTAATTGCAGTATCATCTGTAAGCATAGTAATTACAACATCGCTATTACTTACAACATCCTCAATAGAAGTTGTAATTTCTGCACCAAAATCTTTTAATGTTTCAGCTTTCTTTTGAGATCTATTGAAAGCTTTTAAATTATAACCAGCTTTCAATAAGTTTTTTGCCATAGGGAGACCCATTAGGCCAATCCCAATAAAACCAATTTTTTTCATTATTTAGTAGGTTTAAACTCGTGAAAATTTTGTGTCGTAAATTCTGGAAAGAACATCACACACGCTAAAACAATCAATTGAATTACTATGAAAGGACCAAATCCTCTAAAAATATCTGTCAATGAAATATGTGGTGGCGTAACAGATTTTAAATAAAAAGCAGCTGGTCCAAATGGTGGGCTTAAAAAAGATACCTGCATATTTACACAAAATAATATTCCAAACCAAATAGGATCAAAACCAAGCGCAAGAACTATAGGTAAAAATACAGGCATTGCTAATAAAACAATCCCTACCCAATCCATAAATGCTCCTAATATTAAAAACATTATTTGCATCATAAAGATTAGATACATAGGTTTTAAATCGTAGCCCAATATTGTTTCGGCAACATAAGTTGGACCACCTGCTAAAGAATAGGCTCCAGCTAATGTAGTTGCACCAAATGTAATTGTTAAAATTGTTCCAGAAGCTTTAAAAGTTCTAACTAATGCATCTTTAAATAAAAACCATGTTAATTCTCTTCTAAAAAAAATTATGATTAATGTTGCAACAACACCCATTCCTGCTGCTTCAGTAATTCCTGTTATGCCAGAATAAATCGAACCTAAAACAATTACCACTATTCCAATTGGAGGCAAAAGACCTGGAAGATATGACATCTTCTCTTTTAGCGTTAATGAAGGTTCATCACTCAATGGTGCTAAATGTGGCTGTAATCTTGTTCGAACTAGAATGTAGGTAATTATTAAACCTGAAATCATTAAACCTGGAACTATTGCTTCCTGAAATAACATTGTAATTGAAGTTTGAGTTGTTAAACCATAAATAATTAAAACAATTGATGGAGGTATCATTGTTCCTAAAGAGCCTGACGCACAAATAATCCCAATAGACATATCTTGGTCATATTTAAGTCTCAACATCTGAGGTAACGCAATCAATCCTAATAAAACTATTTCTCCTCCAATAATTCCACTCATTGCAGCCATAATTGTTGCCATGATAGCTGTTACAACACCAACACCCCCTCTAGTTTTTCTTAACCATGCATTTAAAGCATCATACAAATCTCTAGCTATGTTCGAGCGCTCCAGTAAGGAGGCCATAAATATAAATAAAGGAACTGATAAAAAAGAATAAGTTACAACAAGTGAATAATATCTTGAAAGTAGAATACCCATTGCATGTTCGCCAATATTTACAAATACTATAACTGCAGCCATAAAACCTGATGCAAAACCAAGTGGAACTCCAATAGCAATAAGTAATAGCAGTCCAAATATAACAATTAATGATAGTGTTCCTATATCCATTTTATTTCAAATCTTTTGAAGGGTCGTATTGTTTTTCTTTTGGGTTTTTCCAGTCAATAATTAAATTATTCACTGTTTGAACGGCAATAAGGAATACGCAAATCAGTGTAAGTGGCTTCATAGTTGCAGGAATTGGTGGGTCCCAAAATGTTGCAAATCTTTCCCATGTTGTAAATGATCTATGAGCATCTTCCCAACCACCGTAAATTACAGCAGAGGCAAATAGAACAATTACAATAGCACTTATTAAATCAAAAATTCTTTGGGTTGGTCTTTCTACATAATCATACAACATCACAATTCTTATGTGGCTCCTAAGTCTTGTAGCATATATTCCACCAACCAAATAAATAACTCCTGCTAACCACAAACATAGTTCATTTACCCACATAGTTGGTTTTTCCATAATATATCTCATAAAAATTTCATACATCATTACAATTACAATGACTGGGATTAAATATTTAATTGTATGACTTATAAATAAAGTAATTCTATCTATCCAATTGATTGGAAAATCATCTTTGCTTGCAACTTTTTCAGTTTGTTCTTGTAAAGATTTATCAAGCATAATTTTTAAATTTTAAAAAAAGAAGGGCCTTTTCAGGCCCTTCAAGATTTTATTGTATGCCTATAATTATAGGATACCGTTAGCTTTCATGTAAGCTGTATGCATTTCAATAAGTTGAGCAGCCTCAGAAGATTTAGTCTTCCAAGTTTCCCAAGCTTTTAATGCGGACTTTCTAAATTTAGCTCTCTCTGATGGAGCCCAGTCGTGAAGAGTAACACCTTGAGCATTTAAAATTTTAACTGCTTCAGCATTTTTTCTTTCAACTAAGCTAGTGATAGTTCTACCAGCAATTTCTATTCCGGCTTTCATAGCACCTCTTTCATGAGCTTTTAGTTTTTTCCAAACTTTAGTATTACAAGCTAAGTGGTCAGCTGGCATAGAATGGAAACCAGGATATGTAGCATATTTATTTTGCTCATAGTGTCCACCAGCAGTGTTAGTTGCTAAACTAGAATAGTCAGCACCATCAATTAGACCAGTTTGTAAAGCAGTTGGAACTTCACCAAAATCCATTACGATTGGCTTAGCACCTAAATCTGCAAAGATCATGCTTTCCATTCCTGGAGGTGATCTAAATTTAAAGTCTTTGATAGAAGCTACATCTGGAATTGGAACACTTGAAATAAGTGACTCATGTCCAGGTATCCACCAACCAATAAGTGTCATTCCATATTTATTATATAATGCATCAACAGCATCTTGAGCTCCAGGGAACTTTAAGAAATCATATTGTTGATAAGGGTTATCGTATCCACCCATTACATCACCAGCAAATTGGAATGCTGCATTTTTACCAGTTTGGTAACCAGCACCAGTCATATCACAGTCGATAATTCCAGTTTGTGCAGAGTTAAATACTTCAGCAGATTTTCCTGAAACTGAAGATGAATAAAACATTTCAACTTTCAAGCTTCCACCAGAAAACATTTCTACGTTTTTAGCGAATTGAGCAGCAACTTCACCATTTGGTGAATTAGCAGTAAAGTGAGTTTCAATTTTTAAAGTCTTTGCGTTAACAGAGCCTAATAAAGCAACTGAAACAACAGCTACCGCAGCTATAGTTTTTGTTATTAATTTTAACATTATCTTCCTCTCGGTTATGTTTTTAATAAAAGGACTTAATCACATTTGTTTTTTAATTACAAATAAAACGCGAATAATATGTGTATAGAAATTATATATATTAACTAAGTAAACAACTTTAAGTTGTATTAGACTACTTCAGAAATAAGTGGTCTATTTTCAAAAAAACAATAGATATTATCAACTGCCATCATGCTCATTGCTAGACGAGTTTCATGAGTAGCACTTCCAACATGAGGTAAAACAAAACAATTATCCAATTTCATATATCTCTCATCTAAATTTGGTTCATTATTAAAAACATCTAAGCCAGCGGCATAAATTTTATTGTTCTGCAAAGCATTTATCAATGCATCATCATCTATTGTAGATCCTCGTGAAGTGTTGATAACAACAGCATGTTTTGGCAACAAACTAATTGTTGATGCATTTAAAATATGTTTTGTTTCAGCAGTAGCAGGAGTATGGATACTTACAAAATCACATTCAGGCATCATCGATTTGACATCAGCAAAATATTTTGCTCCATCTTCCAGATCTTCTGAAAGTTTATTTCTATTATAGTAAATTATTTTCATTCCAAATGCTTTTGCACATTTGGCAGCCATTCTACCAATTCGACCCATACCTATTATACCAAGAGTTTTTCCTGTAACAGAATTTCCTATCATAAATTTAGTAAGGTCAGGTTTTTGATCTTTCCATGTTCCAGATCTTACAAGATTGTAAGCTTCACCTATCCTTCTCGATGCAGCTAAAATCAAAAGAATTGTTGTTTCAGCAACAGCTTCATTTAATACATTTGGCGTATTGGTAACTTTAATTTTTTTACTTTCGGCAGATTTAACAGAAATATTGTCGTAGCCCACTCCAACCTGAGCAATAATTTTTAATTTACCATTTAGATCATTAAAAAACTCTTCACCAATTTTATCAAACCCTGTTGAAATAAATCCATCATACTCATTAGCCATCTTGATAAGATCGGCATTTGGAATTGGCTCATCTTTTAAATTTAGAGTTACATCAAAATTTGTCTTTAATTTTTCTTCTGCTCCATCTGATAATTTTCTTGTGACTAGTATTTTTGGTTTCATATTAATGAGAATTTCTTGGTATACCTTTTTTAGTAGCTACATCTAAATACTGAGATCTAGACTTAATGCAAGCTCCATCTTCAAGTTGACCAACTGTATTTCTAAAAATTTCTTGCCATGGTGTTTGGTTATCAATTTTTAAAAGCTTCTTTTTCTTTCTTCTTTTTTTAAATTCTGATTGTGAGATTAATAAATCCACTCTTCTTTTATTAAGATCAATCGTCATTTTATCTCCGGTTCTAACAATAGCTAAATCACCACCTACTGCAGATTCTGGTGAAACGTGAAGAATAGATGGACTTTCTGAAGTGCCACTTTGCCTTCCATCTCCAAGCGTTGGTAATGCATTAATTCCTTTTTTTAATAACTTATCTGGTGGTTGCATATTAACAACTTCTGCAGCACCTGGGTAACCTACAGGCCCACACCCTCTAATAATTAATATTGATTTTTCATCTATCTTTAACTTTTTACTATTTATTCTTTTGTGATAATCCTCTGGTCCTTCAAACACTACCGCTTTACCTGTAAAAACATTTGGTTTTTTAGGATTTGATAGAAATCTTTCTCTAAATTCTTTACTAATAACAGATGTTTTCATCACAGCTGTCGAAAAGAAATTACTTTTCATAACCAAAAATCCTGCTTTTTCTGTTAAACATTCTTTGAAAGTTTTGATTACACTTCTATCAACATCTATTTTTCTTTTTAAATTTTGACCAACATTTTTTCCTGATACTGTAATTATATTTGTATGAATTTTTTTATGTTTCATCAATTCTTTCATAACAGCAGGAATTCCACCAGCTCTATAAAAGCTTTCCATTAAATATTCACCAGCTGGCTGACAGTTGGCAAGCAATGGAATTGCATGTCCTAATTTTTGCCAATTAGATAAATCAAATTTAATTCCCATGTGTTTTGCAATAGCAATTAAATGTGTTGTGCAGTTGCTTGAAGCTCCTATTGCACTTGCAACTACAACTGCATTTTCAAATGCTTTACGCGTCATAATTTTAGATGGCTTTAAATCTTCGTGAACCATTCCAACAATTCTTTTTCCTGTTTCGAATGAAATTTGCTCTCTTTCTCTGTAAGGTGCAGGTATAACTGCACACCCTGGTAAAGACATTCCTAAAGCTTCAGCAACTGAATTCATTGAAGAAGCTGTTCCCATTGTATTGCAATGACCTATGCTTGGAGCAGAAGCAGATACCATATCCATAAACTCATCATAATTAATTTTTCCTTTTGACAACAATCTTCTTGCTTCCCATATAACAGTTCCTGATCCAGATAATTTACCTTTGTAAACACCATCTAACATTGGTCCACCTGATAAAACAATTGCTGGAATATTTACAGTTGCTGCTGCCATTAAAGCTGCTGGAGTAGTCTTGTCACAACCAGTTGTTAATATTACTCCATCAATTGGATATCCATAAAGTACCTCAACCAAAGAAAGATAAGATAAATTTCTATCTAACATTGCAGTTGGTCTTTTTCCTGTTTCTTGAATTGGATGGGTAGGAAACTCCATTGGAATACCACCTGCTCTTCTTATTCCATCTTTTATTCTTTTACTTAAAGACTGAAAATGTCTATTGCATGGTGTTAAATCACTTCCCGATTGAGCTATACCAATTATAGGATTTCCTGATTGAAGCTCTTTTCTTGTTAATCCATAATTAAGATAACGCTCTAGATATATAGCAGTTTGCTCAGGATCTTTTGGGTTATCAAACCACTGCTGACTTCTTAAATTCTTTTTTTTCATATTAACAATGTAATAAAATTATTATGGCTTGTTTAAAATAATATTTATATAATAAAACTGTGAATAATCTAATAGTTTTAAATCAAAATGACAATGTTGGTGTAAGTCAATTTATAATTCCCGAAAAAACTAAAATAGAAGGGCATGATATTAGCACAATAGATCCAATTCCATTTGGCCATAAAGTTTGCTTAAAATCTATAAATAAAGGTGACCCAATAATAAAATATGATCAAATAATTGGTTTTGCTTTAGATAACATAAGACCAGGTGAGCATGTTCATTCACATAATCTAGAATTTAGAGAATTTAAGAGGGATTTTAAAGTAACTAATAAAAAGAATATTATTAATGAAAAAGCAGATACTTTTTTTAATGGCATCTTAAGAGATAATGGTGATGTAGCCACTAGAAATTATATTGGAATTGTAAGTACTGTTAATTGTTCTGCAACAGTAACAAAAATGATTGTAGAAAAAATTAAATACTCAAATATTTTAAAAGATTATCCAAACATTGATGGCATAGTTCCTATTACTCATTCTACTGGATGTGGAATGAATACAGAAAGTGAAGGTATGCAAATCTTTCAAAGAACAATTGATGGATTTAAAAATCACCCAAACTTTTCACATGTTTTTGTAATAGGTTTAGGATGTGAGTGTGCTCAAGTAAGTTTGTTTGACAAGTCATTAAAAAAACATAACAGAATTCACTTCTTAACTATTCAAGATGAAGGTGGAACAAAAAAGATTATAGAAAAAGTATTATCACAAATTAAAAATTTACTAGCTGAAGCAAATAAAATAGAAAGAACATCTCAATCAGTAAATCACTTAACACTTGCTTTGCAATGTGGAGGATCAGATGGATATTCAGGAATTACAGCTAATCCTGCACTAGGAGTTGCTGCAGATCTTTTAGTTAAAAAAGGTGGGAGTTCAATATTATCTGAAACACCTGAAATATATGGAGCTGAACACTTACTGATTAATAGAGCTAACTCACAAGAAACAGCAGATAAATTAATAAAAAGAATTGAATGGTGGAAAAATTATACTTCAATCAATAATAGTTCGATGGACAATAATCCTGCGCCTGGAAATAAAAAAGGAGGTTTGACTACTATTTTAGAAAAATCTTTGGGAGCTGTTGCTAAAGGAGGCAATTCTATACTTCAAGATGTTTTAATGTATGCGGAGCCTCTAAAAAATAGAGGTTTTAATTTTATGGACTCTCCTGGTTATGACCCTGTATCAGTGACAGGTCAAGTAGCATCAGGAGCAAATGTAATTTGCTTTACAACAGGTAGAGGTTCATGTTTTGGATGTAAACCAGTTCCAAGTCTAAAACTATCAACTAATTCAGCAATGTATGAAAAAATGGCAGAGGATATGGACATCAACTGCGGAACAATTGCAGAAGGTGAAGAAAAAATAGAAGAAGTGGGACAAAAAATATTTGAACTAATAGTAAACACAGCATCAGGAAATAAATCTAAAAGTGAGATCAACGGCTACGGTGACGAGGAATTTAATCCTTGGCAAGTAGGCGTGGTAATGTAACAAAGATCTTCATTGTGCCTCAACAAACCCCTTTATTTAACGTAATTTTACTAGCTGCTGGTGGTTTTTTTATGTTTGTTTGCATGGATTCTACAGCAAAATATCTTGGTACTGTGATGCCTGTTACTCAAGCAATTTGGGGGAGATTTTTTTTTCACTTAGTGTCTCTAATTATATTTTTTTTAATTTTTAAACCAAAAGTAAATTTAAAAAAAAATTTTAAACTTCAAATAATAAGATCTTTATTGATGGTGACTGCCACAACATTCATGTTCTATTCTTTACAAAAATTTGACTTAGTAGATATATATGTTGTTTTTTTTTCTGCACCTTTAATAGTTTCGTTGCTATCTGCATATTTTTTAAAAGATATATTATCTTTTAAGGGAATAATGTTAATGCTTCTGAGTTTTGCTTCAATTATCTACTCATTAGGGCCGAGTATGAAAATATTTAGTTTAGACTTAATTTTTCCTATTGTGCCACCGATTTGCTGGGCTCTTTATCAATTTTTTACAAAAGTTGTATCTTCAGATAATGAACCTTTTGCATCAATTTTTTATACATCAATTTTAGGAGCAATTATTTTTAGTATTTTTATATCTTTTAATTGGGTGCCGTTAGAAAAAAATATTTATTGGCTTTATTTAGTGTTACTGGGTACCGCAGGATTTGTAAGTCATTCATTAATAATTTATGCAATACAATTATCTAACTTATCATTTGTTACAAATTTTCAATATTCACAATTAATTTGGTCTACAATTGTAAATTTCCTAATTTTTGGTGTACCTTTTGACTATAATAAAATTGTAGGTGTAATTGGAATTATTATATTTGGGCTGTTATTTATTCGTACAGAGGGCAGCAAGGATAAGGTTAAAGTCTAACTTTTTTTCCAAACTTTGCACTTTTTGTTATTGCTGCAAAAATTTTAAGTGAAACCAAACCATCATTACCATTAACTTTTGGTTGAATCTTTTTACTTACTACGTCAGCAAAATGGTCTATCTGGTTAATAAGGGTATTATCATCTTTTTTATTAATATCTTCTTTTACTAATATATTTTTCCACCAACTTCTTTCTTGTTTGTAAAACCAATTTTTTAAATTTGGGAATTGTAAAGATCCCTTGGTTCCACCAATCATATAAGCTGACTGATTAGTTGTCGGATAGGCAGGATTTTCACCTGCAGTTAGTTCATAGCTCCAAGGAGCAACAATAGTATCAGAAATATTAAGAGTACATAATGCACCAGATTTAAAAACTAAACTAACTGTTGCTGTATCTTCTACTTTAAATTTTCTATTTTTATTTGTGGTAAAGGCTTGAACATATTGAATTGGACCCAATAGATAACAAATCATATCAATATCATGGACAAGATTAATCCCTAAAGGACCCCCACCTTTACTTGTTCTCCATTTTTCTTTGTAATATTCTTTATGTTTATAAAGCCAGCACAAAACATTTGCAGATACAATTTTGCCCAATTTTCCAGAAGAAATAATGTCTTTTACTTTAGATACAATTGAATTGTGTCTTCGATGATATCCAATCAATAAAGGTGTTTTGTTTTTTTTTGAACTATCAATAATCTTCTTGGCAGATTTAATATTATCTGAGATTGGTTTTTCTAACAAAACAGGTATTTTTTTTTTCAAAAAACTCACAGTATGTTTCTCATGTAATTGATTGGGTGTTGAAACAATTACGGCATCTAAATTTTTAGATTTTAAAACTTCTTCAACATTAGCGTAAAGAGGAATTTTAAATTTTTTAGATAAGTTGGCTGCATTTTTACTAATATCAACAATCGAGTGTAGTTTTACTTTTTTTGATTTTAATATAGCTTTAATATGCTGAAGACCCATTAAACCAGTGCCGACAATAGCGATATTAATTTTTTTTTTCATAAACTTAACTAACTTTAATTTTTGTGAAATGTTTATACAGTTTATTTTGTTTTATTAAAGTACTTGGAAAATTTTTTCTATTTGGGGTATCTGGATAATATTGAGTCTCAAGACAAATCCCTTGGTAAGGAAATAATTTTTTTTTACATTTAAGACTTTGACCTGTGTATAGTTGGACACCAGGTAAATTTGAATAAATATTAAGTTTAATTTTACTATAATCATTTTTTAATGATGCTACGAAATTATTATGATTTTTATTAACACAAAATGTTAAATCAAAACCAGACTGATTAATTGTATTGGAAATTTTTTTAATATTATTGCTACTAATTAATTTAATTTTTTCTCCCAAATTTTCATAATATTTAAAATCATTAATTGTATTCTTAGTTTTCTTTATTTTTCCAGTTGGTATCAATTTTTTATTTACTACCAGATACTTATCTGAGTTTATTTTTAATTTATGATTAAAAATATTATTATTTTTTTTATAATTAAGATTCCAATAACTATGGTTAGTTAAATTAACATGTGTAGATTGATCTGAGATATATTCATATCTAATATTTAAAATTTTATCCTCAAGTTCATATATACATTTGATATCTAAATTACCTGGAAATCCTTGATCTAAATGTTTGGATTTAAGTTGATAAAGAATCTTGTTCTTAGTTTGTTTAATCTTTTTCCAAATAAATCTATCAAAACCCTTTTTCCCTCCATGAAGAGTATTAATTCCTTCATTTTTATTTAGATAATATTTTTGTTTATCAATTTGAAACTTTGAACCAGCAATTCTACCCGCAAATCTTCCACATGTTGCTCCTACGTACAAACTTTTGTATTTGTAACCGCTTATTGCACCTAAATTTAGAATTAAATTAGTTTTTTTTTCTTATGAAAAACTTCATAAAGAGTAGCACCAAGATTGATTGTTTTTATTCTTAAAAATTTATTTTCAATGACAGAACTTTTTATTTTCACTCAAATATTATATCCAACCTTTGTCCACAATATAAGATTGATTAGTACAACCCGAAGATTGTTCTGATGAAAAAAACAATACCGCTTGAGCTAGTTCGTGAGGCATTAATTTTTCTTTTAAACACTGCCTTTTCATCAACTCTTTTTCAGACTCATCATTCAACCATAAATCTATCTGTCTCTGTGTCATTACCCATCCGGGTACAACCGAATTAACTCTAATATTAAACTCTCCTAAATCTCTTGCAAAAGACCTTGATAAACCAACTACTCCGGACTTTGCTGCTGTATAGGCAGCCATGCCTCCCTGACCTACCATCCATGATGTTGATCCCATATTAATGATTGCACCACCACCATTGTCTATCATTGATTTTTTAACAGACTGAACTGTGAAGAAAAAATGTCTTAAATTTACATTCATTCTTTCATTCCAATATTCTTCAGTTACATCATCAATTTTATGTCTAGTGTCATTAGCAGCATTATTAATCAAAATATCTATTGGTCCCTTATTGCTAATAATGTCAGCTATAGTCTTTTGAAGCTCTTTAATATTTAGAAGGTCACATTTAATAAATATTGGTAAGCTGTAATTTTTATTTTTTATATCTTCAATTAATTTTTTTGATTCATCTTCATTAATATCTATAAAATAAACTTCAGATCCTTGCTCACAAAAATGCTCAACAATTGAAGCTCCTATCCCTGATCCTCCACCTGTAATAAACACTCTTTTATTCTCTAAATCGTAATATTTGACTTTCATTATAACTCCAATTCTTTAGCTAGATCACCAATTTTTGCACCACCCGCCATCAATCTTTTTACTTCTTCATTACCAAGTTCTGAAGACAATCCTGAACCAATTACTTCTCCCAAACTTAAAAAAGTAAATCGATCAGCTATAAGGCGTGCATGAATTTCATTGTGTGTAATAAGTATAATTGCAATGTTTCCAAAATTTTGCACTTTTTTTATTGTTTTTAAAACTTCCATTTGCTGCTTTTGACCTAATGCTGATGTAGGTTCGTCTAATATTAATATCTTTGCACCAAAATAAATTGCTCTTGCAATAGCCAAAGTTTGTCTTTGTCCACCTGACATTGTTCCAACTGGTTGATTGGGGTTTGAAATATTAATTCCAATTTTAGACATTTCTTCTGTTGTTACTCTATCCATCTCATCCATTTGTAATAAACCAAATGCGCCAGGTCCTTTTTTTATTTCACGTCCAAGAAAAAAATTTCTTGTTACTGAAGTTAGAGCGTTGAGTGCTAAATCTTGATAAACTGTACCAATACCTGCGTCAGATGCTTGACGTGGTGAAGTAAAGTTAACTATTTCTCCATCTACTTTTATTTCTCCACTTGTCATTGGATGCACTCCAGATAACACTTTAATCAATGTTGACTTTCCAGCACCATTGTCACCTAAAAGAGCGTGAACTTCACCCGGATAAACATCTAATGAAACACCATTTAAAGCAGTAAATGCTCCAAATTTTTTAACTAAATTTTTTATTTCAATTAATGGTTTTTTATCCATTAGATATTCCCCATAATTCGTTTCCTAATGTTCTCATTTGTAAAGGCAGCAGTAACAAGAACTGCTCCAAGAAACACCCTATAGAATGATCCATCAATTCCAGGAATATAAAAGAAGGCTTCTTTTGCTATACCAAAAATAATTGTGCCTAAGATAATTCCACCTATTGTTCCAAAACCTCCTGTTAACACAACACCACCAATAACTGCTGCAGCAATTGCTTCTAATTCTTTTAAATTACCTTTAGCTGTATCCGCAGTATTAACTTCAAATACTTGACATGCAGCAAACATAGTTGCGCAAAATGCAGTATTCACAAATAATGCAATCTTTACTTTGTTTGTTGGCACACCATTAGCCTTTGCGGCATTAAGATTTCCTCCAGTTGAATAAATCCAGTTACCTGCTTGAGTTTTACTCAAAATAAAATAACAAATAAATGCAATGAGTCCCCAAATCATTAAAGCAGAATACATTCCTTTAGCAAAAATGTTACCAAAGTTATTTACATTCCAATCTACTGTAAAATACAACCAATTAAAAACTGGTTCCATAATATCGCCTCCAAAGAAATTGGCTACTGGTCTTGCAGTAACTATGGTGTCGATGTAAGCTTTTGCTATATCAATATCAGTAACCACTTTTGCCGTAACTGCAGGAACATCAACTCCAGCTTCAATTTTCTTTGTCAAAATTTCTACCATTGAATCATTGCCAGATTTTTTTGCACCAGCTAAAGATTTTTCTAAGGTTTCAATCATTTTTGTTGAATTTATTTCAGTTTTCAAAGTTGCAACTTTTTCATTAATATATGAAAGTCTTTCAGTTAATTTTGCAACAGTGCTTGCTGGCACGTTGCTAAGAATTTCTAATAATTGGTCATTTGGTAAAGCTTTAGCTGCATCTCTTTCCATTTCTCCAAGACCTGGTACATTTATAATATTTTTGATATCTGGCAAATCAGTAACAGTTGTTGATCCAGCAGTTTGATCAGGAGCTCTATTAAATGCTCTATATGATACTTCTGTTAGACCTCGTAAAAAGAAAAGTCCACCTAGTGTAACAATAAAAGAAGATATACCACTTTTTACAATTACCCACCCCTGAATCCATCCAAAGGATAGAGTCATACATAACGTAATTAATATTGCTAATAATGGTGATACATCTCTAATTTCAAATAACTGAAACCCTTCAAAATGGAAACCTCCAACAAAAGATACATAAGGAATAACAACAGCAAAACCCCATTTTAGTATCATTGCCATACAACCACCAGCAAAACCAATCATTGAGCCAACTGAAAGATCAAATTCACCTGCAATAATTAACATCCCAGCAGCAAGTGCTACAATTCCTAATTGAGCAATTACCCTAAAATTATTTCTAATCCCTAAGGCGTTAAATCCTTCACCAGAAAAAGGGTTAAGAGAAAATTCTCCTTCTGGAATAGAGAAGTATCCCAACATACAAAAAAGTAAGATCATCACCCCCAAAGGCCCAATCTCTGGACGAGCCAGTAATGCAGAGTACCATTTTTTTTCACCTTGTCGGTCTGACTCTTGTCTTGGTTTGTTTGTTGTTGATGTATTCATTTTTAAAAAAGGTTTTTTTAATTTTATAAAAAAAAAGGGCCGATTAAATAATCGACCCTTTAAATTTTAACTAACTATCTGTCAATTCCTGCAAGAGCAGCAACTGAAGAAGCGTTAGACTTATCTACGAAGCCAGGTCCTGATGGGATGTTAGCTCCTGGAAGAAGTCCAGCACTGTTGTTGTACAAGTGTAATACGATAACTGGCACATAACCTTGTAGTCTTTGTTGTTGATCAATAGTGAAAGATACTCTTCCAGATCCGATTAAATCCATAACCGCAGGACTTAAGTCAAAACAAGAATGGTGTACTGTCATACCAAGATCAGCTAAAGCTTTATCAACAGCTTCACATACGTGAGGTCCTACTGAAAGGATTGCATTGACATCTTTGTTAGCTTGTAAAGCAGCAGTAGCTCTAGTTTGAATAGTTGCAGGATCAGATGTAGTATCAATCATTTTCATAGAAACTGCTGAACCATAACCTTCACATCTGTCTACAAGAGCTGTGTTGTATGCTTCTTGAATCATACAAAGTGCTTTTGAAGCACCTTCAGCTTTTGCTCTTTCACCAGCTTTTTGTCCAGCAAGTAATTCAGGCTGACCAACGTGCATAAGAGCACCTAGACTAGCAGAAGACTCTAAACCAGAGTTCATTGTAATTACTGGAACACCAGCAGCAACAGCAGCTTTAATAGCTGGGCCTAATGCATCTGGGTCTGGTAAAGAAATTACCATACCATCTGGTTGAGTAGCTGCAGCAGCTTGAATTGAGCTTGCCATATCAGCCATATCAGCAGAAGGGTTGTAAATGTATTCGAAGTCAGCACCAATTGCTCTAGCTGCATCTTCACCACCTTTTTGAACTACTGGCCAAAAAGGATCTTTTCCTTCACCATGAGTAATCATGACGTATCTTTCAGCGAAAGCAGAAGTTGCAAATAATGCAAGAGCTGCAATCGAAAGTATAAGTTTTTTCATTATTTCTCCATTTTAAATTAATTTAAAAAATGAAATATAACTGCTTTGTGGAAAGATCATAACAAAAAATATAAATACAACTTTTGATTGATTTTTTTTATTAAAATTTTTTTCTCTCAATTCTTGTCTTTTGTGGAATTAGAATTTTTCTAAATTAAATTATTAGTAGAAATTTCTAGTATGTCGAACTTCTTCCCAATCTTGCAGCACCACGAACACCACTAGCATCACCATATTTTGGTTTTAAAAAAACACCTTCGTATTCTCTGCCAATAACAAATTTCCTCACTAGTGCATCTATTTCAAGTAAAAAATCAATTTCGTTTGAAACTCCTCCACCAAAAATAAAAACATCAGGATCTAAAATATTTATTATACTTGAAAGTGACATTGCTAAATTTACTTTAAAATCATCTATAAATCTTTCTGCATCTAAATCGTGTTTTCTATTTAATTCGAAAATTTCATTTGTTTTTAAATTTTTTCCATAAAGTTTATTAAATCTTTTCGCTAAACTTAAACCAGATAAAAAACTTTCAATCTCAGCTTCTCTTGGATTGCTCGAGTCAAAATTTTCTTTTTTAGCAGCAAAATAAGGAATTTGATTATGACCCCATTCTCCTGCAACACCATTAGGACCACTTACTATTTTTTTATCAATAACTAAACCACCTCCAACTCCAGAACCTAAGATTATACCATAAACAATTTTGTAATGTTTTCCCGATCCATCTATAGCCTCTGACAAAGCAAAACAGTTTGCATCATTTTCACAAAACACTTCTTTCCCAAGTGCTTTACGTAAATCATTTTGAAAAGGTTTTTTTTCTAACCAAGTTATATTTGGAGCATTTTTAACCAATCCTGTTTGGGGAGAATGAACTCCTGGATGACAAACACCAATTTGAAGTTCTTGCTTAAATTCTTGTTCTAATTGTCTATGGATATCTCTTATAGAAGTAATAATTTGAGTGTAATTTTTTGGACATGGTATTCTAGATCTGTGTTTTTCTTGTCCATCTTTTTCAAGTACAACACTCTCTATCTTTGTTGCACCTACATCAATACCAATTTGCATGACTAATATGTTGCTCTACCACCACTTAAATCAAATACTGCAGCAGTTGAAAACGAATTTTCTTCACTGGCTAACCAAGTAACTAAAGAAGCTAATTCTTCTACTTTGGCAAATTTATTTCTTGGTATTTTTGAAAGCATATAATTTATATGTTCTTCAGTCATTTGATCAAAAATTCTAGTTTTTGCAGCTGCTGGTGTAACACAATTAACTGCAATGTTTTTTTGAGCTAATTCTTTACCTAGTGACTTTGTTAAACCAATAACTCCTGCTTTAGATGTGCTATATGCACTTGCATTAGGATTTCCCTCTTTTCCAGCAATAGATGCAATATTAACAATACGACCATAGTTATTTTTTTCCATAAAAGGAACAACAGCTTTGCAACAATAAAATACAGAATTTAAGTTTAGGTTAATAACTTTATTCCATTCATCCAAAGGATATTCAGCCACAGTGGTATTCATTCCTGCAATACCTGCGTTGTTAATAAAAATATCTATTTTTCCAAGCTTGCTCTCTGTTTCTTGTAAGCTTTTATTAATATTTTCAAAGTTACTTACATCAACAATCTGATAGCTTAAATTTTCTGAATTAACTTTATCTACAGCATTTTTGATAGCTTCTTCGTCAATATCCCAGATTACTACTTTTGCTCCAGCTTCGATAAATCTCTCAGTTACTGCTAAACCAAAACCTTGTGCTCCACCTGTTACAACTGCAACTCTGTTATTTAAATCGTATTTAATCATATTATTTCTTTTTCTTTTTTGATGTTAATAATGGAAAAGCTAGAGCAATTAAAGATAAAATCAGGGCTAGGTTTAACGATTACTGATAAATATAAATCTGATTTTAATATAATTGAATAAATAACTAATAGTTATCTACTTCTTTTAAAGTTGGCATAGACCTAGCTGCACCTAGCCTTGTTGTTGAAATACCTGCAACTTTATTAGCAAATATTAATGCATCCTTATGTTTAAACTTATTTGCAAGCGCTACAGCAAATGCTCCATTAAAAGCATCTCCTGCTCCTGTCGTATCTACAACTTCATTTTCCAATTTTAATGCATCAATAAAATATTCTTCATCTTTATTTGCAAAATAAATACCTTTTTCACCAAGTGTAATAATAATATTTTTAACACCCCTGTTTAAAAATTCTTTTGCAGCATTTTTAATATCCTCATTTGTCTCAATTTTTTTATTATAATAAAATTCTGCCTCAGTTTCATTTGGAGTAAAAAAATCTAATAATTCAAAATCATTTTCATTTATTTTTCTAGCAGGTGCTGGATTTAAAATTGTAAGGCAATCATTATCCTTAGCTTTTTTTAATGCGTACATGGTTGTTAAATATGGAGTTTCCATTTGAGTTAAAAAAATCTCTGATTTTTTTATTAGTTCTAAGTTTTTATCAATATCTCCATTTTGTAGATGAGCCGCAGCGCCAGCGAAAACATTAATTGCATTATTTCCATTCTCATCAATCATTATTCCTGCTACACCTGTTGAAAGATTGGATTCTTGAGAAACGCTTTCTATATTTACTCCTGCCTCTTTATATAAAGAAAGAGCCATATCTGCATAATTATCTTTACCGACTTTAGTGATAAAATTAACTTTGCCATCTAATTTTGCAGCAGCAATTGCTTGATTTGAACCTTTCCCACCTGGTCCAACTAAATGATTATTCCCTAAGACTGTTTCACCTCGTTCTGGTATTTTGTTTGCAAAAAAACAAAGATCAGCAACAAATATCCCAAAGATACAAATTGAGCTCATTTAACCATAAATTTTGACATAAATTATTATTCAAAATCACTTTATTATTTTTCTTATTTCCTTCAAAGAAAAAGGTTGAGGCTTTTTACAAGTAGTTTTGATTATTTGAGGAATTCCAGAAGTGCAGGCTATCATGGTTGATTGAATTATATCCAATACATGTAGAGATAATTCTCCATTACATTTATTAATTTTCTTATTTTCTATTGAATAAGCCATCTCAGCCAATCCAGCTCCACGATAGTTTGCATTAGTCGGGGACTCATTTGCTCTTGAGCTTTGTGATCTAATATTAATTTTACCCAGGGGCATTTTATTTGTTTTATATTCTTTCCAAGGGTCACCTAAATTTTTACATACATAAACTGAGCCACCAAACATATTTGGATCTGGAACTATCATTGATCCTTTATCACCATATAATTCTATGTGATTTCTTTGGTGAGCTATAACATCAAAAGATAAAGTTAGTCTGATAATTGTTCCATTTTCAAATGTAATAGTTGATAAATATGTTGTCGGACATTCTACTTTAAATGTTTTGTTTTTTCTTGGACCTATTCCAATAGTTCTTCTTTTAACTCCTTTAACAACACTTCCTGAAACTTTCTTTGCTGGTCCTAACAAATTAACTAATGCAGTTAAATAGTAAGGCCCCATATCAATTACTGGTCCACCTTCTTTTTTTGCAAACCAAGGTTCGGGATTAGGGTGATAAGATTGAACTCCAGGAAAAGCAAAAATTCCATTTCCTAATTTAATTTTGCCAATAACTTTTTTATCGACTAGTTCTTTTGATTTTTGAATACCACCACCTAAGAAAGTGTCTGGAGCATTTCCAATATAAAGCTTTTTCTTTTTTGCAATTCTTAGAAGATCTTTTCCATCCTTAAAATTAATTGCCAGTGGTTTTTCAGAATAAACGTGCTTACCATTAACCAATGCCTGCTTTGCAACCTTATAGTGAGCTTTTGGAATAGTTAGATTAAGAACAATTTCAATTTCTTTATCTTTTAAAAGTTCATTTACAGTTAATGCTTGGATTTTATAGGTTTTTGCACATCTAACTGCATTACCATGGTTTATATCAGCACATTTAATAATTTTAATATTGTTAAAATATTTTTCAGTTCTGAAATAAGTCTCTGAGATATGACCGCAGCCAATAAGGCCGACTTTAAATATTTTATTCATAAAGAGTTACACGCCTTGTCTTTGTTTGCTCTTTCCCTCTTTATAAAGTTTTAAAGCTTCTTTATTTTCTTCAGTTGTTGGGATTTCTAATGTGGGACTATCCCAAAACGCAGAACCTTCTAACCACTGATAAGCATGTGTCTTAATTGAAATTACATATGTAACATCAGATTTTTTTGCTCTTTTAAATGCTTCTTCAAGTTCAGATATAGAATTTACATGTTCTGATTTAGCTCCCATGCTTTCGGCATGTTTTGCAAAGTCAACACCTACAAGACCAGGTGTTTTTGAGCTTTTAAGTAGGTTGTTATATTCTTTACCACCCTTAAATAATTGAAGTCTATTAATGACTGCAAAACCTCCATTATCACAAACAACTATTATAAGTTTATTGTTAGTAATAACTGAAGAATAGATGTCAGTATTATTCATTAAGTATGATCCGTCTCCTATAAATGAGATAACCTCTTTGTTTGGATTTGCCATTTTAATTCCTAGAGCACCTGAAATCTCATAACTCATACAGCTAAAACCCCATTCTGTTTCATGAGTATTTAATTCTCTAGGTCTCCAAACTTGAACGACTTCACCAACTAGTCCGCCAGCAGCTGTTACTGCTATATCTGATGGATCAGAATTTTTGTATACAGCGCCTATAACCTGAACATAACTTGGTATCTCTTGATTTGATGGAGCACTTGCTTTATCAACTTCTTCATTCCAGGCTTTAAGTTCAGTTTGAGATTTTTTGTTCCACTCTTCTCCAGCCTTCCACTCGCCTAAAGCTAAAGATAATTCATTTAATGAAACTTTTGCATCACCTATTACAGCTTGTGCTAAATGTTTGTTTGCATCAAATCTTGATACATTAATTGATACAAGTTCAAAATTTTCATTCTCAAAATTTGCCCAAGAACCTGTGGTAAAATCTGCAAGTTTAGTTCCAACTGCAATTGCAAGATCTGTTTGTTTTGCTAAAGAATTTGTATTTTTTCCACCCAAACCCCCTATTTGTCCAGCATAATGTGAATGATCTCTTTTCATTGTGGAATAACCCATTACAGTTTGAGTTACTGGAATATTGTGTTTAATTGCAAACTTGCTTAATTCGTCCATTGCATCAGAATAAAAAACTCCACCACCAGAAATAATTATTGGATTTTTTGAAGATTTTATTTTTTCAGCTGCTTCTTTTATTTGAAACTCATCAGGTCTAGGTCTTCTAATTGTATGTACTTTTTCTTTAAAGAATTCTTCTGGATAATCAAAAGTTTGTCCTTGAATATCTTGGCATAAAGCAATGCAGGCTGGTCCACAATCAGCAGGATCAAGCATAGTTTGAATTGCTGCTGGAAATGATTGAATTATTTGTTCTGGTCTAGTTATTCTATCAAAATATCTTGTGACAGGTTTAAAAGCATCATTTGCAGTTATACTAGGATTATTAAAGTGCTCTACTTGTTGTAATACAGGATCTGGCATTCTATTTGCATATGTGTCTCCTGGTAAAAATAAAATTGGAAGTCTATTACTCATCGCAACACCGGCTGCAGTTACCATATTTGTTGCTCCAGGACCAACTGATGAGGTTGCTACAAAAATTTGCTGTCTTCTTTTTGCTCTTGCATAACCAATACCAGTTAAAGCCATATTTTGTTCATGATGGCCTCTATAAGTGGGAAGTTCATTTTGATTTTCTTCAAGTGCCTGACCTAAGCATGCTACATTTCCATGCCCAAATATTCCAAATACACCTGGAAACAAAGGTTCTTTTTTCCCATTAATTAATATTTTTTGAGCTATTAAATATTTAACTACTGCGTGGGCACAGGTGAGTGTAATTTTTTTCATAAATTAAGTTTATCTTTAAATGTGTATAGTGTTTATATATAAATATATTTATAAAATAAAAAACCACTTTAAGTAAACTTAAAAATAAATTCTATGTATAGTAAATTTGGACAATTCATTGACGGTAAATGGCAACAAGCAGAAAAAAATGAAACATATGATGTAATTAACCCAGCTACTGAAGAAGTAATTGGTAAAGCATCAAAAGCATCTTCAGCTGATGTGCAAAAAGCACTGAAATCTGCTGAAAAAGGTTTAGAGATTTGGAAAAATACAGCACCTTGGCAAAGAGCTTATACTCTTAGAAAAATTGCAGATTTAATGAGAGAAAGAAAAGATGTTCTTGCTAAGTGGTTAACGCTTGAAGTGGGAAAGCCACTTGCTGAAGGTGTTGGAGAAGTTGGTGGTGGAGCTGATATTTTTGAATGGAACGCAGAAGAAACAAAGAGAATTTATGGTCAAACACAACAAAGTAGGTTTCCAGATACAAGAGTTCATGTTTATTATCAGCCAGTTGGTGTAGTAGCAGCATTAGTGCCCTGGAATTTTCCAATAGTTTTAGCCTCTAGAAAGATTTCTACTGCTTTAGCTGCAGGTTGTTCTGTTATTTGTAAGCCAGATACAATTACTCCTGGCGCGGTAATGGAATTAGTCAGCATATGTAAAGAGGCAGGAGTGCCAGATGGAGTGGTAAACCTTCTATCAGGTGATCCAGCTGAAATATCAAATGAATTAATGGAATCTGATATTATTAAAAAAGTATCTATTACCGGTTCAACAAGAGTTGGGAAAATAATTTTAAAAAAAGCAGCTGACAAAGTTCAAAGAGTTACAATGGAACTAAGTGGGCACTCTCCGTTTATTGTCTGCGAAGATGTAGATATGAATAAAGTTGCTGATATAGCTATTACAGGTAAATTTAGAAATAATGGACAAGTATGCATTTCACCTAACAGATTTTACATCCAAGAGAATAGAAAAGATGAGTTCGTAAGTGCCTTTATGGATAGAGCAAAAAAATTAAAAATAGGTAATGGTATGGATGAAGGTGTTGAGTTAGGCCCTTTAAGTACTGCTAAGAGATTAGAAGAAATAGAAAAATTAGTAGAAACAACAAAAAGTGAAGGTGCAAAAGTATTAATGGGTGGAAAAAGACCTTCTGGTTTCAACAAAGGATATTATTACGAACCAACTGTATTTGATGATGTAAAAGATAATTTTACGATCATGAAAGAAGAACCTTTTGGTCCACTTGTGCCTATTTTAACATTTAAAACTTTTGATGAAGTTATTGAAAGAGCAAACGATAATGACCTAGGTTTATGTAGTTATTTATATACTAATTCAATGGATCAAGCTCATATTGGATCTGAAAAATTAGAATCTGGATGTGTTGCAGTTAATACTGGAGTAGTTGCTATTGCTGAAGCACCATTTGGTGGGATTAAACAAACAGGTTATGGACGTGAAGGTGGTTCGGGTGCAATTAAAGATTACCTGAATGTTAAATATACTCACATGGGTTTAAAAATATAATAATGAGAAAAAACAAAATAAAAGAAATGATGAAAGCTGGGAAACCAGTAATTAATGGTTGGCTGCAAATACCAAGTACTGTATCAGCTGAAGTTATGGCCCATCAAGGTTGGGACTCTCTAACAATTGATATGCAACATGGCTTAGTTGATTACACTAATGCTCTTCCAATGTTGCAAACTATATCTACAACTGATGTTACTCCACTTGCAAGAGTAAACTGGAATGAACCTGGTCAAATAATGAAAATACTTGATGCAGGTTGTTACGGTATCATCTGTCCAATGGTTAGTAACAAAGAAGAAGCTGAAAGATTTGTTCAAGCATGCATGTACCCTCCTCATGGTTATAGAAGTTTTGGCCCAGTTAGAGGATTAATTTATGGTGGTTCGGATTATGCAAAACATGCAAATGATGAAATGCTAAAATTAGCAATGATAGAGACAAAAGAGTCTTTAGGAAAGCTTGATGAGATCATGTCAACACCTGGTGTTGATGGTATTTATATTGGTCCAGCAGACTTAAGTTTAGCTATTGGTGAAGAGCCAGGTTTTGATAGACCAGAAAGTACAAAAGCTTATTCAGAAATTTTGAGAATTTTAGATCATGCTAAAAAAAATAACATATTTGCAGGTATTCATAATGGAACACCTGAGTATGCACAAAAAATGATTGATAAGGGTTTTAACTTTGTAACTATTGGAGCTGATCAAAGAGCATTGAGTGCAGGATCTAAAGCTGTAGTTGATAAAATGAAAGGTTTTTCTAAAAAAGAGGAATCTAAAGCTTATTAATTAAAATATTTATTATATCCCTTTATAAAGAATATCTCTTCTATCAATAAACCCTTCAAAAGTTTTTATTGTAATTACAGATGGTAAAATAAAGATAGATCTTTTGTCTTTTTCATTTCTTATAATTCTAAAAAATCCTTTTTTAATAGCAGTATCGATATAAACATTTGAGGTTAAGTAAGATTTTTCTATAACTTTTAATAATTCATTTTTAGTAATTGATTTATTTTTATAATAAGCAAGCATTACCATGTGCAACATTATCCAATGTTGAGGTGTTAAAGAGAACCAATTAAGTAATTCATTTTCTAATCTTCCCTCAAAGTCACCTAGTGACACTTCGGCTAATTTAATTCTTTTTTGAGTAATTTTTGGAATTTTTTTTTGTTCCTCAAAATGTTTAGGATACTTAAATTGTCTCTTCATCAATCAAATGTTATCTTAAAGAAAGTTAAATTAATATTATTTTTTATTGCTTAATTCTTTATATATATTGTTAACTCTGTGCACTTCATCTGCAGTATTAAAATACCCTTCATACTCTATTTCTTCTGGAGTTACATCAAAGTGATAGTGTCCAGCAATATTTTCTTTTGTATAAGAGTGGAAGTGAGTATGCTCTCCAGACTCTCTTAAATTAAGATCTCCTCCTGTTGGGTCGCCCGTCCAAAGTATGCTGTAACCTTGCAATTCTGGTCCCACAGGTTCATAAAATTGTAAAAAATCTTTTACACACTTCATTTGTTTAGGATCATAATATTCATGCTTAATATCAGCATAATCAGGCTGAACATGTGATTTAATTTTTCCTTTTAACATTCTAAAAACGCCCGCTAATGCAAGATGATCATTGCCCTCAATTTTTAAGTTGTCTGACAAAGCTTTTCTCATTGCTTGAGGTAAAGAGCCCTGTTCACCAGATCTTCCTTTTATTTTAATTTTGATAACTTTTCCTCTTACCCCATCTGTATAAAAAACGTTGCCTAAGCCACCATGTTTTCTAGCTGTATATTTTTCAGCAATACATTCTTTATTTGAACCAACTCGAGCGATAATTGATTTTGACTCAGAAGTAATTAAATTTTCATTAATTACTAATTCACCGCAGTGACCTTCTAAACAAGACATGGCACCTGAGCCAGCACCTAAAGCATAACTTTTTTCTGATCCAATCATTTTAGAAATTTCCTCATAATCAAATTCAGCACCAATAAATTTGGGATCATGCATGTAAGGTTCGCCACCAACATCTATAATTTTTTGATTACCACTTATGCCTTCAGATGGACAGCCCCAATCCCTCAAATTTGGACAATTAGCTATAGATACCTCGGCAACTTTATAATTATCAGATAATCCTTTTTGCAAAGCTTCAGAGATTTTATCTAATGAATATTCTTTAAATTTTGATTTTTCTATTTTTAATTGCATTATTAATTAAGCTATAATTTATTTTGCAAGATGTCTATAGATAATATATATAATATCTATACATAAATTAATTTTAAAAAGGGATAATGATAAATAAAGATTTAAAAGTTGCAGTTTTAGGCGCTGGTGCAATGGGTTGTTTGTTTGGAGGTTTGTTAGCTGAAAAAGGGCTAAATGTAATTCTAATAGATGTTTGGAAAGAGCATGTAGATACAATAAATAAAAACGGCCTTAAAATGGATGGTCATGGTGGAGATAGATTTATAAAAGTTAAAGCAACAACCGATCCTTCATCTGTAGGTATTGTTGATGCAGTAATAGTAATGTGCAAAGCAACTGTTCTAGAGCCAGCTCTCAACAGTATTATAAATATCATTGGTGAAAAAACTGTTTTTATGTCTTTTCAAAATGGTTTTGGACATGAGGCTATTATGCAAAAAATTGTTGGAGTTGAAAAAGTTTTAGGTGGAACAACAACTCAAGCATCAAATATATTGGGACCTGGACATATAATGAACCACGCAGCTTTACCATCTTGGATAGGAGAATACGAGGGAGGTATGAGTGAAAGAGTTAAAGAGGTAGCTGATACTTTCACAGCATATAATTTAGAGACAATTGCGGCAGATAATGTAAAAAAAAGAAAATGGATGAAACTTTTTGCATTAACTGCAATTGGTCCTTTATCTGCAATTTTTGATCTACATCACACAGATTTATATATTAATAATAGTGCAAATAATGTTTCAAGATCTCTTGGTAAAGAAATCATATTAGAGACAAGACAAGTAGCTTTAGCAGATGGTGTTGAGGTATCTGAGGATGAGTGTCTATTTATGTTTAATAAAATTGTAGATTCAAACCAAACAAATAAATCGTCTATGGCTTTTGATGTTCAATATAAGAGAAAAACTGAAATTGACTTTATAAATGGTGTGGTTTCAAGTCTTGGAAAAAAACATGGAATAAAAACTCCTCTAAACGATTTAATGTATAAAATGATCAAAGTTAAGGAGGGAATGTATAGCTAAATGCTAAAAATTGAGAAATTAAAAAAAATAAAAAGTAATTTTCCAGTTTTAGTAGGTAGTAATGTTATTCCAAAAAGTATTTGTAAAACATTAATTAAAGAAATCAGTAACTCCAAATCTTTTGATGACATGATCATGGGTGGGAGAAGTCGAATAAATAAAGGGTCTAAAAATTTTAATAATTATATTAAAAAATCAAAAACCTCAGAAAAACTCTTTAAAGTTTTTAATAGTAAATCTTTCTATAAAAAAATTGAAAGTATATTTAAAAAAAACTTTAAAGATGGCTCTTGGGAAAACTCAAATCTTCCAAAAATCTTTAATCAAAAAAAGTTTACTATTAAAAAAAAATTAAACTCAAGTGAACTTCAAAAAATGCTTGGGAATAATTACTCAAACCCAAAAGTAAATTTAGATATTGATTTTTCTGTTTCAAAAGGTGGATACAGATTAAGACCACATCGAGATGACATTACAAGATTATATAATTTTTTAATTTACTTAACAGATATTCCAAAAAAGAACGGTGGATCACTAACTATTTATAAAAAAAAGGCAAAAAAGAACTTAAGAAAAAGCTTCAGAAGATTTCCTAAAATTAGTGAACTTGAAATTGTGGAGGAGTTTACACCTAAGCAAGGAACAGCTGTTTTTTTTCAATCAACTCCCAACTCTTATCATGGTGTAAAAAGATTTATTGAAAAAAATTGTTCTAAAAGGTTTTTTATTTATGGAAGTTACGCCCTGAATAAGCCAGTAATTTGGAAATTTAATAATATTCCTTATTATCCCTACATAATTAAAAATAAAAAAAAAATGCTTACATCTTTTCATGATGCAAATTATCTTACTATTCCAACTACAAATTAATATAAGTTTAAAAAATGAAATCATTGACTAAAAAAAAATTTGAAGAACAGGGATACTCAATAGTAAAAAATGTTTTAAATTTTGATAATGATCTGAAACCCGTCTTAAATGACATGGAATATGTAATGGATAGACTGATTCATAAATTCTCTCCTAAAAAAAAAATATCAAAAGCTTTAAAATTTAAATTTGAAAAAAAATATAAGTTTGTATCTTCTCTTAATATTTTTGATCTAGATCAGTATTTCAATACAAGACTACCTAGAGACCATGTTAAAAAAGATAGCGATTACTTTGCAAGTCATTCTCTTTGGAATTTAATTAAACATAAAAAAATACTTAAAGTCGTTGAGAAAATACTTGGCCCAGAAATACTTTCTAACCCAGTTCAAAATACAAGGATAAAACAACCAGAAAAAACATTACCTAAAAAATCAATTAATGATGGTTTAAGCGGAAGGACACCTTGGCATCAAGATGCCGCTGTACTATCAGCTAAAGGTCAAAAAAAAACTGAACTTTTAACAGTATGGATACCTTTTACAAAAACAACTAAGAGAAATGGCTGTATGATTACTATTCCTGGAATAAATAAATTAGGATTATTAAATCATCACTCTGGCTACAGAGGACAAGTTGAAATTAAAGATGCAAAGTTACTTAATTCAAAAAAAGTAGCATACTTAGAAGCTAATGTGGGAGATATAGTTTTGCTACACCGACACTCTGCACATTGCTCTATTCCTAATAAATCAAATAATTTTAGAATAAGTGCTGATCTCAGATATAATAAAGCAGGTCAAACCTCTGGTCGAGAGCCATTACCTAGTTTTTATGTAAAAAGTAAAAATAAAAAAAATATTACTATTTCAAATTTTAAACAATGGCTTGCTCTATGGGAAAAAGCTAAAGAAAAATGTATACCTAGAAAATATGCCTTTAAATATTCTTTACCTACATTCAAAAATAAAAAAAGAGATCTATCTAAGTTAATTAATTTTTAAATAAATAATTTTATAAAATATATATTTGTGTATAAGAGTTTATGAAAAAAATTTTAGTTATACAGCCTATACATGAAGCTGGTATTGAATTGCTTAAAAATAATACAAATTACGAATTTGAAATTGTTGAAAATGTAGATCCTGATTTTCTCAAATCTAAAATTAAAGACTGTGATGGAGTATCGATAAGAACAGCAAAATTGACTGGGGATGTAATTGAAGCAGCAAATAATTTAAAGATTATTTCTAGACACGGTGTTGGTTACGATAATATTGATTTAGAATCTTCTAAAAAAAATAATTTAACACTTGCAATTACAGCAACAGCAAATGCAGTAGCTGTGGCTGAACATGTAATGTTTATGCTCCTTAATATTTCTAAAAGAAAAACTATGTATGATGACACTGTTAAGGAAGGAAAATTTAATGATAGAAACAAATTGCCAAAAACTGTTGAACTTTGGAGTAAAAATATACTAATTGCTGGTTTCGGTAGAATTGGTCAATCTTTAATAAAACGATGTCTAGGGTTTGAAATGAAAGTTTTTGTCTATGATCCATTTGTTTCTAAAGATGTTATTGAAAATTTAGGTGGTATCAAGGTTGATAGTATGGAAGATGCTTGCAAAACTATGGATGCTGTATCTCTTCATATTCCATTAAATGATAAAACTAAGAATATAATCAATTATGATTTACTAAAAACAATGAAAAATAATTGTATTATTATTAACGCGGCTAGAGGTGGTATTGTAAATGAAGTTGATCTAGATAAGGCTTTAAATGAAGGTTTAATTTTTGGAGCTGGTTTAGATGTTTTTGAAACTGAGCCACCAGAACTTAACAATCCATTATTAAAAAACGATAAAGTTTTTCTAAGTCCACACACAGCAGCTTTTACTGAAGAATGCATGACAAGAATGGGTAAAGAGACAATACAAAATATTATTGATTTTTTTGATCAAAAGTTAGAAAAATCTAAAATTGTAAAATTATAAAAAAATTAGTTTTGAAAAACTTCTAAGTTACTTTTTTTAAGAGTTTCTGTTAAATATTTATAGCCAATCTTTGCATATTCAAATGGATTTGCTTTTGAAGGATCTTGTTCCGCTTCTACCACTAACCAACCTGAGTAATTTTTTTCTTTCAATACATCGAACAAAGGCTTGTAATCAATACACCCATCACCTGGAACTGTAAATGCACCCTCTAAAAATGCCCCTCTAAAACTTAAATCTTCTTTCAAAGATTTTTCTAAAACATTTTTTCTAATATCTTTACAATGCATATGAATTAATCTTTCACTAAAATCATTTAATATTTTTAACGACTCTCCTTTAGCAAATAACATGTGACCAGTGTCTAATGTAAGTTTTACACTATCATGCGTGTTTTCAAGCAATCTTACTGTATCCTCTTCAGTCTCTATTACGGTGCCCATATGATGATGGTAAGCAAGTGGCATCCCTTCATCTTCAAGATATTTTCCCATTTCTGAAATTTTTTCATAGTATTTTTTAGACTTTTCAAGATCCATTTGAGGTCTTGTAGATAATTTTCGATTTGGATCTCCTTGGATTGAATCAGAAACTTCAGCAAAAACCATACAAGGTGAATTGCAATCTTTAAAAAGTTTTAACTGATCTTGAATTAAATTTTTTTCTTCATTTACATTATTTGTTCTTAAATTCGCTCCATACCAACCTGAGCAAAGATTTAGGTTAAATTTATTAAGTTTGGGAATTAATTCTTCTGATTTTTTTGGAAATTTACCACCAGACTCAATTCCAATAAATCCTGCCTGACTAGCTTCAGACAAACATTGTTCTAAAGGAGTGTCACCTCCCAATTCAGGCATATCATCATTACTCCATGCAATTGGTGCTATTCCTAATTTAATTGACATATAAAATTATTAAAAATTAAATGCATTTCTAAATTATGATCTTTTGTGCATCAAGAAAATTATCTTTATAATTCATATTTAGTTCATCTTGAAAAATTGTTTCTTGATTTCAATCTTTAATTCTGTTGTAAATTCTTATGATTAACTTTTCTTTAATGGGAGCAGGACGGATTGGAAAAATGCATGCTAAATTTATAGCATTACATCCAAAAGCAAAATTAAAATATGTATATGATGTTAATTCTCAGTTTGCCGAAGAAATATCAAAATCAACAGGGTGTTTAATAGCATCTTCACCAGAAGAAGCTATAAAGGCTGACGATATAGACGCAGTTCTAATAGCATCGGCTACTCCAACTCATACTCAATTTATTACAATGGCAGCGAAAGCTGGAAAAGCAATTTTTTGTGAAAAGCCAATTGATTTAGATATCAATAAAGTAAATGAGTGTATGGAAAATATTAAGGGAACAAACGTTCCTATTCAAATTGGTTTTAATAGAAGATTTGATGCCAGTCATGCAAAGGCGCGACAGGCAAAAGTAAAAAAAGAAATTGGTGAATTGGAAATGGTTGTTATTACAAGTAGAGATCCTGAGCCTCCAGGAATTGATTATTTAAAAGCTGCAGGAGGATTTTTTAGAGATACTACTATCCATGATTTTGATTTAACTAGATTTATATTAGGGGATGATCCTGTAGTTCAAATATCTGCATTTGGAGATGCTTTATTTGATAAAAATGTGCAACAAGAAAAAGATCTGGATACTGCTATGTTTATTCTAAAGTCAAAAAATGGAGTTTTAATTCATATAAATAATTCTAGAAGAGCTGTATATGGGTATGATCAAAGAGTAGAGGTTTTTGGTAGTAAAGGTATGGTAATTTCAAACAATCAAACCCCTACATCCATACAAAGATATACAAATACATCTACTGATGAAAAAGAACCTATACATTTCTTTTTTATTGAAAGATACGAGCAAGCTTACAGAGATCAATTTAATGAGTTTGTAAAATGTGTTGAGGATAAATCAAAACCTTTGGTGGGATTTGAAGATGGTAGAAATGCTTTGATAATAGCTAACGCAGCATATCAATCGTTTGAAAGTGGTAAAGTAATAGATATAAAATTCTAATATGTCTAATAAATATATATCTGAACAATCTAACCAATTTAAAGATAAAATAATAATTGTAACAGGAAGTACTCAAGGAAGTGGAGCTGAGACCGCAAAATTACTAGCAAGTAGAGGTGCTAAAGGAATAACTATTTGTGGAAGAAATAGTGATAAAGGAAATAAAGTAAAATCTGAGATAGAAAGCATAGGTGCAGAATGCTTATATGTTCAAGCAGATTTAGAGAAACTTACAGACTGTAAAAAAATAGTTTCTGAGACTGATAAAAAATTTAATACTGTAGATAGTTTTATAAATGTTGCCGCTTTTACTGAGAGAGGAACGATCTTAAGCACGACAGAAGAAAATTATGATAAAAATTTTAATGTAAATGTAAAAGCTCCTCTTTTTATGATGCAAGATGTTATAAAAATAATGATTAGAGATAAAAAAAAAGGAACTATTGCTCATATTTTATCAATGGCCGGATACAGTGGTATGCCTTTCTTAACTGCTTACAGTTCTTCTAAAGCAGCATTAGCAATAATGATTAAAAATGTTGCAAATTCAGTTTCCGGGCATCAAATAAGAGTAAACGGAGTAAATTTGGGATGGACAGACACACCAGCAGAAACCGTAATTCAAAAAAAATTTCACAACGCAGATGATGATTGGCTAAAAAAAGCTGAACCAAAAGTTCCTTTTAAAAGATTAAACAAACCTTTGGATGTTGCAAAGATCTTAGCTTTCTTATGTTCAGATGAGTTTGGAATTATGACCGGAAGCATTGTTGATTTTGATCAAACGGTTGCAGGATGGCATTCATATTCAGCATATGACACCAAAATATTAGATGATAGTATTTTAGGTGAGTGAGCCTAATTTAAATTAAATAATGAAAAAAAATAAAATTAAAGATACTGGTTTAGAAGTTACAGAATTGAGTTTTGGAACATCCTCTTTGGGAAGTATGCCAGACACATACGGTTATGAAGTGCCTGAAGATAGGGCTCAAAAAACTCTAAATAGATTTTTTCAAGGGCCTGTTAATATGCTTGATACATCAAGAAATTACGCAATGGGTGAAAGTGAAAAAAGAATTGGAAAAGCAATTAAAGAAAATGGAGGATGGCCTAAAGGTTTTCTTTTATCTACAAAACTAGACAGAAATATGGACACCTTAGTTCTCGATAAAAATAGAGTTAGAGAATCATTAGAAGAAAGTTTAAAAACGTTAAATGTAGACTCTGTTGATATTTTATTTTTACATGATCCAGAATATGCAAAAGACATTACTGATATTACAAAAAAAGATGGAGCAATGGATGAGTTATTTAAAATTAAAGATGAAGGTCTTGCTAAAGCAGCAGGTGTTGCAATGGGTAAAGTAGATATTATGTTTCCTTTGCTAAAAGATTGGGATTTTGACGTGATAATTAATCATAACAGATATACTCTAATAAATAGAGAGGCTAATGAAATGTATGATTATGCTCATAGTAAAAATATATCAATTTTCAATGCTGCTCCTTACGCTGGTGGTGTTTTAGCAAAAGGTCCTGACAACTTTAAAAAAGTAACCTATCAGGATGCTACGGAAGAGAAATTAGCCCCTGCTCGTGAGTTTGAAAAAGTTTGCAAAAAACATAATGTGGAATTAGGAGCAGCTGCACTTCAGTTTTCTTTAAGAGATAATAGAATTACCTCAACGATATGTGGTGTAACTAGTGTTGAAAGCATAGAAAAAAATTTGGCTTGGGCAAATGCTGAAATTTCTGGTGAATTTTGGGATGAAATATCAAAACTACCATTTTCTACTAATGACCCAGAGTCTGAAAGAGTTTTCACATCAGGATAGTTTAAAAGATTACAAATAAACTATACATAAAGTTGAGTTTAAAGAAATGGTACGACTTAACAGTTAAAAAATACATTAATTTAAAGTTAAAAAATGCTGTGGATATATATCTATTGCAATGACGCTGTTTTTCTATTTTAATTAGTCAAATTAAAAGGAGGTCTTAATGGCTAAGTTTTATATACTAGGAAGATATACGGATAAAGGTCTTGGAGGCTTTGTAAGTAATCCAGACACAGATCGAAAAGCTGCTACTACAGCTTTAGCTGAAGCAGGTGGTGCAAAACTTACTGGCTATGCTGGTTTAAGAGGCAAGTATGATTTCATGGTAGAAGTCGAAGGTACTTTTGATCAAGCAGCTGCATCAGGAATGGTTGCGGTTTCGAGTGGGGCTGTAACTGACTTTACTGTATTAGAGGCTATTGACTTGAATGGTATTGCAAAAATTGCAAACAAAATGGTTGGTGGCTACAAAGAACCAGGTAAATAATTACAAAAAAGCTCTTCCTCTATTTTTTAGAGGAGGAGTTAAATATCTCTATAATAGTAACAATCTTTTTAGATTATATAATTTTTTTTCTTAAAGAATTTTACTCATATTATATAAAATCATATATATATTGTAATTGTATATGAATATTCTTAAGGATAGCTTTGGTAGAAAATTTCCATACATTAGATTGTCAATTACAGATGTGTGCAATTTTAAATGTGGATACTGTTTACCTAATGGATATAAAATTGATAAAAGTGATAATAGAACTTTCATCAATACTGATGAAATTGGTAGATTAGCAAAAGCACTGTCACAACTTGGTGTATCAAAAATTAGACTTACTGGTGGTGAACCGACTGTTAGAAAAGATTTTTTTGAGATTATTAAGATTATTAAAGAGAATTCAGGGATCAAAAAAACTGTAATAACTACTAATGGTTACAGATTAGATAAAATAGCAAATGATATAAAAAATAGTGGCTTAGATGGAATTAATATTAGTATAGATAGTTTAAATGCTGAAACTTTTAAAAAGATTACGGGACACAACAGATTAGAGGAAATTCTTAGAGGTATTAAAAAATTACAAAAATTAAATTTCAAAAATATTAAGATCAATGCTGTTTTATTAAAAGGAGTAAATGACTCTGAGAAAGATTTTAATGATTGGGCTGAATTTGTAAAAAATAATGAAATTGATTTTAGATATATTGAGTTGATGCAAACAGGAGATAATCTAGACTATTTTAACAACTATCATGTTCCTGCAAAAAAATTTACAGACTATTTAAACAACAATAATTGGGTTATTCAAACATTTGGTAAAGATTCAGGGCCATCAAAAAACTATTTAAACCCAAAGTTTCAAGGGAAATTTGGTGTTATTGCTCCCTACTCTAAAGATTTTTGTAAAAGTTGTAATAGATTAAGAATAACGGCTAAAGGTGATTTAAGATTATGTTTGTTTGGTAATACTGGAATAAATATTAGACACTTAATGCAAAAAGATAGTCAAATCGATGAGTTAAAAGATTTGATTTTAAAACAGCTTAATTTTAAAAAAGAGTCTCATTATTTAGAGATCGGTGAAACTGGTTTAACAAAGAATTTATCGACTACTGGTGGTTAATATGAAAAATTTAAAAGTGATAAAAAACAACGAATTAAAAGATTGGGCAGAAGAAATTTTTAAAAAAAATTCTTTTAATATGGTAGATGTTTCAGCCAAAAAGGAAACTCATAGAAGAGCTTTAGCATCTGGAAAAATTTATGTTGGCAAAGAAGTTTTTCATTTAATTAAAAATAAAGAAATGCCTAAAGGAGACCCAGTAGCTTTAGCTGAAGTTTCGGCAGTTTTAGGGGTTAAAAAAACCAGTGAATTAATACCTTTGTGTCATCCACTACCAATTGATCATACTGCTACTAAGATTATTATGCATGATAAAGAAAGTTCACTTGAAGTATTTTGTGTTGTTTCTGCATATGCGAAAACAGGTGTGGAGATGGAAGCAATTATGGGAGTAAATGCTGCCTTAATAACTATTTACGATTTAAGTAAAATTGTTAATCCCCATTTAAAAATCGATGATGTAAAATTATTAATCAAAGAAGGTGGAAAAAGTGGTCTATGGAAAAATCCTGATGGACTACCTAATTTTTTAAAAGAAATATTTTAATTAAAATATTGATGAAGATACAAATTGAGTTATTTGGAGCAAGTCGAGATTTTAGTGATCAAAATTTTATAGAATTAGATATTGAACACAATTCAACAATTAAAGATATTAGAAATAAAATAGTTGAATTTTTAGATAAAAAATTCAAGGGTAATGAAAATTTTAAAAATATTGTAAATTCATCTGCATTTTGTTCTGAAAATAACAATATTGTCAGCGACAATTATAAAATAACAAGTAACGAAAAAATTGCTATTATACCCCCTATCGGAGGAGGTTAATGCTTCATACAAAAGTAATTGATACAAAAGAAAAAAAACTTTCAATTTTAGAAGCTGAAAATTTTATTTCATCTTCTGAATTTGGAGCATCAATCTTTTTTTCTGGAACTGTCAGAAATCAAAACGATAATAAAAGTGTATTGGGAATAACTTATGATAGTCATGATGCACTTGTTATAAAGAGTTTTGAAGAAATTTATAATGAAGCAGATCAAAAGCTAAATATCAAAGATAAAGCAGTATTTATTGAACATGCAAAAGGTTATTTAAACCTTGGTGAAGTAAGTATTATTATTGCTGTTGCCTGTAAACATCGTGATGAAGCTTATATTTTATCTAGATACATAATTGAAGAAATTAAGAAAAGGTCACCGATTTGGAAAAAAGAACATTATACAAATAATGAAAGTAACTGGCTAAAAGGTAATCCTGTAATTCATGAAAAAAATTAAATATTCAGAAATAACACCTGAAAAAATTTATAAAAATAGAAGATCATTTATTAAATCAATTGGTTTAGGCGCTGGTTCAATTGCAATGACTTCATTTTTCTCTACTAATGATGCTTTATCTCAAGAAGAAAGAAAATATACAAGCTACAAAGATATCACAACCTATAACAATTATTATGAGTTCGGAACTTCTAAAAGTGATCCATATATTAATTCACAAAATTTTAAAACAAAACCTTGGAATATTAGTATTGAAGGTGAAGTTGAAAATCCTATCAAAATATCTATGGAAGAAATCTCAGAAACGATTGAGTCTGAAGAAAGAATATATCGCTTAAGATGCGTTGAGGGATGGTCAATGGTAATTCCTTGGATGGGTTTTTCTTTAAGTAAATTGTTATCTAAGGTCACTCCTACTTCCAAAGCAAAATTTGTTAAATTTGAAAGTGTTTATGACCCTGATCAAATGAGAGGCCAACGATATCCAGTTTTAAATTGGCCTTATAAAGAAGGATTAAGAATTGATGAAGCAATGCATCCATTAACTACAGTGGTCACAGGTTTGTATAATAAAAAACTGCCCAATCAAAATGGTGCTCCTCTTAGAATTTTTATTCCATGGAAATATGGTTTTAAAAGTGCAAAGGCTATTGTGAAGATAGAATTGGTTGAAAAAATGCCAACATCGTCGTGGATGTGGGCTTCACCAAGAGAGTATGGTTTTTATTCAAATGTTAACCCTGATGTTAATCATCCAAGGTGGTCTCAAGCAACTGAAAGAGTTATTGGAAATGATATTTTTGCACCAAGAGTAAAAACTTTAATGTTTAACGGTTATGGAGATGAGGTAGCTAATTTGTATAGTGGCATGGATTTAAAAAAGTATTTTTAATGAATAAATTTTTAAAGCCTGGTATTTTCATTTTAGGTCTCACTCCTTTCATAATAATTGTCTCTAAGATTTATTTCAATCAATTAGGTCCAGAACCAGTAAAAGAAATCACTCATCACACAGGTGAATGGACATTAATTTTTATCTGCTTAACTCTAGCAATGAGTCCTCTTAAAAGATTTACTAATTTAGTTATTTGGATAAAGTTTAGAAGAATGTTGGGATTATTTGTTTTTTTTTATGCAACTATTCATTTAATTACTTATGTGGTTATAGACTATAGACTTGATTGGCAGCAAATTTTTAACGATGTTTTAAAGAAGAAATATATATTTATTGGATTTTCAGCTTGGTTATTATTATTTCCATTAGCTTTTACCTCGTCTCAAAAAATGGTAAATCTATTAAGACATAATTGGAAAAAATTACATAGATTAATTTACATAATAGCAATCTTTGGTTCACTTCATTATATTTGGCTATCAAAAACAATTTTTTTTAAACCTTTAATTTTCATGTTAATTATACTTGTTTTGCTAGCCCTAAGAATTAAAATAAAAAAAAGAGAGACAAATTATGGATGATAAAACAAAAAAAGAAATTCAATCAGCTACATTTGATAGGTTATTGAACCATTTAGATGAAAGAAAAGATGTTCAAAATATTGATCTTATGAATTTAGCTAATTTTTGCAGAAATTGTTTGTCCAGATGGTATAGGGAAGAAGCTGAAAAAAAGGGCATAACTATATCTGATCCTGATGCTAGAAAGCATATTTATGGAATGCCTTACACAGAATGGAAAGAAAAATATCAAAAATAATTATTTTTCTTTAAGTCTAGGGAATAATTCAACAAAATTACAAGGCTTGTGATTAATATCTAATTGATGTTTTAAAATTCCATCCCAAGCATCAGTAACACCACCAGATGATCCGGGTAATGCAAAAACATATTTACCGTTTGCTAAAACTGCGCAAGCTCTAGACTGTATTGCAGAAGTGCCTACTGTTTTAAGACTTATAGTTCTAAAAACTTCACCAAATCCAGGTATTTGTTTATCAGCAATTTCATCTATTGCTTCTGGGGTTATATCCCTTCCTGTTAAGCCCGTACCTCCAGTAGTTATAACTACATCAATATCTTTTTTATTGATCCATTCTTTTAAAATTAAAACAATGTCTTCTTTATTGTCTTTACAGATTTTTCTATCAATTAAATTATGATTAGCTTCTTTAATCTTTTCTACAAGAATTGCTCCAGATTTATCATTATCAAAAGTTCTAGTATCTGTTACAGTTAATAAAGCTATATTTACATTCATAATAAGTTTTGAGTATGATTATATTATCAATATTTTTTTTTATAACAGCAATATTTTATTCAAGTGTTGGCTTTGGTGGGGGATCTACCTACCTAGCATTAATGCTGATTTGGGATATTCCATATTATATTTTTCCAATATTGGCTTTAATTTGCAATATCATTGTTGTTTCAGGTAACTCTATAAACTACGTAAGATCTGGTAATCTTAATCTTAAATTACTTACTCCATACTTAATAGGTTCTATACCTTTTGCGTTTTTTGGTGCCTCAATGTCTATCACTAAGGAATTATTTGAAATATTATTGTTTGTGATATTAGTCATTGCTGGAATTTTTTTATTGATTGAAAGCAAGTCATTTAATGATGATCAAATTAAGATAAAATCAATCCCAAAAATCATTTCACTCTTAATAGGCTCTATAATTGGTTTTACTTCAGGAATTATTGGAATTGGTGGCGGCATATTTTTAAGTCCAATTTTATTTTTAATGAAAGCAGGATATCCAAAGCAAATTGCTACTACCGCATCTTTATTCATTTTAATTAATTCAATATTTGGTGTAGCTGGTCAATTAACAAAAGATGTTGTATTTGATGAGTTTTTAAATTTTTGGCCTCTTTTTATAGCGGTGTTAATAGGAGGGCAAATTGGAAATTTTTTGAATATAAAATTTTTGTCCGGCAAAACTCTAGCTATTATAACATCTTTATTAGTTATCTTTGTGGCTATGAGAATGGGATTAAAGTTATTACCATAATCTTGATTTAATTGTCTTTTACTATATTTAATCACACAATGAAGAATATTAAACCATTTGGTCCATCAATAGGTAAAGCAAGAATTTCAAATAAATTTTTTGACATATTAAACAAAGAGTTTGATGAAAAATCAAAATCAAAAAAAATTGATTACAGCTCAAAATTAGCAAGCCAAATTAAAAAAGAATTGAAAATTTCAGATAAATTTATCAGAAAACACTTAGATAAAGAGTTAAAAAAAAATATTATCAAATTTTTATCAAATGAAAAAATACAAGAAATCAAAGAAATAAAAATTTTAAATCTTTGGGTGGTTCGACAATTTAAAGGTGAATATAACCCTATACATTACCACGAAGGTGATTTGTCAGGTGTTGGTTATCTGAAATTACCCAAAGGTATGACTAGCAATAAAATGGTAAAAAATAAGAAAGTCAAAACCAATGGAACAATTGATTTTATTAATGGTCAAAGAGGATTCTTAAGTAAAAGTATCTATAATGTTGTTCCCAAAATCAAAGAATTAATAATTTTTCCAAACTACTTAATGCATACTGCTTATCCATTTAATATTGAAGGTGAACGAAGATCTTTTTCTTTCAATGCAAAAATTATTTTAAAAAAATAGTTTACAATTAGTCTTTAAAGTTTTATAAATTAAATGCCGATTTGATCTTATTGCGGGCTTTAACTGCTAAAAAGAAAATTCCCACATAAAATCAGTAAGCAAGGTAGTTGAGCTATATTGTGCGCCTAGCAAAAAGCTGAAGCACTAAAAAAGTGAGGATTAAATGGACTTAAATTTTTTCAAACAAACAAGAGTATTAGACGGTGGGATGGGTCAAGAACTACTAGCTAGAGGAATGAAACCTAACGGAACATTATGGAGTGCCAATGCAATATTAGATAAAAATTATCACCAATTACTACAAGATACACATAGAGATTTTGTAAAAGCGGGAGCTGAAGTAATTGTTACCACGACTTTTACGACAAGACGAAAAAGGCTTCGAGAAAATAATATTGAAGATAAATTTGAGTATCTAAATATAAAAGCTGGAGAAATTGCTCATAAAGTAAAAAAAGAATTTCCAAATGTTTTAATTGCTGGTGGACTACCTCCTCAAGAATTAACTTATGAAGTGGATGAAAGAAGTGAAGAAGAAATTATCAATACATTTAATGAGCAAGCAAGGCTATTAAATGATTATGTTGATTTTTTTTATTTTGATGTGTGGAGTAGTATTAAAGAGTTTAAATGCGGAATTAAGGCCATCAAAGAATTTAAAAAACCTTATCTGATCGGTATTCATATATCTGAAGGAACCAACTTACCAAGTGGTGAAAAAATTTCTGATATTAAAACCATTATTGATGACAAATTATTGGGCGTCATGCTTTCTTGTGTATCTCCTGAAAATTATGAAAAAAATCTTAAGGAAATGAAAGAATTAAATGTTCCATTTGGTTTTAAATTAAATGGATTTATGACAACAAAACCAAAAAATGGTTATACGTCTTCTTTCTTTAAAAATTCTGGAGGAAATCCAAATGAATTCCTAGGTCATAGACATGATTTTACACCAGAAAATATTAGGGAAATTGCAAAAAAGTTTAAAGAAAATGGTGCTACTATATTAGGTGGATGTTGTGAAACTAGACCTTCTCATATTGCAGCAATCGCAAAACTCAAATAGTTTTTTTATTATCTGCTTTTTTAACAAAATAAATACCAATACAAACAGCTATTAAAGATATCAAAACTTTAATTGTTATTAATTCTTTTAAAAATATGTAACTTAAGATGGTTCCAAATATTGGTATTAAGTAAGATACTTGCGATTGAAAAATTAAACCATTATTTTTTAAAATTCTAAACCTTAACAACCAAGCAACTCCAGTTGGAACAAGTCCTAAGTATATTGCTGATATCATAGAATCTGTTCTTGGAATAGATTGCCAAGGTTGTTCTATAAAGCTTACTAATGGAATTAAAATTATAATCGCCCAAATCAATATTGAGCCTGTTACATTTTCATTTTTTTTCTTACTAATTTTTAAAGTTAAAACACCACCAATTACATAACAAGTTGAGCCAAGTAATATTAATAATGCTGATCCAAAATTATTTTCATCAATTAAAAGGTTGTCAGAAAATAAGAACACAATCCCTGAGAAACCAATTAAAATTCCAGTTGTTTTTATTAAATTAAACTTTTCATTTTTAGTATAAAAATGTCCCAGTACAGTTGAGCTTAAAGGGGTAGTAGACATTAAAATTGCTGCCAGGTTACTTTGGACTGATTTAACTCCATATGCTATTAAAAAAAATGGAGCTACTAAATTAATAAATCCTATCATTGCAAACCAATGCCAGTCTTTTGAAAAAGCTTCAATTTTTATATTTTTATAATAACAAAGAAGTAAAACAGGAATTGCCCCAAAAAAAACTCTTAAAAAAGCAATTGTTACAGGTCCAAAAGAATAAGTGGCTATCTTAATATTAAAAAAAGCTGAAGCCCAAATCAAAGCTAATGTTGTTAATAAGATGTAATCTATTAATTTTGGTTGTCTCATTCTGTTATGTCTTTTTTTTCACCATCAGTTAAGACTGTTAATTGTTTAAAATCTATTTTAAATACGCAGTTTGGATGCCCAGCTGCAGCAAAAATGGTTGTAAATCTTTCTAAATTATTATCAATATAGATTTTTAATTTATTTAAATGTCCTACAGGAGAAACTCCACCAATAGTATATCCGGTAATTTTTTTAACTTCATCTGGATGTGCCATAGAAACATCTTTAAAATTAAAGATATTTTTAAGTTTATTTAAGGAGCATCTTTTATCTCCAGATACTAAACAAAGAATGAAATTATCCTCAGTTTTAAACAGCAAACTTTTAACAATTGCACCAACATTACAACCCAAAGCTGTAGCCGCATCTTGTGCAGTACGAGCTGTTTTTTCCAAACAAATAATTTCTAAATTAGAATTAAATGCTTTAATTGCTTTTTCAGCTCTTCTAACTGGCTCTTTGTTCAGTAATGGGTTCATTATGAAAATCTTATTAAATAATATTGAATAAATACAATACTTATGTGAAAATTGCATAGGTGTTATTTATTAAATTAGCAATATTTTTTGTGATTAATTTGTTAATTACCACTCATAAAATTATATAGGAGACAAAATGAGCGCAGCAAATGTTTTAAAATTTATAAAAGAAAAAGAAGCAGAATTCGTAGATCTAAGATTTACTGACCCTAGAGGTAAGCTTCAACATTTAACAATGGATGTAACAATTGTTGATGATGAAATGCTAAATGAAGGTGTATTTTTTGATGGGTCATCCATTGCTGGCTGGAAAGCTATAAACGAATCTGACATGATTTTAAAACCTGACACATCAAGAATGATTATGGATCCTTTTACTTCACATAATACACTAGTTCTATTTTGTGATATTTTAGATGCTGTTAAGAAATCTCCTTACGAAAGAGATCCAAGAGGAACTGCTAAAAAAGCTGAAGAGTATTTAAAATCATCAGGTGTTGGGGATAAAGCATTCTTTGGTCCAGAGCCTGAATTTTTTGTATTTGATGATGTAAGAATAAGTAATGATCCTAACAATACTGGATTTATTCTAGACAGCAAAGAAGGTCCATACAACTCTGGTAAAGTTTATGAAAATGGCAACATGGGTCATAGACCTCCAGTTAAAGGTGGGTACTTTCCAGTTCCTCCTGTTGATAGTGAACAAGATATGCGTGGTGAGTATTTAAAAAACTTAAAAGAGGTTGGAATTAAAGTTGAAAAACACCATCATGAAGTAGCTCCTAGTCAGCATGAACTTGGTATGTATTTTGGAACTTTGGTTGATCAAGCTGATAATGTTCAGTTATATAAATACGTTGTACAAATGGTGACGCACTCATTTGGTAAAACAGCTACCTTCATGCCTAAACCTGTTGCAGGTGATAACGGTTCAGGTATGCACATCCACCAATCTATTTGGAAAGGAAGTACACCAGTATTTTCTGGTGATGCTTATGCTGGATTATCAGAAACAGCTCTTCATTATATTGGTGGTATTTTAAAACATGCTAAGGCAATAAATGCTTTTGCTAACTCAACGACAAACAGTTATAAAAGATTAATACCTGGTTTTGAAGCACCAGTTCTTCTAGCATACTCTGCAAGAAATAGATCTGCATCTTGTCGTATACCAATTACTCTAAGTAAAAATGGTGCAAGATGTGAAATAAGATTTCCTGATGCTTCTGGAAACCCTTATTTAACTTTTGCCGCAATGTTGATGGCTGGACTTGATGGAATTAAAAATAAAATTCATCCAGGTGAATCATTTGACAAAGATCTATATGAATTACCACCAGAAGAAGTTAGTGCTATTCCAACTGTATGTGGCTCTTTAAGAGAAGCTATGGAAAGTTTAGATAAAGATAGAGAGTTTCTAACTCAGGGCGGTGTATTTACAGATGATCAAATTGATGCCTACATTGCACTTAAGTTTGAAGAGATACATAAATTTGAACATGCACCTCATCCAGTTGAGTTTGAGATGTATTACAGTAGCTAGTAATTAATTACTGCCTAGTTGTTGCAATTGTATCTTTGTTAACACCTTTTTTAACAACGTAGTCCTGTGTGCCGTTGGCACCAGTTTCTACTTCTTTACGAAGATCTTTAAAAAAAGTTCTTTGCTTTAAAGAATTTTTAAGGTTTTTAACAAGGTTTTTAAATTCAAATGTGTTCATACAAGATTCTTACACTAGTTATGCAAGAAATGCAATACTGATATGCAAATATTAGGACAATATAGCCTATTCTATTTTAAAGGACTCTCCGCACCCACAACGCTCAGTTTCATTGGGATTATTAAAGACAAAAGTTGAAGATAATTCTTCTTTTTTATAATCCATTTCAGTTCCTAGAAGATACATTATTGCAGCTGAATCAACAAAAACTTTTACACCCTTTTCTTCTATAACTTCATCATTAGGATTTACTTCTTTAGTATATTCCATAACATAAGACATACCTGCACAACCACCAGCTTTTACAGAAACCCTAACTCCTAGAGAATCTTTTTCTGCATTAGACATGATTTCTTTAATTCTTTGAGCAGCGTTATCACTTAGTTTTATGATTGGGTTCATTATAAATTTAATTCTAATTTTGCAGCTTCTGACATCATGTCTTTGTTCCAAGGAGGATCCCAAACTAATTCAAGATTAACATTATCTATTCCTTCAACTTGCATCACTCCTTCTTTTACCTCTTTTGGTAAACTTTCTGCTACTGGGCAGTTTGGAGTAGTCAAAGTCATTTTAATTTTTGCATGATTATCATTTTCAACCTGAACATCATATATTAAACCAAGTTCATAAATATTTACAGGCAGTTCTGGGTCATAAATTTTTCTAATCTCTTCAATAATTTGATCTTTCTTCGTCATTTTTAATTCTCCGTTTTAACTAGATCTGTTTTGTCTTCAAAAGCAGAAACTAATGTATGCCATGATAGAGTAGCACATTTAACTCTCATAGGATATTGCTTTACACCAGATAAACACATTAACTTTGTTTTTTCATCTTCAAGTAAATTTTCTGATTTAAGTTCAGGGTTTTCTTTAATCATACCGAGAAAATCTTCAACGATTTCTTTAGTTTCACTCTCATTTTTACCTTTAATTAAGTCAGTCATAATAGAGGCGGAAGCCATTGAGATGGCACATCCACTTCCTTCAAATGAAATATCTTCAACTATTCTTTGTCCATTTAATTTAAGATAAACATGAACGTTATCCCCACACAAAGGATTATGTCCTTTAGCATCTTTATTAAAATCATCTGTCTTACGAAGATTTCTTGGATTTTTTCCATGTTCTAAAATTATCTCTTGATATAGTTCTTTTAAATTCATTATAGGTTAAATATTTTTTTACAGTTATTAATAGAGTCATTAAGTTTATCTAAATCATCTTTAGTATTATAAATTCCAACAGAAGCTCTTGCGCTTGCTGGTATATTTAATTTGTCATGTAAAATCTGACAACAATGATGTCCTGCTCTAATTGCAACTCCATCTTCATCTAATATAGTTGCGATATCATGTGGATGAATTCCTTCAATAGTAAAAGATAAAACTCCACCTTTATCTTTTGGATTTCCAAGTAATTTCACTGAATTATTTTTTTGCAATAATTCCTGTCCATACTCAACAAGTTCTGCTTCATGCTTCATGACATTATCAATACCGATACTTTCTAAAAATTTAATAGATTGATCAAACGCAATTACTTGAGCGGTAGCCATAGTGCCAGCCTCATATTTATTGGGCAAATCGCCATAGGAAATTCTATCTTTTTTGACTTCACTGATCATTCCACCCCCACCTTGATATGGCGGTAATTCCTCTAACCATTTTTTTTTACCATATAAAATACCTAAACCAGTTGGGCCGTACATTTTATGACAAGAAATTGCGTAAAAATCACAATCCAAATCTTGCATATCTAATTTTAAATGCGGCGCACCCTGACAGCCATCTACGACAACAACAATACCTTTGGAATGTGCTAATTGTGTGATTTCTTTAATAGGAAGTATAGCTCCAGTTACATTTGATAAATGAGTAATAGAAATTAATTTTGTTTTAGAAGTAATCTTTTTTTCTATTTCTTCTAAAGTAATTTCACCATCTTCATTAATCTCTGCAAAATTAATTTTAATATTTTTTGATTTTCTTAAAAAATGCCATGGCACATAATTAGAATGATGTTCTAACTCAGTAATAAGAATTTCGTCACCTTCTTGTAAATAATTTTGACCTAATGTATTTGCAACTAAGTTAAGGGCCTCAGTTGCACCTTTGGTAAATACAATCTCATTTTTATCATTTGCATTAATATATCTTTGAACTGAAGTTCTTGTATTTTCATATAAATTAGTAGCAGCTACAGCAAGATAATGTACACTTCTTCCAACATTCGAAAATTGTTTCGTATAAAATTCATTAATTCTATCTATTACAACTTTTGGCTTTTGAGAAGAATTGGCACTATCCAAATAAACTAAATCATTATTTTGAATTTTTTCATCAAAAATTGGGAATTCTTTTTTTATTTGATCAATATTCATTCTGTTATACCTATAAATTCTTTTACTAAAGATTTAACATCTTCATTTGTGATTTTTTCAATAACCTCATTTAAAAAACCATTAGTTAACAATTTTTTTGATTGCTCATGACTTAAACCTCTGGACATTAAATAGAAAATTGAATTTTCATCAATGTTTCCGGATGTTGAGCCATGAGAACACTTAACATCATCAGCATAAATTTCTAATTCAGGTTTTGCATTAAATTCAACTTCATCACTAAGCAATAATGCTCTGCTTAATTGATAGCCATCAGTTTTTTGTGCTTTAGAATCCACATATATCTTACCTTGATAAACACCTTTAGAATTATCATTTAAAACACTCTTAATTAATTGATAACTTTTACAATTTTCTTCGTTGTGATTAATCTTAGTTTTGATTTCATGATGTCTTTCATCATTTAAATCAATTATTCCATTTAAAACAATTGATCCATATTCGTTATTTAAAGAACAGTTAATATCATGTTTTGAAAATTTTGACCCTTTAGATAAAATAAAATACTCCAAATGACTGTTTTTTTCTAAGTTAATATCCTTAAAAGAATATTTAAAATTTGAATTTTTATTAATATCTAAACTATAGTTTTTAAGAATAGAATTTTTACCAATTTTAATTTTTTGTCTAAAATTTAAAAAATTATTATTCGAATTTTCATTTGATATGTTAATAATATTTAATGAGGTGTCATCTTCTAAATTAATATCCACTCTAGAATTTAAACCATTGTTATTTAAATTATTTGTTAAATAATTGAATAAAATCAGCGGTTTTTTAAATTGATAACCACTTTTAACTAAAATTTTAGTATAATTAGACAAAAAGGCAGTGTTCAAATTCAATAATGAGTTTTCGCTTAATTCTTTTTCTAAATTTGAATTTTGTTCTACAATTATTTTTTTTTCGTCCTCATAATTAAAATCTATCTTTGAAATAATACCATTGATAAAAACAATTTTATTATGCTCTAAGTCAAATGTGAAATTCTCTTCGATATTAGATTGTTCTTCTTTTTTTGAAAAATCAATATTTTCAAAGTTAGTTGTAATAATTTGTTTTAGATCTGAAAATTTCCAATCTTCAATTCGTTTGTTAGGAAAGCCATTTTTAATAAAATTATTAAAATTGCTCTCTTTTATTTCTTTTTGAGAGCTTGATAAGTTTTGTTTATTTAAATAATTCTCAAAATTTATTTTAATGTTATTTTCCATTAATTAAAATCCTCATATCCAACTTTTTCTAATTTTTTTGCTAATTCATAATTTCCTGATTTAATGATTTGTCCATTTTTTAAAACATGGACAAAGTCAGGTTTGATATAATCTAATAATCTTTGATAGTGAGTAATAATTAAAAAAGATTTTTTATTATTTCTTAATGAATTAACTCCTTCAGAAACAATTCTTAAAGCGTCAATATCTAAACCAGAATCTGTTTCATCTAATATTGATAATTTTGGATCTAAAATAGACATTTGTAAAATTTCATTTTTTTTCTTTTCTCCTCCTGAAAATCCAACATTTAATTGTCTACTTAATATTTTTTCATCTAATTTTAACTCTAATGATTTTTGCTTTATTAATTTTAAAAATTCAATTGCATCTAATTCTTTTTCTCCTCTAGCTTTTTTAATTGCGTTAATTGAAGTCTTTAAAAAAGTATTTGTATTAACTCCTGGAATTTCTAAAGGATATTGAAATGCTAAAAATATTCCTTTATGAGCTCTCTCCTCAGTTTCTAATTCGAGTAGGTTTTCTCCTTCAAATGATACTATTCCATTAACTTCGTACCCTTTTTTTCCAGATAAAATATTGGATAGAGTGCTTTTACCTGATCCATTAGGACCCATAATTGCATGAACTTCTCCTGGTTTGATATTTAAGTTTAGTCCTTTTAATATTTCTTTATTATCAATTTTTGCTTTTAAATTTTCTATGTTTAACATTTAGCCAACGCTCCCTTCTAAGCTAATTCCAACTAATTTTTGTGCTTCTACAGCAAATTCCATTGGGAGCTGTTGCAAAACTTCTTTACAAAACCCATTAACAATTAAACTGACTGCCTCTTCTTGATTTAAACCTCTTTGATTACAATAATATAACTGCTCATCACTTATTTTTGATGTAGTTGCCTCATGTTCAATATTTGATTTAAGATTCTTATTTTTTATATATGGAATAGTGTGAGCACCACATTTGTTACCCATTAATAGAGAGTCACATTGAGTAAAATTACGAGAATTATCAGCTTTAGAGGATATATCCACCAATCCTCGATACATCATGTCAGAATTTCCAGCTGAAATTCCCTTAGATATGATTTTACTTTTTGTATTCTTGCCTAGATGTATCATCTTAGTTCCTGTGTCTGCTTTTTGATGATTATTTGTAATTGCGATTGAATAAAATTCTCCAATTGAATTATCACCTTTCAATATACAACTTGGATATTTCCATGTTATTGCAGAACCTGTTTCTACTTGAGTCCATGAAATTTTAGAATTATTACCTTTGCACAAACCTCTTTTAGTTACAAAATTATAAATTCCTCCCTTCCCGTCTTTATCTCCAGGATACCAATTTTGAACTGTTGAGTATTTTATTTCAGCATCATCAAGTGCAATCAATTCAACATTTGCTGCATGTAATTGATTCTCATCTCTCATGGGAGCAGTGCATCCTTCTAAATAACTAACGTAACTTCCCTTATCAGCAATAATTAATGTTCTCTCAAATTGACCAGTTTCTGAAGCGTTAATTCTAAAATATGTTGAGAGTTCCATCGGACATTTTACTCCTTCTGGAATGTAAACAAATGAACCATCTGTAAAAACTGCAGAATTAAGAGTTGCAAAAAAATGATCTGTTGTTGGAATTACAGAGCCTAAATATTTTTTAACTAAATCAGGATGCTTCTGGATAGCTTCTGACATAGAACAAAAAATTATTCCTTGTTTAGTCAACTCTTCTTTAAATGTTGTGGCTACTGAGACTGAGTCAAATACAGCATCAACTGCTATACCATTTAATCTAGCCTGTTCTTGAAGGGGGATACCAAGTTTTTTATAAGTTTCTAAAAGTTTTGGATCAAGTTCATCTAAACTTTTAGGTTTATCATCCATACTTTTTGGTGCTGAATAATAATATAAATCCTGATAATCAATTTTTGGATACTTTGGTTTTTGCCAACTAGGTTCTTTTAATTGTTTAAATCTTTCAAATGCTTTCAATCTAAAATCAAGCATCCATTGTGGCTCTTTTTTAATATTTGAGATAAATTTTATCACATCTTCATTCAAACCTTTGGGAGCCCTAGTGTTTTCAATATCAGTAGAAAAACCATATTTATAATCTTTCAAATTATCAATTTCTTTTTGCCTATTATCCATATTTTAAATTCTTTGATCGTTATTATTTTTTAATAAATCTTCTAAACTTTTCTTTTCAAAAAAACTGTTAATATGTGTCTCAAGTTCATCCCAAAGATTATGAGTTGAACATTTTGTGGCTTTGCCATTACACCCTTTTTTTGACTCTTTTTTACATTGAACAGTTTTTACTTTTTCATCAACAGCATGAAAAATATTTGTAAGTTTTATTTCATTAGGTTTTTTAGAGAGAACATAACCACCCTGTGTTCCTCTAATACTTTGTACAATTTGGTTTTTTTTTAGCTTAGAAAAAATCTGCTCAAGATAATCAAGTGAAATACCTTGGCGCAAAGATATATCTCTTAGTGATACAGGATTAATACTGTCAAATCTTGCAAGATCAACTAATGCCATTACGGCATATCTACCTTTTGATGTTAGTTTCATTTTACCCTTTTAAATTGTGCGTTTTTATACATACCTGACTAAAATGGTCAAGTATAGATTGCAATAAAAAAACTAACATATTGTCGCTCACTTATGATAAACGTAGTTTTTTTTTGAGAATAATAATCAATATCGTATATGGACAATAAAATTTTAGAAATATTTATCCCTGGACCTGCTGGAAGACTTGAAGCAAAATATTATAAAAGTAAAAAAAATACATCACCAATTGCGCTAGTATTACAACCTCATCCTCAGTATGGAGGGACTATGAATAATAAAGTTGTAGTAGATACTTTTCATACATTTATGGATAATGATTTTTCTGTATGTAGAGTAAATTTTAGAGGTGTTGGTAAAAGTGATGGAGAGTTTGATAATGGGCAAGGTGAACTTGCCGATGCTGCAGCTGCATTAGATTGGCTTGAAAGAGAAAACTTTGATAACTCTCAGTGCTGGGTATCAGGATTTTCTTTTGGTTCATTAATAGCTATGCAATTATTAATGAGAAGACCTGAGATTAATAGATTTATTGCAATTTCACCTCAACCAAATGTTTATGATTTCTCTTTTTTATCTCCATGTCCGACATCTGGATTAATGATTTATGGAAAAAAAGATGAGTTAGTTCCTTTGGAATATATCACTGAACTAGATAAAAGATTAAGCGCTCAAAAAGGTATTAAGGTTGAATTTCAATCTGTACCTGAGGCCAATCATTTTTTTTCAAAAACAGAAGAGTCTTTAATTCAAAGTCTCGATAAATACATAAAAAAAGAAACTGCTCTTTATTAAATACTTTAAGCCAGCTTACCACCAACTGTAGGTGTTACACAGCCAGTAGTCTTTGGATATGATATTGGCAAATTTAAGAATGATCTTATGGCAAGATAACCAAACGCTTGGGATTCGATATAATCTCCATTTAAACTATAATCATCGATAGAATTTAAACTTATATTTTTTTTATGTGATAAATAATTTTTAATACTATTGATAAGATAATCATTCTTTCTCCCTCCTCCACAAACCAAAAATTTTATTGGATCACTATTGTTCCCATTGGCATGTTCAATTCCTTTGGATATAAGATATGCAGTAAAATTAGTGATTGTTGCACAACCATCTTCTAATGATAATCCTCTTGCAAATGAAATATCAAAATCTTTTATATCTAAAGATTTATCAAAATCATTTAATTCAAAATTATCAATTACTTGATTTAAAATTAATTGATCAATTTTACCAGATTTAGCTATTAAACCGTTTTTATCAAAATTATTTTTTGAATTTTTTCTAATCCATTCGTCAATCATACAATTGCCTGGACCTGAATCAAAAGCTTCCAAATTCTCCTCTAATTTTTTATCCTTTTTTATTATTTTGGTAATATTTGAAATTCCACCAATATTAAGAAAACAAACAGGAAAGTTTATTGAGTATTTTTCATTGATATTTTTTGATAACAGATTATGAAATATAGGAGCTAATGGTGCCCCTTCACCTTTATTAGCTATATCTTCTTGTCTAAAATCATAAAAAACCCTCTTTTTAATCAATTGAGACATTAGTTTTCCATCCCCTAGTTGTTTTGAAATTCTTTGATCAGGACTATGAAAAATTGTTTGCCCGTGGAAACCTATAAAATCAATCTCATCTTTATATTTTAATAATATTTCATTTACAATTTTGCTATGAAATAGAGTAATTTCTCTTTCTAGTTCCTTTATTCTATTGGCGTGTAGCTTTAAATCATCGATAGCTAAAATTAAATTTCTCAATTCAATTAACTCTTTATGCAAAGTTTCATTATATTCATAATATTCATCTAAAACATTGATTAATTGATTAAATCCATCCGATCTTATTAAAGATACATCAACACCGTCCATTGATGTTCCACTCATTAATCCAATGGCTGTATATAATTTTTTTTTCATTGATATTCTTTTTAATAAAAATTTGTATATTGTGTAACTATAAGCTTATGAATAAATTTTTAAAAGAATTTAAAGATAGAGGTTTCTTCTATCAATGCACAAATGAAGAAGAATTATCCAGTTTAATGGATAAGGAAAAAATTAAAGCATATATTGGATTTGATTGTACTGCTGAAAGTTTACATGTTGGCAGTTTATTACAAATTATGTGTCTTAGATTGTTACAAAAAAATGGTCATAGACCAATTGTGCTACTGGGTGGAGGCACAACAAGAATTGGAGATCCATCTGGAAAAGATAAAACCCGAAAGATATTGAGTGAAGAAGAAATTGAAAAAAATATTAAGAATATTAAAAATATACTAAAAAAATTTTTAGATAATGACAACCCTGAAACAAAACCTATATTTGTAAATAATTACACATGGCTTAAAGATTTAAATTACATCTCATTCCTTCGTGATATTGGTAAACACTTTACAATTAATAGAATGTTAACTTTTGATAGTGTAAAATTAAGATTAGATAGAGAACAATCATTAAGCTACATGGAATTTAATTATATGATTTTACAAGCTTATGATTTTTTAGAACTAAGTAAAAAAGAAAATTGTGTTTTACAAATTGGTGGATCTGATCAATGGGGAAATATTGTTAACGGTGTTGAACTCATCAAAAGATATTCAAATAAACAAAGTTATGGTCTCACTACATCATTAATTACTTTAGCAACAGGAGCTAAAATGGGAAAATCTGAAAATGGTGCAATTTGGTTAGATAAAAAATTTTTATCAGCTTATGATTATTGGCAATTTTGGAGAAATACAGATGATAGAGACGTTATAAAATTTTTAAAAAATTTTACTGATATAGAAATTGAAGATATTAAAAAAATTAAAGATGATAATATTAATGATTTAAAAATACTTTTAGCTAATGAAACAACCTCTATGCTTCATGGTAAAGAAGCATCAAGAAATTCAGAACAAGCTGCAAAAGAAGCATTTTCAGGTAATTCACTTGGTTCAAACTTACCTTCAATCAAGATAAATTCAAAAAATATTAATAATAATTTAGATATAATTGATCTAGTTGTTCTCTCTAAATTAGAAAAATCTAAAAGTGAAATAAGAAGATTAATTAAAGGTAGCGCAGTAAAAATTAATGATAAAGTTATATCTGATGAAAAATTAATAATTACAAATGAATTTTTTAATGAAAACTACCTTAAACTTTCTATTGGAAAAAAAAGACATTTAAAAATTGAATTAGATTAGTTTTTTTTAATCTTTTCTAACGTTCTAGTTATAAATCTCGGAGTTAATGTTTTTATTGGATTTACAGTTGTTTCAAGTTTTTTTGGAGGTCCCTTCACTTTAAAACTTACTCCAAAAACTCCCTCTCCTACTTTTTTTCCAACAAGTAAATCTCCAATTAGAGGAATTGAAGCAATAGATCTATTAATTGTAGTTGCAGGTACTAACGTTCCCTTTAAGCTAATTAAATTATCTTCTTCGATATACCCTTCAATTAAAATAGATATTGCTGGTCCAATTGCATATAATTCATCAATCGTCATAAGTTTGCCCTTATTGGTAAAATTCATTTCAAAATCTGTAAATCTAATACCCTCTCCTGTTAGCAAATCTGCTATTCCCTGAAGAGATGCAAGAGATAGTATCTTTGCTAAAGCAGGAATTTCTTTGACTTTAAAATTATCAATAGTCAATTTTGATTTCAAAATACCATTTTTTTTGGAAGAATAAAAATCTAAATAACCTTGATCACTATCTTCAAAACCTTTTATGAACTTATATCTTTTTACAAATGGTTTAGCTTTTGAAGAAAATAATGTAGTAATTTTTTCATCATCTTTATTGTTTATTGAAAAACTTATATTTTTATTATTATCAAATAGTGCAGATATATCAGCCTGATTTACTTTATTATCTATAATTTGGAGTTTACCTTTTAAATTTTTAATAACATTATTATTATCAAGATAAACATCAGAAACATTTAAAGATAATTTTATATTTTCTTTAAAAATATTAAGTTGTTGGTCATGTTTGCTTTCTAGTAAGCTTGTAATGATGGGGTCAGCGTTTAAAAACGATCCATTAAGTTCGTAATTATTGTTTTTAGTTCTATTAATAATAAATTTATTTTTTAAGTCATCCTTATCAAAATAATCTAAGACGATTTTATCTACTTTTACTAATTTATTATTTCTATCTATTTTTAAATCATTAACTATCAGGCTATTATTTTTTGATAAAAGACTAATTTTTTTAAAATCAAGCCCAAATTTTTTATTATAATTTCCAGTAATTTTTAACTGAGAATTTAAATTTTTATTTTTTTTATAATTAATAAAATCTAGTTTAATTGGTGTATCATTAACATTTAAATCAGTTTTAAAATTGTATTTTTGATCTTTTGTTGAAAGAAGATATTTAATTTGGTTTAATTCTTTTTCAAATTTTATTTGACCAAAACCTTCAAATGTCAAAATATTATCTTGATAATTTATTTTAATTTTATGATCTTTAAAATTTAAAGTATCTTTTGTTTTAGGTAAGTATTCTTTAATTAAATTTTGATTTTTAATATCTAGTTCACTTAATTCAATATTTGAAACTAAATTTAAATTAGAGCCATTGTTATTTACTTTATAATTAGTAAGTTCAAATTTGTTTTGTATTTTAACTTGGCCTTTTCCCTCAATTGATAATTTTTTGTTGGCATAAGATGCTTTTATCTCATGATCTTTTAAATCAATAAATTCATTAATCTCGATAATATTTTTATCAATTAAATTGTTTCTTTTTAACTGAGAATTATTAATAAAAATACTTGAATTTATTGATAAATTCTTAACTTTAAACTTGTCATTAATATTAAATGTAAAATCATTTTTAGACTCAAATTCTGTATTTATTAAATCAATTTGTGGATATTTTAATTTGATTACTTGAAGTATTTGATCATTTAATACAGATTTTTTATTTCTTAATGACCCTTCAAGTAAATAATTTTTTTTATCTTTATTTATATCCAGTCTATCAGATAAGAAATTAATGTTATTTGTATCAAAACTAATGTCTTTAAAATTAAAATTATTTTCTTCGATATTAAAAATAAAATTTATTTTTTCTATTTTGTTTTTTTTAAAAACACTAATTTCACCTTCTTTTAATAACCCATTAACCTTATAATCATTTTTGAATACGCCGAACTCATCAATATTAAATTTTAAATCTGCAATTAAATATCCTTTTTTAATAAATCGTTCTAAAATAAATAATTCAGGTCTATTATTTATAGACCTTATAAATGATACAAAGTTTTTAAGTAAAATTGGTTTAGTTGATATTTCTATTTGTGAAGCAACTAATTGATTTTTAATTAATGAATTTAGTGATATTTGAGTTTGGATGTACTCAAGTTCAATTGGCTTGTTTTTAAAAGTTATTTTTGCATCAATTGTTTTTACATTAACTTTAAAATTTAAAGGATCTAGAGTGAGTTTTATTTTTTTTAAGCTAACATCAAATTTATCATTTTTTTGTTTAACTAGATTTTGAATTTGATTGTTAAATTTCTCAGTTTCAATACCTACCATACTCAAATAAGTTGTTAATAAAACGAAAATTCCTAATACTATCGATGTATATGTTATAATTTTTTTTTTCATTTAATTTGGTATAAAGATTGTTCTAAAAATTCATCTAAATCTCCATCTAATATTTTATCTGGGCTTGTACTTTCAAAATTAGTTCTATTATCCTTTACAAGTCTATAGGGTTGCAAAACATATGATCTTATTTGATGGCCCCATCCAATTTCAGATTTAGAGTTTTCTGTATTTTGATTTTCCTGTTCTTTTTTTTTAATTTCATGGTCATATAATCTTGCTTTTAACATGTTCATACATGTTTCTTTATTTTTATGTTGAGATCTCTCATTTTGACATTGAACAACAATTTTAGATGGTAAGTGAGTTATCCTTACAGCGCTATCAGTTGTATTTACATGTTGACCACCTGCTCCACTAGATCGATAAGTGTCAATTCTTAAATCTTTTTCAATGATTTCAATATTAATATTCTCATCTACCACTGGATATATCCATATACTTGCAAAACTTGTGTGTCTTCTTGCTCCAGAGTCAAATGGGGAAATTCTGACCAGTCTATGTATTCCAGACTCTTTTTTAAGCCAACCAAAAACATAATCGCCTTCAATTTTAATTGTTGACGATTTTATTCCAGCTTCATCTCCTTTATGCTCGCTAATTAAATTTGATTTAAAATTTTTTTGATCTGCCCATTTCATATACATTCTTCTTAACATTTCTGCCCAATCTTGACTTTCTGTGCCCCCTGCACCTGCATGTATTTCTATATAACAATCAAGTGAATCTGCTTCGTTTGATAAAAAACATTTAACTTCATTTTTTTTTACTAAAGTTCTTAGTTCTTTAATATTTTGAAATACTTCTTTTTGTACAGAGACGTTTTTTTCCTCTAATGCTAACTCACTTAAATCATCTAAATCTGAAAGTCTTTCTATTGAAACCTTGTAGGCATTTAATAGATCTTCAAGCAGCTTTTTTTCTTTAATTACTTTTTTTGAATTGTCTTTATCTTGCCAAAAATTGGCTTCTAACATTTTAATATTTAATGCCTCGAGTTTTGAATGAATATTATTTTTTTCAAAGATACTCCTTAACTTTAAAGTTTATCTTCTCTATTTCTTTTTTATAATCTTGATATTTATCATCCATTAATAAAACTTTAATATATTATTGGCGTCTAATCTATCATTATTTGAATATAAAACTTTTCCATCAATCACATTTTGTTTTTTATAGACTTCAATAATAGTGTTTTTAGATTTAAATTTTGCTTTTTGGCCAGTATTTGGATCAACTACCATCATTACAGTTCCCTTTGCTGCCTTGAAAGGTCTTGCCTCTGATTTATTAACTGTTTTTTCAACAAACTCTCTAAAAATAGGCAAAGCTGTTTTTGAGCCAGTTTCAAATCTACCCAATGGAGAAGGATTATCTAAGCCAACATAAACACCGATTAGAAGATTTGACGTATATCCGATAAACCAGGTGTCTGTATTTTTATTAGTCGTGCCAGTTTTACCAGCAATATTTAGTTTAAGATCTCTTAGTTTTTTAGCAGTACCTCTTTGAACAACCCCTTCAAGTATAGAAGTCATTTGATATGATGTTTCTGGAGAAAATATTTTTTTATAATCATCTTTGATGATTGGATAATCTTTACTCAAGTATGAAATTTCATCACAATTAATACATTTTCTTTTATCATTATTAAAAACAGTTTTTCCTTCGCTATCTTGAATTCTATCGATCAAAATTGGATCAATTAATTTACCTCCATTGACAAACACGGAATAAGCTGAAGTTAATTTTAACAATGTTGTTTCAGCAGATCCAAGTGAAATAGATAAAAGTTCTTCTGGATTATCATAAATACCTAGGTTTTCTGAAAAATTTATAATTTTTTTTAAACCTAAATCCTGAGCAATCCTGACTGTCATTAAATTTCTTGATTTTTCTAGTCCAACTCTCAAAGTTGAAGGTCCATAAAATTTTTTTCCATAATTCTCTGGTTTCCACATTTTAAGATCTTCTCCTTGATCTAAAACAATCGGAGCATCTAAAATTAGAGATGTTGGGGTATAATTATTTTCAAGAGCTAAAGCATAAACAAATGGTTTAAAAGCAGAACCAGGTTGTCTTAATGCTTGAGTTGCTCTATTAAACTCACTTTTTTTGAAACTAAAACCACCACTTAAAGCTAATACACGACCTGTATAAGGATCGATAACAACAATTCCACCATTAACTTTTGGCAATTGTTTTAAACTATAATTTTTATCACTAATTTTTTTTACATAAATTATGTCGCCAATTTTCAATAATTTATTAAATTCTTTTTTCGTCCAAGAAATATCTTTAAACTCTATCTTCCCATCTAATTTATCTTCAGTTTCAATATTTGCTGAAAATTTATTTATTTTTTTAACAATTGCTAACTTCCAACTAATTGAGTCCTCTAAAAAAAATTTATTTAAATCTTTATTCCAATTTTCTGAGTATTTTTTATTAGCAAGTGCTCCTCTCCAACCTTTTCTCTTATCATAAGATAATAATCCATTCCTAAGTGCTTTGGTTGCAATCTTTTGAAATTCTAAATTAATTGGTGTGTTGATATTAAATCCTTGTTTGTAAACTTTATCATAAGATAAATTTTCAATTACATTTTTTCTAACATCTTCAATATAATATTGAGAATCTTCTAAAAAAACTTTTTTTGTCTTATTGAGTAAAATTTTTTTTTCTTTGAGATAATTGTATTCTTCTAAATCTATGTACTTGTTTTCAAATAAATTTTTTAAAACTAAATCTCTTCTAAATTTAGCTAACTCAATATTTCGATAAGGATTGTACCTACTTGGTGCTTTTGGTAAAGCTGCTAATAGAGCAGCCTCTCCATAATCTAATTCTTGTATAGACTTATCAAAATATTCTAAGCTTGCTGCTGCCACACCATATGCTCCACTACCAAGATAAATTTGATTTAAATATAATTCTAAAATTCTTTGTTTAGATAAAGCTCTCTCTATTCTAAATGCTAAAATAGCTTCTTTAATTTTTCTATTTATACTTACCTCGTTAGTTAATAAAAAATTCTTAGCTACTTGTTGAGTAATTGTCGAAGCACCTTCAAGTCTTTTAGATGAAATTATGTTTGAAATGTTGTTTATCACAGCTCTTAAAACTCCTTTTGCATCAACACCCGGATGAGAAAAGAAGTTTTTATCTTCTGCTGATAAAAATGAGTTAATTACATTTTTTGGAATTGAATTAATTGGAATAAATATCCTTTTTTCTTTTGAAAAATCTGCAACAAGTTCTCCATCACCTGAATACACTTTACTTGATACTGGTGGTTTATAGTTTTTAAGAAATTTATAATCAGGAATGTTATTTGAATAAGACCATAAAATTCCTAATATCAAAATACTTAGCAATAAAAGAAAAGATAACGATATAAATAGAGTATTTTTGAGAATTTTATTCATTTTATTTCCATTATATCTTGGAATTTGTTAAAGATAAGGCACTTGAATTAAACAAAATTTTATAAACACTTAAAATACTAAATGAATCAATCAATCAAATTATTATGGAAAAAAATTTATATATCGATGCATCGCATCCTAATGAAACTCGAGTTGTTCTTAAATCAGATGACAATATTGAAGACTACGAATACGAAGGTTTAAAGAATAATTTAATAAAAAATAATATTTATCTCGGTAAGGTAAGTAGGATAGAACCATCTCTTCAAGCAGCATTTATTGATTTTGGGCGAGAGCGACATGGCTTTCTATCTTTTAATGATATTCAGTCTGATTACTATCAAATACCAAAAGCTGATTTAGATAAAATTAAAGAAGAGGAAGAAAAAGCTAGAGAAGAACTTTCTAAAGAAGTTGAAGCTAAAGAGGAAGAAAATATAGCTGAGGGAAAGCTTGAAATAGATGATCCTATTAATATTGAAAAAGAGCAAATCGAGGAAAGTGAAAATGGTTCTGAAGATAAAGAAAATTTAACTGAGGAAAAAGATAAAAAGAAAGAAACTAAGTTTAAATTTAAAAGATATAAAATTCAGGAAGTTATAAAACCAAATCAAGTTATCTTGGTACAAGTCATCAAAGATGAACGAGGACAAAAAGGTGCAGCGCTTAGTACATTTATCTCAATTGCTGGAAAATATATTGTTTTAATGCCGAATACTCCAAAAGGGGGTGGAATATCTCGTAAAATATTTAATCCAGCTGATAGAAAAAAAATAAGAACTATTTTGAATGAAATTGAGATCCCGAAAGAGATGGGTTTGATTGTTAGAACTGCTGGAAGCAATAAAACCAAAAATGAAATTAATAATGATTTAGAAACTCTTATCAAAACATGGAGTCAAATTAAGGACACTGCTATTAATTCTATTGCTCCATCATTAATTCACCAAGAGAGTGAAATTATAAAAAGAACTTTAAGAGATATGTTTGATGATACTACTCAAAATATAATAGTTGAAGGCAATGAAGGTTATAAAAAAGCACAAACTTTTATGAAAATGATTATGCCATCAAGTGTTAAAAAAGTAAAAAAATATAGAGGAAAAGTTCCATTATTTATTGAAGAAAAAATTGAACAAAAATTAAACCAAATATTTGACTCTGAGGTAAAACTAAAATCAGGAGGATATTTGGTAATAAATCCCACTGAAGCTCTTGTTTCAATTGATATAAATTCTGGTAGCTCCATTAAGGGTAAAAATGTTGAAAGCACTGCACTAGATACAAATATTGAGGCAGCTGAAGAAATATCAAGACAAATAAAAATTAGAGATTTATCTGGTCTAATTATAATCGACTTTATTGATATGCTTAGTTATGGAAATAGAAGATTGGTTGAGAGAAAACTAAAAGAAAAATGTAGAACTGACAGAGCTAGAATTCAAATAGGAAGAATAAGTAATTTTGGTCTTCTTGAAATGTCTAGACAAAGATTAAGAGAAAGTGCAATCAAATGGAAAATAACTCTCACAGATGAGTCATTTGCTCAAAAATTACTTAAAACAGTGGAGTTAAATGCAGTTATTAATAAGGCTAAATTTGTTGAGCTTAGAGTTTGTGAAAAAATCTCAGATTTTTTAAAAGAAAATTTTGTTGATGATTTAACTTATTTTGAAAAGAAAAATAAAATGACAATAGATATTATTAGTGATCCTACACTTATTATTCCAGAGTATATTATTAATATTCAAAATAAATCAAAAAAAACAATTGAGTTGATTGAACATTTTGAAAAATTAAAAAATTTAGAAATACAAATTAAAGAGGGTAAAATTACTGATAAAAAAGAGACTAAAAAATTTCACAAAAAATCTTTTAAAAAGAAACCTTACTTTAAAAAAAAGTTTGTAAAAAAAACAGCGACTATTTAATAATTCCTGTTTTTGGTGAAGATGCATTTCCGTATAAGTATTTATTAATACGTCCTGCTAAAAAAGATTGTCTTCCCGCAATTACCGCATTCTTAAAGGCAAGAGCCATATCGTATGGTTTTTTTGCTTTAGCAATTGCAGTGTTAACTAAAACACCATCACAACCTAACTCCATTGCAATAGTTGCATCTGATGCTTGACCTAAGCCCGCATCAATAATTAGAGGTAATTTAGTCTGATTTCTGATAATTTGAATATTTGTTTTATTTTGAATGCCTAAACCAGAACCAATAGGAGCAGCTAACGGCATTATCGCATCCGCACCTGAATTTTCTAAACGTTTTGCCATGAGAGGGTCATCATTACAATAAACCATAACTTTAAACCCTTCTTTAGCCAAAACCTCTGTTGATTTTAAAGTTTCAATCATGTCAGGGAATAAATTTTGCTTGTCTCCTAACACTTCCAGTTTTACTAACTTCCAACCACCAATTTCTCTTGCCAGTCGAAGTGTTCTTAAAGCTTCTTCTGAAGTAAAACATCCTGCTGTATTTGGTAAATAAGTGATTTTCTTTGGATCAATATAATCCATAAGAAGAGGTTTTTTTTTATCAGTTATATTTACTCTTCTAACAGCAACGGTTACAATTTCTGCTCCAGAGAGTTTAATAGCCTTTGCACACTCAGGCATGTTTTTATACTTACCAGTACCTACGATTAATCGAGAATTAAATTTTTTGTTTGCTATAACTATTTTGTCATTTTTCATTTAACCTCCTCCAATAAAATGAACTATCTCCATTTTATCATCCTTTTTTAAAGTAATTTTACTAATTTTCTTTTTATCCATTATCTCTTGATTGAGTTCAATTGCTACTTTTTGAAGAGGAATATTGAGATCTTTTACTAAGTCTGAAATCTTATATTTTTCAGGTACAAACTTAAATTTGCCATTCACTTTAATTTTTATTTTTTTTATTTTTTTCATCGTATATAAGAATTGAATGAATAATAAAATTATTATTATTAATGGTCCAAATCTTAATCTATTAGGCGAAAGAGAACAATCACAATATGGATCAACTACTTTTGATCAATTAAAAGAAAAATGTTTAAAAGAATCTAACAAAATTGGTATTGAATTAGAATTTGCTCAATCAAATATTGAAGGAGAGTTAGTAAATTTAATTCAGGATGCTAGAAAAAAATTTGATGGAATGATAATTAATGCTGCTGGTTTTACTCACACCTCAGTTGCAATCAGGGATGCACTTGATCTATTCAAAAAACCAATAATTGAGTTACATATATCAAACATATATAAAAGAGAAGAATTTAGACATAAATCTCTAATAAGCGATATAGTAACCGGAGGAATTTTTGGATTAGGTGTTGAAGGATATATTTTGGCCATAATTTCAATAGAAAAGATCTTAAAAAATGAAAATAGATAAAAGCATCATCAAAGAATTAAGTGACTATTTAGAGGAATTTAATCTCACTGAAATAGAAATTACTGAGAAAGACACCAAGATTAAAGTTTCTAAAAACAATGTGTCAATTAGTAATCAACCAGCAATTACATCAACAAATATTAGTGCTAGAAATGAAAATGTTTCTGAAAAACCTAATGTTAAATATGGTACCGAGATTACTTCGCCAATTATTGGAACAGCTTACCATGCGCCAGAACCTGGGACAAAGAAATTTGTTGAGGTAGGAAAAAAAATTAAAAAAGGTGATACCATTATGATTGTTGAAGCGATGAAAACAATGAATCATGTGCCATCAACTGCTGATGGTGTTGTAAAAGAAATTTGTGTTGAAGATGGTCACCCTGTCGAGTTTGGTCAAACTATTATTATTCTAGAGTAAACAAATGTTTAAAAAAATCTTAATTGCAAACCGTGGGGAAATTGCAGTTAGAATTATTAGAGCCTGTAAAGAATGGGGAATTCTAACAGTAGCTGTTCATTCTGATGTTGACAGAGAAAGTATGCATGTAAGAATGGCAGATGAAAGTGTCTGTATAGGATCTCACCAACCTGCAAACAGTTATTTAAATATTCCCAATTTAATGTCAGCAATAGAACTTACTAACGCCGACGCTGTACATCCTGGATATGGATTTTTATCTGAAAATGCTAGTTTTGCAAAAATTCTTGAAGAAAATAAAATAAGTTTTATTGGCGCATCATCAAAACATATTGAAATGATGGGTGATAAAATTCAAGCAAAGAGAATTGCTAAAGAGAACGGTTTACCGGTAATCGAAGGATCTGAGGGAGGTGTGACTGATATAGCTCAAGCTAAGGAACTATGTAAAAAAATTGGATTTCCTGTCTTAATCAAGGCATCAGGTGGTGGTGGTGGAAAAGGTATGAAAATTGTATACAAAGAAGAGGAATTTGAAACCTTGTTTTCTACTGCAAAATCAGAAGCACAAAAATATTTTGGTAATGATGAAGTTTATATTGAAAAGTTTTTTCAAAATCCAAGACATATAGAAGTTCAAATTTTAGCAGGTAAAAATAATGTTGTTCACCTTCATGAAAGAGATTGTTCTGTCCAAAGAAGACATCAAAAATTAATTGAGGAGACACCCAGCCCTGTTCTTAATGATGAAATTAGAAAAGATTTATTTGAAAGAACTGTGAAGATGGTTGCAAAAATTGGATATATGGGTGCTGGAACTGTAGAGTTTATTTATGAGGATGGAAAATTTTATTTTCTTGAAATGAATACAAGAGTACAAGTCGAACATCCTGTAACAGAAATGGTAACTGGTATTGATATCATTAAGGAACAAATTTGGATTGCTTTTTCTGGAGAAACAGCATTGAAACAGAGTGATATAAACCCAAGAGGCCATGCAATTGAATGTAGAATAAACGCAGAGGATGCAAGTAAAAACTTTCAACCATCTCCAGGAACTATCGGTATGTGTCACCAACCATCTGGTTTTAGAACAAGAGTAGATGGAGCTATTTTTCAAGGATATAAAGTTACTCCTTATTACGATAGTATGGTTTGCAAACTAATCTGTCATGGAAGAAATAGGACTGAGGCAATTCAAAGAATGAACAGGTCTCTAGATGAATTTGTAATAGAGGGAATTACCACAACTATTCCTCTACATAAAAAACTACTTGGTCATAAAAAATTTATTAATTCTGATTTTAACGTAAGCTGGTTAGATAAAGATACTATAGTCTAATAGCATTTAATAAGCCAAACATCGTATACCGGATGATCAAATGGAGTAATTGATGGACTTGATGAAAACATCCAGCCATTAAATACGAATACCTCATTATTATTTTCATCAGTTAGATCTTTAACTTGTATATAAGCAGTAATTTCAGGATTATCATCAAATTCTGAATTTTTACACTTTAAACTTTTGATAGAGAGATCTTTAAATGTAATTAGCTCTCCATTTTTCAATTTTACTAAGGTATTTTTTGAACTAATTTTATCTAAAATTTTTAAATCTGTAAAAACACCTTCAGTATTATCTTTTGCAAATGAGTAATTTATTAAAAAAAAATAAACTAAAATAAAAAAATAAAAATTAAATTTATTGTTTCCAGCTAGAATATTTCTTTTTGATTCCATCTTTATCTTTGTTTGGATAATACGCTTTGTTAGTACCAGTTAAATTAGATTGATGAGGTTTTTGCCAATCATATTTTTTAAGTTCATGCATTTTTTCTATTTTATTAGGTGTAAAATGCATCCAAGAATACCATTCAACTGGTATTTTAGAGGCATCAATAGTATTTGCATAAATAACCCATCTCTTTCCTTTTTTACTTTCATAATATTTGTTACCAAGCTCATCACTACCAACTAATTTTCCAAAAAAAATTGTTTTTAATCTAGTGCCAAAGGTATCCCGATTCCACCAAGTGAAAATTTTTTTTAAAAGTGTCAACATAAAATTTTTTTATTTATTCAATTAAAAATTGTATAATTTAAATTAGACTAAAATATGAATTTGTATATAAATTAAATGATTCAATATTCAAATTAAAATTTAAATTGGAGTTAAATGGCAAAATATTTAGTTGAGACTTACTACACATGTACCTTTAAAGTTAATCATTACTTAGATGATATAAATGAAACAGAGTTAAAAAATCTTGAAAAAAGAGATGATGGAAAATTCGAGGTACTAGACGTAAAACTTGATAATCGTAAAACAAAAAGTCTTGATCCAAATAATAATAAAATTATTGAGAGTAAAAAGGTAGAAGTAGTAGCTGAAGTAAACCAAGCTAGTACGGAAAACAAAGAAAACATTATTGCAAACTTTAATAAGTCATCTGAAAGAGGTGGTAAAAGATTTGGAATGCCGGATAGAAGAAAAGGTTATATCCAAAAAGCTACTATTGGAGATCATAAAGTTTACCTACATACTGGTGAGTACGAGGATGGCAAAATAGGAGAAATTTTTATTGACACAAGCAAAGAAGGAGAGTTAGTAAAAGCTCTAATGAATAATTTTGCAATAGCAGTCTCATTAGGACTTCAATATGGTGTCCCACTTGATGAATTCATAAGTGCATTTGTTGGCACAAAGTTTGAACCATCTGGAAAAGTGCATGGTAATGACAGAATACTGAGTGCAAGTTCAATACTAGATTATATTTTTAGAGAATTAGCAATATCATATCAAAATAGAGAAGATCTAGCTCATACACCTTCAATTGGTGGTAGCGAGTCAGCTACAAATGAAGAAAATCAATCTGAAGACCAAAACCAATTGTTAAAAATTGTAAAAGATATAACCAGCAAAGGTTTTGTAAGAAATAATTATAAGAAAAATTTAGTAGATCTTTCAGACGTTAAAATAAGTTTAAAAGGTAAAAAATAATTTTATTTCTTATTTTTTATAGCTATACCAAGTTCTTTTAATTGGTCTTCGCTCACGTCAGATGGTGCTTTCATCATTAAGTCTTGTGCATTTTGATTCATAGGGAACATTGTTACTTCTCTAATATTTTTTTCATTCGCTAACAACATTACTATTCTATCAATACCAGGGGCTATTCCTCCATGAGGAGGGGCTCCATAACTTAATGCATTGATCATACCACTAAATTTTTCTTCTACTTGCTTCTTGTCATAGCCTGCTATTGAAAAAAGTTTATACATAAGTTCTGGTTTGTGGTTTCTTATAGCACCAGAAGAAAGCTCAATACCATTACAGACAATATCGTATTGATAAGCCAATATATCTAAAGGTTTTTCAAAATTTTCTTCGGTTAAATTTCCTTGTGGCATAGAAAATGGATTATGACTAAACTCAATTTTGTTAGTTACTTCATCTTTTTCAAACATTGGATAATCAACAATCCAACAAAATGCAAAAACATCATCGTCAATTAAATCTAAATCTTTGGCTATTTTATCTCTAGCGAGTGAGGTAATTTTTTCTAGATCATTTTGCTTTCCACATGCCATGAAAATACTATCACCTACTTCTGAGTTAGTTTGTTTCATAATTTCTTCTAAAGCTTCATGTGAAAAAAACTTTCCAATCGGTCCTTTAGCTGAAAGTTGATCTTCTTTTTCAAAAGTAAAATATGCTAATCCAGAAGCACCCTGTTCTTTCGCCCATTTATCAATATTGTCAAAAAAGCTTCTAGGTTTATCTTTTGTATTTTTAGTTGAAATACATCTGACTTTTGAACCAGATTTTACAAGTTTTTTAAATATCTCAAACGATACATCTTCTCTTGTAAATATTTCCGTAATATCATTTATAAGTAATGGGTTTCTTAAATCAGGCTTGTCACTTCCATAATTTAACATTGCATCAACATATGAAATTTTTGGAAATTTATCGTACAATAGTTTTTTATTTGAGAATTTCTTAAAAGTATTAACCATTAAAGTTTCAACAACATTAAAAACATCTTCTTGTTCCACAAAAGACATCTCTAAATCTAATTGATAAAATTCCCCTGGACTTCTATCAGCTCTAGCATCTTCATCTCTAAAGCAAGGAGCAATTTGAAAATATTTATCAAAACCAGAAACCATTATTAATTGTTTAAATTGTTGAGGCGCTTGTGGTAATGCATAAAATTTTCCTGGGTTAAGCCTACTTGGAACTAGAAAATCTCTCGCACCTTCAGGACTTGATGAAGTTAAAATTGGTGTTTGAAATTCTAAAAAACCAAGTTTTGTCATTTCATTTCTAATATATGAAATCACTTTTGATCTTAAAATTATATTTTCATGAATTTTTTTTCTTCTTAAATCTAAAAATCTATATTTTAATCTTATTTCTTCAGCATATTCTTGGTCGCTAAAAACTGGCATTGGTAATTCTTTGCAAGTTCCCAATATTTCAAATTCATTTATAACAACTTCAATTTCTCCAGTTTCAATTTCTTTATTAATCGTCTCATCAGAACGACTAACAACTTTTCCATTAACTTTTATGACAGTTTCAAGTTGAGTTTTTTCTATATCTAAAAAATTTTTATTTTCTTTATCTATAATACATTGGGTAATTCCGTAGTTATCTCGTAGGTCGATAAATAAAAGGTTCCCATGATCTCTTTTTTTATTAATCCACCCAGAGATTGAAATGTTTTTATCTAAATCATCTTTTCTTAATTCATTACAATTATGTGATCTATATTTATTCAATTATTCTCCTAGGGCTTCTTTTATAATTTTAAAATCGATTGGTTTTTTTCGTTTTAAACTAATTTTGTCAATTTTATATATGAAATCAAAAATTTTGCCATACGATCTATCAATTCTTTTAATAATAAAATCAACTAATTTCTTATCTATAGATATTTGACGATCAGATAAGTTTTTTAATATAAGCGCAAACATTAAATCATCTCCTGGTTTCTCAATATTACATAATAAAAAATTTTTAGATCTTGAATTTAAATCTCTTAAATTAAAAGAATAGTCAACAAGTGGAGTTTTTGAAGTTAGAATTAAATATTTATTATCCTGATCAACAATATTAATTAAAGTGAACAATAAATTTTCATTAATTTTATCATTAAAATTTTCAATGATTATATTTTCAAAGATCTTAATCTTTTTTAAAAATTCATTATTTATTTCATTAGCTTCTATCTTAATTCCTTTAAACTTATGTAAAAAAATATTAACCAAATGAGTTTTGCCAGAAAAATTTTCTCCAATTAAATTTACAAAATTTTTTTCCCACTTGGGCCAACTATTTAATAATTTAAATGCAAACTCATTGCTTTTAGAAACATAAAAATCTTGATCTTTAAAATTTTGATCATAATCAAAATTTAATATTAATTGATTTAAATCACTCATTTAACTACCCAAATTTGATTTTGAATATCAAATTCATAATTTTTATTTTTCATAATTTTAAGAAAGTAATCTGGCGACCCATTAAATATAACTTTATAGAAATTATCTTTATTGTTAAATTTATAAATATGATAATTGTATATCAAGTCTGTATTATCTAATATTTCTTCAAACTTTGAAATTTCTGAATTATCGTTGTTATTAATTGAAATAGTTAATGATATCTTTACCGATGTATTAATTTCATTTTTACTTTTCCAATAATTTTCATAAATACTTTTTAAACTTTCAATTAATTTATCTGCTTCTTTATAATTATTTATATTAAGATTTTGAAAACTGATATTTTTAAGATCTTCTTCTTGATTAAAATTTATTTTACTTAAAACTTTAATTGTATTCTTTTCTTTAAAGATGATTGATATAATATAATCATCAAGATTATATTTTTTTATAATTTCACTAAAATTGTAACTTTCTAAGATTTTTGAATATCTTTTTATTAAATTGAAATCATCTAGATCTTCGGTAGGTAAAACATATCTTAATAAATGATATTTTTGATTATTAGAATTCCAATTATTAAAAATATAATTTTCAGAAAAAATTGAAATTTCATCTTTGTTTTTATCCACTATAATTGGTAAAAAAAATATCTTTTTTTCAACTGGAAGAGATGGAAAAATATTTTTTTTTCTATTAAATTTAATATTTTTTTTTTATTAAATGATACATTTAATGATAAATAATAAACTTCGTTAATAAATTTTTCTTCTTGAATTGAAAAAGTTTCGATCATACTTTTAATTAAACCAATTGGTGTTTTACTTAGCTTTTTTTGATCTTGTGTTTGCAAAATTGATAAAACCAACCTATTAAATGCTTGCGCAAAACCTTCATCAATTATCTTGTTTTTATCAAAATTAATCTCAAAAGGAGTAGATATTTCTATATCATTGATTGAGAAAGTCTTTGCTTGAATATTTTCTGTGGAAAAAAAAATATTTAACAAAGCAAGTAAGCAAAAATGAATATATAATCTTTTATAATTGAAAAGTTTAATATTAAATTTCATAAAACATATTAATGAATAATAAATTAATAACCTATAAAAAAAGTGGAGTTAACATAAATACTGCTGATAAATTTGTTAATTTCATTTCATCTGTTTCATCAAAAAAAAAGGGCAAAAAAAAGTTTTCTAATATTGGTGGTTTTGGTTCAATATCAAACATTCCAAATCACATAAAACAACCTAAAATTGTTGCCTGCACAGATGGTGTTGGCACTAAAGTTGAAATCGCAAACATGCTTAATAAATATGACACTATTGGAATTGATTTAGTTGCAATGAGTGTAAACGATTTAATTGTTCAAGGTGCAAAGCCTCTACTATTTTTAGATTATATTTCTATAAATAAAATTGATTTAAAAAAATTAAAATCAATCATCAAAGGTATCGTAAAAGGATGTAAATTGTCCAGGTGTGAATTGGTTGGTGGTGAAACAGCTGAAATGCCAGGCACATATGAAAAAGGTAAATTTGATATTGCAGGTTTTGCAGTTGGGATAGTTGGTAAAAATAAGATTTTAAGTAAAAATAAAATTAAAAATAATGATTTAATTTTAGCTATACCTTCAAGTGGTCTTCATTCAAATGGATATTCTTTAGTACGTTATCTTCTAAAGCAAAAAAAAATAGATATTAAAAAAAATAATTTTTTAAAAAAAGAGTTAATAAAACCGACTAAAATCTATGTTAATGAAGTTTTAAGATTAATAGATAGAAATTTAATTAATGGATGTGCCAATATTACTGGAGGCGGTTTAGCTGATAATATTGAAAGAGTAATCCCAGATAATTTCACTGCTGAAATTAATTTAGACCTAATAAAAACATCTAAAATTTTTAAATGGCTCCATCAAAAAGGAATATCAGATAAAGAGATGCTTAAAACTTTCAATTGCGGTGTTGGTTTTTGTTTAATCGTTAATCCAAAAAAATTAAATCAAATTAAAAAATGCTTTGCAAATAATTTTAAACCTTATGTAATAGGGAAAATTACTAAAAATTTCAAAAAAAAAGTTAAACTAAATGGCTCTGTTGACTGGATCTAATAAAAAAAATGTAGCAGTTTTTATTTCTGGAACAGGCAGTAATTTAAAATCTCTTATCAAATTTTCAAAACTTAAAAAATCACAAATAATTATAAAATTGATTATCTCTAATAATTCTAAAGCAAAAGGTTTGCAATATGCAAATATTTACAAAATTAAAAAAAAGGTATTTGATTTTAAAAACACTTTATCAGAAAAAAAAGTCATCAATGAATTAAAAAACAATGACATACATTTAATTTGTCTCGCAGGCTTTATGAAAATTTTATCAAAAAATTTTATTAATAATTTTAAAGGTAAAATTCTTAATATTCACCCCTCTCTTCTTCCAAAATATAAAGGGTTAAATACTCATGAAAGAGCAATTAGAAATAAAGATAAATATTCTGGATGTTCTGTGCACATTGTAAATTCTAGACTTGATTCTGGTAGAATTATTAGTCAAAAAAAAGTAAGAATTAACAAATTTGATACCCCTAAAACCCTAGCAAAAAAGATTTTAACTAAAGAACATAAGTTATATCCAGCTGCTATAATAAAAGCACTTAGTCTTTAAAAAAGAAATCTATTTCAATTTTTCCATTTTCAACACTGTCAGATCCGTGTACAGAGTTTTTATCAATAGAAATTCCATATTTTTTTCTTATAGTTCCTTCTTCTGCATCATTTGGGTTGGTAGCACCCATTAACTCTCTATTACCTAATACTGCATTTTCTTTTTCAAGAACCATAACTAAAATTGGTCCAGAAGATAGATATGCACAAAGATCATTGTAAAATGGTTTTGTTTCATGAACCTTATAGAATTTTTCAGCTTCTGATTTTTCAATTTGAATTTTTTTTTCTTTTACAATTGAAAATCCTTTATTTTTAAACATCTCTTTTATTTCATTATCTAAATTTCTTTCAACAGCATCTGGCTTAATAATTGATAATGTTTGTTCAATATTACTCATAATTGTCCTCTATTAGTTTATTTAATAATCTCACACCATAACCTGTTGCACCACCAGAGTTTAACGCCCCACCATATTTTGAAAAAGCCATCCCAGCAATATCTAGGTGTGCCCATGGTGTTTTGTTTAAAACAAATCTCTGTAGAAATTGTGCAGCAGTAGTTGAGCCTGCTCCACCGACATAATTAATGTTTTGCATGTCAGCATTTTTAGATTCAATTAGTTTATCAAAATTTTTATGAAGTGGCATTCTCCATAGTTTTTCATCAACTTTATTTCCTGCTGTTATCAATTGATTAGATAATTTATCATCATTTGAAAATAGACCAGCATATTCCGATCCAAGAGAAACTATAATTGCACCTGTGAGAGTTGCTAAATCAACCATAAATTTAGGTTTATATTTTTTTTCAGTGAAGGTAATTGCATCAGCCAAAACTAATCTACCTTCTGCATCTGTATTTAAAATTTCAATTGTTTTACCACTGTATGATTTAACAATATCTCCAGGTCTTTGAGCATTTCCACCTGGCATATTTTCTACAAGTCCTACAACACCTACGGCATTAATTTTTGCTTTTCTTACAGCTAAGTTTTTCATTAGACCAACTACTGTAGCAGAACCTGCCATATCATAAGTCATATCTTCCATAAATTTAGCTGGCTTAAGTGAAATACCACCCGTATCAAAACATACACCCTTTCCAACAAACGCTAGAGGTTTAGAATTATTTTTTGCACCATTCCACTCCATAGTGACAAGATAAGATCCTCTAATGCTTCCTTGGCCAACACCAAGCAAAGCATTCATTCCAAGTTTTTTTAATTTCTTTTGATCGTAAATATTAATTTTTAATCCAAATTTTTTAAGTGAGTTTATTCTTTTTGCGTATTCATCAGGATGTAAAATATTGCCTGGTTCGGAGACCAAATCTCTTGCTAGAAAAGTTCCTTCTTCTAAAGCTTTAAATCTTAATTGATCTTGTGAAGATAGTTTATTTTTACTTCCAACAACATTTATAGAAACAAGTTTTTTATCTTTTTTTGATTTATAAATATTAAACTCATATGATTTTAATTTTATCCCGTGTAAAAAATATCCAGCGAAATTTTTAATCTTACTATTAACAGTATCTGAATTTACAAAATATTCACTTTTCTTATTATAATTTATATATCCATGAAATTTAGCACCTAAATTCTCTATATCGGAAGTTTTAATATCTTTCTTAATTGATACTAAAAATATTGTTTTTTTTGAATTAATTTTAAAAACAAGCAAATCTTTTTTTAAATCACTATTTTTTAAAAGGTCAGAGATATATGACAGCTCAGAACTTGAAATATTTTTTTTTAATCCACTAATATTGAATTTTTCATCAACAAATAAGACTAGATTTGACGAAATATTTTTTGAACTATTAGTTTTGTAATTAATTTGTAAAGCCATAAATTTTAAATACACTCAATACGAGTAGAGTGGTATATATTGTGAAAATTAATATATTTCAATGAAAAAAATTTTGTTTCGAAAATTACTATTTGACTGCTTAATTTTTTTTTCTATCACCTTAGTTAGTGCCAGTATTATAATTTGGGTTTTTCAAGCAGTAAATTTTTTAGATATTATGGTCGAAGATGGAAGAGACTACCTTGTGTATATCAATTATTCTCTATTAAATTTCCCAAAAATTATTACCAGAATATTCCCTTTTGCACTATTTTTCAGTTTTTCTTACGTTTTATCTAAATACGAGTTAAATAATGAGTTAATGATTCTTTGGAATTTTGGAATCAACAAAATTCAGTTAATAAACTTTTTTTTAATATTTTCTTTTTTGTTAATGATTATTCAAATTTTGTTAACTACCTATCTTGTGCCCAAATCTCAAAATATTTCAAGACAATTACTTAAATCTTCAAACGTAGATTTTTTTGAGAGCTTTATAAAACCAAAAAAATTTAATGATAATATTGAAGGTTTAACAATTTATTCAGATGAAAAAGATGAGCTGGGAAATTTAAAGAATATCTACTTAAAAAAAGAAACGGGAAAGGGAAATTTTCAAATTACCTATTCTAAAAGTGGTTATTTTAAATCTGTTGGTGGCTCTAAAATTCTTATTCTTAATAATGGAGAAACAATAAATAGCATAAATAATAAGTTAAGTAATTTTAATTTTACACAATCTGAGCTAAGTCTGGCGCAATTAGACTCTGGGATTGTAAAAGTAGATAAAATCCAAGAAACATCAACTCATAATTTAATAGATTGTTTAGAAAGATATTTAAATTATGATTTTGTAAATAAAAAAAAAATTTCAGGAAGAAAAATTCAAAATTGTACGATTGAAAATTTAGATAATGTTTATAAAGAAATTTATAAAAGACTTATAATCCCTTTTTACATTCCTGTATTAATACTCATTTCAACATTTCTGATACTTTATTCAAAAGAAAGTATTAATTACTCAAGATATAGACTTTCTATGTTTTTAATTGGCTTGTTAACAATTATTTTTTCAGAAACAACATTAAAATTTGTTCAAAACACTTTTGTATTAAATATAAAATTAATAATTATTCCATTTATTATTCTTACGATACTGTACTTACTAATATTAATAAAAACCCAAAAAAATAAAAAATTTCTATAGAAAATGAGTACTTATATAAAATTTCTAATATCAACTTTTTTAAAATCTTTTATTTTTGTTTTTTTGGTAATGCTAAGCTTGGTATTTATTCTTAATATTTTAAGTGAACTTGACTTTTTTAGAAATATTGATGTAAAGCCTTTTTTTCCTATTTATATTTCTATTTTAAATTCTCCCTCTTTAATTTTTGAAATGTTTCCATTTATTTTTTTAATATCAACACAAGTTTTTTTTATAAATTTTTTTAATGATAACCAAATTGAGATATTTAAATATTCAGGTTTGAAAAATTCAAAAATAGTTAATGTAATTGGTTTGTTTTCATTTTTTTTAGGGATTTTTATAATTATAATTTTTTACAATCTTTCATCTAATTTAAAAAATGTTTATCTAGAACTTAAAAACAAATATAGTTCAGATGATAAATATTTGGCAGTAATTACAAAAAATGGCTTATGGATTAAAGACAAAATTGATAACAATATTTCAATTATTAATGCCTCTAAAATTGATAGAGTTTTTTTAAAAGATACAATTATATCAGAATTTAATGAAAATTTTGATGTTCTAAGAAATATCCAAAGTAATAAAATAGATATTACAAAGAAAGAATGGATTGCTTATGATGTTACGGTATACGAAAAAAACACTGTAACAAAAAAACCTAGTTTAAAAATAATTTCTAATTTTGATTATGAAAAAATACAAAGTCTGTTTTCAAATCTATCTTCTTTATCACTATTTGAATTATTAAATCTTAGAAAAAACTATCAATCCTTGAATTATTCAACAACAGAAGTAGATTTGCAGTTATTAAAAATAATAACTTTTCCAATTTACTTAACACTAATGACTCTTTTTTCATCTGTAATAATGTTTGCTACCAAGAAGCAAAAAGGCTCGACATTTAAAATTTCTTTTGGGTTATTTGCGTCTGTAGTAATTTACTATATTAATAATTTCTTTAACGTAATGGGCAAAACTGAAAAGATATCTTTGATCCCCTCTATAATGATACCATTGGCTATCTTAATTTTAATTAACGTAATCTTGCTATATCGTATTAATGAAAAATAATTTTTTAATAATTGCTGTAATTTTACTTTTTAATTTTATCATTATTCCAGTCTCTATTTCATTTGAACAGTTTAACTTTGATGTAACTGAGGTTGAAATTAAAGAAGACGGAAATAGATTTCTTGGAAAAAAGAGAGGTACGGCAACTACTGACAAGGGAATGTTAATTAATGCTGATGAATTCGATTACGATAAGATTAAAAATATATTAAAGATTAATGGAAACATAGAATTTATTGATTCAGAAAAACAAATCAAAATATATTCAGATAAAGCAATATACCTTAAACAAGAAGAAAAAGTATTTACAGAGGGTAATTCAAAAGGAATAGATCAAGATGGTACAATAATCACTGCACATAGTTTTAATTATAATAAAAATTTAAACATTGTGACCGCTACTGGAAATGTGAAAATAGTAGATACAAAAAGAGATTATATTATTTTTGCAAAAAAAATTACCTATTTTAGAAATTTAGAAAAAATAATAACTGAAGGAAAGACAAAAGCAATTATTGAGTCAAAATATACTTTTAATTCTAAAGATGTTTTATTTTTAAAAAATGAAATGGAATTGAGTGCATCAAACTATTCGACAATAGAGGACGACACACAAACTGTTTATGAACTTGAAAAATTTAAATATTTTGTAATTGATAAAGTTCTTAAGGGTAAAAATGTCGACATAACAACGACTTCTAACTCTGGATGGTATTCTGTTGATGATGATATTTTTTATAGCAAAGATCAAATTGAAGATGTAAATGGAATAAAAAGAGCAATTTCTACACTGTCAAATGTAGAATGGATAGAAGAAACTGATAATTATAATTTTAAAAATATAATCACAAGTTTTAAAAGTAAAAAATTTAATGCGAGTGATACAAAAATTAACTTTCGAACAAATATTTTTAACTCAGAAAGAAAAAAATTTATTGAATTAGAAAATGCAAAACTAAATGAACTTTTTAAAGATTATTATGAAGAAAATAATCCGAGACTATATGGCGTTTCCTCATCGGGAAATGAAAAAGAAACTATTTTAAAAAAAGGTGTTTTCACAAGCTGTAAACAAAATGACAGTTGTCCTGCTTGGAGCTTTAAATCAAAAGAAATCAATCATGATAAGATTAAAAAAAATATTGAATACAAACATGTTGTTCTAAATATTTATGATTTTCCAGTTTTTTATTTTCCTAAATTTTTTCATCCTGATCCAACAGTTAAAAGACGATCTGGATTATTAAGACCAGAATTAAGAGGATCAAAAACTCTAGGCTCATCTTTAAATTTGCCTTATTTTCATGTAATTTCTGATAATAAGGATTTAACCTTCAACTCAACTTTATTTAAAAAAGATATGTACATGTTTCAAAATGAGTACAGGCAAGTTAATGAAAATTCAAACCTACTTGCTAATTTTGGTTACACGCATGGATATAAATCATCAATTGAAGGGACTAATAAAAATAGCTTATCTCATATTTTTGCAGAATATAATTCTCAATTAAATTTAAATAATTTTTTAACTGGTGACTTGGATTTATTTTTTGAAAAAACTAGTAACGATACTTATTTAAGAGTATTTGATAAATATATTAAATCTATAAAACCTAACAGCCAGAGTACACTTCAATCTGGAATAAAAATAAATTTAGATAAAGAAGAGTATAACTTTGATTTGGGGATGACGGCTTATGAGTCATTGTCTGGATCCAGCAATGATAAATATCAATATGTATTACCGTATTATAATTTTTCAAATTTTTTCGAAATTGATAAACTTAATAACCAAGGTACAATTAACTTTTCCAGTAGTGGATCGAATAATTTGAAAAATACTAATAATTTAGTTTCTTCATTATCAAATAATCTATCATATGTGAGTGGTGATTATTTTTCCAACATAGGTTTCAAAAATAAATTTGGGATATACTTTAAAAATAATAATGTTGTTGCTAAAAATGATGATATTTATAAATCATCTGTTCAGTCAGAATTGATGAATTTAATTGAATTCAATACTTCATTACCACTTATTAAAAAAGAGAATAATAGTTTATTCAATACTTTAACACCAAAACTTTCATTTAGAATCAATCCCACAAATATGAAAAACTATTCGAATGAAAGTAGAACAATAAGTGTAGAAAATGTTTTTGGTCCAAACCGTCTTGGTCTAGGAGGTTTTGAGTCAGGTAGATCTATTACTTTAGGGCTTGATTATAAAAGAGAAGATTTGGAAAATTTAGAAGATCTTGAAAAATTTTTTGAGATAAAATTAGCTACTGTATTTAGAGATAAAGTTGAAAATGATATTCCTACCTCAAGCACATTAAATAGAACTAGCTCTAATATATTTGGGTCAATTACTAATAATATGTATGATTTTGTAAAATTAAAATATGATTTTTCTTTAGATAACGATATTCAAACTTTTGAAAAAAATTCAATCACAGCAGAATTTTCAGTAAATAATTTTGTCACAAAATTCATTTTTGATGAACAAAATGGCTCACAAGGGAACTCTAATACTTTATCAAATGAAACGTCATTAAAATTTAATAATAATAACTATTTAACTTTTAACACTAAAAGAAATAGAAAAACAAATTTAACAGAATATTATGATTTTGTTTATGAGTATAAAAATGATTGCTTAACAGCAGGAATTTCTTATCAAAAATCTTATTATAATGATAGAGATCTAAGACCAAATGAAGATTTATTATTAACACTAACGTTGTTTCCTTTAACAACCACTGAATATAGAGTAGATCAAAATTTTTATAGAGATGATAAAGGATCAAAGAAATATATTTGGCAAAAATAGTATGAAAAAATATTTATTTTTTATCTACATACTTTTGTTTTTATATCCAATAAATGCAATCTCAATTGAAAATAAAATTGAATTCAAGGTAAATAATGAAATAATAACAACTGTCGACATAATTAAGGAACTAAATTTTTTAGCAGCTTTAAATCCAAAAATTCTTAAGCTTGATAAAGATCAAATTTTTGAAATATCAAAAAATTCAATAATTAAAGAAAAAATAAAAACATTGGAAATTCTAAAGTTCAAAAGTAAAATTGTGATCGATGATAATTATTTATCAAAATTAGTTAGAGAGAGTTACATAAAAATTAATCTTAATTCTGAAAATGAATTTTTAGACTACCTATCGAAGTATAATTTAGAATTAAAAGATTTTAAAAAAAAAATAACAATTGAGGCATTATGGAACCAACTTATATTTTCTAAATTTAAATCAAAAGTAAATATTGATACAAAAAAAATAAAAAGCGAGATAGTCAATAACAAAAATAATAAAGTTACATTATTTAATTTGTCTGAGATTATTTTTAACATTGACAATAACCAAATTTTGAAAAAAAAATTTGACCGAATAAAAAATGATATTACTTTAAACGGCTTTGAGAATGCAGCAATTATACATAGTATTTCAGACACTGGAAGTGCAGGTGGAAAATTAGGTTGGATTAATCAAAATTCAATCAATCAAAAACTTAAAGAAAAAATAAAAAATTTAAATGTTGGAGAATTTACCAAACCAATAGTAATACCTGGCGGTTTTTTAATAATTAAGCTTGAAGACTTAAAAGAAGAAGATAAACAAATAGATCTTGAAGAAGAAATAAAAAAACTAATATCATTTAAAACTAATCAGCAACTAAATCAGTTTTCAAATATTTATTATAACAAAATAAAAAGAGATATTAAAATTGAAAAATTATAAGCCGATTATTATTGTTGCTGGTGAGCCAAACAGTATTTTTTTTGAAATTTTTTTTAAAGTTATAAAAAAAAAATTAAATCGCCAATAATTTTAATTGCGTCAAAAAAATTAATTTTAAATCAAGCTAAAATTTTAAAAAAAAAAATTAATTTAAATACTATTAGTGAGTCTGAAATACTTAAAAAAGCCAACAATCTAAAAAAAATAAATTTAATTGATATTAATTTAGAACAGAAAATAGCTTTTAAAAAAATTACTACAAAATCAAATGATTATATCACCAATTGTTTTGATGTTGCTCTAAAATTACTCAAACATGGTATTAGTGACAAGTTAATTAACGGTCCTATTTCCAAAAAAACTTTTTTAAAAAACAAATATAATGGAATTACTGAATACCTTGCAGATAAAACTAATACAAAAAAATTTGCCATGATAATTTATAATAAAAGCCTTTCTGTTTGTCCATTAACTACCCATGTTCCAATTAAATATGTTTCTAAAATGATTCATAATTTAGAAATCATCGATAAAGTAAAACTTATAGATAATTTTTGGAAGAAAAAATTTAGTAAAAATGTTAAAATTGGTGTCACTGGACTAAATCCACATTGTGAAAGTATTGATAATTTTAATGAGGATATAAGTATAATTTCACCTACAATTAAAAATTTAAAAAAACTTAAATACAATATTGAAGGGCCATTGGCAGCAGACACTATTTTTTTAAAAAATAATAGAAAAAAATTTGATTTAATAATTGGCATGTATCATGATCAGGTACTAACCCCCTTAAAAACTCTTTTTGAGTATGATGCAATTAATATAACTATAGGCCTTCCATTTATAAGAGTTTCTCCAGATCATGGTCCTAATGAGTCTATGCTTGGTAAAAATAAATCTAACTATCTTAGTTTACTTAATTCAATCAAATTTTTAGATTTTTAAGTGATTAGAGCAAAAAAGAGTTTAGGGCAAAATTTCTTAATTGATAAAAATATAATTGATAAAATAACTAACACTGTATCAATTGAAGGTAATGAAGTTTTAGAAGTGGGTCCTGGTACAGGAAACCTAACTAGAGAAATTTTAAAAAATAATCCACGTAAAGTATATCTTATTGAAAAAGACACTTTTTTATCAAAAAATTTAGAAGAAATAAGTGATGAAAGAGTTAAAATTTTCAATGATGATATTCTGAAATTTGATGAAAATTTACTATCAAAAAACAAAATTATAGTATTTGGAAACTTACCATACAATATATCAACAGAAATATTAAGTACATGGATTACAAAATTAAAAAATGATTGTTGGTTTTCTGACCTTATTTTAATGTTTCAAAAAGAAGTAGCAGATAGAATTATAGCACAATATAATAGCTCTCATTATGGAAGATTGTCAATTTTAGCTAATTGGAGACTTAATATAAATAAAATTTGTGATGTTTCTCCTGAAAGTTTTTCACCTAGACCTAAAATACAAAGTACTTTAATTCACTTTACTCCAAAAAAAAAATTTGCTGAAATAAAAGATCCGTTAAATTTAGAGAAAATTACAAGAATTTTTTTTAGCCACAGAAGAAAAATGTTAAAAAAACCATTTAATCAAATATTTAATGGAAATAATGATTTACTTAATAAGTTAAATATAGATTTAAATTTAAGACCTCAAAACTTAGACTTTGATACTTATTATAAATTAACAATTGAGTATGAAAAACTAAGAAGTTAGTTTTTCGACATGATTTCTTATAAATTCTAAATCATAGTCTTTAGATCCATTAGAAATTTCAGCATTAATTAAATTGGTAATTTTAGAATAACAATCTTCTAAATCATTATTAATCACTACATAATCATAATTGATCCAATGTAGAACATCTCTTCCAAATTGTTTCATTCTTTCTTCTGCAATTAGTTTATCTTTCATGTCTCTATTCGACAGTCTTTCAAATAAAACTTCTTTACTTGGGGGTAAAATAAAAAATGTTATTAGTTTATAATCTAACTTTTTATTTTTAATTTGGTCTGCACCTTGCCAATCAATATCAAATAGAACATTTTTACCCTTATTTAATCTATCAATAACAGGTGTTCTAGTGGTTCCATAAAAATTATTAAATACTTTTGCGTATTCAAGAAATTCTTGATTGTTAATTAATCTTTTGAATTCAACCTCATTTACAAAATAATAATCTTTATTATCTTTTTCATTGAGTCTTGGTTGACGGGTTGTGTGAGAAATTGAAATTTCATAGTTATCTATTTTAGATAACATTTTTACTAATGTGGTTTTACCCGCCCCAGATGGAGAGGATAAAACAATCATTACGCCATCATTTTCTGAAGGCATTAAAAATATTAGTTCGCTTTACCTTCGATAAACTTCACTGCATCACCAACAGTTAAAATTTTCTCAGCTTCGCTATCTGAAATTTCAGATCCAAATTCCTCTTCAAAAGCCATCACTAATTCTACAGTATCTAAGCTGTCAGCACCTAAATCATCTATAAAACTAGACTCTTCTTGTACTTTTGCTTCATCTATACCCAAGTGATCAGCTACAATCTTTTTTACTTTGCTTGAAACGTCTTCTGACATATTGATCCTTTTTAGTTATAAATTCTTAATAGTTTAAAAAGCTATTTTGTCAAGCCATATACATGCCTCCGTTAACATGCAATGTTTCTCCATTAATATAATCAGATTGCTCTGAACTTAAAAATAATACAGCATTTGCAATATCATCTGGCTCACCAAGACGAGCTGAAGGTATTTTTGATATGATAACCTCTTTAAATTTATTATCAATCTTATCTGTCATCGCTGTTTTAATAAATCCTGGTGAAATACAATTTATATTGATGTTTTTCTTAGCGTATTCTATCGCAAGACTTTTTGACATAGCAACTATTCCTGCTTTTGATGCCGTGTAGTTAGCTTGTCCTAGATTTCCTGTGTGACCAACAACTGAAGTAATATTAACAATTTTTCCAGATTTATTTTTAAGCATTTTTTTAATAGCAAATTTACTCATTAAGAAAGTTGAGGTGAGATTTATATTTATAACTTTTTGCCATTCATCTAAACTCATTCTAATTGCAAGATTATCTTGTGTAATTCCTGCATTATTAACTACACCATCTAAACTGCCACCTAATTCATTTGTAGCATTTTCAATAAATTCTTCGATTTTATCACTTTGAGAAATATCAAATTTTAATATCTTTAAACCTTCAAAAGTTTTTTTAAGCTCTTCCAATTTTTCAATTCTAGTTCCTGAAGCTAAAATATTTGCTCCTGACTCACTTAGTTTTTTTATTATTGCATTACCTATTCCACCTGAAGCACCAGTAACAATTATGTTTTTTTTTTGTAAATTACTCATATCTCTAAACTTTCAATATTTTCTTGATTATTAATAGTATCTATTTTTACCTCTTTGCTAATTCTTTTGACCAATCCTGATAAAACTTTACCAGGACCTATTTCAATAAAATGATTTACGTCACTATTAATCATATTAATCACACTCTCTCTCCATCTAACTCTATTTTCAATTTGTTTTATCAACAATTCCTTAAGCTCAGTAGTATTTGATATTTCATTAGCCGTAACATTTGAGATTAATTTGTTTTCACCTACATTAAAGTTTAACTTATTTAATTCATCATTCATTATATTTGTTGCTTTATTCATTAAATTGGAGTGAAAAGGTGCACTTACTGGTAGCTTTATATTTTTAATTGAATTTTTTTTTAAAATGAAAATTAATTTATCTAAATCATCTGTTTTGCCACTTAACACAATCTGGCCTTCAGAATTATCATTTGCAATTTGAGCACTTAAATTTTGTTCATTATCTTTTAAAATTTTTTCAATTATTTCAACTTTCGAACCTAATACTGCAACCATGCCACCCTGTCCCTTAGGAACTGAGTTTTGCATTGCGTCTCCCCTAATTCTTAAAATTTTTATAGTTTCTGAAAAATTTAAATAACCCGCACAAGATAAAGCAGAATATTCACCTAAAGAATGTCCGGCAAAATATTTTGCTTTACTCAAATCGATATTAAATTCCTTTCTAATTACATTATAAATTGAATAACTGATTAAGAATATTGCTGGTTGAGTATTTGCAGTTAAGTCCAACTCTTCTTTCGGACCTTCTAATATAAGCTTAGACATTGAAAAATTTAGTGTATCATCAGCTTCTTTAAAAAGTTTTTTAACAAGATCAAACTTGTCGTAGAATTCCTTTCCCATTCCGACCATTTGTGAACCTTGACCTGGAAAAATTACTGAAAACATATAAAAAAAACTATTAATTTTGCCTTTTTAACTATTGTAATTGAACATTTATAATAGTATATCCTCACTTTTTATTAAAGAACTTAAATGAATTTATACGAACACACTATTATAGCGAGACAAGACACTTCACCAAGTGAAATTAAGCAATTAACTGAAAAATATTCAAAAATTGTTGAAAAAAATGAGGGTGAAATTGTTAAAACTGAGAACTGGGGATTGATAAACTTATCATACCTAATTAAAAAAAATAAAAAAGGTAGTTACATTCACTTTAAAATTAAAGGTAAAGGCAATGTGATTGATGAGCTAGAAAAAAATGAGGCTATAGATAAAAAATTATTAAGATACTTAACTGTTAGAGTTAAAAAATTTGATCTTGAAGCTAATTACTTTGCTAAAAGAGACGATGATGAAAAAAAAGAAAGTTACAAAAACTAATTATGCCTAAAAGACAAAGTGGTAATAAAAAAGGTAAACAAAGCAATTTTGCTAAATTAAGTATTTTCCAACCAAATAAATATAAATTTAAAAAAACTTGTCCACTATCAGGAAAAGGTGCTCCTGCAGTTGACTATAAAAATGTAAGACTTTTAAAAAAATATATGTCTGAAAATGGAAAAATTTTACCCTCAAGAATTACAAATGTTTCGCAAAAGAAACAAAGAGAACTATCTCTTTCAATCAAAAGAGCTAGAAATTTAGCATTAATATAAAATGAAAGTTATTTTACTAGAGAACGTAAAAAGAATTGGTTCTATCGGCGAAGTGATAGAGGTTAAAAGAGGTTACGCAAGAAATTTTCTTATTGCTAACAAGAAAGCTTTATACGCTTCAAAAGAAAACATTTCAGAAGTTGAAAAAATTAAAGCAGATTTATCAAAAAAAGATAATGAAAAGAAAAAAGAAGCGGCCCAAATTTCAGAGCAAATTAACGGTAAAGAGTATGGAGTTAAAAAACTAAGTACTGAAAATAACGAATTATATGGTTCTGTTAAACCAACTGAAATTGCAAAATTAATTCAAGAAGAAAATAAAATTGATATCAAACCTTCTATGATTCAACCAGTTGAAGAAATTAAATCTTTAGGAAAATTTAAAGTAAAAGTTTCATTACACTCTGAAGTTGATGCTGAAATTACAGTTAATGTTACTTCAGCTGATACGATACAATAATTATACATTCTTTTCCCCAACCTTTAAAAAGTAATTCTATTTATAGAAAAATTCTGTAGATTGAATTTGTGGAAAACAATTTAAGCATCGTTAAAGATCAATTTAAAGAACTACCAAATAACATTGAAGCAGAACAAGCTGTAATTGGCTCTATACTAGTTAGCAACGATATATTTGATGAAATTAGTACAATAATTTCAAGCATTAATTTTTATGATCCAATGCATCAAAAAATTTATGAGGCAATTGAAAGCTTAGTTTACAAAGGGATGCTAGCGAACCCAATTACACTTAAAAATTATTTTGAAGATGAAAAAGATGATTTAAATGTCCCAGAATATTTAGTTAAGATTACAAAATTTTCTACATCAGTTCGACAAGCAGTTGAATACTCAAAAATAATTTATGATATGTTTGTCAGACGTGAATTGATTAAAATTTCTGAACAAACCATTGATAGTGCAAAATTAAATGAACTAGATACTAATGGTCAAACCATTATTGAAAATTCAGAGAGATTACTTTTTGATTTAGCTGAGAAAGGTTCGTTTAATTCTTCACTAGTTAAATTTGATGAAGCCATGAAACAAACTATTGAAATGGCATCAGCTGCTTATAAAAATGAAGAAGGTATTGTAGGTGTTCCAACAGGACTAAGAGATTTGGATGATAAGCTTGGTGGCCTTCACCAGTCAGATTTAATCATTATTGCTGGACGTCCTTCAATGGGTAAAACATCTCTTGCAACAAATATTGCATTCAATGCCGCACAAAAATTACAAGATAGTGGAAAAAAATCATCAATTGCTTTTTTTTCTCTAGAGATGTCTTCTGAACAATTATCTACTAGAATTATTTCAGAACAAGCAAGAATTAGTTCAAATGACATAAGAAGAGGAAGAATTTCAGATGAACAATTCGATAAGTTTTTAGAAACTTCAAAAAATATTGCAGAGCTTCCATTATATATTGATGAGACACCTGCAATTAGTATTGCTGCAATGAGCAATAGGGCTAGAAGAATTAAAAGATTATTTGGCTTAGATATGATTGTGGTTGATTATATTCAGCTAATGAGAGGTACAACATTTAATAAAGATGGAAGAGTTCAAGAAATTTCACAAATTACACAAGGACTAAAAGCAATTGCAAAAGAATTAGCTGTTCCAGTTGTAGCATTATCTCAACTTTCAAGACAAGTTGAGCAAAGAGATGATCATAAACCTCAACTTGCAGATTTAAGAGAGTCTGGTTCAATTGAACAAGATGCAGATGTTGTTATGTTTGTATATAGAGAAGGATATTATTTACAAAGAAAAGAACCAAGAGAAGCAACAGTTGAACACGCAGAATGGCAAGCAAAAATGAATGAAGTTGCTCACTTAGCTCAAATTATAATTGGGAAACAACGACACGGCCCAATAGGTAATGTAACTCTTGAGTTTGAAGAGAGATTTACTAAATTTAAAGATACTCAAATTAATTAAATTCCAATATAAAAGAGCTAATGTTTGCTCAATTTTATCAAAATGGAGTCCTTAAAAACCCTAAAACAGTATTTGTTTTACTCATAATTGCGATATTAAGCTTTGGGTACTATTCAAAAGACTTTAGATTAGACGCATCTTCTGAAACACTACTAATAGAAGGTGATCCTGATCTAGCATATCTAAAAGAAGTAACAGAAAGATATGGTTCAAAAGATTTTTTAATTCTCACTTATACCCCTAATGAAGGAATGGTAACAGATAGTTCGATTAATAATCTTTTAAGTTTAAAATATAAAATTCAAAGTCTAAATTGGGTTCATAGTGTCATTACTCTTTTAGATATACCACTTTTAAATAATTCAGATGCACCACTACAAGAGAGGTTAGAAGATTTTAAAACACTTAAAGACGAAGGAGTTGATAGAAATCTTGGTTTTAAAGAAATCTTAAATAGTCCTGTTTTTAGAAACTTTGTAATTAGTGAAAACGGAAATACTAGTGGAATTATTGTAAATATCAAAGAAAACAAAAAATTAGAAAATATTGAAAATTATTCAAAAGAAGAAATTGAAGCGCATAAAGATAAATTAAAGAAACAAAATCATGAAAATATATTAGAGATCAGACAAGTCATTAAAAGTTATGGCGATGTTGGAAAAATTTATCTTGGAGGAATTCCAATGATAGCTGACGATATGATGACTTTCATTAAGAGTGATATTGTAGTTTTTGGTTTAGGAGTTTTGTTATTTATTATTGTAACTTTATGGTTTGTCTTTAGAAAATTAATTTGGGTCATTGTTCCAATTAGTAGTTGCCTATTTTCAGTTGTAATTATGATGGGTTTACTTGGAATACTTGGTTGGAAGGTAACAGTTATTTCTTCGAACTTTATAGCATTAATGCTCATATTAACCATGGCCATGAACATTCATATAAGCACTCGATTTCTTCAATTAAGAAAAGATTATCCTGCTAAAAATAATTTTGAAATTATATCTCTTACAACAAATAAAATGTTTTGGCCTATTTTGTATACAGTCCTTACCACTGTATTTGCTTTTTTATCTTTAATCTTTAGTGGAATTAAACCAATTATTGATTTTGGTTGGATGATGACTTTTGGATTAATCACATCTTTCATTATTACTTTTACTCTTCTTCCCACTCTTTTAAATTTTGCACCAACAAAAAATATAACCCTTAAAAAAGAGCAAGACTCTAAAATAACAACTTTTTTAGGCCATCTTTCTTTAAACAACAAAAATACAATCTTTGGAGTAACTAGTATTGTTATTATTTTAAGTTTCATTGGAATTAGCAAGCTTGAAGTAGAAAACAGCTTCATAAATTATTTTAATAAAAATACAGAAATATATAAAGGGATGAAACTTATAGATGAAGAATTGGGTGGCACTACTCCACTTGAAGTAATTTTAAAATTTCCTACGACTGAAAAAAATGATGTATCAACTGAAGATGATGAGTTTGAAGATTGGGATGATGAAGAAGATGAAAATGATGAAAAATATTGGTTTACTAAAGATAAAATTGATAAAATAGCTTTAGTTCACAATTATTTGGATAACCTACCTCAAGTTGGAAAAGTTATATCTTTTTCTTCAATCATAGATGTTGCAACACAACTAAATAATAACAAACCCCTTGGTACTTTGGAAATGGGAGTTTTATATTCAAAAATTCCCCAAAGCATTAAAACCGAAATTATTGATCCCTATTTATCTATTAAAGATAATGAAGCTAGAATAAATTTAAGAATTATAGACTCTCAAGAAAACTTAAGAAGAAATGATTTAATAAATAAAATTAATTTTGATCTAAAAAATAAAATTGGATTAGACGAAAGTGAATATAAACTAGCTGGAGTTTTAATTTTATTTAATAATTTATTACAAAGCTTGTTTAAATCTCAAATTTTAACTTTGGGATTGGTGATGATTGGAATATTTATAATGTTTATAATTTTATTTAAAAATATTAAATTATCTCTTATTGGTGTTGTTCCTAATTTTATAGCAGCATTTTTTATTTTAGGAATTATTGGTCTTCTTGGTATTCCATTAGACATGATGACAATCACTATTGCGGCAATAACTATTGGGATAGCAGTAGATAACAGTATTCATTATATCTATAGATTTAAAGAAGAGTTTAGTAAAATTAATGATTACAATAAAACTTTAAAAAAATGCCATTCAACGGTTGGGGTTGCAATACTTAATACATCTATAACAATTGTCTTTGGTTTTTCAATTTTAGTTTTATCAAAATTTATTCCAACAATTTATTTTGGAGTATTTACTGGTCTTGCAATGTTACTTGCCATGATATCTGTTTTAACTTTATTACCGTCCTTGATTTTAACTATTAAACCTTTTGGAAAATAATTTTGTGATTGATGTTTTAAAGGATTTTTATGAAGCAATATCTGTCATCGACCTTATATACCTTGTCATAACCATTTTATCTCTTATCACCTGCTATAAAAAAGGATTTGTTTTAAGTATTTTATCAATGGCTAAGTGGTTACTAGCTTATGTGATCACATTAATTTTATTTCCTAGAGTAAAACCTTATTTTAAAAATGTGATTGATAATGAATATGTATTAGATGTAGGCCTTGGAATTATTATTTTTGTGATAGTTATTTTCTTAGTATTAGTGGTTAATAAAGGAATTAGTAAGGCTGTTAACTATACTGGTATTGGGGGATTAGATACAACATTTGGATTCTTTTTTGGTTTTATTAGGGCTTACATAATTGCAGTTTGTATTTTTTCAGGATTTCACATTGTCTACAATCATGATAAATGGCCTATAAATAAAGATCAATCATACGTCTTTCCTTACCTTGAAAAAGGTAGTAATTATCTCATAAAAGAATTTCCTAATGAAAAAACATATCAAGATTCTAAAGAAAAAATTGAAGAACTTTGATCCAAAACTAAAAGAAGAATGTGGCGTATTCGGTGTTAGTAATGCAAAAGATGCTTCTGCACTGACAGCACTTGGTCTGCATGCACTTCAACATCGTGGTCAAGAAGGTTGTGGAATAGTTACTTTCGATGGTGAAAAATATTACTCTGAGAAAAGATTTGGTTTAGTCGGCGATAATTTCAACAAAGAAAAAGTGCTTCAAAAACTTAAAGGAAATCACGCAATTGGACATAATAGATATAGTACAACTGGTGAAAACACTCTAAGAAATATCCAGCCATTTTTTGCTGACACTAATGCAGGTGGTATTGGAGTTGCTCACAACGGAAATTTAACTAATTCAATTTCTTTAAGAAATAAGTTAGTTGAAGAAGGAGCTATTTTTTACACAACATCGGACACTGAAACAATAGTTCAATTAATTGCAAAATCTAAAAGACCTAAAACAATAGACAAAGTTGTTGATGCTATATTTCAAATTCAAGGTGGTTATGCATTAGTTATGTTGACTCAAAACTCTTTAATTGGAGTTAGAGACCCCTATGGAATTAGACCACTAGTAATTGGAAAATTAGGTAACAGTTATGTTCTTGCATCAGAAACATGTGCACTAGATATTATTGGGGCGAAATTTGTAAGGGATGTTGAAAATGGGGAGATAGTTCTAATTGAAAATGATAAACTAGAAAGTATCAAGCCCTTCCCTCCAAAAAAAGTTAGGCCTTGTGTATTTGAATATATATATTTTGCAAGACCAGATAGCATACTTGATAATAAAACGGCTTATGAGCACCGAAAAAATATTGGAGCGGAACTTGCTAAAGAAAATAATGTTGATGCAGATATAGTTGTTCCAGTTCCAGATAGTGGCAATGCTGCGGCTCTTGGATTTGCTCAACATTTAAAGATGAATTATGAACATGGCTTAATAAGAAATCATTATGTAGGAAGAACTTTTATTGAACCTAGTCAAAAAATCAGAAGTCTAGGAGTTAAATTGAAATTGAACGCTAACAAAACCACAATTAAAGATAAAAAAATTATATTAGTAGACGACTCGCTTGTTAGAGGGACTACTTCTCATAAAATTGTTAAAATGTTATATGATGCAGGAGCAAAAGAAGTTCATGTTAAAATTGCATGCCCTGAAATTAGATTTCCTGATTTTTATGGAGTTGATACTCCAACAAAAAAAGAATTGTTAGCTGCCAATAAATCGAATGATGAAATTTGTGAATATATTGGAGCAAAATCATTAAAATTTTTATCTCTCAATGGATTATATAAAGCTATCGGCTTTGAAAATAGAAACGAAACCTATCCTCAACTAACTGATCATTATTTTACAGGAGACTATCCAGTTAAACCTATTGACGAACTTGGAGATAATAAAATTACTCAATTATCTTTATTAAGTACTGCTTCGAATAACTAGTAATGAAAAAAGTAAATTTCACAGAGATGAAGAATGGTACTAAAGAAGATTACCAACTTTTAGATAAATATGAAAAAAGTTTTGAAAGAGAGACTGCTGACAGAATAATAAAATATTTAGCTTCTCAAACAACCACGCTAGAAGGTTATCAAATAACAAGGCTAGAACATTCTTTACAAGCGGCAACTCGAGCTTATAAAAATGGTGAAAGTGAAGAAATGGTCGTAGCGACTTTATTGCATGATATCGGAGATGATTTAGCTCCAATGAACCATTCTCAGTATGCAGCTTCAATACTAAGACCTTATGTATCCGAGAGAACTTATTGGATTATTCAACATCATGGGTTATTTCAAACTTATTACAGTGCTCATCATTTAGGAGGAGATAGAAATGCTAGAGATAAATTTAAAGATCATGAACATTATCAGGCAACTATTAGCTTTTGCGAAAAGTATGATCAATCTTCTTTTGATCCAAATTATAAAAGTATGAGTTTAGATGAGTTTTCCCCAATGGTTAGAAGAATTTTCTCTAAAACTCCATATTATTATCTTTAATTTTTGAAATAAGATACTATCTAAACATCAATGATTAACACCAAAGAACAAATAATTGAATATTTTCAATCTGGGATAAAAAAGACAAAAGATTTTAGGATAGGAATTGAGCATGAGAAATTTCTTTTCAACAATCAAGACAATAAAAGAATTAATTATTCAAAAGTAAAAGATATGTTTGCGGCCCTCTTAGAATTTGGCTGGAATCCTATTTTAGAAAAAGAAAATATAATTGGATTAAATAAAGGGGGAAAAAATATTACTTTAGAACCTGGAAACCAAATAGAATTATCAGGGGAAAAACTTAACCATATTCATGATGCCTGCGCAGAGTCACAAGATTATTTATTTGAGTTAAGACAAGTTACTAAAAAATTAGATATTAATATAGTTAGTGCTGGATTTGATCCAATATCAAAATTAGATGAAATTCCAAATAATCCTAAACAAAGATATGAACTGATGACTAAAGATATGCCTTTAGGAGGTGAGTTGAGTTTAGATATGATGTATCGAACTTGTGGAACTCAATTAAATATTGATTACAATTCTGAGCAAGATTTTATAAAAAAATTTAAAATAGTTAATTCTGTTGTTCCAATTTCAATTGCTTTATTTGCAAACTCTTCAATAGTTGAAAAAAAAAATAGTGGATATTTATCTTATCGATCAAAAGTTTGGCAAAACACTTCGAGAGGCGGTTTACCCAAATTATTTTTTAAAGGATTAAATTTTGAAAAATATGCTGAATTTGTAATGAATTTTCCAATTTTATTCATTCAAAACAAAGATACCTATATTTCTGGGCAAAAATATATTTTTAAAGATTTTATGGACGGTAAAATTAATGAAATATCTAACCGATTACCCACTGAAAATGACTTAACTACTCACTTAAGCACAATCTTTACTGAAAATAGACTAAAAAAATATATTGAGCTTAGATCTATGGATACATGTGGATGGGATTGTTTATGTGCAGGTCCTGCTTTTAATATTGGGATGTTATATGGAAATTTAGATGAAGTTCATGAACTAGTTTCTGGTTGGGATACAGATAAAATTATTAATGCTTATTTTGAAGCTCCTAAGAAAGGTTTTAATACTCAATTAATGGGTAAAGATCTTCTTTATTGGTCATCAACTCTATTAAATTTATCAAAAAAAGGGCTAGAAAAAAGAGAAATACATAACAAGCATGGTAAAGACGAAACAGTATTTTTAAATCACTTGCAAAAAGTGATTGATAATAAAACAACTAACGCAGATCATATGATTAGTAAATTTTCTAATAATGAAGATTTAAGTGAATTATATGATAAGTAAAATTGTTGCTATTCAAGGAAACCACCCCTCAAAATTAAACTCTTTAACAGATACCAGTGTTTTTCTTGCTAATGAAGTTCAAAGCAAAAACTACAAGATATTTTATTATGACCCAAAAAATTTATCAGTAATTAATTCAAAAGTAATTGCCTCAGGATTTTTTATAAAGTTTGATTATAGAAATAAAAAATTTTTTAAAATCTTAAAAGAGCAAAAGCTAGATCTTACAAAATGTAAGTTTATTCTAATTCGTCAAGATCCCCCTTTTAATCTTGAATATATTTCAGCAACTTACATTCTAGATACAATTAAAGATAAAGTTAAAATTTTAAATAACCCTACTTCGATTAGAAACGTATCTGAAAAACTTTATTCTGTAAGATACCAAAAATTTATGCCAAGTACTATTTTTACTCAAAATATAAATGAAATTAAAAACTTTTTTAAGACACATAAAAAAGTAATCATAAAACCTATCCATAGTTACGGTGGAAATGACATTCATCTTTTAAACAGATTTAATTTAAAATTTATTAATAAATTTATCAAAAAACACGATCACGTAATGTGTCAAAAATTTTTACCTAAGATTAGTAAGGGAGATAAAAGAGTTTTTTTAATTAATGGTAAAGTATGTGGTGCAATATCTAGAGTTCCAAAACAAGGTTCTTTTTTAAGTAACATGAGCAAAGGTGCAAAACCAATTAATGTCCAACTAACCAAAACAGAGGATAGAATTTCAAAATTAATTGCAAAAGATCTTAAAAAAGAAAATATTTTTTTTGCTGGAATAGATTTTATAGATCAAAAATTAAATGGTGATATTAATGTTACATCACCTACAGGATTAAAAACATTATACGATTTATCAGAAGTTAATCTTGCAAAAATATTTTGGAAAGAATTAAAAGCATGACAAATTTATCAGACCAACAAAAAGGATCTTTTTTAGCATTTGTTGCGGTAATGTTTATTACACCTGATAGTTTATTTATTAGATTATCAAATGTGGATACATGGGGTTTAGTATTTTATCGTGGAATGATTCCATTTTTTACTGTCTTGATTGGAATGCTAATCGTTTATAAATCCACTTTTTTTAAAATGTTATTTAATAGTGGTTACCATGGTTTAATTTTTATAACTACTTTCTCTATTACTAATATTACTTTTGTAGTCTCTATCCAGAACACTAATGTAGCTAATACTTTGGTCATGATTGCAATGGCACCCATGTTATCTGCAATTTTAGGTGCTATTTTCTTAAAAGAGATACCTGATCAAAAAACTTGGGTTGCAATTGCAGTAACATTTTTAGCTGCGGTTTATATTTTCTACGACTCCCTTCAATTGGGAAATGTTTATGGGGATATCTTAGGTTTTATAACAGGCCTTGGACTTGCAATTAATGCCGTGACTATTAGATCGGCTAAGAAAAAAAACTTACTACCTGCGGCAGTTGTCGGGAAATTGTGTGTTGCAATATTCGCTATGTTTTTTATTGAAACCTACACTTTAGTTGATCGAGATTTATTTATAGTACCATTAATGAGTATTATGTGTGTTGCTATTCCTTTTGTGCTTGTAACGATTGCTCCAAGATTTATTCCTGCTGAAGAGGTGAATTTATTCTTCCTATTAGAGACTATTATTGGTCCATTCTGGGTTTGGATGGTAATTAAAGAACAGCCTAGTATTGAGACTATCCAAGGTGGAATAATCATCATTTTAACAATTGCAATTCACTCATTTCTAAAGCTAAGAAAATCATAATTCTTGAATTACAATTAACTTGATTTGGCCACAAATCAGAAATAGATACCAATTCAAATGGAAAAGGTATTAAAAAATTCATGGGCATTATTTTTAGGTATGGGTGCACTTATGCTTGCTTATGGATTTCAAGGATCGTTGCTTGGTGTAAGAGCTGTAAAAGAAGAATTTAGTTTGACAGCAACAGGTTTCATGATGTCTGGATACTTTGTTGGTTACTTTATTGGTGCTAAAACTATTCCACAAATAATTTCTCGTGTAGGACATATCAGAGTGTTTGCAGCTTTTGCTTCTGTTGCTTCATTAGTAGTTTTAATTCATGCTATATATGTTAGCCCTTTTGCATGGTTTCTATTAAGGGTGCTTACGGGTATTAGTATGGTTTCTATTTATACTGTTGCTGAAAGTTGGTTGAATGATAGAGCAAGTAATAAAAATAGAGGTAGTGTATTGTCTGTCTATATGGTCATCTTATATGGTGCTATGGGGCTTGGAATGTTTTTACTTAACTTTAGTGATCCATTAAACTTTGAACCCTTTATATTAATTTCAGTTATAACTTCAGCTGCACTAATTCCAATATTACTAACAAAAAGAAAAGCTCCAACGTTTAAAAAGATATCAACTATGTCTTTACAGGAAGCATTTATCTCGTCTCCATTTGGGATGGTCAGTGCATTTTTTTATGGAACTATTCAATCTGCATTATTCACGCTGCTTGCAGTATATGCAGCAACAATGAATTTTTCTATTTTTCAAATTTCATTAGTTACATTTATGCTTGCGGTATCAGGTGCAATTTCTCAATGGCCTATTGGAAAATTATCTGACATGTTTGATAGAAGAAAAGTAATTATTATAGTGACTTTTGCATCAGCATTCTTTGCTTTTTGTGCAGTTTTATCATCAAAACAAATGTATTTACCAGGTGAGTTAGCAACCAGTAAATTTTGGTTTTATGTTTTTTTAATTTTATTTTCTTTTTGTAGTCTTCCAATGTTCTCTTTAATTTTAGCACATACCAATGATTTTATCCCTAAAGAAAAATTTGTTGCAGCAGGTGCCAGTTTACAGTTTACATTTGGGATGGGTGCTATGGGTGGGCCTTTTTTATGTTCAATTTTTATGGGTTTCGTTGGACCTAATGGTTTTTTTATTTTCTTAATATTTTTTCATACTTTAATTGGAGTTTATGGACTTTATAGATCAAAAGTTAGACCTGTTGTCGAAAATCCAGATTCTCAATTCGTTGCAATGCCACAATCAATTACACCAGCTGGTATTGAATTAAACCCTTCAACTGAACCTATTGAAGAACCTGTTAAGCCATCTTTAGAACCTATAATTGAAGAAAACAAACCTAATAGTTTTTAGTATTTTAATTATTCTAAAGATTTGATCTGAGAGTAAATTTTATCTTTATTTGTTTGGCCAATGGTTCGTGATAATTCTTTGCTATCTTTATAAACAACAATTGTTGTCCAATAATTAATACCTAAAGATTTTGCAATTTTTTTATCTTTTGTTTGTTCAAAGCTTAAAAATATTACATCTTTGAAATCTTGTTTGGCTTTGTCTAATACTTTTATTTGTTTAGCACAAGTTGTACAGGTCTTGTTCCATGAGTGGATAACAACAGTTTTTCCCTCTAATTGTGATTTTTCAAAAATCTCATTAGTAAAAGTAGTTTCTTTACCTACAGCAACTGAATTAAGGCCAAATATTAAAAGTATTAAGAATAGAAGATTTTTCATAATTAAGGAATTTACACCTAACTAATATTTCTGTAATTAAACAAATTGTCTTTATGACCTTGCTTTAATAACCTAACTTTCTATCAATTTGATTAATAAGTTCCTTGTTTTCTAAAAAAAGTTTGAGATTTTTAAAGAATATCTTTAACACCATTTCAATATAGTTGCCCTGGCTATCAGATGAAATATGTGGTGTAATAATCAAATTTGGCGTATCCCAAAGATTAGAGTCTTTTGGTATGGGTTCGAGAGAAAATACATCTAAAATAGCACCAGCTATTTCATTTTTTTCTAATTTAATTCTTAAAGCCTCATAATCTAACACTGAGTGTCTGCCAATGTTAACAATTCCACAGGTAGATTTAAGACTATCTAATCTAGTCTTATTAATTAATCCTTTTGTTTCTTCTGTTTCAGGAACTGCAAGATATAAAAAATCAGTACTTGGCAATACTTCATCTATTTTATCAAAGGTAATTACTTTTGAGCAACCCTCAACATTGTTTCCTTTTCGATTAATACCAATTACTTCAGCTCCAAGTTTGCTAATATGTTTTATCATTGAGCCACCTAGAGAGCCTGTTCCAACTACCACAACTTTAAAACCTTCTATGGGTTTACTAAGCAAAGTAACAAATTCTTTATTTTTTTGATTAGTAACTATTTTCGTCATTTGGTTTTGAAGCATTAAGATACTCATTAATCCAAACTCACCTGCTTTTTTTGAGTGTACTCCACTACTATTAGTTAAAATTAAATCATCTTTCATCCAATCAAAAGGAGACAAGTGATTGACACCTGCTGAACTAACATGGATCCATTTAAGGTTTGGTGCTATTTCTCTAATATTATTTGTTGGAAATTGCCACCCTAATAAAACATCTGCTTCTTTCATTGAAGAAAGATAACTATCATCATCCCAATCCACTAGATATTCAATTTTATCTTTTATTTCTGGGTATTGACCAAGTCCTTTTTCAAATTCTTCATTAGTAATTGTGCTATGTTTTTCACCTTCTGGGTCACAAGGTAAAAAACCCTCTTTCCAATGGTTATTTCTTATATGAATTTTAACTTTTTTCATTTTCAATGATTATCTTATCTTTAATTTATTTTAATAAAAAATATATTATTATATAAATTAATAAAAAATTATGCCTTCATTTGATGTAATCAGTAAAGTCAACTATCAAGAATTTGATAATGCTCTAGCTAATTGCTTAAGAGAAATTAGTAACCGATATGATTTTAAGGGGCTTAATATATCAATCGAAAGAAAAGACAAAAATATCACTACAATAGCTACAGATGAACTAAAACTTAAGCAAGTGAATGAACTTTTAGAAACTCACCTTATTAGAAGGAAGGTAGATCCACGAGTTTTGGATGTCAAAAACTCCGAGGGTGCATCAGGTGGAACCATTCGACAAGTTAGTGAATTAAAAGAAGGAATAAGCCAAGAAAATGCAAAAAAAATTATTGGAGATATAAAAAAACTTAAACTTAAAATTCAGATTAAAATTCAAGGTGAAGAATTAAGGGTTGATGGAAAAAAAAGAGATGACCTTCAAGATGCTATAGCTGCCATTAAAACGATTGATATTGGTCTACCAATTGAATTTATAAATTTTAGGGATTAATAGAGTTAAATAAAAATTTATCTTTGTGAAGAAATTTTTATCGGCAAACCTTTTGTAACATCAAATCTCTCTTTTTTAGTCACATCTTCAATTTGTTCAGATTTCTTTTTTAAGCACCATTCTTCATATAATCTACAAAAAGTATAAACTGCATTATATCTATCGATCATAATCACTGTATTTAATTCGCTTTTCATCAAATATTTTACGTCATATAATTCTTTAATATTAACTTTGCTTAATATTTCTCTTGAGTCAGGATTGTAATATCCAGATTTATCTTCACAGGGTGTTTCTAATATCTCGTCAATATATTCTTGAAATATTTTTCCTTTTATAAATTTTTCATCAAAATCATCAGAGTTTATTGTTTCATATATCAATATTCTTAATGGTGGTTTATTTAGTTGAAGCCATAACTCTAATAGTTCTAAGTATATTAGTTCATATAGCCTTATTTGAATTGGTTTTCCTCTTACTATTTTTGACCACTCTAAAAATCTTCTTACTTCAATATTTTTTTGAATATTTTTCATTAGTATAAATTTTATCCACCTGATTTAATTTTAGTAAAACCACAATTTTTACATTCCAAGGTTGTAATTCTATCTGTTGGATTAAAGCCATATTCAATATTTATTGTTTTATAGCTATGTAGTCCCAAATAACACAGTAGTTTTATCAACCTCAAAATCATAATTTTGACACTTTAAATTGTTAATTTTTTATATTGATTGTCAGCACATAGCTGGATTAGGCGGGACTCAAACAAATCATACCGCAGAAGATATATAAAAGCAAAAAATTTAATTCAGCTTTTTTTACTTATTAAGTTAAGTGACCTTTTTTTAATTTTTTTTAAAACAAAAAATTTTAAATATTTAAAAATATTAATATTTAAAATGTGATATGTTTTGTTCATGAAAGAGTTTAAAGAGCTAATAAAAAAACATAAAAAAATAGAACTACAAATAAACCATCTAACCAAAAAAAGACTTAATGATAGAGCATTCTCTTCTTGGGAAAAGTTAAGAACCCTTAAAAAAGAAAAATTAAAATTAAAAGAAATAGTCTCTAAATTTAAAAAATAATTGGGTTTTACCAAGTAACAATTAAATGAAAAAACTTCTATCGATCATAGCTCTGGGTTTGTTATTAATCCCAACATTGGCTTTGTCCGGTACATTTAAAGATGAAGAGGGAAAATTTGGTTTGAAAACCAAGAAGAGTGGATTTAAGTTTCATAAAAACTTTATGGATCATAATGATTACAACTTTCAATACATTAAAGATAAAACAAAAGCACGTGCTGGAAAATATTACCAACGATTTGAACTTAAAGATGGTGATTGCTTTAGAGACGATAGTTGGAGTGATTGTGACACTGATCGAGAAAGAGTTGAGTTTTCAACAGAACCAAGACAGGCTCCAAAAGGAAAACAGTGCTATGGATATAGTTTAATGTTATCTAAAGATTTTTTTGATGTAGCTCCAGCTAGCACTACTTTAGGCCAAGTTCATCAAATTGGTGGTCCAACAGGTACAGCATCAGGTGGCCTAGCTTCTTTTCCACCCTTAATTCAAATTGATGCACATAAAGGATATCTGTTTTTTAATTGGCACGAACTTAGCGGTTCAGCAACAGACGTTATTGATAAATCGGTATATACTACATTAAAACCACTAAGAAAAATGAAGGATGTTTGGACGGATATTTCTTTTTGTTTAGATTTTAAAAATAAAAGAATAGATGCTTGGGTAGATGGTATTAAAAAAGTGGAAATATTAAAATCTCCAATTTTTTTTAAACCAGAAGGAATATATTTTAAACATGGTATATATCGCAATTTAATTAGTAAGTATAAAGAGCTCAAAAATAGCAAAATGCGAACTCAAGTTGTTTTTTATGATGAAATAAGAAGAGGAAAATCAATTAAAAAAGTAGACAGAAACATCAATCCTAAGCTTAAGCCTGTTGATTGATTTAAAATGAAAAAACTTTTAGGGATCGTGGTTCTGGGTTTTTTTAGTTACCCTCTCGAATAAGGGTAACTAAATTTTTTTTGATTAACCTTTTTGATTAGCCATCATAGCCTTAATAGCTTTTCTTGCATTAGCATCATCCAATACTGGTTTAACGATAGGAAAAGTGCATGCCCCAGACCAACCCATGATCCATCCTGTTAGTGATTCTTGATTATCTGTATCAACTATAATTACGCCACTTCCATTAGCTGCATCGTGCCAACGACCAATTTGTTTTACATCAGCAGGGTATTCCCCAGCAATTTGTTCATCAGTCATATTTGCAAAAAAAGCTTGGGTCTCTGCTTGCTTGTCTCGATCTAATTGATATGTACACATGAAAATCATTTTATTATCCTTGGTTAAGTTATTATTTTAGTTATCTACTTTTAACCTAACAGCAATTATAGTAGATGGCCACGCCTCAGTCTTATTGAATTTAGATATAGGATTTTATAGGATAACTTGAAACAAACTTGAAACAAAAGAGATAAAACAAGAAATGGGACAGTGTGAATAAAAAAAACGCAAGTAAACTGTGGAAAATGATACAGGAAGCTGGCGATTATTTACGGGATTAGAGGTTCAACCTATCCTACACTCACCTACACTATTCTACAGTACTTATGCGGATATTAAAAAGTTAGCTTGAAATAAATCGCTTAAAAACTCATCAATTTAATTAAAAAACTCGATGCTAAACTCGATTTAAAAGAGATAAATCAAATAGCCATTTTTAAAGCAAATAAACTCAAGGTTCAGGATTTAAACTTAAATAGCTTGATTATCTAAACTCTATTTAATTGTAAGAACAATCTTACCTTTAGTTCGACCCTCTGCTAGTTTTCCAAAAGCTTCTGAGGCCTGTTCCATTGGATACGTACTATCAATGATAGTTTTAATGGTACCCTGACTAATTAATGTTACAAGTTCTGTTAGCATTGCTCCATCAGGTGACATGAAAAACCATTCAAAGTTTACACCGTATTTTTTAGCAAGTTCTTCAGTATCTTGGCCCTTAATAGAAATCAGAGTACCTCCCTTTTTTAAAACCTTGAAAGACTTAGCAAGTACATCACCCCCAATCATATCAAAGACTAAATCATAATCAGACAATTCATCTTCAAATGACTGAGTGGTATAATCAATTATTAGATCAGCTCCCAAACTTTTAACAAGTTCAATATTTTTAGAACTTGTAGTCGTTGCAATTCTTGCCCCAAAATGTTTTGCAATTTGGATGGCGAGTGTTCCAACACCACCTGAACCAGCGTGAATCAACACTTTGTCACCTTGCTTAATATTACCTTTCGTAACTAACGCCTGCCATGCTGTCAAACCCGCTAGTGGGACAGATGCCGCTTCTATATGGCTTAGATTTTCTGGTTTAATGGCAAGTTCATTTTCTTGGATACGAGCGAATTCAGCGATTGAGCCAGCGTCTTCTTGATTGGGACGAGCAAACACCTCATCACCAACTTTGACATTAAGTACATCTTTACCAACCTCGACTACTTTGCCTGAAACATCATAGCCCATAACGTGGGGAAAGCTAAGCTCTAGCATTTCTTTTAGATAACCTGCATGTAAAATATTATCGATCGGATTAATGCTAGCAGCATGCACTTCTACTAGGACAGACTTATCTTGAAGTTTTGGCTTTTCAATATCAATAATTTCAATATTAGCAGTATAATCTTTATAAACGACAGCTTTCATTGTGAATCCTTTTTAATTAAATAACTTTTTAAAATTTATTAAAACGTAAAGAAAGCTATGTAGTATATATTTTATTAAATAACAACCACTCCATCACCTAGACACCTGATTAGAGGTTTGGTAGGGTTTTGAATTATGAAAAAACTTTTAGGGATCGTGGTTCTGGGTTTATCATGATTGAATATAGAAGAAAAGAGAACTTATGAATGTATTTATAATTTTATCAGTGCTTATAATTGTTATTGGAGTTCTCTTATTAGTAACCACTCCATCAGTATTATTTACATTGAATTGGAAAGAAAAAACGGGAAAAGAAAAAATCCTAATGTTTATATTTTATAGTATTTTGGTTTATATAATAAATATCATTTATTGGATTATAAAATGAAAAAACTTTTAGGGATCATGGTTCTGGGTTTGTTGTTGAGTGGGAATGCTTATGCTGAAACGATCAATCAAAGACTTGATGCAATCGAAAAAAGATTAGAAAAGATAGAAGAAAGTCTGAGTGGTATAGAAATGATTAATAATTTATTAAACACAAATATACTTGATAATTCATCAAAATCTAAAAATAGTACAAAAACCAATAAATCTAAACTTGATTTTAAACTAAAACAGTTAAATTGTTTTGATGATACTATAGGGCTTGAGAAAATCTTTATTCGATATCAAATTACAAATAACTATGAAAAAAAAATAAAACTAGTTGATGCAACTTTAATAGCTAATGATCTTTTGGGTGATGTCATATTCAGAGGTAAAATATCCAGAGACGTATATTTAGCTTCTGGAAGAGTTGATAATGTAGAAGGTTCTTATGATGATTTAATGATGGATAAATGTAGAAGAATTAAATCTGTCGAGTTTCCAGATATCAAATATGTTCTGGATGTATCAAAAATAGCTTTTGAAGATAATACGGTTATTGAATTTTAATGTTTGGTTTATTTAAAGATAAAAAGAAAGAATTATCAAAAGAGATTTTTGGTGCATTTAAACCAAAGATACATGTTGCAACTAAATTAGGTAAATGGAAGACCGGTTTAAGTTTTGGTGATGCCTTCATAAGTGATGATTACCTTCTGGGTTTTTTAAACACCTACATATCTTTTACTTGCAGAGAATTTGGTTATACAGGACAAGATGCGGGGCTCATTATGTTGGATGTATATGGGCTTCTAGACAAGACATATAGTGATACTGAAAAACAACAACAATTTCTATTAACAACCCAAAAAGCAAAAATGAAAGGGAGCAAAGATTTGATACTTGGAGAAGATAATGCATTGATGTTCTTTCTAGTTTTTACTAGCAATAACGACGCCCATAATTTTTCTAAAGATCCAGTTTACAAAGAAGCAAACAAATATTTTGAAACTGGTGAATTTAAGAAAAAAGGTGAATTAGCAAAAAAATTATTACCAAAAGATTTATCTACTGGAGCATTGTCAGACGCACCATCAAATATAATTGTTGCTTATAGAATATTTGAGAACACATTTGAAAAAAGACTAAACAAAGTTTTTAAAATTAAATGAAAAACTATCTAACACCACTAGCAATACTTTTAGGGGCTATAATAATTTCTATTACAACTTATATTGCTTTAACTAAACCAAAAAAAGATTTACTAAATAAAAGAATGGAAATTTGTATTGAAGAATTTTTGGCACAATTTGGAAGCAAAAGTATAATTGAAATGTCAGAAATAACACTTGATGATGGAACTAGAGGCGATCAATTTATAAAACAACAATGTAGGTTTAAAATTTACAAATAATTCTATATGTTTAAGACAATTTCAAACTTAATAAAAAGAAATAAAAATGCAAAATCACGCTCATTAGAAGCTAAAAAATTAGCAAAGCTAATCATTAAAAAAAATAATTTAATAATAAAAACATTTTCAAATCTTACAGATAATAATTCATCTAGAACTAAAGAATATTTAAAATCTTTAATAATGAAAGAATTAAAAACTGATCAGATATTCGCTAATGTTTTTTCAGGTGATCTTTGTTTTGTTTTAGATGAAATTCCAGACCTAACTTATGAAATAAGTTATACAAACGGTTTTAACTTTGGTTGTTCAAGCAGTGGGGGAGTTCTTAACGGTTTTTCTTTTGAATATTTCCATAAAATAGAAAGATTTTCTCTTTACTTAAAAACTAAAAAAGATCATTTAAAAGGAGAAGAGACAACAGATCTTGCAGAAGATGTTTATTGGTCTCTCCTTGGTGCTAATTATATAACTAGAGGCCAGTTTGAAATGCATTATTCAAAAAAATAATTACAACAAGCCACGCCCCAGGCTTATTGAATATTGTTATAGGATTTTATAGGATAACTCGATTTAAACTCGATTTAAAAGAGATAAAACAGGAAATGGGATAGTGTGAACAAAGAAAACGCAAGTAAACTGTGGAAAATGATACAGGAAGCTGGCGATTATTTACTGGGGCAGCTGCCCGAGCATCCAAATCATCCCAAAGGAAGAAATCCCTACGCTCATGTTGCAATTTGTGTAAAAGATCATTTCGACGCAAGCTACAAAGATATTCCTGATGAAAAATTTGATAAAGTTGTAAAGTATATTGAATTTTTAAAACAAAACCCTAGTTAGAGTTTTTTAAAATTTCTAACAATTGATCGACATCACTATCTTGAGTATTCCAAGCAGTAACTAATCTTGTTGATTTTCCATCCAACTCATCTTCATTCATTTTATAACCTTCTGAATTTAAATGCTCGATCATGTTTCTTGGAAACTTTGCAAAAACTTCATTAGCTTCTGTTGGGTATGAAAGTTTAATATCTGAATGATTAGACAATCCTTCACTTAATTTTTTTCCCATTTTATTTGCATGTTTTGCATTTCTCAACCAAACATCATCTGAAATATAGGCGTCTAATTGAGCTGAAACAAAACGCATTTTAGATAATAAGTGCCCTGCTCTTTTCATTAAAAATGCAATATTACCAACTAAGTCTTTCTTAAAGAAAATTATTGCTTCTGCTGCTAGACAGCCATTTTTGGTTGCTCCAAATGACAATACATCAATACCTGCTTTCCAAGTCATCTCAGCAGGCGTTACATCAAGAGAAACTAAAGCATTAGCAAATCTTGCTCCATCCATATGCATATTAAGATTATGTTTATGAGCAACGTCTGAAATTTTTTTAATTTCATCTATTTGATATACTTCTCCAGTTTCACAAACTTGGGTAATGCTCACAGATGAAGGTTGGGTGTGATGCACTATTCCTTTGCCTCCAATAGATTGGTCTAATTCATCAGCTGTAATTTTTCCATCAATACCTTGTAAGGCAATTAGTTTTCCTCCTCCCGTATAAAATTCGGGGGCACCACATTCATCTGTATTTATATGGGATAATTTATGACAATAAATATTTCCAAATGATGGCGTCATGGTTGATAGTGCCAATGCATTAGCAGCAGTTCCTGAGGCAGTTGGAAAAACAATTACCTCTTTTTCAAATATTTCTGAAAACTTCTCCTGTAATTCAGTTGAGATTTCATCATTACCATAAGGAGTGCTGTCTCCATCATTGGCTTTTAAAACTGCATCCAAAACTTCAGGACAAGCACCAGCAACATTGTCTGAAGCGAATTTAACTCGCTCCCTTTTTGTTTTAATTTTAGCCATATTATTGTTTTGGAAAATAATCTTTTAGATTGCCTTCTCTATATACATCTGCTGTACAACAATGAAGTCCTCCACCAAATGCATAAGCATCTCTTAATTCTACCGGCAAAACTTCCATGCCTAATTTATCTAATTGCTCTTGCTGATAAACTTCACTTTTTTCAACACATACTGTTTTTGGATCCAAAACTAATACATTCATCGATAACCAAGTTGATGAATAACATAAAGGGGGTGGTTCATTATGAGCAGGTTGTGCGCTATCAACAATTTCCCATCCATTATCCTCAAATAGTTTTATCTGTTCTTTTGGTAATCTTCTTTGAGGGTTATTAATAATTAAACCTTCTTTAATTGGAGTAAATGTTGCATCAATATGGATTGGATAAGGGTCGCCTGGAAAATTAACAGCATGAACTCTATGATCTTTATAATGTCTTTTTAACCAATCAATTCCTTTTAAATTTGTAGTGAAACCATGTTGAACAACTAAATCTTTTCCAAATCTAAGCACATCCGCAGCATCAAATAATGGTTCTTCTTCTGTGGTTACAAAAAATTTATCTTCCGTCCACTCTAATCTTTTTTGAATTCCTATTTTATCTGACAAATAATCTTTTCTATAATCCTTATCTGTTAACCTAGGTTTTGGAGCAGACTCATGTCTCATATTTGGGTCTTGATTATAATATTCTTGAAGCAAAGGTCGGTAACAAAGATACTCAAACCATCTACAACGATAACTCATTGTGGCTTCTAAAATTTCATTTCCAACAGTAAGCAAAACATCCCTTGGTGGCATACAGCCAAACATCGTTTCTGCTTCCCAATCAGGCGTTGAAGTTTTTTGATTAAAATCAATTGGAGTAGGACGATCTACTTTAACTCCTCTTTTAATAAGCATATTAGAAAAATCATCTAAGAGTTGATTGGCTTTATCTACTGTATCTTTAGTCCGTGGACCAAATTGACCTCTCATATCACTATCTTCAGGAACTTTAGCATCAAGTGCTGGCTCTGGAGCTGGTATGCAAGTTCCATCAGCTCTACCAACAATTACATGTTTTAATGGATCCCACTCATTCCAACTATTAACAATAGTTTTGTTATCACTCATAATTTTTAATTTTTTATAATATTATGTTCAGGCCCGAAAGGAAATTTTGTGATGTTTTCTGCGCCATCTTTACCAATTACCAATATATCATGTTCTCTATAACCACCTGCTCCTGGATTTCCTTCAGGGATCATTATCATCGGCTCCATTGAGATAACCATATTTTCTTCAAGGACAGTATCTATATCTTCTCTAAGCTCTAATCCTGCTTCCCTTCCATAGAAATGGGAAAGCACTCCGAAAGAATGTCCATACCCAAAAGTTCGGTAATGCAGATATCCTAGTTCTGCAAATAATTCATTTAACTCGTGACAGATATCTGAGCATTTTACACCTGGTTTAATTAATTCTAATCCCCTTTTATGAACTTTAACATTTGCTTCCCAAGCTTTTAATGATGCATCATCTGCATGATCTAAAAATAATGTTCTCTCGAGAGCCGTATAGTATCCTGAAATCATTGGAAAAGTATTAAGTGATAAAATATCTCCATTAATTAGTTTTTTATTTGTCTTTGGATTGTGTGCACCATCAGTATTAATACCTGACTGAAACCAAACCCAGGTATCCATATATTCCGCATCTGGATATGATTTTACAATTTCACGTTCCATTCGATCACGACCTACAATTGCTATCTCAATTTCTGTATTACCCTCTTTGATGTTTTTAACAATTTCTTCTCCACCTAAATCAGCAATTCTTGCTCCATTTTTAATAATTTCAATCTCTTCATTAGATTTAATCATTCTTAGTTGCATCAAATCTTTTGAAATATCGCTAAACACTGAAAATGTAAAAATTGACCCTATTTTTTCTTTCATATCTAAAGTGACATGATCATTCTCTAAACCAATATTTTTTGGAGGATCATCTCTTCCAATGATAGATACTATAGCTCGCAAAAAATTATCTCTTTTCCAATCTGTATAAATTACATTATCACAATGTGACCTTCTCCAGGGCTGGCTGGCATCAATGTTTGCTGAGATTGTTGAAATTTTATTTTTTGTGACTACACAACCATAAGGTCTACCAAAAGAACAATAAATAAATCCTGTGTAATATGCAATGTTATGCATTGATGTTAAAATAACCATATCAAGATTATTTTTATCCATTACTTTTCTTAAGTTATTAACTCTTCTATCGTATTCAATATTTGAAAAAGGAAGTTTAACTTTCTCTCCATTTTTTAATGTAAAAAAATCAGGTCTTTCCATTTAATTTAATCCTATGTATCTTTTATTCCATCTCATCACTAGACTATAATAAGTAAGTGAAATAAAAAGAAAGAATCCACCTATAATAGTATTAGTTGTTGGAATTTCATTTATGCCAAACAAAGGCAACCATACCCAAAAGATTCCTCCTATTACTTCAGTTAGAGATAATAAAGTTAATTCTGCTGCTGGAATAGCTTTAGATCCAATAGAGTATAAAATTAAACCCAAACATACTAGGGTTCCATGCAGAGAGAATAAGGAGCTGTTATAGCTTGATGAAAAGAAAACTAGATCTTTATTTAAAATTACTATTGTTGCAAAAACAAAACAGAAAAAACCAGCAAATGCAGTTGTTGTAAATTTAGGAGTTTCTTTACGCCATCTTAGAGTGACTGAAAATACTGCAAATCCTAAAGAGGAGGTAATGCCAAACACAAATCCTACAAAAGATGTTTCGGTATTATTTCCTACAGCCATGATGCCAATACCAACAGTTGCAATAAAGATTGATACCCAAACATTTAAAGAAATTTTTTCTTTTAAAAATAAAAAAGCAAGTAAAGCTGTAAAAAATGGCATAGCGGCAAGACATAAAAGTGTAATTGCTGCACTTGTATTTGTTATAGAAAACATAAAAGAAATCATCGCAACACCTAGACCTGATCCACCAATTAAACCAGATAAACCCATCTTAAAATAATTTTTGTAAAAATTTTTACCCTCTTCAAAAAATAAATAGAGATTTAGTAAAATGAATATTGTCAATCCTCTACCAAATATATACTGCCAAGGTATTAAATGTGGTTCATCCATATACCTAACTACTAAAGGTCCAAATGACCATATAAGACCAGCAAATAAAACAACGGGAACTGCTATTTTAGGGTTTTTCAGTTGAAACATAGCAAGATATTTAATTCTAAATAGATTTAACTACAACAAAAATGACATTGATCAAATTATTAACCTGTTAGAGTGATTAGGAAAAAAACATTTAATAATTTCACCTTTTTTAAACTTAGACTTGCCAGCAGGCAATAAAGCCCAAATATTGGATTTAACGAATGATTTCAATTTATACAACTCTTGGCCCTCAAGAATCTCCACTTCTACTTTTCCATTTTTAGTTGTGTTCAGTTTGCTCTTAGCAAATCTTACAAAATTTTCCTTCTTAGTAAAATTATTTTTCAAAATAGCCATTAAAGGTTTTTCTTCTTTAAGGCCCAGTATATTTTCAATATATGGATGCACAAAAAACCTAAAACATGCAGCTGATGACATTGGGTTACCTGGCAGACCAAAAATTACTTTTTGATTCCCTTTGATTTTTGCAAATAAAATTGGTTTTCCTGGTCTTATTGCAACGCCTTTAAAAAAATTTGATAATTTAAAAGATCTAATAACATCTGGCACAAAATCAAATTTACCTGCCGAAACTGCACCTGAAGTAATAATAATATCAGTACTAGATTTTAACATCTTTGTTATTTTGGTTTTAAAAACTTTTTTATGACCATCTCTTAAGATGCCACCATTTTTAAAATTAAATAAGAAATTTTGATCTAAATTTTTAATATAATGACAATTTGAATTTCTAACTTTCCAATCAGGGATATTATCTTGGTTAGATATTTCATTTCCAGTTGAAAAAAATAAAATTTTTATTTTTTTTTTACACTTATGTTTTTAATTCCAAGGGTTTTAAATGTTAATATATGATTAGGTTGAACAATCGAGTTTTTCTCAAGTACAATTTCATTTTTTTTATAATCAGATCCTTTTAATCTAACATGATTAAATTTATCAACTTTTTTATTAATTAAAATATATTTTCTATTTTTAATGCTTGGGAAGAAAACAATTTTTTCAATTGGGATGATGGTATCAAAACCTTTTGGAATAATTCCTCCTGTCATAATTTCAACTGCATCAAACCTTTTAATAATTTTCTTAAAGGGTTTTGCTCCTGCTGCAATGGATCCTATGATTTTAAATTTTTGGTTTATTTTTTTATTTATATTTTTTGTATCTTTTGAATTAATTGCAAAACCATCAAAAGCTGCATTATTCCCTGACGGGTAATCAATACTTGAATAAATATTTACTGAAGCAACTCTATTTAAAGAGTTAACACTTTTAATTTTCTCATCTTTGATTTTGATGATGCTTTTCTTTAAAATTTTTTTTGCTATTTGATAATTAATCATTTAATAAATTTACTTTAGCTTCTTCAAGGTCCTTTTTGGTATTTATATTAAAAAATGGATCATTTTTATCAAATTTCATATTAATTATTTCCACCCCAACACTATCAGCCCAGTCTTCAACTTTTCTAATTCCTTTACTTAAATCATCCTCCAATTTATCAATTAAATCAATAGACCATAGCCCAAATATATTGTGTCTCGTATTATTGGATTTAATAAAAAAAAGCTTACTTTTTTTAAGACTTACTTTGTTGTAAAAATCTTTTAATATTTGGTTTTTAAAAAATGGAGTGTCAGTTGGAAAAGTAGAAACCCATTGATAGTCTTTATTGTTTGCTTTAATCCATTTCATTGCAGACAAAACACCTCCAAGTGGGCCTAAATTATTTTTAAAATCCTTAATTAATGAAACTTTTTCTGATTGATTAAATTTAATAGGATTATTAGAGACAATAAGTATCTCATTAAATACATCGATTATTTCAGCAAGAACATAATCTATCAATAATTTATCACCTAATTGAACTTGGGATTTATCTTCTCCAAATCTTTGAGACTTTCCGCCAGCTAGTACTGAGCCTAAAATCTTGCTATGATCCATTTACAAAATATAAAACATTAAGACTTTAATTAAAGAAATATAATGGATCTTAGAATTTTAGAAATAGCATCTCATACCGATAACAATAAAGTCCTAGAAAATTTTACACATAAATCAAAACATAAAAATCCTTTATGTGGTGATGAAATGGAAATTAGCCTAGTTGTTAAAGACGATGTTGTAAAAGATATGGGTTATCAATGTAAATCTTGTGTTTATTGCCAGGCCTCAGTCAGCCTACTCTCAAGAAAAATAAAAGATAAAAATGTAGAAGAAATTAAGTCTTTTGCATTATCAAGTGAAAATTTATTTACGGATGTAAAGACTATTTTAGAAAAACATTGGAAGGATTTTAAAGAAATTTTAGATAAAAAGAATATTGCTAGAAAAGATTGTTTATTACTTCCACTTAGAACAGTTTTAAAGGCTTTAAAAACTTAATGATTAAAATTACTAAACCACTTTTACAGAAAGCGTTGATTGCAGGTTTTTTTTCAGCTTTTACAATTGGCATCTTAACTGTTCTTACTTATAAAAGTACACTAGGGTATTTTCTTGCTGGTTCATTTGGCTCTTCTATGGTTTTATTATTTGGTTTTCCAGAAAGTCCATTTGCTCAACCAAAAAATGTTTTTTTTGGCCATCTGTTAACAGCATTTGTTGGGGTAGTTTTCGTAAACTACATACCTTTACCAATTTATATGAATATCGCTCTTGCAGTAGGTGCTGGGATTTCATTAATGATTTTATTAAATGTAGTTCATCCTCCTGCAGGTGGAAATCCAATTATTGTGATTATTGGAAGTGTTTCTTATGAATATTTGATTAGCCCAATAATTTTTGGTTGTATTATAATTTTATTATTAGCTATTTTGATTAATAAATTTATTCTTAAAAAAAATTATCCTTTAAAATAATTTATGAACTCTAAGTATAAAGTTTTAAAATTTAATTCTAATAAATTTGAAAATTTTGAGGATTTAGTTTCTATTGAAGAACCCTTAGAGATTTCATTAAAGTTTAAAGAGAACGGTAACTGGGTTACAAAAATATTATCTATTACGATGAGAACTCCTGGTAATGATAAAGATTTAGTACGAGGTTTTCTTTTCAATGAACAATTAATAAAAGATGTTAAAGATATTGATACTGTAGAAAGTTTTGGTGATAAAGTTGGTCAATACAACATTCAAAATAAAATTTTAGCAACCTTAAATAATTCAGAAAATATTAACATCTCAAAGATTAAGAGAGATTTTATGTCAAACTCCTCATGTGGTGTCTGTGGTAAGTCTTCATTAGATGCATTAGAAATTATAAAACAAAATAAGACAAATTCAGACCAGCCTAAAATATCTAAAGAAGTTATAATTAATTCCCCTAACATACTTCGAGAGAATCAATCTGAATTCAGTAAAACTGGTGGTATTCACGCAAGTGGCTTGTTTAACAACAACGGTGATTTGATCTCTGTTAAAGAGGATGTGGGTCGTCACAACGCTTTAGATAAACTTATCGGTTGTACTTTAATTAATGGACAAATTAATCCCTTAACTCAATTCATAACTTGCTCTGGAAGGCTAAATTTTGAACTTGTTCAAAAGGTATTGATGACTGATATTGGAATTATGATAGGTGTTGGTGCGCCAACTAGTCTTGCTATTGATTTGGCGAATAAATTTGACATTACCCTCATAGGTTTCGTAAAGAAGAATAGTTTTAACATTTACACAAATAACAAAAAAGTTATTGTGAGCTAATTAAAAAAAAAGGGTAATTGTGTCAAAAAACATTAGTAATTTATCAGGTAGAATAGGCTTAAAAGACAATCTTTTTAAGCAAATCTCCGAAAATACATTAAGCAATAATCCTAAAGATATTAAAGAAATTGCTAAAGAACATAATTTAGGAGTTTCAACTCTTCATGGTGCTGAGAGTTTCTACGAATTTTTAAGGCCTTCACACAGAGAAAAAAAAGCATTTGTTTGTAATGGAAGTGCTTGCATGTGTGCTGGTACACAAGAAAAATTAAAAGATACTTTAAAAGAAAAATTAGGTGATGATAAAGTTGGAGAAATGTTTTGCCTAGGGCATTGCTATGAAAATAATGCATTTCATTATAATGGTGAAAACTATGCAGGAAAAGACATAGAAAAAATTGATCAAATTTTAAAAGGTGAAGAAATTAAACAAGATAAATTTTTCTCAAAAAGTTATTCAACAACAAGTTTTTTAATGGATGATAAGTTATCATCTGCTGATCAATTTAAAGATCAATTAAATAAATTTTTAAAAACAGACAAACAAGAAATTATTAAATCTCTACTAGAATCAAACCTTACTGGAAGAGGTGGTGCTGGGTTCCCAACAGGAATGAAATGGGATTTTTGCAGTAAAGCAAAAGGAGATAAAAAATATGTTTTATGTAATGCTGATGAAGGTGACTCAGGGGCATTTTCAGATAGATACCTATTAGAAGATCAACCACTAAAAGTTATTTTTGGTATGGTGTTATGTGGAATGGTCATTGGAAGTGATGAAGGTGTCTTATATATAAGAGGAGAATATCCAAAATCTATAGAAGCTATCAACGGCTGTATTAATGATCTTAAAAAATTAAATCTATTAGGTAATAATATTTTAGGAACAGATTTTTCTTTTGATCTAGGTATTTGTATTGGTCAAGGTGCTTACATTTGTGGAGAAGAAACTGCTTTAATTGCATCTATTGAAGGAAGACGTGCTGAAGTAGATGTAAGACCTCCATTTCCAGTTACAGAAGGTTTATATAAAAAACCAACGGTTGTTAATAACGTAGAAACTTTAGCAGCTGCAACTGGTATTTTAATAAATGGTCCTGAAAAATTTTCAGCAATAGGAAATAAAAAGTCTGCAGGAACTAAACTTGTTTGTCTTGATAGTTTTTTTAATAATCCTGGCGTTTATGAAATTGATATGGGAACACCAATGAAAAAAATATTTAATGAAATTGGTGGAGGGTACAAAGAACCAATTAAAGCTTTTCAGATTGGGGGTCCATTAGGTGGTGTAGTACCATTAAGTGAAATTGATAATTTAAATTTAGATTTTCAAGAATTTACAGCCAAAGGTTTTATGTTAGGGCACGCTAGTGTTGTTAGTATTCCAAAAGATTTTTCAATGTCCGAATATATTCATCATTTATTTGAATTTTCAGCAGAAGAATCATGTGGAAAATGTTTCCCTGGTAGACTTGGTTCATACAGAGGTAAAGAAATGTTTGATCAAGCAAAAAAAGGAACTGCTAAAATACCCCTTAAATTACTTAACGAATTGCTTGTAACAATGCAAAAAGGCTGTTTGTGTGCTTTATGTGGAGCTATCCCTACTCCAATTATGAATATTCTTAAGTACTTTGGAGACGAAATGAAAAATGATATGGTGAAAGATAATTAATGAGTTCTGAAAAAAGAAAAATAGCTTATATCGATGGTAAACCATATGAAATTGGTGCTAATCACACATCTATATTAAAATTTGTTAAAAGTTATGTTGGAGAAAAAAAAGTTCCAACTCTTTGTGATGATCCAAATTTAGCTCCTTATGGTGCTTGTCGAGTTTGTTCAGTTGAAGTTGCTTTGGAAAAAGATGGCCCAACAAGAATGGTTGCATCTTGTCATACTCCAGTTGCTGAAAACCAACATATCTTTACATCCAATGAAGCAATAACAAGTCTTAGAAAAAATATTGTTGAATTAGTTTTAACAGATCACCCTATGGAATGTGATAGTTGTGAAGTAAATAATAATTGTGAACTTCAAACTGTTGCTAATGATTTAGGTATTTCGGATCACAGATATAACAGTCCAAAGCAGCACAAAGGAATTCCAAGAGACACTTCTCATGATTATATGAGAATGAACTTAGATAATTGTATTAATTGTGGAAGATGCGTTAGAGCATGTGATGAAATACAAGGTTCTTTTGTTTTAACAATGAGTGGCAGAGGATTTGAATCTAAAATTACAACAGACAATGATATGATGTTTGGTGATAGCTCTTGTGTATCTTGTGGAGCTTGCGCACATACTTGCCCAACAGATGCAATCTCTGATGTTTTTAAATCAAAATCTGCTGATGTAGATGAAAAAGTTAGAACAACTTGTTCTTATTGTGGAGTTGGGTGTAATTTAGAAGCATCAATTAAAGACAACAAAGTTGTTGCAATAGATACTCCAAAGGAAACAGAAGTAAATGCAGGACATACTTGTATTAAAGGAAGATACGCTTTTAGTTTTTATGATCATCCTGACAGATTAAAAACTCCATTAATCAAAAGAAATGGAAAATTTGAAGAAGCATCGTGGGATGAAGCTTATGACTTTATCAAAAAAGAAATGAATAGAATTACTAATGATAATGGTCCTGATGCATTTGCAGGAATTTCTTCAGCGAGATGTACAAATGAAGAAAACTATGTTTTTCAAAAGATGATACGAGCTGCTGTTGGAACTAACAGTGTAGATTGTTGTGCAAGAATTTGTCATTCACCAACAGCATGGGGTATGCAACAAACATTTGGAACAGGAGCTGCAACAAATTCTACAGAGGATATTTATTTTGCTGACTTGTTTTTAGTAATAGGTGCCAACCCTACTAACGCCCACCCAGTCACAGGTGCAAAAATTAAACAACAAGTAATGAAAGGCAAGAAATTAATTGTACTAGATCCAATTACTACAGAGCTTGCTAAACTTGCGGATTATCACATCAAACTTAGACCTGGAACAAATGTTGCGGTTCTTAATATGATGTTACATTTCATTATTAAATCAAAACTACACAACGCAGATTTTGTAAGAGATAGAACTGAAGGTTTTGATAATTTTATTAAAGAGATTGAAAGACAAGATGTTGATCATTTAGCAAAAATTGCAGGTGTAGATAAGCAGCTTGTTAAAGAGGCAGCAATTGCTTATGCAACAGCACATAATTCCATGGAATTCCATGGTTTGGGGGTAACTGAACACCAACAAGGCTCAAAAACTGTAATGCTAATAGCAGATCTTGCAATGATTACTGGAAATATTGGAAGAAGAGGTGTTGGAGTGAACCCTCTTAGAGGTCAAAACAATGTCCAAGGTGCAGCTGATATGGGTTGTCAACCACACCAAGGTGCTGGTTATTTTGAAGTAGCAGATGCAAAAAATCAAAAATTCTATACAGAAAAATATGGAGTAACCCACCCGACTAAACCTGGATTAAAAATTCCACAAATGTTTGAAGCAGCAATTGATAAAGAATTAAAAGGTCTATGGATTATTGGAGAAGATATTGTTCAAACAGATCCTAACAGTGCTCATGTTGTTGAAGCGATGAATTCTTTAGAGCTTTTAGTTGTTCAAGAAATTTTTATGAGTGAAACAGCAAAACTTGCAACAGTTGTTTTGCCTGGTACAACTTTCTTGGAAAAAGATGGTACATTTACAAATACCGAAAGAAGAATTCAAAGAGTAAACAGAGCTGTTGAACCTTTGCCAGGAACAAAACCTGATGGATTAATTGTAACAGAGATGATGCAAAAACTAGGTTTTGATCAACCCACATATAACGCTGATCAAGTTTTATCAGAAATTGCAGATGTTGTTCCTTTCTTTAAAGGAGTAACACGAGAAAGACTTGGTAAGTTAGGATTACAATGGCCAGTTCAAGAAGATGGAACTGATACACAAATTCTTCATACTGAAACGTTTAAATTAGGAAAAGGACAACTTAAGAATTTTGATTGGAAAGAGTTGACAGAAATTGAGGAAAACAAAAAAGATTATCCTTTAATTTTAACAACAAGCAGAGTTCTTCAACACTATAATGCTGCTACAATGACAAGAAGAACTAAAAATATTAATATTGTTGATGAAGATGTTCTTTTAATTCACCCTAAAGATGCAGCACATCGAGATATTAATACTGGTGATATTGGAAGACTATATTCTGGTAGAGGTGAGGTTGCTTTAAAAGTTGAAGTAACGGATAAAGTTAAAGAAGGAATTGTATTTACAACATTCCACTTTCCAGAACATATGGTTAATATGGTTACAGGTCATGGTAAAGATGAAGAAACTATGTGTGCAGAATACAAAGTGTCTTCAGTAGAAGTGCAAAAAATTTCAAACCAATTTAAAACAGAAGTTAAACCTAAAAAACATCAAGCTGAAGTTAATTAATTAAAATGACCATTGGTTGGCATTTTGATAATACATATTCAAAATTACCTAAAACATTTATAGAAGAAATAAAACCAACTCCTGTACATGATCCAAATTTAGTAATTATAAACAATGAATTAGCTAAAGATTTAAACTTAGATTTTTCAAACATCGATAATAAAGATTTAGCAAAACTATTTTCAGGTAACGTTTTACCAGGTGATACTAGTACAATTGCTCAAGCATATGCTGGCCATCAATTTGGTCATTTTACAATGCTTGGTGATGGAAGGGCAGTTCTTCTAGGCGAGCATTTAGTCAATAATACCAAACGTTTTGACATACAGTTCAAGGGTTCAGGGAGAACTTCTTTTTCAAGAAGTGGTGATGGTCGTGCAGTTTTAGGCCCAATGCTTAGAGAATATATTATCAGTGAAGCAATCCATGCCTTGAATATCCCTACCACAAGAAGTTTAGCTGTGGTTAGCACTGGAGAAAAAGTGGTAAGAGAAAATTTATTGCCTGGTGCAATATTAACTAGAGTAGCTTCTAGCCATATAAGAGTTGGAACTTTCCAATATATTGCAGCAAAACAAAATATAAGTGATTTAACTACTCTTGTAAATTACACAGTTGAAAGACATTACCCAGAAATTCAATCTTCTAATAATAAAGCGTTGGATTTATTAAATCTTGTAATGAAAAATCAATGTCAGCTTGTTATCAATTGGATGCGTGTAGGTTTTATTCATGGAGTGATGAATACTGATAATATGACTTTATCAGGTGAAACTATTGATTATGGTCCGTGTGCCTTTATGGATCATTATGATCCAAAAACAGTTTTTAGCTCCATAGATAAATTTGGGAGATATTCATTTTCAAATCAACCCCCTATTACCAAATGGAATTTAGCTAGATTAGCTGAGTGTTTAATACCTTTAATTGACAAAAATGAAGATCGGGCAATTAAGATAGCAACTGAAATCATTGATAATTTTCAAAATATTTATGAAATAAAGTGGCTAAATATGATGAGAGATAAACTTGGTTTATTTGGTGAAGATAAAGATGATTTAAAACTAATTAATAATTTATTAAATTGGATGAAATCAAATCAAGCAGATTACACTAATACTTTTTGCTATTTGATGAATATTAATTCTATTCAAGATCAAATATACAAAGATAAAGATTTTATAGACTGGTCTAAGAATTGGGAAAAACGAATTTTAATTAATGGCGGGTCTAAAAAAAATTCTTTAGAACTTATGAAAAAAAACAATCCTATTGTTATTCCTCGAAATCATAAAGTAGAGGAAGCATTAGAAGCTGCAAATGACAATAATCTTAAACCAATGAATGATTTGTTGTCTATATTGAAAAAACCTTACACAACACAAAGTAATATTGAAAATTTTCAAGCATTATCTAAAAATAAAAATTACCAAACTTTTTGTGGTACTTAAGAAATTTTTTCAAAAGGGAAACATAACCAGCCTGTAATAATATATTTAGTTTCAACCTTTAGTATTTCTCCTGCATGAGCATGTGTCCACTCAGCTGGCCATATTAAAGTTTTTCCTCTTTCAGGTTGAACTTTAACATCATAATGAGAAAAATGAGTTTTTCCATTGTCAGACTCGATATCATTCAAATAAGTCATCCAAGCAAAAACTCTATGCATAAATATTGTTGAGTCACGTTCGCAATGTATTTTAGAAAAATGATCTCCAGGATTATATTTTTGAATATTGAACCCTGGTATATCCAACACTTTTATATTTTCTTTGAGATAAGGCCACTGATCTCTATAATCTTGATAGCATTTATATAAATTATCAAAATATTCTGTAAAGACAGAAAAAGTTTCTTTCTTTAAATCCCTTGGATGAATTGTAATATCAGTTGTTTTTTTTATTGACTCATCTTTGCCTGAACTTACAGAGCCTTTACTATGAAGTTGAGAATTATTTTCAAAAAAATTTATCATATCAGAAAATAATTTTTCATTATCTATTTTCCAACAACCTATAAAATTTGGACTCTTTGAATCAATTTTTTGTCTATTCATGAGATAATTTCAAATTTATTTTCTGCGAATCTAATCAGGCCTGTTCCCTTGAAGATATAGCTCCATCCTTTTTTATTATCAAATTTTTTTAAATATAAATTTCCTAATCTTATATTTGTTCTTCTATGGTCTTCGTCTTGTTTAAGTACAGCTTTGAAATATTTTTCAGCTTCATCAAAATTATTTTCATTTAAATATAATTTTCCTAATTCACTTAAAGTTTCAATATTTTCACTAATATTAATTGCTTTTAAAAAATTTTCTTTTGCTGAGTTATTGTCACCTTTAGTTTGGTAAATTAATCCTAAATTATGAAATATTAAATAATTTTTATTATTTTGTTTTGATGCTAAAGCTAAATTTTTTTCTGCTAAATCAAGTTTATTCTGTGCTAAATAAATTGTTCCCTTTAAAAAATAAGTTTTATAATCATCAATCTTAATTTGTTCTAAAATTTTAAGGGCATCATCAAATTTTTTAATATTTACTAATTTTAAGGATTTTTCTATTAAACTATCTTTTTCCATAAATGAGTTATTTTTTTTCAATAACTATAACACATAAGGTTCTGGTCTAGCACTATTTCCAAGTACTCTTTCAACTGCAAAATCACTAATATCAATTGTCTGATAAGAGCCAGTTGTGATTAATTCGGTTAATGCTCTACCGATTCCTGGGGCTTGCATTAAACCCCTACCAGTAAAACCAGATGCCATATAAACATTATCAAACTTAGGATGCTTTCCTACAACTGCATTGTTATCTAATTTATTACAATCGTAATAACCTGCCCAACCACCAGTAAGTTTTAATTCTTCAAATGCTGGTATTCTTTGTGCTAAAGCTGGCCATACTAATTCCTCAAAATCATTCCATGAAGGTTCTAAATCTGTAGCTTCAAATACTGAATTTGGTGATCCAGCTAAGTATTCTCCACCTTCTGGTCTCCAATAAACTCCTGTTGTTAAATCACCTGTTAAAGGCATTTCTTTTATATATTTAGGACATTTAACTCTGAAAACTGTGTGTTTTTGAGGAACTACTGGTATATCTTCTAATAGTTCTTTAGTCCAACATCCTGCTGCTGACACTATTGTCTTAGCCTCAATTTCAGAAATACTTTTTACTTCACCTTTAATAAATTCAGCTCCAAGTTCTATCGCTTTACTTTTTAGTGCACTGTGAAACATAAATGGATCGATCCATCCCTCACTTTGATTATCAGTATAAGTTGCTGTTTCGATACCTTCGCTATTTATATATGGAAAAATTTTAGATAATTCCGAACCCTTAATATTTTTTGTTCCAGCTTCACACTTTTTATGATTTTCTAAAGCTCTATATTGTTCTTCAGCATGTTCGGGACCAAACATCAATAAATATCCATTTGTCACCATACTTGCGGTAGGATTAGGATTTTTTTCAGTTTTTAAGAGATCTGGAATTTGAAAGATAAATTCTCTAGCAAACTTACCCAGTAAAATATTTTCTTTTTGAAAAAATTGTCTTCTAAATCCTCCTAATGATAAAGGAAAAGAAGCAGTTTTGTAAGTTGGGTCTCTTTCAATTACTTTTACTTTTCTACCTTCTTTAGATAGAAAGTATGCTGTAGCTGCTCCTATTATACCACCACCAATTACTACTACATCATCCATAATTAATTTAAAATTATTAAGCTTGTATTGAGAATTAGTGCAAAGCAACACCAAAGTAAATATGGAATCATTAAATATGCACTAATCATCTTGACGCGTTTAAAGCTTAGAATAAGATTGATAATTAATGCTATTAATATGATTAACACAGCTAAAGCTAAAATCATGTTATGAAATGCAAAAAAAGTTATACTCCAAGTTGCATTAAAAACTAAGTGTATAAAATAAGTATATATTGTATTCATTTCTCTGTTTTTTGTATACCAATAAAGCCATATCGAAATAGTCATCATCAAGTATAAAATAGCCCAAACAGGACCAAACACCCAATCTGGTGGATTAAACATTGGCTTATTCAATAATGAATACCAAGGATTCATAAAATTAATGGTAGCCAAACCTCCAATTAATGATGCTGAAAAAGTAATGAGAAGAAACAGTATAAATGTTAATAATTTATTTTTAATCATGTTAATAATACATAACAAAAAATGACTAAAAAAACTATTTGGATAACTGGTGGTAGCACTGGAATTGGCAAAGCTTTAGCGATTAAATTTGCAAATAAAGGTTGGAATGTAGCAGTATCAGCAAGAAGAGTAGAATTATTAAACGAGCTTTCAAATACATATGAAAATATCTTTGCTTTTCCACTTGATGTAACAGACAAATTTAAATGTAAAGAAGTGTTTAGTGAAATTAAAAACAAGTTTGAAAATATAGATATATGTTTTTTTTCAACTGGCACATGGAACCCTAAAAAAGAAAAAGACATAGATGTAGAGCAAATAGAAGATGTGTTTAAAATAAATTTTTTTGGAACTGTAAATAGTATTAAAGCAGTTGAAGAGCATTTCAGAAATAAAAAAAACGGTATTATTACGATAGTTTCGTCTATAGCTGGATACAGAGGATTACCAAACTCTACAGGTTATGGGCCATCCAAATCTGCTCTAAATAATTTAGCAGAAAGTTTATATTTTGATTTTAAAAGATATAATGTGCGTGTTTGCTTAGTTTCTCCAGGTTTTATTAAGACACCTATGACTGATAAAAATGATTTTAAAATGCCATTTTTAAAAACACCAGAATATGCTGCTGATCAAATTTATAATGGTTTAATTAACAAAAATATATTTGAAATACATTTTCCTAAAGCCCTGACAATTACATTAAAACTTTTAAGTTTTTTACCTAGTAAAATTTATTTTGGTTTAATTGGTAGAATGACAAAATATCAAAAAAAATAATTAATCTTTTACAAATACAACCGTTAACTCTGCAACTTTAAATCCAAACTTAGTCATAGTAGCTCTATTAATAGCGACTCTATCATCTTGTTTAAAAATCCAATCATCAAATGTGATCTTCATTTCTTTACCTTTGACAGGAACTAAAAGAACATATTCAAATTTAAATGCAGGTCCATAAGAATAACCTTTAGCTTTACCAACAACATCTCCAGCTGTTCCTTCATAGTTATTTTCATCTATCTTATTAATAGTCCACTCTCTATTTTGAATTTCGCCATCATCCCAATTAAATTTTTCTTTTAAAATTAATTGTTTACCATTCCATGATCCATTTAAATCAGCAGAAAATTGTCTAGTCACTTTGCCAGATCTATTCTGTAACAATCCCCAAGCCTTAACATTTCCTGTTAAATATTCTTCAATTATTAATCTAGGTTCTTTATTATTAAAATCTTCTGGTTTCATAGCACTATTATTGGAACAACTTGTAATTAAGAATAATGAAATTATCAATGAAATTGATCTAATAAATTTTATATGACGCATTTATATCTCCTGTATTTATATTATTTATTTTGAAGTGAAAATTGAATTAAATCGATATTTTTTGATTTAAAGCCAGCTTCACAATAAGATAGGTAAAATTCCCACATTCTTTTAAAGGTTAAATCAAATCCTTGTTCTTTAATTAAACTCCATTTTTTGTTAAATTCATTTCTCCATATAGCTAATGTATCTGCATAATGATCTGCATACGAAATATAAGAATTTACACTTAGCCCATTCTTAGAGACAAGTTTATTAATAGTATTTTTATTTGGTAAAAAACCACCTGGAAAAATATATTTTTGAATAAAATCTTCTTTATTTCTATATCTATCATAAAGACTATCATCAATTGTAATTGCTTGTATGGCTGCTTTACCACCATCAGACAAGTTGTCTTTAATAGTTTTGAAATAGCTTTCTAAATAATTTTGTCCAACAGCTTCAATCATCTCAATTGATGCGATAGAATTATATTTGCTTTTTAAATCTCTATAGTCTTTAATTTCAATATTTACCTTTTCATTAAGACCACAATTATGAATTCTCTCTTTGGCATATTCGAATTGTTTTTTTGAAATGGTGATACAATCTAATTTAACATCATAATTTTTACCTAAATATTCAGCAAATCCACCCCAGCCACAGCCAATCTCTAAAACTTTATCACCAGTGTTAGGTTGAATTAAATTAATCAATTTTTGATATTTATTATTTTGAGCCTTTGATAAATCTTTATTTTGTTCATCAAATATAGCACTTGAATAAGTAAGAGTTTTATCAAGCCAAAGTGAGAAGAAATCATTTCCAAGATCATAGTGTTTAGCGATGTTTTCCTTACTTCGACTTTTTGTATTTTTAATAAATTTATTTTTGATAAAATTTAAAAATTTTAAATCTAATACTCCTGAGAACTTATGAATAATACTTATATTCCTTGCTGCTAATTCAATTAAATTAGATAAATTGCTCGTTTCAAATTCATCTCTCATGTAACATTCTGCTAAACCAACACTTCCACCTTTAATTAAATTATAACTTAGAGAGGAGGATTTTATTTTTAGATTAGCTTTTAGTTTATGATCATAATTTCCAAATTTTAAAAGTTCACCCGATATTGAAGTAATTTCTAAATATCCAACACTTATTCTTTTTAGAATATTAAAAATTATTTTGTCAGCAATTTTATATAAAATCATTAATTTTCAATCGTTATATTGTTTTTAATTTTAATTTTTTTTTTTATAAATTTAATTCCTTTTGTCCATAGTTTAAACGCTTCATAATGTATCGCTAAAATAATCTTAAATGTCATAATTGGGTGCTTTAAATAAGATTTAATCAAATGTTTTGTATTAAAATCACTTCTAAATCCATCTTGAGAAGCATATAGAATTTTATCTTCACTATCATATTGATCAATTATAACTGAGATTTTATTTCCAGGTTTTAATAGTCTAAAAAAATAATTACAATTCATTTCAATAAATGGTGATACATGAAATTTTTTAGAACAATTGTTTTGTATTAAATTTGAATCTTTTGTTACTTTAAAAATGTACGTATGTTGTTCCCCAAAAGTATTCTTAACTTCATATAAAATTGAAATTAATTGATCCTCTAAGTTATAAACGTAAAAAACACTTAAAGGATTAAAAACAAATCCAAAAATTCTTGGATAACATAAAATTTTAATTTTAATTTTATTAACTTGAATATTATTTTTCTCTAAATGTTTTTTTACCCATAATTTGAGTGAAGAACCATCCCTTTCACCATGATCTTTTTCATAAAAACTAATTAAATTAAATTTATTGAAAGAAAAAAAATTAACTTTTTTATCTAATATTTCTAATTCAGAAAGATCTATTAACAGAGAAAAAACTTTATATTTAAAATAGTGAACTTTAGGTTTAAACCTTTTATGAACTACATGTCCGTTGTAAATTGCTGAGTTAATCATTTAAGGTTTTAAGCATTTCTATAGAAGATTTTATTCCATCTTCATGAAATCCGTAACCAAAATAACTTCCAGCAAATAAAGTATTATTAACGTTTTGAATTGATTTTAAATTTGTTTGATTTTGTAAAGCATTTTCATCATAATATGGATGAGTAAAGCTAATTTCATTGAATACTTTATTCTGATCTATTTCATAAAATGGGTTTATGGTTAAAAAGATGTTTTTATCAATTTTTAAATTCTGTAATTGATTAAGCCAATATGTAACTGATGAATTTTCATTATTATCAGTGCTTAATGAAGAATTCCATGAACACCAAGCATTTTTATTTTTTGGCATTACGCTTTCGTCAGAATGGATGATGGCCTTATTTGGTTTATATTTAAAATTACTTAAAATCTCTTTCTCTTTATCTGAAATATCTGAAATAATTTTTAAACTTTCATCTGCGTGGGATGCTAAAATAACTTTATCATAATTAAAAAATTCACTTTCTGAACCATAATAAATTTTAACACCATTACTATTTCTTATAATTTTATTTATTTCATAATTCTTAAAATATTCGCCACTAATTTTGGAAAGTATTTTGCTAACATAAGTTTTGCTTCGATTGGTAACAGTAAACCATTGTGGTCTATTTTTAAGTTTAAATAATCCATGGTTTTTAAAAAAATTTAAAAAGAATACTAGTGGCATTTGTGAGGCTTCATAGGGTGGCATAGACCATATGGCTGAGACCATAGGTATAATATGATAATTAATAAAATATTTAGATTTTCCAATTTTTTTTAAATACTCACCTAAAGTAATCTTATCTAATGAGTTTGGATCCAATTTTTCACAATTCTTATAAAAACTAATAATTTCAAAAAACATTTTTACAAATTTTATATTTAATAAATTTCCTCTATTTGAAAAAATACCATTTAAACCTTTGCCACAATATTCAATATTTGTATCTTTGACAGTAACTGAGAATGACATATCACTTTTCTCAATTTCAATTTCATTCTCTTTAAAAAAATTTATTAAATTTGGATATGTGACTTTATTGAAAACCATAAAACCAATATCAACTGCAACTTTTTCATTATCATTAAGCTTAATATCTAGTGTGTATGAATGACCACCAAAGCGATCCTGTTTTTCAAAAAGATCAACTTTATGTTTTTTTGAAAGATAATATGCAGAACTTAATCCAGATATACCTGATCCGATTACAGCAATTTTCATTAATAAATTATTCTATGCAGCAGTATCTTTATATTCATCAATTGATGGACATGAACATACAAGGTTTTTGTCTCCATAGACATTATCAACTCTCGCAACAGGTGGCCAGTACTTAATCTGTCTTAAAAACTCTGATGGGTAGGCTGCTTCCTCTCTTTCATACTTATGTTCCCACGTGTTGGCAATAAGCTCAACATGAGTATGAGGTGAGTTTTTAATTGGATTGTCAACTTTATCGTATTCTCCTGATTTTACTTTATCAATTTCTTCTTTAATTTTTTTTAAAGTATTACAGAACCTGTCGATTTCTTCTAAACCTTCGCTCTCCGTTGGTTCAATCATCATAGTTCCTGCTACCGGCCATGACATAGTTGGAGCATGAAAACCAAAATCAATTAATCTCTTTGCTATATCTTCTTCAGTAATACCTATTTCTGATTTAATTTTTCTAATATCAATAATGCATTCATGAGCCACATTCCCGTTTTTACCTTTGTACAATATTGGGAACGCATCTTTTAATTTATGAGCAACATAATTTGCATTTAAAATCGCTACTTGTGACGCTTTTTTAAGTCCCTCTGAACCCATCATTTTTATATACATCCAAGATATAGATAAAATACTAGAGCTTCCCCATGGTGCTGCAGAAACTGCACCCATACCTGTTACAGGTCCACAATCTTTTATTACTGAATGATTTGGTAAATAAACTTCTAAATGTCTCTTACATGCGATAGGTCCCATACCTGGTCCTCCGCCACCATGTGGAATACAAAATGTTTTGTGTAAATTTATATGACAAACATCGGGACCAAACTTTCCTGGTTTTGCAATTCCAACAAGAGCATTTAGGTTAGCCCCGTCCATATAAACTTGCCCACCATTTTCATGAATAAGTTCGCATATTTCAGAAATTTTTTCTTCAAACACACCGTGGGTAGATGGATACGTAACCATTAATGCCGCAAGGTTTTCTGAATGAGTTTTTGCTTTTTCTTTTAAATCTTCAATATCAACATTTCCATGCTCATCACATTTTATAACCACCACTTTCATTCCAACCATTTGTGCACTAGCCGGGTTTGTTCCGTGTGCAGAGCTTGGTATTAGACAAACATCTCTATTCTTATCTCCATTATTTTCATGAAATTTTTTGATAACCATCAAGCCTGCAAACTCTCCTTGTGCACCAGCATTTGGTTGCAAAGACACTCCTGAAAATCCAGTGATTGATCTAAGCCAATTTTTTAAGTCAGTAAACAATGTTCTGTATCCCTCCATTTGTTCTACTGGAGCAAAAGGATGGGGTTCAGAAAATTCTCTCCATGTAACTGGGATCATTTCTGCAACTGCATTTAATTTCATTGTGCAAGAACCTAAAGCTATCATAGATCTGTTAAGAGCTATATCAGCGTCCTCTAATTTTTTAAGATACCTAAGCATATCTGTTTCTGAATGATAACTATTAAAAACAGGATGAGTTAAATATTCAGATGTTCTTAGTAAATTCTTAGGTAAATTATTCAAATTTTCATTTAAATTTTCTTTAATCGCTTCAGAACAATTAAAAATTTTTAATAACTGATTAGCTCTATAAACATTTTTTCTTTCATCAAATGCAACTGAAAGCATTTCAGAATTGACTTTTCTTATATTTACATTTTGACGAAGCGCGTTTCTAAAAATAGAGTCTGTTTTATCTAAAGTTTTAATTGTAACAGTATCAAAGAAATGATCTGAATATAGTTCATAACCAGATTGTTTGATCTTATCTGCAAAATTTTTTGCTAATTGAGATGTGTTTTCTGCAATTTTTTTTAAACCAGCAGGTCCATGATAAATTGCATATGCAGCAGACACGATTGCAAGTAAAGCTTGAGCTGTACATATGTTGCTTGTCGCTTTATCTCTTCTAATATGTTGTTCTCTTGTTTGAAGGGAAAGTCTGTACGCTTTATTCCCATGTCTATCAACAGAAACACCTATAATCCTTCCAGGCATAGATCTTTTAAATTCATCTTTTGTTGCAAAGAAACCTGCGTGTGGACCTCCGTATCCCATTGGAATTCCAAATCTTTGTGAGCTACCAACTGCAATATCAGCTCCTAATTCAGCTGGTGTCTTTAATTTAGCTAACGCTAATAAATCACAAACCAATACAGCTTTTCCATTATTTTTATGAATTTTACTTATAGCTTCACTTGGATCCTTGATATCACCTAGAGTTCCAGGGTACTGCAAAATTCCACATACAATATCTTCCTTGATATCAGATGCTTCATCTCCTACCACAACAGTTAAGCCTAAAGGTTCTGCTCTAGTTTTTATGACATCAATAGTTTGTGGATGACAATCTTTTGAAACAAAAACAATATTAGAATCATTTTTACAAATTCTGTAGCTTAACCCAACAGCTTCTGCTGCAGCTGTTCCTTCATCTAATAGAGAGGCATTTGCAATATCTAAACCTGTAAAATCAATTATCATTTGTTGAAAATTCAAAAGCATTTCCAACCTTCCTTGAGCAACTTCAGGCTGATAAGGAGTATAAGCGGTGTACCACCCAGGATTTTCTAAAATATTTCTTAAAATTACGTAAGGTGTATAAGTGCCATAATACCCCATGCCAATAAAATTTGAATAAATTCTATTTTGTTTTGAAATAACTTTTAACTTTCTCAAAGCTTCATATTCAGAATTTGGTTCACCAATTCCAAGATCTTCTTTTAATAAAATTTTTTCAGGAACAGTTTTAGAAATTAAGTCATCTAGGCTATTAAAACCAAGCTCATTAAGCATTTTTTGTTGATCAGCTTCTGATGGACCAATATGTCTTTTTATAAAATCTTTTTGAGAACTTTTAAGCATTTTAGTTTCCACTTTCCTTTGCAAATTTATCGTATTCTTCTTTATTCATTAAGCTATCCAGCTCACTACTATCTTTTATTTTTAATTTAAAAAACCAAGCTTCATTTTCTGGATCGGAGTTTATTTTCCCTGGATCATCAACAATTGCTTGATTATTTTCCATTACTTCACCTGATATAGGTGTATAAACATCACTTGCAGCCTTAGTAGATTCAACTACGCCTGCATTACCATCTTTTTCAACAGATGAACCCACATCTGGTAATTCAACAAAAACTATATCCCCAAGCATTTCTGTTGCATGTTGCGTAATACCTATTGTGCCCACATCACCCTCTACTTTAATCCATTCGTGTTCTTTAGAATATTTAACTTCACTCATTAGTTTGCTCCTTTCACATAACTTTTTTTATAAAATGGTAATCCACAAATATTTGCAGGATATTTTTTACCTCTTACTTCCAGCAAAATTTTTGTTTCTTTTTTTGAAAATTCTTGATCAACAAAACCCATTGCTATTGGTCCATTAACGCTTGGACCAAATGTACCACTCGTTACTTCCCCAATTATCTGTTCACTTTCATTGTAAATTTTAGTTTTTTCTCTAGCAATCAATCTACCCTCTGGCTTGATTCCAACTCTAATTTTTTTAGCTCCATCCTTAATTTGACTGATAATATTTTTAGAACCAATAAACCCACCATTATTCAATCTTTCCTTAGAGATTGCCCATTTAAGATTTGCCTCAACAGGGGTTGTTTCAGTACCAAGTTCGTGACCATACAAACAAAGGCCAGCTTCAAGTCTTAGTGTATCTCTTGCCCCAAGACCAATTAATTTAGCACCATTTTTTAATAATTCTTTTGTAAATACTTCAACTAATTCATTTGAAATTGAAACCTCAAATCCATCTTCTCCAGTGTATCCAGATCTTGTTACGTACAATTTTTGACCTTTATATGTAAACCAATTGCCTGACATAAAGTTTAAGTCAGCAACTGTTTTTAAAATTAGATTTAAAATTTCAACAGACTTAGGCCCTTGTATAGCTATTAATGATCTTTGATCATCTAAAACCATTTTATATTTGTTTTTAAGTAAATTAGATAAAATTTTAAAATCATTATCTTTGCACGCAGCATTTAAAATTATTAAAAATCCTTCTTCTAATTTGGTTATAATTAAGTCATCATAGACACCAGCTTTATCATTCATTAAAAAACTGTATTTAGATGAATTCAATTTTAAATTTTTTAGGTCCAGTGGAAAAATTTTTTCTAAATCATTGGTCAAATTATCATCACCATAAATAAATAGTTGCCCCATATGAGATACATCAAAAATTCCAGAATTTGATCTTGTAAATTTATGTTCTTCAATAATACCTGAGCTGTATTGAATTGGCATTTCATAGCCAGCAAACTCTACAAACTTAGCTTTATTATCTTGGTGAAGTTTATTTAAAGATGTTTTTTTTATTTCCATATCAACTCTTTGTACCCATCTGTATATTTGCCTGAGAGTTTTGCTCCTTCGGCGAGAATTTAATCTCTTTCCAGAGTTAATATGTTACGGTCCTTTTTACCTGAGAGTTTCCTGGGTGGTTGCTCCTTCGGTGCTACAAAGTTTGTAGTCTCTCCCGTTAAATATAACTTATCAATTATTTAAGAATGGTCAATGAGAAATACTTTTTTTATTCTTAGATAACAACGAATAAAACTGTATTAAAACAGCAAAAAGAATTATTGCTCCCCCAATCAATCCATACGTTGATGGCCTTTCACTTACAAAGACAAAAGCCCATATAGGACCAAGCACAGATTCTGATAGCATAATTATTCCAACCATTGCAGATGGTGTTGTTCTTGCGCCTGTAGTAATGAAAATAAAACCTAAACCAACTTGAAAACATCCTGCCAAAAACCCTAAAAAAATATCATGAGGTGAAATCATAATTTTTGTCGACAGGAAATAGCCAACCAAGCAAGAACATATTCCAGCGTAAAATTGTGCTGGAACCATATCAACTGTTGGAAATTTTCTTACAATTATTATTAAGATTGCAAAAGTAATTGGCATTGTAAAAGCTGCTAAATTTCCAGAAAATTCACCAGGTGTTAATGAATTACCAACCATTAATAACACCCCTGTCATAGCAAGAATAATTGAAGTTAAAGTAATCGCAGAAATTTTTTCTTTTAAAAAAAAGTATCCAAGTATTGCTAGAAATAAAATTTGAAGAGATATAATAAAATTCGTATTAGCAACTGTTGTATTATACATTGCAAAAACGTAACCACAGAAACCAAAAGATAAAATAATTCCACCTGTAAGTCCTGGTAATCCTGAGTCTTTAAATACTTTAAATGTTTTTTGTCTATAGCTAATGATTAAAAAAGTTAAGACTGTTAATGAAAAAAACAAAGATCTCCAAAACAATATTTGCCATAAAGTTGCTCCTTCAAAAGATTTTACAATTAATCCACCAAAACTTAAACTACAGGCCCCAAGAAATACTAATAAAGGACCTGGAAGTTTTATAATTATGTTCATTAAATTTGTGAAAGTAAATTCTGAGTTTCCATCTCATACAACTTAAATAAAGTTTCTGCATCTGGTAATTCAATTTCTTTAAACTTTATTTTCGATCCTGGTGATATTTGAACCAATCTATCATAATCAACACTAGCAACTACCGCAATTTTTGGGTACCCACCAATTGTTCCATGGTCTGAAAGCATTATAATGGGATTACCATCAGCTGGAACCTGAATAACTCCTTTTAACAAACCTTCAGATTTAATATTAGTATTTACGATATTTTCTATTTTTGGACCTTCTAATCTCATGCCCATTCTGTCAGACAATTTTGAAACCGTATATTCTTTTTCTAAGAAAACTTTTTTTCCTTCCTCTGAAAAATAATCAAAATTAGTTCCTTTCATTATTCTAATATTTTCAATTTTTGAATTTAGGTAATTAATTTTCTTTTTATTTATATTTTCACTAACTTCTAAAATTTTAATTTTCTGTTCATTTTCTAATTTTTTACCATCGTTAGAACCAATATTTGCTTTGGTATTAATTGAACAACTGCCCCACTGTAATTTTAAATCAAATCTGCCTGAAATTGCTAAGTAACCATAAACAGATTTATTTGTTGATAAAATATTAATTTCATCCTCATTTGCTAATTGATAAGTTTCATAACAATTTCCATCAATTTCCTTATCTTTTTGTTTTAATTTAAATACAACATCACCAGTAATGACAATGTTAATTTTATCCCCATAGAATTTTAATAGTGGCCCTTGATAAGCAAACTCAATAACAGGTAAATCTAATTTGTTGCCCACTAACTTGTTAGCCAATAGATAATTTCTATTATCCATTGCTCCACTAAATGGAATACCTATATGATATAAATCATTTCTACCTTTGTCTTGAAAAGTTGTATTTATACCACCTCTTATTATTTTGAAAAAATTATCACTCATTATAATTTTTATATTCCTCTAGTGAAATTTGCTTAAATTTAACTGTGTCTCCAGGATTAATTAAATTTGGTTCTTTTTCCTTTGAGCTTTCAAATACATCTATTGGAGTATTACCTATTATGTTCCAGCCACCAGGACTTTCAAATGTATAAATATTAGCAAACTGTTCTGTCATGCCGACTGATCCTTTTGGGACTTTTACTCTTGGAGTTTCTAAACGTTGAGCTCTCATTTTTTCATCTAAATCACCTAAAAAAGGCATTCCAGCAATAAATCCTGTCATATAACAAAAAAATTCTTGTTTAAAAAAATTTTCTAAAATTTCATCTTTGTTTAAACTTAATTTTTTTTCTAACCTTTCGATATCTAAAGAGAAAGAAGTGTCGCAACAAACTGGGATTTCTATATTTTTATTAGTTATCTTTTGTGTTTTACTCTCATTAATTTTTTCAATTTCGTCTTTAACTTCCTTAAAATTTGTAACTTTAAGATCATAAGAAATTATTAATTTATTATAAGAAGGAGTAAGATTATTGACTCCTTTAATATTTTTTTCTCTAATAGTATTAAAATACTTAATTACTTCAGAGTTAATTTGTTTATTAACCTCAGTTCCAAAATCACAATAAAGAGCTGCGTCACCAAGATTTGATATATTTTTTATCATGCCATGTTATACTTCAACATTTAAGACTATGGAAATTAATATAAATTGTGATTTAGGTGAAAAATCCAAACATCATTCTAATAAGTATGATCCAGATTTACTTGAAATAGTAAATTCAGCTAATGTTGCTTGTGGATTTCATGCTGGTGATGATGAGTTAATGAGTTAAGTGGTTCAAATATCAAAAAAAAATGGAGTGAGTATTGGGGCACATCCATCGTTTAATGATCCTGAAAATTTTGGAAGACAGAGAATGAATTTATCATCTAGTGAAGTTAGAAAATTGATAATCGATCAATACGAAATCTTACAAAAAATTGCTGAAAATTATGGAGATAAAGTTACTCATATAAAGCCTCATGGTGCACTTAACAATATGGCATGTGAGGATATTGAGTTAGCAACAACTTTAGCAAAAACGATAAATGAAATTAGTAAAGACTTAATATATTTAGTTCCAACTGGATCGAAAATGGAGGAAGCTGCTAAAAAATTAAATATGAAAATTGCATGTGAAATTTTTGCAGATAGAAATTATGAAGACGATGGTAATTTAGTCTCAAGAAAAAAACCTCATGCATTAATTACTAATCCAGAAGAAGCTAAAAAACATGTGTTAAATATGGTTAAAAATCAGTCACTTAATTGTCACAGTGGAAAACAGATACCTTGTGAAATTGATTCAGTGTGCATACATGGGGATAATGAAAGTTCATTAGCTACAGCAAAATCAATTAAAGATAATCTGTTAGAAAATGGACTAAAATTACAACCTTTAAATTTAATGGAGAAATTTAACAAATGATAAAAAAATTTATACTTTCTGTATGCATGTTAGTTTTGCTTTCAACACATTCATTTTCAGCAGGTTCTAATGATACAGCAACTACAAAAGTCAAATCTGATTATGCTAAAGCTGTAGAGCTAATTAAATTTGCAAAAAAATATGAAAAAAAAGATAAACTAGAAAAAGCTAAAAAAAGATATGAAAAAGCTCAAAAACTATTAATCAAATCTAATGAAAAAAAACCTTTGCAGGCTGATACATTAAACTATCTTGGTTTTACAACTAGAAAGCTTGGAGATTATGAAAATGGTGAAAAATACTATTTACTAGGTTTGGAAATTGATCCTAATCACAAAGGAATTAATGAATACTTAGGAGAACTTTATGTAGTAACTAATAGAATTGATCTTGCTAAAGAAAGATTAAAAGTATTAGAAAATTGCAATTGTGAAGAGTATAATGAACTAAAAGAGGTTATTGCAGGAACAAAACAGTCTAAATATTAGTTTATATGCTTGATATCCAAGATCCAATAGAAGCAAGAAAAGTCATAAGAGAAAATAAATATACTGAACAGACAGCAGGTTCTGCGAATAAATATGTTCAAGGAAATCTTTGTATTCTTCCAAGTAAATATGCAATGGATTTTGCATCTTTTTGCCAAAAAAATCCAAAACCTTGTCCACTTATTGGTTTTGGAACTAAAGGGGATCCTTCGTTAAAAGATTTGGGGGATATAGATATTAGAACTGATGTACCTCAATATAGAATTTGGGAAAAAGGAAAACTTGTAGATGAACCATACGATATAAAAAAGTATTGGAATGATGATTTAACAACATTTGTATTGGGTTGCTCTATGTCTTTTGAATTACCATTAATAGAGGCTGGAATATCTATTCAACATATAGAAAATAATACCATTGTACCAATGTACAGAACTTCAATTGATTGTGAGCCAGCAGGACAGTTCTCTGGAAAACTTGTTGTATCTATGAGGCCCTTAAGTGCAAATGATGCAATCAGATCAATTCAGATTAGCTCAAGGTTTCCAGCGGTTCATGGAGCACCTGTTCATTTAGGAGATCCAGCTGAGATTGGAATAGATAATATAATGAAGCCTGAATATGGAGATGCCCCGAGAGCTTTTAAAAATAATGAAATACCAGTTTTTTGGGCTTGTGGTGTAACTCCACAATCAGTTTTAGAAAACTCAAAACCAGATTTTTGTATTACCCATAGTCCAGGTAAAATGCTCATAACTGATAAATTAAATAATGATTTGGCTGCTTTATAATTAGTTTCCTAAAAAAACTTTAGTAACTTTTTCATTATCTATTAAATCATTAGATTTTCCATCAATAACTAATCTTCCACTTTCAAGCACATACCCTCTATCAGCCATACTAAGAGCTAATCTGACATTTTGTTCTACAAAAAGAATTGAAATTCCTTCACTTACAATATTTTTAAAAATTTTTATCAAATCTTTCATAACCATTGGGGAAAGACCTAAAAAAGGCTCGTCTACCATTAAAAGTTTTGGAAGCCCCATCATTCCTCTTGCAATTGCAAGCATTTGTTGTTCTCCACCTGACATAGTTCGTGCTAACTGATTTGATCTAACTTCAAGCTTAGGAAAAATTTTGTAAATTTTACTTAAAGAATTTGATAATTGTCCTTTAGCTTTTGGATGCCATGCACCAAGCAGAAGATTCTGCATAACGGTAAGATGAGGAAAAACTCTTCTTCTTTCTAGGACGTGGGATATTCCAAGTTCAGTTCTTTTGTGGGTTGGCACATCTGAAATCAAAGTATTATTAAAGTGAATACTTCCATTTTTATGATGAACAAGATTACTTATAGTGTTTAATATTGTGCTTTTTCCTGAACCATTTGGTCCTAACAATGCTACCATTTCTGCTTTATTAACATTAATTGAAACATCCCAAATGACTTGAAAATCATCATACAAAACATCAATATTTTTTATATCAAGCAGCATCAAACGTTCCTAAATAAGAGTCTATTACTTGTTTATTTTGTTGGATTTCTTTTGGTGAACCATAGGCAATGCTTTTACCTTGATCCAAAGCTAAAACATTATCTGAAATTTCCATTATAATATTGATATTGTGTTCAATTGTAACAATTGTAACACCTGATTTTTTTAATTTTTTTATTAGCTCAACTAAACCAGGTATTGTTCTCTGATCAACACCACCTGTAACCTCATCCATTAAAAGCAACCTAGGTTCAATAGCCATTGCTCTTGCCATTTCTAATCTTTTTCTTTGTCCAGTAGATAGTTCTTTTGCAAAATGATGACGTTTTTCAATCAAATCAACAAAATCAATAATCTCTAATGCTTTGTTTCTTGCTTTTTTTATATTCTTTTCTTTTACAAAAGATCCTATCATTACATTTTCAAGTAATGTTTGATCCGCAAATGGTTTTAACTTTTGAAAAGTCCTACCAACTCCAAGGTTGCTTATTTTATCCGGACTTAATCCAAAAATATTTTTGTTAAAAAATTCTACTTGTCCATCATCCGCTTTTGTATAGCCAGTAATTAAATCAAATAATGTTGATTTCCCAGCACCATTTGGTCCAATAACACCCAAAATAGTTCCCTCATCTACTTCAAATGAAATATTATCATTTGCTTTAATTCCTCCAAAAGATCTACTCAAATTTTTAACTGATAGTATTTTCATCTCTGTTTTTTTCTCTCTAAAATATTTTTAGGCACAAATGAAATGAGCCCATCTGGTCTAAAAATACAAATTATCATTAAGATTAAACCATAAAGAATTAGATCTACAGCACCACCGGTACCTCCTAAATAAATTCTTGAATATTCTGAAATAGGAATAAGTATAGACGCTCCTATTATCGGACCCCAAACATTTCCTATACCGCCAAGAACAGTTATTAATAAAACAATAATTGATATCTCAATATTAAAAACTCTGTCTGGATCTATGATTAAAATATATTGAGCAAACAAACTACCCATTGGTGCCATTATCATAGCTGAAATTACATATGCAATTATTTTATAATTTGAAACATTGATACACAAACTTAATGCTGCTTGCGGATCATCTCTGACAGCTCTTAATCTATACCCTAATTTTGATCTACTTAAGAGCCAAACTATAAAAAATGATACAATAAAAAATACTAAAAAAATATAATAGTATGAAACTTTACTTTTATGAAACTGTAGCGCTGACCATGAATCTTCTGAAGTCATTGGAACCCATAAACCAGATGCTGCACCTACCAAATCCCATCTTTGAAAAACTACTTGGAAACTTATGCCTATTAATAAAGTAGCAATTGCAAAGTAATGACCGCTCAATCTTAGCATTGGTATTCCAATTAAAACTGCAAAAAACCCTGAAACTAATATTCCAAAAGGCATACTAATCCATGGAGAAATTCCATATTCAATATAAAAAAATGAGGTTGCGTAAGCACCTATTCCAAAAAAAGCACCATGCCCTAAACTAATTTGTCCAGAAAATCCTGCTATAACGTTCCATGACTGTGCCATAACAGCATGCATAAAAATCATTATTAATAGATGAAGATAAAAAGAATTTAATCCAAATAATGGTAAAGCAAATAATAAAATTATCAGACTACTAATTAAAAAAACAACTCTGTTATTTGTGTTCCAAAGTGGTTCTGATTTTGCAATTATTAATTTATCATCCATTAATACCTGCCAAACAAACCTTGAGGTCTATAAATCACAACTAATAGATAAATTGCAAAAACATACAGAAGTTTAAAAGACGGATCTATTAGTAATCCACCCAAGGATTCTACTAATCCAATAATTATTCCAGCGTATAAGCACCCAATAATACTTCCAAATCCTCCAAGAGCTACAGCAACAAAGGCAAATAATGCAAAATTTATTCCAACATCTGTAAAAATAAAAAAATAATTAGCCATCATACCACCTGCTACTCCAACACAACCAAGTCCTATTGCCCAACCTATTGCAAACATTTTATTTGAAGGTATACCTAAAATTTCAGCTGCGTGTCTGTCTTGGGCAGTTGCTTGAAGAGCCAAACCTGTTTCAGTTTTCGTTACAAATAAATATAAACCAATAAAAGCAACTAAGCATACTACACTTGCCATTAGTTGTGGTTGGCCAATAAAAACAGAGCCAATTTCCAATCTACCTTCTAACAAAGGTTTATCTATATTTCTAAAATCAGGTGTCCAAAGTAATTGAGCGATTGATCTAATAAATATTGATAATCCAAATGTTGCACAAATTTGAATTAACATTTTAGCTTTTAAAATATATCTTATTAAAAAGTAGTGTGTAATTATTCCACAAAATGCCATTAAAAGAATTGTTATTGGAATAGAAAAAATTGGATCTAAACCAAATAAAGACCATAACCAAAAAGAAGAAAACATAGATAACATTAAATGCTCTCCATGAGCAAAGTTAACGATTTCCATTAATCCAAAAATTAAACTTAATCCTGCTGCTATAAGGGCATAGATTAAACCCATCATTAATCCGGTAACTATAGCTTGAAGAATTATTTCAGAGGTCATTTTATTAATTTACTAATGTATATATAGATAAGTTCATATTATATCTATAATTCTTATTTAGAATAATTCTTATACCACCCCACTAAAAGTAAATCGTTGAATTGAGATCTTAGATGGTATTAAAATGTTATTTTAAAAAAACAAAACGAGGGGAAATAAATGAAAAAATTAATACTTTCAGTATTTACTTTTTTATCATTAATTTGTGCACCTGTTCTAAGTTCAGCACAAGATGTTAAAATTGGAGTACTATATCCATTAACTGGTCCTGTAGCTCAAGTTGGTAAGGATGCAGTTGCAGCAGTCAAAACTGCTTTAGACATTATTAACAATAGCCATAATATTCCTGGAATGCCGTTAGCAAAAGATGCTGGCCTTAAAGGATTGGGTGGTGGAAAAATATCTATCGTTGTAGGTGATCATGGTGGAAAACCTGATATCGGTGTTGGTGAAACTGAAAAGATGTTAAATTCTGATAAAGTTCATGCGATGTTTGGAGCTTACTACTCATCTGTTACTGGTGCAGCTAGTCAAGTATCTGAAAGAGCAGGAATTCCTTGGGTTAATGGAGAGTCTACATCTCCTAAACTAACTACTAGAGGATTTAAATATTTCTTTAGAGTTACACCTCACGATGGTGAGTTTACTCAATTGATGTTTGAATTTATGAATGACTTTAACAAGAAAAATAGCAATAAGCTAAACACTCTTGGTATCATTCATGAAGATACTTTATGGGGATCAGATAGTGGTGGAACTCAAAATAAAATGGCTAAAGATCAAGGCTATAAAGTTGTAGAAAAAATAAGTTACAAAGCAAAAACAACATCTTTAAGTTCTGAAGTACAAAGATTGAAAGCAAAAAACCCAGATGTTTTATTACCTTCATCTTATACAGCTGATGCTTATTTGTTTTTAAATACAGCAAAAGAACTTGATTATAACCCTAAACTTTTAGTTGCTCAAAATGCTGGTTACACAGATCCTAAATTTATAGCTACTATGGGAAGCAAAGCAGAAGGTGTAATTACGAGATCTCCTTTTAATACTGACTTAGCAACTACTATCCCAATGATAGGAACTGTAAATGATCTTTTCAAAACACATTCTGGTGGAAGAGATTTATCTGATGTACCTGCTAGAGCATTTACGGGTTTTATGGCTTTAGCTAATGCAATTAATAACGCAGGATCAACTGACCCTGAAAAAATTAGACAAGCATTGGTTAATCTAGATATGTCATCAGACTCTTTAATTGTTCCTTACAGAGGAATTAAATTTGGTGCTGATGGTCAAAATGAAAAAACAAGAGGTATTTTAATGCAAGTGCAAGGTGGAAAATACTGTACTGTTTATCCGTTTGAATTAGCTGCATGTAAATTACAGTACCCAATGCCTACTTGGGCTCAAAAATAATTTTAAATATTATTATTAAAGGCGATCATTAATTTGATCGCCTTTTTTTTATACTTTTGATTGAATTATTGAAAATTTAAAATATTATTCAACTATCTTGATAGAAGAAGCCATAATATTACTCCAAATTATATTCATAGATATTATCCTAGCAGCAGATAATGCTATTATAATAGGTTTAATAGCTGCTAACTTTGTTCCAAAATATAGAAAACAAATAATTTTATGGGGTGTTGCTGGTGCTCTTGTTTTTAAAGTTATTTTTGCAATATTTGCAACATATCTTTTTGAATTCTATTTCATAAAAATTTTAGGAGGATTGCTTTTGATTTGGATTGTTAATGATCTTAGAAAAGATTTAGCTGAAATGAAAAATAAAGTTAAAACTCCAACAAAAAAATCAAAGCCACCGTCTTATATAAACAGTATATATAAAGTATTATTTGCAGATATTACGATTAGTTTTGACAATGTAATTGGAGTAGTTGGTGCAGCTAAAGGGTATTTTGGTTTTATGATTTTTGGCCTTGTTTTATCTGTTGTTTTAACCGGAGCACTAGCAACGTATATGGCAAATTATATACAAAAACATATTTGGATAGCCTACGTAGGGTTATTCTTTATATTAATAGTTGGCTTACAATTAATAATTGGTGGATTGGTTGATTTAGAAATACTTAAAATTAATGAAGAGTTTATTAAATATTTTTAGTTAGTAAGAATGTTTTTTTAATGGAAAATTTTTATTTCTAACATCTCTAGTATAACCTGCTACTGCTTTCGTAATCTCTTTTCTAATATTTGAATATTTTTTAACAAATCTTACATCTATTGGGTTAAGACCTATTAAATCATCAAGCACTAAAATTTGCCCATCACAATTACTTGATGCCCCTATCCCGATAGTTGGAATATCTATTTTTTTAGTAACTATTTTTGCTAACGATGTTTCTACACATTCTAATACAATTGAGAAAGCTCCTGCAGATTGTAACAATTGTGCATCTCTTAAAATTTTTCTTCTTTCTGAAATTTTTTTACCTTTAAATTTAAATGTTTTATCTGTTTGAGGTAAAAGACCCAAGTGTCCCATGACAGGAATATTATTTTTGACTAATATTTCAATTGTTTGACAAATTTTTTTACCACCCTCTAATTTTACAGCATCGGATTTTGTTTCTGCCATAATTTTTTTTGCATTTTTTAAAGCCTCTTTTGGATTTCTGTAGGTGTTATGAGGCATATCAACTACCATTAAACTTTTTTTAACACCCATCCTTACACTTTTAGAATGTTCTATCATGATATCTAAACTTACTTCTCTAGTTGATTTATAATTGTATAAAACTGAACCTAGAGAGTCTCCCACAAGTATAATATCACAAAAATTGTCTAGAATTGTTGCAATATTTTTAGAGTAAGCTGTTAGACTTACAATCTTAGATTTATTTTTCTTTGCAATTAATTCAAGAATCTTTTTTTTCATCGACTTACCAAGAGCCGGTATTTTCCATTGAAGCCCATGGTTCTTTAGGCTCTAAATTTCCTTCTTGAAGAATTTCTATTGAGATTTTATCTGGAGATCTAACAAACGCCATATGACCATCTCGTGGCGGTCTATTAATGGTGTAACCCATATCCTTAAGTCTTTGACAAGTTTCGTAAATATTATCAACTCTATACGCAAGATGACCAAAATTTCTCGAACCTTCTCCAAGTTCATCTCCATCCCAATTATATGTTAATTCAATTTCTGCTTTTTCATCATTTGGGGCAGCAAGAAAGATTAAAGTAAATCTACCCTTTTCATGTTCCATACGTCTTGTTTCTTTTAAGCCCAAACCTTCACAAAAAAACTTTAATGAATCTTCAACGTTTTTAATTCTGATCATTGTGTGTAAATATTTCATATAGTTAATTTATAGTTATAAAACTATTCTAATTCAATAGTGCTCGGTGGTTTTGAGGTAATATCATAAACAACTCTATTAATACCTCTTATGCTGTTTACTATTTGATTGGAAACTGTCTCCATAAAAGACTTTTTAAACTCATAAAAATCTGCTGTCATTCCATCCTCCGAAGTAATGGCTCTTAATAAACATACATACTCATAAGTTCTATTATCTCCCATAACTCCTACAGTTTTAACTGGTAGTAGTGCTGCGTAAGCTTGCCAAATCTTATGATAAAGACCATGATCCCTTAAAGCTTGAATGAAATAATAATCAGCTTCTTTTAGTATTTTAATTTTATCATTTGTTATTAAACCAGGCATTCTTATCGCTAAACCAGGTCCTGGAAAAGGATGTCTAGAAATAATATCCTTACTTAAATTTAATTCTAAACCTAACTTTCTAACTTCATCTTTAAACAAAAACTTTAAAGGTTCTACAAGTTTAAGTTTCATCTTTTTGGGAAGTCCACCAACATTATGGTGAGATTTAATTTTAGATGTTTGACTTCCTGTCACAGATTTACTTTCAATTAAATCTGGGTAAAGAGTTCCTTGAGCTAAAAATTTAACATTTTTTATTTTTTTTGCATATCGTTCAAATATTTTTATAAAAAGGTTGCCAATAATCTTTCTCTTTTTTTCGGGATCAGAGACATTATTTAGTTTTTTTAAAAATTCTTTTTCTGCATTTACATAAATTAAATTCATTTTTAAACGTTTCTTAAAAGTCTGTACAACTTGTACTTCTTCATTTTTTCTCAAAAGACCTGTATTAACAAAAATACAGTATAATTTTTTACCAATCGCTTTATTAAGTAATTGAGCTACTACACTACTATCAACACCTCCTGATAAAGCACAAATAACTTTTTCTGATCCAACTTGATCTTTTACTTCTTTAATAAGTTGAATTTTTTGGTCTTTAGAGGACCAATTGCGTTTGATTTTACAAATTAAAAAAATAAAATTACTAATTAGTTTTTTTCCATTTTCAGTATGTGTTACTTCTGGATGAAATTGTATTCCATAAAATTTTTTTAATTTATTTTCTACAATTGCAAACTTTGAATTAGCACTAGAAGCTATTACTTTAAAGTTTTTAGGAAGTTTAGATACCTGATCAGCGTGACTCATCCAAACTTTTTTGGTTTTTTGTTTATTAAAAAAATTCTTAATCAAAAGACTTTTGTTTTTTTTATATATATTTGCTAATCCAAATTCTCGATGCTTTGATTGTTTTACTCTTCCTCCATTAAGTTTTGAGAGTATTTGATGTCCAAAACAAATACCTAAAATAGGGATGTTTAAATTTATAATTTTTTTATCAAACGAATATTTGTTTATTTGATAAACATTTAGCGGCCCACCAGATAAAATTATTCCTTTTACTGCAGGATCAAAATATTCCAATTTTATTTTTTTGTGACTTATAATTTCAGAGAAAACACCTAACTCTCTTATTCTTCTAGCAATTAACTGAGTGAATTGAGAACCAAAATCTATAATTAAGATTTTACTTAGATTTTGATCAAGACTCATTTTCTGGGTCTATATTTTTTAGAGACTTTTGAATTTCATCATTTTCATCACATAATTTTTCACAAACTTTAATAAATTTTTGAGAAAGTTCGTTAACTTTTGAATAGTTTGATTTTTCTAAAGATATTTTCATCAGCATCAAAATAGCTTCTTCATTATTTGGCTCTATCAATAATGCTGTGTCTAAATTGTATTCTTCTTTTCTCTGATCTTCTTCAAGATTATAAATTTTTGCTAAATAAAGATATGATTTTGCATCCTTAGGATTAAAAACTATATTTCGTTCTAACATAAAACGTGCTTCATCATATTTTTTATCCTGATACATTTTTAATGCTTCATCAAAAAAATTTTCTTTACTTGATGCTAAATTTGCAGAAAAAACTAAAACAAATAATAGAGTAATTATTTTAAGAATTTTATTCATTAATATTTACTATCGTTTTTAACCATATCTACGTTATGCACCATACTTTCATAAAATCCAGCTTTAGTAATCTTAACAAAGTTTGGTTTTATTCTAAGTTTAGTTATATTTTTTGAACCAAGATAACCCATGGATGATCTAAGTCCACCAATCAATTTATAAATAATAGTTTCTACGTCACCTTTGTATTTAGCAAACCCTTCAACTCCTTCAGGCACATATTTTGATGTGTCTTTCTGTTTAGTTTGAAAATATCTATCTGCTGAACCTTTGTTCATTGCACCTACAGAACCCATACCTCTAAAACTTTTGAATAGTTTTCCATTTTTTTTAATTAACTTTCCAGGCGCCTCATCTGTACCAGCAAATAATGATCCTATCATTATCGCATCAGCTCCTGCGGCAAATGCTTTTGCAAGATCACCAGAATATTTAATTCCACCATCAGAAATAATTTTAACATTCTTATTTCTTAATCCATTTCTTACAGATAAAATTGCACTTAATTGAGGGACACCAATTCCAGCAACTAATCTTGTGGTACAAATTGAACCTGGGCCTATTCCAACTTTTATAATATCAACACCTAATTTGATTAAAAATTTAGCTGCTTCAGGTGTTGCTATATTACCTGCACATAAAGTAATTTTTTTGTTTTTAAATTTTTTAATAAATTTTATTATCTCTCCAACTTTTTTAGTATGTCCATGAGCAGTGTCTACTACTATTAAATCAACGCCTTCTTTAATAATTGCTTCAGCTCTCTTGAATTCATTTGGTCCAGCTCCAACTGCTGCACCCACTAATAATTTTTGTTTTTTTACTTTTTTAATCTCTAAAATTTGATATTTAATATCTAAATTTCTATGAATAACCCCTATCCCTCCAGATTTAGCTATAGCTATTGCCATTTTGCTCTCAGTTACCGTATCCATTGCAGATGATAAAAGAGGGATTTTTAATTTAAGATTTTTTGTTAATTGAACACCTGTATTAACCTCAGAAGGTAGTATTTCTGAGTATTTTGGAGCTAACGTAACATCATCAAAGGTAAGTGCTTCTTTTATAGGAACCATGATCTTTTATATACGATTCCTTTTAAAATTAAAGTCTCTATCTAAGTTTGCTGCAAATTATAAAACTTTCTTTAGAGTCTTTTCTGCTAGATTTTGGTTTAAAAACCTTAACTTCTTTAAAATACTTTTTTCCTTCTGCGACTATTTCGTTAAATGTTCCACCCATGAAAATTTTCGAAATAAAATATCCATTATTTTTTAATTGATCTTTTGCAAAAATCATTGCTTCTTTACATAACTCACCTGTTTGAATAGAATCTATATTTTTAATACCTGTCGTATTTACAGCCATATCTGACATCACGACATCTATTTTATCTTTAATATGTTTTTTAATTTCATCTTGAATATTTTCTTCAGTAAAGTCGCCTTTAATTTGAACTGTATTACCAATGGGTTCCATTTCTTTTAAGTCAATTGATATTAGTCTTCCGCTTTTTGCAGCTTTTGCTGCATATTGAGACCAACTACCTGGAGCCGCACCTATATCTATAACTGAAATGCCTCCTTTAAATATCTTAAATTTATCATTTATTTCAATTAATTTGTAAGCAGATCTGGCTCTATATCCATCAACTTTAGACTGTCTAACGTATATGTCTCGTCTTTGTTTATTAACCCAATTTTTTGAAATTTTATTTTTTTTCAATTAATTACTAAATCTTAATTTTTTATCTATCATTTCGCCCTCAACAGTTTTTATTTTAGAGACAAAATCTTTGTTATTTCTGATTTGATCATTGTTTTTACCTGCAAAGTGAACAATGCCTATTTTATGGTTTGGGAGATATGGCTCAACAAGAGTCTCTCTGATCTTATCATATTTTAAAGCCTCAATTAAAGTCCAATTACAATAAGCAGGTAAGATTTCTACAGATAGTTCGTCACTATATATTGTTATATTCATAGCAATTTGTTCTGAGCCCCAAATTTTTCCTGCTTTTAATGCAATCTTTAAATTTTTTTGCCAAACTTTCCAATGAGGAGCATTTGCCTCTAGCGCAAACACACCAATGTTTAAATGAGGTTTGAGTGCTACTTGTCTTGCAATTTTTTCAGAAAAGCCAGAAGACTTTGCGTGTTTATAATTTTGAGATTTGATTCTAGCATAGCTTCCAAAAAACCATTCAGCTCTTAAAACCCTGCCATAAGCTCTATCAGCTGAAGTTGCGATTGATAATTTGTTGTTTTCACAACCTTTAAAATATAGTTCAATTGCTTCCCAAGAATTTACCCAAGCATCTGCATCTATCCATAAATACTTTTTATAATCAGGAAAATATTTTGGAAGAAAAGCTCTTGATACTTGGCTTTTCAACCATTCTCTTCCTTTAACTTTAAAATCAGGAACTTCTATATCCCAATCAGCAGGTTTAATTTCATCTACTTTTTTTTTAAGAACAGATTTTTGATCTTCGGTCAATCCAGCATCCATAATGCAAATTGCAGTATTTTCGCTCTCTTTAAAACGCTTTATAGAGTCTACTAATTCGTTGAGTAAATCAAAATAATTTGAGTCTGCAAGAGATATTATGACGTTTTCTTTCATTATAAAACGTCTTCTAAATCATCATCATCTTCAACTAAGTCTTTATCCAAATTTTGTTTTTTTAATTTTTGAAAATGAAAAAAACTAATTGGCAACATTAGTAGATATATAATTGAGCTTATCGCTATTACGTTAAAAGGATAAATTAAAAGTAATCCTAAAAATAAGACAATACCAAATAATAAAAAAATAGTTGCTTTTCTTTGAACAATTATTTTTTTAAAAGAATAGCTGGGAAACTTGCTTATTAATAGAAGAGATATTACTATAAAACTAGCTGGTACAATAATATCGTAATTAAGAGTTATATAATCAAAACTTGTAACACTCACAATTAAGGGTGTTAGAACTAAAATTCCTCCTGCTGGTGACGGAACACCTTCAAAAAAATTATCTCTCCATGATGGTTCTTGATTTGAATTAACATTGAACCTTGCCAATCTTAATGCCACACAACTTACATAGATTAAACATAATAACCAACCAAATCTTCCTAATTCATTTAGCTTCCAAAAATACATTATAAATGCTGGTGCTACACCAAAACTAATCACATCTGCCAGAGAGTTCTAATTCTTTTCCAACTTCTGAAGTTCCTTTAATTAGTCTTGCAATTCTTCCATCTAACCAATCAAATAAAGCTGCAAAAATTATTGCTATAATTGCAAATTCAAATTTCTCATCTAGTGCAAATCTAATTGAGGTTAACCCAATACAAACTCCAATTAAAGTGAGCATATTAGGCAAGATTACCCTAGTATTTTTTTTATCTGATATAATCTTTAAATTATTTTTTGGTTGTTCCATTTTTATTTTTTGGCCAATAAGGTCTCACCAGAAATTGTTTTTTGTCCAATTTTCACTAATGGTTCATAGTTTTCATAATATACATCAGCTCGACTTCCGAATCTAATCATGCCAATTCTATCACCTTGGTTTAGTTCTTGGCCATTATCTGTTTCACAAACAATTCTTCTTGCAATAAGACCAGCTATTTGGACTACAATTATATCATTTCCACTTTTATCTTTTAGCTTATAGTAATTTCTTTCATTATCCTCACTTGCTTTATCTAAAGATGCATTAAAAAACTTTCCAGGCTTGTATAATATTTCCTCTACTTTTCCAGAACAAGGTGTTCTATTTACATGGCAATCAAACACATTCATGAATATACTTATTTTTTTGAATCTTTTATTCTCTAGACCAACTTCTTTTGGTCCATCTACTTCTTCAACCTTTATTACTTCGCCATCAGCAGGACTAACTAAATAATTATCATCTTCAATTATAACTCTTTCAGGATCTCTAAAAAAATAGTAAACCCAAATAGTTAATAACAATCCAATAGTTCCTAAAAAACCGCTGATAAAAAATAAAACAAGAGTTACAAACCCTGCTATGACTAAAAATTTATAGCCTTCTGTGTGCATCGGTGGAAATATTTTGCTAAACATATTCTTCTATTTGCTAATTTTTGATTAATATGTATATAAACCACTCAAATTCAATTAATAAGATAAATTTATTTTAATGAGTAAAATCAAGGTAAATAACCCAGTCGTCGAGCTAGATGGTGATGAAATGACCCGTATTATATGGGAATTTATCAAGAGTAAGTTAATACTTCCCTATCTTGATCTAGGTATTGAATATTACGACCTAGGTATGAAAAGTAGAGATAATACAGACGATCAAATCACAATAGACTCTGCAAATGCAATAAAAAAAAATGGTGTTGGGATTAAATGTGCAACGATTACTCCTGATGAAGCTCGTGTTGAAGAGTTTGATTTAAAGAAAATGTGGAGATCTCCAAATGGAACTATAAGAAATATTATAGGGGGTACTGTTTTCAGAGAGCCAATTATATGTAAAAATATTCCAAAACTTGTTCCTTCATGGACTGATCCTGTGGTTATTGGAAGACATGCTTTTGGGGATCAGTATAGAGCAACAGATTTTAAAGTACCTGGAAAAGGTAAAATGGAAGTTAAGTGGACATCTGAGGATGGAAAAGATGAAATAAAATATGAAGTATTTAATTTTACAGGTCCAGGTGTAGCACTATCAATGTATAATTTAGACAAATCCATCGAAGACTTTGCAAGGTCTTGTTTTAGTTATGGTCTAATGAAAAAATGGCCTGTCTACATGTCAACCAAAAATACAATTCTAAAACAATACGATGGTAGATTTAAAGATATTTTCCAAGAAATTTTTGAAAATGAGTACAAGAAAGACTTTGATGAAAATAACTTAACTTATGAACACAGATTAATTGATGACATGGTTGCATGTGCGATGAAATGGAGTGGAAAATATATTTGGGCATGTAAGAATTATGATGGTGATGTTCAGTCAGATACCATGGCGCAGGGTTATGGATCATTAGGTTTAATGACAAGTACATTATTAACACCTGATGGGAAAGTAATGGAAGCTGAAGCTGCTCACGGAACAGTTACAAGACATTACAGAATGCACCAACAAGGAAAAGAAACTTCAACTAACCCAATTGCTTCTATTTTTGCTTGGACAAGAGGATTGGCCCATAGAGGAAAATTAGATAGCAATAATGAACTAATTGAATTTGCAAATATACTTGAAAAAGTTTGTATCGAATGTGTTGAAAGTGGTTCAATGACTAAAGATTTAGCTATTCTTATTGGCCCATCAAGCAAGTATTTAACTACTAATCAATTCTTAGATGAAATTGATGGTACTCTTAAAAAAAAATTAAATTAAAGTTTTAAGTTTTTCAAAAGCTTGATCAATTTTTGATTGATCTTGGCCACCAGCTTGGGCAAAATCTTTTCTACCACCCCCGCCTTGACCTCCAATAATTTCTGAACCTACTTTAACAAATTTAACAGCATCAAACTTCTCTGTTAAACTATCTGTGACACCGACTGCAATTCCAACTTTATCGTCCTTACTTGCAAACACTGTTACAATTCCATCGCCTAATTCTTTTTTACCTTTGTCGACAAGTTTTCTTAATTCTTTTGGTGGCAATCCATCAACTTTTTGAAGTCTTAGTTTAACTCCATTAATTTCTTCATCTTTAATAAAATTTTTTGATTTATCTTCTAAAATTGAATTAACAGAGATTGTTTCTAACTGTTTTGATAAATTCTTAATTAATGTTTTTTGATCTGATTGATCTAAATTTGGCGTTCCACCTAATTTAGTAATTTGTTCACTTAATTCTTTAATAAGCTCATTATCTTTTTCTGAGGAAAGATTAGATAATTTTTCTTTATTATTTAAATAATCCTCTAATTGTTTGTCTCTTAGAGCTTCAATTCTTCTTACCCCTGCAGCAATTGAAGATTGGCTAATTATCTTAAATTTTCCAATATCACCTGTATTTTTAACGTGAGTACCCCCACAAAGTTCAGTTGAAAAATACTTATCTCCATCCTCTCCCATTGATAAAACTCTTACTTCATCACCATATTTTTCTCCAAACAAAGCCAAAGCACCATTTTCAACCGCCTCATCTGGTGTCATCAACCGTGTCTTCACATCTGATTTTTTTGAGACCATTGTGTTTACAAAATTTTCTATTTTATCTATTTCTTCTGTTGGTATTGGCTTCATATGACTAAAATCAAACCTTAATCGACTTGGTTCCACTAAAGAACCTTTTTGAGTTACATGATCCCCCAACACTCTTCTTAACGACTCGTGAAGTAAATGAGTTGCAGAATGGTAAGCTCTAGTGTCATCTCTTCTTTTAATATCAATTTTAAGCTCAACACTATCATTAACCTTTATTGATCCATTAATTACTTTTCCATAATGAACAAATAGATCACCTAATTTTTTTTGAACATCGGTTACCTCAAATTTAAAATCATTTGCAATAATTTCACCTGTGTCACCTACTTGACCACCAGACTCTCCATAAAAAGGTGTCTGATTAACAATGATCATACCTTCATCGTTTTCTTTTAATTCATTTACCTCTTTGTTGTTCGATAAAAGTGATAAAACAACACCTTCAGCTTGATTACTTTCATAACCTAAAAATTCTGTAGCACCTAATTTGTCTTTTATTCCAAACCAAATATCTTCAACCGCAGCATCACCAGAACCTTTCCAGTTCTTTTTAGCAAGTTCTCTACTTTCTTTCATCAACGATTGAAATTTTTCTGTATCAATGGACATTGATTTGTTTCTTAAAATATCTTCAGTAAGATCTAATGGAAATCCATAAGTGTCATATAACTTGAAAGCTACTTCACCAGGAAGAACTTTGTCTATTTTAGAAATTTCATCATTTAAAATTTTAATTCCTCTATCTAGAAGTACCAAAAACTTTTCTTCTTCCATTCTTAGAGTTTCTTTGATTAAAGACTCTGCTCGAACAAGTTCATGATAATTTCCTGACATTTCATTTTTAAGTGTATCAAATAAATTAAAAAAAACTGGGTCTTTAGATCCGAGTAAATGAGAATGTCTCATTCCTCTTCTCATTATTCTTCTTAGAACATATCCTCTTCCTTCATTAGAAGGTAAAACCCCTTCTGCTATTAAAAATGCACTGGCTCTTAAGTGGTCTGCAATAACTCTAAAACTTGATTGATTAGATTGATCTTGTTTTATTTTAATAATATCTGATGCAGAACTGATTATTTTCTTAAAATGATCTGTTTCATAATTATCATGTGTACCTTGAAGGAGTGCTGCAATTCTCTCAAGACCCATTCCAGTATCAACAGATGGTTTTGGAAGATCTATTCTTTTATTCTTAGAAATTTGTTCAAATTGCATGAAGACTAAGTTCCAAATTTCAATAAAACGATTTCCATCTTCATCTTTAGTGCCTGGCAAACCTCCCTCTAGATGATCTCCATGATCATAAAAAATTTCAGAGCATGGTCCACATGGACCTGTCTCTCCCATTGACCAAAAATTGTCAGATGTTGCTATTCGAATAATCCTATCATCACTAAAACCTGCGATTTTCTTCCAAAAATTGAAGGCTTCATCATCTTCATGGTAAACCGTTACATAAAGTCTATTTTTATCTATACCAAAATCTTTAGTAATTAAATTCCAAGCATAGTGAATTGCTTCTTCTTTAAAATAATCTCCAAATGAAAAATTTCCTAACATTTCAAAGAATGTGTGATGTCGAGGTGTGTATCCAACATTCTCCAAGTCATTATGCTTTCCACCTGCTCTTACACACTTTTGTGAGGTAGTTGCTCTTTGATAATCTCTTTTCTCTAAACCGGTGAATACATTTTTAAACTGAACCATCCCTGAATTTGCAAACATCAAGGTTGGATCGTTGTTTGGAACCAAATTACTAGACTCTACAATCTTATGGTCATTCTTCTCAAAATATTTTAAGAACGTATTTCTTATTTCGTTTAAAGATTTGTCAGCCATATTTTTAAAATACAGCTTTTTTATTTTATGTCTAGATAACAGTACGGGAAAAAGGCGCTTAATTTATGCACTTGAGGAACACACTACCTCACACTAGCTCACACTAGCTGACACTAGTTATGCGGACTATTTAAAATTTATAAAAAATTAATCACATAAAGATTCACTAAAAGTATCTCTTAAACTCGATACCAAACTCGACACAAAAGAGATAAATCAAATAGCTAATTCCATCACCTAGACACCTGATTTGAGGTTTGGTAAGGTCTTGTTCATGAAAAAAATTGACGTTAATTCTTTAGAACCATCTCAGCAACAATTAATTGATCTCCTGGAGTATTATCAAGCTGGACGATACGAAGACGCTGAAAAACTATCACTATCTATCACTGAAGAATTTCCTAAACATCCATTTGCCTGGAAAGTGCTTGGGGCTGTGCTCAAACAAATGGGCAAGATAAATGAATCATTAGTTGTTAGTCAAAGATCTGTGCAATTAAATCCACAGGATGCCGAAGCCCACAATAATCTGGGTGTCATACTCAAAAAGCTTAGCAGATTAGATGACGCTGAAGCAAGCTACAGAAAAGCGATAACATTAAAACCTGACTTAGCTGAAGGTTATAGTAACTTGGGTGTCATACTTCAAAAACTTGAAAAATTAGATGAGGCTGAAATAAGCTTGAGACAAGCAATAAAATTAAAACCTGATTATGCCGAAGCCTACAATAACTTGGGTAACACACTCAAAGAACGTGGCAAATTAGACGAATCATGCTCTGCTTATATTCAAGCAATAAATTTAAATCCAGATTTCACTGATGCTTATAGAAATCTTCGTATAGCTATCAAAAACGTAAGGTTCAACTCATCAAATGTTAAGCTCTACCCACTTTTAATTCGACTATTAGGTACTGGGAATTTTGCACGCCCTGAAGATTTGGCTCCCAGTATTTTAAGTCTCATAAAGCATGATCCTCTGATCAAGAATTTACTGCTTGAGGAAAATTTTGCTACAAGTATCAAAGAAATAAATTCCATAATTAGCAGTCTAGATAAACTTAAGCTTCTTCATCATCTAATGCGTTTATGCCCACTTCCCAATCTTCAGTTTGAAGCATTTTTTTTGACTATGCGAAGTTTACTTCTTACGAATCTGGATAATTTCAAGGCATCTCCTGAACTCATCTATTTTTTATCTACGCTTTCTCTTCACTGTTTTACTAACGAATATGTCTACTTTGAAAAAGACAAAGAGACTGAATTGGTTAAGAACTTAGAAACTGAGATTATGCAAAATATTTCGAAATCAGAGCAACCAGAAGCTAAAAAGATTTTATGTCTAGCATCTTATCGCCCGTTACATCAATACAATTGGTGCCAAAAGCTAAAAGCTCTTGATCATTTGGAGGAGGTAAAGTCTCGACTGATTGAAGAGCCTTATGCTGAGAAAGCAATAGTGACAGAAATTCCTATGTTGGGAGAAATATCAGACGATGTCTCTTGCAAAGTAAGGGCGCAGTATGAAGAAAACCCTTATCCAAGATGGGTTAAAACAGGAATACCCACAAAGGTGAAATCAATCTCTGAGATTTGTGCTGATCTAAATCTTCATCTCCATTCCAAAAGTATTAAAAACGTAATTGCTCCAGCTATACTTATTGCTGGTTGTGGTACAGGGCAGCATTCTATAGGAACTGCTTCTCGCTTTTCTGACTGCCAGGTCACCGCGGTGGATCTAAGTCTTGCCAGTCTTGCTTATGCACAGAGGAAATCTAATGAGTTACGTTTGAACAATATAGATTATTTGCAAGCCGATATTTTACAACTCCATCAAATTGGCAAGGAATTCGATGTCATTGAAAGTGCGGGTGTTCTTCATCATATGGATGAGCCCATGGCTGGGTGGAGAGTTCTCACAGATCTTCTGAAGCCCGGTGGCTTGATGATGATAGGTTTGTATAGTGAGTTGGCACGACAAAATATTGTAAAGGTTAGAAAGGAAATAGCTTCCCTCGGACTAGGGACATCTGCAACTGAAATCAGAAATTTCAGAGAGTTGTCAAGAGAGTCTAAAATCCATGATGTAAATCAATTAAGTACATCTGCAGATTTCTTCTCTTTGAGTGAATTTAGGGACTTAATATTTCACGTGCAAGAGCATCGTTTTACCCTCCCACAGATTAAAAAATGTCTTGACGAGTTGGGGTTACAGTTCTGCGGATTTATAGATAAAGTCGCTATTTCAAATTTTAGAGAGCTTCACGGAAAAAACGCTGATATCTATGATCTGGCACTGTGGCATCAGTACGAGGAAAGCAATCCTCGGGCTTTCGCTAGGATGTACCAATTTTGGTGTCAAAAGCTATAAGTATAATCATTTATTGCCAACATCATATTCAACAGCAGTAAAACATTAAGTTTCGAGACTTACTTAAAAGTAAAAGAGCTAAAACTCAAAAGTTAAGTGAGCTTTCCAAAACTAAAAAAATAGGTTGGTATTGATCTATTTTTTCTGCCTTGTATAGTCTTTGTTCTGCTGTTTTTTCTTATAGATTTATTTTTAAAGATTCAAAAACGAAATAAGTAAAGGATTGTGTGGGCTAAACTCGACACTAACTCGACACAAAAGAGATAAAGCAAGATTTGAGGGCGAGTGTTGTTAAATAAGTGTTGGTATTCCTAAACATAGTAAGGGAAAAAGGCGCTTAATTTAAGCGCCCTTTAATAATTAAAGATGACCTTTTAACTAATTTTTTTTAGTAGGAACTACTTCTTCCTCTTTCTTCTCTGCTTTTGGATCTTCTATTTGATCTTTCGCAGCTTTTTCAGGATCTAGAGGGTTTCCTTCAATTTTTTTCTGAATTACACCAGCTTTTTCTCTAATAGCTAATTCTATTTCAGCAGCTACTTTAGGATTTTGAGCAAGATAAGTTTTAGCATTTTCTCTACCTTGACCTATTTTCTCACCCTTATAAGCATACCAAGCTCCTGATTTTTCAATAATGTCTGCTTTTGAACCAAGATCTACAAGTTCCCCCATTTTACTGATCCCTTTTCCATACATTAAGTCAAATTCAACAACTTTAAATGGTGGTGCTACTTTATTTTTAACTACCTTAACTCTTGTTGAGTTTCCAATAATTTCATCTTTGTCTTTAATCGCACCAATTCTTCTAATATCCATTCTAACTGAAGAGTAGAATTTTAATGCATTTCCACCTGATGTTGTTTCAGGACTTCCAAACATAACTCCAATTTTCATTCTAATTTGGTTAATGAAAATCATCATTGTGTTTGTATTTGAAATTGAACTTGTTAATTTTCTTAAAGCCTGACTCATTAATCTAGATTGTAGACCAACGTGATGATCTCCCATCTCACCTTCAATTTCAGCTTTTGGAGTTAAAGCTGCAACTGAGTCAATTACAATAACTGATATTGAACCTGATTTAACAAGAGTATCAGCTATTTCTAAAGCTTGCTCACCTGCATCTGGCTGAGAAATTAATAATTCTTCAGTATTTACTCCTAATTTTTTTGCATAAACTGGGTCCAATGCATGCTCTGCATCTACAAATGCACAAATCCCACCAGCTTTTTGAGCTTCAGCAACAACTTGTAATGCTAATGTTGTTTTTCCTGATGACTCTGGTCCATAAACTTCAACAATTCTTCCTTTAGGCAATCCACCTATTCCCAATGCTAAATCAAGGCTTAAAGAACCTGTAGATACAAACTCAATATCCATTGCTCTTCTTTGTCCAAGCTTCATTACTGAACCTTTTCCAAAATTATCGGTAATTTGAGCTATTGCTGCATCTAGCGCTTTGTTCTTTTCTTTAATATCCATTTCTTGATCTTTAGTAGATTTAACTACTTTTAGGTTACTTTTCGTCATTTTTAGCCTCTTTTTTTTAATTTTTTTAACTCTCGAATCATAGAATAAATGTACACATTTTGTTCTCATTAGCAATATATTAATTTTTAAGGCTAAAAAAACAAATAATTACTTAAGTTTTAGATATTGGCTATTAAGAAGCCCTACTGCTTTTAACAAATTGTATTGAGCCATAAGGTAATTTCTCTCCGAGCTTACTAGAGATAATTGAACAGAAAGTAATAAAGAGTTTGATTGGATAACATCAAGGGTCGATCTTGATCCTCTTTCATACTCAGCAGCTATCCCTTCATTTGCAATCTTGGATGATTTTAATTGAACTTTAATAGAGTTTAAGAAACTTTTAGAGGCCTCCATGTTTGACCATGCACTTGCAACATTGGTCTCATTAGTTCTTACAACATGGTCTAATAACAATCTTTTTCTAGTTGTTAAATTTGTGTTTTTGTTAACTTTATACTTATTTTTTCCACCTAAACTAAAAGGCCAACTGACAGTTGCTTTTAAAATGTCTTTTTCTCTCTCACCAATGGTTGAGCTTAGATCGTCAGTATAAGATTTTTCTAAAGATACGGAAGCAGTTGGTTTTAAATCTGACTCAACAATTGAGATATCTTTTTCAGATATTTCTAAATCTAATTTTGCAATCTGTATATCTGGATTATTTTGTTTAGATAAGTTAATTGCGTCATTTAAAGTTTTTGGAATATTGACAATTGCATTTGAATTTTTCTTTAATTTATTTGGATCATTAATTTTTCCAATTATATTTTCATAATTAAGTTTATTAATTAATAATTCACTTTTAGACATTGCAAATTGAGCTTGGGCACCAGCTAGTGAAGATTCAGATTGAGCTACATCTGCATTAGTTATTTGACCTCTATCTCTTCTAATTTTATCATTTTCTACCTGTTTAATTAGAAGATTTAAATTTTTTGAATTAATATTTAATTTTTCTCTTGCTAAAATTAAATTTGTAAATGCATTAATTGCATCGTGTAACACATCTTGTTCTTTTTTTACTAATTGGGCTTTTGCAAGATTTAATGAAATTATATTTTTTTCAAGTGCAAGATCTCTACCATAATCTAATATCGTTTGTTCTAACTTTATTGATGTAGTAAAGGGATCAACATCATTTTTGGTTGCTGTTCCACCATTTTGATTTTTAAGTGTATTAGTATTTTCAAAACTTTTGGAGCCACTTATAGTAAGAGAGGGTTTGAAATCAGCTTTTGAAATATTAATATCTTCTTCTGAAGCTTTTATATTTTCTCTTTCAGCATTAATCTGAATGTTATTTTGATAAGTTAGGTTTAAAGCATCATATAAAGTATCAGCAATTGCGTTACTAAAACTAAACATTGTTAGAATAACTAATATTAATAATTTTTTCATTTTGTCTTATATACCGCAGATTTAATTTGATGGTTACTGTTTAAATTCAAAACAATAGACGCATATTTAGGCATTTTTTTGAACATGTTTTCTGTAATTCTTTGATAAGTTTGCATAAAATTGATTACATCACCTTTGCTCATTATTTTATGACTGGAAGACTTTTTGGTTTTTAACCATAATTTATGCTCTTGTTTTAATCTCCATTTTTGAAGCAAACTAAAGTTTTTAGCTTTTAAATAAATCATACAATTAAGTTGGGAGTATAATTTCTTATATTTGGTCTTTAATTGTTGGTTAACATGCTTTCTCCAAATAAGCTTTTGATCATTTGCTTTTTCAAGCGAATTTATTGATTTTTTAAGAGTTTTATTCTCTTCTGCTTTTGCTCCCACACACCACCCTTCAAATATTATTACATCAGGTTTTTCTTTTATTTTGTACCAATGTTTTTTAAGGAACCTATCATCAACCGCTTTATTAAAGTTTGGTAAATCAATTTTCTTAAAGTTTTTACTTTTTGCTTTTTTAAAAAAGTTTAACATCATTTGTACATCATGCGTTCCAGGTACTCCTCTTGTAGCTAACATTGGATGAATTTTTTTTGATAAATTTAATCTTTCTTTTCGAGTTTTATAAAAATCATCAATAGATATTTTAAATACTTTAAGTTTAAAATATTTTTCTAATATAATTTTTATAATTGAGCTGATGGTTGTTTTGCCTGTTCCTTGCCCACCTGCTAAACCAACAAAGTAAGGTCTTTTATTATTTGCTTTTTTTGTAATCCAAAAACACATAGGAATTAAAAAAGACTTTAGCATCCCATCTTTATTACCAAACTTTTCTGTGGAAGTTTCTTGTGATTTAATAAATTTAAAACAATCTTTTTTAACTTTACTAAAACACTCTTCAGTAACTTTCATTGAACTTATTATTTTTTCTGATCCATTGGATGGTTCTTTCCATCTATCAAAGTTATATCTTTTAAGTTTGCTACATCGACCTCATCAACACAACCTAAATTAAATCCAGTCATCGCAACATTACTTCTTGGATGATGATGGGTATAAATCCCACACTCAGAACAAAAATAATGCTTAGCTACTTTGGTATGATACTGATAAAGTTTTAATTTATCCTCTCCTTTAGTGATTTTAAAATCTTCATTTTTAACCATACCCATGGTTGCACTTTTTCTTTTACAGATAGAACAATTACATTTTACAATTTTTGCTAATTCATTAACTGGAACATTAATTTCAGCTTCAACAGCTCCACAGTGACAATTTAATTTCATATAACTCTCTTTCCTAATTTAATTGATACTCTTTATAAATTTGTTCTCTACTCTCTTTATTCATCCCTTTAGTTTTTTCTATAAATTCATTTCTTAATTCTCTCGTTTTAAATATATAAAAACAAACTGTATCTTTGCTATGATAAATAGCTTTTAACTCATCTTCTATATCGTTTAGCTCTTTTGGTATTTCAGCTTTAATACAAATCATTAATCTATTTTCCTAAATTCAAACTACTAGTGGTTGGAGTTATCCACAATAGCACAAAATGTGGTTTTGGATGTTCACGTTTTGATTCACTTTTGATTCAGTTACAGACTCAAAATACAACCTCTTGCGTGTATTGTATAACTAGTCTATAAAGTAGAACAAAACAAGAACATGAAACTAACAATCCCTTATTATCTGCATAAAGCAGGCGCTGGTTTTCCTTCTCCTGCAACCGATTATATCGAAGAAGATATTGATCTCAATATGCATTTAATAAGAAATGTTCCAGCCACTTTCATCATCAGAGTTCAAGGAAAATCAATGGTGGATGTTGGAATTAATGATGGAGATTTATTGGTGGTTGATAAAAGTTTGAAACCAAAAAACTTTTCAACAGTGATTGCAAACGTTCATGATGAGCTTGTAGTTAAAAGCTTAGTTCAAGAAAGAGATAAAAAGTTTTTAACGTCAGGATCTAAAGAGTTTACTGACAGAATTTTAATTAACGAAGAACAAGATATTTTTATCTGGGGGGTTGTTACTTATGTCATCCATTCTACGTACTAAAAAAATAGCATTAGTTGATTGTAATTCTTTTTACGTTTCGTGTGAAAGATTATTCAATCCTAAAATAAGAAGAAAACCTGTTGTAGTTTTATCTAATAACGATGGTTGTATTATTTCAAGATCTAATGAAGCAAAAGCTTTAGGAATTAAGATGGGTGAGCCTTACTTTAAAGCAAAAGATATTATTATTAAAAATAAAGTAGAAGTTTTTTCATCTAATTATTCTTTGTATGGTGATTTATCCAGAAGAGTAATGAGAACTCTTAAAAGATTTAATGCAGAGATAGAAGTTTATTCTATTGATGAAGCTTTTTTAGATTTATCTAATTTTCCAGATCAAGATATAGAAAAAGTTGGAAAAGAAATTAGAGATACAGTTTTACAATGGACTGGTATTCCAACTAGTATTGGAATTGCTAAAACTAAAACTCTAAGTAAAATTGCAAATCATATTGCAAAGAAAAAACAATCGGGGGTTACAAGTTTAATTGGGATTGATAATTTAGATCCTGTACTTGAGAAAGTTGAAATTAATGATGTGTGGGGTGTTGGTAGGCAACTAACTAAGTTTTATCAAAAGAATGGAATTTATAATGCTAAGCAACTTAAAAATAAATCTAACAGCTGGATTAAGAAGTCTTCCAATGTTTTAAGCTCAAGAACTGCAATGGAACTTAAAGGTATTCCTTGTATTAATTTAGAAACTACTACCTCAAAAAGAAAGAGTTGTGTTGTTTCAAGATCATTTGGAAAGAGAGTAGAAAGATTTCAAGAATTAAAAGAAGCTGTTGCAAATTATTGTTTAAATGCATCTGAAAAAATTAGATCAGAGTCATTAGTTGCAAAAGCAATCACAGTATTTGTAAGAACTAGTCCATTTCAAAGAAACTATGGTTACTACTCAAATGCAAAAACAATTGATTTTCCAATTGCAACAAACAACAGTATTGAAATAGTTAAAACTGCAGTAACAATTTTGGAAACAATTTTCAAAAATGGTTATCAATATCAAAAAGCAGGTGTTATGCTCACAGGGCTTTCAAATGCCAATGATAAAACCAACCTATTTTCATCTGAAAAAGATGAGAAAATAAATAGTTTAATGAGGTCTATTGACAACACTAATCACCGGTATGGAAGATCTACTTTAAGTGTTGCAAGTGCTGGTGTTCAAAAGAAATGGAACATGAAAAGAGAGTATTCTTCTAAAATTGATACGGCTGATTTTTATTCTCTACCAACGATTAGAGTTAATTAAGCTTAAAAGCTTTAGTAGAACCGTCTTTATATTGAAATTCTACTTCTGTTTTTGAGACACGTTTTAGAGATGAAAAACCATCATAATTAGTAATAAAATCATTTAAATTTTTTCTACCCTTTTTACTCATCTTTCTGCCTGGCGCATTAACACCAACATCAACAATAACATCCGCTCCGTTTAAAAATGCATTTATCCAAGCTTTTACTGGGGGACCACAGGTCATGGCTTCTGTTAACCAAATAGGTTTATCAACATCTACACTTTTTAATAAGGCTGCAAACTCGTCTACCCAAAGCTCTTTATCACATTTTCCGTCAGGAGTACTTATGTGATGAATATTAGCAATATCAAAATTGTCTTTTATTTTTGGTAAAGCATATTTCCAAAATTTTTCATTTTCTGGAAACATTCCAGCAGCACCTGCCATAACTATTATCGAGTCTTTTTGTTTTTCCTTAATAACTTTTGAAGAGAAATTAAAAATTTCTATGAACTCATCTTTCTTTCCTTTAAAGAACATCTTAAATTCTGGTTCATTCATTATCTCCCAATATATAATTGGCTTAGTTAATCCTTGCATATCATTATTACCATCTCCATCATACCGATCTACAAGAGCTAAAAGAAAAGTTTTATAATTATCCATTGAACAAGGTTTGCTCAAATACTTTGAAAAATGTTTACCAAAAGGACTTCTTGCTTTTTTTCTTTTACAAGATTTTTGTTCCCAATTAGAGTACGGCCAAATAGTTGCTATGATTGTTTGATTATGTTCTTGAGCATAAACAACTTGTGCATCAGCTTCATCCCAAGAATAACTTCCTTGTTTTCTTTCAATTTTATTCCATACAAAAGGACCTGGATGAGGTCTTACCCATTGATTATCTTTACCTCTCATTTTTTTATCACGTATTTCTGTAAGTTCACCAAATCTTGATTCTGCAAACAAATTGTTTGAATAAAAAATTATAAAAGTTAAAACAATTAAAATGTTTTTTACTAATGATGCAGTTTTAAATTTAACTGAGCCTGGCTAAGAAACCATTCATAAAAAAATTCTACTACTTAAAATTTCTAATAGACATAGTTAATTTTTGTTTAAATATGTTATAAATGAAATTAATATTCAATTTTTACGTGTAGAAAATTAATTAATTTTTGATTAAGGAAAAAATTAAAAAGGTCTTTGATTTTGTGAATAATTTAAATCCTTACAAAATGATTTTCCTGGCACTCCTCCACATAAAGCAACATTTTTTGCACCATGTACTTGAGATTTATCAGACAGTTGACTTATTATGTCGGAACACCCACTCCATAAATCATCACAACTATCTGCTTTGCCCACATTTGAGTATCGAATAACTGTATCAGGTATTTTTAATCCAGCATCGGTAGCTTCATCCATATGATGTCTATAAGGACCAAACTTAAATCTTGCACTTGATGCACCTACCATCGTATCACCAAAATAACTTGTTCTTAACTTGCCATCTATCCAAAAATGCAAAAAACCTTTTTTGGCCCATTTCGCATTTATTAAAATATTAACCCACTTACCTTTTAGTGAAGAGAAATCAGGATCAAGGACTACAGTATAACTATCAAAATAATAATATTCTCCTCCAGTTTCATTTTTTTTAGAGCCATAATTTGGTGAATTAAAAGACCAAGTAAAATTATTTTTTACTATATTTAATGAGGCATCATGTGTCCGTTCACCTTTGCCATAAAGTTTTTTAAAATCAAACAAAGAAATAGTATGCTCATCTGTTCTTATGTCTTTTGGAACAAAGTAGCCTACTCTATACCACTTAGTTTTACCTTTTTTTGTAGTATGTTTGTAAGGTTCCATAATTTGAAATCTCTGAGCGTGACCTGGTTTACCCCATCTATTCCAATCATGTTTGTGTCCCTTGTTTGAATACTTTAAATTAAATTCAATTCCTTGCTCTGCAACACCCATATGATCTTCAAATTTATCAAAAAATTTGTAAAGACCATTTTTATTTGGAGCATTTCTGGTGTTGAAAACCATTTTATTTTTTGACTGAGCTTTTAAAACATAACGTCCAAAATCTTTCTTCTCTTGTTTTTTCATATTTGTGTGCCATTTTCCAGCGTAAGAAAGTGATGGAAGTAAAAGAAGAGATAGAAGAGTGATTAAAATTTTTTTCATTTAACCTTTAATCACTGAATGAACAATTTTTTTCCAATTATAGTTTCTATACAATGAACTAACTACTATTATTCTTTTATTATCTAAATCAATTAATATTTGCTGGCCTGCAAACCCACTCAATCCTAAAATTTTTCTTTTCTTATCAATTCCAAAAATATCAAAGTGAATTTGACCACCATATGATTTTGTATAAAGACCGACATCAGTTGCATGCTTAGTATTGTCTTTCTTTTTAACTCTATTTTCATAAATAGTTTTTAAATACTTACCAGCACAAGTATCATTATGCCAATCATCCATCATTGTTTTTGCAATTCTTAAATAATCATATCTATTTGCATAAAAAGAATATCTTGCAGAAACAAAATCTTCATATTTTAAATATTTTCTAGATTTCTGAAATTGAACATTATTTTTAACTCCAATGTGTTCATTGAATACCTTGTGTAATAATTTGTCCCAATCATCACCAGCTTTGAATTTAACGTAATTCATAATTACATTGGTGGTCAAGGCACTATAATTATAAATTAATTTACTTTTTTCTGTACCTCTTAAATATTTATTCATCACCTTAACAAGACCAATGACATTTACATTTTCTTCTTTTTTTTCACCTTTGATTCTATTGTCAGAACCAACATTTCTTCTTTCACCAACCCATTTTTGATCCCCACCTTTCATATTCAAAAGATCAAGCAGTATTGAGTCTTGATAAAGGGTATTTTGAATTAAAGGCCAATCATCTAATTTTACATTTATATTATCAATATAACCTTCACAGATTGCGTGCCCTGTTACATAAGACACTAAACTTTTACCCATTGAGTGCGATGGAAGCATACCGTTAATAATTTTATCCCCTTGAACTGAAGTTGGTATATCTGACTCATCAATTACAATTTGATCATTTTCAAAAAGTAAGTAACTAATAATTCCAGTGTTTTTATTATTTTTAAATTCTTTTAAAACATTTTTATCTTGTCTTAGATTTGATTTAAACTTGTAGTGATTTTCTGATCCTTTAACTACCCAACCTTCATAATCTCTAAGTGGATAATCCCAAGTTTTTTTGTTTTTATTTGCGTAAGCTGAAGTTGAAAATATTAATATACAAATAACTATTAAGATTTTTTTCATTTACCTTTTTTAAATGGATCGTGTAGTAGCTTTTTGTGATTATATTTATATTTTTTATTGTTATAATGTAGTGAATTAACAACCAGTATTCTTGAATTTTCCACATCAATTATAATCATATTCCCGCCATAGCCACCCATACCAAATATAATTTTGTCTTTTAATCCTGGAAAATCCATATGAAATTGACCCCCATATGATTTTGTACGATTAAATGCAGGCTCTTCTTTTTCTTTGCTTCCTTTTGGTATTCTTCTTTCGTAAATTTCTTTTAAATATTTTCCAACACAAGTACCATTCTGATAATCATCCATTATAGCTTTTGCAATTCTAAGATAGTCAAATCTTGTTGCCATTATGTTTGGATGTCCATTTCCATTTTTTTCTTGAAAACTAGTATAGCCATAACGAATGCTATTTTTGATCTTTATTTTATCATTAAAAACTTTGCTATAAAATTTGTCATAATCTTCACCGATTTTAAATTTCATATAGTTTAAAATTAACTGAGTAACAAACCCATTATAATTGTATCTTTCCTTAGATTTTTTTGTATTTTTGTTTCTAAAGTGTGAGCGCATAGTTGTTTCAATATCCCTATCTTCATATGCACCTAATTTACTGGTACCATCGTCAAATTCATCGATGTATTTTTGATCACCAGTATTCATATTTAAAAAATTAATTAATTTTTGATCATGATAAAGTGAATCTTCTATTACAGGCCAGTCATTTACTCTTGCATCAACTCCATCAATGTAACCATCACATATGGCATGACCTACTAAATAAGAAGTTACTGACTTACCCATTGACATTGAATAAAATTTCGTATCATTATTTAAAAATTCTCCCAGTCTTTCTTTAGGAGAAAGTTCGTCAATCAATACTTCACCATCTTGGTAATATAAATAACTAAGGATACCTTTAGTTTTCATTTGTTTTTTTAAAAATTTATCTTCAATTAAATTGAATTTGAAATCGTAGGAACTATTTATCGATTTAAATTCTTTTAAATGTGAGCTTCTATCTCTATAAGAATATTTCCATAAATAATAAATCAAGGTGTCTCTATTTGGGTTTGCATGATAAGTAATATTAGTTGATGAAAATGCTTTATTAGCTAGCTTGATATTTAGATTATTCATCGTTATCATTTTTCCTTTGGGATAAAACCCACATTCTTCATTTAACCAAGCATCACTATTTTTTTTAAATGTTGCGCAAAGATCAACCTTAGCACCCCCATCTTTTAAATATTGGGAGTGGCCATTTTTCAAAAGCCATTGATTGAATTGATTTTGTTCGTTGGACTCAGAAGCAAATAGATTGTTTTGAAATGAAAAGATTAATACAACAATTAAAATTATATTTTTCATAATTTATATGTTGTCCCTTGATTTAAAAGTCAGCACAACCAGACTTTGTTATTATATAACAAACCTAGCAAATATTTAAGATACGGTCAAAATAAATAAAAAACAAAATAGATTTATTTATTAAGCTTTAAAGAGCTTGTCGGAAAGATTTTGTAAATCCTCACCCCAGAACACATCTTTTTGGATACGTTTGAAATCTAAATCAAAGACAGTCGACATTGCAGATGCATAAACTGATCTTGCATCAATTGTTACATTTAGATCTCTTCCTTGAAATAACTCTTTGCTTTTTAATCCTGGCCAGTCAGCGTAAACTTGATTTTTTTTAAGAAGACCACCACCCATAAAAATAGCAGATCCGTAGCCATGCTCTGTTCCTAATCCGCTGTTTTGTTTTATTGTTCTTCCAAATTCAGTCAGAGTAACAATTAATGTATTGTCAAATTGTTCTTTTAATCTTTTCTTTAAAGTTGCAAAAATAAGATCCATTTCTTTTAAGCAATCAGAGTGTGTCCCATGTTCTCCGCCTTGTGCAGCATGAGTATCAAATCCACCTACTTCAAAAACTGCAACTCTTGGGCCATTAGGTTCTTTCATTAAAGTACCTGCTTCACTTGCTAATGAATAAGTATCATCTGCTGCATAAGAAGTTTCTTTTGGTCTAGATTTTATTATTTCAAGCATACCTAATAATTCATCTTCAGATCTATCGCTGTAAACATCTTTTAATAAAGCTAATACTTTATCGCTTGGCAACTTTCCTTTGGTTGGAAAATAATTATTATTTTGTGGCACCCCTCTAAGAAGTAAAGGCATAGGCAATGCTAAAGCTAAACCTTCTTGCTTTAAACCAGCTACTTTCATTCCTCTTCCAAGCCATCCTGTTTTAATTTTGTATGGAATTTTGCCACCTGACTCCATCAAGTTTTGCCCATCAAAATGAGATCTTTCCGTATAAGGAATATTTGTTGCGTGCACGATAGCACCTTTCTTTTCTTTCCATAGTTCATGGAAATTAGTTAAACCAGGATGTAATGAAAAATCTGAGTTTAATTTTATAGTGTTATCTAAAATAAGTTCTTTTCTTCTTTTTTCAAAATTTTTATCTCCTACTACTGGAACTGCACATAATGCGTCCATTCCACCTCTCAACATAATTACAACTAAATTTTTTTTATTTTTAGTTGATGAATAAACGGGAAAACCAGATCCAGCTAAAAATAAAGTTGTTAAGGATCCCTTTAAAAAATTTCTTCTTGATATTTTCATGCTCTTAGAACCTCGGGTAGATTGAACAATAATATGTGTTTATCTATAGTTTTTTTATTCTTATTTAATATTTTCATTATCTTTTCAGGATTATCAAAATTATTGGTTACTACTTTTTCAAAAAATTCATCATTTTTATTATCAGGCTTTAAATTGATATAACCTTGTCTAGCATATAAAAATCTTCTAATTATTAATTCTGGAGACATCCAGTCTTCAGCTAAATCAGAAAATCCATTAGGCTGCTGAGATAAGTAAGGATGATGACCCATATCTTTCATAAACTTATGTGGTTTTGCTTGATAAGGATCTGGCCCATACCCTAACTGATAAGTATCAAATTTATCATCACTTGGTGGCCATTTTGCATCTGTCATTCTTCCCATTTGTAACCACCAATTTTCTGGTGTTTGAAATTTATTATGTTTATCATTAAATTCAAAAGCAACTTTAATTGCAGCTTTATGAACTTCAGGTAAAAATCCGTCATTTATCTCCCAAGCTTTTACAATTGGATCTGTCATATCTTTGGTAGGATAATCAGTAATTAAATATCTACAAAGTTTATAGGCTATAAATTCTCTACATGATTTATGATTTGCTAAAAACTTAATAGCTGCTGGCAAACCTTTTTTTCCTTTTGGAAACTCTTTGCCCCAAAATAATTTTTTACCTGGTTGATGATATTTTCTTTGAAACTTAACACTTGCAGTTTCAAGCAATGATTTGTTAAGCTCGTCATTTGGAGCCCATCCAGTCATTATCATAGCTAGTTCAGTTATATTTTCTTGAGTATATCCAGAATTTGGCGAAACTGTATGAAGCTCTAAAAGTTCCCTTGCATGATTTTCATTTATAGTTGCTGGTCTTTTTTTTCTTTTTCTCCAATCTGCCTTTGCATCCTTAGATTTAGGGCCAACATTTACAGCGTTATCTAAATGATGAATCATTGCCCATGCAACTGTAGCCTCGTGTGCCAGTTTTTCAAAAGTTTGATTCATATTTAATCGAATTGTCTCTCTCTGATACGCACCCGTAGTATAATGAGACAAGAAATCTTTGTCGCTAATTGTAAAATGATTACCCCAAAAATACCAAAGTTTTGCAAGAACAGGGTGACTTCCCATTGTTGCCTCTTTATGTCTAATAGCTAATTCTAAATTTCTCCAAAACTTTTGTCCTGTGTCTGCTCTCAATTTATTTTTAGCAGATTTGTATCCTTTTTTATCTTTTTTAAATTTTTTTCTAAGTTTTTTTCTATCGTTAAAAACCCAATCCCTATAATGTTTTCTTAATTCCTCTTCAGAATAAATTTTTCCCTTAAAAGTAAAATCTGGTATTTTATCTGTAATTTGTGAAGTTGCCCAAACTAATGGATCTGATGGAATTTTTTCATCTGGTTTTAAACCAAAAGCAACTTTTCTAAAAAAATTTTTCATAATAATTTTTTGTTGTCCCTGGATTTAAAAGTCAGCACAACCAGACTTTGCTACAATATTAAAAAGTTAACTATTTTATTAAGTACAGTCAAAATAAATAAAAACCAAAATAGGTCTATTTATCAAGCTTTAAAGAGTTTATCTGAGAGATTTTGTAGATCCTCACCCCAAAACACATCTTTTTGTATACGTTTGAAATCTAAATCAAACACTGTAGACATCGCTGATGCATAGACAGATCTTGCATCAATCGTAGCGTTAAGATCTCTTCCTTGATACAGTTCTTTCTTCTTTAGACCTGGCCAATCAGTATGAACTTGGCTTTTCTTTAACAGACCACCTGCCATAAATATTGCGGTTCCATAGCCATGCTCAGTTCCATTTCCACCGTTTTGTTTTATGGTTCTTCCAAACTCTGTAACGGTTAAAATGATTGTATCTTTATAAGCTTCTTGAAGATTGTCTTTTAGATTATTAATAATTTCATCCATTTCGACTAAACATTTTGTATGAGTTCCATCCACTCCTCCTTGAGCTGCATGAGTATCAAAACCATTAACTTCAAATACTGCAACTCTTGGACCATCTGATTTTCTCAAATATGTAGCTGCTTGTCTTGCAAGATTTTTATTTTTTCTTTTTCCACGACGATAGGAACCGCCGCCCATCATTTGTTCATCTTTTCTTTTTTTAATGAAGTCCATCATCTCGTAAAGCTCATCTTCTGAGCTTTCGGCATAAACTGATCTTAAAAGATCCAAAGTGTCTTTCTGTGGAAGTTTTCCATCTGCTGGAAAATAGTTGTTATTTTTTGGAATACCTCTAAGCAATAATGGCATTGGTAATGATAGTGCTAATCCATCACCCTGTAGTTTTGCTAGCTTCATTGCTCTTCCAACCCATCCTGTTTTTTCTTGGTAGGCAATTTTTCCACCTGACTCCATTAAATTTTGGCCTTCAAAATGTGATCTTTGCGTGTAGGGAATACTAGTTGCATGAACTATTGATCCTGTATTATCATTCCAACATTTATTAAATCCTATTAATCTTGGATGCAAAGCAAAATCAGAATTAAGTTTTATTGTATCTTCAATTAAGATATTTTTTCGTCTTTTTTCAAAATTTTTGTCTCCAATTATAGGTACCGCACAAAGACCATCCATACCTCCACGTAACATAATTACCACTAAGTTCTTTTTTTTGGATGATGAAGCTAAAGCTGGAAGATTAAATCCTGCTAAAAATAAAGTTGTAGCTGTACCTTTTAAAAAATCTCTTCTTGATATCTTCATGCTCTTAATACCTCTGGTAGATTGAATAATATCATGTGTTTTTCCTCATTACTTTTAGCTTTTGTGACTATCTTTAATATTTTATCTGGATTATCAAAATTAGCTCTGATGATTTTTTCATGAATAGTATCGTCTATTTGATCCTTTATTTTATACTGATGAAAAGCTTCTTTTGCATACATTAATCTTCTTATAATTAATTCAGTCGATAACCAATCAGTTGAAATGTCAGAATATCCGTTAGGCTGTTTGGCTTTATAAGGATGATAACCTATATTTTCTAATCGCCAGTCAGGCTCTCTTATGTCTTGGCTAACAAGAATTCCCAATTTAAATCTATCCATCTTTTTTTCAGTTATTGGATAGGCATACGAGGCCCCTGACATATTAATTGTTTGCAGCCACCAATTTTCAGGATTTTGAAATTTTTTGTATTTATTATTATATTCAAATGCTACTTTGATTGCAGCTTTGTGAACTTCAGGTAGATGTCCATCTGATTGTTCCCATGCTTTAATAATTGGAGCAATCATTTGTTTTGTAGGATGATCAGTTATTAAATATCTGCAAAGTTTTGTTGCAATAAATTCTCGACATGAAGGATGATTTACCAAATCTTTGATAATAATTTTTAAACCTTTTTTTCCTGCTTTATACTCTTTACCAAAAACAGTTTTTTTGCCTGGTTCATGTCTCTTACTCTCAAATCTTACATCATGACCATGATCTTTTTTTTTGTAAATTTGGGTCTCCATCCTGACATTATTTTTGCCAACTCTATGATATCCTCTTGAGTATAGCCCGCTTTGGGTGAAACAGTGTGAAGTTCTAGTAATTCTCTTGCGTGATTTTCATTGATTGTTGCAGGTTCATTTTCTTTCTTTCGCCAATCTTCTTTTCCACTTATAGATTTAGGGCCTACATTATCTTTATTATCCAAATGCATCATCATTGGCCAAGCAATAGTTGCACTATAAACCATTGTTTCAAAAGTTTTATCCATGTTAGCTCTTATAAATTCTCGATGATAAGCTCCAGTAGAAAACTCTGGCAAAGATTGGGTGTCACTTATTGTAAAATGATTTGTCCAGAAGTACCAAAGTTTTGCCAAAACTGGATTATCACTTCTGATACCCTCAGCGTGTCTCATGCAAATCTCATTTGTGGGCCAATATCTTGCTCCAGTATCATTTTCTAATTGCTTTTCAGCTCTTCTTAAGCCATCTGGGTCATTTTTAAATTTTTTTCTTAAAGTTGTGTTTTCTTCAACCCTTTGGGTAATCCAATATTTTCTCATTTCTTTTTCAGAGTAAATATTTTTACCCTTCCAATTTAATTCTGGAATTGTCTCCACTTGTTTTTGAGCCCAGGTTAATGGATCTAATGGAGCTTTCTCTCCTGGTTTTAAACCAAAAGCAACTTTTCTAAAAAAGTTTTTCATTCTTAATTTATAGTATCTATATTGTGAATATTTTCCAACGATTTATCAAGTTCTTCTAAATTTTCTCTTAAAGCTAAATTAGAAATTGAATAAATCATTACTAATAATAAAAATAAAGGAATTGAGGTGATAATTGACGCATTACTTTTTATTAGCAGAATATAAAAAACTATAAAAAAAGCTGATCGAATTAAAACTGTTTTTCTAAAAACACTTATAATCGAAAGGGAATGTTTTAATAAATTAAAAAAACTCATCTTAGAGGGACCAAAATATCTGGTGCCTCTAATAGATGGAATGGATAATAAATCTTTTTCTATTTTTTTTAATGATCCTGAAAAACTATTCCACGTTGCTTTTTCTTTAAGCATTTTTTCAATAGTTGATTTTGATAAACAGGTAAAATTTCCAAATCTAATAGATTGGCCAGTAAATGCTAAAGTTAAAAATTTATGAAATTGATAACAAAACTTAAAGAATAAACTTTCAGATCTTTTAACTCTTTCACCTACTATCGATTGATCATTTGATTGTTCTGCAAGTTGTATAAAGTTTTTAATCTCCTCTGGCCGATCTTCACCATCACCGTCCATTGGTATTACATAATCAAATTCTTTTTTTTCATAAATATATTTAAGTCCAGACGCAATACATCTTGTATGCCCTCTGTTTTCTTTCATATTGATGATTTCAAAAGAATTAATATTTTCTAAGTTTTGATAAGTGTCTTTTATTTGCTGAGAGGAAGCGTCATTTATAACAACAACTGACACTTCAGAATTCAAATCTTTTACTTCAAAATTAATATTTTCGATTAATTTTTTTAAAGACTCCCTGTCATTATAAATTGGGATTAATAATATAATTTTCATTTACCTTCTTAACCCAATCATACAAATACCTTGCTTGTCAATTTTCCCAAATTCCCCAGGGCATAAATTTTTCAATACTTCTGGATTACCCACATATATCAAGCCACCAGAAGGATCTAATCTATCTACCTTTCCATCAATACTAAGAAACCATTTTGGCCTATCCCTTAAATGATAAGATAAATTACCTGCATGCCATTCATCACCCACGACATACATGATTTCATTTGAAAAATTTTTGGCCCATCTTCTATCAATAAGATCTGCAATATCTTTTCCAAAGTAGTCAGTTCTTTTGTTGTCTGCTGAAAGAGAAATGTAAGCATAAAGTGAAGGGCTTAATAAAAACAAGAATAAAAAAGCAAAAGTAAATTTTTTAAGTTTTTTGATGTTTATTTCTGATTTCAGCAAATAAATAAATAAAGTGCCAAAAAATAAATAAAATGGTGTCATCCACATTGTTCTAATCTTAGAACCTGTAACCACTGATGTTACAAACATAAACAGTATTGGTAAAATGTTAATCGCTAATAAAAACAATAATTTTTTATCTTTTAAATTAAATTTAAATTTGATTTTTTTTACTAATAACCAAATTAAAATTAAGAATGGAATTAATAATCCGATTTGTTTTATTAAAAAAATAAGTGGAAATTTAATATGATCAATTAAACTAGATTGCTCTAATCCAGTTCTAGCAAGTCCATAAGTGATAGTAATAAAATCATTGTTATTGAGCCAAATTAAATGAGGAACTAAAATAATTAAAAATATTTCAACAGTTATTAAATATTTAAAATAAAATTTTCTTTCTCTCTTCATAAAAATTAAATAAATAAACAAAAGATCAATTGAGACTAAAAGATAAACAAATAAATATTTTGATAAAAATCCAAATGCCGCAAATAATCCAACTAAAAAACAATCAGAAAATTTAATTTCTTTACTGGAATAAATTTTCCATGAAAAATAAACAGTCAATGACCAAAATGGTAGTTGGCAAACATTCACGTTAAATTCGGGAGTTGTAAAATTATAAAAATAAATTGCTTCAATGGTTAAAACTGAAATTAATCCCAGTAAATCATTATTAAAAAATTCTTTGGAAAATTTAAAAACATAATAAAAAGAAGTAATTACAAATATTTGACTAAGCAAATAATAAGCCCAATCTTGAGATCCAAAAATTTGAAAAAAAACTTCTGGAAAAAATGCACTCATTGGAGGATGTTTGTTAAATCCCCAATCTAAATTACTTCCCCAAGCTAAGGCTTCGATGGTATCTAATGGTAAATTTTGGTTGGTTAGTGATGGTACTATAGTCCAAAATATAAGATGCAAAGTAATATAAATATAAAATATATTGTTGGTATTTTTACTCATAATGGTCATTTGTAAATATTTATAACAATTACGCTTGCTTGACACCTTTAATTTGCTGAATATACTCCGGAAATTCAAATTTTAACTATGCCTAAGACTACTAAAGTTAAGAAAAAAGTTACCAAAGCAAAAGCTAAAGTTACAAAGCCAAAAACAAAAACTTTAGCTAAAACAAAGGTCGCTGCAAAAACTACTATTAAAATTTCTAAAACTTACGTTCCAAAAGACACTGAAAAATATATGTGTGAAAAACATAAAGTATTTTTTAGAATGAGATTAACTGAATGGAAAAAAGAATTGGTTAAAGCCAATAATGAGGCACTTTACTTTGGAAGTATGGACGATAATAGCATTTCTGCTGATGTAGTAGATCAAGCAAGTTCGTACACTGATAAAAATGTAGAAATGAAAGCTATTAATAGACAAATTAAATTAATTTCTGAAATTGATAAAGCGCTTGCAAGAATTAGAGAAGATATTTACGGATATTGTTTAGATACAGCTGAGCCGATTGGATTAAAAAGATTAATTGCCAGACCTGTTGCAAAATACACTATTGCAGCTCAAGAAAAACATGAAAAAAATGAAAAAGTTCATGCAGATGATTAATTAAAATATCTACTTAGTTTGCATCAAGAACGGCATGTAAAAATTGCTTAGTTCTTTCATTTTGAGGGTCGCCAAATAACTTTTCTGGTGGACCTTGTTCAAAAATTTTACCTTCATTAAAAAAGCAAACTCTATCTGATATTTCTCTAGCAAACCCCATCTGATGAGTAACCATTATCATGGTTAAACTATGCTCTTTATTAAGAGATCTAATGACGTTTAAAACTTCTCCAACCACTTCAGGGTCTAGTGCAGAGGTGATTTCATCTAAAAGCATTACCTTGGGTCTCATTGCAAGTGCTCTTGCAATTGCAACACGTTGTTGCTGACCACCAGACAATCTACTTGGGTGCTGATCTTTTTTATCAGTTAAACCAACTAATTCTAATAATTCTAAAGCTCTTTCTTCTGCCTCTTCTTTTTTCATTCCTAACACTTCAATTGGAGCTTCAATGCAATTTTGTAACGCAGTCATATGTGGAAACAAATTAAATTGTTGAAAGACCATCCCAATTTTAGATCTTCTTTCTCTTAAATACTTTTCACTAGCCTCAATCAAACTACCATCTTTATCTATATGAGTTAAAGGTTCTCCATCAAGATGGATTACTCCTTGATTAATTTTCTCAAGTGTCATTAATACTCGAAGAACTGTTGTTTTACCTGAGCCAGATGGGCCTATGATTGAAACCATCTCATTTTTTTTAATTTCTAAATTTAATTTATCTAAAACAACTAAATCACCGTATTGTTTTGTGACATCTGAAAATTTTACAATTATTTCTGAAGATTCTTTTTCCATATATTAAAGTTGTTCTTTCTTTATTTTTCCTTGAGCTAGATTAACATTTTTTTCAATTTTTCTAATCCAAATTGCAGCTGGAATAGATAGAGTTAAAAATATGATACCCACTATAGTATATGGCTCTAAATAACGGTAGTGATATCCACCAACTGCTGTTGCTGCATGAAATAATTCTGCAACCCCGATGGTTGAAAGTAATGGTGTGTCTTTAAAAATCCCTACTAAGTAATTTCCCATTCCTGGAATAGCTATTGGAAATGCCTGTGGTAACACAATTTTTCTGTAGGTATAAAAAGTTGAGAAGTTTAAAGCTCTGCATGCTTCCCATTGTGTTCTGGGCACTCCTTCAAGCGCACCTCTATACACTTCAGATAAATATGTTCCAAAATGAAGACCAATTGTAATCATTCCACATACCCAAGCAGATAAAGTAATTCCAAATTGAGGAAGTACAAAATAGACAAAGAATAACTGAATAAGTAGAGGTGTTGATCTAATAAATTCAACAATTTCTCTATTGATCACATTGACTAATTTAATTGGAGTTCTTTGACCTAATAAAAATAATAAGCCTACGATTGTAGCAATTGCGTAACCAATTCCTGCAGCCAAAATTGTATTTAAAGTTGCCAATAACATTTGAGGCAATATCTCAATTGCAAAATCCCATCTCCATTCTGCATTCATATTATTTTATTTCCTTTCCAACTTTTCTTGCAGCAACAACCTCTAACCATCGTAGAAATGGGACAAGAAAAAATCTTGAGATAATATAATAGATTAAAAGTGCAGTGCCAAAACATTGTGCTGAAAGCCAAGTAATTGCATTTATTTGTTTGGCCTCAAAAGTTAAATCAACAACAGTTACTAGTGCCACCAACGCTGTTGCCTTTAAAAGTTCTACAGTTAAATTTGCAGCTGGAGGCAATATGATTGGAAAAATTTGAGGTATAATTATATTTTTCATTCTTTTAGTAGGTGTAAAATTAAGAGCAAAAGCAGCTTCCCATTGACCTTTTGGAACTGCTAAAATTCCACCTCTAACAATTTCTGCTCCATAAGCACCAAAATTCATTCCAATTGCAACAACTCCTGCGGTAAATGCTTCTAGTGATATGCCAAAGAAAGGTAGCACATAATAAAACCAAAACAATTGAACGAGTAGTGATGTACCTCTAAAAAATTCTATATAAACAGTTGCTACACCTTGAATAATTGGATTTTTTGATATTCTCATCAAACCAAAAATAATTGAAATAATTACATAAAGAATAGTTGCACAAATTAATACTTTAACTGTAGTTACAGTTCCTAGTAACATTGTCGGACCATGTTCAGATAAAAATGCTAGATATGACAATTGAAAACCTATTATAAAGTTTAAAAAAATCAGGCGATCTTACTTATCGCCTGATTAAATATTTTTTAAGTATTATTACTTAGTTGAACAAGCCCACTCAGTACTCATTGAAGGAGGAGGTAATTGAGCTTTATCGTATCCATATTTACCAGCTCTCTCTAACATTTTTCCTGGGTTAGCCATAACCTTAGCTAATGCTTTATTAAAGTTATCTCTAAATTCAACATCAGTTTTTCTAAAACCAATACCAACTACGTTTAAAGTTTCTTTAGGCATTAATTTAGGATCAGTTACTTCAAATGCACCACCTGTTTTTTCTTCATGCTCTTTAGCACCAAAGAAAGTTTGCACAGCAACATCTGCTCTTCCAGCTTTCATTGCAGCAAGAATTCCAACTTCACCTTCAACTAACATCATTTGACTTTCTGGAACACCATATTTCTTAGCAGCTTCAACTGTGTTGAAACCAGCACCAGTCACAAGTTTTGCACCAGTACTAATTACATCTGCATAATTATTGATATTTTTTGGGTTTCCTTTTGGTACTAGCATTGCATCACCAAAAACACCAATTGGATCTGAGAAATTCATGTTTGCACATCTACTTTTCAAAATGTACATACCACCAGTTACCATGTCTGATCTATTGGCGTTAATTCCTGGAATTAATCCTGACCATTCAAATACTTTAGTTTCATGCTCTGTTATTCCCATTTCTTCAAGAACTGTTAAAGCAATCATGTTTACAAACCCTAAAGCTTCACCATTATCTCCTGCATAAGCCCAAGGCACTGCAGTTCCAAAACCAAGTCTTAATTTGTGACCATCTTTTAATCTGTCAGTTAAAGTTGCAGCATTAACTGAAGAAATGCTAAAAAAGATTACAAGAAAAACTGAAATTGATTTAATTAATTTATTCATTGTCTCTCCTCATTATTGATTTAATAAAAATTAAGTTAACAAGAATTTTTAACAGGTGCAAATTTTTTAAAGTAACAGACAACTTAAGATTGAATTCATAATTAGAAACTAACTTGATTTCCAGTTGATATATCACCACCATCTAGTGCAGTTAAATAAATTCCCATATCAAAATGGTTATAATTTTTTTTCAATAATTGAAGTAAATTAAAAGAATTGTCATCTGATTGGGGTTTTAAATTAATAGCCACACATCTTGGAATATTTTTTTCAACTTTAAACGAAACATTGTTTATTTTGATGGTTTTTCCGATCCACTCTCTCTCTTTCCAAGGTTCTATTCCATCAATACAAATATTTCCTCTAAATATTGAAGACTCAATCTTCTTATCAACTTTCTTCTCAAAATCATTAATACTTTCAATATTTAAAAGTGAAACAGAATTCACAAAATCAACTTTTTTTGAAATAGAAGTGTCAAAAAAAGGAAATTCATTATTTTTCATTAAAGTTATTGGTTGCTTTAAAGAACTTTCTAATTCTGAAATTTTATTTGAAAGTGCTTCTCTATCGCTTGATTGATTTATATTAATAGACATAATCTCTTTGTCTTTTAATGTTAATGTTAATTTTTCATCTTTAGATATAAAATTATATTTATTTAAAGCTGGTGAATTTTTAAGAGTTAAGACTTTATTCCACTTACCTTTTCTTTCTGCTGGACTTTTTTCAAATAATTTTGCTTGTTCTAAATCTAAATCTTTGGCAAAAGCAAAAATTCTATCTCCAATAATTCCTATATTTTTTTTAATTTTACAATTTTCAATTGATTGAAACGAAACAGATTTAACTGGGCAATAATTTATTGAAGTAATTTTAGCACTCATATAATGTTTTTAAAATAATATGACTTATCTTTCATCAAATCAACTTAAACAGTATGAGGATGAAGGATTTGTTTCTCCAATAAATATTTTTTCTAAAGACAAAACAAAAGAGATAAGAAATGAAATTGAACTTATTGAAAAAGAAATGCCTGGTGAGTTGGATAAATCTGGAAGATATAATGCTCATTTAATTTCACCTTTGCTAGATGAGATTACACATAATCCTAAAATATTAGATGCTGTTCAAAGTTTAATTGGTGAAAATATACTTGTTTGTGGAACAACTCTTTTTATCAAAAATCCTAATGAAAAAGGTTTTGTAAGTTATCATCAAGATGCAAAATATATAGGTTTAGAGCCACTCAATTGGGTAACTGCATGGGTTGCAATAACTGACTCAAATGAACATAACGGATGTATGAGAATGTGGTCAGGTTCTCACAAAGATAATCTAAAAGAACATGAACAAATGTTTAATGAAGGAAATTTATTAACTAGGGGTCAAACTGTTAACAACGTACCAAAAGAAAAAACTACGCCTCTAATACTTGAAGCGGGTCAAATGTCTCTACACCACCCTACGATTGTTCATGGTTCAGATTTGAATAAAAGTGATGATCGAAGAATAGGTTTTGTTATTCAAAGCTACATAGGAAGTAATGTCAAACAAGTGTTGGGGAAAAATGGAGTTCAATTAGCTAGAGGAAAAGATAACTATAATTTTCATGAAACAATTGGAAGACCAAAATCATTGATGGATAAAAATGATCTTAAAATAAAAAAAAAAGAAAATGATAATCTTCAAGAAATTTTTTATAAAGGTTCTTCAAAAAAAGGGAATTACTAATTAATGAAAACATCTTTAAATTTAGCAGTACTAGGAATTGATCACGGTCATATCTTTGACATGCTAGATGAAATGATCAAAGAAGGTTGTAATTGCAATTATTTTTGGACAGAAGGCTCACCCTTAACATTAAAAGAGTTCAATAAAAAATATCCAAATATAAAAAGGGTAGAAAATAAGAGTGATATTTTAAAAGATAATTCAATAGATATGGTTTTAATCTCTTCTATCCCTAAAGATAGAGCGGATCTTTCAATTGAAGTGTTAAATTCAAGTAAAGATGTAATGGTAGATAAACCAGGATGCACCACATTAAATCAACTAGAAGATTTAAAACGAACAGTAAAAAAAACAGGAAAAATTTGGTCGGTAAATTTTTCAGAACGATTTCATATTGCAGCAGTTGCTAAAGCTGAAGAGCTCGTTGCAGAGGGTAAAATTGGTAAAGTTAAACAAACCATTGGTACTGGTCCTCACAGACAAGGAAATTATGAAAGACCAGATTGGTTTTATGATCGTCAAAGCTATGGTGGAATAATTTCAGATATAGGCTCTCATCAAATTCATCAATTTTTAATATTTACAAATTCTAATGAAGCTAAAATCAATCATGCTCTTGTGGAAAACACAACAAAACAGGACAAACCTGGCTTCCAAGATTTTGGTGAAGTTAATTTAACTGGAAATCAAGGACATGGTTACATTAGACTAGATTGGTTCACTCCAGATGCTCTTCCAACCTGGGGTGATGGAAGATTATTAATATTAGGTGATAAAGGTTATATAGAAATCAGAAAGTATACAGATCTAGCAAAATCAGAAAAAGGTAATCATTTATATTTAGCAAATAATGAGGAAGTTAAATACATTGATTGCTCTAACGTTCAACTGCCCTACTTTAGAAATTTAATCAATGATGTAATTAATAGAACTGAAACTGCTTGCCCACAGGAATTAACTTATCTGTCGATGGAACTTGCAATTAAAGCTCAAATACAAGCAGAAAAAAAATGAAAAAATATCAAGTAGCAATTATTGGAACCAATATAGGTGCAAAACATTATGAGGATTTTCAAAAAATTTCAGACAAATTTAATGTGCATACAATTTGTGGACTAACAACTGAGCCTATTGAAAAAATACTACCAGCTAATTCTGATACTAAAATTTCACTTGATTTTGAAGATGTATTAAAAATAAAAGAGATTGATATTGTGGATATATGTCTTCCACCTCATTTACATTTTTCTGCATGTAAAAAAGCACTTGAGGCAGGCAAACATGTGATTTGTGAAAAACCACTAGTATCAAGCCTGGAAGAAATAGATGAACTTAAAGAAATAAGTAATAAAACTGGAAAGATAATTTTTCCAGTTTTTCAGTATCGATATGGACCAGGGTTTTCTAAGTTAAAAGCATTAATTAAATCAGGACTTGCTGGAAAACCTTTGGTTGCTTCTTTAGAAACTCATTGGAATAGAGGTAAAGAATATTACTCAAAAGCTTGGAGAGGAACTTGGAAAGGTGAACAAGGAGGAGCAATTTTAAGTCATTCAATTCATATTCATGATCTTATCACAATGATATTTGGACCTGTTTCAAGTATATACGCAAAACTATCAACTAGGGTAAATGATATTGAAGTAGAAGATTGTGCTGCCCTATCAATTGAAATGAGTAATGGTGCTTTAGTTACAAGTTCAATTACACTAGGTGCTGCAGAGGATGTTAGTAGAATTAAAATCTGCTTTAGCAATCTAACGGTGGAGTCAGCTGGCTCACCTGATAAACCTTATAATCCAGCTGATGATGAGTGGAGATTTTTAGCAAGAGAGCCAGTAACCCAAAATCAAATTGATGAAGTTTTATCAAAGGTTAAGCTTTCAAAATCTTGGTATACAGGAATGTTTGAGGAAATTGCAAATAAATTAGAGGACCTTAGTAGTGACGAAGTCACATTATCAGATGCGCGTCAGTCTTTAGAATTTGTTACTGCAGTTTATGACTCCTCCCAACAAGGAAAAAATATATATCTGCCAATTAAGAGAGAAAATCCGCTTTACAAATCTTGGATCCCAAAAAATAAATAAAATTTTTAAATTTTTGGAATTTGACTATCTATCTTATAAAGATCGTATCCTTTAATCACTGCTTCACGTTCTGCAATTTCTAAATACCATCTAGATAAATTTTGGTAATTTTTTAAGCCAATATCGTGCCATTCATGTCTTGCAAACCATGGCCAAGTTGCAATATCTGCAATTGTATATTTCTCCCCAGCTAAAAATTTAGTGTCTTTTAATCTGTTGTCTAATTCTTGATATATTCTCTTGGCAATTTTGAAATATCTTTCTTCACCAAATTCACTTTTACCTGGATTATAATGATGAAATTGATGATGTTGACCTATCATTGGGCCAATAGTTCCCATTTGAGCCATTAGCCACTGATTTATTTTCAATCTATCTTGTTGATCATAAAACTTTCCACTTTTTTCACCTAAGTACATAAGAATTGCTCCTGACTCAAAAATACTTTCATTATTTTCATGATCGGTAATTACTGGAATTTTACTAAATGGACTTAACTTCACAAACTCAGGTTTAAATTGTTCATCTTTGCTGATGTCTACTTTGGTAACTTTATAATCGTAACCAATTTCTTCAAGCATGATAGAAATTTTTTTACCATTTGGGGTGTCAGCTGTAAAAAGCTCAATCACTCTTTAACACCAAGTCGATTTTTAATAGTTTTTGATGAAGTAGTAAATTCAAATCTATATTTTTCATCAGGTCTAGCTAATTTAAAACAAGCTCTTGCAGCTAGTGCTCCTTCATGAAAACCAGATAAAATAAGTTTTAGTTTACCCGGGTAATTACATATATCTCCAACCGCATAAATACCTTTTTGATTGGTTTCAAATTTTTCAGTATCAACTTCAATGGTTTTTTTATCGATATTGAGCCCCCAATTTGCAATAGGTCCTAATTGCATTATTAACCCAAAAAAACCTAAAGCAAAATCGGTCTCAATATTTTTAATCTCTCCATCGTCATGTTTGATATCAATGCTCTCTAAATTATTTTCGCCATTAGCATTTGCTAATTGATACTTTGTATAAAGATTAATTGTGCCAGATTTTGTAAGTTCATGCACTTTATCTACGGTTGATTGAGCACCTCTAAAATCGTCTCTTCTATGTATTAAATTTACTTTAGAATTTTTTGATAATTCAACAGCCCAATCTAATGCGCTATCTCCACCACCAAAAATAGATACTGTTTTACCTTCAAATATTTTTTTATCTTTAATTGAATATAAAATAGATTGATTTTCAAATTTTTCACATTCTTTTGGTGCAAATTTTCGTGGTTCAAAAGAGCCAACTCCGCCCGCAATAATTACATTAGGTGTTGAAAAAGTTTTTCCTGCATTAGTTTTTACTAACCAGGTATCGTTTTCTTTTTTTACCTCATCAACTCTTTCACTAAGATGTATTGGGATATTAAAAGCTTTTATTTGGTTAATTAAATTATTAGTTAATTCTTCGCCGGTACATTCAGGAACTGCTGGAATATCATATATCGGTTTATCAGGATAAAGCTCAATACATTGTCCACCAATTTTATCTAGGTTGTCGACTATTTCACAACTTAAACCAATTAACTTTAGCTGATGAGCTGTAAAAAGTCCTGTTGGACCAGCTCCAATAATTAATGCGTCTGTGTTAATCATTTATGCTTGCTTTGATGGAATATTAACTACTAGTCCATCTAATTCGTCAGATACTGTTAACTGACAACTCAATCTACTATTTTTTTTTGGTTCAAATGCCATATCCAACATATCTTCTTCACCATCCTCTTTTGCTGGAAGTTTATCAAACCATTCATCGTTGACATAAACATGGCAAGTAGCACACGCCATTCCACCCCCACAATCAGCATCAATTCCTGGAATATCGTTTTGAACTGCACCTTCCATAACAGTGAGTCCATTTTGAACATCGATTGTGTGAGTTTTATTATCGTGAGTATTATAAGTAATTTTTGCCATGAGCTATATATAGTTTTTAATTTAGATAGAACAAGTCAGTATAATCATACTAAGTCTATTTTTAGACATTTTGTAATTGAGGTATATCTTTTTTTATAAAATAACTCGCATCTTCTCTTTGTTTAATCAACGCTGGTATAATTTCTTTGTATGCGTCTATCAGTCCATAGTTTGGTTCTGGTAATTGATCTTTTATATGATGATGAAGTTTATCTAGATTGTAGGATGGAACGGTTGGAAACATATGATGTGTTAAATGATATTCCATTTTCCAATATAAAAAACTTAGTATTGGATTTAAGTACATTTCTCTTGTTGAAAATCTATGATCTTTTATATTTCTTGCAAGTCCTGCGTGCTGAGTAAAGGCAACAAGTTTGTGTAAAGTTTTTCCATAAAATTGTGGAAGTACAAAATAAAGTAATGGCATCCAAGAAGAAGCAATTATTGACCATAAAATAATTAACAACCAAATTGCAACATAAATTCTTGAACTTAAAATTACTTTTGCTTGTGCTTTTTCAGGAATACAGTCTTCCATTACTCTTGTTTTAACTCCAAGTGCATGCTGAATAATTTCAAATGAAATATGTTTTTTAAAAAATATTAAATCTAAAAAAGGAATTAAACTTATAATTAATCCTTTTGGAGTGTCTTTTAAATTATTTCCATATTCAATTTCATAATCAAAAGGATTTTCAGTCGAATAAGTATTACCGTGATGAACAAAATGAGTGTGTCTCCATCTTATTGGTTCAAAATTCGCCATAAAAGATGAAATATAATAAAAAATTTCATTTAATAATTTTGATTGAAAGGCAGTTTTATGACCCGTCTCATGCCACAATGGATTTGAAAATGAATAGATGTTGCCATACACCAAAAACCAAAACACCGACCACCAGGTTCCCCAAGTTAAATATGCTAAACTTCCAGTTACAATTAATAAACCAAAAAAAAGAGAGACGTGTTGAAAACCTTTAATGTCAGATTTTTTTGAAAGTTCTTTAAGTACTTCAATATCGATTTTACACTTGTGCCATTTATCTAGTTTAACATCCATAGCATAAATTATTGTAGGCAAAAAAAAAGGGCAAGAACAAAAATGTCCTTGCCCTTTAATTTAAATTTTAAGTAAAACTACTTAGCTCTACCAGGTTGTTGCATTGCTGCTGCCCAAATGATCAGACCGAAAGCGATCTTGTTCAAGAAGTCAGCTGCGTTGTAAATCACGTTAAGTGAGTTAGCGTCTACTCCACCTGTTAGGTAACCAAAAATGTAACCTAATGGGTAAATAGCCCAACCTACAGTAACGATCATTCTCATTGCACCAAAAGCAGTTACAAGTGCTTTGTTACCACTTTTCGCTGCTCTCTTACCTGCTTCACCTGAGAATACTTCATAAAGAATGTATACCCAACCAGCCATACCGATAATGAAACCAAGTGTAGCGTTGATGTATCCTGCTTCTCCTAAGTATCCACCTACTAGCATTACTAATGTACCAAGCATCAATCTCCAGAAAATTCCTGAATCTGCTTTGTTTACTGCTGATAGAACAAAATAGAATTCTAACATTAGTAATGGCACTGTAATTAACCAGTCAATGTATCTGTAAACAGTTGGTGAGTCACCAGTCATGATCCATACATCTCTCATGTACATGTAGTGTACGAATGCAATACCAGTTACTAGACCAGCAACTGTCATTGAAACTCTCCAACCAGCTGGAACTGAACTTCTTTCTAAGAAAAAGAATACAGTAGCAGCTAAACAAGCCATTGATACTAACCAAAATGAAATACCTACGAAATCATCTTGAGCTAACATCACTGTCTCTGCGTTTGCAACACCTGTAACACCCATTAGGGCTACAGCTGTAAGCACAAACAATTTAAGTTTTTTCATAAAAAACTCCCTCTTTAGTTAGTTTTTATTTATTTAGTTTATATAAACTAGATTAGAGTTACCCCTAATCAAGATTTTGCGTTAAATAACAAATAAATTTAGATTAATGAAGAGTTAATTGTCACTAATAAACATTGATTTTACTTATTTTTTAAAATTAAATACAATTTATAAGTTAAAAACCAATTTTTTTTTAAAAAACGAATCAAATTTTATGTCAGAAAAATTTAAGGAAATTTATGATCAATCGATAAATAATCCTGAAAAATTTTGGCAAGAAGCTTCGAATGATATTTTTTGGTTCAAAAAACCAACTAAAATTTTAAATAAATCTAATCCTCCATTTTATAAATGGTTCGAAGATGGGGTCACTAATACATGTTACAACGCTTTAGACATTCATATTGATCAAGGTAGAGGAAAAAAGACAGCACTAATTTACGATAGCCCCATCACAGGAAACAAAAGTCAATTTAGTTACGAAGAATTAAAATCTAAAGTTTCAAAATTTGCAGGAGCTCTGAAAGATCAAGGTATCGTTAAGGGAGATCGAATAATTATTTATATGCCAATGATCCCTGAAGCAGTGGTTGCAATGCTAGCTTGTGCCAGAATTGGCGCGATCCATTCCGTGGTCTTTGGTGGCTTTGCCTCAAGCGAACTTGCAAGCAGAATAGATGATAGTAAAGCAAAATTACTAGTTACCGCTTCTTGTGGTTTTGAACCTGGAAGAACAGTTGAATACAAGCCTCTTGTAGATGAAGCAATTAACCTTGCTAATCATAAAATTAGTAAAATGATTTTATTTCAACGACCAGGTCATGAAGTAAAATTGAATGCTCCAATTGAAGTTAGCTGGGATGAAGTTGCCTCAAATGCGTCTGATGCTGATTGTGTTGAGATGAATTCAAATGAACTTTCTTATATTTTGTATACATCTGGAACAACCGGAACTCCTAAAGGGATAGTCAGAGATATTGGAGGTCATATAGTTGCACTAAAATGGACTATGAAAAATATCTATAATATTGATACTGATGATATTTGGTGGTCAGCTAGTGATATTGGTTGGATCGTTGGACACTCTTATATTGTCTACGCTCCATTATTTAAAGGATGTACTACTGTTCTATTTGAAGGAAAGCCAGTTGGCACCCCTGATGCTGGAGCATTCTGGAAAATCATATCAGACTATAAGGTTAAGTCTCTATTTACTGCACCTACTGCTTTTAGGGCAATTAAGAAAGAGGATCCAGAAGGTAAGTTTTTTTCAAAATATGATTTAAGCAGTTTTGAAAGCTTATTCCTTGCTGGAGAAAGAGCAGATCCAGATACTATTAAATGGGCTGAAAATTTACTCAAAGTTCCAGTGATTGATCACTGGTGGCAGACAGAAACTAGTTGGGCAATTAGCTCTAATTGCACTGGAATTGAGATGATGGAAACTAAATATGGTTCGGCTTGTAAAGCTGTACCTGGTTATGATGTAAAAATTATTAAACCTGATCAAACGTTAGCAAAACCAAATGAAATGGGAGACATTGTCGTAAAACTTCCACTTCCACCAGGTACCTTTCCAACATTATGGAATGCAGATCAAAGATATAAAGATAATTATATGACTAATTACGAAGGATATTACCAAACTTATGATGCAGGTCACATTGATGATGATGGTTACATTTGGATCATGTCAAGAACAGATGACATTATCAATGTTGCAGGGCACAGATTATCAACAGGAGCCATTGAAGAAGTATTATCTGAACATCAATCAGTTGCTGAGTGTGCAGTTCTTGGTATTGCAGATAAATTAAAAGGACAACTTCCTATTGGACTTGTTGTTTTAAAATCTGGAGTGGATAAAGATAATCAAACAATTTCTAAAGAGTGTGTAAAAATGGTTAGAGATAAAATTGGCCCTGTTGCGGCATTTAAAGTTGTAATTGTTATTAAAAGATTACCCAAAACAAGGTCAGGAAAAATTTTAAGAGGAACTATTAGAAAAATTGCAGATAACGTAGAGTATAAAGTGCCACCAACAATTGATGATCCAGCGATTCTAACTGAGATTAAAGAAGATTTAATTAAACATAAAATTATAAATAATGATTAAGACATATTTATTTCTTGCAGGTGCAGTATTTTGTGAAGTTGCAGGAACAATGCTTTTGCCAGCTTCTCAAAACTTTACAAAACTAGTTCCAACCGCTGCTCTTTCATTTTTTTACCTATGTGCATTTTATCTATTAACTTTTGTAGTGAACAAACTTCCAATTGCGATCGTTTATGCAACATGGAGTGGTCTTGGAATTTTTACCATTGCTATAATGGGCTATATTTTCTTCAAACAAACCTTGGCTTGGCAAGCTGTTTTAGGATTATTTTTAATTGTTTTTGGAGTAATTCTTGTAAATAGTTTTACAGGAAAAGTTAGCTAAATTTTAAAGGTGTTCCATCTGGATCACCTAAAATTTTACCCTCTTGCATTTTAATATTTCCAGCAATTATTGTATGGGTTGGTGTTCCTTTAAATTTATCTCCATTAAATGGAGTCCATCCACATTTGCTCTCAATATTTTCATTTTTAATTTCAATTGTCTTATTCATATCAACAATTGTAAAGTCAGCATCATAACCTTCTTTAATAAAACCTTTGTTTTGAATTCCAAAAATCTTAACTGGATTTTCACATACTAAATTCATTAGTTGATTAAGAGAAAGCTTTCCATCGTTAACATGATTAAGCATAATTGGCATTAAGGTTTGAACTCCAGGCATACCTGATGGTGAGTTAGGATAATTTTTTTCTTTATTCGCTTTTAAATGAGGCGCATGATCTGAGCCTATTGTGTCATTAAAATTATTTCTAACTCCATACCATAATCTATCATAATGAGATTTATCTCTTAGGGGAGGATTCATTTGAGCATAAGTTCCAAGTTTGTCATAACAATCCGGCGCATAAATTGTTAAATGCTGTGGAGTTATCTCAAAAGTAATATTACCTTTATGTTGAGATAAAAAATCAATCTCTTCTTTTGTTGTTATATGAAGAATATGTGCTTTTTTCTTATGTCTTTCTGCAATTCTAACAATTCGTCTTGTTGAGGATATTGCGCATTCTGCACTTCTCCAAACAGGATGGGAATGAACATCACCATCTTTGATTAATTTTTTATTAACATTTAAAATTGCTTCATCTTCAGAGTGAACCGCAACAACTTTTGAACTATTTTGAAAAACCTTATCAATATCATCTTCCTCCGCAACCAAAAGGTTTCCAGTTGAAGACCCTGCAAAAAGTTTAATTCCACAACAACCCTCTAAATCTTTTAAACTTGCTAAATCATTTGCATTGTCAGCAGTTGCACCAAAATAAAATGCATAATTGCAATACATTCTATTTTTTGCGAGGTCCAATTTTCTTTGAAATTCTTTCATATTAGAAGTTGGTGGATTAGTGTTAGGCATTTCAAATACACTGGTAATTCCTCCAGCAATTGCAGCTCTACTTCCAGAATGCAAATCTTCAGTATCAGTTGACCCTGGTTCTCTAAAATGCGTTTGAGTATCTATACATCCTGGTAAAACAGTTTGGCCTTGAGCATTAACTGTTTCCTTAGCGTCATCTGAAATTTGACCAATTTGATGAATTTTACCATCTTTAATAGCAACATCTACATCTTTCAATTCACCATCAATATAACATTTTCCGTTTTTAATTATTAGATCTAACATTTATGAAAAAAGTAATTATATTAAAATCATCAATCAATCAAATATGAATATTAAAAACGTATATATTTTGGATGACAGAGCCATCCTTTACTTAAACGGTGAAGATACAAAAGAGTTTTTACAAAATTTGATTAGTAACGATATTAACAAAGTAAGTGAAACTAATACGTGTTTTACTTCTTTACTATCTCCTCAGGGTAAATTTTTATATGAGTTTATTATTATCAAACATAAATCTGGTTATTTAATTGATTGTGAAAAATCTCAATCAGATGGATTATATAAGCAATTAAGTATTTACAAACTAAGATCAAAAGTTGAAATTCTAAATCTTAGTAATGAATTTGTGGTTGCTGCTTTTTCTCATGAAAAATTCCTAACTTTTGAAGAAGCACAAGATATTTCTGGGTTTACTTTAAAATATAGAGAAGATCCTATTTTTTTAGATCCAAGAAATAAACAATTAGGAGCAAGATTAATTATCAATTTAGAAAAACTTTATTTATCTCTAAAAAAATTAGATTTGCATGATACAAATATAGATGAATATCAATCATTTAGTCATAAACTTGGAATAGTACCAAAGGATTTAAATAAATTGCAAAATAAATTATTTGGTATTGAGTGCAATTATGAAGAATTAAATGGAATTGATTTTAAAAAAGGTTGCTATGTTGGGCAAGAAAATACAGCTAGAATAAAATTAAAAAATAAGCTTTCAAAAAGATTATTGCCAATAAATATTGTTAAAGGTGAATTAACTGAAGGTGAAAGTATTTATTATAATGATAATGAAATTGGCAAAGTATTAATAGATAAACAATATCCATTTGCTTTAATTAAATACTTAGATGAAAATTTTAATGGAAAATCTGATTTTAATACAAAAGAAGCTTCAATAAAAATTGAAAAGCCTGATTGGATAAAAAACTAATCTATTATTTAAATAAATAAAAAATCACAAGAATTATTAGTATTATGATAATCCAAATAGTTAAATTTTTTAGAAATTACTTTAGTTTAGAATTTGATTGCAAAAAACCTGGAATGACTAAAAGTAAAACTCCAACCATAAATATGACTGAAAGTAATTTATACATTTAAATATTCTTAATTTTTAAAAACATTTAAATATTGAGTCTACACAACAAGTGATATTAGTTCCAAAAAAATCAAGATAAAACTGATCAGCTTTATATTTATCGTCTTTACCATTCACAAACTGTTTAATTGTATTTCCCTTGCTCCCACTATCTTCAATTATCAAGTAATCATTTTTATTCGGATGCGTATTAAAAAAATTTAGAACATTCAATATATTTGTATGTGCATCTTCTATTAATATTTTTTTTCCTTTAAGCTTTTCCCAAGACACAGCTTTTTTTAAATCTTCTATATTGTTTAAGTCTTGTTTTAAAAAAGTAACGTTCGGATGCTTTAATTCTGGTTTGTGAATATCTAAACTAAAAATGTGTGTATTTAAATCTAAAGCCTTAGCGATGTCAGCTAACCAAATAGCACTTCCACCTAATCCAGAGCCTAATTCTATAATTATATCAGGCTTTATTTCTTCTATAATCATCATATAAATATTTAAATCGAAAGTAGTTTTAAAAATAGGTATATCTTTCCATTTTATAAGCGAATGAGTGCCTTGTGATGCCAATAATGGTAAACCTTCAAATGATCGATTATTTAAAAAGGATTTAGATATTCTTAATCTATCAGAGTGTGTAATAAATCTATTCTGTCTTGAATTTTGACTATTCAAGAAAATATCACAATAATCAGTTTCTGAATTTTTATCTTTAAGCAAATGTCTTAATGTAGCGTTATCAAAAAATGTTGGGACATCATTCTGTTTTTTTAATTTTTTTATTAATTGAGGTATTAATTTATCTAAATCAGCTTTTGTTTGTACTGACGAGGATTTTAATCTTAAAAATTCTTCATAATGTTTCCAGGAATTGTCCAAATCACCTAAAGCACTATAACATACTCTTAAATTTTTATGCACTTCAGGATTATTTGGATTAATTGCGATAACTTTTTTAAAAAATTCTATACTTTTTTTTAAATCACCAAGTTGAAAATGAATAACAGCAAGTTTATTCAATGAGTCTAAATGTTTAGGAAAGGTATCTAGCACCTGGTTATAAAGATCTTTAGCAACTGTTAAATTATTTTTGAGAAGATTTTTATCAGCATTTAAAATTATATTTTTTAAGCTGCTTTTGCTTTTCATAAATATACAATTTATCATGTTTTTAAATCAAACTATACTGTTAAAATGAAGTTTGGTGCGGTCGGAGAGACTCGAACTCTCATGGACTAGGTCCACACGGCCCTCAACCGTGCCTGTCTACCAATTTCAGCACGACCGCAGTATGTGTCATAATAAATGAATGACAACTATCTTTCAAATTGGTAAATAACATCATGGAATTTACCCAAGAAGTACAAAAAGCTACAGATCCTATTTATCAAAAAATTTCTAGAGTAATGCCAGAGATTGAATGGTCTGTGCATGCTCCTTACATTCACAAGATTAACGAACTTAAAAAGAAAAAGAATGCAGTAATACTTGCTCATAACTATCAAACACCTGAAATTTATCATGGGGTTGCAGACTTTGCTGCTGACTCTCTTGCTTTAGCAATTGAAGCATCAAAAACATCTGCTGATATAATTTTAATGGCCGGTGTTCATTTTATGGCTGAGACTGCAAAATTAATGAGCCCAGATAAAAAAGTTATTTTACCAGATATGGATGCTGGTTGCTCCTTGTCATCTTCAATTACTGGAAAAGATGTGAGATTATTAAAAGAAAAGTACCCAGGGGTGCCAGTTGTATCTTATGTTAACACATCAGCAGAAGTAAAAGCTGAAACAGATGTTTGTTGCACATCAGCAAATGCTGTTAAAATTGTAAAATCTCTTGGTGTTAAAAAAGTAATATTTTTACCAGATGATTATCTTGCAAAATATGTTGCATCACAAACAGATGTAGAAATCATCTCTTGGAAAGGGATATGTATAGTCCATGATCAGTTTAATGAAAAAGAAATACACGATATAAGAAAAAATAATCCAGGCATAAAAATTATTGCACATCCAGAATGTCCTCCAGATGTTATTAAAGCAAGTGACTTTGCGGGATCAACTTCTGGTATGATTAAATACGTTCAAGATAACCAGCCAAAAAAAGTTATGATGGTTACCGAATGTTCAATGAGTGACAATATTCAAGTCGAAAATCCAAATGTTGATTTTATAAAACCATGCAATATGTGTCCTCACATGAAAAAAATTACACTTCCAAAAATATTAGATTGTCTTGAAAATGAAACTGGTGAAATAATTATGGATAAAGAGACAATTGACAAAGCTAGAATATCAGTTGAAAAAATGGCAGCTATTGGCAGATAATTAAGTGTCAAAAATAAAACTTAGCAAAGATTTTATACGTAATACAGTTAAGAGAGCACTAAATGAAGATCTCTATCCATCGGGAGACATTACCTCAAGCTTAGTTAAAAATAATAAAAACATTAAAGTCAAACTTCTTTCAAACGAAAATGCAATTGTTGGTGGTTTATTGTTTGCAAAACAAGCTTTTGATTTAGTCGATAATAAAATTAAATTTAATATTAAAAAAAAAGATGGATCAAATGTTAAAAAAGGCTCTTTAATTGCAACTATAGAAGGAAATGCTAAAAATATTTTAATTGCTGAAAGAGTTGCTTTAAATTTTTTATCACATATTTCAGGAATTGCCACAAAGACAAATAGATTTGTAAAACTTGCTGGAAACAAATGTAAAATTTGTTGTACCCGTAAAACTATTCCAAACATAAGAGTTATTCAAAAATATGCAGTGAAATTAGGTGGGGGTACTAATCATCGATTTAATCTAAGCGATGAATTTTTAATCAAAGATAATCATATTGCTTCATCAAATATTAAAAATTTAGTTGCTCTTGCTATTAAAAATAAAAAGGGCCGAAAAATAACAGTTGAAGTTGATAATTTAAAACAACTCAATGAAATAATGGGTCTAAAATTTAATACTGTTTTATTTGACAATATGTCAGTTAAAAATCTGAAAAAAGGTGTCAAGATTGCTAAAAAATATTACACAACTGAAGCTTCAGGAAATATTAATTTAAAAATAGTTAAAAAAGTTTCTAAAACAGGAATAGACAGAATTTCAGTTGGAAGCATAACTCACAGTGCCAATGCTATAGATTTTAAATTAGAAATCTAAGATACAAATTTTGACAAATCAGGTTTAAAATAATTTGGACCCTTCATTACTTTTCCTGATTCATTATAAATTGGCTCTCCATTTTCACCCAATTTACTCATGTTAGAATTTTGAACTTCATCGAAACATGTATCTAAATCAATACCAAAGGCATGACCAGCACCATATGTTACATACAAAATATCAGTAAGAGCATCAGCTACCTCCAATAAATCATTATTTTTCATTGCTTCTTGAAGTTCTTCTAATTCTTCTTTTATTAGATCTATTCTTAATTTGTTGATTTTATCACTACTAAATGAAGGTTTTGTTTTGACCTCTTGGCCAAAAGTTTTCATAAAAATTCCAACTTTATTAAAATTCGACATTTTGCTCCTGTAAGTTTTTTTTAAATTATTGTATGTTATAATTATTTATTACTTACAAATTAATCAATGAAATTAAGAAAAGAATTCGACAGTATTGGAAGTGTAAATGTTCCTAATGATAAATATTGGGGAGCATCCACTCAACGATCTAACAAATTTTTCAATATTGGTAAAATATTGGTAAATATTTCGATAATTAAATCTATAGCAATAATTAAAAGATCAGCAGCAATTGTTCATGCTAAAGATAAATTAATTAGCAATAAAATTTCAAAGGCGATTATCAAAGCTTCAGATGAAGTTATTAAAGGAAAATTAGATGAAAATTTTCCTTTAAAAGTATGGCAAACAGGTTCTGGAACTCAAACAAACATGAATGTTAATGAGGTAATTGCTAATCGTGCGATAGAAATTTTAGGTGGCAAAAAAGGAAGTAAAAAACCAGTTCACCCCAATGATCATGTAAATAAATCACAATCAACAAATGATGTTTTTCCAACTGCAATGCATGTCTCTGTTGCGAAAGAAACGATAAGCAAATTATTACCTAATTTAAAACTTTTAGAAAAAGAATTAAAAAAAAAATCTAATGAATTTAAGAGTATAGTAAAAATTGGAAGAACACATCTTCAAGATGCAACACCACTTTCTCTTGGACAAGAATTCTCTGGATACCACGTACAAGTTAAGAAAAGTATTGAACGAATAGAATATGCATTAAAGGAAATTTTGTATCTTGCGCAAGGTGGTACAGCTGTAGGCACTGGCATAAATTCTAGAAAGAATTTTGATAAAAAAATAGTTAAAGAAATTGCTAAATTTACAAAAATCCCTTTCAAACCAGCTGCAAATAAATTTGCTGAACTTGCAGCTCATGACTCGATTGTTAATTTTTCAGGAACATTAAATACATGTGCTGTAGCTTTAATGAAAATTTCAAATGATATTAGATTTTTAGGATCTGGTCCTAGAGCAGGTTATGGTGAACTTATATTACCTGAAAATGAACCTGGCTCTTCAATTATGCCAGGAAAAGTAAATCCTACTCAATGTGAAGCTGTTACAATGGTTTGTGTTAAAGTGATTGGTAATCATAATGGTATTACTATTGCAGGATCTCATGGGCATTTTGAATTAAATGTTTTTAAACCTTTAATTGCTCATAATATCTTGCAATCAATAGATCTAATAGCTGATAGCACTAAAAATTTTGCCCAATATTGTGTAAAAGGAATAAAAGCTAATAAGAAAAAAATCCAAGAACACCTAGATAATTCTTTAATGCTGGTAACAGCATTGGCACCACATATTGGTTATGATAATGCTGCAAAAATTGCAAAAACTGCTTTAAAAAATAATACTACTTTAAAACACGAAACATTAAAGACGGGATTAATTAATCAAAACGATTATGAAAAAATAGTTGATCCTAAAAAAATGATTTATCCAGCATAACTTTTAATTGATTTATTCAACAAATTTTTAAAATAAATCTTATTTTGCAAACTATTCTCTTTTAGATTAATTTCATTCAGATTATTAAGAAAATTTTTATCAGTTACACCATCAACTTTGATATCATTTATATTTAAAATTTTTTCATCAAATAAATAAGTAAAGTTAATGTTCATTTTATTGATTTTTTTTCTTAAATTTTTAGGAGTAATTAGAAATTTATATATTTCGTCTAAATTAATTAATTTGATTTCAGAGTTGGCATCTAAAACTAATTTTCCATTTTTTAAATATATTAAACTATCGGTTAAACTAATGTTTGCATGATTTTTCCAACTAAATTTGGTTTGATCTAAATCAATTAATCCTTCTTGAATTTTTAAATTTAAAAAAATATTTGTAAAACTATCAAAATTTTCTGTTTTATTTGCAGAAACATTTAAATTAAAATCAACATTTTTATTATTCAATATTTCAGTTTTTAAAAGTTGTTTAATTATAGCATTATCCGAGAATAAATGAGAAAAATCTATTGTATTAGCAGATCCCATTAAATAAGAATGAAATGGTCTAAAATTTAATTTGCCATTGTAAGAAAATTTTGATTTTTGAGCTTTATCAAATAATTTGAATTCAAAATTATTTTTACTTACCTTATATTCAGCAATACTTTTTGAGTTTAAAAAATTAAATTCTGATAACCCTAATTTTAATTCTTCTCCATATGAAAATTGATTTTCTAGGTGAAAATTTAAACTTCCTATATTTATTTTTGAATTAAGTTTTTTTTCTTCTTGATTATTAGATAATTCCATTAAATATGGTAAATTAAAAATATTATTTTTTGAAAAAAGTATATTTTTAAACTCTTTGGGATCATAAATATATTTTGCACTTTCAATATGATTAATAAACAAAACATCATTCTCTAAATTTTTATAAAATATATTACTATCAAGTATCTCAAGTTTAATATCTTCAAAATCACTATCCAAAAGTTTTATAAAGAAATCATAATTATTTTTATTAAGATTAAAGTTTGCTTCTTCTATTACTACATTCTTTATTTTCATATTTTTTAGAGAGAATAGACTTTCTAAAGAAACATAAATTTTTAATTTATTTATTTCAGAGATTTTATTTTCATTAATTTTTACTGAAGATTCGATTGTTACAAAGTGTGGTCTTGGTAAAAATTTATAATCTAATTTTTTTTTAAAATTAAACTCTAGGTTTAATTTATCCAATAGATTTGTTTTTAATTCGACTGAAACTTGATTTTTATTAAAAATATTTGGTATTGAAAGGTATGAAAAAAATAAAATAACCAATAAAACAATAGTTAAAAAGACTTTGTTATTTGTTAATATGTTTTTTAAATTAGCGGCGTTTAATTTGTTTAAATTTCTACTTAATAGACTATTTATAAACTTGTTAATCTTTAATAAAAATCTGAAGAAATAATTATGTTTGCTCATAAAACAATGAAAGTTATAAAGAAATATTTTAAATGATAAACTCTGATTATTTAAAAAACCTAAATAATGCTCAAAAAGAAGCGGTATTATGTTTAGAAGGACCATTATTAATAGTTGCGGGTGCTGGATCTGGAAAAACTAAGGTTTTAACCTCAAGAATTGCACACATTATTAAAGAAAAGAAAGCATTTCCTAACCAAATTTTGTCAGTAACTTTTACCAATAAAGCTGCAAAAGAAATGCAAACAAGAGTGGGTAAAATGCTTGGTTCTGCTGCAACTGGTCTTTCTTGGCTTGGAACCTTTCATTCAATTTGTGCAAAAATATTAAGAAAACATGCGGCAGCAGCAAATTTAAATTCAAACTTCACCATTATAGATACTGATGATCAAACAAGACTTATCAAAAATATTTGTAAAAGTGAAAATATTGACATCAAACAATTGGCACCTAGATTTATTTTAGCAATAATCGATCGATGGAAAAATAAAGGGTATTACCCATCTGAAGTTATGGTAAATAAAAAAGATATTTATGAAAAAACTATACTTCCTTTATATAAAATCTATCAACAAAAATTAATAGATTTAAACTCATGCGATTTTAGTGATTTAATTTTACATACTGTAAAAATTTTAGAAAATTATCCTGATATAAGAAAAATTTATACAACAAACTTTAAATATATTTTAGTAGACGAATACCAAGACACTAATTTTATTCAGAGTAAATGGTTAAATTTATTGTCTGAAAAAAATAAAAATTTATGTTGTGTGGGAGATGATGATCAATCAATTTATAGTTGGAGAGGAGCAGAAATTAAAAATTTTTTAGAGTTTGATCAAGTATATAAAAACACAAAAGTAATACGGCTTGAACAAAACTATAGATCTTCTCAAAATATTTTATCTGTTGCTTCAAATCTTATCTCAAATAATCAAAATAGAGTTGGTAAGACACTTACAACTACTATGGAAGAAGGAGATTTGGTAAAATTAAATTGCTTTAAAAATGGTAAAGATGAGGCGATTGGAATTTCAGATGAGATAGAAAAAAAATTAAAAAAGAAATATTCATTTAATGAAATGGCTATATTAGTTAGGGCCATATTTCAAACTAGAGAATTTGAAGAACGATTCCTTAAAATTGGTATGCCTTACAGAATTTTAGGAGGAACGAAATTCTATGAAAGAGCTGAAATTAAAGATTGTGTTGCCTACTTAAGGTTAATTCATCAAGAAAAAGATGATCTTGCTTTTGAAAGAATTGTTAACAATCCTAAAAGATCAATTGGAGATACTACTTTAAAAACTGTTCATGAATTTGGCAAAGAAAATAATTTAAGTTTAGAGTCTGCTGCTAATAAAATGCTTGAACAAAATTTAATTAAACCAAAAACAAAAATAGGTCTTAGTTTTTTTCTTAACGCATTAAATAAGTGGAGAAATGATCTTAATATTAAAAAAGTTAATCATATTAAATTACTTCAAATAGTTTTAGACGAATCTGGTTACTCAGCAATGTTAAAAAATAAAAAAGATTTAGACAATGAAAACAGATTAGAGAATATTAAAGAATTATTAAGCGCAATGAAAGAATTTGATAATTTAGAAAGTTTTTTAGAACATGTTTCTTTAGCTACTTCAATTGATCAAGAATGGGATGGTGAAAAAATTAATATGATGACTATGCACGCAGCAAAAGGCCTTGAGTTTGACGTAGTTTTTCTTCCTGGTTGGGAAGAAGGTCTGTTTCCTCATCAAAAATCAATTGAAGAAAAAGGGCAAAATGGATTAGAAGAGGAGCGACGTTTAGCTTATGTCGGAATTACAAGGGCTAAAAAGAAAGCAATAATCTCTTTTTCAATGAACAGATTTTATCAAGGTGACTGGATTGATAGCATGGCCTCAAGATTCATTGAGGAGTTGCCAGAAAAACATTTAGAAAAAAATTCTTTTTTTGAGGAAGAAGTTGACGATGATCAAGATTTTGATTTTAATCAAGACTTTGAAATCGAAGAAGGAACAAGAAGTCCTGGATGGATAAGATATCAAAAGAGAATTAAATGAACAAAGAAGTAAAAGAGTTAAGAAAAAAATTTAAAAAATACGATATAGATGGATATGTTGTGCCTAAAAATGATGATTATTTTACTGAATATTCAAAAATAAATAGATTAAAAATTATTTCAAATTTTAGTGGCTCTGCAGGTTTGGCAATTATTTTAAAAAATAAGAACTATTTATTTACAGATGGTAGATACACTATTCAAAGTGAAATGGAGAGTGGAAAATATTTTAAAATTGTTAGTTACGAAAAAATAATAAATTGTAATTTATTCAAAAATTTAAGATTGGGTTTAGACCCAAAACTATTTACTCATCAACAAATAAAAAATTATTTTTTAAAAAATAATCAAACTAAATTTATATCCAATAATTTAATTGATGAAATAAAAAATAAAAAAATTGGTAAAAGTGCTGCTTTTTTTTCACTCAAAGATGAAATTGTTGGAGAAAATAGAAAATCAAAAATTAATAAAATTGTAAATTACCTAAAAAAAAATAAAGCTGATAATTTATTTGTAACTGCTCCAGAAAATGTAGCTTGGATTTTAAATATTAGAGGTAACGATAGTCCAAATAGTCCTGTACCAAATTCAAGATTAATCATTCATAAATCAAAAAAAATATTTTTAATAGCAGAACCTCATAAAGCTAAAAGATTAATAAAAGAAAAAATAATTAACAAAGATCAATTAGTATCTACTAAAAATTTACCAAAAAAAATTTTTTCTTTAAATGGTAAAAATTTTATAATTGATAATAAATCTTGTTCAGCTTTTTATGAAAAAATTATTAAATCTAAATTTAAAATTATAAAAAGAGAAGACCCCACTTATTTTTTTAAAGCTATAAAAAATAATACTGAAATTGATAACATGATTAGTACTCATGTTATAGATGGTGTGGCATTAACGAAATTTATTTATTGGATTAAAAAAGTTAATAAAAAAAAGATTACAGAAGTTGATGCTCAAATAAAATTAGAAAAATTTAGAAAAAAAAGTAAGAAATATTTATATCCAAGTTTTGAAACAATTGCAGGAGCGGGCAAAAATGGTGCCATTGTTCATTATAGAGCTAAAAAAGGTAGTTGTAGATCAATAAAAAAAAATGATATATTTTTATGCGACTCTGGTGGTCAGTATAAATATGGAACTACTGATGTCACCAGAACCATCTGTTTTACAAAACCAAAACCAAGTATCAAAAATATTTACACCAAAGTATTAAAAGGGCACATAGCTGTAGCAAATACAAACTTAAAGCTCGACAATACTGGTATAAAAATCGACCGGAGAGCTAGAAAATATTTAAATGAAAGTAAATTAGATTATGCTCATGGAACAGGACATGGTGTTGGTTTCTTTTTAAACGTTCACGAAGGACCTCAATCAATTTCCAAATTAAATAAAGTTAAAATCCAAGAAGGTATGATTTTAAGTAATGAGCCAGGTTTTTATAAAAAAAATTCATATGGTATCAGAATAGAAAATCTTGTTTTTGTTAATAAAATAAAAAAGAAAATATGCTTTGAAAATTTAACTCTTGTTCCAATAGAAAAAGATTTAATTAATTTTAATCTTTTAACTAAATTAGAAAAAAATTATTTATTTAGATATCATTTAGATGTGTATTCAAAACTTTCAAAATATCTTTCTTATAATGAGAAAAAATGGCTAGCTAGTTATATTTAGCAATTTCAAAAACTGACTTTGATTTAATATGGTAATTTTAAATTCTATAGCTTTATCGACTTTCTTTTTAGTTGGTTTGTCTCCAATTATTAAATAATCTAATTTTTTACTTACAGTGCTTACTGAAGATCCAGAATTTTCTTCTATCAAAGATTTTACTTCTGCTCTACTGATTCCATTGAGTTTTCCAGTCACCATAAATGTTTTTGCATTTAATAATCCATTTTTATTTTTTGTTGTTATATTCTTTACCACTAAAATTTTTTGTAAATCTTTTAAAATATTTAGATTAACTTTATTATTAAAAAAATTTTTAACTGACTGTAACTGAGTTTCTCCAATTCCATCAATATTCAATATATCATCTGAATTTATTTCGTTAGAAAAATTAATGAAATTATAAAATGATTTAAAATATTTTGATAAAATTTTTGCATTTTCTAAACCAATATGCCTGATACCTAGTGAATAGATTAATCTTTCTAAAGAAATATTCTTCCTTTGATTAATAGAATATCTTAAATTTTCCATTGATTGTTTACCCCAACCTTCAAGATTTTCTATTTTTTTAAAATCTAAATTGAATATATCTTGTGGTAATTTTATTAAATTGAGTTTCCAAAAGTTTTCTACTATTTTTTTACCAAAGCCTTCAATATTTAAAGCTTCTTTAGAAACAAAATGTTTTAACTTTTCTATTGCAATTTTCTCACAATCGTATCCTTCACTAGAACACCTTCTAACTGCATCCTCTTTTTTTGTAACATTATTGAATTCTTTAATTGTTTTAGAGCCACAAGAGGGACAATTTTTTGGAAAAATAAATTGTAATGATTTTTTATCTCTCTTAGTTTTATCGACTGAAAGGATATGGGGTATTACATCACCAGCTCTCTCGATAGTTGCTAAATCTCCAATTCTTATATCCTTTCTATCAATTTCATCTTCATTATGTAGAGTTGCATTAGATACTACTACTCCTCCAATATTGATTGGTTTAATTTTTGCAACTGGCGTTAATGCTCCGGTTCTTCCTATTTGAATTTCAATATTTAGAATTTTAGATATAGCTTTATTTGAAGCAAATTTATGAGCGATAGCCCACCTAGGTGAATTTGCAACATTTCCAAGTCTTTTTTGAAGTTCAAAGTCATTAATTTTATAAACTATACCATCAATATCAAAATCAATTTTTGCTCTATCTTTTTCTATCTTTGAATAATTAATCAATAAATTATCGACACCTGTAACTAATTTATTTAATGGATTTGTTTTAAAACCCCAATCATCTAAATTTTTTAAAAAATCTGTTTGATTTTTTGCCTTGAGACCCTTTTCATAACCAAACGTATAAGCAATAAATTTTAAAGGAATCTTTTTTGTATCCTCTGGATTTTTTTGTCTTAATGATCCAGAGGCTGCATTTCTTGGGTTTGCAAATTTTTCTTTTAAATTTTCAAAGTCACTATTTTGTATATAAACTTCACCCCTAACATCAATCTCTTCAGGAAAATCTTTTGATTTAATTTTTTTTGGAATATCATTAATTGTTGCTAGATTGGCTGTTATATCTTCACCTTCTTTTCCATCCCCTCTTGATAATCCAATTTTAAATTCACCATTTTTATAAATTAACGATGCTGAGATACCATCAATCTTTGGTTCTGCGCTATAAGATAAAATAAAATCCTTATTTTTAGATAAAAAATTAAAAATTTTTTTTTCAAAATTAATTAAATCTTCTCTTCCAAAAGCATTTGCCAAAGATAACATGGAAATTCTATGTGAAACTTTTTTAAAATTTTTTGAAGGCTTGTATCCAATTTTTTTTGAAGGAGAATTTTTTGAAAATAAAAATTTATAATTCTTTTCTAGTAATAAAATTTCCTTCCTAAGTTTATCATAATCATTGTCATCTACAATTGGGTTATTTTTATCAAAGTAATTTTTGTTATATTCAGTAAGTAGTTTTATTTTTTTTTTATACTGAAGTTCTATTTGATTTTTCTTCATCTCAATTAAATAGAGATTTTACTTTTTGAAGTATCTTATTTTTATCATTTTTTATAACAGTTTCTTTTTCTTTATATGAGGCATTAAACAGTTTGTAGCTTTTTTTATACCACTCTGATGAATTATAATTATATCCTAGAAGTTGAGCATATTTTTTTGACTCAGCCTCTAAACCTAAAATATAATACATCTCTACTAATCGATAAAGTGCTTCTTCTGTATAAATTGTTTCATTGTAGTTATTAATTACATTTAAAAATCTATTAATTGATGCAATCCATTTTTTTTTATCAAAATAATACCGGCCGATATACATTTCTTTTGATGCTAAAATTTGATCAATTAAATCTAATTTAAATTTTGCGTCCAGTGCGTATTCAGTTTTTGGATATTTATTAGCGACTATTAGAAAATTTTTTTTCGCTTCCATCATTGATTGAAGATCTTTTTCTTCATTAACTATTTGTTCATAATAAGATGTTCCCAATAAATAATATGCATAATCAAGATTTTTATCGTACGGGTAAATTTTAATAAATCTATCTAGTTCAGCAATAGCATCAATATAATAATCTTGGCTATAATAGGCATAAGCTGCCATTAATGCAGATTTTGGTGCCCATGTCGATTGAGGGAATAAAATTTCTGCCTCATTAAATTTTTTTGCTGCAAAAAGAACATCTCCACTCTCTAAAGATTCTAATCCCTCTTGATAAGCTTCCAAAACTTGTAAATCTAAATTTTTTTGATTTATTTGTGATTCTTTTATTTTATCTTTTGAACATGCATTAATAAAAAAAATTACTAATATCAAAAAGATAATTTTATAATTATACATTGGTAATATATACTTTTTCTAAACTTAAATTTAAAGTTATCTTTAATTAAGCTATAGATTTTAATATATTTCTATTTATTAAAGTGTGTGGTAAGTTTTTTTCTTTTATTTCAAGAATAGAAAAATTTTCTTTATTTTCAAATACTTTTCTAAGCAACTGATTAGTTAAATAATGGCCACCTTGAGAACATTTGATTTTAGCAATCATTCTGTAACCAGATGTATAAAGATCTCCAATGCAATCAAGTATTTTGTGATTAACAAATTCTTTATTGTTTCTCAAACCTTCTGGGTTTAAAATTTCATCATCTTTTACTACTATTGCGTTTTGTAAACTTCCACCTTTTGCTAGTCCATTTTTCTTAATTAATTCAATATCTTCAAACAAGCAAAATGTTCTAGAGTTATAAACATCAGTTAGATCATCTTCAAAAACTTTAACTATATTTTTTTGATTACCAATTATAGGATTTTTGTACTTAAGCTCAAAATCTATGTCTAAGCTTAAGGTAGATGGCTCTATTGAAATAAATCTTTCTCCATCAGTAAATTTAATATCTTTGTTAATTTTGATAATTTTAATTGGAGACTCACTTACTACTAATCCAGAAGTAATAATTTTTTCAATAAATTCTTTTGCAGATCCATCCAAAATTGGAACTTCTTCATTATCTATTTCTATTAATGCGTTATCAATTCCTAATCCAAATAATGCTCCCATCAAATGCTCAATTGTTGAAACTTTAACTCCAAATTCATTTTCAATAGTTGTGTTTAGTGAAGTGTTAGTGACATTCATAAAATTTGGGTAAACTAAGTTATTTTCATTAAAATCAACTCTTTTAAAAACTATACCAAAATTAGGCTCAGCTGGCTTAACACATATATTTACATCTAATCCACTATGTAATGCGATGCCACTAAACGAAACATTATTTTTAATTGTTTTTTGAGTTAAATAAGACATTCAAGTGTTTTAATTAATTTTTAATAAACTTTGAAAACAACAAATATTACTAGAAAAAACACTTTTAACTAAATAGTTGAAAAAATTTTTCGAAAAAACCTTTATTTTCAACACTTTTAGAAACTAATTGAACTTCATTTTTATTCAAACCATTGTTCAGTTTATTTGCCATGATAGATAGCTCAGTTGAGTCGTCACCAATGTAGTTTTTAATATACTTGCATGACATATAACGACTAATCTTGATTTGGTGACTTTCTAACAGCTTATCAAAATAAAAAGTGAAGTTATTAGTAATGGATATAAAATTTATCTCTAAAAACATATAATCATCATTTTTGTTATCATTATTTAATAAAAAGTTACTTTCATTTTTATCATTATCAACAACAATCATATGCATAATAATTTGATCTTGATAATTTTCTCTAAAAATATCTTTAACTTCTACTAAGCTATTTTCAAAATGTTTTTGATCTATATTTTTTTCATAATTTTTTTTTTTTAATGAAATACCTACATCTAAAACTTTATCATCTTCTATAATTAAAATGATATTTCTAACAAATTTTTTTATCATTTTTTCAATTTTATAAATATTCTCATCAAGAAATTTTGAAAGAGTATTTAATTCTATTTCATCGATATTCTTTATTTCTTCATTATATAAATTCTTTAAATGATTTTTATCATAAACAAATATTTGATATCTGTTTTTAGAAATATATAGAAAAATTTCAAAATCTGTATCTTCAATCATTTAAAATAATTTGATTTTTAATTCTTGCATCTATAAATTTATTATCATCCAAAAAATCTATTGCTAACTTAAGGGCAAGATTAGTATTTTCATTTGGTAATTTAATTATAGTATTATCTCTTAATTCTAAATCCCATCTTTTAGATGGAAAAAAAAATAAATTTTTTATCTTTGAGTATGAAATTTTAGATTTATCAATAATTTCTTTAATATAAAAAAAATCAATAACCTCTGGATTGCCAAAAATATAGGGTAATTGATTATCTAAAAAATCATTTTTTATAAATTTGCCGTTAGAACCTATATAAAAAATTTGACCATTTTTATTTATTTTAGCTAAAAATTTAGTCTTCTCTATATTTATATCTATTGATGACGGATATCTTTTAAAAACAGTATAATTTTCTACTAAGGGATTTGATTTAATTTCATTCGTTAAATCAATCTTACTGATTAAAAAAATATTATTTAAACTAAAATTTTCTATTTGTTTAAGTAAAATTAATTTATCCTTTATATCTAATCCATTAATATTAATATTAATATTAATATTATTGATGTTTCGTAACGTTAAACTATTAAAATTTAAATTATTTATTGAGCCAACTACTAGTAGTAAAAAAAAATATATTAAAATTTTTTTACTTTTTCGTTGTTGCATCTTTTAAAATCCACTCAATTAGTTTTATAAAGGATATTCCTTTATATTTTGCTATTTCTGGAACAAGAGACAATCTTGTCATACCTGGTTGAGTATTAATCTCTAGTAGATAAAACTTATTTTTATAAAATTTAAAATCTGATCTAGTAACCCCATTGCAACCTATAATTTTGTGAGCTTTAAGTGATAAATCCATTACCTCAATTAATTTATTTTTTGAAAGCTTGACTGGAATAATATGTTGAGTTTTTGCATTTGCACTGTACTTAGCTTTGTAATCATAAAATTTTCTTTTTGGTTTAAGCTCTATTGCTCCTAATTTTTTATTACCCATAATTGCAACTTGAATTTCTCTTCCACCAATAAATTCTTCGATCATTATCTCTTTATAAATTTTCATTGAACTTAAAATTCTTGAAATATTTTTTTTTGTACAAATAAAAACATTTACACTTGAACCTTCATTAATTGGCTTAACTACAACTGGAAATTTTAACTTCTTTTCAATATTTTTTATTAAATCAAAATTATTTTCTTCATAAGAATATTTAATATATTTTGGGGTATTAATTTTATTTTGTATAAAAATTTTTTTAGATATTGCTTTATCCATTGCTAATGAAGAAGCAATGACTCCAGAATGAGTGTAAGGTATTTTAAACCCTTCCAAAATAGTTTGTATATAACCATCCTCACCAAACTGTCCATGTAAAGCATTAAATATAACATTAGGTTTAAATTGATTAATATTTTTTGACAAACTGCCATCAGGTTCAGAAATTTTTACTTTGTAACCATTTTTTTTTAACTCTTTTGCAACTTGTAAACCTGTATCAAGACTAATTAATCTTTCTTTTGAAATTCCACCAGCAAGTATTAATATTTTTTTTTTCAATTTACTCTAAAATTTTTATTTCAGTTTGCAATTTTACACCAGTTTTTTTTAAAACACTTTCAGACACAAATTCTATTAATTTTTTCATATCATCAAATTTAGCATTACCTTTGTTTATAAAAAAATTACAATGTTTTTCAGAAATACCAGCATCCCCAAATGATTTTTCTAGAGGAACTGACTCTTTTATTAATTGCCAAACTTTTTTATCTGATTGACCTAATGGATTTTTAAAAGTGCTTCCACTTGTTTTAATTTTTGTAGGTTGTGCTTTTTCTTTTTTTTCTTTTAATTCTATCATTTCTTTCTTAATCAAATCTGATTTTTTCCTAAAACCTTTAAAAGATGCACTTAAAAAAATTAAATCATTTGGTAATCCACTATCTCTATATTTAAAATCAATTTCTTTTGCTGGAATTGTAACAACTTGTCTTGATTTATTTATAGCTTGTACTGAGATTAGGATGTCTTTAAATTCTCTTCCAAAACAACCGGCATTCATTTTTATACCTCCTCCAACTGTACCAGGTATACAGGATAAAAATTCAAATCCTCCCAAACTATTATCCATTGCAAATTCTGAGAGTGATTTATCGCTAACGGCACTTCCAGCAATAATTATGTCTTCTGATAGTAGGGAAATATTATTAAAATTATTTGATAACTTTATTACAACACCATCATAAGTTTTGTCAGTAATAAGAGTATTTGAGCCACCACCTAGAATAAATATTTTCTCCTTATTTTTTATTAATTTTAAAAATTTAATTAATTCTTTCAAATTTTCAGCTTTATAGAAAATTTTAGCATTACCACCTATGTTAAACCAATTCTTTTTTTTTAAATTATAATCAAATTTAATATTTTCATTAAATTCTGATAACAAATCATTTTGGTTAATGCTCATTATAAATATTTAGGCATTTCTCTCATCCAAGTTGAGATTGTCCCCGCACCCATTCCAATAACTATTTTTTTCCCATAAATATTATTTTTAATATATTTAGCTAATTGAAATCTATCATCTGCTAAAAATAGTTTTACTTTTGAGTTTTTGATTATTTCTCTTGCAAAATTTTCATATTTAAAACCTAATGATATTTTTTCTCCTGCTGTATAAATTGGAAGTAAGATTACTTTATCTGCATTTTTAAATGCATAAGTAAAATCTTTTTTTAAGTCTTTTAACCTTGATATTCTGTGTGGTTGAAAAATACATATTTTTTCATATCCCTTATAAACTTTATGTACTCCTTCTAACACAAATTTGATTTCAGTTGGATGATGGGCATAGTCATCATAAAAGTCAACTTTATTAAATGTGAAAATTTTATTAAATCTTCTTTGAACACCCTTAAAGTTTTTTAATCCTTTTTTAATACTTGAAACTGTTAATCCAACTGTAATAGCCAAAGCTGAGGCTGCAACTGAATTTCTAATATTGTGTATTCCTAATAAAGGTATTTTAATTTTTTTAATTAATTTTTTTTTTATATTTGGCAAAATTATCTTTAAATCAAACTCGGAATAGTCTTTTGATTGTTTAATATTTCTAATACAAAAGTTTGATTTTGTATCTGTTCCATATGTATAAAAATTTTTATTACTTAGTCTCTTAATCAAATTTTTATTATTCTTATCATCAATACAAATAAAAGATTTTCCAAAGGATGGAACTTTTTTTATGAATTTAATAAAATAATTATTTAACTCATCCATAGAACTATAAAAATCCATATGCTCTCTATCTATGTTGGTAATTATCGAATATGTTGGTGGAACGTGAACAAAACTACCATCAGATTCGTCAGCTTCTAAGATAGACCAGTCACTTTTACCAAGTTTTGCAGTATTGTTGATAGAATTTATTACACCTCCATTAATAATAGTTGGATCTATTTTGGTTTCTTGGAAAATCGAAGCTATTAGTGATGTCGTAGTTGTTTTTCCGTGAGAGCCAACAACTACAATATTTTTTGTTAAAGAAACAATATTAGCCAGCATTTCTCCTCTTTTATAAATCGGTAGTTGTTTTTTATTTGCTTCTATTAATTCAGGGTTATTTTTTTTAATTGCAGAAGAAACTACTACAATTGTTGCTTTGTTAATATTTTGCTTTTTATGTCCAATTGTAATCTTAATTTTATCTTTTTTTAATCTCTCAATATTTTTGTTGCTTGCAATATCACTGCCCTGAACTTTAAATCCTTTACCCTTCATAATGAGAGATAATCCACTCATACCTATTCCACCAATTCCAATAAAATGAATAATTTCTGATTTTGCTAATTTAATTTTCATTAATAATATTTAATAAATTTTGATTAACATTATTCCAGGTATTTTGATAATTTAATTTTTCTAAATTATTTTTTTTTATAAGTATTTCATCTTTATTACTCAATATATTTAATAACAAATCTTCAAATTTTTTTTTATCAAAATCAATTTGATCAATAACCCAGCAACAATCTTTATTTTTATAATAATTAGCATTTTCTAATTGATGGTTATCATTAGAACTTGGTAATGGGATGGCAATAAATGGTTTTTTAGATAAAGAAATTTCAGCTAAACTAGAGGCACCAGATCTTGTAATACACAAATCAGCTTGATCTATTAATAAATTAAGATTTTGATCATAACTGAAAACAGTATTATCAATCTTATTTTCTAAATATAAATTTTTGAGATTTTTTATGTTTTTTTGATTTGTTTGATGAATTACCTTTAAAGTTTTAAACTTCGAAATTTTAATAATTGACTCATGCAAAATTTTATCAAATATTTGTGCACCTTGACTCCCTCCTATTATCATTAAAGTAAATTTATTATTATTATTTTCTATTGATTTTTTATTATAATATTTTTTTCTTATTAGTGGATTTATAATATTTAATTTATTTTTATATTTTTTTGGAAAATTAATAATATTCTCTGAATAACATATAATTTTTTTAGAAAACTTAAGAAAAAATTTATTTGCCCTTCCAATAACCATATTAGGTTCTAGCAAATAAATTTTTATATTTAATATCCAAGCTGCTATACATAATGGTAGTGACATATACCCGCCAGTGGAAATAAGAATTCGAATTTTTTCTTTTTTTAATATTGCCAATGATTTTAAAACTAAAAAAAATACTTTTAAAATTGATAATGGAAATAAAATTATATTATTTAACTTGGGTGTATCAATAACTATTATCTTATAAAATTTATCATCAAGATATTTAAGACCTCTAACATCACTTGAAATTGATATATCATAATTTTCCTTTAAATGATCATGGATTGTAATTGCAGGAATAACATGGCCACCAGATCCTCCAGTAGAAATTAAAATCTTACCTTTCATTTTAATTTTCTATTTTTCTTTTTGTTAAATTTAAGATTATGCCTGATATTATTGAGATACTTATTATTGAAGAACCTCCATAACTCAAAAATGGTAAAGTCATACCTGTGGTGGGAAACAATCTGATATTAACACCTATATGAATAGTTGCTTGCATTAAAATTAAGCTCACACATCCGATTAAAACAAGTTTAATTTTATCATCTTTTTCAAAATTTATTTTTTTAAAAACCATATAAATAAAAATTAAAAATAATAATAATATTAATATTATGGCAACAACACCAAACTCTTCAGAAATTACAGAGATTATATAATCAGTGTGTGCTTCTGGTACTCGATTTTTTAAAGTTCCTTCACCAATTCCTTTACCAAAGAAACCGCCACTAGTAATGGACTCGATAGCTTTGTCAGATTGAAAATTATGTGTTCCTGTATCTCTATTAAAAAAAGAAAAAATCCTACTTTGAATATAATCAAACTTAGGTACGTACATAATTAAGTAAGTTAATAAAATTAAAGCAATAGTGGAAAGACTAAAAAGTAAAAAGATGTTTACTCCAGATGTAAAAATTAAAACTGCCCAAGAGAAAATAACAAGAAGAGTTTGACCTATATCTGGTTGCATTATAAGAAACAAAACAATTATAGATACTAAGACTATTGATAATAAATATTTTAAATAAATATTTGAAGTTCTTACACTACATAAAATAGTTGAAATCATGATAATGAAAAATGGTTTTAATAGTTCAATGGGTTGAAATCTTGGTAAAAAAAATAAATCTATCCATCTTTTTGATCCCTTAACTTCAACACCAATAATGGGGACTAAAAGTAAAGCAACCAAAGTAATAAAAAAAAGAAAATGAGAGTAATGAAATAATTGGTTAGTTTTTAAAGAAGAAAAAATAAAAATTATAAATATGCCAATTAAAATATAGATTAAATGCTTAAAAAAAAAGAAGTAGCTATTTGTTTCTAATTTATCAGAAGCAATTAATGATGTAGAAACTAATGAGAAAAAAAGTCCAATTAAAAATAATAAACTAATAAGTAAAAATATCGATTTGTCTATATTCTTCCACCATTGATAATAAAATTTATATAAAAAAATACTATTTTGCATTAAGAAATTTTTTAATTAATTGATTAAAATATTTTCCCCTATCTTCAAAATTTTTAAAACTATCAAATGATGCCCCAGCTGGACTGAAGAGTATGATATTTTTTTTTAACTTCTTATTTTTTAAATCAGAAAATATTTCTTTTAATATATCTTTTAAATATTTTAAATGATTGATATGAATTTTATTTCTAATATTTTTTTTAAATTCTTTATAGTGGTTACCAAATACAAACGTTTTAAAATTCTTACAATGTATTTTAGATAAATTTAATTTATCACCTTTTTTGGGGATACCACCTAAAATCCAATAAACATTTTTTAAATTTTTTAACAAATTTTCTGATGAGGCAAAACTTGTTGATTTCGAATCATTAATTATTGTTAAATTTTTATTTTTATAGATAATTTGTTGTCGATATTTTAATCCTTTAAATCTATTTAAAGTTTTAATTAATATTTTATTATTTAAATTTAATTTTTCTGAAATCTTTAAAATAAATGATAGATTTTCTAAGTTACCTGCAGATAAGAAGTATTTATTTTTGATTATTTTAATTATTGTATTAGCTTTTTTTAAATCAACTTTAATAATCTTTGGATTATATCTTTTGCTATTTAACTTTTTATTTATTAGTACGTCATTTTTTTTTACAAATGCTATAGAATCTCTAGATTGTGAATTTAATAGCTTAAATTTCGCACTTATATAATTTTTTAAGTTTCTATGTCTTTCTATGTGATCAGGACTAATATTTAGTATTGCTGAATATTTTGAAGTAAATAATTGACTATAATCTAGTTGATATGATGAAGCTTCAACCACAAAAATAGTATTTTTGTTAATTTTTTTTTCACATAATACTGGATTTCCAATGTTACCAACTAATCTACAATCATACTTTTGATCTGACAAAACCTCATGTAATATTTTAGCAGTGGTTGATTTTCCATTTGTTCCTGTGATAGCGATGCATTTATTTTTGTAAAATGTGTAGAATACATCTAAATCAGTATAAATTTTAGATTTATTCTTTTTAAGAAATTTAGATAATTTACATTTTAAAACATTTATTCCGGGGCTGATAATGACACTATCAAACTTAATTTTAGATGTTGCCTGAATGTTTTTTAGCCTTTGATTTGATTGATTTTCAAATTTTTTTTTTAAATCATCATCAAATAAATATACTTTAGCTTTATTTTTTAAAAACTTATATGAAGCAATTCCACTTTTTCCCAAACCATAGATTAATATTTTTTTTTCTAAAAAAATATTTTTATCTTCAATCATTATCTTAATTTTAAAGTGGCCAAACCTATCATTGCTAAAATGATTGAAATGATCCAAAACCTAATAACCACAGTTGACTCTGGCCACCCTTTTTTTTCAAAATGATGATGTATTGGTGCCATTTTAAAAATTCTTTTTCCAGTTAATTTAAAAGAAATTACTTGTACCATTACCGAAACAGCCTCTAGAACGAATAACCCACCTGTAATCGCTAATACTATTTCATGTTTTGTAATTATTCCAACAGCACCTAAAGAGCCTCCAAGCGCTAAAGAGCCTGTGTCTCCCATAAAAATTTTAGCAGGTGGAGCATTAAACCATAGAAACCCTAAACATGATCCTATGATTGCACCACAAAAAATTGAGACCTCACCAGTACCTTCAATGTATGGAATTTGTAAATAATCAGAAAAAACAATATTTCCAGTTACATAACTTATAAATGCAAAACAACCTGCAACTAAAATTACAGGGACTGTAGCTAATCCATCAAGTCCATCTGTTAAATTAACTGCATTTGATGAACCTACAATTACAAATACAGAAAAAGGTATAAAAAACCACCCTAGATTAATTATTAAATTTTTAAAAAATGGAAAATATAAATTTGTAATTTCTTGATAATCAACAAAATAAAGAAATAAACTAGTTCCAAATATAGCTAATATAACTTGTGATAATATTTTAAATTTAGATGAAATTCCTGAAGAATTATTATGTTTTATTTTTTTATAATCATCAAAGGCTCCAAGTAAACCAAATGAAATGGCAATGTAGATACAAAATAAAATACTTGTGTTTGATAAATCCCCCCAAAATAATACAGAAAGTAGTAATCCAAACAAAATGATTACTCCTCCCATAGTTGGAGTACCAATTTTTTTTATAATATGATCTTGTGGACCATCATCACGTATAGGATTAACAATTTTTTTATTTGAAAAAAAATTTATAAAAGGTCCACCAATTAACAAAACTATAATTAATGAAGTAAATAAGGATAGCCCTGTTCTAAAGGTAATGTATTTAAAGACGTTTAAAAACCCAAAGGTATCAACAAAATTAAGTAAAAACTGATAAAGCATTTATTTCTCTCCTTTAATTTCGCTTATTATTCTATTGAATCCTGTCGCATTTGAGCCCTTAATCATAAGATAATCATTATTATTTAAATCATTTTTAATCAAATCAATAATTTGTGAGTTGTTATTCAACACCATGCCTCTTTTCTTTTTTAAAACAGAATTGTATGTAAATAAAACTTTATTTCCTTTTACAAAGACTTTGTCTATTTTTGTGTTATTGATTATTTTTCCTATAGTTTGATGAAGCTTTTTTGAATGTTTTCCAAGTTCTAACATATCACCCAATAATAGATATTTTTTTTCTTTGTAAATTTTAATTTTATCAAAATTTAAAATTGCAGATTTAAGAGACAACGGGTTTGAATTATAACTTTCATCTACCAGATTTAATTTTTTATTATTAATCTCAATTTTAGCAATATCTCCTCTACCTTCTGGTGTTTTAAATCCCATAAAAATATTTTTTTTCAATTTAGATATATCTATAAAAATACTCATTACAGCTAAAGTAGCTAAAATATTTAAGATGTTATTTTGAAAATTATTAGAAATAAAAAAATATGTTTTTAAATTATTAACTCTAATTGTTGCTTTAAACTTGTTAGTAATTTTTTTAATACTTACTAATTTTATATTGGCATTTTGATTATCAATACTAAATGATAAAATTCTAAGTCTTCTTTTTTTTGCTATTCTTTTAAGCAAAGTATAAAAATTATCATCTGCGTTTAGGACAATAACTCCATTAATTTTTGTATTATTAATTATTTCTGATTTTGCTAAAGCAATTTGTTTTATATTTTTAAAATTCTTAGCGTGTGCATAATTAATATTGGTAATCACACTAACATCTGGTTTTACAATTTTAGATAAATAATCAATTTCACCCTTTTTATCCATCCCAATTTCTAAAACTCCATAATTATTTTTTTGATTTAAATTAAAAAGACTTAATGGAACTCCATACTTATTATTATAAGATTTAGGTGAAATACCAACTGTGGATATCTGTTTCAATGAATTACCCAATAACTCTTTTAATGTAGTTTTTCCACAACTTCCCGTTATAGCAATAATTTTTGTTTTTATATTTTCTCTATACAGCTCAGAACTTTTTGTTAAAAATTTTAAAGAGTCTTTGCTTTTAATTTGACGAGAAATATTTAATTTTTTTTCAATTTTATTGACTACTGCAATTGATGCTTTTTTCTTGAAAGCTTCACTTATAAATTTGTTACCATCATTTTTTTTTCCCTTAATTGCAAAAAAAATATCATTTTTTTTTATTTCTTTTGAATTAATTCTAGCTTTCTCCAAAAAGATTTGGTTAGATATTTTTTTTTCTGCACTAAGCTCGTTAATTATATTAACCTTTAAATTATTTGATAAATTTGAATTTTTAATTTTGATTGCATCAAGGATATTTTTTTTATCTGAGAAAAAAATTTTTTTTACACCAATTTCTTGAATTTTTTCGTGACCTTTTCCAGCTACAAGTAAAATCTCACCTGTATTTAAGTTTTTTATTGCCTCTGTAATTGCTTTAGCTCTATTAGAATATTCCAATACTTTTTGTTTTTTTATTCCCTTTTTGATGTCTTTTCTTATTTTACTAGGCTGTTCTAGTCTTGGATTATCATCAGTAAGATAAATTTTATCTGAAAAAAGATCAGCAATTTTACCCATTTTAGCTCTTTTATTTTGATCTCTATTTCCACCACAGCCAAATACTAGTGTTATTTTTTTTCCCGGAAATTGTTCTTTTATATTTGTAAGACAAGTTTTTAAAGCATCTGGCGTATGTGCATAATCTAAGATTACCTTTGAGTTATTTTTTATTTTACCAACTTTTTCAAATCTTCCCTCTACAGACTTAATTTTTGGTATTACACTAAGTATGTCTTTAATATTGATACTGCTTTTAATTGAGGCAATGACTGCCATTAATACATTTTTAAATTGAACTTTTCCAATCAGATTAAGTTTAATTTTATGAATTAAATTTTTATATTTTATCTCCAACAATTGAGACTCTCCCTGATATTGATGAGATAAAAATTGAAAATTATTTTTATTATCTAATAATGAAAAAAGATTTAAATTTTTATTGTTTGCTATATCTTTTATTTTTTTGAATTCTGGTATTTGTTCATCGGTTATTATATTGCCTCTTTTTTTGATTAATTTTTCAAATAGATATAGTTTTGCTTTTAAATAATTTTTTGTATTTTTATGATAATCCAAATGATCTTGTGATAAATTTGTAAATATTCCTGTATTAAACAATAAGCCATCTAGCCTGTTTTGACTTAGACCATGACTAGATGCTTCCATAATAACATTGTTAATATTTTGTTTTTTTAATTTATTTAAAATTTTACTTAATTGAATTGGATCTATAGTAGTATTAGATAAATCTTTTTTATATTTTCTTGATTTAACACCCAATGTTCCAATAGAAGCAACTTTTTTATTATTCAAATCTAATATTTGATAATAAAAATCGGCAATAGAAGATTTTCCATTTGTACCTGTAACTGCGATAATATTATTTGGTATTTTATTATTAATTTTAAATGATATTTCGGCTAATAATTTTCTAATTTTATTTGAGTAAATAAATAAAATACCATTTTTTAGTCCATTAATTTTTTTTTCAGTTACTACTATTTTTGCACCGTTAGATATTGCAGATAGTATAAAGTCATTTCCATCTATTTTATTTCCTTTAATTGCAAAAAAAATATTATTTTTTTTTATTTGAGTGCTGTCAAAAGAAATTCCTGAAAAAAAAAATTTTTTATAGGTTGCTTGAATGTTTTGAAAATAATCGCCTAGGAGCATAATTAATTAATTTCTAGATATTTTGTGGCTAAAATAGGCCCAATTTTATCCATTATTTTTCCAGCTACCTCTACTGAGGTCCAACCCGCTGTATTATACAAGGTTCCTTTCCATCCTCCTTTTTGGTGCCTATATTTATAATAATAATCTTTCGCTTTTTGGGGCGTGTCCAACATAACAACAAATACATATTGTGGATTTGATGTTGGGAATATTGAAGCAAAAGTATTTATCTTTGCCTCAGAATAAGATCCTTCTTTTGGTTGATCAGCAGTTCCTGTTTTGCCACCAATCTCATAATTTAATACGTCAGCAAATTTTGCAGTACCCTCTTCTGTATTTACAATTTTTCTTAAAGTCGTAACAACTTGGTCGGAAACTTCTTTATTAATTAATCTACTTTTTTTTTCTTTAGTTTTAGTGGTTTTGTTAATTAAACTCGGTTTAATATCATAACCTCCATTAGATATTACCGCATAACCTTTTGCTAACTGAAGAATTGTAGTTGCAACTCCATGGCCAAATGAAGCTGTAGCTAATCTACATTTACCAAAATTATAATCTTTTTGAGGAGCTATTTCATCTATATCAAAATCAATTGAATTTAATACACCTATTTTTTTCAAAAAAGATTTATGTTTTTCTGGTCCTACTAATTGAGCAATTCTAACAGAGCCAATATTACCTGATCTAATCAAAATCTGTTCTGCTGTGAGATCTGAGGGAATTTTATTGTCATATTCTCCAATCCTATGTTTATCACAACGAATAGATTTTGGTAAATCTAAAAACTCAGTTTCTGGTTTTATTAAATCTTCGTTTAAAGCACTTGCAAATGTGAATGGTTTGAAAACTGAGCCGAGCTCATAAGTTCCTTTAGTTACTCTATTAATAAAATTAACATCAGTTATATTTTGTCTTTCATTAGGATTGAAATCAGGTAATGAAATAAGTGAAAGTATATTTCCATTATTCACATTCATGAGTAGTGCAGCACTGCCTTTGCTTTTAAAAATTTCTTGATATTTAATTAGTTCTTTTCGTATTAAAAATTGTACATCCTTATCGACTGTAAGTTTTATTGGTTTTTTTGAATTTCTAAGAACCTCATCGAATGATTTTTCTAAACCTGAAATTCCATTATTATCATCATCTATTTGACCAATAATATGGCTAAAAAGATTTTTTTGAGGATACATCCTTAAAACCTTTTCCTCAGGTTTTATAGAATTATCTCCAAGTTTCATTAATTTTTCATAGTTTTCCTCTGAGACTTTTTTTTCTAACCAAAAAAACTTTTTTATATCGAGTTGCTTTTTAATTTTATTAAAATCTTTATTTGGAAAAATGATATTTAAGCTTAATAAAAGTTTTTTCTTATCTATTACATCTGATGTCTTTATGCCTATATCTATAGATTTGACCGTTTTAGCTAAATAATTGCCATTTATATCAATTATATCAGCTCTATAGAGTTTATTTGCAAACGTTGTCACATTATTATTTAATTCTATCTTAGATTTACGAGATCCAAGATGGATTAAATGAATAGTATAAATTAAATAAATAATAAAAAAGAAAAAGAATACAAACGCCACTCTATTAAATTCAATATTTAAACTTGTATTATTTTTTTTATAATCAAAATTTTTTTTATAATCTTCAATAATAATTTTTGATTTTAATTTTTTCATTATTCGCTAATTATTTTTAAATTTTTAATCTCTTTATCTTTATTTGTAATTTTAAAGACTTTTATATTTTCAATTTTTTTTTGTATTAAATCATTTTCAAAATATAATGATTGAAACTCTAATAATTTGTCAGAAGAACTCAGGTAATCAAACTCCAACTTGATCTTCTCAAGTTCTGAATTTAAAATTCTAATATTTTCTTTTACTGTGAAAAGTTTATCCTCATTTTTTTTGGCAGAATTTTTTATAATTGCGGTAAATAAAATTAATGAAAAAATAACTAATACTAGGGCAATTTTTTTCATAACTTATTTCCAAAATTTTCTATCTCAATTAAGTTACTAAATTGTTCTAGAACGTCAGTTTTAAAATCATAAAAGTCATTTTTTTTAATCACATATCTAAGTTTTGCTGATCTTGATGGTAAGTTTTCACTTATCTCTTCATCAGAGGGTGTAATTGCTTTTTTTTCATTTAATTTAAGTAATGTTTCTGGCTGGTCTGTAATTGGGGCATATCTTGAGATACTTTTTTTCTCAGAAAGACTTTTGAAAAAATATTTTACAATTTTATCTTCTAATGAATGGAATGTAACTACTGCTAATACACCATCTTTCTTTAAAACCTTGGTTGCATTAATTAGTCCAAAAATTAATTCACTTATTTCTCTATTAACTAAAATTCTTAAAGCTTGAAAAACTTTTGTAGCGCTATGAACTTTAAAGTTCTTTTTTCTTTTTGTTTTATTTATGATTTCAACAAGTGTTTGAGTGTCTATTTTTTTCTTCGATCTTTCTTTGATAATATTTCTAGCTATAAATTTACTTTCTTTTTCTTCTCCAAAAAATTTGAATATTTTATCTAACTCTTTTTCATCAAGTTTATTTATTACATCTTCAGCAGAATAATTATTCAAACCCATTTGCATATTCAAGTTGCCTTTAGACTCAAATGACAGGCCCTTTTTAGGATCTTTAATTTGAACGTAAGAATAACCAAGATCGAATATTATTCCTTTAATATTTTCGTTTTTAAGTTTTAGATTGTTTATTTGACTAAATTTAATGTTTTTAAATAAAAACCTATCATCAAATTTATCCTTTAATTGATTGGCTTTTACTTCACTTTCAATATCTCGATCTAAAGCTATTACTTTAGTATTTTCAAACTCTAATATTCTTTTAGAATAACCACCTTGACCAAAGGTGCAGTCAATAAATGTGCCACCATATTGAGGGGAAATAATACTAATAATTTCTTTTAGCAGTACAGGATAATGCTTTTGTACTTCCGGTACTATGGTGGCTTCCATTTATTTCTTTGAAGACCATTAATTTTTTTGTCTTCTTAAGAAAGCTGGTATTTCAAGATCATCATCTTCTTCATTATTTGAAGATAGTAAATCATCCGAACTTAGATTTTCAGTTTCTGAGCTAAATAAATCTGGAGCGTCTGAATCAACACCAAATTCTTTAAGATCATTAGAAACATCTTCTTGAATACTCTCTTCAACTGTTTGCTCATCAGTTGTCTCCATTGCTTCTTGGGTAAAAGATTTTTCCATTTCGTTAACAGAACTATCTTCAATAACGCTTTCTGTTTCAAGACTATCGCTGTGAATTGACTCTTCATTCACAACACTTGAATTAATATGTTCTTGAGTTTGCTCTTGAACAATTTCATTCTCAACTTTGAGTGCATTTGCACCATGTGTAACAGGAGTAGAAATCGAATTTGAAAAGTTAAAAGATGCAGATGATCCAATGTTTGAAAAATCTGAATATCCTGGATTTCTATTTTGAATACGATGAACCATGTTTATCACAGATTTAGTCTCTGGTTGTTGACCATCTAGCGATGTGGCAACAATTGAAACTCTCATTTTTCCATCTAATTCAGCATCAGTAATTGCTCCAATAATTAATTCTGCCTCTGGATCAACTTCAGCTCTAACTTTGTTGACTGCTTCATCAACTTCAAAGAGTTTAAGGTCTTTGCCACCAGTGATATTGACTAGTAAACCCTTTGCGCCTTTAAGAGTGTAATCATCAATTAATGGATTACTTACTGCCATCTCTGCTGCTTTAAGCGCTCTTCCTTCTCCTTCTGCTTCTCCAGTTCCCATCATTGCTTTGCCCATTGAAGCCATTACAGTTTCTACATCAGCAAAATCAAGATTGATTAAACCTGGTCTGACCATTAAATCAGTTATACTTTGAACACCATGCATTAAAACGTTATTTGAAAGATTAAATGAGTCTTCAAATGTTGTTTGTTCATTGGCAATTTTAAATAAGTTTTGATTTGGAATTACTATAATTGTATCAACATGTTTTCTTAGTTCTTCCAAACCTTGTTGCGCTCTTCTCATTCTTGAGGGGCCTTCATATAAAAATGGAAGAGTTACAACACCTACAGTTAAGATATTTAATTCCTTTGCAGCTCTAGCGATTACATGAGCAGCACCAGTGCCCGTTCCACCACCCATACCAGCAGCAATAAAAACCATATTTGCACCTTGTAAAGTATTTACAATTTCATTTAATGACTCGTCAGCTGCAGCTTGACCTATGTCTAGTTTCGCACCAGCTCCTAAACCTTTAGTTAAATTTAATCCAATTTGAATTCTTGTTTTACATTTACTTAACTTTAAATCCTGTGCATCAGTATTGACTGCTATAAACTCTACGCCTTGTAGATTATTTTCAATCATTTCATTTATTGCATTTCCACCTGCTCCTCCAACTCCCATTACTAAAAGTCGTGGTTGTAATTCCTTAATTTCTGGTGCTTTAAAGTTAATTGTCATCTGTTATTTCCCCTCGTTATTGTTAAAATGTTTTTCCCATTTAAGGTTTGCTCGGTTTAGATTTGCTTTTTTTCTGGCTGTTACCTTAAATTTTTCAAATGCATTTGGCTCCCAAATTTGGAATGTTTGCCCTTGACCAACAAATAACATGCTATTTTTAATTTTTGCATGTTTTAATAATTTTGATGAAAGTGAAATTCTGCCTTCACTATCAAATTGTAAATTAGTACTTTCAGCTAAAATAGATGTTGCAAAGAAATCTCTTTTTTCTTCAAATGGATTTAAAGAATCTATTGCTGAAGTAATTTTTTCAATTCTGTCTTGGGAGCATGCTTCAATCGATGAATTATTAAATGAAGGATAACAAATAACACCATTATATCCTAAATTAGATAAATGAGATCTAAAACTAGCAGGCACTGAAACCCTTCCTTTTTTGTCTAATTTGTTCTCGTAAGTTGATAAAAACATATATTTTATAATTTTTAAATTCCATAATTGGGAATATATGGGAATATATGGGTTATTTAATATCCTGTCAAATACTGATTATTAATGATTTTTGTCTACTATTAATAACTTTTTTAATATCAAGTATATAATAGGGATCTGTTATTGCTCTAATCCACAATTCATCTTATGGTTTAAAGAAAAGAACAAAGCTGACTCAAGAGTAAGTCAAAACAGGAACATTTTTTTTATCAAGCCTTAGCTTAAAAAAGTTTTGCCAGATAAATTATAAGCCGGGTTCTGTCATTTAAATTTATCATTTGTCTAGGCTTAAAATCACTCTTAAGCTCAAGCAACTAACCCTGATGACTAGCCAAGGATGGCTTTTAGTTTTGCAACAATGTCATCTCTACTTAGTCTTGCTCCCAGTGGGGTTTTCCAGCGTTCATTGTTACCAATAGAACCGGTGCGCTCTTACCACACCTTTTCACCCTTGCCATGTTATGGCGGTTTATTTTCTGTGGCACTATCCCTAGGGTTACCCCCGCCAGGTGTTATCTGGCACTGTATCCTTGTGGAGCCCGGACTTTCCTCTTTAATAAATTAAAGCGATAAATCACTTATCTGGCAATCCTAATTTAATACTAATCATTAAAACTTCAAGTAAATTTAATTAAGCTTTTTTACTAAATTACAACTGATAATTAAACACTCTTTGTCAATAGTACCACTTATTAAGTCTTGCCTAAATCTTCTTTGAAAAGCTTTCGTAATTAGATTGAAATTTTGTTCTGAGTAAGGTTCTAATTTTTTAGATTTTTGAATTGAATACCCAATCTTATTTAGATTTTTAATGAATGTTTTTTTTTGATTAATGTCAATTTTTATTTTCCTATTTTTGTAAAGTAGTTTTTTATTTAAGTCATGCCACAAGCCAATATTTTTTTTTGCCAAATATTCCCAAGGAAATTTTTCTCCTGGATCTTTCTTTCTCTGGGGTGCAATATCAGAATGACCTAAAATATTTTTTAAATTAATTCTATATTTCTTAATTAAAGATCTGCTTAATTTTGTTAAAGATTTTATTTGAGAATTAGAGAATCTCTTATATCCATGCCTATGACCAGGATTGGCAATCTCAATACCAATAGAATCTTTATTTAAAAGATGATATTTTCTCCACGATGATTTACCTGCATGCCATGCTATATATAAATCAGGAACCATAGTAATAATCTCTCCATTTCTTTTGATAAAATAATTACAACTAACTTCTGACTTAAAATTAGTAAGCCTTTTGATTGCAGCTTTTTCACTTTTCATTCCTGTGTAGTGGAAGATAATAAATTTAATTTGATTCTTTCTTCTTTTTTTAGAGTCAAAGTTTGGGGAGTAGTTTAAACTTATTTTATAAGCCATTTTTTAGTCATTATTTGAGCTTAATCACGATTTACATTAAGATAATATGTACTATATAATTGTAATTTAAATGAAAAAATTGTTAAAAGTATCCATAATAGCAATAATGCTATCTTCATCTGCATTTGCAGCTTCGGATGGAAAAAACGAACTTTCAAAAAAAAATACTCAAACCGAAATTGAAATTAAAGACTGTTTTGAGCCTTTAAATAGAGCAACATTTGCCTTTAACCAAGGTCTCGATAAAGTAATTTTCAAACCAGTTGCGAAAGCTTATAGGGTATTGCCTTCACCTTTAAGAACTGGAACAAGTAATGCTTTAGATAATTTATCTACGCTAGCAACAATCCCTAATAATATTCTACAAGGAGAATTAAAAAAAGCAGGGATTAATACTGGTCGTTTTGTGATTAACACAACATTTGGAGTTGTTGGAATATTTGATGTGGCGGATATGATGGGATTTCCAGAATATGAAAAAGAGGATTACGGGCAAACACTTGGCTCTTTAGGATTTGGGCCTGGCTGTTACCTGGTTTTACCTGTGATTGGACCATCTACTGTTAGAGATACAATAGGTTCTTTTGTTAATGTTGTAGGTGGAGATCCTTGGTATAATGTGACTGTTGCTAATGATACTGAGCATTTTTCTGAGTTTGATTATTGGAGCACAAGAGCAACTACTGGAATAGATTTTAGAGCAAAGAATATTGACTCATTTGAAAATTTAGAAAAAAACTCCATGGATTTTTATGCTTCTGTAAGAAGCTTATATTTACAGGATAGACAAATGAAGATATCAAATTCCAATACTATCATAGACACAATGGATGATAGTGATTGGGAAGAAATAGAAACTAAATAATTCTACCTTAAATATAATTAAATGAAAAAAATTCTTACTTTTTTTTTATTTACAATAATTTTTATCTCTAATACTAATATTTCTCTTTCAATTGAATCTGATGTTTTTATTCAATCAACAGTTAATAGAGCTGCAAATACATTGAGTGGAGACCTTTCCAAAGAGGAAAGGATTGAAAAATTAAAAAAAATAGCGATAGATACAGTGGATATTAATGGAATAGGACTGTATTCTCTAGGCTCGCACAGAAAAAATTTGAATAAAAATCAACTGTCAGATTATAAAGCTGTATTTAAAGAATATTTTTTAAAAAGTTTCTCGAGCAGACTTGCTGAATATTCTAATCCAGAAATTGAAGTTATTTCAAAAAATAAAATTAATAAAAACTATACAATAGTATTAAGTAAACTTATTGGAACAGAAAGTAGACCTGAAGTTAAGATTGAATGGAGAGTTTATACAAAAAACCCTGATAATTTATTGATTAGAGATTTAATAATTGAGGGATTAAGCTTGGCCAGAACTCAAAAGGAGGAGTTTAATTCAATTATCAATTCTAATGATGGGGATATTGAAGCTCTTTTAAGAAGTTTAACTGACTTTTCTTCTCAATAATTTAATTGAATTTGGTGGGCCCGCCAGGACTCGAACCTGGGACCAATACATTATGAGTGTACTGCTCTAACCAACTGAGCTACAGGCCCAAAATCATAATGTTAATTATATCATTTTTTATAAGTTATCAATTATAGATAATATTTAAATGGTGGGCCGTGTTGGTTACGCTCCAACTACCCCTGCAATGTCAATGCAGTACTCTACTATTGAGCTAACGGCCCAGTATGATTAACTTTCTAGGAAACTTTTTAATTGTTTGGATCTGCTAGGATGTTTTAATTTTCTAAGTGCTTTTGCCTCAATTTGTCTAATTCTTTCTCTAGTTACAGAAAATTGAAGACCAACCTCTTCTAAAGTATGATCTGTATTCATTCCAACACCAAATCTCATTCTCAAAACTCGCTCTTCTCTTGGAGTTAAAGTGGATAAAATTTTAGTTGTTGCTTCTCCAAGGTTAGATTTAATTGCTTGCTCTAGAGGCGCTAATGCTTTTGTGTCTTCTATAAAGTCCCCTAAACTACTATCTTCTTCGTCACCTACAGGTTTTTCTAATGAAACGGGCTCTTTAGAAATTTTTAAAACTTTTCTTACTTTATCAAGTGGCATTCTAAGTTTTTGAGCTAATTCTTCAGGAGTTGCCTCTCTACCAAACTCACTTAAAATTAATCTTTGAGTTCTTACAATTTTATTAATTGTTTCAATCATATGAACTGGAATTCTTATAGTTCTGGCTTGGTCCGCAATTGATCTTGTTATTGCTTGTCTTATCCACCATGTAGCATATGTAGAAAATTTATAACCTCTTCTATACTCAAATTTATCTACAGCTTTCATCAAACCAATATTACCTTCTTGAATTAAATCTAAAAACTGAAGACCTCTATTAGTATATTTTTTAGCAATTGATATTACTAATCTTAAATTAGCTTCAACCATTTCCTTTTTAGCAATTCTAGACTCTTTTTCACCTTTTTGAACTCTGCTAACTAATTTTTTAAAGTCCGTTACAGATATTCCAAGCTTGTGACTAATCTCAATTAATCTTTCTCTAATATTTTTAAACTCTTCCTTGTTTTTTGCAAAAAACTGTTTCCAAATTGAATTAGTATCTAAAAATTTTTTAAGATTTGGGTTAATTTCATTTCCGATATAAAACTTAATAAACTCATTTCTTGGAATGTTATGATCCATTGCAAGTCTTAAAAGGTTTCCTTCTAAAGATATAATTTTTTTATTTTCAACATAGTGCTTTTGCACTAACTCTTCTAAAACGGAAGGGGATAATTGAAGTGACTTAATATTCTCTAAAATATCATCAACGATCTTTTGGTATCCTTTTTCTTTTGCTGGAGAAAAGTTTTGAGAATTCAAAACACAATCAAGTTTTTCTTTTTGATATTTTATTAATTTTGTATATTCTTTTGTTAGTGTATTTACTGTTTTTAAAACTTTTGGTTTAATCTCAGTTTCCATCGCTGCAAGTGTAGGGTTGAAATCATCATCATCGCCATCTCCTGAGTTTTCATCTTTATCTGTCTCACCTGCGTTTTTTTGTTTTGCACTAGGTCCTGTGGACTCATCTTCCATGTAATTCGTATCAATATCAATAATTTCTCTAACTAAAATTTCATCTTTTTGTAATTGATCGTTCCACTCATAAAACTGTTGAGCAGTCATTGGGCTTTGTGACAATGCAATCAACATCACATCTTTTCCAGCTTCAATTCTTTTTGCAATTGCAATCTCACCTTCTCTTGAAAGTAGCTCTACACCGCCCATTTCTCGTAAATACATTCTGATAGGATCATCACTTTTCTCCATCGCCTTACCTTCTTCTTTAGACGATCCTTCTTTTTTTCTTAAAACTTTGAAATCAGATTTTTTTTCTACTAATGCTACACTCTCATCTAATATATGAATAAAAGCTTGTGATAAATTTTCATCAGATAAATTTCTTTTACCAAGAGATTTATTTAACTCTTCATAAGTAATAAAACCTCTATGAGTTCCACGACCCATCAATCTAGCAAATGATTTAGTAATTATTCTTTCCACAGTAATATAAGTTTGAAAGACTTATATAATGTCAAATAAGCAAAAATCCATTGCTAATTTATAAAGATTAGTTGATTTTTCTCTCGTTTTTAAGCTCTTTTAGCTCATTAAATGTTGTTTCGCTCATATCTTTTGAAAACCTAGATTCTAATTCCTGAATTCTGAACTCTAAATCATAATTAAATAAATCTTTTGAAATATCATCTAGTAACTCAATAACTTGATCATCATTGTCAGTCTTGTTTTTGAGAATATGTTTGATTGAAGCAAATTTATTTATTTTATCCAACAGTTGATTATCTAAATTTAGATCTTCTTTACTCATTTGCTCGCCTGATTTTAACCTCTCTAAAATAGAATTAAATATTTGCTTATTTATTTCTGTGAATAATTTAATATTTTCAGCCAAGTGAATATTTGCTTGAAAAAAAGATAAGTTGTTAAGAATTAGATATAATAAAGAAAATTCTTTTAATTCTACACCTGTTACAGATTGGCTTTCGTTAAAATATTTTTTAGTAGAATCAAGTGATTTTGTTTTTTTAATATAAAACTTTTTCTTTTTTTGGTTAGAATGAGGTGTTAGCTCTGCAATTTTCTCTAAAAAGTATTCAAGAACATATTTTTTAATAAAATCATCTTTAATAGTATTCGCTATAGATCTTAGTTTTTTTTCAAATATTGCCATTGATGAAGGGTTGTTTTCAGTTTGTTTTTTATAATGACTAAAAATAAATTGATGAATTGATAGTTTGCTTTGTTTAGTAAAATCAACAAAATAGTTTTTGCCATGTTTATTAACGTAACTATCAGGATCTTCTTTGTCTGGTAAAAATAAAAAAGATATTTGTTTTTCAGGTCTCAATTCTTTAATAGAATTTTCTGCAGCTCTAACAGCAGCTTTATAACCACTTTCATCTCCATCAAAGCAAATTATAATATCGTCAAAGAACTGGTTTAAAGTTAAAATTTGTTTATCCGTTAATGAAGTGCCAAGGTTTGCAACAACATTTTCAATTCCATTTTTACTTAAACCAACAACATCCATATATCCTTCAACTAAATAAATGTGATCTAACTTGTTAGATAATTTTCTAGCTGAGTCTAAATTATATAAGTTTGAACCCTTTTTAAAAAAATTAGTTTCTGGTGAATTGATATATTTTGCTAAATAATCTAAGTCTTCTATTATTCTTCCACCTAAGGCAATAGGTTGACCTGAAATATTATTTATTGGAAAAATTAATCTTCCTCTAAATCTTTCAACATATATTTTTTTCTTTTCATCTAAATAAAACAATCCACTTTCCACTAAAGTTTTTTCACTAAATTCATTTTTTAATTTATTAAAAAAACTTGGGTTTTTTTCTATGTATCCAATTTTAAATTTTTTAACTTCATCTTTTCCTAAGGATCTATTTTTTAAATAGTCTCTAGCATTGGAGTGTTTTTCATTTTTCAACAATTCACTATGATAAAAATCAACATATTGACTATAGATTGATAAATACTCTTTCCATTTTTTTTCCCTTTCTTCATCTTGTTTAGAAAACATATAAGGTTGCATGCCTGCTAATTGTGCTAAGTGCTTAACAGCTTCACCAAATTTAAAATTTTGAGTTTTCATTACAAAATCAAAAATATTTCCATGCTCTGAGGTTGCAAAACAATGATAAAATTCTTTTTCGTCATTAACAGTAAAGGATGGAGTTTTTTCAGTTTTAAATGGAGATAAACCTACATATTCTTTGCCTCTTTTTTTTAAAGCTACGGACTTTGATACAACTGTTGAAACTTTAAGCCTTGTCTTAATCTCATCAAGGTACTCTTTGGGGTATTTCATTAATTGCCCAATAATTCCTTAATTAAAGGTCCGGCTTTTGCAAAATCAATTTCATCTGCATAATCTTTTTTAAGAGCACCCATTACTTTGCCCATATCTTTAACTGAGCTTGCTCCAAGTTTTGAGATTACGTCGGCACAAATTTTCTTAGTTTCCTCTTCACCAAGTTGTTTGGGTAAAAATGCTGTTAGAATTTCATATTCATTTTGCTCAATTTCTAAAAGATCTGTTCTGTTATTTTTCTTATAAATATCAATCGATTCGGTTCTTTGTTTAACCATTTTTTTAAGAAGCTTTTTGATATCTTCATCATCAGTATCCTTTTTGTTAGGACCAGACCTGTTGACAATGTCCAAATCCTTGATCGATGATAAAATTAACCTGTAGGTTGATATTTTAATTTTATCTTTAGCTTTTAAAGCGTTTTTATATTCTGTCTCGATAGTTTCTTTTAATGCCATAATTTTTTAATCTACTTGAAAGATAAAATTCTTCAAAAGAAAAATTGTTTTTTTACAATTTTATAATACATCTCTGTTGCGATAATAATGCAATTATTGTATTAACCTCTAACTCATGAGTTGTAATTGATCAAAAAAGCAAAAAAATCGAACTCAAAAAATTCACAAATCAGTACAGGCATTTTAGTTCTTGAAAACAATAAGATTTTTAGAGGAATTGGAATTGGCTACCAAGGAGAAGCAACAGGTGAGGTTTGTTTTAATACATCACTAACTGGCTACCAAGAAATTATATCGGATCCTTCTTATGCTGGGCAAATCATAAACTTTACCTTTCCTCACATTGGAAATGTTGGAACTAATAAAGAAGATCACGAGTTTGATAAAATATGGACTAAAGGAGTAGTGTTTAATTCAGAGATAACTTCTCCCTCGAACTATAGATCTTTTCAACATTTAGATGCGTGGCTGAAGAAGAACAAAATAGTTGGAATTACAGGATTAGATACTAGAAGTTTAACTAATTTCATAAGAGATAAAGGTGCTCCAAAAGGAACTATTGCTTACAATAAAAATGGCAAATTCAATATCAGCAAATTAACTAATTCAACGATTAAATGGAGTGGATTAAAAAATCTTGATCTTGCAGAAAAAGTTACAACACCAAAGAATTATATTTGGAAGGGCCTTAAAACTTGGAAAAAAGAAGCAGGTTTCATTAAAAATAACAAAAATACATTTCATGTAGTTGCAATTGATTATGGGATTAAGAAAAATATTTTAAGATATTTTTCTAACTTTAATTGTAAAGTAACTGTTGTCTCATGCAAAACACCTTCTGATAAAATTTTAGCTCTTAAGCCAAACGGTATATTTCTATCCAATGGTCCAGGAGATCCTGCTGCAACTGGTAAATATGCAATTAATATAATTAAAGATTTAATTAAAAAAAATTTACCAATATTTGGTATTTGTTTGGGCCATCAAATACTTGCATTAACATTAGGTGCTAAGACAAAAAAAATGAAGTTGGGTCATAGAGGAGCCAACCATCCAGTTAAAAATTTAATTCATGATAATGTTGAAATTACAAGTCAAAATCATGGCTTTGAAGTAGTTAAAGAAAATTTACCAAAGAATATTCAAGTTACACATAAATCTCTTTTTGATAACAGTATTGAGGGTATCAAATTAAAAAACAAACCAGTATTTTCTGTTCAATATCACCCTGAGTCAAACCCAGGACCACAAGACAGTGTTTATTTATTTCAAGAATTTATTAACAACATGAAAAAAAATGCCAAAAAGAAAAGATCTTAAAAAAATATTAGTCGTTGGAGCTGGTCCAATTATTATTGGTCAAGCTTGCGAATTTGATTACTCAGGGACACAAGCTTGTAAAGCTTTAAGAGATGAGGGTTATAAAGTTGTACTAATTAACTCAAATCCAGCAACAATAATGACTGACCCTGATGTTGCGGATAAAACTTATATTGAGCCTATTACTTTAGAAGTTTTAGAAAAAATTATTAAAAAAGAGAAACCAGATGCAATTCTTCCAACCATGGGAGGTCAAACAGCTCTAAATCTTGCAATGGAAGCTGAGAAAAAAGGAATTCTTAAAAAATATAAAATAGAATTAATCGGTGCAAACTCTAAAGCAATATCTAACGCAGAAGACAGAAAAAAGTTTAGAAAAAACATGATCGATATTGGTTTAGATCTACCTAAATCTGAGATCGTCAATAATATTAATCAAGCATCTAAAGTTTTAAAGAAAATTGGTTTACCAGCAATTATTAGACCTGCATTTACACTTGGAGGTCTAGGAGGTGGAATTGCTAAAAATGAAAAAGAATATCTAAAAATTATTAAAAGTGGATTACACGAATCTCCTGTCAGCCAAGTTCTAGTTGAAGAGTGCTTAGAAGGTTGGAAAGAATTTGAGATGGAAGTTGTAAGAGATAAAAAAGACAACTGTATCATCATCTGTTCGATTGAAAATATTGATCCAATGGGAATACATACTGGAGACTCTGTAACTGTTGCCCCTGCTCTAACATTAACTGATAAAGAATATCAAGTAATGAGAAATGCATCCATTGCTTGTTTAAGAAAAATTGGAGTTGAGACAGGTGGATCAAATGTTCAATTTGCAATCAATCCTAAAAATGGTCGAATGGTTGTAATTGAAATGAACCCAAGAGTTTCTCGTTCATCTGCACTTGCATCAAAAGCAACTGGATTTCCAATTGCTAAAGTTGCTGCAAAACTTGCTGTTGGTTACACTTTGGATGAATTAAAAAATGAAATTACAAAAGTAACTCCCGCATCATTTGAACCTAGTATTGATTATGTTGTAACTAAAATTCCTAGATTTACATTTGAAAAATTTTCAACTTCACCTGCAACCTTAGGCACATCTATGAAATCAGTTGGGGAAGCTATGGCTATTGGTAGAAACTTTAAAGAGTCGCTTCAAAAAGCATTAGTTTCACTTGAAACAGGATTTTCTGGATTAGATAGAATATTTGATCTAAATAAAAAACAAATTGAAAAGAAACTTAAAGAAAGTATTCCAAATAAAATTTTATTAGTTGCTGAGGCGATAAGAAAAAAGATCGATTTAAAGAGAATATTTACTTTATCAAAAATTGACCCTTGGTTCTTAGAACAAATTAAAGAAATTGTAGATAATGAAACTAAGATTAAAAATAAAGGATTACCTAAAGATTTTAATGAGTTTAACCGAATAAAATCTATTGGTTTTTCTGATAAAAAACTGTCTGAACTTACAAAAACATCAGAAGATGCTGTCAGACGTAAAAGAACTGCTCTTAAAATATTACCCGTATTTAAGAAAGTTGATACATGTGCGGCTGAGTTTAAATCGTTTACTCCTTATATGTATTCTACATATCAAAGAAATTTTTCAATTAATTCTGAGTGTGAGGCCGATCCATCAGCTAAGAAAAAAATCATAATACTAGGTGGTGGACCAAATAGAATAGGACAAGGAATTGAGTTTGATTATTGTTGCTGTCAGGCAAGTTTTGCACTAAAGGATGCTGGTTTTGAAACCATCATGATCAATTGTAATCCTGAAACGGTTTCAACTGACTATGATACTAGTGACCGGTTGTACTTTGAACCTTTAAAAGAAGAATATGTATTTAATATAATTAAAAAAGAAAAAGAAAAAGGAAACCTAGTTGGTATTATTGCTCAGTTTGGTGGCCAAACTCCAATTAAACTTGCTAAATTTTTACATGATAACAAACTGCCAATTTTAGGAACGCAGTACACATCAATTGATTTAGCAGAAGATAGAGATCTGTTTAGAAATCTTCTTAATAAATTAAAATTAAAGCAAGCTGAAAGTGGAATTGCTAAAACATTCAAGCAAGCCATTCAAATAGCAGAAAAGATTGGTTTGCCGTTAATGGTTAGACCTTCATATGTATTAGGGGGAAGAGCAATGGAAATTGTTCATGAAAAAAGCCAGCTTAAAAACTTTGTTGAAGAAGCTTTTAAAGCAGCTGAAGAAAATCCAATTTTAATTGATAAATTTATTGATCATGCAATGGAAGTTGATGTTGATGCAATATCAGATGGAAAACAAGTTCATGTAGCAGGCATCATGCAACATATTGAAGAAGCTGGAATTCATTCTGGAGACTCAGCTTGTAGCCTACCTCCAATATCAATTAAGCCATACTTGATTAAAGAAATTGAAAATCAAACTAAGAAATTAGCTTTAGCTTTAAAAGTTAAAGGTTTTATGAACATTCAATTTGCAATTAAAAAGGATGAGATTTATGTCATCGAAGTAAATCCTCGAGCTAGTAGAACAGTACCATTTGTATCAAAAGCAAAAGGTCTTCCGCTTGCTAAAATTGCATCACGTGTAATGGCTGGTGAAAAATTATCTAAGTTTAATTTAAAAGATAAATCTAAAGGAATGTATGCTGTAAAAGAAGCTGTGTTTCCTTTTAACAAATTTCCAAACAGTGATTTACTTCTAGGGCCTGAAATGAAATCAACAGGTGAAGTAATGGGGTTTGATAAAAATTTTGGAATGGCATTTGCTAAAAGTCAAATTGGTGCTGCTAACTCATTACCAAAACAAGGATTAGCATTCGTATCCTTAAAAGATTCTCACAAAGATGAAGGGATAGACTTAGCTAAAGAGCTAATTAAATTAAATTTTACACTTTGTGCAACTAAAGGTACTGCAGAATATTTTAGAAAGTATAAAATTAAATGTAGAATTATTAATAAAGTAAGTAGTGGATCTCCTCATATAGTCGATGTCTTAGATTTAAAAAAAATCGCACTAGTCATTAATACGGGTGGAGGAAATACTGAGCACAGACTAAATGATGCTATTGCACTTAGAAGAGCAACACTAAAGAATAAAGTTCCATATTGCACCAACATGTCGACTGCTCAAGCATGCTTGGAAGCTATCAAATCTCTTAAAACTAAAAAATTAGAAGTAACTGCTCTTCAAGATATTTAAAAAAACCTAAAATGGTGAAATTGAATCTTCAAAAAATTTTTTTTTTTTATAAAAATATAGAAAATTAATTTTTAATAATTATTTTTAACAAAACTTAATAAGCAATGTTGCAATTTTATAATACTAAAATTTTATCATTTCCAAGATCCAGAAAAATTATACAGGACGAAAAATTTAATGTTAGAAAATACAAAGGGTTTAATTTAATAAATCTAAAACCTGAATTAAAAAAAATATCTCAAAAAATAATTAATAGAAAAAAAATTTCAAATTTAGATTATTATAAAACTATATCGAGCCTACATGGTTATGATTTCATTTTGTATAATGAAATTATAAGAAATAAAAAAATATCAAAAGATTTATCAAATTTTAGAAAAAAAAATAAACACATTTCGTACCTTGAAAATAGATGCCACCCTTTTTCAAAGCAAGATGATAAAATTTTAATTTTAACAACAAATATAGATAGAAAATTAATAGATTTTTTATTGTCTGAATATCAAAAGGATCAAATAAAAATTGTATTAACAACACCTAGGGATCTAAAATTATTTTTTCAAAAAATTTATAAAAGAACGGATACTAAAAATGCATCTGAATTGCTTCATATTAGAGAACCTAAATTATCTGCAAAAAAAGTTTTTTCCCTGAAACTTACAATTTTTTTATTGTCATTAATTGGGACGTTAGTCACCTGTGGCTATAAATATCCAGCTGAAACCTCTTTTTGTTTTGCCGCTTTTTGTACGTGTGTTTTTTTAATTAATTCATCATTTAGGGTTTGGCTTTTTGTAGTGGCTATTTATTTAAAATTTAAAAATAGATATAAAAAAGAAATCCCCATTTTAGGACAAAAGAATTTACCTACGTACTCAATATTGATTCCTATATATAAAGAAACTGAAGTTTTAAAAAAACTTATTAAAAATATATCTGCATTAAAATACCCAAAGAAAAAACTTGATGTAAAATTAATCTTTGAAGAAGAAGATTTAGAGACTATTGAATTAGCAAAAAAATTAAATCCACCTCATTTTTTTGAATTCATTATCGTACCTAAAAGTTATCCACAAACAAAACCTAAGGCATGTAATTATGCTTTAACATTTTGTCGGGGTGAATATGTTTGTATTTATGACGCTGAAGATAAACCTGAGACAGATCAATTATTAAAAGCTGTAGCTAAATTTAGATCTTTGCCCGATGATTATGTCTGTTTGCAAGCATCTCTTAATTATTACAATCAAGGTTATAATTATTTAACTCGGTTATTTTCATTGGAATACGCCCAATGGTTTGATTGGTTTTTACCTGGTTTAAATAAATTTAAATCTCCAATTCCTTTAGGAGGAACATCTAATCATTTTAAAAGAAAAAAATTATACGAACTTTATAATTGGGACTCTTACAATGTGACTGAAGATGCGGATCTAGGTGTTCGTATTTATCAAAAAGGATTTAAGACAACAATTTTAAATTCTACTACATGGGAAGAGGCAACCGGTAGCAAAAGAGCTTGGATTAAACAAAGAACAAGATGGATTAAAGGACACATGATTACTGTCTTAATTCATAATAGAAATCCATTTAAATTTTTATGGAGAACTGGTTTAAGGGGATTTGCAGGATTTCATTTATTTTTAACATTACCATTAATAAACTTCTTAATTAATCCCTTTGCTATTTTACAAGGATTTTTCTTGCTTACATCGCCTGATTATTCAAGCTGGGTGGGGTTTGGAGATGATTTATTAACATATTTTATTTATGGAATACTTTTATACAATTTATCTAATATTTTTATGTCAATGGTAGCAGGTATAAATAGAAAATTTAGTAAATTATATTTTATCTTACCGCTAGTTCCTATTTATTGGATGTTGCATAGTTATGCAGCTTTCATCGGACTTTTTGAAGTAATAACCAAGCCACATTATTGGGCCAAGACTACACATGGTAAATATTTAACTTAAATATGATAAAATTATTAATAAGTTTAAAAACAACACATAAAGTTTTACTTTTATTAATTTTATCTATTCTAATATTTTCAGTTTTTTTTTTAATTCATTTATTCTCACCTGTTCACGATCATGAGTTTGAAAGTATTAATGATATTATCAAAAATAATTTTATTATTGTTTTTTATTATGAAGCTGTATTTGTTTTTATATTATTTATTTTATTAATAATATTTTTATCTTATGTTGTAATTAAAACAGATAAATTGGAAAGAATAGTTAATGTTGATGAACTTACAAATATTCAAACAAGAAGAAGTTTCTTTTTTAATAATGGTGATAATAATAAAAGAACATTTGATTATTTAATTCTAATTATTGATATTGATTATTTTAAAAGTGTTAATGATAGTTATGGTCATAATGTTGGTGACAAATATTTAAAAAAATTTGGTCAAGAACTAATAAAAATTGGAGGAGAAAGTTTAAATTCTGTAAGATTAGGTGGTGAAGAATTTGCACTACTTTTCAATTTAAAAGATATTGAAAAAAAATATGAAACTGCAAAAGGATATAAAGATTTTACTCTATCTCAAAAGATAAATAAATTTTCAAAATCTATTCATAATAAATTGAATAGTATTTTCTTAGATGATAATAAGATATTAATACAAAAAACGTGTTCATTTGGTTCTGCGTTACTTCCTGTTGATGGTAAAATTTCAGATGCTTTATCATACGCCGACAGAGCTTTGCAAGTTGTTAAAAAAAAAGGTCGTAATAATTATAAATTTGCAGATGATAAATTTATTGCTACCTCTATGGAATTAAATGAAATTATTACACTTGATGGATTAAGTGAAGCTCTTAAAAAAAGTCAATTAAGTTTTTATTTTCAACCTATTATTGATGTAAAAAATAATTCAATTAAATTTTTTGAATGTTTAATAAGATGGACTAAGCCTAATGGCACTATACTTTTACCAAAAGATTTCTTATCTAAATTTATTCACTTAAATGCAAGATCTATGAAAGAAGGTACTAGAATATGGAGAACGGTTTTTGATAAAAGTTTTAAAAATATTAATATCGATAAAAGGATAAAATTTTCAATTAATTTTCAAATGTCTCACTTTGCAAATATTGGAGCAGGAAAGCTAGTGATGGAAGAAATAGAATATATAAAAACTTTAATTGATAATGAAATAATAGTAGAAATTACAGAAGCGCAAAATAATAGAATTGATGACAAAGCGGCCAATAAGGAAATACAATATGCGAAAAATCAAGGAGTGTCAGTTGCTTTAGATGATTATGGAGTAAAAGGAAGTAATCTTGAACGTTTGATTAATACACCCTGGAATATCATTAAATTAGATAAACAGTTAATTGATAATGTTGTAACTAATAAACGCTCTCGTGTTGCGGTAGAAGGAATTAAAACAATGGCAACTAGATTAGATAATCAAATAATAGCTGAAGGAGTTGAAACTAAAGAGCAGCTAAAATATCTAAAAGAAATTGGTATAAATTTAATACAAGGTTTTTTATTTTCCAAACCGATGCCAGGTAGCGAAATTGAAAGTTTTACAAAAGAATTTAATGCTAAATATCAATAGACTAGTCTCTATCATTTTTTTCTTTTTCTTCTTCAATCAAAATTCTTTCAGAAGCTCCTTTTAGATCTTCGTATTGATTATTTTTTAACGTCCATAAAAATGCTAGTAACCCTATTAAACCAAGAGTAAGTGCAATAGGTATAAGATAGAGCAAAATATTCATGATTAAAATTTTTTCCTTTTTAGATTTAAACGAAAACTATTTCCAATTACAAATAGTGAAGAACTTGACATTGCAATAGCTGCAATTAATGGTGTGACCAAACCTATGATCGCCATAGGAATAGCAAAGATATTATAAATAACTGCCATTAAAAAATTTTGTTTGATTAATAAAACAGATTTTTTTGCAACTTTAATACAACTAATAATTGGAAATAGTTTTTCACCTTGAAAAACAATGTCTGCAGTATTTTGGGTAATATCCATTGCGGTTGATGGTGAAATAGATACATCAGCTTCAGCCAGCGATGGGGCATCATTCAAACCATCTCCGACCATCAGAATTTCTTTATTTTGTAATTTTAATTTTCTAATAAATTCACTTTTCATTTCTATTGAAAATTCAGAATAATAATCATTTATACTAAGGTGTTTTGCTATTCTTTTTACTACCTCATTTCGATCACCAGATAAAATTATTGGAATAACTCCTAATTTTTTAATCTCATCAATTACATCCTTGGTGTCTTCTCTTAATTGATCCTCAAAACTAAAACAGATTTTTTTTTCATTTTCTACCGAAAGCCATATCTCTGAAAAAATTTCATCTTCATCTTTTTGTGAAGGACAAGACCAATTTTTTTTTCCTAGTTTTAATAATTTACCTTTAAAATATCCTTCCATTCCACAACCAATTATTTCTTTTACATTATCTAAATTAAGTAATTTGCCATTAAATTGATTACAAATAGATCTTGAAAAAGGATGTTTGCTATAATGTGCTAACGATGCTGCAATTTGTAGATCTTCTTCTGAGTATGATCCTATTAAATTAGGCTTACCCACTGTTAGTGTTCCTGTCTTATCTAAAATTACATATTTCACTTTTGATAATTTTTCCAAAGCATCACCAGATTTTAAATAGATGCCTTTTTTCATAAGCGAATTATTTGCTAATACCTGAACGACTGGAACAGCTAAACCTAAAGCACAGGGACATGTAATAATTAATACGGTTACCGCTATTAAAAGTGAGGGTTGCCAAGCTAAATCAGCGAACATCCACCATCCAATAAATGTAAATAAGCCAGTTAAATGTACTATTGGTGTGTATAATTTGGCTGCTTTATCAGCAATTCTGGTGTACTTGGATTTACTTATCTCTGCTTTTTCCATTAGTTTCACAATGTTTGTGAGTAAATTATTTTCTGTAGATTTAGAAACTTCAATTTGAATTGGTGCTGAAATGTTAATTGTACCGGCAAATACATTATCATTTATATTTGCTTTTTTAGGTAATGTTTCACCACTAATAAGACTTAAATCTATTTCTGTAGATCCGTTTAGAATAATTCCATCTGCAGGTATTTTTTCTCCTATAGAAATTGTAATAATATCTCCTGCCCTTATGTCTTTTATCGGAACAATTACTTGTTTTTCATCTTTTATAACTGTTGCTGTGCCACCTAAAGCTGACAGTAATTCTTTAGCAGATTTTTTTGCCTTACCTTTTGCTAAAACATCTAGATATCTACCAATTAGTAAAAAAAATAATAACATTATCGCAGAGTCGAAATAGATATGTTCACCATTATTAACTGTTTCAAAAAAACTAATTAAACTAGTTAGAATTACTGCCAATGAAATTGGCACATCCATATTTGTATTTTTTTTAAGCAAAACTTTTAATGCCGAATAAAAAAATGGTCTCCCAGAATAAATTATTGCTGGTAGTGCAATTAAACTTGAAATCCATTGAAATAGTTCTCTTGTTGCAAATCCCATTGTCTCAACTGATGATGACCACAAGCCAACTGAAATTAACATTAAATTCGCTGCTGCAAAACCTGACACTGCAATAGATCTTATTAAGATTTTTTTATTTTCCTCAAAATTATTATCTAAATTATCAACATCATATAAACTTATTGGATATCCTAACCCAGATACAATTTTAGCAAATTTATCTGCTAATTTTTTTTCTCCTACCCACTTAATTTCTAATTTTTCAGTAGACATATTTACTCTTACAAAAAAAACATTTTCTAGAGTGTAAAGTGATTTTTCAATAAGATGGATACATGAAGCACAGTGAATATTTTTTACTTTAAAAATAATACTATTATTATTTTTTGGATCAATTTTAACAAAAGGAGAAAATAATTTATTTATCTCTATTTTATTAAAATTCGTTTTATTGTTTGATATTTGTGTTTGTTCCATATTACCAATATCTTTACATCCCACTGTCCTTTTAAAGGAAATTTAATTAATTTTTGGAATTTACCATTTGTTTTTTTTTCTAATTTAATTGAAAAATCATAACCAGTTTGAGTTGGTCTAACTAAAAAAGCTGTAACAGAAGCTCCATCAAAACTATCTTTTTTTTCATTTTCTAAATAAAAATTTAGAAAATCATCTTGATAAATGATTTCACTTTTCCAATTTAAATCACTTTGTTTTTTACTAGCCTCAATTATTTTGTTGTAATTTAATCCTTGATTGTAAGCGTTCTCAGTTACTACACCTCTATGAGTTGAGGTTGCTAGATAAACAAATATGCTATCTAAAATTATCAAAATAACGAAGAAAACTATAAAATAATGAGGAAAACTGTTATTTTTTTGCTTAATCATACTAATATTTCCCACTAATAAATATGTTTTCTACTGTATCCGATATTTCATCATCTAATTCTTTAATATTGAAAATTACTTTTTTTCGAACCTCTTTATTTTTATCCGCTATAAGAAAAATACGATAATGACCAACACTATTAGCCACAACAGGTAAGTTGTTAGAAGATAAACTTTCTATACCTTGAATTTTAATTTTTGAATTTTTTAGACCTTCAATAGAGAGTGAATATTTCTTACTTTTAAATGATTTGTTGAGAATTTTAATATCATAACTATTTCTTATTTGACCATTTGAAAGTTTTACAAATAATGGATTTCTATCATGCAAAACATTAAGTTCTAGAATTGATCTATTCAACAACATATAAAGAATTGCGGCACTTAAAATAAGAAGTATTGATAAATAACTGTATATACGTCCTCTTAATAGGCTTTTTTTTTCTTTTTCATTTCTAAAACGTCTACCTTTATTTTTTTCTGTGTCATATCTAATTAATCCTGCTGGTAGATTAATTTTCTTCATAATCTTATTGCATGCATCTATACACAAACCACAGGCAATACATTCCATTTGCAAACCTTGTCTTATATCAATGCCCATAGGACAAACTTGAATACATTCTGTACAATTGATGCAGTGGCCTTTGTTCTCCCAACTATCACCAGCTTTATGTTTGCCTCTTGGCTCTCCCCTAAATTCATCATAACTTATAATTAATGTATCCCTATCAAACATTGCTGACTGAAACCGAGCATAGGGACACATATAAGTACAAACCTGCTCTCTTGCAAAACCAGCCATCAAATAAGTTGAAAAAGTTAAAACTACAATCCAGCTTAAAACAGACCAAGGAACATCAAAATTTATAATTTGTTCTAATAATGTTGGTGCATCATTAAAATAAAAAACCCACGCACCTCCAGTTAATATTGCAATTACGATCCAAGCTATATGAGTTGATAGTTTTCTCCATATTTTGTTAAAACTGATCGGTGCATTGCTTAATTTCATTCTAGAGTTACGATCTCCTTGAAAAATTCTTTCCACCCAAACAAATAAATCAGTCCAAACAGTTTGTGGACACGCATAACCACACCAGGCACGCCCTACAAGACTTGTGCTTAAAAACAATGCTACTGCTAGGAATATTAATATTCCAGTTAAGAAATAAATTTCCTGTGGCCATATCTCAATAAAAAAAAAGTATGCTCTTCTATTTGGCATATCAATTAATATTGCTTGATTTGGTATCTGTGGACCTCTATCCCATCTTATCCAAGGAGCAAAATAATAAACAAACAATGTGCATGTCATAATAATCCATTTTATTTTTCTAAATTTTCCCCAAACTCTTTTTGGAAAGATAATTTTTTGCTCAGAAAACAAACGTAGTGGATTTTTTTCCAAACTTTCTTGCATAATTAATGTCTTATTGTGACGCTGATAGTGAATGAATATATAAAGCTAACATTCTTATAGTTGGGTCATCTAAACGATCCTCCCAAGCAGGCATAATTCCATGTTTTGGCTTTTTAATTTGAGAAATAATGCTCGATTTATCACCACTACTATAAAACCAAATATTATCTCTCAAATTAGGAGCGCCCAATTCTTGAATTCCCTCACCATTATTTCCATGACAAGCAGCACAATTATCAGCAAATAAGGTATTTTCACTTGATTGGTTGTTATTTTCATTGAGAGATAAGATGTATTCAGCCAACTCATTAATTTGCTCATCATTTAAAACTTCTGCAAACTCTGGCATTTCAGAATATTTACCTTCATCATGACCAGATCGAATACCATATTTTATGGATGAATAAATTTGCTCAACGTTTCCTCCCCACAACCAATCATCATCGTTTAAATTAGGATACCCCTTGGCTCCAGCGGCACCTGATCCATGACATGTTGCACAATTATCTCTAAATGCCGCTTTACCTCCTGCTACTGCATAAGTGTAAGATTTTTTATCTTTAAGTATTTCGTCAAATGAGGTTGCTTTAAAAAACTCTTTATAATTTTCTCTAATGTCTAATATTTCTTTTTGATTGTCTCTTAATTTTTTGTATTGAGTCCAATCTAGTATTCCAACTGTACCTCCACGATAACCGCTTCCAGTCAAAGTTGGCCAAGAAGGATAAACAATCCAATAACCAACTGACCAAATTACTGTAACTATAAATACCCATATCCACCACCTTGGTGCAGGTGTATTTAATTCTTTTAAACCATCCCACTCATGTCCAGTAGTTTCTTGGCCTGTTATTTTATCAATCTCTTTATTATTATTTTTTTCGGACATAGATTACTTTTTCATTTTTAATTGGTATAAATTTATGTGACTCAATTTTTTTCTTAAAATTTGGATTGAATAACCAAATAACAACTATTGAAAAAATAGAGAAAAAAATGACTAAACCTAAAACACCTGCATTGTCAGAAATAAAACCTATCATTTTTTTACCTCTTCAACTATTTGAGGATCATAATTTTTTAGATCCGCCATACTTCCTAAGACTTGAAGGTAAGAAATCAAAGCATCTAATTCTGTAGGTATATTTTCGTTACCATCAAAATTTCTAATATTTACTTTCTCTCCATATCTATTTCTTAAATTTTCTGCCATTTCTGTTTCTGGTCTTAATTGTGCAAGACCATCCTTTGAGGCATTTTCAATCATCTCCTTTGTGTAAGGAACACCAGTAATTTTTAATGCTCTCAGATGTTTTCCCATGTCATCAAAGCTTAAAACTCGATTACTTAAATGTTTGTAGCTAGGCATAATTGACTCTGGAACTACATTTTGAGGTTTGATTAAATGTTCTACATGCCATTCATCAGAATATTTGCCTCCTAAACGTGCAAGGTCTGGCCCTGTTCTTTTTGATCCCCATTGAAATGGGTGATCATACATACTTTCTGCTGCTAAAGAATAATGCCCGTAACGTTCAACTTCATCTCGTAATGGTCTGATTTGTTGACTGTGGCACGTATAGCAACCTTCTCTTAAATAAATATTAAATCCTTTAAGTTCTAAGGGTGTATAAGGTCTAACACCTTTAATTGGTTCAATTGTAGTTTCCAATCTAAAAAGTGGAACGATTTCAATTATGCCCCCAATTGAAACAGCTATAACCGTAAAAATTAATAATAGAATTGAGTTTTTTTCTAATTTTTTATGTTTTTCCATCATTGGATTTGAGCCTTTTGAGAAATTGTTGATTTATTTGTGCTGGGTATCTCTAAAGTTTTGATTAAATTGTAAATCATAATCAAAACACCAATAAAGAATAAAACTCCGCCAATACCTCTAATTAGATAAAATGGCTTCATCGCCATAACCGTTTCAACAAAAGAATACTCTAAAAACCCAAGATTATCGTAAGCTCTCCACATCAAACCCTGCATAATTCCTGATACCCACATTGAGGATATATAAAAAACAATACCAATAGTGGAAATCCAAAGATGAATATTAACTAATCTTAGTGAGTAAAGATTTTTTTTATTCCATAAAACTGGAAACAAATAATAAATTACACCAAAACTAATAAATGCTACCCAACCTAATGTGCCTGAATGAACATGGCCAATAGTCCAGTCAGTATAATGACTTAAAGCATTAACTTCTTTAATAGACATTAAAGGACCTTCAAAAGTACTCATCCCATAAAATGCTAGAGAAATTATCATAAATTTTAAAACAGGATCTTCTCGAAGTTTGTACCAAGCTCCAGATAACGTCATCATTCCATTTATCATTCCACCCCAACTAGGCATCCAAAGCATAATTGAAAAAGTCATACCTAATGTTTGAGCCCAATCTGGTAAGGCTGTGTAATGTAAATGATGGGGACCCGCCCAAATATATAAAAAAATTAAAGACCAGAAATGTAAAATAGATAATCTGTATGAGTAAATTGGTCGATTAGCTCTTTTTGGAATAAAATAATAAACCATTCCAAGAAATCCAGCTGTTAAAAAGAATCCTACTGCATTATGTCCATACCACCATTGGATCATTGCACTCTGAACACCTCCCCATAACGGGTAACTTTTTGCACTAAACAATGATACTGGAATTGAAACACCATTAACTAAATGTAGAACCGCAACTGTAACTATGAAAGCAAGAAAAAACCAGTTAGCTACATAAATGTGAGGTTCTTTTCTTTTTGTAAGTGTAACTAAATAAATTATTAAATATATTACCCAAACTATTGTTAACCATAAATCAGCATACCATTCTGGTTCAGCATATTCTTTACCTTGGGTAACTCCAAATAGATATCCTAAACCAGCCATTAAAATAAATGCCTGGTATCCCCAAAATGTAAAATTTGCCCATCCATCACCTGATAATCTAGTTTGGCAAGTTCTTTGAACTACAAAATAACTTGTTGCAAACAACACATTTCCACCAAAGGCAAATACTACAGCAGAAGTGTGTAGGGGGCGCAACCTACCAAATGTTAATAATGGTTCAAAATTTAATGATGGGAAAACCATCTGAAAAGCAATTAGTAAACCTGCTGCTAATCCTACTACAAGCCAAAATATAGATGCAATAGTAAATTTTTTAACTATCTCATCATTATAGTTGATCATTAAAAAGATATATCTTTTTTATTTTTTATTAGATTTGATACAGATCAATCTTTATTTAAAAAAAAAGGTTAAAAAATAATATGATTAATGAAATATTATATCTAAATGGCTATGGAATTTATATTTGGTCTGCATATATTTTTACACTTATAAGTTTTTCAATTTTACATTATTCAATTAAACGACAGTTTGAGAAAGAGAGAGAAATCTTTCGTAAAAAATTTGGTTTACTTGATAATGAAAAAAAACAAGCGGCTTACAGACAAGAAACTAATAGAAAATTATTGGCTTAAAACATAGCTTTTTTACAATATTTAGATTTATTAGATAGGAATTGATGAAAACAAGTTACTCAGGTCTTATTTTTTTATTTCTTGGAATTATATTTTTGTGGAAAGATATTAACCAGGTAGCAATGATATCTCATAGCAACACTTTATTTTCAATTAATGAAATGACTTGGATGTGGTTCTCAATGGCATTAATTCATTTCTTTCTTGTTAAAGAATGTAGTTGTAAAAAATAATTTTAATTCATTTTATAAAGTTCACTAGTACTTTTCCAATCACTTGATACATAATTTATAATCAAATTCCTTCTAACTCCAAAAATATATTGTTTAGGCACCCCATGCCAAGTGTCTTTACCCGGAACAAACATAAATCCTGTATTCTGCTTATAGGGTACTTTTGAATTGAAAGTTAAATCTTTATTATAAATTGTAGTTCCCCAATCTTTTGCATACGTGTTTGTATCACTTGAAAGATAAATTAAGAATGTTAACATTTTTTCTTTAATATCTAAATGTGGTTCTAGCCAAAAATCACCTGTATCTAATGTATACTCAATACGAAGTTTTCCTTTAGACAATTCTTGACTACAAATTGAACTTAACGTATTAATTATTCCATCACTATTAAAAATTTCTGCAATCTCTTCCATGCAATCATATTTTTTACAATTTTCATTATTAAAAAATATTCGTGATTTATTGTTGCTTTCTCTTTTACCTGAATAAGAATTTACAACTAGTGGATCAATTGGAAGTTTAAGAAATTTATCTACTAAATCTTTTGGGAGAACTTTATCAAATGCCCAGTGATTAAATGGGTCTTTAATTGATAAAGCATTATTTAAATTCTTTCTAACATCATTGTACTCTGAAAAATTTTCACATATTGGTTTATCTTTTATTTCAGTTTTATTTAGCATATCGTTTTCTCACTAATGTTTAGGTTTAAAAAATTCTGTTTCACCAATAACCTTATTTTTTTCAAGTAAATCAAAATAAGGTGATTTTAGATCTTCAAAAGCTTCCTGCCATGTACCTTGAGTTGCAGCTTTTGAATATTCTGTAGATCTACCTTCAAAAAAGTTCATATGCTCAACGGCATTTAATATTGAATCTAACCAAGTTAATGGATTTTTTTTGATATTATAAATTCTATCAAGTCCTAATTGAACAAGTCTTCTGTCTGCAATCCATCTTATATAATCTTTTACCTCTTGAGCTTTTAGATTTTCAAGCGGTCCCATTTCAAACGAAACATCTATGAAAGCATCTTCCTGTAATACTGCTATTCTACACGCTTCATAAATTTCATTTTTTAATTTATCCGTCCAAATTTCTTTATTTTCTTTAATGAACTCTTGAAATAACCTTATCATTGAATTGCAGTGCAAAGTTTCGTCTCTCACTGACCAAGTTATGATTTGTCCCATTCCTTTCATTTTATTATGACGTGGAAAGTTTAGTAAAATTGCAAAACTAGCAAATAATTGAACGCCCTCAGTAAAAGCACTAAATATTGCTAGTGTTTTTGCAATATTATGCAGTGAATTCACATCACATTTTTGAAGGTAATCATATTTATCCTTCATAGCTTTAATCTTTAAAAATTCAGAATATTCTGTCTCAGGCAAACCTATTGTGTCTAATAAGTGCGAATAGGCAGCAATATGAACAGTTTCCATTGCAGAGAATACAGACAACATCATTTTCACTTCTGTCGGTTTAAATACATTCATACAGTGACCCATATAATAGTTATTCACCTCAACATCTGCTTGTGTAAAAAATCTGAATATCTGTTTTAATAAATTTTTCTCTGAAGCCGAAATTACTTTTTGCCAATCTCTTACGTCATCTCCTAACGGCACTTCCTCTGGCAGCCAATGAATTCTTTGTTGCGTTAGCCAAGCATCATAACACCAAGGATATCTAAAGGGTTTATAAATTGGATCACCAGTCATTAATCCACTTTTATTTGGGAGCTTAGATATATCAGAATTATTTTTTACTGTTTGTGCCATTTTTATATTTGATCAATTAATGTTTGAGCTAATTTTTTAGACTGTCCAAAAAATCTTATTTTTTTAATCAAGTCTAAATTAGATCTATCATCACCAACGATAACAAACCCTATCATTCCTAAGCTCTTATGAGGAGTGCACCAATAGGCATAAATACCTGGAATAGTAAATTCATAACTTACATCTTCATTTAATCTAGATTTAAATTTTTCTACACCATCAGGTACGCCGCCTTTTATAAATTCAACATTATGCCCTTTGTCTGTTGATTCCCAAAAAACTTTGTCACCGACATTAATATTGATAATTTTTTTAGAATAAACCATTCTTTCTTTATCTAGCTTATTTAACATTTTAATATTTATTTCTTCACTCATTGCGTAATTAGAAAATATTAAAAAAAGTATTAATATATATTTTTTCATGATGTAAACAGTTTTCTCCTTTGTGTTTTTTTTAGATTTTTAATTTCTATATTCAAAATATCAGTATTATTTTTATAAAACTCAATCTCTTTTTTTAGAACATTTATAGTTTGAATAAATTTTTGAGACTCTTCATCCATTTCATCTTTGAGATATTTGTTTTCATTTTTTAATTTTGATATTTTTTCTAGTACTGTATTCTCATTCAAACTTTTATGGTATACTTGCATTTTATTAATCAACAATTCTTGTAGGCTCCATTATTTGTTCCATTAAATCATTATTCCATTTACCTGTTACTTTAACTTCAGCTTTTGCACCCAAGATAAACGCTTCAATAAGATTGTGATTTAGATAAACATAAGTTCCTGGTTGTCTAAATTTATAAACCATTGCTCCAGCTGCACCTCCTGGGACAAACCAAGTTTCTAAGTTAGTTCTTGGAGGATCATTAAACGATCCGTTTGGCCACACATAATCACCATGTCCACCAATTAAGTGAGGTCGTGTATCTCTATTTGCTTGTGCGTGGATAAACATTACTGTTTCACCTACCTTTGCAGTCAAAGCGTTGTCTCCCTCTAACGCACCTTCTGATCCATTAAATACAACATGGGTAGGTGTTAATGTTTTCATCACCTCTAAAACATCACTAAAACCATCACCAGGGTGAATATATTCTTTGTAATTTCCGTTCTCATCTTTTGGAAGATAAAAATCCTGTTCACCAATGTAAAAAGCTTTGTCATATGTGATTGGGTTGCCCTCTCTGTCTTTCAATCCATCTCTAGGTAAAACCATAACAGCGCCGTTCATTCCTTTAACAACGTGCCAAGGCACCATCGCACCACCTGGTGCACAGTGATAAACAAATACACCTGGTTTAGTTGCCTTCCATCTTAGTATTACTGCTTCACCTGGTAATATATGTGTTAGACCTCCTCCACCTAAAGCACCTGTTGCTGCGTGAAAATCTAAATTATGCTCAAAATTATTTTTTTTAGGATTGACTAATGTTAGCTCGATATAATCTCCAACATGGGCAACGATAAGTGGCCCTGGTACACTATCGTTAAAAGCAAAAACTCTGAACTTTGTTCCTTGTTTATCAATAGTGATAACTTTTTCTGTTATACTCATTCTCACTTTAATTACTTTGGGTCCCCCTTTTGCAATTATGTTATGAGTTGGAACTAATGGTGCTGGCACCAGCTCCTGAATGACTACAGGAAGCTTGTCTGCTTCACCACTTTTTGCCTGTAATGTAATTGAAATTAATATTAACGAGATAAAGATAGATATATATTTTTTTGTATTCATATTTTTGCCTATAATGTAATTGAAATTAATATTAAAGAGATAAAGATAGATATATAATTTTTTGTATCCATAAATATTACCTTAATGACTGATTCAAAATTTTATTTGATCTTGATCAAAGTTTTTATAATTTGATTTGTGTCAAACGTTAGGTGGATAAAAATTTTATGAGATTAAATTGAATATCTTAAAACAATATAAGGAAGTAAAACAAAAAAAACTGTTAAGGTTACATGGAGAATGATGCCTTTGTAATGTGCTTTTGCAAAATCTTTATGTGAAACTTTAAAGAATGAATGATGTATCTTATAAATAAAACTTTTAGGAAAACTTCCAAATATAAATACTCGGAAAATAATAAATAAGAAATTAGCTATGATTAACCACGCTAAAAAATTTACTAAAAAATTTAAATCTAGCTCGCCCATTGATCCCAAAGTTGATTGTAAGTGTATTTTCTTTTAGTAAATAATTTACTATGTGGAAGTGTTGCTACCAAATGTATTCTATCCTCTTCTCCACCATTAAAAAAGTTATGATATTTTTTTGCATTAACTATCCATACACCCCCATCTGCAGGTAAATGAAAAGATCTGTCTTCAATTACAAATCTACATCCCGGATTGGTAATAATTGGAATATGCAGTCTTGGTTCTGGATCTTTGTGCCAACTCAAGGTTGATCTTGGTCCTTTTTTTAATATTCGAGTTCTTCCTAAAGCGAATCTTCTAGATAATATATCGTAAACAAATTTAAAATATGTGTTTTCAAATTCTGGTAAAAACTCTGTGAAATTGTTTTCTTCAATATAATCAGCTCTAGCCACTTCTTGGCCTGAACTATCTGGTTTTGTCCAATAAAGTCCCCACGAATATTTTCCTGAAGTACTATCATCATTACCTGGAATTTTATTAAGAGAAATACTATCTATATGTGACACTGATCCATCACCTTGATCAAATTCTTTTTTTCTTTTGATTTCTCTATAAGTGTCAACCAGTCTATTAACATCAAATGATAAACCTGGAACTTTATAAACTAGATCTTTAATTGACATGATTTTTTTTTAAAGAAATTTAAAAAGAAAAAGTTGATGTAAATCAAAAATATTAAGATTTATTCTGTTACAAATAAGTAGGTCTCACCATGTATCTACCCTATAGAGTATCATCATTGTCTCTGAATGGTGGGGCCTATCCTAGAATAGATATGGTGAAATCAAAACAGTAGCAAAAGTAATTAAAGAACTTATAGCTATGGCTAGTATCAAAGTTTTTACAAGATTATGTATTTTCATAATTGCAAAATAGATGATTTTTAAAATTTGATATTGATTTAAATCAAAATTAACACTGGGGTCCGGACCCATCTATTTTTCATATTATGGTATTTGATTGTAATCTAAACCAGTACCACCTACTCCTGCCTTAAGATTAGAAGTAAATTCTGGCATATAAACAGCAAACAACATAACTGCAAATGCAATGAACATCATTGCAATCGCAATATTAGCCTTACCGTGATAAGGCCTGTTAGTTAACATGTAGTTCATTATTACTCCTTTCATTACAAATATATTTCTCTAATTAATTTTTGTACTGATATGCATCAATAAAGATTGGTTTTGATCAAAATCAATAATTAATAATTTTGATTTAAACCAAATTTTTTTTTTTCAACTTTTGTTATTTTAAATTAATAGAAAGGAGAAACATGAAATCACTATCAATCATAGACTCATTAAAACCTTTTTCAGTTGGTTTTGATGATATGTTTAAACATTTTGAAGATATTCATCATAGAGAAATGGATGCTTTTGAAACTAACAGATGCGACTACAATATTACAAAGGTAGGAAAGCAAGACTACAATATTGAAGTTGCATTACCTGGTATTGATAAAAAAAATGTCAAAGTCAGTGTTGAGGATAATGTTCTTTTAATTAAATCTACTTCAAATAATAAAATTGAAAAAGATGATAAAGAATATCTTTACAAAGGTGTTGAAAAAGAAAATGTCTGTGCCAGTTTCATTATTGGAAAAGATGTAAAAGTCAAAGAAGCAATGTTGGAAAAAGGTTTGTTATCAGTTAAGTTGACAGAAGAAAAACCTTTGCCAAAACATGTTGAAGAAATACCAATTACTAGCAGGCAATAATATTTTGAATAGTCTCAGTTAAATACTGAGGCTATTTAATTTATTTTGAAAGATTAGATAATTTATCGAAATCGTTAATATAGATTTGCTTAGAAGATAAGACTTTAACTATGTTTGAAGTTTTTAATTTAGAAACTTCCCTACTAACTGTTTCAATTGTTAATCCTAGGTAATCAGCTATATCTTGTCTGGTCATTGGTAAACTTATCGGATTATTTTGCCAGCCAATTCTTTTTCTTTGCTCTGATATATTCATCAAAAACTTAGCAAGTCGTTCTGTTGCATCTAATTTGCCTAAAACACCCATTCTGTCTTGAGCAAGTGTTAATTCGTGAGATGTTTGATTTAAAAGTTCTTTTGCAAGGACCATATTTTTATCAATGTACTCATCTAGTTTTTTTTGTTCAAACACACATACACGAGCATCACCAATAGCTTCTGCACAATAATTATATTTTCCATTTTTATAAGAACCAAAAAAATCTCCAGGATAGAGAAAACCAATTATCTGAATACGACCATCATCAATTAATTGATAAATTTTAACATTTCCTTCTGTAATATTATAAATATTTTTAGCATCATCTTGCTGTAAAAAAATGTTTGTTTTATTTTGAAATTTTTTCTCTGATGAAATATTTGAAAATTCTTTAAGCTTATCTTCCTGTAAACATCGACAAAATGAGTATGGCCTGATATTGCACTCTGAGCATCTACTCTTTTCGTTAAATTCTTTGTTTAATTGTGCGGACTGCATACCAAAATATATAATTAAAGTATAAATTGTTATTGATCCAGATCAAATAGTTCTTTTAAATTTGAGATAAGTACAAAGTGTGCATAGTACGAATAATACAAACAATCTACCAGGTATCGATATTTTTAGATTTCAAGATAGTGACTTAAGCTTAATGGGTATTTTACCATTATTAGCTGAAGAGTTTCCTTCTTGGGGATTAGATAGATTAAAAAGTTATATTAGATTAGTTTTAAAACAAGACTCGAACGGTATCTTGGTTGCAAAAAACGATTCTTCTTACAATGTTGGTTTACTAATTTATTCAATGCAAGACATTATAAACAATGGCTTTTCCAAAAATGCTAAAAAAGAATTTTCTAAATGTTTGGTTGTGGAAAATTTAATTTCATCAAGTCCTGTTTTGGAAAAAAAAGTTTATCTGCAGCTTGCAAATAAAGCTATTGATATTGCTGAGAATAATAGTTGTGATGTTATTGAATTACCTAGATTAAACTCATCATTTGATTTAATAAAAAAAAAATATGAAAAAGATATTCTTAACTCCGATGGATGGAGAGCCTTTATTAAAGTTAATAAAATATTGACAGCAAATAAAGAACTTTAATTTAATTATAAAACTTTCCAGTCAGTTTCAAAGGTAACATAATTTACTTGAATACAACGTCTTTCTTTGACTATTGTTTTCTTTTCCATACCGTGCCAGGTATTTGGCCCACTAGTAAACATGTAACCATAATTATTTTTGTAAGGAACTGTTTTAACCTTTTCTAATTTTTCATTATAAAAATCTGTTCCAAGTTCCTCAGATTCGTTAGCATTATTCACAAATATTAAGCCAGACATAAGTTTTTCTTTAATATCACAGTGAGGCTTTAACCAAAATCCTTCTCGGTCACAAATTACCTCAACTCTAACGTATGAATTAGTCAAATCTTTATTAATCATTTTTGAAATAGTTTGATGAACTTCTTTAGATTGAAGTTCGTTTATAAATTTTACGAGATTTGGAAATTGATTTTGATTTTCTTTAGTTACAAAACATCTAAATTTAATTGCCTCCCCTCCTGAAGCTATCCCCTCTCTAAATTCAGCTGCACCACCATCGATTGCTCTAGTTCCATCATAATTAAGATTATGCTTACTTACATCTGGTATGTCAGCTTTAACAATTTCTTCAATTGCACCATCAGATAAAGCATTGTTATACTCCCAATGGTCAAATGGAAATTTATGTTTTTTTGATTGGCTTTGAATTGAATCTAAAAGTGACATTAAGAATTAATTTTTTGTTTGATAATATTTGCCACTCTATTTGTTTCATCTAGCTTTTCATAGGTCCAATTTTCTACTTCTTCACCTAAATTTCTAGTTATATTTAATTCCCTAAATAAATTTCTAAAACTTTGAAATCTTTTATCATTTTTTCTAGGCAAAATGCTGGCAATATAAATTGGCTTACCAGTTAAGGCTGCTTCAGAAATCATTGAGCTAGAATCGCATGTAACAATAATATTTTCAGATAATGCTAAAGCTGATAAATAGGCTTTTTTATCAACATCCATTATAATTGTGTGATTATCTCCAAAAAATTCTCTAGCATAATGGATAGTATTTATTGGTGTTCTCATCGATGGAATTACCACAAGCTGAAAATCATATTTTTTTAATAATTTGTATAGAGATGTAAAAATATGTTTCATATTTTTGGTTGAGTAATCATAGTACTTTGTTGGACCACCTAATATTAAAGTCCAGATCTTTCTTTCATCCTTCTTAATAAATGAATTCAAATAATCTTTATTTTCACTAATCTCGTTTTCAGTAAGATAATGAATAGCGCCCCTTGTGCTAATAACATTTTGACCTTGTATTGCATCATGTTCTGGGGCAACAATAAAATCAAAATTATTTAAATCTACTTTTGGATCTTGAATGTGAATATTAAATACTTTTTTATTGGCTGTATTTTTTAAATGAATTGAAGGAATAACACTTTTACGCCCACATGAGATAATCACATCAAAATCATCATGATCAATTTTTTTAAATACATTTTGTGAAACTGGACTAAGATTTGGTGGAATGAATTTCCATAAATGGTTTAGTTCAACCTTGTGGTGTGTAAAATCTATATCTAAGGCTTTAGCCAAACCTTCCACTTGGCTGATCATGCCATGCATACCTTCGGTCAATAATATCCCTTTTAATTTTGCCATTTATCCCTATATAACTTTTGTATGAGTGATAATCCAACAAAACACACAAAAGTGTTAATAATTGGATCCGGTCCAGCCGGATACACTGCAGCTGTTTATGCTGCTCGAGCGATGTTAAATCCTGTTTTAGTTTATGGTTCTGCACCTGGTGGACAATTAACAACAACTACTGATGTTGAAAATTATCCAGGTTTTTCAGATGTAATTCAGGGTCCATGGTTAATGGATCAAATGAGGGATCAAGCTAAAGCTGTTGGAACAGAAATGATTGAGGATCATATCTCATCAGTAAATTTAAAATCTACACCCTTTGAAGCAGTTGGTGATAGTGGTCAAAAATATACTGCAGATAGTATAATTATTTCAACTGGTGCCCAAGCAAGATGGTTGAATTTAGAATCTGAGCAAAAATTTAGAGGTTTTGGTGTTTCTGCTTGTGCTACATGTGATGGTTTTTTCTTTAAAGAAAAAGTTGTAGCAGTTGTTGGTGGTGGTAATGCTGCTGTCGAAGAAGCAATGTTTCTTACAAAATTTGCATCAAAGGTAAAACTTATCCATAGAAGAGATGAATTAAGAGCTGAAAAGATGCTTCAAAAGAAATTAATGGAAAATAAAAAAATTGAAATTATTTGGGATAGTGCTGTCGATGAAGTTATTGGTGACGGTGAACCTAAAAATGTTACAGGTATCAAAGTTAAAAATCTAAAGACTAATAATGTAGAAGAAATGAAAATTGATGGTCTATTTATTGCAATTGGTCATGACCCAGCAACAGCATTATTTAAAGAACAATTAGATATGGATAAAGAAGGTTATTTATTAACTAAACCCGATTCTACAGAAACTAATGTCCCTGGAGTTTATGCTGCAGGTGATGTAAAAGACAAAACTTTTAGACAAGCCGTTACAGCTGCGGGGATGGGTTGTATGGCTGCGCTTGAAGCTGAAAAATTTTTATCTCACTGATAAGAACTATTAAAACTTAATACAAATAAAGGGAAAACAAAATGACTGATAAAGTATTGCTCACTGGAATAAGTGGCTGGATAGCGAAACATATAGCAATTGAATTATTAAATTCTGGATATGAAGTTTTGGGAACTGTTAGAAGTCAAAATTCATTAGAGAAAACAAAAAAAACTATAAGTGAATATGTTTCAACAGATAAATTATCATTTGTTGAATTGGATCTTTTAAAAGATGAAGGTTGGAATGATGCTGCTAAAGACTGTAAATATATTATACATACTGCTTCTCCTTATCCCATGAAAAGTTCAAGAAATAGAGAAGCTTTAGTTCCAGCTGCTAAAGGGGGGACTTTGAGAGTTTTAAATGCGGGTATAGAGGCTAATGTTGAAAAGATAGTTCTAACATCATCAATAGCTGCAATGTTTAAAAGACCCAATAGAACCAACCCTTACAATGTCGGAGAAAATGATTGGTCAGATACTGAATGGAGTGGTTCTAACGATTATATTATATCTAAAACTAAAGCTGAAAAAGTTGCCTGGGAATTAATGGAAAGCAAAGGATTGAAAGATAAATTAACAGTAATTAATCCAGGTGGTGTTAATGGTGATGCATTAGATGATAAAGAAAATACATCAACTAAATATGTTCAACTTTTCCTTAAAGGAAAATATCCAATGGCCCCAAATTTCGGAATATTAATTTCTGATGTAAAAGATGTAGCAAAAGCACATGTACTTTCATTAAAAAATTCTAAAGTAAATGGCAGACGTTTGTTAATTGGTTCAGAAGTTAAAAAAATGCTTGAGATTTCTAAAATTATGCAAGAAGCATTTCCAAAGTATGCAAAAAAACTACCAAAAAAAGAAATGCCAAACTTTATGCTAAAGCTAATTAGTTACCTAGACTCTTCCGCAAAACTTATGGTGCCGGAACTAGGAATTCTAATGCAGACAGATACTTCATATTCCGAAGATTTACTGGGTATGAAATTTAAACCTGCAAAAGATAGTATTGTAGATGCTGGAAATTCTGTAATTAGACTTGGTTTAGTTTAGACTTTTACAAAAAGAAGAAATTTTCTCTAAAGCTTTTTTAAGGTTTTCCATTGAAGTGGCATAAGAAATTCTAAAGAAACCTTCTAAGCCAAACGCAGAACCTTGTACAACTGCTATACCACTGTTCTCTAATAAAGATTGAACAAAATCAGTGTCAGTTTTCAATTCATTTCCATTTGAATCTTTTTTACCCATTAAACCTTTGCAGCTTGGAAAAACATAAAATGCACCATCAGGATTTAAACATTCAATTCCATTAATTTCATTTAATGCTTTAACAACAAAGTCTCTTCTCTCTTGAAAAGAAGTCGCTCTTTCTTTTATAAAATCTTGAGTTCCAACTAATGCTTCAACTGCGGCTGCTTGACTAATTGAAGATGGGTTAGTTGTTGATTGTGATTGAATTTTAGCAATTGCTTTGATGATATCTTTTGGACCAGCTGCATATCCTATTCTCCAACCAGTCATTGAATAAGCTTTACTTACACCATTCATAGTTAACACTCTCTCTTTTAAACTATCAATTTGAGCAATGGTGAAAAATTTAAAACCTTCATAAGTAACGTGCTCATAAATATCATCACTTAAAATATGAACATTAGGATGTTTTTCTAAAATTTTTGCAATCTCTCTAATATCTTCTTCTGTATAACAAGCACCTGTTGGATTTGAAGGTGAGTTTAGTATAATCCATTTAGTTTTTGGAGTTATAGATTTTTCTAATTCAGCTGGATTAATTTTAAATCCTTGTTTTTCATTACACTCTAAAATAATTGGAGTTCCACCTGCTAACAAAACCATATCGGGATAAGAAACCCAATAAGGAGCTGGAACAATAACCTCATCTCCTTCATTAAGAGTTGCCATCATTGCATTATAGATTACATGCTTTCCTCCTGCTCCAACTGTAACTTGATCAGTTGTGTAATCTAAATTATTTTCTTTTTTAAATTTTTCTACGATTGCCTGTTTTAAAGCTGGTGTTCCATCAACTGCAGTATATTTAGTGTCTCCGTCATTAATGGCTTTAATTGCAGCTTGTTTGATATTATCTGGTGTATCAAAATCAGGCTCTCCTGCACCAAGTCCTATTACATCTTTACCAGCAGCCTTTAATTCTCTTGCTTTTTGAGTTACAGCAATCGTTGGTGATGGTTTAATCTTTTTTAAACTGTCTGATATTATGCTCATTGAAATATAATTTTAATCTAATAGTTTTATAAATAATGCAGAACACTTATCAAGATCTAATTACAGCTGTGCAGAATAAAAATCCTGCAATAAGCCCTAAACTAGAGGGTGGAAAAAAGTTTCAAATGAAAACTGATTTTAAGCCCGCAGGAGATCAACCTGAGGCTATAAAACAGTTGGTAAATGGTGCTAACAAGGATCAACTTAGCCAGGTTCTACTTGGTGTAACTGGATCTGGAAAAACTTTTACAATGGCTCAAGTTATTGAAAAAACAAATAGACCAGCGCTTATTCTTGCACCCAACAAAACATTAGCAGCGCAGCTATATGGAGAAATGAAAACTTTCTTCCCTGATAATGCTGTTGAATATTTTGTGTCCTACTATGACTATTATACTCCTGAAGCATACGTTCCACGATCAGACACTTATATTGAAAAAGAAGCGTCAATTAATGAGCAAATTGATCGAATGCGTCACTCAGCAACAAGATCACTTCTTGAGCGTGATGATGTCATTATTGTTTCAAGTGTTTCTTGTATCTATGGTTTAGGTTCTGTTGAAGCTTACAGTAAGATGACTTTAAGCTTAAAAACTAATTATGATTATAACAGAGAAGAATTAATTAAATCTTTAGTAGCACTTCAATATAAAAGAAATGATCAAAACTTTTATAGAGGGACTTTTAGGGCACGTGGTGAATACCTTGAAATTTTTCCATCTCACTTAGAAGACCGTGCTTGGAGATTAAGTTTATTTGGAGATAAATTAGAAAAGATAGAAGAGTTTGATCCATTAACAGGAGACTTAGTAAATGAACTTAATGTAATAAAAGTTTATGCAAATAGTCACTACATCACCCCAAAACCAACGATTGAACAAGCAATAATTAAAATTAAAAGAGAGTTGGAAGCAACATTAAAAAAATTTAAAGAACAAAATAAATTACTTGAAGCACAAAGATTAGAAGAAAGAACTAAATTTGATTTAGAAATGATTGAAGCAACTGGATCTTGTGCTGGTATTGAAAACTACTCTAGATTTTTATCAGGCAGAAAACCAGGAGAACCACCTCCTACCTTATTTGAATATTTTCCAGATAATACTTTAATTTTTGTTGATGAATGCCATGTAACAGTTCCTCAATTAAATGGGATGTACAAAGGTGATAGATCTAGAAAAAGTAATTTAGCAGAATATGGTTTTAGACTACCTTCTTGTATGGACAATAGACCTCTTAAATTTGAAGAATGGGATGCAATGAGAACACAAACTGTTTTTGTATCAGCTACACCTGGACCTTGGGAACTAAAACAAACAAAAAATAAATTTGTGGAGCAAATCATTAGACCAACTGGATTAATTGATCCACCTGTTGAGATTAGACCAGCTAAAAACCAAGTAGATGATTTAATGCACGAGTGTGTAAAAGTAATTAACAATAACTTTAGAGTATTAGTTACTACTTTAACAAAAAAGATGGCTGAAGATCTGACTGAATATCTTCATGAAAATGGCATCAAAGTTAGATATATGCACTCTGATATTGATACTTTAGAAAGAATTGAGATCATGAGAGATCTAAGGCTTGGAGTGTTTGATGTTCTAGTTGGAATTAACTTGCTTAGAGAAGGACTTGATATTCCAGAATGTGCTTTGGTTGGTATTCTAGATGCGGATAAAGAAGGGTTTTTAAGATCTGAAACTTCTCTAGTTCAAACTATTGGAAGAGCTGCAAGAAATCTTGAAGGTAAAGTTATTCTTTATGCTGATAAAGAAACAAAAAGTATCAAAAATGCAATCAAAGAAACAGATAGACGTAGAACTATTCAAGTAGCTTATAATAAAAAACATAACATCACTGCAAAAAGTGTCCAAAAAGGAATTGGGGATGTTCTTGAGAGTGTTTATGAAAAAGACTATGTAAAAGTTGGAACCGATGAGAATATTGGTGGCAATCTTAAGAAACATCTAAAAGCCCTTAACAAAAGAATGAAAGAGTCTGCAACCAACTTAGAGTTTGAGGAAGCAGCTAAAATTAGAGATGAAATAAGAAAACTTGAAGCATCTGAACTAGAAATTACTTTAAATCCTAAAGTAAAAAAATATAGTTCAAAAAATAAAATATATCCAAAAGGTAGATCAACAATGGGTCTTCCAGGTACAAGAGCACAAAAGGGCAAAAAAAAATGGAAGCAAACAAAATAATTATTACTGGTGGAGCAACCAGAATTGGTGCTGCTATTGCAAGAAAATTATCTGGTCCAAAAAAAGAAATATTAATCCATTACAATAAATCCAAATCAAAAGCTGAAGCTTTAAAAAAAGAATTAGAAAAAAATGGTACTAAAATTTATTTGGTTAAGGGGGATTTAAGTAAAGAAACGGATGTAAATAAAATAGTTAAATTTGCAAAATCTAAATTGAAATATTTTGATTGCCTAATTAACAATGCTTCATTATTTGAAAATGATAAATTAGATGACTTTACTACTGATAGCTGGGGTAGGCACTTAAGAACAAATTTGAGAACACCTGCTTTATTGTCTAAAGAGTTTTCTAAAAACATTAAAGGTAAAAATAACAATATTATAAACATTATAGATCAAAGAGTATTCAAGCTTACTCCTTATTTCTTTTCTTATACGATAAGCAAAACTGGTCTTTATACTTTAACCAAAACAAGTGCCATGAACTTTGCTCCAAAAATTAGAGTTAATGGAATTGCTCCAGGACCAACTATAAAAAACCAAAGACAAACTGAAAAACATTTTAAAAAGCAATACTTAGCAACACCTTTAAAAAAACAAGTAGATGTGAATGAAATTTGTAATGCTGTTGACTTTTTTATTAAAAACAGCTCTATTACAGGGCAAGTTTTAGCGATTGACAGTGGTCAAAACTTAAATTGGCAAACACCAGATGTAATAGGTAAAGAATGAAAAAAAATAATTTAAAAGTTGTAAAAATAGATAAAAATAAAAGTTTATTTAATTACGAAAAGAAAATTCTAATTAAAGAATTAACTTTGGATTTAAAACTTGGTTACTACGATTTTGAAAAAGAAAAACCTCAAAAAGTAAAATTCAGCTTAGAGATTGATTATGAAGATAAAAAACCAACAAGCGATAAAGATATCAAATCTATTGTTAATTATGGACAAGTTGTAAAATTAATCAAAAAACTTACTAAAAATAAGCATTATAATTTTTTAGAGACACTTGCAGAAGATGTTTTTGATGTCTTATTTAAAGATAAACGTATTGGTAAAATAATGCTTCAAATAGAAAAACTAGAGATATTAAAAGAATGTACCTCTGTTGGTATTCAAATTACCAAAAAAAGAAGTCATGAAAAGCTCTGAACTTGGAAAAGAAGTAATTAAAAAAGAACTTCCTCTAATTCCTAAAAGCCCTGGTGTTTATAGAATGCTAAATCATAAAGATGATATTCTTTATGTTGGTAAAGCTAAAAATCTTCCCAATAGATTAAAAAGTTATGTGGCTGAAAAAAATCACATCATTCGAACAGAAAGAATGTTATCTCAAACCTTTAAATTAGAGATCACAACTACAGCAAATGAGAGTGAAGCTTTACTTTTAGAGGCTAATTTAATCAAAAAACATAAACCAAAGTTTAATATTTTACTTAAAGACGATAAGTCATTTCCTTTTATATTCATTGGTGAAAAAGAACAGTGGCCAAGGGTTATGAAACATAGGGGTAAAAAAGAAAAAGAAGGGTTTTACTTTGGTCCTTTTGCATCTGCGGGAACTGCTAATTGGACTATTAAAATGCTCCAAAAAATATTTCAATTGAGAGTTTGCGATGATGGAACTTTTAAAAATAGAAAAAGACCATGTATACTTTATCAAATAAAGAGATGCTCAGGTCCTTGTGTGGGTTACATAGATAAAGATGAATATAAAAAAACTGTAGACCAAGCAATTCTGTTCGTATCAGGCAAATCAAGAGATATACAAAAAAATCTTTCTAAAGAAATGGAAACGGCAAGTGATGAACTTGATTTTGAAAAAGCTTCAATTTTTAGAGATAGAATAAAATCTCTAAATATAATTCAATCCTCTCAAAGAATTAATGAAGCTAACCTAGTTGATGCTGATGTAATTGCTGGATATAAAGAGTCTGGTAAAGCTTGTATTCAGGTTTTTTTTTATAGATCAAAACAAAATTGGGGTAATCAAGCTTACTTTCCTAAACATGATCCTGATCAAGATGTATCAGAAATTATGACTTCATTCTTAATGCAATTTTATGAGAATAAAACTGTACCTAAGTTAGTCATTATCAACAGTGATATAAAAGATAAGAAACTAATAGAAGAAACCTTAAGTAAAAAAGAGGGAAATACTATTTCAATCAATACTGCTAAAAAAGGTACTAAGGCAAAAGTTGTGGCAATGGCAGAAAAAAATGCCAAAGAGTCATTAAACAGAAAACTTTATGAAACAAATAATAATAAAAACTTGTTTGAAGGGGTTGCTAAAAAATTTGATTTAAAAAATGTAATCAATCTTGTTGAAGTTTATGATAACAGTCATATTTCAGGAACTAATAGTGTTGGTGCTATGGTTACTTTTGGTAATGAAGGTTTTGTCAAAAAAAGATATCGAAAATTTGATATTAAAACTAAAGGTGCAGAACAAGATGACTTTGCTATGCTTAAAGAGGTGTTATCTAGAAGATTTAAAAGAGCAATTTTAGAGAAAGGAAATTACTTAACATTACCAGACTTAATACTAATTGACGGTGGAAAAGGACAATATTCCTCAGCTAAGGAGGTGTTAGATGAATTGGGTCTTCATGATCTTCCAATGATCGCTATTGCGAAAGGTAAATTTAGAAATAGTGGAGATGAGACGTTCTTCTACAATGGTAAAAGCTACAAATTTGAAAAAAATGATCCAACTTTATTCTTCATGCAAAGACTTAGAGATGAAGCACATAGATTTGCAATTACCGCCCATAGAGCCAAAAGAGCAAAAGGATTATCAAAATCGTTGTTAGATCAAATAGACGGAATTGGAGCTGTTAGAAAAAGGGCATTATTAAACCATTTTGGTTCTGCAAGATCTGTTGAGTCTGCTAGTTTTGATGAGATAAAGTCTGTAGAAGGTGTTGAGGAAAAAGTTGCAAAAAAGATATATAACTTCTTTCACGAATAATTATGCTTAAAAAAATTCCAAACATATTAACAATTGGACGGATAATAATTGTCCCCTTCTTTGTCTTGGCCTTTTATCTTCCTGGTTTTTATGGGGATTTAACTGCATTAATATTATTTATAGTGGCATCTTTTACTGATTTTTTAGATGGAATGTTGGCACGTATGCTTGGGGAAGAGTTTAAATTAGGAGAGTTATTAGACCCGATTGCAGATAAAATAATTGTTGCCACAGCTTTAATCTTATTAGTAATGGATGGCACCATTAGACATTATGAAGTTATTGCTGCAATAATTATTCTTACCCGAGAAATATTAATTTCTGGTTTAAGAGAGTTTTTAGCTAAAGGACAAATAAAACTTCCAGTATCAAATCTTGCAAAATTAAAAACTGTTTTGCAGATGGTATCAATTGCTTTTTTACTTTCAGGGGATACAGGAAATAAGATTATAAACTTTCAAGATTATAATGCTCAAACAATTGGAATTATACTTCTTTGGCTTTCAGCATTTTTAACTCTTTTTACTGGTTACGATTACATGCGTAAGGGAATAGATCACGCGATATCAGAGGACAACAAAGATTAAGCGGCTTTTTTCTTTCTTACCAAAGCTTGATAACTTTCATTTAAATCAATTATAGTTTCACATACTTTAAATTGATTTTCCGCAATACAAGAAACTGGTGTGACTTCTGCAGCTGTCCCAGTTAGAAAGCATCCAACAAAACTTGAAAGTTCTGATGGATTTATTTTTCTTTCATGAACTTTTATACCTTTGGATTTTGCTATCTCGATTACTGTTCTTCTTGTTATTCCGTCTAAAAAAGAATCTGGAATAGGTGTGTGAATTTCTCCATTTTTATCTTTGAAAAAAATATTTGCGCCAGTTGCTTCTGCAACATTTCCATCGTGATCTAACATTAAAGAGTCAGTGTACCCTTCTTTCTCTGCTTCATGTTTTGATAAAGTACAAATCATGTAAAGACCAGAAGCTTTTGTATCCCAAGGAATTGTATTTGGAGCAGGTCTTCGCCAATTTGAAATATTTAGTTTTATCCCTTCCACTTTAAGTTTTGGATCAAAATAGGAACCCCATTCCCAAGTAGCAATAGCAACATGAATTTTTGTTTGTTGAGCAGAAATTGCCATCATTTCACTTCCTCTCCAAATAGTAGGTCTTACATAACCATTTTCTACATTTTGAACTGAAATAATTTTATTACAGGCATCATTGATTTCTTTTTCTGAATAAGGAATTGTCATACCCATTCTTTTTGCTGAATAAAAAAGTCTTGAAGTATGCTCCTCTAATTTAAATATTAAGCCATCATAAACTCTCTCTCCTTCAAAAACACAACTGGCATAGTGAAGTCCATGATTTAAAACATGTATCTTAGCGTCAGCCCAATCAACCAGCTCACTATTATACCAAATTTTTCCAGTTCTTTTATCGTACGGTACCATGTATGAAATTTTTTAAATTATAAGTGAAAATTATCTTTGTATCTTTAATATGTCAATATAACTTACCTATAATGAAAGAACTTTTATATTTAAAAGATGAACAGCTAAAAGATTTAATTGAGAAATTATTTGTAAGCTACAGAGAAACATTTTCAGACGCAAAAAAGGTATTAGACAGATATTCTATTGGTTTAGCTCATCATAAAGTTATCCATCTGTTATCGATGTATCAAGGTATTTCAATTTCCGAGCTATTAAAACGATTAAAAATAACAAAACAAAGCCTAAACAGAGTGCTTAAAGATTTAATCAAATTAGAAGTTATAATTTTTAAAAAAGACGATCAAGATACAAGAGTAAAACATGTTTTTTTGAATGAAAAAGGAAAAAAAATATTTAATGAAATTTTCGATTTACAAAAAAAAAGGATTTATAACGCATTACTTAATTCAAGTTCAGAGGAAGTGATTAACTTTGATAATGTATTAAGTAAAATTATTAATGGATAAATTTATTGCTCATATCCTGGTTGTTGACGATGATGAAGGAATAAGATCATTGGTCAAAAAATACTTAAATGAAAATAATTTTTTAGTGACAACTGCGGACAGTGCTGAAGATGCATCAGAAAAAATTAGCATCATTAAATTTGATTTAATTATTTTAGATATAATGATGCCTGGAAAAAATGGGTTAGAATTTATTAAAGATCATAAAAAAAAATTAGATACCCCTATTATCCTTTTGACTGCTAAAGGAGAGGCAAATGAAAGAGTTGAGGGTCTAGAGACTGGAGCAGATGATTATTTGCCAAAACCATTTGAGCCAAAAGAGCTAATTTTAAGAATTAAAAATATTTTAGACAAAACTTTAAAAACTGAACAGATCAGAATTATTGAATTTGCAAATGTTAAAATAGATCTGAATAAACTTTTGATACACAAGAACGATAAAGAATTTAAAATTAATAATACAGAAAAAATAATTTTAGAAAAAATGATTAATAATCCTGGCAAAACATTTTCAAGGGAAGATATTGGTCAGTTAATTGAACTTAATAAAGAGAGATCTATAGACGTAATTATCACAAGATTGCGAAAAAAAATTGAAATAGATCCTAAGAATCCAAAATTTTTACAGACAATAAGAGGTGCCGGATATGTTCTCTGGATTGAGTAACTTTTTAAAAGATATACTTCCTAAAAGATTATTTTACAGAGCTCTTTTAATTGTTGCAGTACCTGTATTAGTTCTTCAATTAGTAATAACAGTAGTATTTTTTGACAGTCTTTGGATTAAAACTAACAAAGGAATGACCAGAGCATTAATTAATGAAATTAATTTGTTTGTTGAGGTTTATGGCAACGAACAAACAAATAAAGACGAATTAAAAAATCTATTTTCTTTATTCATAGATCTTAACATAGAACTTGTTAAAAATAAAAATTTAGAAAATAAATATACTGAAAGATGGTTTAGTCCCATTGATAGAACACTTCGACGAGAATTAAAATCAAGCTTTGGTACAGAAGAATTTTGGTTTGATACTACCAGTTATAAAGAATTAATTGACTTAAGAATAAAATATCAAGATGGATACTTTAAATTCTTAGTACCTAGAGATAGGGTTACTAGTTCATCAGCAAGAATATTTGCACTCTGGATTACCGTTCCTGCAGTCATAATGGTCATAATTTCTCTAATATTTTTAAAAAATCAAACTAGACCAATTACTAACCTTGCCCGAGCAGCAGAGAGATTTGGTAAAGGTAAGGACATAGAAGAGTTCAAACCATCTGGAGCACTAGAAATAAGACAAGCAGGACATGAATTTGATAAAATGAGAAAGAGAATACTTCGACATTTAAATCAAAGAACTGAAATGCTATCTGGCATAAGTCATGATTTAAGAACACCACTCACTAGGATGAAGCTGCAAATAGCTTTCATTAAAGATAAAGATTTAGCTACAAAATTAGCAGAAGATATTAACGAAATGGAAAAAATGCTTAACGAATATCTTCAATTTACAAGCTCATCTTATGTTGAAAAAGATGAAATGTTTAACTTATCAGAATTGATAGAAGAAATTGTTATTAAGTATAATAATAAAAATATTCAAAAAAATTTACTCCCTAGAATTTACATTAATGGTAGAAAAAATTTAATTAACCGATGCTTAAATAATATAATTGATAATGCATTAAAATATGGGAATAAAGTTCAAATAAAACTGAGTAAAGAAAATACTAATATACTAATTATAATCGATGATGATGGTTCTGGTATACCCAAAAAAGAATATGAAAATGTGTTTAAGCCATTCTATAAAATAGATAAAGGAAGAGCAGACTCAAAATCAAGTGTTGGTCTTGGATTATCCATAGCATCAGATATCGTTAGATCACATGGTGGAAATATCGTTCTTGATGAATCTAAAATGAACGGACTAAGTGTTAAGATTTTTTTGCCCGTTTAGTTTTCTTCTTAATCTCTAATTTTTTTATTTTATTTTCTAAATTTTCGACCCGTTTAGATAATACATCAAATTCGTCTTTGCTAACAATTTTCATCTTAAAAACAATTTCATCTCTTTTAGATTTTAAAATATTAAATAGTTCTGAAGTAAGATCTTTTGAAGAAATAATACCTTGCTCAAAGAGTTTACCAAGTTTATCAATTAAAAATTTAGAATTTTTCATATTTAAGATATACATTATAAGTAATATTAAAAATGTTCATCAATAATTTTGACCCAGTTGCTTTTCAAATCATGTCATTTGAAATTAGATGGTATTCATTAGCTTACATTTTAGGAATTGTAATTGGCTGGATCTTATGCAAAAAAATATTCATCAAAAAATCAGATATAAGTGAAAAATTTGATGACTATATTACTTACCTCATCATTGGAATAATTTTAGGTGGAAGAATAGGTTACATCGTATTTTACAATTTTTCATATTACTTAGATAATTTTTTAGATATTTTTAAAATTTGGCAAGGTGGGATGTCGTTTCATGGAGGGTTATTAGGTATAATTATTTCAAGTTACATTTTTGCAAAAAAAAATAATCAAAATCCATTTTTTTATTTAGACCAGGTATCATTAGTTGCTCCAGTTGGAATTTTTTTTGGTAGATTAGCTAATTTTATAAATTCAGAACTTTATGGAACAGTTTCAGATGTACCTTGGTCCGTAATTTTTATTAAAGTAGATAATTTATCCAGACACCCGTCACAATTATATGAAGCAATTTTAGAAGGCTTAATTTTGTTTATAATATTAATTTATTTTACAAATAAAAACTATTTAAACAAACCTGGTTTAATTTCAGGGTTATTTTTAATTTTTTATTCTATATTTAGATTCCTTGTTGAATTTTTTAGAGTTCCAGATGAACAAATAGGTTATTTAATTTTGAGTTTAACTATGGGCCAAATAATTAGTTTAGTATTTGCTTCTATTGGAATGGCTATCTTTTACCTTAAAAATGAAAACAAATAATAGAGATTTACCGTTAGATCAATTTATAGAATTCGCTCTTTACGACAAAGTTAATGGATACTATATGAAAAAAAATCCTTTTGGAAAAGAAGGAGATTTTATTACTGCCCCAAATATTACAAGAGTTTTTTCAGAAATTATAGCAATCTGGATAGTGACCTTTTGGAAAAGTCTAGGATCACCAAAAAAATTTAACCTATTAGAATTTGGAGCTGGAAATGGAGAAATGATGAAGGTTATAATTGAGACATTAAAAAATTTTCCAGAATGTTTTCTTAACTGTAATTTTCAAATTCATGAAAAAAGTGAATTATTGAAAAAAAAACAACAATTAAGTTTGAAGTCTGAAAAAATAATTTGGATAGAAGATATAAATACTAATAATTCCTACCCAACTATTTTTTTAGCTAATGAATTTTTTGATGCACTTCCTATTAAGCAGTTTTTTAAAAAAAAAGAAGGTTGGGTTGAAAGATTTGTTAATTTCAAAGAAAAAGGGGTATCTGAATTTAAAGAAAAGCCTGCTGACATAAAAAAAATTGAGCAAAATTTAAATTTTGCTATTTCAAAAGAACAAGAAATTATTGAATACTCACCAGCTTCATTTGAATATTTAAAAAATATTTGTAACTTAATAAAAAAAAATGATGGTGGAATATTAATAATTGATTATGGGTATTTGGATATTAAAATGCGTGAAACTTTGCAGGCTATCAAAAATCACAAATATTCTAATATATTAGAAAATATTGGAGAAACTGACATAACATACAATATTAACTTTGATTTATTTAAAAAATTTACTAATCAATTCGATGAATTAAGTTCTATAATTAGTAACCATAAGAAATTTTTGACAAGTATGGGAATAGTTCAAAGAGCTGAGATTATAAGTGAAAATTTAACCTTTTCTGAAAAATCAGATTTATTTTATAGAATAAGAAGACTTATTGATGAAAAACAAATGGGCGAACTATTTAAAGTAATGTTAATAAAAAAGAAAAAAAATAAATTCAAAACAGGGTTTGAAATTGATTAGATCAAAAAAATTAGCAAAAATAAAAGACCTAAAACATTGCTTTTTTAATAGTGTTGGTGGTCACTCTAAAAATATTTACAAAAGTTTAAACTGTGGTCCAGGCTCAAAAGATAATAAGAAAAATATCAAAAAAAACCTACAAATAGTTAGAAAAAAAATTAGTAAAAAAGCACAAAATATTTTTTTAGTTCATCAGATACATAGCAATAAGTTCGTTTTCATTGATAAGGCATATGACAATAAAGAGAAACCTAAGGTTGATGCTATAATTACTAATAAAAAAAATTTTCCTATAGGCGTTCTAACTGCAGATTGTGCTCCAATACTAATTTATGATGACAAAATGAAGATGATAGCTGCAATTCACGCTGGGTGGAAAGGAGCGTTTAAAGGCATTATTGCTAAAGTAATCAAGTTTATGATCAAAAAAGGGTGTAAATTAGAAAATATTACAGCTGCTATAGGTCCATCTATTTCTCAAAAAAATTATGAAGTTAAACAAGATTTTAAAAGAAAGTTTATTAAAAAAGATAAAAAAAATTATATATTTTTTAAGAATAAAAAAAATAGATTATACTTTGATTTAACTAAGTATATATATGCATCGCTTAAAACCATTAAGATTAAAAATATAGATATTTTAAGAGTTGATACTTTTGATAAAACAAATAAATTTTTTAGTGCAAGAAGAGCTTTAAAATTAAATCATGATGATTATGGTAGAAATATATCAATAATTATGCTTAATTAGGTTTTTAATGAAATTATTATCCGGTAACAGCAATAAGCCTCTTAGTAAAAATATTGCAAAATATTTAAAATCTAAATTGGTAAATTCTAGCATCAGAAATTTTTCTGATGGTGAAATTTATGTTGAGATTAATGAAAATATAAGAGGAAACAGTATTTTTATTATTCAGTCAATTTCATCACCTGCTAATGATAATCTAATGGAGCTTTTGCTTTGCATAGATGCTTTAAAAAGATCATCTGCAAAAAATATTACAGCTGTCATTCCGTACTTTGGATATGCAAGACAAGATAGAAAAGTTGTTCCAAGAACTTCTATTTCAGCAAAACTTGTGTCAAATCTAATTACTAAAGCGGGTGCAGATAGAGTGGTAACAGTTGATTTACATGCTGGTCAAATTCAAGGTTTTTTTGACATTCCTGTTGATAACTTATTTGCAACTCCAATTTTTGCAAGACACGCAAAGAAAAAAATTAAAAATAAAAATATTATTTGTGTTGCACCAGATGTGGGTGGAACTGAAAGAGCTAGAGCTTTAGGAAAACTATTAAATGTAGGACTTGCAATTGTTGATAAGAGAAGACCAAAGCCGGGTCAATCACAAGTAATGAATGTGATAGGAGATGTTAAAGGAAAAACCTGTGTAATCGTTGATGATATTATTGATTCAGGCGGAACAATAGTAAACGCTGCAAAAGCGCTTAAAGATAGAGGTGCGAAAGAAGTTTATGTTTACATCACACATGGAGTATTAAGTGGTGAGGCTGTAAAAAAAATTAGAAATTCTGTTATCAAGAATCTTGTTATTACCGATACAATTGACAATAATGATAAAATTAAGAGTGCCAAAAACATTGAGGTTCTGCCAATTTCTGGCTTAATGGGAGAAGCAATCAAAAGAATATCTAACTCAACATCTGTTTCAGATTTATTTAAATAATTACCTTGAGTTATTAAAGAACTTGGGCTAAAAACCCATGATTTTATGATTTCATTAGACGCAAACATTAGAAACACAAAAACTAAGGGTGAACTTAGTGTGCTTAGAAATAATGGTAGTGTGCCAGCTGTAATTTATGGTGGTGAAGCACAAAATGAAACAGTTTCAATTTCAAAAAAATTATTAAAGTCTCTGATCGATAAAGAAAATTTCCTATCCAATGTAGTTACTTTAAATGTTGATGGAAAACCTCAAAACGTTCTTCCAAGAGAAATTAAATATCACATCATTTCAGATGAACCTATTCATGTAGACTTTTTAAGAGTGGTTCCAGGTGTAAAAATAAGAATTGAAGTGCCTGTTCAATTTATTAACCATGAAAAATCTCCAGGCTTGAAGAGAGGTGGAGTTTTGAACATCGTTAGAAGAAAAGTAGAATTAAGATGTCCAAGTGAAAAAATTCCTGAAAACTTAGTAATTGATCTTGATGGCGTTGAGATTGGTGAAAGTTTCAAAATATCGTCTATTAATTTAGAAACAGATGTAACTCCAACAATTAAAGGAAGAGACTTTGTTATAGCAACATTGGCCGCACCTACTGTAATGAAGGAACCTGAAAAACCAGCTGAAGCAGAAGCTGCAGAAGGAGAAGCTGGAGCAGAAGCAGCAGCAGAAGGTGATAAACCAGCAGCTGAAGGTGAAAAAAAAGAGGGTGACGATAAAAAAGCAGCTGAAGAAAATAAATAAACTGTCAAAGTTAAATTTTAATATCCATTAAAAAAATATGCTTTTATTCGTAGGCTTAGGTAATCCAACACCAGATAGCGAAAATAATCGACATAATGTTGGATTTAAAATTATCGACTCTATTAATAAAAAATTTGGATTATCAAAACAAAAACCCAAATTTAAAGGGCTACTCACAACTGGAAATGTTGGTGATCAAAAAGTCTATGCAATCAAACCTCTAACATTTATGAATAATTCTGGAATTTGTATAAGAGAGCTTATTGAGTACTTTAAAATAGATGCAGAAGATGTAATTGTTTTTCATGATGATTTAGATGTTGAATTTGGGAAGATTAAAGCAAAATTTGGCGGATCAAGTGCAGGACATAATGGGATTGCATCTATTGATAAATTTATAGGTAAAGATTACTCAAGAGTGAGAATTGGAATAGGTAAGCCAAAAGAAAACATTGAAGTTGGTGATTTCGTTCTTCAAAATTTTGAAGAGGAAGAGTTAGCTGGTATTGAAAAAATCTCAAATCATATCAACGATTCGATTTCTATATTAGTTGAAAAAAAATTAGATCTATTTTCTAGTACTGTAAATAATAACAAATAATGAGCTTTAAATGTGGAATTGTTGGTTTGCCCAATGTTGGTAAATCTACGTTATTTAATGCGTTAACAAACTCAAGTAAGGCACAAGCAGCTAATTTTCCTTTTTGCACGATTGATCCAAATGTTGGGGTTGTTCCAGTTCCAGATGAAAGATTAAACAACCTATCTAACGTTTCAAAATCAAAAAAAATCATAAATACCACAATTTCATTTGTGGACATCGCTGGGCTAGTAAAAGGCGCGTCAAAAGGTGAAGGTTTGGGTAATAAGTTTTTATCACATATTAGAGAAGTGGATGCAATTATTCACATGATTAGATGTTTTGACTCTGATGATATTCAAAATGTTAACCCAACAGTAGATCCCATCAGAGATTTAGAAATTATTGAAACTGAAATGATGTTAGCTGATTTGGAGTCAATTCAAAAAAGGTTAGAAAAAAGTAATAAAAAAAATGTCGATGAGGAACAATTAAAGATATTAGAAGTAGCGCTAGATTGTATTAATAATGACAAGGATATTTCTATTCTAAAATCTCAATTTGAGAGTAAGCAACTTAATCAGAGTGGTTTATTGTCAATAAAACCTAAAATATTTGTATGTAATGTAGATGAGCAGAGTGTTCAAAAAGGTAATCAATATACAAAAGATTTTATAGAAAAATTTGGTGAAGAAAACACTCTTATTGTATCAGCTGATATAGAAAATCAAATCAATGAGCTGGAATCTTCAGAGAAAAAAAACTATATGGAAATGATTGGCTTAAAAGAAACTGGATTGAGTATGCTAATTCAAAAAGGTTATAAGATTTTGGAGCTAGAAACCTATTTTACATCTGGTCCAGAAGAAACAAGAGCATGGACAATACAAAAAAACTGTACAGCTCCTAAGGCAGCTGGTGAAATTCATACTGACTTTGAAAAAGGCTTTATAAGAGCAGAAACAGTCTCTTATGAAGATTTTGTGGCAAATGATGGATGGGTCAATTCAAAAACTAACGGAAAAATGAGACTAGAGGGTAAGGATTATATAGTTAAAGATGGTGATGTATTAAACTTCAAATTCAACACGTGACCATATTTTTTTCATACTGAAATAAACTAAGATAGTTAAAATAATCAAATAAATAATCGCTTTAAAACCCATTTGGTGTCTAGATTCTAAATGTGGCTCTGCTGCCCACATTAAAAATGTTGTCACATCTTTTGACATTTGTTCAACTGTTGCTTTTGTTCCATCGCCATATTCAACTATATCTTCTGAAAGTGGAGCAGACATTCTAATTTTATTTCCATACATATATTTGTTGTAATGAACACCTTCATCTAAAGTCATTCCAGCTGGTGCATCTTCATAACCTTGAAGCAAAGAATAAATATAATCTACTCCTCCACCTCTAGCTTTAACAAGAACTGACATGTCAGGTGGATATGCTCCACCATTTGCTGCTTGAGCTGCTTTGACATTTTCGTATGGCATTACAAATTTATCAGACAATTTTGCTGGTCTTTCAAACATTTCACCATCTGCATTTGGCCCATCTATTACCTCAAATGAGGCTGCTATAGCTTTGACTTCAGCTTCTGAAAATTCTGGTCCACCCTTTTCTCCTAAGTTTCTGTAGCTTAGATATTTCATTGAGTGACAAGACGCACATACTTCTGTGTAAACTTGATAACCTCTTTGAAGTGAACCTCTATCAAATTTACCAAAAAGTCCCTTGAAACTCCAATCAGTTTTTAAGTAATTAACTTTTTCAGCTGATTGTGATTGGGTAACTGTAAAAAAAAATAAGACTAGAATTGAAAATAATTTAATAAAATTCTTCACTTTATTTATCTATACTTTGTTTATTTTTAGCCATTGTCAAATTTGGAGAGCCTCCAAGAACAGGCTGCGTTATACTTAATGGAATAGGTAATGTTTTTTCTTTAAATCCTAAAACTGGTAAAATTACTAAAAAATGAAGAAAATAATACGCCGTAGCTACTCTTGCAATCAACAGGTAAAGCCCTTCAGCTGGCATAGCTCCCATGTATCCTAAAATCAGAACATCGACCACAAGTATCCAGTAGAACTGTTTGTATAAAGGTCTAAATACTGCAGATCTAATTTTTGAAGTATCTAACCATGGTAGTACAGCTAAAATTAAAATAGCTGAGAGCATTGCTACAACTCCAAGCAACTTGTCAGGAACAGATCTTAAAATCGCGTAAAAAGGTAATAGATACCATTCAGGAACAATATGAGCAGGAGTTACCATTGGATTAGCTTCAATATAATTATCAGCATGACCCAAGATATTAGGTGAATAAAAAACAAAAAAAGCAAAAACGATCATAAACATCAATAATGCAAATCCATCTTTAATAACTATGTATGGATGAAACGGTACTGTATCTTTTGAAGGTTTCTTTATATCAATTCCAACAGGATTATTGTTACCCGGAACATGTAACGCCCAAATGTGTAAAACTACTAATCCCAAAATTAAAAAAGGAATTAAATAATGAAGTGTAAAAAATCTTGTTAAAGTAGGATTATCTACAGAATAGCCACCCCATAACCAAGTAACTATACCCTCGCCCACTAACGGTATTGCACTAAATAAATTTGTGATAACTGTTGCTCCCCAGAAACTCATTTGTCCCCATGGTAATACGTATCCCATAAATGCAGCAGCCATCATTAAAAGATAAATGATTATTCCAATTATCCAAATAATTTCTCTAGGGGATTTGTAAGATCCATAAAATAAAGATCTGAATATATGAATGTAGACTGCCAGAAAAAACATCGATGCACCATTTGCATGAATGTATCTTATTAACCAGCCATAATTTACATCCCTCATGATATGCTCAACACTTTCAAAAGCCATATCAGCATGAGCTATGTAGTGCATAGCCAGTGTTAAACCAGTTACAATCTGAGTTATTAAACAAAAAGTTAAAATTCCTCCAAATGTCCACCAGTAGTTTAAATTTTTTGGTGTAGGATAATCTGTTAAGTGATTTGCTAAAGTTAGAAGTGGAAGTCTATCATTAAACCATTTTCCAACTTTTGATGTAGGTGTATATTCGTGATCACTCATAATATTAATTATCCAATTTTAATTGTATTAGCATTAACAAATTCGTATTTTGGAACTTCCATATTCAAAGGTGCAGGACCTTTTCTAATTCTACCTGATGTATCATAATGCGAACCGTGGCATGGGCAAAACCAACCATCGTAATCACCTTTATCATTTAATGGAACACAGCCTAAATGGGTACAAACACCAAGCATTACTAACCATTCAGGATCTTTAGCTCTATCCTCATCTTTTTCTGGATGTTTTAGATCTTCCATTTTAACAGATTTTGCTTCTGAAATTTCTCCAGCAGTTCTTCTTCTAATAAAAACTGGTTTTCCTCTCCATAGCACAGTTATAGTATTTCCAGGTTTAACTGAACTTACATCAACTTCTGTACTCGCTAATGCTTTCACTGATGCATCGGGATTCATTTGATCTACTAATGGCCAAACTACCGCTCCAACACCAACAGCTCCGACTGCATAAGATGCAGTGAAAAGAAATTCTCTTCTTTTAGGCTTTTTATCTGTCATTTTTTTAAATATTATTGTTAAAAAATTACTTAATATACGATTTCTTATAAGATAATAGTTTTTTTTCTACTGAAAGAATGACACATAATTATGAGCCAAAGACCTAATATTGCATTGTATGAACCAGATATCCCTCAAAATACAGCAGCAATAATTAGAACATGCGCTTGTTTAGGTGCTAAACTTGAAATTATTGAACCATGTGGTTTTCATCTCAGTGATAAACGTTTTAAAAGAGTAGTTATGGATTACATGGATTGGGATAAAATTGATTTATATCAAAGTTCAAAACATTTCTTTGAGGCAAAAAAGAATCAAAGAGTTATTTTAATGACAACAAAAGCATCAATATCTTATACAAAGTTTAATTTCAAAAAAGATGATACAATATTGTTTGGTCGAGAAAGTGCTGGTGTTCCTGAAAAAATTCATCAATCTATAAATGACCAACTAAAAATACCGATGAACGAAAATGCAAGATCTTTAAATATTGCATCCTCGGTTGCAGTTGTTTTGGCAGAAAGTTTAAGACAAACAGGGTTAATGTAAAATGGATAATGAAATAAAAAAAGACATCACAAGTAATTGGTTCAAGCTTTTGCAAAATGCTATTTGTGATGACATCGTTAAATTAGAGAAAAATAAAATCAAATTTAAATCAACAACATGGCAAAGAAATAAGAGTAAAGATGAAGGTGGTGGCGAATATAAAATTATTAAAAATGGAAAAATCTTCGAAAAAGTAGGTGTAAATTTTTCAAAAGTTTATGGAAAATTTCCAAAAAAATTTCAAAAAAATATTCCTGGAGCTAGTAAAGATCCAAGATTTTGGGCCTCAGGTATCTCAATTGTAATGCACATGCAAAATCCACATATTCCAGCAATGCATTTTAATACTAGATATATCTGTACTACTCAAAATTGGTTTGGTGGTGGTATGGATGTAACTCCAGCTATTAAAGATGATAAAGAAAAAAACAAATTTCATCAATCTTTAAAAAAAATTTGTAATCGTCACAATAAAAATTATTATAAAAAATATAAAAAATGGTGTGATGAATATTTCTTTTTACCACACAGGAATGAAGCAAGAGGAATAGGTGGCATTTTTTTTGATTATAAAAAAGATAACTTTGAAAAAGATTTTAAATTTGTAAGAGACGTTGGAGTTACTTTTCAAATGATATTTAATAGTATTATAGAAAATAAAGTTAAAAAAAAATGGACTTTAAAAGATAAGGAGATGCAGTATATTAAAAGAGGTAGATACGCTGAGTTTAACTTATTATATGATAGAGGAACCAAATTTGGTTTACAAACTGGTGGAAATGTTGAAGGTATATTGATGTCGTTACCTCCAGTTGCTAAATGGAAATAATAAATGGATAAAGAACCGGTAACTTTGAATGGATTGAATAAACTAAAAGAAGAATTAGTTTTTTTAAAAGAAAAAAAGAGACCTGAGATTGTAGCTGCAATTGCAGAAGCTAGGTCACATGGAGATCTTAAGGAAAATGCAGAATATCATGCTGCAAAAGAAGAACAATCTCACAACGAGGGAAGAATAACAGAAATAAATGACATTATTGCGAGAGCTAACGTCATCGATGTTACAAAATTAAATAATGATGGAAAAATAATCTTTGGTTCTACAGTATTTCTAGAGAACCTAGATAATGGTGAAAAAATTAACTATAAAATTGTTGGCAAAGACGAAGCTGATTTAAAACAAAAGCTAATTTTTTTCCAGTCACCAATAGGCAAAGGTCTAATTGGGAAAAATAAAAATGATCTAGTAGAAATTACGACTCCTGCTGGAGTTAAAAATTTTGAAATAAAAGATGTTAAATATATTTAACTTTTAATAATTTTTTGTATTTGTTTTTCTGAGATTTGGAAACTATTTTGAACCCATGTTTCTTCTATCAACTTAAGTTTACTACCTAACATCTTACCTTCAGGAATATTATATTTTGCCATTATTGTTTTTGCACTTATTGGAAAAGTAGGGAGAATTTTATTTTTATAAATTTCTATTAATTTTAGTAATTTTTTTTCAACTTTAGCAGGTGAGAATAATTTAAAATTAATAATATCAAGTACAGTTTGTTTACCATTATAATAAAAAATTTTATTAAAGTTCTTTTCATTAAAATATTTAATATTTACATTTTCTTTATAAAAAAAGTCAATTGACTTTAATCTTTTTTGATCTTTTTTAGATAAATTAAATTTATAAATAAAATAATCAGCATTATCTGTTCCATCAACTATCATTAATGACAGTAGAAAAATAAAATCAACTTTAGACAAATTGTCTTTAGCATGAGAATTTAATTTCCTAAAGTTATCTAAGTTTTTAAGTTGAGGAAAAATTATGTTTATTAACTCTAAACAAGTATTGTCTTCAAATATTTCTAAGAATGCATTTGATTTTGTTAATTTTTTTAATTCGTCCAACAATCTTTCTGATGATAATTTGGAGACACCACCAATATTTTTTTTAATAATCTTAATTATTTTTGGATCATGGTTTTGATTAGAATAATTTATAAAAAATCTTACGTACCTAAGAATACGTAAGTAATCTTCTTTTACTCTACTTTCTGCATCTCCAATAAAATTAACATTACCTTCTTCAAGATCTTTCTTGCCATTATAAGGATCAAACAAATTTCCATCTTTATCTGAATAAATTGAATTAATGGAAAAATCTCTTCTAGCCGCATCTTCCTTCCAATCGATAGAAAATTCTACTTTTGCATGTCGTCCATCTGTAGAAATATCTTTTCTCAAAGAAGTAATTTCATATTTATTATTATCGATTATCGCAGTGACTGTTCCGTGCTCAATACCAGTTTCATAATAATTTATTTCTTTTTTTTTAGAGCATCACAAATTTCACTTGGTTTTAAATTTGTTGCCAAATCAATATCATCCACAATTTGTTTTTTAATAATTTTTCTTACACAGCCTCCAACGTATCTCACTTCACTATTATGAGAGTAAGTATTAAGTGCCTCAAAAATTTTATTTGCAGGAGTTTGATTTGTTAAATCAATAAGATTTTGACTTATATAATCAAGATTACGAGATCTAAAAAAAATTTTATCTAAAAAGTTATCCATATGTGGCTGGGGCGCTAGGATTCGAACCTAGGATGCCGGTACCAAAAACCAGTGCCTTACCACTTGGCTACGCCCCAATCTAGTTTTCATATAACACAAAAAAATAAAATTTATATAGTTTTTGATGTATTGCACCAATAATTTTTAAATTTTCTTTTAAATCTAACTTTTGCTAATTTGCAATCTTGTTTTTTTTGATAATACGCAACTATAACTGAACCAGATCCAGTCATTCTTACAAATAAGGGTTGATTTAAATTTTCTAAAAAAGATTTTAACATTTTAAGCTTTGGGTATTTTGTAAATGCAATTTTTTCTAAGTCATTTTTATATTTTAACAAAGACTTTAAATTCATCATATTTTTTCTAGGATTATTCAATATAGGCTTACTAAAATTTTTTACTCCTGAATAAATTTTTTTTGTAGAGCATCCAAAATTTGGACGGATAAGTAAAATATTAAACCTAGAAGTTTTTGAAAATTTTTTAACAATCCCATTTGATAATAAAATTGCACTCTTTGGATTAATACCCAAAATTACATCAGAACCAATTAATTTTGAAATTTGTAAAATTTTTTTTTGATTAATCTTAATAAAATTTTTTTGAATTAAAAAATTTAAAATTGTAGCGGCGTTCATCGACCCTCCCCCAAGACCTGCTTCGTGAGGTATATTTTTTTTAATCTTAATTTGAAATTTTTTATTATTTAAAATTTTTTTTTCCTCCAAAACTTTAAATAGTTTACTAACTGTATTATCTTTTTTTATATTTTTAGAAAAATTACCTATGAAAGAAATATTGTGTTTATCGCTATTAATTTTTTTAATAAATATCTTATCATGTAATTCAATAAAATTAACAACACTCTCAATTTTGTGAAGGTTGGATAGTTTGCCAGTAACATGTAAAGCTAAATTGATCTTGGCAAATGATTTTACTTCATGGATTTTCATCAAGAATTGTTGAGACCTTCTATCATTTTTATATTTATCTTTTTTTTAATGTCTTCATCTGCATCATCTAAACTTAGGACATAGTTCCAAAAATATCTGGCTTGAATATTTCTATTTAATTTCCACAAAATATCGCCATAGTGATCATTAACAGTTGGATCTTCGGGCATTAGTTCAACTGCTTTTTTTATATATTTTTCTGCTTCAATATAATTTTCTATCAAATAATACGCCCACCCTATTGAGTCTGTAATATAGGGATCATTACTTCTTAAAGCATATGCTTTTTCCAACATTTGCATTGCTTCTTCAATTTTATAATCACGTTCCAACCATGAATAAGCCAAGTAATTTAAAACATAAGCATCATCTGGGTTAATTTTTAATGAATATTTTAAATCTTCATCTGCTTTTTGATAATTCCCTAATCGTTCATAACTACCACCTCTTCTATATAATAAATCAGATTTGATCTCTGAGTTATCATCCAAGGATGAAATAATTTTAGTGTAATATTCATTTGCTTTTTTATAATTTTTTGAATTTTTATAAAAATTTGCAATATCAAAAACCATCTTCTGGTTTGGATTTTTAATTTTACTAAATTTTGAGCTTAAATAATCTATCCCTTCTTCATACCCTTTATCTTTAATAATAATTTGAGCTTCTTTTTTTAGCCTAAACCAATAATAAAATTCATATTTTTTATCAAAAATACTTAATATTTTTTTTGCCTTGTCATTTTCTCCATTTAAGTAAAAATTTTCAGCAACAAGTGATGAGTTTAAAATAAATTTCGGATTTAAATAATTAGAAAGATTTAAATAGAAATTTGATTTTTCAATATCCTCTTGAGAGGAGTACAAATTAGAAATTAAAAATAAAAACTCACTGACAATATCATTGTGATTATTGCATGAAAAAATTTTACCAAATTCTTTAAATTTTTTACCATCTACCCAGCTTTTGCTTTGGGATAAGAGAATTGTAGAGCTTATATATTCAAGTTGATCGGTAACTGCTTTAGCTTCTTCAATTTGATTATTTTCGATCAAATAATTTATATAAAAAAATATATATCTTGAATAATCTCCATCAGGATTATTTATTAAATTTAAAAAAGATGATCTGGTATTTTCTTTTTTCAAATAACATCCTAGAAATGCTTGATTTATAATTGAAATATTACCAAAATTTTTTTTATTAAATAAAGTTTTTTTATTTTTAAAGGTGTAGAGATATTGTCTTAATGTTTCATATATTACAAAATTAAATCTATTTTCATTCTGAAATTGTAAACTTAGATTTAAATACTTTTCAGCTTGATTTAAATTATTCTTTTTCAAACTATCAGCTATTAAAAGTAGATAAGCTTCAAAAAAATCTAAATTTTCATTATTGCTACTATTTTTAATTACATTAATAGCTTGAGCGACTTTATTTTCTAAAACTAAAGAAAAAGAATATCGTTTTAAATATGCATCATGTTTATTTAACAATATCTTAGATGCGTTAAAAAATTTTAATGCATCAGAATTATCCTTATTTTCAAACGCAATAATTCCTGAAAAATAATTTGATAAATCTCTTGAATTAAACTCATTAAAACTAGCGCTTTTAGAATATACTGGTGTCTGATAGAATAGACCTAGAATAACAAATAGTTTTATTAGTTTATTAAACATTTAATCATTGTATGACTAAAAAAGTGATAAATCAAAAAGGCAAATTCGACGAAGAATTAATAAATACAATAGAACCAAATTTTGTATTTAAAAATAAGCCTATTAATAGATTTAAGTTTACAGAAACTATTTTAGAAGAAAATCAAACTGATAAAACTGAATTACTGAATGGTTTGAAAAAGCAATTAAATTCAATTGAAAATTGTAATCTAAAAAATAATTCACAAAATCTTGTTTTGGGAGATGGCAATATAAACAGTTCTATTATGCTCATAGGTGAAGCTCCAGGAATTGAAGAAGATAAATCCGGTATGCCATTTAAGGGAGAAATTGGCGAACTATTAAACAAAATGCTTTTAGCGATTAATATAAAAAGAAAAGATATTTATTGTAGTTATGCAATAAATTTTCGACCACCGGAAGATCGAAAACCTACATCTGTGGAAGTTAAAAGATACTCAGTTTTTCTTAAAGAACACATATCTATTATTAACCCAAAGATTGTTATTTTAATGGGAAGTTCTGCAATGGAAGCTGTTACGGGTATAAATACTAAAATATCCTCTGAAAGAGGAAAATGGAAAGAAGTGATATTAAAAAATAAAACCTATCCAGTAATGATTACGTTCAATCCATCATATTTAATCAGATTTCCAGAAAATAAAAAATATTCTTGGGAAGATTTGAAAAGAATTAGACAAAAAATTCAAGATTTAAAAATAAATATTTAATGAAAATTACTGCAGGAGTTGATGAAGTTGGAAGAGGAAGTCTAATGGGTCCTGTTTATGCTGCTGCAGTAATTCTAAATAGTTCAATTGATATAAAATTACTTAAAGACTCTAAATCAATTGCTAAAGATAAAAGAGAGTTATTGTCTAATTATATTAAAAAAAATTCAACTTGGGCAATTGGCAAAGCGTCAGTTAAAGAGATAGATAAAATAAACATATTACAAGCAAGTTTATTAGCAATGAAAAGAGCTATAAAAAAGCTCAAAATAAAACCATCTCATATTTTAATTGATGGAAATAAAATTCCAGATTTAAAAAATTATAATTTAAAAGCTGTAATTAAAGGTGATCAAAAAATTCCGTCTATCTCTGCTGCTTCTATAATTGCCAAAGTTTCAAGGGATAAATTTATATCTACACTTGCTAAAAATAATAACGGATATGGTTGGGATCAAAATTTTGGCTATGGAACTAAACAACATTTAAAGGCAATTAAAAAACTTGGTATTAACAAGCATCATAGAAAAACTTTTTCCCCGATATCTAGATTTAAGACACACAATATATAGTTATCTACTACTCACTGAACACATATCGAATCCAAATAATTCAATCCTAGGTTGACTGAAGAATCCATCTGGAGTCTAATTAATTTTTACAAATGAAAAGTGAATTTAAAAATAAGATTATTAACGGCGACAGTCTTGAAGAATTAAAAAAAATTCCAAGTGAAACTTTTGATTTAATTTTTGCAGACCCTCCATACAACTTACAGCTAAAAAGTGAATTGACTAGACCAGATCGTTCAAAAGTTAGTGCGGTAAACGATAAATGGGATCAATTTGAAAATTTTAAAAAATATGACGACTTCACTTATCAATGGTTAACTGAATGTAAAAGAATTTTAAAAAAAGATGGAGCTATTTGGGTTATTGGGAGTTATCACAATATATTTAGAGTTGGAACAGCAATACAAAACCTGGGTTTTTGGATTTTAAATGATGTCATTTGGAACAAAAATAATCCTATGCCTAATTTTAGAGGGACAAGGTTTACTAATGCGCATGAAACTTTAATTTGGGCTTCAAAAAGTGAAAAATCAAAATACACATTCAATTATCAATCATTAAAATGTTTAAACGATGATCTTCAAATGAGATCTGATTGGAATTTACCAATTTGTAATGGTTCTGAGAGACTAAAGAAAAATGGCAAAAAAGTACACTCGACACAAAAACCAGAGTCTCTTCTTCATAGGGTGTTATTAGCATCTTCTAATAAAGATGACATGATCTTAGACCCATTTTTAGGATCTGGAACCACAGCAACAGTCGCAAAGAAATTGGGTAGAAATTATTTTGGTATTGAAAAAGAAAAGAGTTATTTTAAGGCAGCAGAACAAAGATTAAAAAATACAAAACCTATTGAAGATGATTTACTAGATACACTCAAAAATAATAGATCAAAACCAAGAATTCCTTTTGGTTCTCTGGTTGAGCTTGGAATAATCAAACCTGGTACTAACATTTTCGATAATAAAAAGAAAATAACTGCGAGAATTATGGCCGATGGTAGTATTAAACATAATCAGGCTGAAGGCTCCATACATAAAGTTGCAGCCACTATTTTAGGAGCTGAAAGTTGTAACGGTTGGACTTATTGGCATTGTGACATCAATGGAAGAATACATCCGATTGATTATCTAAGACAAAGATTAATTGCAAAAAGTTAATTCTTATAAATTTTACCTAAATAATTTTCTAAAAATTTCTTATTTTTCGTTAGTATTCTTAAGCTGAAATTTCTAAAAAAAATTACCACTGGATTGGACACGTGAAAAGCAAATTGATTTAATTTTGATCTGTTGTTAATCATTTTCACTTTTGTGACTCTGTTATCATAAAAATTTTTTTTATTATTTATAATATTATCAAATAACTCTGATGCACCTTCAATCGATTGTGATGCCCCTTGAGCAAATGAAGGTGGGAAAGCAAAAAATGCATCTCCGAGTAAAAATATATTTTTACCTGGTTTGAGATAACCTTTGCTAACAAAAACTGGGAAGCATTTAATATTATTAATATTTTCTAGGATATTAATTGAAAATTCATTTTGTATTTTATCTTTAATGCCTTTAATAAAAGTTTCTTCCTTAAAAAGGCTGAAATTGTCTAGTTCTTTTGCTGTTAATTGATGCTTCAAAACTCCAATAAAATTATAATTTTCTTTATCTTTATTCACTGGATAAATCACATAATGAAAATTATTTCCCATAAATAAAGAAATATTATTTTCATTTAAATTCTGAAGTTTATTTCTTGAAATATTGCCCCTAATAGCAATGGAATTGTTATATGAAGACTTTATCTCATTATTAGAAATTAATGATTTACCTTTTGAAAAAACACCATCAGAAATAATTAAATTGTCACAAATTGCTTTATGATTTTTATTAAAGGTTAAATATATTTGATCATCATTTTTTTCAATTTTTTCAATACTGTGATCATACTTAATTATATTATTGTTTAATCTGTCTTTTAAAAATTCAACTAATTTAGATCTTTTAAGCGTTGTGTATTTGCAATCTTCAGAATTAAAATCTGAAATATCTAGATTACATATTTTTTTTTCTGGTTTGATTGTATAAAAATCAATTTTTTCAGGGTGAAATTTATCTTTATTTTCTAAATCATCAAATCCAATCTCATTAAGCAGTTTGATACTGTTGGTTGATAACTGTATTCCGTATCCCTCATCTAAATTAATTAAGGTATTTTTTTCATAAATAGTTATCTGATAATTTTGATTTTCTTTTAATAGATTTGCAATAAATAAACCTGAAATACCTGCTCCAATTATTGCAATTTTTTTCATGAATGATTTTCCAAATAGGAAACAATTTTTTTTGTAAAAGTTGGTAGTGTATATTTTTTTAATTTTTTAGGATCTATCCAATAAGAAAAAGGTAAAGGTTTATTTGACTTATTAGTCTGAATTTTAATATTCATATTCATATTAGACATTTTAAAATTTAAATTATGATCAAAGTTTTTTGGTTTAATAATTTCTTGCATTGGAAAAATATCCAAATTTCTTAAAAAATTAAAATTTTTGTTTTTAACTAATAAATATTTTTTATCTTTTTTATAAACATTAAGTAAATAATATTTTTCTTTGTTATTCTTTTTAAACTTAGTCAAAACAAAATCCTTTTTTTTGAAAGATTTACATTTACCTGAAATAGGACATCTTTCACAATAAGGATTTATTGGTTTACATATTAACGCCCCTAATTCCATCAAGGCTTGGGCATAATCACTAGATCTTAAAGACGTGCCAAGTATTTTTTTCTGTTTAACTAAATTATCTTTATGAATTTGATTTTCATTTTTTAAATATAGGTATCTTTTTAAAACTCTTTCAATATTACCATCTAATGGAATAATAGGTTTATTAAAGGCGATGGCCATAATAGCGCTAGCTGTATAATCTCCTATTCCAGGTAGTGACTTAAGATCTAAAATATTATCAGGTAAATTTTTATTGAAAGCTTTAATAACAATTTGAGCGGTTTTTTTTAAATTTTTAACTCTCGAATAATAACCAAGACCTTCCCATAGCTTCATTAATTTTTGATCATCATATATAGCAAGAGCTTCTAGATTAGGAATATGTTTTATAAATCTATTAAAATATGGGATCACAGTTGCAACTTGTGTTTGTTGCAACATAAATTCGCTAACCAACGTATAATATTGCTTTTTATTTAAGGAAGTTTTTTTTCTCCAAGGCAATGTCCTTTTATGAATATCATACCAATTGAGAATTTTATTTGTTATAATTAATTCTTTCATATGCAATTTAAAGGTAATACTAAGCAGAGAAGTAAAACCATTCAAGGTTTAAGATCATTCAAAGACACTTTGCCAAAGAATGTAAAAAAAATTATAAATAAAAAAGGACATATTTATTCTGAAACATTAGGTAACTGGAAATATATAGTTGGTGAGGATTTGTTTAAAGTTTGTTACCCAAAAACATTTAAAAACGCGAACAAGTTTGGGGTAAGCACCTTGCTTATAATGGTCAAACGAGGCCATGAGGTTGATATAGAGTATTCAAAAAAAGACATAATGGATAAGATGAATAGCTTTTTTGGTTATACAGTAATTGAAAAGCTTAAATTTATAAGTTTTGATGATGAACAAAAAATTTTTACTAAGAAAGAAACTAAACAAGAAAATGTCGCAATTAATAAATACCAAGATAAAATTAATAATGTTAAGAATGACAAAATAAAAAAATCACTTATCGAATTAACCAAGGTATTTAAAAATAAATGAAAAAAATTTTAGCTTTTACTCTTATATTTTTTAGCACTATCTCAAGTATCAATGCAGAAGAAATAAAAAGAATATTTGTTGGCAATGAAGATGCAAAAATAACTATCATCGCATTCGAGTCTTTAACTTGTAGCCACTGTGCAAATTTTCACAAAGATGTATTTCCTCAATTAAAAAAAGAATATCTTGATACGGGTTTAGCTAAAATTGAATTCAGACATTTTCCATTAGATGCTGCAGCCTTCAATGCCTCTAAAGTTTCACAATGCAAAAATGATGGTGATTCGGCAATTTTAAATAGTTTATATGCCAACCAGCAAAAATGGGTAAAGGGTAGTTCCGTAAAGGAAGCGAATGAAAATCTTCAAAAATTTCTAACTAGTGAAGGTTTTGATCTAAATTTTGAAAAATGCATAAATAATAAAGAAATAGAAGATTTTGTTTTAAATGATCGAATAGATGGAACTAAAAACTTTAAAGTAAATTCTACTCCTACGATAGTCATAAATAACAAAAAATTTGAGAAAACTCTTACTTATAAAAATTTAAAAAAAGCTTTAGAAAAACTGATATAAGTTAGTGCATGGAGTTTAAAAAAATCCAATTAAATGGATTTAAATCTTTTGCAGATAAAACCAATTTTCTAATTGAAGATGGACTTACTGGAATAGTGGGTCCTAACGGATGTGGAAAATCTAATATTGTTGAATCTTTGAGATGGGTGATGGGAGAAACATCTGCAAAAAGTATGCGTGGCTCTGGAATGGAAGATGTGATCTTTAATGGCACTTCTAATAAAGCCTCCAAAAATATTGCGGAAGTCTCTATTGATGTAGAAAATAAAAACAATGAAGGACCTGTCCAATACCGTGAACTAGATCAAATAAGTGTTAGAAGAAAAATTGAAAAAGATAAGGGTTCGAAATTTTATATTAACGATAAAGAAGTAAGAGCTAGAGATGCTCAAATGTTTTTTGCAGATCTCTCAACTGGTGCTCACTCTCCTTCCATGATTAGTCAGGGACGTATTGGAGCATTAGTGACTGCAAAACCAACTGATCGAAGAGCAATTTTAGAGGAAGCCGCAGGAATTTCTGGTTTACATGTGAGAAGACATGAAGCTGAACTAAGATTAGGAGCTGCAGAAAACAATCTTAAAAGAGCAGATGAGTTACGAAGACAACAAGAAAAACAATTGGCTAATCTTCAAAAACAAGCAGAGGAAGCTACAAAATACAAATTAATTTCTGAAGAAATTAAAAAAATTGAAGCAGGATTATATTACTTAAAATTATTAGAGATTGATAAAGAGATTAAAATTGAAAATGAGATTAATAATGAAGCAGGAGGAGAAGTAGAAGGATTTAATAATAAAATAGCTGAACTTGAAAATTTAATAAAAACAGCAACTGAAAAAGTATCTCCTCTGAGAGAAAAAAATATTGAGAACTTGTCCAGAATTCAAAGGCTTAATCTTGAACTACAAAGTTTAGACGAAGAAAACACTAGAACACAAGATGAAATAGAGTCTATCAGTAAATCAATAAAAACTCTTGATGAAGATATAAATAGAGAAAGAGGAATTATCATAGATGCTAATTCAAATGAAAAAAGACTTAAAGAGGAAAAAGCAGATCTAATAGAAGTAGATTCTAAATATTTTGAAACTGAAAAACTATCTAATGAAGACTTAGAAAATGCCAAGAAAGAACTTAAAAAAGAACAGGAAGCTGTAGACGAAGTCGTAAATAATATTGCGGAAGGAAGCATAAATACAAGCTTAGGACCCATTAAAAACGTTAAAAACTCTATTAATAGAGTTAAAGAATTAATTGATATCAATGAAATCAATCAAGCAGTTACATTGCTAGACAGATGCAACATTGAACTTGATAATTTTTTAAATGATTTAAAAAATGAAAAAAGCAGACATGAACTATTAAGTGTAAATGAAAAGTCACAAAATATAAAACAACTTCAAGAAAAATATGCTGATGCATATAGTAAAAATCAATCAATCAAAAATGAGTCAATTAAACGCAATGAAAGAATTAAAACAATTGAAACTGAAATTGAAAGTTGGAAAAACTTATTATCAAATTCAGAAAAAATGGTTGCTGAATTGACTGAACGAAAAAATAAACTTTCTGCTCAATTAAAAGAACTAGACAATCAACCAAGAGTTCAAGCAGAAAGAAAAGGTCAAATTTCTGAAAATTTAAGAATTTCTGATAAAGAAAAAATTGATAACGACGCAATTATTGAAGAGACTGATAATAAAATAGAAACATTAAGAAATGAGTTAAATGAAATTCAAGAACAATCTATTCAAATTAGAGAAAGAAAAGCAAGTTCGGGAGCAACAATAGAAGGTCTCCAAAAAAGAAAAAGTGATTTATTAGATAGAATAAATTCTGAATTAAATTTATCTGAAGATAATATTTTAGATAATTCTAATTTATTTGGTGCTGAAGAATTGCCAGATGCAATTGATCAAGAAGATGCTTTAGACAAAAAAAAACAAGAAAGAGAAAGTTTAGGGTCTGTTAATTTAAAAGCTGATGAAGAAACTAGTAAATATGAAGATGAAATTAAAAAAATGGAACAAGATCGTTCAGACTTAGTGACAGCAATAGTAAAATTAAAAGATAGCATTAATGAACTAAATCAAAAAGGAAGAGAAAGATTAATTGAGGCTTTTGAGAAAGTTAATAGAAAATTTAACGAAGTGTATACAAAACTTTTTAATGGTGGAAATGCTAAATTAGAATTAGTCGACTCTGATGATCCGTTAGAAGCAGGATTAGAAATGCTAGTTAGCCCTCCAGGCAAAAGACTTCAATCAATAACATTACTTTCTGGTGGTGAACAAGCGCTTACTGCTTTATCTTTAATTTTTGCAGTTTTTTTAACTAACCCATCTCCTATCTGTGTATTAGATGAGGTTGATGCCCCTCTTGATGATGCTAACGTCACAAGGTTTTGTAATTTACTTGAGGAACTAATTAAAATTACTAATACAAAATTTATTATTGTAACTCACCACGCTCTAACGATGTCTAAAATGAATAGACTTTATGGGGTAACTATGCCAGAAAAAGGTATAAGTCAGCTAGTAGCTGTTGATTTACAAAAAGCAGAGAGTATGGTTGCCTAAACTATATAAATGCCAAAAGATCCGTTCAAAACTCGCTTAGAGATTGCAAAAAGTAAAATTTCAAAGAAAAATCTCTATAATAAAAAGGATAATCCATCATCTATTGGAACTGCCTTCAAATTGAGCACAGAATTAGTATCAGCTGTGGCTGTAGGGACAATTATTGGGTTTATTTTTGACAAGACCTTTGGTACTAAACCCTGGTTTATATTAATATTTTTTTTTGTGGGTGTGGTTGCTGGAATTACCAACGTAATTAGATCTGCAAAAAATATGCAAAAATAGATAAAATTTATGGCATCAAATCCAATGACTCAATTCAATGTGCACAGAATTGGGCCAGAAATTAAAATAGGCACATTTGATATTTCATTTACAAATGCAAGTTTGTTTATGATTATTAGTTCAGTTGCAATTCTATTAATTTTTAATCTTGGATCAAAAAAAAATTCATTAATACCAAATAAAATCCAACTGCTAGCAGAACTTAGTTATACATTTGTTTCAAAAATGATTAGCGATACAGCTGGCCTTAAAGCAAAACCATATTTTGCATTTATATTTTCACTTTTTATGTTTGTGCTCTTTTGCAACATGTTTGGAATGATACCGTATACTTTCACTGTTACTAGTCATATCATTGTAACATTTGTTTTAGCTGCATTTATTTTTATAGGTGTAACCATTATTGGATTTATGAAACATGGTTTTGGATATTTAAAACTATTTGTGCCAAGTGGGGTTCCTGCAGTACTACTTCCGCTGATTGTAGTTATAGAAATAATTTCTTACTTAAGTAGACCAATAAGTTTGTCAGTTAGATTGTTTGCTAACATGATGGCAGGTCATACAATGATGAAAGTTTTCGGAGGCTTTGTAATAAGTCTTGGAATAGTTGGTGGATGGCTTCCACTGAGTTTTTCGGTTGCATTAACAGGTTTGGAGATCTTAGTTGCTTTTCTTCAAGCGTATGTTTTTGCAATTTTAACCTGCATCTATTTAAATGATGCATTAAATTTACACCATTAATTAACATAGGAGGATATAATGGAATTAGAAGCAGCAAAAATGATCGGAGCAGGTCTAGCAGCAATAGCTTTGGCTGGTGCCGGTGTTGGTATAGGAATAATTTTTGGAAATTATTTATCAGGTGCGATGCGAAATCCATCTGCAGCACAAAAACAATTTCCTAATTTGCTTTTAGGTTTTGCACTTGCAGAAGCAACAGGATTATTTGGATTAGTAGTTGCATTAATCATTCTATTTGCGTTTTAAATTTAATGATTAAAAAAATATATTTTCAGTCAATATTTTTTAGCTTCCTTTTTTCATTGGAAGCTTTTGCAGCTGAGAGCGGAGGTATGCCTCAATTAAATCCAGAATTTTGGATTTCACAAATCTTTTGGTTAACTCTAACTTTTGGAATTTTGTATATAGTTTTATCAAAATTAATACTTCCAAAAATTAGTGACAACCTAAAGTCTAGAAAATCACAGATTTTAGAAAATATTGAGGCTGCAGAGAAACAAAGACAAAATAGTGAAGAAAAGCTTAAAGAATATGAAGAAATTGTTTCAAAAAGTAAGATGGAAGCAAAAAATATTTTTAATCAAGCAAGAGAAAAAGCATTAAAAGATATTAGTGCTAAAAAAAACGTTCTAGATAAGCAAATTGATGATGAAATTGGCAAGTCAGAACAAGAAATAAAAGAACTACAAAAAAGTGCGCCTGATAAAATTAATAAGATAGCAATTGAGACTTCATCAGAATTGATCCAAAAACTTATTGGTGCTGAGGTGAATAACAGTAGTATTTCAGCAATTGTAGATGATTTATCAAGAAGAAGTGGAGATAAATATTATGGCAATTGATGCAACTTTTTGGGTAGCAGTTTCATTTGTAATTTTTTTTGGAGCTTTAATTTATCTTAAAATTCCTCAGAAAGTTACCGAGATGTTAGATAAAATGATTTCTGATATCAAAAATGAAATTGGTGAAAGTGAAAAACTAAGAACTGAGGCAAAAACATTGCTAGATAATGCGCAGAATAAATTAGATACAGCACAAACAATAAGTAATGAAATTTTAGATGAAGCAAAAAAAGATTCCGACAAATTAATAATTGAGCTAAATGATAAATTTCATAAATCATCTGAAATTAAAAAGAATTTAGCTGAAAATAAAATAAGCCAAATGAAAGAGGCAGCGATTAAAGAAATTAAAGATGCGTCAATTAAAATTGCGGTAGACTCAGTTAAAAAAATTATCACAACTTCTGTTGATAAATCTAAACTTGACGCGGTATTTCAAAAAAACTTAGATGAAACTAAGAAAGAGTTAAAAAAGATTAACTCATAATATTCTTACAATTATTTTAAAAAACTATAAATTGTTAAAATGAATTCTATAGTTATTGGTTCAGGATTTGGTGGAATTGCAGCTGCACTTAGGCTTAGAGCTAAAGGTCATCAGGTGACAATAATAGAAAAGCATCCAGACTTAGGTGGAAGAGCAAGAGTATTTAAAAAAAATGGTTTTACGTTTGACGGTGGACCAACTGTAATAACAGCCCCCTATTTAATTAACGAATTATTTGATTTATTTAAAAAGGATCCCAAGGATTATATTAAACTTACTCCTCTTAAAATTTGGTACCAATTTATTTTTGAAGATAAAACAAAATTTGATTACTCAGGAAATGAGTCAGAAATGAAAAATCAAATTCAAAATATAAATAAAGAAGATGTAAAAGGCTATGAAAGGTTAGTAAATTTTACAAAAAAAATTTTTGACAAAGGTTTTACGGAGCTTGCAGATGTTCCTTTTGATAAACCGTTTGTAATGATGCAACAATTACCTGCACTTTTAAAACTTAAAAGTTATAAATCTGTGTATTCACTAGTTTCTTCGTATATTAAAAGTGAAAAATTAAGAAGAATGCTAAGTATGCACCCTCTTCTGGTTGGTGGAAACCCTTTTTCAACCACCTCTATTTACGGACTAATTCTATACCTAGAAAAAAAATGGGGGATTCATTATTCGATGGGTGGGACCGGAAATATTATAAAAAGTTACGAAAAATTAATGAATGAGGTTGGAATAAATATATTGAAAGAAAGTGAAGTTACCAAGATAATTTCAAAAAATAACAAAATTTCTGGTGTTCAAATAAACAATGAAAAAATTATAGAAGCTGATAACGTGATATGCAATGCAGATCCTCCGGCTGTTTACGAAAAATTATTGAGTCGAAATAATAATTCACTTTTATTTAATTGGAAAAAAAATCGTATGGAATATTCTATGGGATTATTTGTGTATTATTTTGGAACAAAAAAAGTTTATGATAACGTTGAGCATCACACAATTAAGTTTGGTAATAAATATAAAGAACACCTAGAGAATATATTTAACAAAAAAAAATTAAATGAAGATATTAGTTATTATCTTCATCGACCAACAGCGACTGACAAGTCAATGGCCCCCGAGGGTAATGATTGTTTTTATGTGTTGGTCCCAGTCCCCAACAATCAATCAAAAATTGATTGGAATATTGAAGGCGAAAAGATGAAAAAATTAGTGATAGATAAAATGGAAAAAGATTTAATGCCTAATCTTAAAGAAAATATTATAGAAGATTTTTATCTTACGCCAGATTACTTTGAAAAGGACTTAAATACTAAATATGGTTCTGGTTTTTCTATCCAACCAAAATTTACTCAATCAGCTTACTTTAGATTTCACAATAAATCAGAGATATATGATGGTCTTTACTTTGTTGGAGCAGGAACCCATCCTGGAGCAGGAGTTCCAGGTGTGTTGTCTTCTGCGAAGGTATTAGATAAAATCATATAATGGCAGGTCAGAGTTATTTATCGATATACGCAAAATCATTTAATTGGGCAGGTTTTTTCTTGCCAAAAAAAACTTATTCAAAATGTTCAGCTTTGTATGATTTTTGCAGGGTCGCTGATAATATTGCAGATAGCAATGAAACAATTGAGCTAAAAAAAATAAAATTTTTAGATTTTCAAAATAATTTTAATAATAAAAAATTTGATGATCCTATTATTAAAAATATGTGGCAACTTATTAATGAGTTTGATATTCCAATGAAAGTCATTCATGATTTATTAGATGGAATAAATTCTGATATTCAGCAAAGTATAAAACTACATAAAAAAAAAGATTTATTGCTCTACTCCTATAGAGTGGCAGGAACAGTTGGCTTAATGATGGCTAAAATTTTAAGAGTGAATAAAAAAAATTCGTTAAAATCAGCAATTGATCTTGGTATTGCAATGCAACTAACAAATATTTCTAGGGATGTTGTTGAAGATCTTAATTTTGGAAGATCTTACATTGATCTAAATTTTGAAGAAATAAGGTCTACTATAGAGCTTTCTGAAAGTTATTATGAAAATTCATTCTATTCAATCAAAGAAATTCCATTTGCTTTTCGTTTTGCTATTTTGGTTGCAAGGAGAGTTTATAAAAAAATTGGCTATAAGATTCTTAAAAAAAAAAATTTAGAAAATTATAAAAAATCAGGTAAGATTTATGTAACTAGCATTGAAAAAATAATTGAAACTTTTTACTCAGTGTATGATCTAATTAAATTATTTTTGATTAACAAAAGTGATAATGATATTCAGCATAATCATTCTTTAATAAGGGAAGAAATAAATTTAGATGAAAGAATTTGACTATATAATTATTGGAGGCGGCTGTGCAGGTTTATCTCTTGCCTATGAATTAAATCTTCACCAAAAATTAAATGATAAAACTTTGGCAATCATTGAGCCAAGAGATAATTATACTAAAGATAAGACTTGGTCTTTTTGGAAAATTTTTTCTCATAACTTTGAGGATTGTGTCAAAAAAAGTTGGACCAATTTTACTATTAATATACCAAGTCATACAAAGCATTTAGAATGCAAAAATACTCCTTACCAAACAATTGATAGTGGGTTATTTTACGACAAAACAATTAAATCTTTAAAACAGAATAAAAATATTTTTTTCCTAAAAAATTTAAATGAAATAAATATCAACAATTCATTTATTTTTAATAGTGTTGAAAGTGCAGCAAATAGTAAAGGGAAACTATGGCAACATTTTTCTGGTTTTGAAATAGAGACAAAGAAAGACTTTTTTGATGAAGAAATATTCAATCTAATGGATTTTGATTGTGAACAAAAAGATAGTGTGCATTTTTTTTATACACTTCCATATTCAAAAAAAAAAGCACTTGTAGAAACTACCTGGATTTCAGATCTTAAAAATTCATCTCTTCAAAATTATGATGAGCAACTAAATAACTATATTAAAGACCATTTAAAAATAAAAGATTTTACAATTAACTATAAAGAGGTCGGTGCAATACCTTTATTTAATATAGATTATATTAAAAAGCCTAATCAAATTAATATTGGAACAGTGGGCGGTATGACGAGATTAAGCACAGGATATACATTTCTGAATATTCAAGAGCATTCCAAGTATATAAGAAAAAATTTAGATAATATTCAAAATAACAGTTTATTTACACTAGGTAAAAAATACCAATTTTTAGATAATATATTTCTAAAAGTTTTAAAAAATAATCCAAAAGATATGGGGCAAATTTTTTTTAAAATGTTTGGCTGCCCTTCTGAAACTGTAATAAATTTTCTATCTAATAAAAGTAATTTACTGGAAGATCTGTCAATTATTTCTAAAATGCCAAAATTAAAATTTTTGAGACAACTTTTTTAATATGATAAATAATATAAAAAGAATAAACTTAAACCATTCTTTTATTTTTTTTTTATTTTGTAATATTATTTCTTTAATCGCTTTTAAGGCTAAGAATTTTTCAATCTCTCCTCTAATTTGCTTATTCCTCATTTTAGTTATTGGGGTTTCTCATGGATCTCTTGACCACATTAAAGGCAAAAGACTTTTAAAAATTTTTGATATTAAAAATGTTTTTTTCTTTTATGTCTCATACATATTGCTTGCTATTTTTATAATCATTGCTTGGGTTTTGTTGCCAGTAATATCTTTACTTCTTTTTTTAATCATTGCGTCATATCATTTTGGTAAAGAAGATACTCAATTTTTAACAACAAACACCAATTCAATAAATCTACTGTTATACTTTTTCAAAGGTTCGCTGATTATTCTAGCACCCATGTTTTTTCATTTTGATGAAACAGTTGCTATATATAAATTTTTATTAGTTGAAGATGAAACTTTTTATACAATCTTAGATTATATAGAAACTAATAAAATCCTTTTGATTGGAATTGTTTTAAGTACTTTATCAAGTGTTCTGTTATTCATAAAAGAATTTGAAATTAAAAAATTTGTTATTTTTTTAGATTATTTTTCAATTATCATTTTAAATTATTATCTTTCACCATTAGTAGCATTTACATTATATTTTTGTTTCTTACATTCTTTAAGACATAGTATTTCTTTGATATTTGAAATAGATAATTTCGATTTTAATAATGGTTTAATTAAATTTTTAAAAAAAGCACTACCACTTACAATTTTAACGGCTATTTTCTGTGTAATAAGTTTGTTTTTTTTAAACAATATTTATGATTTAAACAGTTCTATTTTAAAAGTGATATTTATAGGTTTGGCGTCTTTAACCTTTCCACATATATTGCTCGAATATTTATTAGAAAAATATGAAAAATAAAGAAATAAACGTTTTGCTCTCAGCTCCACGTGGTTTTTGTGCTGGTGTTGAAAGAGCTATTGAAATTGTAGAAAAATCAATTCAAAAATACGGTGCACCAGTTTATGTGCGGCACGAAATAGTTCATAATAAATTTGTTGTTGATGATTTAAAAAAAAAAGGAGCAATTTTTGTTGAAGAACTTGAGGAAATAAATGATAAATCAAGACCAGTTATTTTTTCAGCTCACGGTGTTCCAAAAAAAATACCGGAAGATGCTAAAAATTATAATATGACTTATGTAGATGCAACATGTCCTCTTGTTTCTAAAGTGCATAGAGAGGCTGAAAATTTAAATAAAGCTGGCTACCATATAATTTTAATTGGTCATAAAAATCACCCTGAAGTTATAGGCACTATGGGTCAACTACCTGAAGGATCAATTGATCTTATACAAAATGAAGAAGAGGCAAAAAATTATGAGAATAAAGATAATAAAAAAATTGCATTTGTTACCCAGACAACTTTATCTGTAGACGATACAAAAGATATTATTCACATTTTAAAAAAAAGATTTGAAAATATAATAGAACCTCAAAAAGAAGATATTTGTTACGCAACAACAAATAGACAAATGGCTGTTAAAAATATAGCTAAAAATTGTGATATGTTTTTTATAATTGGTAGTAGAAATTCTTCAAACTCAGTCAGACTTGTAGAAGTTGCTAAAAAATCTGGCTGTGAAAATTCGGTATTAATCCATTCAGAAAGTGAAATACCTTATGATAAAATTCAAAATTCAAATACTATTGGTATTTCATCTGGAGCTTCGGCGCCTGAAATATTAGTAGATAATTTTATTAATGAATTAAAAAATAGATTTACTATTAAGATAGATGAAGTAGAGATAATTAAAGAAAACGTAGTATTTAAAATCCCAAATAAATTAAATTAAATGGCTGTTTATACAAAGATTGACAAGAAAGATATTGTTTCAATTAACGATCAGTTTGAAATGGAAAAAATTACCCATTTCAAAGGAATAAAGAAAGGAATTGAAAATACAAATTACTTATTAAAAACAAAAAAAAATAAATTTATTTTAACAATTTTTGAAAAAAGAGTTTCAAACAAAGAAATACCTTTTTTTATGAAATTAATGGAGATATTAAATAACTCAAATATTAATTGTCCAAAACCTCTTAAAAGTAGAAAAGGCTCATACTTAATAAATTTAAAAAATAAAAAAGCATGTATTGTTTCTTTCTTAAATGGAAAAGATAAGATTAAATTAAATTTAAATAATTGTTTTGAAGTAGGCAAAGTAATTGCAAACATCCATAAAATTACTAAAAAAATAAATATATCAAGAAAAAATTCAATGGGTATTAAAGAATTGGGACCATTATTAAAAAGTATAAAATTTAAATCAAAAAAATTTGATAATTTACAAAATTTTTTAGCAAATAATTTAAAAGATATAAAAAAAAATTGGCCCTTGAAACTCCCTCAAGGAGTTATTCATGGTGATTTATTTATAGATAATATTTTTTTTAATAAAGATAAATTGTCTGGAGTAATTGACTTTTATTTTGCTGCAAATGATATCTTTATGTATGAAATTGCTATCTGCATAAATGCTTTATGTTTTGACTATAAAAATAAAAAATTTGTGATGAATAAGCAAAAAATTAATAAATTAATAAAGGGCTACGAGAGTGTTAAGAAAATTTCATTAAAAGAAAAAAAATCATTGAACATCTTATGTAGGGGTGCTGCAATAAGATATTTTTTAACTAGATTGTATGATTATTCAAATACTCCCAGTACAGCTTTGATTAAAATTAAAGATCCTAATGAGTATTATCAAAAACTTATTACACATAATAACTTAAAATCTTATAAAGATTATTTAAATTAATGATTGAAATCTATACTGATGGTTCTTGTTTAACAAACCCTGGTAATGGTGGATGGGCGGCAATAATCAATGAAGATGGAAAATTAAAAAAAATTAGTGGCAATGAAAAAAATACTACTAATAATAGAATGGAATTATTAGCACCTATTAATGCATTAAGAGAGATGAATCCTAGTTCACTAATAACAATTTATACAAACTCGCAATATGTCAAACTTGGAATAACAGAGTGGATAAAAAAGTGGATCACAAATAATTGGAAAACATCAAAAAAAGAAGATGTTAAAAATAAAGACTTATGGGTTGAATTATATAATTTAAATAAATCTTTAAATGTAAAGTGGAATTGGGTGAAAGCTCATGCTGGAAATCCTATGAATGAAGAAGTAGATTTAATGGCTAAAAAAGCTGCAAATTTAGACTAGTTTAATAAAGTTTTCAGCAGCAGAAATTTCACAAGATCCCGTATCTGCCTCTTCTTGTAATTTAATAATCTTTAAATTATCCACTAACATCGTATACCTGTTAGATCTAATACCAAGTCCTCTTGCGCTTTTATCTACATCAGCTCCAATTCCTTTAGTAAAATTTAAAAATGGGTCTCCGATCATTAATATCTTATTCTCAACATTATGTTCTTTGCCCCACGCACTCATTACAAATGGATCATTCACTGAAATACAAATTATGTGGTCAATTCCTTTTTTCTTATATTGATCAAACATATTTACATATCCTGGAAGATGTTTTGCAGAACATACTGAAGTATATGCACCAGGAAGGCCAAAAATAACTACTTTTTTATCCTTCAATAATGTTTGAGTGTTTTTTTTAATAGGTTCTCCATTCTCCATAACAAAAACATCTGCATTAGGAATTTGATCATTTTCTTTTATATGCATTAAATTCTTTCCTTTATGTGTTGTTTGATTTTTTCAATGTCATTATCAAGAATATTATAATTTTCTTTTTCCTCCATAATAAACATTAATTCCTTAGGTAGATCTTCATTTAGATTTATTGCTTTTTTAATTGCGTCTGGAAATTTGCATGGATGAGCTGTTGCTAAAACTATATTATTGCCATCTAAATTGATTTTATCAAAAGCACCATAACCAATTGCACTATGAGGATCTAACACAATTTTAAATTTTTCATAAACCTTACTAATTGTTTTTAATACCTCTTCTTCGCTCATTCGAGCAGATAAAAAATCTACATTTATTTTATCTAATTTTTCTTGATTGATAGTATATTTTTCTTCTTCTTTAATATTTTTCATTGCATCTATTGTTTGCAAATCATCACCTTCATTTAAATCATAAAGTAGTCTTTCAAAATTACTTGCTACTTGTATATCCATACTAGGAGATAATGTTTCAGATACATTTTCCACTTCATAACTTCCTTTTGAAATAGCTCTATGAAGGATGTCATTCTGATTAGTGGCAACAATCAATTTATTAATTGGAAGGCCCATTTTTTTTGCAAGATATCCAGCATATACATCACCAAAATTTCCTGTTGGTACTGAAAAATTGATTGGACGTTTGCCATCCTCAATTAAAAAATAGCTATAAAAATAATATACACTTTGAGCAATAATACGTGCCCAGTTTATTGAATTTACACCTGACATTTTGATATCATTTGAAAAAGTTTTATCCGCAAACATTGTTTTGACTAAATTTTGACAATCATCAAAATTTCCATTCACAGCGATATTAAAAACATTTTTGTCTTTTCCAGTAGTCATCAACTTTCTTTGAACTGTCGACACTCTATTATGTGGATGAAGTACAAAAATATTAATATTTTTTTTCCCTTTAATAGCATCAATAGCTGCCGCTCCAGTATCTCCTGAAGTAGCTACGACAATATTTATTTTTTCATTTTGATTGTTTAAGTAATATTCATAAAAATTACCCAAAAGTTGCATTGCAACATCTTTAAAAGCTAATGTAGGGCCATGAAATAACTCAAGTATAGACCGATCTCCAACTTTTATAAGATCAACAACATTTTTTTTTCTAAAAACAGAATAAGATTTATCAATGATTTTATTTAAATCAGCTTCAGTCATGAAGTCACCAATAAATGGATAAATAATTTTCTTTGCCAAATCATTATACCTAAGCCCTCTAAAATTGTTGATATCAACTTTGTGAAGAGATTGAGGTATGAATAAACCCCCATCATCTGCGAGGCCTTTTATAAAAACATCCTTAAATTCAAAGGTTTTTTTATTATTTCTAGTACTTATGTATTCCATCTAATAATTTTTTTTTCTAAAATATAAATATATCAAAAGGATTGAAATCGCCATTGAAAACCAGGTAATTGCGTATTTTTTATGATTGTTAGAAATTTTAGCAGTTACCACTTTAGGTTTTGGCAAACTATAATTGCCATTTAAATAAATTATATATTTTGAAAACCTTTTGCCTGTATATTTAAAAATATCATCTCGATTTAATGTAAACCAGTAATTTTTTTCAATATCATTTTTTGGTTTAAAAGAATTTGCCTTTGATTGAGTTTTTAAAGTGCCAATAATATTATTTTGATTAATTAAATTAATTTCAGATTTGTTTTTTTTATCAAACGGAATCCACCCTCTATTAATTAAATAATTTTTATCATGAATTAAAATTGGATTGATCACCTCGAATCCAGGTTTGCCATTTTCATTTAGATTGTATAAATAAATTTGTTTTTGAAAATCTATTTTTCCTGAAGTTTTAATCCTTAAAAAGTTTTTCTCTTCAATACTAGATAGTTCAACTGGTTCATTTTTTAATGAGTTTTCAATCTGATTGATTAAATCTAGTTTCCAACTTAACCTATATAATTGCCATGAACCTAAAAATATTAAAACCAAAATAATAAAATAAACAAAAACTGAAAATAGAAACTTGTTCTTCAAGAGTTAATTATTAACTTCCCCAAACGTATATTGCTGCAAATAAAAACAACCAAACTACATCTACAAAATGCCAGTACCATGCAGCTGCTTCAAATCCAAAATGATGATCTTTGGTAAAGTGTCCTTTTTTAGCTCTAGCAAGACAAACAGCTAAAAATATTGTTCCAATTATTACATGAAATCCGTGAAAACCTGTTGCCATATAGAATACAGCTCCATAAATATGTCCAGAGTAATCAAAAGTAGCATGATGATATTCATAGGCTTGAAGTAAAGTGAAAAAGAAACCTAAAATAACTGTTAATGTTAAACCTTGTATAAACCCTTTTCTATCACCCTCTATTAATGAGTGATGAGCCCATGTAACAGTCGTTCCTGAAAGAAGTAAAACCAATGTATTGATTAATGGTATATCCCATGGATCGAATGTTTCAATATCTTTTGGTGGCCAAACGTTTCCAACAAATTCATTAGGAAATAAACTAATATCGAAGTAAGCCCAAAACCACGCAACAAAGAACATAACCTCAGATGCTATGAACAAAGTCATGCCATATCTATGATGAATTTGAACAACAGGTGTATGATGACCTTGATGTTCTGCTTCTATTACAACATCTCTAAACCACATATAAGCACCATATAAAACTAAAGCTAATCCTAGATACATTCCCCATGAAACATCATTATGCATATAAAATATTGTTCCAATTGCTAGCACTAAGCAAGAAAATGAAACATAGATAGGCCAAGGGCTTGGATCTACTAAGTGGTAATCGTGTTTTTTTTCAGCTGACATTTTTCGTGATTATGATTGTTTATAGTAATCTGTCGAGAAAAAAGTGTACGACATAGTTACATCTTGTAAGTTTTTTGTAGTTGGATCATTGACGAGCTCAGGATCTAAATAAAAAGTCATCACATAAGTTGCTTTTTCCCCTGCTTTAAGTTCTTGTTTTTCAAAGCAAAAACAACCTAATTTATTATAATATTTTCCAAAACTTGATGGTGAAACATTGAAACTAGCAACTCCATAAGTAGTTTCATCACCATAATTTTGAACCTCAAACTCAATTCTGTTTACTTGGCCAACTTTTACATCAATTACATTTGATTTAGCTTTAAAGTCCCAAGTAAGATTATTCACATTGGTATCAAATCTAACACTTACTATTTTGTCTAAAACTATGTCTGGTGCTTCTTTAGAGACCTGGGTAGTTCCACCAAATCCTGTAATACGGCAGAACATGTCATAAAGTGGAACTGCCGCAAAAGAAAGTCCAAGCATAAGAAAAAATATACCCCCAAGTAATACTGGTGTTAAAGTTTTTTTCTTAATCATAACTGTCTATCAAAAACTCCAACGTTGTATAAAGTAAATACAAATAGAAATACCATAAATGCCAAAATTGCTACAGCAGTTAAAATATTTTTCTTCTTAGTTTTTTTGTCAGGTGTTATCATAAAATCTTATCTATTAAAAAAAGAACAAATATCAGAAATAAATATAAAATAGAATATCCAAATATAGATTTTGCTTTTTTTGCATTAAATTTATTTTTCTTAAATTTATAAAGATCAAAACATAAAAAATTATAATAAAAAGTTAAAATTAAAGATGGGATTAAAAAAACTAATCCAACAAAATTAATTGCATATGGCATTATAATTATAGGAATCATAATTAAAGAATAGATAAAAATATTTAACTTGGTGCTTTCAATGCCATTTGTTAATGGAAGCATTGGGATTTTAGCTTTTTTATAGTCATCTGATTTATAAAGGCTCAGCGCCCAAAAATGAGATGGCGTCCAAAAGAAAATGATTAAAAAGAATGTAATAGGCTCTAATGATAAAGAATTAGTTGCTATGGCCCACCCTATAACTGGTGGTAATGCGCCTGCCGCTCCACCAATTACTATGTTTTGTGGAGTTTTTCTCTTTAACCAAACTGTATAAATCAACACATAAAACAGAATAGTAAATAGTAGTAAGCTAGCCGATATTCTATTAGCAAAAAAATCTAGTGCAATTACTGAAAATATTGAAAGTGCAACACCAAAAACCAAAGCTTGATTTTTATTAACTTTACCAGTTGGTATAGGTCTTAAACAAGTTCGTGTCATCAGAGCATCTAAATCGGACTCGTACCACATGTTCAATGCACCTGCTGCTCCAGCACCAATAGATACAAGAATAATTCCAATAATTGCATCTTTTGTTGAAATAACATTTGGTGCCATCAATAATCCTACGGCACAAGTAAAGATAACCAACGACATTACTCTTGGCTTCATCAATTTAAAGAGTTCAGAAAAATTGAAGACGTCTTCCTGACTTAGATTTCTATTCTTTAATTTAGTCTTAATCATCGGTTCTAAGTTAAAAAATCTAAATAAATATTAGCTAGTAGATTTTTCAATACCCTCTTCATCTTCAAACTTTGGTAACTCTTCAAAAGTATGAAAATTAGGTGGCGATGGAACTGTCCATTCTAAAGTTGTTGCGCCTTCTCCCCATGGATTTTGAGCTGCTACTTTTTTCTTTGAAAAAGCCCAAATAAGATTTGCAAAAAATACTGCAAGACCAATTACTGAAATGTAAGATCCAATTGATGATATGTAGTTCCAGCCCGCAAAAGCATCTGGATAATCTGCATATCTTCTAGGCATTCCAGCCAATCCTAAAAAGTGTTGTGGAAAGAATACTAAATTAACTCCAATAAAAGTTAACCAAAAATGTAATTGGCCTAAAAATTCTGAATATTCATATCCAGACATTTTACCAAACCAATAATAAAAACCTGCAAAGATTGCAAAAACTGCACCTAGAGATAATACATAATGGAAGTGAGCAACAACGTAATAAGTATCATGCATTGCAGTATCAACACCTGCGTTTGCAAGAACAACTCCTGTTACCCCACCAACTGTAAATAAAAAGATAAAACCTAATGCCCACACCATAGGTGTTTTAAATGAGATAGACCCACCCCACATCGTTGCAATCCATGAAAATATTTTAATTCCTGTTGGAACCGCAATAATCATTGTTGCTGCCAAGAAGTAAGCTTTAGTATCTGTACTTAAGCCCACTGTATACATATGGTGAGCCCATACAACAAAACCAACAATACCAATTGCAACCATAGCATAGGCCATACCTAAATAACCAAATACTGGTTTTTTTGAAAATGTAGAAACAATATGACTGATCATTCCAAAACCTGGTAAAATTAAAATATAAACTTCTGGGTGACCAAAGAACCAAAATAAATGCTGGAAGAGGACGGGATCCCCTCCTGTTTGTGCATCAAAAAAGGCGGTACCAAAATTTCTGTCAGTTAAAAGCATTGTGATTGCACCTGCTAAAACTGGTAATGAAAGTAACAGTAAGAAAGCTGTAACTAAAATAGACCAAGCAAACAATGGCATTTTATGTAATGTCATTCCTGGAGTTCTCATATTTAAGATAGTCGTAATAAAGTTAACTGCACCTAAAATTGATGAAGCTCCTGCTAAGTGTAAACTTAAAATTGCAAAATCCATTGCAGGTCCCGGTTGACCTGCCTTAGATGATAAAGGAGGATAAATAGTCCATCCACCCCCAACTCCTGTTTGACCTGGAGGGCCATCCATAAATATTGAAAGTATTAATAAAATAAATGAAGTGGGTAATAACCAAAACGAAATATTGTTCATTCGTGGAAAAGCCATGTCAGGTGCACCAATCATAATAGGTACAAACCAGTTACCAAAACCACCAATCATTGCAGGCATCACCATAAAGAAAATCATGATCAAACCATGGCCAGTAACCAACACATTATATAAATGATAATTACCACCTAAAATCCCGTCACCAGGATGCATCAATTCCATTCTCATTAAAACTGAAAACGCAGTACCGATAACACCTGCAACAATTGCGAATATTAAGTACATTGTTCCAATGTCTTTATGATTAGTTGAATAAGCCCAACGCTTCCAACCAGTTGGTGTATGATGATCGTCGTGTGATGCTGTTTGTGTGTACATATTAGTTGCTCGCTAGTTTTATATTTTCATTTTCTAATAATGGTTCTTTTGCAAATTTAATTTTTGCTCCTGTTAGCCATTCTGCATAATCTGGTTCTGATACAACTCTTACAGTAATTGGCATAAACGCATGTTTAATTCCACAAAGCTCAGAACATTGTCCATAGTAAGTTCCAACTTTTTCAGCTTTAAACCATGTTTCATTAATTCTTCCTGGCACTGCATCTCTCTTAACACCAAAAGATGGTAATGCCCAAGCATGTAAAACATCATTTGCTGTAATTAAAACCTTAACTACTTTATTAACTGGAACAACAACTTCATGATCTACTGACAGTAGTCTTGGTTGATTTTCTTTTAAGTCTTTTGTCTCAATCATGTATGAATCAAAAATAATATTTTCATCTGGATATTCGTAGCCCCAATACCACTGGTAACCTATAGCCTTAACCGTAACATCTGCTTTTGGAATAGTATCTTGTTTGTAAAGAATTTTGAAAGATGGTACTGCTATAACAATTAGAATTAAGCATGGAATTAAAGTCCACAACACTTCAATTGCAACATTATGTGTTGTCTTTGATGGATTTGGGTTTCTTGAAGCTCTAAATCTAATAGACACGTAAATCATCAAAAATAATACAAAGACACTGATTGCAATTATAATAGGTAGTAACAAATTATCATGAAAATTAACTATCTCTCTCATTGTCTGGGATGCAGCGTCTTGAAAACCTAACTGCCAATCCTTAGGTTGATTAGCAAGTGCGTTTGATGAATAAAAAATAGTTAGAAATATGTATAAAATTTTTTTCATTTGTAGACACTATATAGTTCGTCTTTTGTAAAATTACACTTTACTTTTCGCGACAAAATATCAATTTATTGCGTAATTTATGATCGATAAAGCTGAAATTACAGCTGTTTCCGATCTAAGTATGTTTTCATTAATTTTAATTGGTTGAACACCCTCAAATGTAAGAATCTGCTCTCTTTCCAATTCAGAAAAGTCTCCCTCCGGTCCAATTATTACACAAGTTGGTTTAGACGTTATTTGATCTGTATCAATTTTATTATTTTTTGAGTTTAAATCTGTGAATATTAAATCCATGTTTTTATTTTTCAAAAAAGATTCCAAAGATTGAGGGTCTTCGATTAAAGGAACATTAATTCGATTAGATTGTTCGGTTGCTTCAATAATGACTTTTTCAACTCTATCTTTATTAATCTTACGAACAATAGTTCGATCAAATATTATGGGCAAAAACTTTGTAACACCTAACTCTGTTGCTTTTTGAATCATAAAATTAAAATAGTTTGATTTAATGGGTGAAAAAGCAAGCCATAATTCTTTGGAGTTTTTTTTTGTCTCAATTGATTGGTAATACTAAATTCAACAATACTTTTAGAAATACTTAAAATTTTTGCTTCCCACTCTCCACTACTGTTAAATAAAGAAAAAACTTCGTTTTCTTTAACTCGCATTACTTTACTCACATAATGAGATTGTGATTTATCAAGTGTAGCTGTTAAATTAAGTGATAAACTTTCACTATAAAATAATCTAATATTACTCATTAAGATAAGTTTAATTATGAAAAATATTAAAGCAATAATTTTTGATGCATATGGCACATTATTTGATGTCAATTCAGCAGCAGAAAAATGTAAAGAAAAAATTGGTAATAAGTGGGAAGGTTTTGCAAATTATTGGAGGACAACTCAACTAGAATATACTTGGCTTAGAAGTTTGATGAAAAGACATAAAGACTTTTGGCAAGTAACTGAAGATAGCTTGGGTAAATCTATGAAAGCATTTGAGATAGATTCTTCAATGAGAAATGAATTATTGGATCTTTATAAAACTTTATCACCTTTTGAAGAAGTGCCTGAAGTTTTAAGATCACTTAAAGAAAAAAAATTAAAACTTGCTATTCTTTCAAATGGTACACCTGCTCTTCTTAATCAATTAGTTAAAAGTAATAAATTAGATAATCTATTTGATGATCTTTTTTCAGTAGAAGAAATTCAAATTTATAAACCAGACTCAAAAGTTTACGAACTTCCAATAAAAAAATATCAAATTCAAAAAAATGAAGTTGCATTTTTAAGTGCCAACACTTGGGATGTATCAGGTGGAGGAAACTATGGTTATAATTCTATTTGGGTAAACAGAAATAATAATATTTTTGATAATCTTGATTTCCAACCAAAGTTAGAAATCAAAAACTTACTAGATTTGTTACCCAACATAAGCTCTAATTAAAGTTATGCCTTATCTCCATAATCTGTCATATGTTTTGGAATTCTTTTATTTTTTCCGTACATAAAATGATTTTCCATATTCTCTCTGTATTTACTTGCAGGTACCTTTAAACCAACAGATTCCGCTACTTCCCTTATTAACATTGGGTTAGCACCACAACAAACACCCAGGTAATGTATGCCTAAAATATTTGCCCATTTTGCAAATTGACCTATTTCATATCTATTACAAAAATGTGGATCCAGAGCTGTAGGAAATGTTCTTCCATGAGGTGAAGGACAACCACAATCATCTCTATCAGGTAAATTAAAAAAAGTTGGAAATTTTTCATTGGTTCTATAAGGAATTGGTAAAGCACCGACATGACATTTAACTGCTTTTCTAATCTCTTTTAAGAACGGCAACATTGTTGCTGGTCCTCTAAAACAATTTAAACCTACAACATCTGCACCTCTCTGTTCCAATTCTTTACATGTATCTACTACAGACTTTCCATCTCTCATTTTGTTTTCACCCATTGGAGAAATTGTTAGTACAGTTGGAAGATTAGCTTTCTTCATTACTTCAAGAGCTTTGAAAGCTTCTTCAGCATAATAAAAAGTCTCACCAATCAACATGTCAGCACCTTCGTCAACTGCCCAACCAATCATTTCGGAAAACATACCTTCGACTACCTTTTGAGCTTGTTTGTCATCTTCTTTCCAAATATTTGAATTAGAAATATTTCCTGCCATTAAGTTTGGTTGAGATCCTTTGGGTGTATCTAAAGCAACTTTTTTTGCAATTTTCAAAGCAGATCTATTAAGTGGTTCTAATAATTCTTCTTTACCTATAACTCGCATCTTTTCTCTATGACCATTATAAGTAAATGCTTCAACAATATCTGATCCTGCGTGTTGAAATTCTCTATGTAAATTTTCAAGAACTTCAGGATGATCTAATGAAACCATTGGCACAAATTCTCCAGATGCCATGTAGCCTCGTCTTTCAATTTCAAATAAAAAACCTTCAGCACAAATTACCGGTCCTTTATCTAATCTTTCTTTTAGTATATTTGTTTTCATTTTTTCTCCAATACAGAGTTAAGAGGCTAAAACTTTGATACAAATCAAATCAATTTATTTTGAAATAGCTCTTCCCTCCATTAATTTGGAGAAAAGAAACTAATTAACCAAAGAGGGTAAAAATTAGCTCTTCTCTCCTTTTTAGTGCTTTAGCAAAATGCTGGGCGCACAATACGGTTCAAATACCCGATTTTAATTTGAGAAAATTTCAAAAAAAAACCACCGGCTAAAGCGGTGGTTGAAGTGTCGCTTTAGCAGGATTTTTAAAGCGCTCTGCAATTTAACTTAAATCAGCGCTAATCAATATAATCACAAATAAACAATGTTGTCAAAAGAATAAGCTTTATCTTATTCTGTTTTCTTCAAAGTTTTTATTAAGTTTTAATGAGATAGTTCTAGTATTTCTTTTATTCCAATCAGAAAAAGATTTCAAAATAGGAATTACTGATAAGCCAAATTCTGTAAGTGAATATTCAACTTTTGGAGGTACTACTTGATGAACTTTTCTATTAACAATGCCATCAGTTTCCAACTCTTTAAGTTGCTTAGATAACATTTGTTGAGTGATAGTTTTTAATACTTTTTTTAACTCATTAAATCTTATTGTCTTATTGTGAAACAGTGTAAATAGAATTCTTATTTTCCACTTACCACCAAGAAAATATATAGCTCTTTCAGCTGGGCAATTAATTAATTCTTTCATGTCACTTAAATAACTATTTTATTTTAATTATCAAGGTATGTTTTTAAATACTAGTATGATTATTTTGCGTACTTGCATAATTTGTAACAAATCATTAGTTATGTTCCAAACTAATCGAAAGGGTAAATATGACTAAAGGACAGAGTGCTGGCAATGGACCAATTGCAGTGGAAGTTGAAAAAGATAAATCTTATTATTGGTGTTCATGTGGACAATCAAAAAAACAACCATTTTGTGATGGATCACATAAAGGAACTGAGTTTACTCCATTGGCATACAAGGCAAAAGAAACAAAAAAAATGTTTTTCTGTGCGTGTAAACAAACTAACAATGCGCCATTCTGTGATGGTTCTCATAATAAATAAATTATGACAAACATATTGGATTTTGTAGCAAGATTTTTTATCTCACTTATTTTTTTATTAAGTGGAATAAATAAAATTGGAAACTATGAAGGAACTGTTGGTTGGATGGAGTCATCAGGCATGCCTGGTATTTTTTTAATCCCAGCAATCATATTAGAAATCGGTGCTTCAATACTAATAATAGCAGGATATAAAGTTAAAATTTCAGCAGCTTTGCTGAGTGTATTTTGTATAGCTACTGCGATTATTTTTCATAGTGATTTAAGTGATCAAATGCACTTTATTTCATTTATGAAAAACATTGGTCTTGCTGGAGGATTTTTATTTCTTGTTGTTAATGGAGCTAAAGACTTTAGTCTTGATAAAAAGTTAGGAAATTAAATGTTGAATATTGAAGTAAGTAAAATTATTGACCCTATTCCAGCATCTGATGGGGCTGGAGTAAAATTAAAAAGAAGTATTGGTGTTGAACCAAACTACTTTGATCCATTTTTAATGTTAGATGAATTTGGATCTGAAAATAGTGAAGATTATATCGCAGGTTTTCCGCCCCACCCTCATAGAGGAATTGAAACAGTTACTTATATGTTAGCTGGGGATTTTGAACATAAAGATAGCACTGGTGGTGAAGGTAGAATGACTGCGGGAGATGTTCAGTGGATGAAAACAGGAAGTGGAATAATCCACTCTGAAATGCCTGCAATGAAAGAAGGTAAACTTCATGGTTTTCAATTATGGGTAAATATGCCTGCTAAATTAAAAATGAGTAAGCCTGAATATATTTATATTGATGCAAATAAAATGAGCATTCATAATGATAGTGACAAACAAGTCAAAGTCATAGCTGGAAAATTTGAAAATGCTGAAGGTCCTGTAAAAGGTCATAACGTTGAACCAGTTTATTTTGATGTTGAGCTAAATAAAGATAAAGAGTTCAATTTTAAATTACCATCTACTCATAATAGTTTTATTTATTTGATTAATGGTGAAATCGAAATTGGCAAAAATAAACATGACAATGTTAAAGATAGTACTTTGCTACTGTTAACTAAAGGTGAAGATCTAACTGTAAAAGCTAAATCAGATGCTAAGTTTTTACTGATTTCAGGAAAGCCAATTAATGAAGAAATTGCAAGAGGTGGGCCCTTTGTAATGAATACTAAAGCTGAAATCTTGCAAGCAGTTCAAGATTATCATAATGATACATTTGTAAAATAAATTATGAAAGCTGTAGAAATTAACAAAACAGGTGGACCTGAAGTTTTAGAACTTAAAAATATTACTTTAGATAAACCAGAGCCTAACGAAGTAACAATTGAGCAAAAAGCTATTGGTCTTAATTATATAGACACTTACCATAGATCAGGTTTGTACCCATTAAAACTACCGATTGGTTTAGGTTTAGAAGGTGCGGGCATTATTACTGATGTTGGAGACAACGTAAAAGACTTTAAAGTTGGTGATAAAATATCTTATGCAGGTATTCCACTAGGATCTTATTCAACTCACAGAAATTACCCAACAAAAAATCTTGTAAAAGTACCAGAAGATATTGATTTAGAAATTGCTGCTACTTTAATGACAAAGGGTTTAACTACATTTTATCTATTACATAAAACGTTTCCTGTAAAATCAGGACAAACAATTTTATATCATGCTGCAGCAGGAGGAGTTGGTCAAATATTTGGGCAATGGGCTAAAAGTTTAGGCTGTACAGTTATAGGTACTGTTGGATCAGATGAAAAAATAAATATAGCAAAAGAAAATGGTTACGATTATGTGATCAATTATAATAAAGAGGACTTTGCAAAAAGAGTTTTAGAGATCACAGATGGTAAAGGTGTTCCAGTTGTGTACGACGGTGTTGGTAAAGACACTTTAGATGGATCAATCGAGTGTTTAGCAACAAGAGGAATGATGGTTTCATTTGGAAACGCATCAGGACCATTATCAGATATAAACGTCCCTAAAATGCTTCAACCAAAAGGCCTGTATCTTGTAAGACCTGCAATGCAACAATACTTATCAACTAAAGAAGAGCTAGATGAAGCATCAAAAGTTATGTTTGAAAAAATTAGTTCTGGGAAAGTAAAAATAAAAATATTTAAAAAATACAAATTAGATGAAGTAGTTCAGGCTCACCAAGATTTAGAGGGAAGAAAAATTCTTGGGCCTGCAGTTATTATTCCTAGTTAACGTCTACATCCATATCAGCCATATGTAGTTTTAAAGCATTGGTTGAAATATGAATTTCTCTTATAAAAAAAAGTATTGAGATGATCATAGATAAACAACAAGAACCAAAAATTAATCTAGCAATGAATATTTCATTTAAGTAAAGACCAAGAACAGTCATCATATTGAACAAAAATCCAAAAGCAGCAAACATAATTGTCCATCTTAATAGCGTAATTCTACCGCTTAAATTTATAAATTGTTTTTTCCATTCATGAGGTACATGATTTTCATAAACATGCTCATCGTGTAGCTCTCTAATAAGCTTGCTAAGAGAATGAAATCTATTGCTATAGATGCTCATTAATAGAGGGATAGCCGGAAACATAAGGGCTGTAACTGTATAATCTATATTCATGCGAATCAGTTTGATTATGAATCTAGCCTTTGTTATTTACAAGTAAATTATGAACCAAATAAAGTTATTTATTGAACTTACAAGATTAAAAAGACCAATTGGCTTTATGCTATTATTTTGGCCATGCTTATGGGGGCTTACAATTGTTTATGATTTTAATTCAGATTTAAAAATATATTTTTTTTATTCTGCACTTTTTCTTTCTGGCTCAATTTTGATGAGATCAGCAGGATGTATAGTAAACGATATAGCGGATAAAAATTTTGATAAAGAAGTTGAAAGAACTAAAAACAGACCGATCGCTTCAGGCAAAGTATCTATAAAACTCGCATCTAGTTATGCCTTAATTTTATGTGCAATTGCATTTTTAGTATTAATTAATTTTAACAACTTTACAATTTTAATGGCTTTAATCTCAATGCCTTTAGCTTTTACTTACCCCTTAATGAAAAGAATTACTTATTGGCCTCAATTATTTTTGGGGATTACATTTAATTATGGGTTAATTTTGGCTTGGATTTCAATTGCCAATGAAATTTCAATAATACCAATTATATTTTATCTAGGAGCCATATTTTGGACACTAGGTTACGACACAATTTATGGATTTCAAGATATTAAAGATGATGAAATAATAGGAGTAAAATCAACTTCAATTAAATTTAAAAATGATCCAAAAAAATTTTTATTATTTTCATATTCTTTATTCATTTTATCCTTTTTTTTAGTTGGGATATTAATGAAGTTTAGTATCTATTATTTTCTATTTATGATTATTCCCATTTCACAATTAATAATATTTCAAGTTTATAAATTAAATACCAATTTATCTATCGACTGTTTGTATAAATTTAAAAGTAACAATTTTTTAGGATTAATAATGTTTATCAATATTCTTGTTGGAAAATTAATTTAAATAAAATGAAAAAATCAAAAATATTTAAAAGACTATATCTAGAGTACACTAATAGATATATTGGTAAAATTTTATTAGCTGCTCTATTTTCTATAATTGTTGCAGGAAGCACCTCTGCAACAGCATGGCTTTTAGATCCAGCAATTGAGAAAATATTCATCAACAAAGATCAAACTTTGATTATATTAATCCCGCTAGCAATTATTATTGCTTTTAGCTCCAAAGGTATTTCTCTTTATTTTGCAAAATTAATTATGATTAATGTATCTGAGGAAGTTAAAAAAATTTTAAAAACAGATATGCTAAAATCATTAATTAAGTCAGATACTGAAATTATAGAAAGTAAACATTCAGGAAAATATATTTCTAATTTAAATTTTGATGTAGATCAAATTACAAGAATGTTATCTGAAGCATATTTGAGTATTTTCAAAGATGGTCTTACATTAATAGGTTTACTTTGTGTAATGTTTGTTCAAAACTGGAAGTTATCTTTGATTGCATTAATTATGGTACCTCTTGCTTCAATTACTGCAAAAATTCTAGGCAAAAGAATGAGCAAAATATCAACTCAAGCACAAGAAAAATCTGGAGATTTAAATAGATATTTAATTGACCTATTTAAAAATCATAAAGTAATTAAAATTTTTCAAAGAGAAAATTTCGAAGAAAATAGATCAGAGAAATTTGTAACAAACTTAAAGGAAAAGTCTGCAAAAATAGCTGCTGTGTATATTAGATCCACACCAGTAATGGAAATGTTAACAGGTATAATGATTGCCGCCTTAATATTTTATTCTGGAAAATTAATAATAAGCGGTGAGTTAGCTATTAACAATTTTTTTTCATTTCTTGCAGCTATGATGCTGGCTTATCAACCTGTAAAGACGTTAACAAAAGTTAATATTATCATATCACAGGGTTTTTCTGCTGCAGAAAGAATTCTTCCAATAATAGATATTAAAAATGAAATTAGCTTAAATGAAAATAAAGATAATTTAGATATTTCTAGAGGAAATATTGCTTTTGAAAATGTCAACTTTTCTTACAAATCTAATCTGAAAAACAAGGTTCTTCAAAACATTAATGCAAGATTTAGTGGTGGCAAAATGACAGCTCTAGTTGGACATAGTGGATCTGGTAAATCAACTTTATTAAACATGATACCAAGAATTTATGACCCTAATGATGGTAAAATTCTTTTAGATAATCAAGATATATCAAAATTTAATTTGGCATCACTCAGAAGCCAAATATCTATAGTGGACCAAAATACAACTTTATTTGATGATACAGTTTTAAACAATATTAAATATGCCAGACCAGAAGCTAGTAATGAAGAAGTTTTTGAAGCTGCCAAACAATCAATGTGTGATGATTTTATAGACAATTTAGAGAATAAATTTGAAACTATGATTGGAGAAAATGGAGTAAAATTATCTGGTGGTGAAAAACAAAGATTATCAATAGCAAGAGCTATCTTAAAAAAAAGTAAAATAGTATTGTTAGATGAGGCAACATCATCGCTAGACTCTGATACAGAAGAAAAAATTCAAAAAGCGTTGAATCAGTTAACTTTAGATAAAACTACTATTGTAATTGCACATAGGTTATCAACAATTCTTAATTCAGATACAATATATGTAATGGATAAGGGAAAAATTGCTAATTCTGGTAAACATAATGAGCTATTAATGAAATCTGAGGTCTATAAAAACTTTTATGAAAAACAAATTCAAAAATAAATATGTTTTTTTTATATCAAATCTTTTTAACAATTCTCATATTAATCTCTCCAGTAATAATATTTTTTAGAATTATAAAAAATAAAGAGGATAAAAAAAGATTTGTAGAAAAATTTAGTATCTTTTCAAAAAAAAGAGTTAAGGGTAAATTAATTTGGTTTCATGGAGCCAGTGTTGGTGAGATATTAAGCGTTATACCTGTTATAAAAAAATATGAAAAAGACAAATCAGTAAATCAAATTCTTATTACATCAAGCACTTTAAGTTCTTCAAAAGTTTTGCTTAAATTTAAATTTAAAAAAACTATCCATCAATTTTATCCTGTAGATTATTTTTTTTTTACTAATAAATTTTTAAAATATTGGAGACCTGATATAGCTATATTTATAGACTCTGAAATATGGCCTTGTATGTTTAAAACACTTGATAATTTAAAAATACCACTAGTTCTACTAAATGCCAGAATAACTAAAAAAACATTCATCAGATGGATGAAAATTAAAAAATTTAGTAAATTTATATTTAGTAAAATCTCTGTTGCGTTCCCACAAAATCTTGAGACAAAAAAATATTTAAAGAAATTAAAAGTTAAAAAAATAAATGTAATTGGAAATTTAAAATTTGCTGAAACAGAAAATAAAAATCAAGATAAAATCAATCATCAGCTTGAATTACAATTTAAAAATAAAAAAATTTGGGTAGCTTCAAGCACACATGCAAATGAAGAAGTTTTTTGTGCAAAAGTTCACATAGAACTTAAAAAGAAATTTAAAAACTTAGTTACAATAATTATTCCACGGCATGTACACAGAGCTAAAAAAATTATGCAAGAAATTAAAAATCTCAAATTGAAAGTCATCACACATAGTTCAAAAAATATTAAATTAAAAGATACTGATATTTACTTAGTTGATACATTTGGGGAAACAAAAAAATTTCATAAGATGAGTCATTCAGTTTTTATAGGTGGCTCTATTGTAAAAAAAGGTGGTCAAAACCCTTTAGAGGCAGCAAGATATGGAGCTAAAATTTTTCATGGTCCAAATATCGATAATTTTAAGGATGTTTATAAATTATTAAGGTCACTACAAATTTCTAGTTTAATAAATTCATATAAAAAATTAGCTACATCAATAAACTTTAATCCGAGTAAAGCTAATGGTAATAAGATAAAGAAAATTGGAAGAAGAATTCTAACAAAAACTATAAAAGAATTAGATTATCTAATTAAAGATGAATTTAAAAAAACCTAAATTTTGGGATTATAAAAAACCAAATATCTACGCTTATTGCTTACAACCATTAGCCTATATATTACAAATTATAAATTCAGTTAAATTGTTAGTAAAAATCAAAAAACAAAAATTTAAAATTAAAACTATTTGTATTGGAAATATTTATATTGGAGGAACTGGAAAAACTTCTCTAAGCATCAAAATAAATGAGATATTAAATTCTAATAATATCAGGTCTTGTTTCATAAAAAAATTTTATAATAGTCAAATAGATGAAAAAAAAATATTAGAAAAAAGAGGCAAAGTATTTTCCTCTTTCAAAAGAATTGATGCAATTAATCAAGCTGAGAATGAGAAGTTTGACGTAGCAATTTTAGACGATGGTTTGCAGGATCACACATTAAAATGTGACATTAATTTTGTTTGTTTTAATAATTTGAACTGGGTAGGCAATGGTCTGACTATCCCGGCTGGACCTTTAAGAGAAAGTATAAAAAACCTTAAAAAATATCAGCACATATTTATAAATGGAAACAACAAGTATTTATCTGATATTAAAAAAGATATTCTTAAAATTAACCCAAACATTAATATTCATGTTGGGATATACCAACCATTAAATTTACATGAGTTTGATAAAAATGATAATTACTTAGCTTTTTCTGGTATTGGAAATCATGAAACATTTATTTCCATGATTAAAGAATATGGATTGAATATTTCAAAAGATATAGAATTTCCTGATCATTATGAATATACAGATCGTGATATTGAGCAAATAATAGATCAAGCAAATGTTTTGAAAAGTAAAATAATTACTACAGAAAAAGACTATTTAAGGTTAGAAAATTACAAGCCTAAAGAAATAAAATTTATAAAATCTACACTAAAAATAATTGATGAAAAAAAATTGATTAATACAATAATAAAAAGCAATGAAACTAATTAAATATTTTTTTCAATTTTTATTTATAATATTTTTTTTTTCTTTATTTAAAATATTTGGATTTAAAATATCTTCAAAAATCGGTGGTAAATTATTTGAAATTATTGGTCCAGTTTTTCGATCTAAAAAATTAATCCACACAAATATTAAAAAAGCTTTTCCTAAAAATAACTCTGTTGAGATAAAAAAATTAACAAAGTTAATGTGGAATAACTATGGAAGAGTTTTTGCAGAATACATGTTTATTAAGGATTTTAGATTTGAAAAAATTGACTCTAAAATTGAAATAGTTGGTCAAGAGATTCTTGATGAAATTAAAAAATCTAATAAGCCTGTTGTCTTTATTTCTGGGCATTTTAGCAACTTTGAGTTAATGGCCATGCAGATAGAAAAAGCAGGCATTGAATTGTCAGCAATTTATCGTCCATTAAACAATATTTTTCTAAATAGAATAATGGAAAAAATAAGAAAAAAATACATTTGCAGGAATCAAATAAAAAAAGGTATTGCTGGAACAAGAGAATTAATTAAATTTCAGAGAAATAACTACTCAATTGCACTTATGATTGATCAGAGAGTTTCAGAGGGTAAAAAAGTTAACTTTTTTAATCAAGAAGCTTATACAACTACTATACCCGCTCAATTAGCAAAAAAATTTGATATGCCCATTGTTCCAATCTTTATTGAGAGAGTAAACGATACTAATTTTAAAATTAAAATTAGTAAACCAATCAATTTTTTAAAAAGTGACTCAATCAAAGATATTACAAGTAAATTGAATGTTATTATTGAAGAAATGATACTTAAAAATCCTACACAATGGATTTGGTCACATAACCGATGGAAATAAAAATTATTTTTTATTAAGCTCTTCTCTTTTTTTGAAAGCTTCTTTATATGAAAAATATGGCTCCTGCTTATCGACATTCCAGTAATTTAAATTTTCAAGAATAATTTTTTTTCCTGACACAGCACACTCAACGTAATCTCCTTCCTCAAGAATTTGAAAATTATTGGGTAAATATTTTAATTTTGCTTTTTTGTTCATTTTTAGTTTATATACTTTTATATGAAAGTTGGAATAATAGGAAGTGGTGGTAGAGAGCATGCAATCTGCAAAAGTCTTAAAAAGTCACAAAAGATAAACCAAATTTATTGTTTTCCAGGAAATGCTGGCACAGAAGAGATTGCAAAAAATGTAAATCTAGATTTGGATAATTTTGAATATCTGAAAAATTTTATTATTGAAGAAAAAATTGATCTAATTGTAATTGGACCTGAAAAGCCTTTGGTGAATGGATTGGCAGATTATCTTGAACAATTTAATATCAAAGTATTTGGGCCAAATACAGTGGCCTCACAATTAGAAGGTTCTAAAATATTTACTAAACAAATTTGTGAAAAATACAATATTCCAACAGCAAAATTTGGTATTTTTCAAAATAGAGAAGACTCAAAAAAATTTTTAAAAAAAACAAACTTTCCAACTGTTATTAAGGCAGATAATTTGGCATCAGGAAAAGGGGTATATATTTGCTCAAATGAAGATGAAGCTGATATTGCCATTGAAGAAATTTTTAATGGTAAATTTGGTGAAGCTAAAAATTTACTAATTGAAGAATTTTTAGATGGAGAAGAAATGAGCTATTTTACAATAAATGATGGTAATAATTTTAAATATTTTGGTTCAGCTCAAGATCACAAAAGAGTTATGGATGGCGATAAAGGAAAAAATACTGGAGGGATGGGTGCTTACTCCCCTTCTAGATTGATGAATGAGGAATTAGAAAATAAAATTATTGATAGAATTATAAAACCGACTTTAAAAGCTTTAACAGAATTAGGTAGTGAATATAAAGGATTTTTATATGCTGGATTGATGATAGTAAATAATGAACCATATCTAATTGAGTACAATGTAAGAATGGGCGACCCAGAATGTCAAACAATACTTCCAAAATTAAAAACTGATTTGCTTGATATTTTTTTAGCCTGTTGTGAAAAAAAATTAGATAAATTTGAAATTAAATGGTCAAATAAAAAAAGTTTATGTGTGGTGTTGTGTTCAAATGGATACCCTGACTCTTTTGAAAAAAGTGTAGAAATCAAAAATCTTGAAAAAATAAAACTTGATAAACAAGAATATATATTTCACGCAGGATCATTAAAAAAAGAAGGTAAGACATATGCAATTGGTGGAAGAGTTTTAAATTTTGTTGCACTTTCAGATGAATTTACTAATGCAAGACAAATGATTTATAAAAGATTAAATGAGTTAGACTGGCAAGGTGGTTTTTATAGGAAAGATATAGGTCATAAAGTAATTGAATAATGAGAATTATTTCAGGTATTTTTAAAGGAAAAAAAATTCTTGATCCTAAAGATATCAAAACAAGACCTTTAAAAGATTTAACAAAAGAATTGATTTTCAATATCATAAACCACTCAAAAAAATTTAATATAAATTTAAAAGAGTTGGTAATACTTGATTTATTTTCTGGTGTTGGTTCATTTGGGATTGAATGCTTATCAAGAGAGGCTCGGAAAGTAATTTTTGTTGAAAATTACAATGGCGTTTTACCTATTCTAAAAAAAAATCTCTTAAGTATTAATTCTCATATTTATGAAATATTTGAAAAAAATATCTATGACAAAAGTACTTTCTCTAAATTTAATGATAGATTTGATCTAATTTTTCTCGACCCACCATATAAAGATAAGAATTTAGAAACTGTGCTCAATCACATAAAAGAAGCGGAAATTCTAAAGAAATCTGGAGTAATTATAATTCATAGGCACAAAAAAGAAATAGACACTTTGCCAAAGGGTTTTAAAATTATTGAAGAAAAAAAATATGGAATATCAAAAATAATATTTTTAATTTACTTAAGTTAATAATTTTTTTGTTTCAATTTTGATTAACTCAACAGCAGGTTGGTCATAAGGATTTAATTTTAAAGCTTTGCCTAACAAAATTGTTTCGAGAATAAAAAAACAAAATAATTCTCCTAGACTTTTTTCATCTCGTTTTTTAATTTCAAAACTTCTAAAAGGAATTTTTTTTTTTATAAAAACATTTTCTGTTGCTTTTTTTTGAGCATATAAAATTGTGTCCAGACTTTTTCCTTTAAGATACTTTTCTGATGATAATAATTTATGATTATTTATTTTAGGAGTATTTTTTTCTTTTACATAAAAAAATGTAAAAAAATTATTATTAAAACCATCTAAATATAACTGCATCACGCTATGATTATCTTTTGGCATGTTTGAAACTATTGGTAGGATCCCTTTTTTTTTCTTACCTAAACTTTCGGCTACGAGTTGTTGATACCAATTGAATAAATTTTCTGATTTCTGATCATAATTAATGATTACTGAATTATATTTTTTATTTTTAGCAAAATAAATTATTGAGTTTACGTTGAAAATTAAAGTATTTAGAAATTTTTTATTCTTAATCAAACTATTGAGGCATCTAAATTTTTTAGAATTTAGACCCATAAGTTCCGCAGGTAGCATTCCAACTTCTGAAAGAACAGAATATCTTCCTCCTATAAAATTATTATGATGAATAATGTCTGATTTTAATTTTTCAGCTAAAAGATGAAGTGAACTTTTTTTGTTTTCAGTTATAAAAATATTTTTATCTTTTCTATTAACTAATAAATTTGTATTTACAACAGTCTCAATTGTATTTCCAGATTTAGATATTATTAAATTTACTTTTTTATTGTTATTATTATTTTCTATATTTAAGTTATCAATAAATGAAAAATTTTTTTTTATTTTTTTATTTAAAAATTGATAGATAGTTTGAGTTCCCAAAGTTGATCCGCCCATTCCTATAACTCTAAAATCATTATTTTTCTTAAATTTGTTCAAAAATTTTTTATCAAAACTATCTTTATAGTTTTTACTCAATGATTTTAGAACTTCATTTTTATCTTTCAAAAGTGAGTATAATTTTTTGGTTAGTTTTAGATTTTTTTTCTTTTCTCTAAAATTTTTAAAAAGAATATTTGAGGTAAGCATTATTATTTAATCTTTTCTAAGATGCTTTTTTCAAGACTCTGCTTTTTATTTTCTTTATTTTCAATAGTTTTATTTTCTGATTTTGATACTAGGCTTTCAATTGTATTATCGTCTTCTTTGTTTTTTTGAATACTAGATTCTGGTAGGGGTAACTCATTAAAATTAGGTGGCATTATTAGTGGTGATTTTTTTTCAACTAAAAACTCATCGCTTGTTTTTTGTTTAGGAGACTTAAAACCTTCTTTAACTACAGCGCAACTACTGAGAAAAATTAAAAAACTCAAAAAAAAAGTAACTCTATATTTACTCATATTTTTCTTCTTTATTTGATGAAATCTCTAACACAATCAAGGATATTATACCAAATGTAATAAATATATCCGATACATTAAAAATAAACCAATGAAAACTTCCAATATGAAAATCTATAAAATCAGGAACGGCTTTAAAAAAAATTCTGTCGTGTAAATTTCCTAATGCACCACCAATTACCATTAGTAACGAGTATCTTTTGAAGCCCTGGCTTTTTATTGACATAATGACTAGCACGACAACTATCATTGAAATTATTACACTTAAAATATTATACAGGTAGTCCTCGTTAAAAGAAAGTAGACCAAATGCAATTCCTTTATTCCAAATTAAAACAATGTTTAAATATGTAGAATTAAAGATATCTGATCCAAGATTATTTTTATCCAACTGAATAACAAACATTTTTGTTAGTCTATCAATAAAATAAACTGATATTACTATTGAAAAATCGATGTAAAAATTTTTATTTATAAACTTAGATATCATTCAAAGTTTTGTGGACAAGTTTTTCGTGAACACGCATCCTTAGTAATTTTCCAGCATAATTGACATTTTGAACCTGCGGCCTTGGTAGTTTCAACTTTTGTTTCGGAGTTTTCTAAATAAGACACCTCTGCGTTCGATGTAATGCAAAGTTCTGAAAAATCTACATCTTTGGAAATATCATTAAATTTTTTATCCAAATTAATTTTTAAACTTGCCTCTAAACTTGACCCAATTTCTTTACTAGCTCTCTTTTCTTCAATGCTGATATTACAGGCATTCCTAATTTTAATAAGCTCTAACCATTTTTGATTTAAATTTTCATTTCTAAAACTTTTTGGAAAATCTAAAAATTTTGTTAAATGAATACTTTTATCATCATTCATTATCAGCCTATATATTTCTTCTGTAGTAAAAGATAGAATAGGAGCAAACCATCTTAATAGTGAATTTAGAATAACATTTAATAAAATTATTGTTGATTGTCTTTTTTTAGAGTCTTTAGAATCACAATATAAAGAGTCTTTTCGAATATCAAAATAAAATGCTGATAAATCTACAGTACAAAAATTTAATAACTCTTTGTATAGATTGTGAAAATCATAATTGTTAAAATAATTTTTAAAGTTTTCATTCAAAGAATAAACTTTATGAAGCATAAATTGTTCCAATTCAGGTAGATCAGATAAATTTATTTTTTCTAAATCAATCTCATCAAAATTATCATTCAGATTTCCAAGCAAATATCTAAAAGTGTTTCTAATCTTCCTGTAAGAGTCAGCGTGTTGATCTAAGATTGAGTGATCAATTCTTAAATCTTCTGCATAGTTAGATGAAGCTACCCAAATTCTTAAAATATCAGCACCATATTTTTTTAAAATATCTTCAGGTGCTATTACATTTCCAAGAGATTTAGACATTTTTAATCCTTTTCCATCAACAACAAAACCATGCGATAAGATTGACTCGAATGGAGCTTTTCCTCTTGTTCCACAAGACTCGAGTAAAGATGAATGGAACCATCCTCTATGTTGATCTGAACCTTCAAGGTACATGGATGCAGGCCATTTTAAATCTTCTCTTTTCTCTAAAACAAATGAATGGGTAGATCCACTATCAAACCATACTTCAACAATGTCACTTAACTTTTCATACTCTTCTGACTTATATTTTTTCCCTAAAAATCTTTGTGGGTCATCTGAAAACCAACAATCAGAGCCTTCTTTTTCATAAATATTTGCAATATTTTCATTTACCTCATCATCAACTAATATTTCTTTAGTTTTTTTATTTACAAAAATTGGAAGCGGAACTCCCCAAACTCTCTGTCTTGATACACACCAGTCGGGTCTGGTTTCAATCATTGATTTTAATCTTTCTTTTCCTTTGCTAGGATAAAAAGTTGTTTCGTCCAAAGCCTTTAAAGCTGTCTCTCTCAATTTGTGACTTTCCATTGATATAAACCATTGTGGAGTCGCTCTGTGAACCAATGGAGCCTTAGATCTCCATGAATGAGGGTAAGAGTGTGTTAGTTCGCCATTTGCCAATAAATTTTTTTGTTCTTTAAGTTTTTCAATAACAATTGGATTGGCTTTAAAAATATGATTGCCCTCAAATAAATGAACATTCTTAGTATATTTTCCATCACCATCAACTGTTTCAATCGCTTTAATTCCATGATTCAGACACAAATTAAAATCGTCAGGACCATGACTTGGCGCACAATGCACAATACCCGTTCCCTGTTCTGTTGTTACAAATCTTGCCTCCAACATTGGAATATCATATTCATATCCCAAATTGAAAAAAGGATGATAACAAATTGTGTCTTTAAAATCTTTTCCTTTAAATTTTTTAATTTCTTTATAATCTTTTAATGAGCATTCTTTTATAACCGAATCTAATAAAGTTTCTGCTATAACTATCTTTCGATTTTTAAAATCACCATCATCATTTAATTGAATCAATACATAATCTAGAGATTCATTATAAGCTAAAGCTTTGTTAGCAGGTATGGTCCATGGAGTTGTTGTCCAAATAATAATCTCACTTCCTTCAAGCTCTTTCAGATTAGATGATTTTACTGGGAAAGATGTATAAATAGTATCTGACTTATGATCCTGATATTCAACTTCAGCATCAGCAAGTGCTGTTTTTTCAACTGTAGACCATAAAACAGGTTTAAACCCTCTGTATAGACTGCCTTCTTTTAAAAATTTTCCTAATTCTCTTACAATTTGAGCTTCTGCATCATAACTCATTGTAGAGTAATAATTTTCCCAGTCACCTATAACCCCCAGTCGTTTGAATTGTCCTTTATGAACCTCAATCCATTTTTCAGCAAATGATCTGCATTCTTTTCTAAATTCAACTATTGGAACTTCATTTTTATTTTTTTTATTTTTTTTATATTGCTCTTCTATTTTCCACTCAATTGGCAAACCATGACAATCCCATCCCGGAACGTAGATTGAGTCCTTTCCATCCATTTGATGGAATTTAACTATGATATCTTTTAAAATTTTATTTAAAGCAGTCCCCATATGAATATTGCCATTTGCATACGGAGGACCATCATGTAAAACAAACTTTTCTTTACCTTTGCTGGATTTTCTAAGCTCTTGATATAAATTTATTTTTTTCCAGTATTCTAGAATTTCTGGCTCTCTTATTGGTAAATTAGCCTTCATAGAAAAAGCTGTTTTTGGAAGGTTAATTTGTGAATTACTCATTATGCTCTCTTTGCTATTTTTAAATCTAATTTAATTTGAGATTTTAACTTATTAATATTTTTAAATTTTTTCTCTTTTCTTATAAATTTTAAAAACTCAACTGATAAGTGCTTATTATAAAGATTTCCAGAAAAATTAAACAAATGAACCTCTAGTAAGATTTTTTTTTGATTAAATGTTGGTCTATAACCAAGATTTGCTATCCCTTTTAAAATTTTAAGATTATTTTTTCTTAAAACTCTTACTGCATATACGCCTAGTTTAGCTAACACATAATCATTTATATCTATGTTACATGTTGGAAATCCAATTTTTTTTCCAACTTGTCTACCCTTTTGAACCATTCCTTCAATAGACCATTTTCTATCTAATAATTTATTAGCTCTTTCTAGATATCCATTTTCTAAATAATTTCTAATTAAAGAAGATGAAACAATTTTTTTATTAATCAAAAGTGGTTTTGGTTTAATAACTTGATAATTATACTTTTGTTCATTTTGAATTAGAAATTTTACATCTCCTTCTCTTTTATTTCCAAATCTAAAATTATTACTAACGAATATAAATTTTGCCTTTAATTTATTTGACAAAATATTTTTTATAAAATTAATTGATTTTGTTTTTGAAAAAATTTTATCAAATTTTTTTGTTACAATAAAATCAACTCCAAGATTATTTAATAAATTTATTTTTTGGTCAATACTGGACAATCTAAAATTTTTTAAGGATTTGTTAAAAAACATTTTTGGCATTGGGTTAAAATTTATCACACCAATTTTTAAGTCATGTTTTTTTTTATATGATTTGGCTAACTTAAATAATTTTTGATGGCCCAAATGTACCCCATCAAAATTTCCAATTAAAATTATTGATCCTTTATGATTTTTATTAATATTAAAATTTTTATACAATCTTACCATTTTAAATCTGACTGTATGAAGTTTACAATAGACTCGTATTGTTTTGATACTTTTTCTATTCCATTATCTTTTATTTCATTTTTATGCACTCCATTTGAAATTAATAAAGAGTCATAATTTAAAAGATTTGCACCTTTGATATCTGTATTTAGATTGTCTCCAATTGATAAAATTTTTTTATTTTTGTTGTCTGTTGATTGATTATAAACTTCTGGATAGGGTTTACCAAAGTACACTACCTCTCCACCTATTTTTTCAAATACCATAGCAACCGATCCCGCACACAACTCTCTTTCATTTCCTTTATCAACTATTAAATCCGGATTTGTACAAATCATTTTTTTATCAATATGATTTTCTAATAAATCTTTATAATAATTTAAATCCTGATCATAATCATCAAATAAACCAGTGCATAAAAGATAATGGCTTTCATTAATTTCTTTGGATTTATTGTCTCTAAAGTCATTGAATAAATCAAAATCTTTAGGTGGACCAATATGATAAAATTTTTTTTGAGGATAAAACTTTTTAAGATAGTTAAGTGATGCTTCTCCAGAGGTAAAAACTTTGTTTCTATACTTTTCTTCCATACCCATTTTTTCTAAAAATACTTGAACTGGCTGAATGGGTCTTGGCGCGTTTGTTAATAAAACAAAATTTTTATTTATCTCTAATAATCTTTTAAGAGTATAAATTGCACCTTCATAAAGTTCTATGCCATTGTGCATTACTCCCCATAGATCTATATAAAAAAGATCATAATTTTCAGCTATGGACTGCAAACCCTCAGAATCTAAATTTTTAGTCATAATTTAAGATATAAACCATAAAATCCTTAATTTCCTAGGATTTTTCATAACTTATTTTCCATATTAACTTGAAAAAGCTAGGTCAGTATCTATATGAGGCTCATATTTAATAAGGAGAATTTATGAAGTTTAAACCGTTACATGACAGAGTATTAATCGAAGTTCTAGATAGCAGTGAAAAAACTGCTGGTGGAATAATCATCCCTGATACAGCACAAGAGAAACCTCAAGAAGGAAAAGTGGTTGCTGTTGGTGGTGGAGCTAAAACAGAAGATGGAAAATTAATTCCAATGGATGTTAAAGTTGGGGACAAAGTTTTATTTGGCAAATGGTCAGGAACTGAAGTCAAAATTGATGGCAAAGAATACAGCATAATGAAAGAGTCAGACATTATGGGTATTTCAGGTAAATAATTTAATTTAAAGGAGAAAGTAAAATGGCAAAAATAATTAAATTTGACGCTGAAGCAAGAGCGGCAATGATGAGGGGTGTCAATATTTTAGCTGATACCGTTAAAGTTACTTTAGGTCCAAAAGGCAGAAATGTTGTTATGGATAAATCTTACGGTGCACCAAGAATTACTAAAGATGGTGTTTCTGTTGCTAAAGAGATTGATCTTGAAGATAAGTTTGAGAACATGGGTGCTCAGATGGTTAAGGAAGTTGCTAGCAAAACTAATGAGGAAGCTGGTGATGGTACAACTACTGCAACTATTTTAGCTCAAGCAATTGTTAAAGAAGGCATTAAGTATGTAACTGCAGGCATGAATCCAATGGATGTTAAAAGAGGAATTGATGCGGCTGTAGAAAATGTAAAAGAAAACTTAATTGCTTCTGCTAAAAAAGTTAAAGATAGTGATGAAATTGCTCAAGTAGGAACAATATCTTCTAATGGTGATAAAGAAATAGGGTCGATGATTGCAAAAGCTATGCAAAAAGTTGGTAACGAAGGTGTTATTACTGTTGAAGAAGCAAAAGGAATTGATACTGAGCTTGATGTTGTTGAAGGTATGCAGTTTGATAGAGGTTACTTATCTCCATACTTTATTACTAACAGTGATAAAATGACAACTGAATTAGATAATCCTTACATCTTATTGCATGAAAGCAAATTAACTAACTTACAACCAATGGTTCCACTATTGGAAGCTGTTGTACAATCAGGTAGACCTTTGATGATTATTTCTGAAGATGTTGAGGGAGAAGCGTTAGCTACTTTAGTTGTAAATAAATTAAGAGGTGGTTTAAAGGTTGTTGCTGTAAAAGCTCCAGGCTTTGGTGATAGAAGAAAAGCTATGCTTGAAGATATCGCTATACTAACTGGTGGCCAAGTAATTTCTCAAGACCTTGGAATTAAACTTGAAAATGTTAAACTTGAAGATCTTGGATCTTGTAAAAAGATTAAAGTTGATAAAGATAACAGTACAATTGTAAGTGGTAGTGGTAAAAAATCTGATATCGCAGCAAGATGTGATTCAATAAAAAAACAGGTTGATGAAACTACATCTGATTATGATAGAGAAAAACTTCAAGAAAGACTTGCTAAATTGGCAGGTGGTGTTGCAGTTATCAAAGTTGGTGGAGCTACAGAAGTTGAGGTTAAAGAAAGAAAAGATAGAGTTGAAGATGCTTTAAATGCAACTAGAGCTGCTGTCGAAGAAGGTATTGTAACAGGTGGTGGTTGTGCTCTTCTATACGCTGCTCAAAACCTTGATAAAATAAAAGCTAAAGGTGATGATCAAAAAGCAGGTGTAGATTTGGTTAGAAAAGCACTTGAAGCTCCAATCAGACAAATTACAAAAAATGCTGGAGTTGATGGTTCAGTAGTTGTTGGTAAATTGTTAGAGCAAAAGAAAACTTCATACGGATATGATGCTCAAAGCGAAGAGTATTGTGATATGTTTGCAAAAGGTATCATTGACCCAGTTAAGGTCGTGAGAACTGCTCTTCAAGATGCTGCTTCTATATCTGGATTACTAGTAACTACAGAAGCTATGATTGCTGACAAACCTGAAGAAAAAGATGCTGCTGGTGGAATGCCTGGTGGAATGCCTGGTGGCATGGGTGGCATGGGTGGCATGGGTGGAATGGGAATGTAATCCCGTCTATTTAGACCTAAAAATTATAAAACCCCCGTTGTTAAATACTTCGGGGGTTTTTTTTGTTTTCACTATTCAGTGTCTCTTGCTTTCGTGAATTCCCATTCCTTTAACTAAGTAGTACTTGGATAAACAACTTTTGTTTTAAATTTTTTGCAAAATACATTGGTGATGATAATTGATTAAATTATGTTGTTCCAAAATTTTTATTTTTTTAGTTTTTATAAAATAATCAATTGCTCTGGTTACTCCATCGTTCCACCAACCTTTTAATTTATAGTCATCAAGTACAATTATTCCTTCTTTATTAATAAAGTTTAAAGAATTGGATATATCTTTTTTAACAAAATCATAAAGGTGATTTCCGTCAATATAAATTAAATCAAATTTATATTTATTATTTATAAAAAAAACATCAGATGTTGATCTACAAACTTCTACTTCATTATTTAAAATTTCTTTTTTAAAATAACTTTTTATTTCCTCAAAGTACTGATCTTGCTTTTTTTGTCCAAGTATATCTGAATTTCCATACCATGATTTTTCATATATTAATTCATTAAATACCATCCATGGGTCAACTAAAACTAATTTTTGTGGCCTAAAATTTAAAAATAACTTTTTTGAAAAATCTCCACGGTGAACACCAATTTCAAGAGAGAAAGGATTTTTTTTTTTTAGATTTTTTTTTATTAAATCAATTCTATCTACTAAAAAAAGTTTTTTAAAAATCTTTTTCATAATATAAATATATACGAAAGATGATATAATTAAATAAATGATAATAGGTAAAAATTTTTTTATTAATGAAATGCCAAAAACTGGCACTAGTTTTTTAAGGAATTATTTTAAGACTTATAAGAGTATAGTTATTACAAACCATCATGACACAGTTGAGCACAATAAAGAAAAAAAATTATTAAATAAAAAATATAGAATTGGAACTATTAGATCTCCATATACTTGGTATTTATCATTTTGGAAATGGTCATGCCTTAAAAAAAAGGACTCTCCTCTTTACAGTGATTTAACTTCCAGAAGAATTAAAATACGGCGATTAAAATTTGACTCAAAACTATTTAATTATCTATTTAACCAAATTACTAAAAATACTGATGAGTTGGAGAATTTATTTATAGACGTAAATTCAAAAAAAAACTTTAATAAATTTTTACAAATTTTACTAAATCATAAATATAGAAACTACATAAGTTCTGACTTCAGCTTCACTCAAAATAAAGAATTGGGATACATGACTCATTTTTTTTTTATCAAAATGTAGTCAGAAAATATTATGAAAAATTTTTTTTACCAAATCAAAAATTTTCAAAACTTATAAAAAAAATGGACGCTAAAATATTTACAAACTATTATTTTAAAATTGAAAGATTAGAAAAAGACCTGAAACTTTTTTTAAAAAAAAATAAAATTAGATTAAAACAATTTAAAGATTTTGATAAAAATTCAACTAAAATGAATTTAGATAAAAATTATAAAAATTTCTTTTCTCAAAAAAACCTTGAGCTTATTGAAAAAAAAGAAAATTATTTATTTCAAAAGTTTAAATATAAAAAAATTTCAAATATAAATAAAAAATAAATTTTTAAATTCATTTTTAAATGCTAAGATAATAAATATGTCAAAAAGGTATAGCGGAAAATCATTTAAAGACTCTAGTGCTAGTAAAAAACCAAAATTAAGTCTGAAAGAAAAAAGAAAACAAAAAAAAGAAAAGACTAAAAAATCTTAAGATTTAGCTCTTTTTTTACTATGTTTTTTAAAGCTAAAGTTTTTAGGTCTATTATTTCTACCTTTAAATTTTTTCTTTCCCTTAAAACCAAAACTTTTTTTCTCTGAGTCTGAAGATGTGTTTTCCGAAGGTTTTCTTCCAAAATATTTTGGATTATTTGTAAAGCCAGATGGTTTTGGGTTATTTTTTTTTGTAAAACTTGATTTCCCTTTAAAACCAAAACTTTTTTTCTCTCCATCTCTTGATGGTTTGTCTCTAAAACTTGATTTCCCTTTAAAACCAAAACTTTTTTTCTCTCCATCTCTTGATGGTTTGTCTCTAAAACTTGATTTCCCTTTAAAACCAAAACTTTTTTTCTCTCCATCTCTTGATGGTTTGTCTCTAAAACTTGATTTCCCTTTAAAACCAAAACTTTTTTTCTCTCCATCTCTTGATGGTTTGTCTGATCTACCTTTACTATAAGATTTTGATTTGCTTTTAAAATTTGACGATCGATCTTTTCTACCTTTTCCAAAAGATCTTTTTTCATCTCTAGCTTTTCTTTTTTTATTATTTGGTCCCTTGCCTCTTCTTTTATTTTTTGAATCTCTTCTTAAGCCACTAGGCGCTGGTTTGAAATTTGGATCAATTAATTTATTTATTGAATTCCACATTATTCTATCATCAGGTGTTAAAAATGTTAATGCAGATCCTTCAGATCCTGCTCTTGCAGTTCTTCCAATTCTGTGAATGTAATCTTCTGGAACTTGTGGTAGATCATAATTGATTACATGTTGAATTAGAGGAATATCTAAACCTCTAGCCGCAACATCTGTTGCAATTAAAATTCTCTTTAGTCCTTTTCTAAAAGAATTAATAACACGATCCCTTTTACTTTGACGAAGGTCACCATGAATTGCATCAGCTGAATGCCCCTCTTCTTTTAGTTTTTTAACCATCTTATCAGCACCTCTTTTAGTTTTAACAAAAACTAAAATAGAACCTTTTCTGGCTAAAAATTGATCAATTAATTCATCGTATTTATTTTCTTTAAAAACTTGAAGAGTTTCTTGTTTAATCTTTGCAATTGGAACCGATGTAGCTCCTGTAGAAATTCTTTCAGGTTTATTTAAATATCTGTCTGAAATTCTTAAAATATTTTGAGGTAAAGTTGCTGAAAATAATAATGTTTGATGATCTTTTGGAACAAATTTTAAAATCATTTCAATTTGTGGGGTAAATCCCATATCCAACATTCTGTCAGTTTCATCCAAAACCAAATACTTTGTAGCTGATAAATTTAAGCTTTTTCTTTTTAAATGGTCATTAATTCTACCAGGCGTGCCCACTATTATTCTTGATCTATTACCTAATTGTCTAAGTTGTTTCTGCATAGACTCACCACCAATAAGCAAAGCTGATTTAATATTTATTTTGTCACTTATAATACTTTTAATTGCCTCCATTACTTGAGTAGCTAGTTCTCTAGTAGGACACATGACTAGTGCAAAAGCATTTTTATCTAAAATCAACTTATTAATTAATGGAATGCTGAAGGCTAATGTTTTTCCCGTTCCTGTTTGTGCTGTTCCTAAAATATCCTTTCCTTCCAAAGCAGCAGGTATTGCCATTCCTTGAATAGGTGTGGGCTTTGTAAAATTCATTTTCTGTAATGAATTTTTTAACGAATCTTCTATTTTAAGTAATTTAAAATTTTCCATTTTAATGATTAAGAAGTTTTGATCTTGATTCTATGTTGCCTCTAATTTTATTGCGATATCTATATGTTTTTAAAACAATCACAAGAAATGAATTTTTCATTAAAGTCTATTTGCCTTGTAATTACTGTCTTTTTTTAAGTTTTCAAATCAAAGAATTAATGTATAAGAGCCACAATTTATGAGCAATAACATCAGAAACATCACTATCATTGCACACGTTGACCATGGCAAAACAACTATGATCGACAATCTTATGAAACAAAGTGGTTCATTTAGAGATAATGAAGTTGTTGATGAAAGATTAATGGATTCTGGTGAGCTAGAAAAAGAAAGAGGAATTACTATTCTAGCTAAACCTGCTTCAATTAATTGGCAAGATTCAAGAGTAAATATTATAGATACACCTGGACACAGAGATTTTGCTGCTGAAGTTGAGCGTGTTTTAAGCATGGCAGATGGTGCATTACTTTTAATAGACTCTGCAGAAGGTGTAATGCCTCAAACAAAATTTGTATTAGCCAAAGCCCTTAAACAAGGTTTAAAACCAATCGTAGTAATTAATAAATTAGATAAAGCAGATCAAAGAGCTAATGAAGTATTAGATGAAACTTTTGATTTGTTTGTAAGCTTAGATGCAAATGAAGAACAATTAGATTTCCCAGTTTTATATGCAAGTGGAAGATCAGGCTGGGCAAGCAAAGAAGTTGATGGTCCAAGAGAAAATCTTCACCCACTTTTAGATTTAATAATTGAACATGTTAAGCCAGCTGAATTAGATAAAACAAAACCTTTCGCTATGCTATCTACACTTTTATATGCAGATAGTTTTTTAGGAAGAAGTTTGGTTGGTAGAATTTCTCAAGGAACTGCAAAAGCCAATCAACCTATTAAAGCAATAAATCTTAATGGTGAAAAGGTAGACGAAGGTAAATTAACGAAAATTTTCAGATATGAAGGAACAAAAAAAGTTCCAATCGAAATTGGTGAAGCAGGAGATATCGTTGTAATTGCAGGTTTAGAAAAAGCTAATGTTGCTGACACTATTTGTGATCCTGAATTAAATGAACCAATTCCAGCAACACCAATAGATCCACCTACTATGTCTATTACAATAAGTGTTAACAGTTCACCTCTAGCAGGAACTGAGGGTAAAAAATTAACGAGCACTCAAATTAGAGATAGATTGCTATCAGAAGCTCAAAATAATGTCGGTATTACTTTTTCTCAAAATGCAAACGTGGACTCTTTTGTGATTAGTGGTCGAGGAGAATTAATGCTTGAAATTTTACTTACACAAATGAGACGTGAAGGTTTTGAAATGACTGTCAGTCCTCCAAAAGTATTATTTCAAAAAGATGAGGCAGGAAATAAACTAGAACCTATTGAAGAAATAACTGTTGATTTAGACGAAGAATTTTCTTCAAAAATAATTGACTCAATGAATAGAAGAAAAGGTAAACTTTTAGATTTAAAAGATACTGGTAAAGATAAGAAAAGACTAGTTTTCCACGCACCAACGAGAGGCTTAATGGGATACACTAGTAGGTTTTTGACTTTAACAAAAGGCACTGGTGTAATTAATAGAATTTTTCATGGATATGGGAAGTTTGAAGGTGAAATGGATGGAAGAAAAAATGGAGCACTAATTTCAATGTCGACAGGAAAAGCGGTAGCATTTGCAATATTTAATCTTCAAGCAAGAGGAGAAATGTTTGTAACTCATAATGATCCTGTATACGAAGGAATGATTGTTGGTTTAACTCCAAAACCTGGTGATATGATAATAAATGTTATGAAAGGTAAACAATTAACAAATATGAGAACTCAAGGAACAGACGAAAATGTTGTGCTTACCCCAGTAAGACAAATGTCAATTGCTGAACAATTAAGTATGTTAAATACTGATGAAGCTTTGGAAATTACTCCTAAGTCACTTAGATTAAGAAAAGCTATTCTTAATCCTCATGATAGAAAAAAAAGTGAAAAATCTGGCGCTGCAGCCTAATTAAATAATCTATTAACTAAAAATAATCCAAGAGCTACGCAAGGCCCAATTCCAAAAGCAAACAATAGAGTTCCAATACCTACCGTACCACCTAAATACCAACCAATTGACATTACAGTAATTTCAAGAACCCCTCTTACTAATGCAATAGGCAGATTTGTTTTTTTTTGAAGACCAATCATCAAACCGTCTCTTGGTCCAGGACCTAAGTTTGCAACTAAATAAATTCCACCTCCTATACCCACGGTCAATACGGCAAAAGCTCCTAGCAAAATTTGATAAATATAGTTCTCTGGAGTTGGAACATATCTAATGCACACATCTATCATTACTCCAATAATTAAAGCATTTAAAATAGTGCCAATTCCTGGTTTTTGTTTTAATGGAAGCCAAAGTAATAAAACTGCAATACTAATAAAAATAGTTATAAGACCGATTGAAAAACCAATATTTAAAAATATACCTTGTGCTAGCACACTCCATGGTGATGCTCCAGATGCTGAGACAATTAACATCCCTTCTCCCAAACCAAATAAAATCAAACCAAAACAAAGAAAAAAAAAGGTAGAGATTTTTGGTTTTAAATTTAATGATTTGTCAGAACTCCAGGAAACTCTTGGTATATTTTTAATTTGTAGAAACATATTTAATAAAATACTTCTTTTATTATCAAAGTCTATTAAACTAATATCAAATGAAAAAGTTTTTATTACTTATATTTCTTTTTGTATTCCCATTCAACAGCATGGCTCATATGGCTCACTATAATAAGTTTAACAAAATAGAAATGGAAATTTTAAAAGATGGTGAAGTGATAGGTTATAATTTTTATTTTTTTAAAAGAAATAAGAATGAAACAATAGTCACCAACCAAATAAAATTTACAGTAAAATTATTTGGTGCAACCGTTTTTGAAATTGAGGGTTTTGGTGAAGAAAAATATATAAAAGATAAATTAATTTCATTTGAGTCAAAAACACGCCAGAATAAAAAAGAAAAGTTTGTAAATCTTAAACTTAATGATCAAACAAATGAATTTGAAATTCAAGGGTCGTCGTATACAGGAATAGCATCAACAGATAATGTAGTTGGAAATTGGTGGAGCCATAAAATACTGCAGGCAAATAGCCAAATTAGCCCTGTTTCAGGCAGTATTAAGGAGCAGGTTGTGACTTTTATTGGTAAAGAAAAATTAGACCTATATGGAAAAACTTATGATGTAGAGCACTTTAAATTGACCTCAAAAGATATTTCTATTCCAAAAGATAAAAGACTTAATTTTGATGTCTGGTTTAATAAGAAAAATGCATTAATTTTAAAAGTTGCCTACTCAAGATTAGGTAATTGGGAATATAAAGTTAAAAAATTTGAATAACTTTACTTTACTATCTTTTTATAAAGATCATTGGCGCTTATCCATCCAGCTTCCAATCTTGGACCAACAAACCAATCTGCACAAACACCTAGATTAGTTGACGAGTCCCAAAAACTTTTTATTTTCAGAGGCTTTGAATTAGATGAATATTTCCAACCATGATTAAGAGAAAATAAAACTTTAGTTTTTTTAATTCCTGTCAACTTAAAGAACTGTTCGATTAAAATTTTAGAATTTAAATCTTTATTTTCTCTATTTTTATTAATTTTTTTATTTGCCCAATTATAAGTACTTTGTAGAGTCCATAAATCATTGCTACTTTTAAATCTTTTTTTTGTATTTTCTTTAGCAACCCACCCTAAAATCTTATCATCAAATAAGTAACTACTAATATTTGTTTTTATTTTTTTTGTAACTATCATCACCGTAATATTTGCATCCATTTTTATTTTTTTTTTAATGAATGAGTTTTTTATAAATTTTTTTGATAGTTTAGATAATTGAACAAATGGACAAGTAAGAATTAATTTCTCATAAATTTTTTTAGTTCCATCAGAAAAAGTTAGGACCCATTTTTTTTCTTTATAATCAATTTTTTTTAACTCTGTTTTAAAATTACAATTGATATCTTTGAGAAGATACTTGCTGATATCGTTATTGCCAAGTTTGCCTATTATTTTTAAATGATTTTTATTTTCTCTCTTAATCTTATTTAGAAATAAATGTTTTCCACCCCAAGTTTTTAAAACCTTTTTTTTTATTAACTTTTGAATAAAATTTTTAAAGGATGAGCTTTTTGGAGAAATATATTGTGTTCCATGATCAAAACCCTTCAACTTATCTAATCTTTTAAATGAAGCTCTGCCTCCTGGCCCTCTTGCTTTGTCAAATAAATCAACTGAATATTTCTTGCTTAAAAGATTGGCAATTGTTGCTCCCGAGATACCAGAGCCAATCACACAATAAGTGCTCATTTTCCCGCAACGGTCATTTCATCAATCATCATGGTAGGTGAGTTTACTGAATATTTAAATTCTAAATCATTTGCCAAAGTAATTTTTTTAAACATCTCATTAAAATTTCCAGCAATGGTTATCTCATTTACTGGATATTTAAATTCTCCATCCTCAATTAGAAAGCCAGTAGCTCCTACAGAGAAATCTCCTGTCACTAAATTAGTTCCATGTCCTATTGTCTCAGTCACGTATAAAATCTTAGAATGACTTTTTAGTAAATCATCATAATTAATTTTCCCATTTTCAAAATAAAGATTAGTACATCCGCTACTTCGACCATTAGATTTTAGATTTAATTTTTTTCCATTATATGTATCAATTAAATAATCATTAAGAATTCCGCTCTTAACTAATTCTAAGTTTTCTGTCGTTACCCCTTCAGAGTCAAAACACTGTGAACCCATACCCTTAATTAAATCTGGTTTATCAATAATATTAATCGAATTAGAAAATACCTGTTGTTTTATTTTGTCTTTTAGAAATGATGTGCCTCTTGCAATTGATGAAGCTGAAATAGCACCCGCAAAGGAACTTAAAAAACCTTTGGATATTCTTTTATCAAAAATAATACTCATTTTATCACTACCAATTTTTTTTGGACTTAATTTTTTTATAGTATGTTCTGCTGTTGTTTTTCCAAGTTCCGAAGGATTGGAAATATCATTTAAATGACATTTGCTTGTGAATTCATAGTCTCTTTCCATACTATTTTCATCTTTTGCGACAGTTACGCAAGATGCAGAGAATGAAGAGGATTTGTACCCATTACAAAAACCATCACTATTTGCTAAAATAAAATTTGACTTATTTTCTGTAAAGCCTGACTCGGTATTAATAATCTTTTCATCAATTGAAGCTGTTTCTTCTAATTCTCTTAAATAATCTATTTTTTTGTCATTCTCTATATGAGACTGATCATACAAATCTAAATCTTTAATGTTTTTTGCCAATAAGTCTTTTTCAGGCAAGGAATTGAATTCATCTTCTGGTGTCATCTTTGTAGTTTCATAACATTTTTCAATTAAAGTTTTTAAATTATCATCTAGTAAATTAGATGATGATATTGATGATTTTTTTTTACCAATATATGTTTCAATACTTATTGCTAAACTATCTGATCTATTAGACTCATCTAAAACTTTATTTCTAAAACTAACAGTTTCTGAAATTGAGTTTCCAACAGTCACACTTGCATCTGTTGCTCCAAGTTTTTTTGCTAAGTCTAAGCAATATGAAGCTTTGATTTTTAAATATTCTTGATTTTTAACCATGATTTATAATTTGGTTCCACCGACAGTCATTTTATCTATCAAAATTGAAGGTTGCGCTACTCCAACTGGCACACCTTGACCTGCTTTACCACATGTTCCAATACCTGGATCCATCATCATATCATTTCCCACCATTGATACTTCTTTCAAAATAGATGGACCATCTCCTATCAAGGTTGCTCCTTTAATTGGTGATCCAATTTTACCATTATTTATTTCATAGGCTTCTGTACAATTAAAAACAAACTTTCCAGATGTAATATCTACTTGTCCACCTCCAAAACTGACAGCAAAAATTCCTCTATCAACTGACTTTATCATTTCATCTTGAGTTTGGGTTCCACTTAACATCATCGTATTTCTCATTCTTGGTAAAACAATGTGCTTGTAATTCTCTCTTCTCCCACTACCTGTAGATCTGGTATTCATTAACCTTGCATTTAATCTATCTTGCATAAAATTTTTTAAAATCCCATTTTCTATTAAAACTGTTCTTTCTGTTGGGGTTCCTTCATCATCGATAGTAAGGCTTCCTCTTCTTTTATCTATTGTTCCATCATCAACAATTGTAACTCCTTCACTAGCAACTTTTTGGCCCATCAAATTATGAAATGCTGATGTTTTTTTTCTATTAAAATCTCCTTCTAAACCATGACCAATAGCTTCATGAATTAATATTGCTGGCCAACCAGGGCCTAACACTACCTTCATTTCACCTGCTGGTGCTGGTTTGCTATCAAGGTTTACAGAAGCAATTCTTAGAGCTTCCTCGCAAACATTTTTCCAATTATCATTTTTTAAATAATCATCATAAGATTGTCTTCCACCAATTCCGTAAACTCCCGTTTCTTTTCTGCCATTTTTCTCAAGCATTACTGAAACATTAAACCTAATTAGAGGACGAATGTCTGTTAAAGCTTCTCCTCCAGAACGAATAATTTCAATAGATTTTTGTTCTCCACTAAAGCTTGCTGTTACCTGTTTAACTTTAGAGTCTTTTTTTCTTAAATAATCATTTACATTATTTAGAACTTCTAATTTAGAATCGAGTGTCTTTTGTTCAATAGGGTTTATATCGTCATAAAATTTATTATTAGTTTTTGGAATTTCATGATTATAAATTCCTTTACTAGATTTGAGTGTAGATTTTAAATTTTCAGCAGAACTTTTTAATGAATTTTTTGAAATTTCATTAGAATGGGAATAAGCAACTACCTCATTTGAAACAGCTCTAAAACCGAAACCTAAATCCGAACTATAATTTGAGCTTTTAATCTTATTATCATCTAATAAAATTGACTCTGATTTTGAATTTTCAAAATATAACTCACCATCATCACAATTCTTTAAAGTGTCAGATACAATTTCATCTACATCTTTTCTAGTGAGATCTGATTTGTCAAAAAAATTTGCCATGGACATTACATAGCTATTTATACTCAATTTTCAATGGATGAATTAACACATGTACAAATATTAATTACATAGATACAAACTTTAATTAATGAAAGTATATTTTAATAATTCTTGTAAAATTTGTAGATCTGAAATTAATTTGTACAAAAAAGAAAAAATTAAAGATATCGATTGGGTTGATATAACAGATAATTCTATCGCTGAAAAAGAAACATCAAAAAAAGATAAAGATCTTTTAAGAAGACTTCATGTTAAAGATGGAGATAGCATAATTGAAGGTGCAGAGGCATTTTTATATGTTTGGAAAAAAATTCCAAAATATAAGTTTCTATATAATTTTTTTAAACTTCCTGTAATTTTTACGTTTTTTAAATTTGGATATGAAATTATTGCTTATTTTTTATATTTAAAAAATAAAAAACAGCTAAAGAACTAGCTCGTAAAAAATAATAAAATTTTACTTAACAAAGACATTGAAGCGATAAACATAATCATTACAACTGAATACATTAAAGTAATAATCTTATTTTTTTTCCTTCTTAGTCTTATAAAATCTTTATCATCTAAATCCGAAATATCTCTTTCACCAATTACATGATAATCATAACTCCAGCGCCAAGTAGAATCTCCAAGTCTTGGATCTAAATTATTAAAATAAGTTATCCAAGAAAGAATATACTTTAAGATTAAATACAAAATTAACATTGTAATTGTTCCAAAAAACATTCTAGATACTATTTAATTTATTCAGATAATTTAATTGTTATTTTTAGACCTTTTTCTGGCAATAAGCTGAGTGAGCGAGTCTACCATCGTGTCTGATGCTTTAAATATTTCATTATTTTTAAACTCATGAGAAACATTTTTTTCAGGGTTTGTCTTATCTTCAATAACTATTCCTTCATTTGGAGAGTTATTTTTAATATAAATTAATAATAGCCAGTCCTCATCAGAAGATTCATCCCATTTTACAAAAATTTCTCCTGTCTCAAATCTTTTATCAATACATCTAAAAATAGACATATGTCTTGTGATGTGTCTTTTATTTAACTGAAACACTAAACTACTTGCACTACGATAGAAACTTTCAAGAGCAAATTCAATTTTTTGTCTTGCTATTGTATATTCTTTTTCTTTTTGTAATAATGTTTCCCTGTCTTCATCACCCTGTAATTTTACACCAAGAGCCTCTACTCTTTCTTTGATTTTCTGATCTCTAATTATTCGATATTTTTCTTTTAATTTTTCTATCCGCTGTTGAAGACTAGCATAATCATCTCTTTTTTCTTTAAGTGATATTCTTTCAAGTTTTTCTAATTCTTTAACTTCTCTAATTCTAAATTTTTCAATTTGCTTTTCTAATCTTAATTGTTTTAAAAATTTTTTTTGTTTTTCAGCCTGCTCTATTCTCAATAAAGCTTGTTCTTTTCTAAGGAAAATTTTTATATCTCTTGCTCTTTGTCTATCTAATTTTACCTCATCTTTTAAAGCCTGCTCTTTAAGTTTAAGTTTTAATTCTTCTTGTTTTTGTTTTTCATTTTCAAGATTAATTTTTTCTACTCTTTCCTTTTCCAATTTTTCTAATTTTAATCGTCTAGCTTCATCTTTTTTAGTTTGTTTATAATCAGAAATTGTATTAGCTATCTTATCAAAGAAAGCTTGGATATATTTTTCAATACTTAAATTGATTTTAAATTTTATTTGAGGTCTTAAAGAATTTTGAAAATTTATTATTTTCAAAATAAAATTTTGTTTTTTGGGTATGTCTTTATTTTTAATCCTTCTTATTTTTTTATTTGAAGATTTAACTTTTGATTTTATTTTTTTAACCTTTTTTTTAATTGGTTTAACAGATTTCTTGACCTTTTTTCTAACTTTGGTTTTGGCTTTTTTTGGCTTTTTTTTTATTTTTTTCATCTGAAGAGATTAATGTTTCTATCAATAAATTATTGATAAATATAGTCTCTTGTTACTGGAGTAGAGGTATAATTTTTTGTAAGTTGAAATTGATATACAACCTGATCACCCCATTTAAATGCCATCTCACAACCAGTTAAATAAAATTCCCACATTCTAAAAAATTTTTCATCAAACATTTGAGTAATTTTTTCTTTATTTTTATTACAGTTTTCTTTCCAGTGTCTTAACGTATGAGAATAATGAAGTTTTAGAACTTCTATATCAGAAACAATCAACCCAGCTTTTTCAATAGGAGTAGTAACTTCACTTAAACTTGGCGTATATCCCCCAGGAAAAATATATTTTGTTATCCACGGATGTGGGTCTCTTGGCGGATTTACTGAGCCAATAGTGTGAACTAAAGCAACCCCATCTTCACTTAACAATTTATCTATCTGATTAAAAAATTTCTTATAAAACTTCCTACCCACATGTTCAAACATCCCAACACTTACAATTCTGTCAAATTTTTCATCAAGTTCTCGATAATCCATTAATTTAAATGTTAACTGATTTTCTAGATTAAGTTCTTTAGCTTTCTTGTTACAATATTTAAACTGATTTTCAGATAATGTTATCCCTGTAACATTACAATTGGCTGCCTTCGCAATATCAACAGCTAAAGAGCCCCATCCACAACCAATGTCCAAAACTTTCTGACCAGTTTTTATATTTAATTTTTTAATTATGTGTTGAATTTTATTATTTTGAGCGTCTTCAAGTGTATTATTTTTATTCTTAAAATATGCACATGAATATTGTCTCTTAGGATCTAAGAATAAATCATATAAATCATCTGAAATGTCATAGTGATGAGATACATTCATTTTAGATTTTTTTATAAAATTAAAGTTTGTTAAATATCTATAAGATCCTCTCAACCTATTTATCAAATAACTGAAAAAATTAAGTTTATTTCTTCCAAAATTCATCAAGGCTAAGTCTAAAAAATCACTCAAACTTCCATTTTCGATTATTATACTTCCATCTGTATAAGCTTCTCCAAAATATAAATCTGGATGAAGTAATAATTTATAGTGAAGTTTTTTATCTAAAATTTTTACTTTAATTGGTTTATCACTCTCTGGAGATCCAATGATATAATTTTTTGAGTATGCATCTTCAAGAATAAAGCCATCGTTCTTAAATACGCTGTTAAGAAATCTAGCTAATTGCATATCAGGCTGCCATTATTGTTTTTGTAGAAAAATTTAATTTTTCTAAATTATCTATTAACTCCTTTTCTTCATTAGAATTTAAAATCGATAATGGTGGTAAAACATTTTTGTAAATTAAATCATTTTTTGAATAAAAAGTATGAAGTCCAGATATCAAATTATATTTTTCAAATGCACTTCTTACATCACAAAGCTTTTGGTTAACTGTTTGTTCTTTTTTGTCAAAAAAATCATCATAGACTTTTCTTGCTAATGCTGATGTAACATTACAAGTAGCTGTGATTATTCCAGTACACCCTAGCTCCAAACCTTTTAACAACTTAGACTCTGATCCTGGCAAAATTGAAAAATTATCTATTTTTAAATTTTCAAAAAGATTATACGAACTATCTTTGACACCAATAATTTGTTTTGGAAATAATTTTACTAATTCTTGAACACATTCTACACTAAATTTATATCCACATAATTTTTCAAAATTATAAAGTACTATTTCACACTCTGGATGTGCATCAATAATTTTTGAGTAAAAATTTATAACATCTTGATCTGAATATTTATAAAACGCTGGTGGCATAATTAAAAATTTTTTAAAATTTAAAGATCTAGCTACACTCACTAAATTTATAGTTTCGCTTAAAGAATTTAAACCGGTCCCAATTATATATTTTTCTTTATATTTACTAGTAGACAATTGATTAAATAAATTAATTTTCTCACTAATTGATATTAACTGAGCTTGACCTGTACTTCCAAAAATTGCTGCCCCATGACAACCTTGATCAATAATTGTTTCTGCATGCTGAATTGTCTTTGAAACATCTAAAGTTAGATCTTTATTAATAACAGACATTGAAGCTGCGTAAATTCCATTTATCATAGTCATAATTTATAATTAAATATAAACTAAATTAAAAAAAAATATTTTAAATAGTTTTATGAAAACAGGAGTTTACTTAAATTATGTAGGTTTGGGAGCTAATCTTCTACATCTAGCCTATTGTCACAAAATTGCTGAAATTTATGGGCCCATAACTCTTATTTCTAATGCAAAAAATCTTGATCAAGCTTTAGAAGACGATCAATCTATAGAGCAGGTAATAACTTTTGATAAAAATAAAAGAATTATTGATATTTTAAAAATTTCATCAAACTTAAAGAAATTAAATCTAGGTAATATTTTTATCTTTTACCCAAGTCCTAGATTGTATTTGGCTGCAAAATTAGCAGGTATTAAAAAAGTATACTGCTATCCATTATTTAAAAAAAAAGATTTACATTTGATAGAAGCTGCCAAAAATTTTACTTGTAGTAGTTTAAAAATTTTAGACTGTAAAACTGAAACAAAAATTAAAATTAGTGAAAAAAAAATTGAAAAAACAAAAAAATTTTTTGATAAGAATAATTTTAATGTAGTTATTGGCGCTGGTTCTTCTGGACCTGATACAAGATGGGGTGAAAAAAATTTTATAAAATTAATCAATCAACTAAATGATAAAGGAAAATTTTTTTTTTATATTCAAGCTGGTCCGGATCAAAAAGATATTACGCATGAAATTATAAAAAATATTGATAAAAAAAATTGTATAGATTTAAGTGATTTATCTATAAGAGAAGTTATGCCTTATTTTGCTTTGTGTGATGCTTATGTTGGTAATGACTCATTTATGCATCATGTTACATCTCAATCTCAAAAACCAGCAATAGTGTTATTGATGAACTCGCCAAAAGCCTATACGGACTATAGTAAGTATTATCACAGAATTATTCCAGACAACATAAGCATTGACAATATTAACCATAAATCTTTTCTCTCCCCAAATTTAATAAGTGTTGAAAAAGTAAAGAACAAAGTTTTAGAAATTAAATTTAAATAGTATTTTTAATTAGTACATCTTTAGCCTGATTTACAATTACAGCCAATCTGTTCAGTTCAGGATTTTTATCAGGATGAATTTTTTTCATTATTTTTTTATAAGAATTTAAAATTTGTTCATCTGTATATTTTTTTTTAGGATCTAAATTTAATATTTCACAAGCTTCTGATCTAGATATAGATTGTAAATTTTTATTTTGATTTTGCGTATTAAAACTAAATCTTCCATAGTTTTTAAGAACCCTAATTAAACTCCAAAATCTTAAAACTTGAAATAAAGTTATTCCAGCCTTAGTTTTAATTAAAGGTAAAATGGCTAAAAGAAAAGGAAGTGAAAATAGATATCTTCCAGCCACCGCAACTAAAACTGCCAATGTAATTGAGCCAAAAATTAGAGATTTTCTAAAAATATTTTTAATTTTTTTTGATTTAGAATTAACAAACCACGTTAAAAAAAGATAAATTAAAATGAAGATTATTATTGTGAGAAAAAAAATATTCATATATTCAAAGTATATCAATGAAAATACCACAACTTAAAAAAAAACCAGAGTTAAAATCATGTCATGATGTTACATGGGAAGATAATTATAGCTGGATACATCAAAAAAATATTTTGGATGTACTTAGAGATAAAAATAAACTTTTACCTGAAGTAAAAGATTATCTTGAAGAAGAAAATAAATATACCGATCATCACCTAAAAGATACAAAACCTATACAAAAAAAATTATTTGATGAGATTAAAGGGAGAATAAAGTTAGATGATGAGTCCCTTCCTTATAAAGATCATACTTACGAATACTGGACCAAGACAACTAAAACTGGCAATTATTCTCTTAAACTTAGAAAAAAAATTAACTCAGATGCAATAGAGGAAATTTGGAATGGAGATAAAGAAAAAGAAAATTTAGGTGTAGAATATTTTGGTGTTGGGGATCTAGAAGTAAGTAATAATGATAAGTACCTTGGATATTCTTTAGACACTAAAGGGTCAGAGTATTACACAATTTTTATAAGAAATATTGAGAACAATGAGATTATTACAAAAGAAATTACTGAAACTTCAGGAGGAATAACTTTTAGCTTAGATGATAAATTTATTTTTTATTCCAAGCTCGATGAAAACCATCGTGCAAGAAAGATTTATAGACATGAAATTGGAAATTTTAAGGATCAAGACCAGTTAATTTTTGAGGAAAAAACTGAAGCATTCACTGTAGGTATAGGTTTTAGTTCAGATGAAAAGTATTATTTTATAAATTCATCTGATCATAATACATCAGAACAATATTATTTTAGTGTTGAAGAAAAGAATCCCGAACCTAAATTAATTATGAAAAGAGAAAAAGGTATTCTTTACTCCATAAATTCTTGGGATGGAAAATTTTATAATCACACTAACAAAAATGCAGAAGATTTTAAAATTGATGTTTCTGATAGCTTAGAAAATCAAGAATGGAAAACATTTATCTCTGCTAGAGATGAAGTTTTAATAGGTGGACTAACATTTTTAAAGGATTGGATTATTCGATCTGAAACTTCTGATGCATTAGATAAGCTATTTGTAAAAAATATCTCAACAGGAATTGAGGAAGAATTAATATTTTCTAATGAAAAAATATATGTGCCAGGTGTTTCTTTAGCGCAGAGAGATCGAAATACTAATGATATATACCTAGGTTATTCATCTCCTAAAACTCCATCTAGAGTTTATTTATATAATCTAGAAAACAAATCAAAAAAACTTGTCAAAGAACAAGAGATACCTTCAGGGCATAATCCAGATGATTACATTGTTGAAAGAGTAGAATATAAATCACATGATGGAAGGTTAGTTCCTTTAACAATTGCTCGACATAAAAAAACTAAAATTGATGGTTCGGCTAACTTGTTACTTTATGGTTATGGTTCCTACGGTAGCTCAATGAGTCCAAATTTTTCCTCTACTAGATTAAGTTTAATTGATCGAGATATCATCTGGGCTACCACACATATAAGAGGCGGCATGGAAAAAGGAATGAAGTGGTGGAAAGAAGGAAAGTTGACGAATAAAAAGAATACTTTTAAAGATTACATATATGCTGCAAAATATTTAATCGACCAAAAATATTCATCAAAAGGAAAAATTATAGGTATGGGAGGATCTGCAGGAGGTTTGTTAATGGGTGCCGTTGTAAATCAAGCTCCAGAATTATTTCTAGGTATCATTATGGCTGTACCATTTGTAGATTCTTTAACAACAAATCTTGATCACTCTCTACCTTTAACTGTTGGGGAATTTGATGAGTTTGGAAATGCTAAAGATAATAAAGAGCACTTTGATTATATATTTTCTTATGCTCCTTATAATAATATTAAAAAAATGGATTATCCTCACATATTAATCACTACTAGCTTAAGTGATAATAGAGTTTTGTTCGATGAACCTGCAAAATTTACAGCAAAATTAAGAGACTATAAAACTGATAATAATTTACTTCTTTTAAAAACAGAAATGAATGCAGGTCATGGAGGAAAATCTGGTAGAGATGGCGCTATTGAAGAAATTGCAATTGATTATGCTTTTGCTTTAAAAATATCTAAAAAAATTTAATTCTCTTAATCTTGAATCATAAAAATTAATGACTATATGAAGTCAGTAAGTCGCCTAATGGGGCTTACATCAATAAACTTGCTTAACAAAAAGGAGAATATTATGACAAGTAAGGATCTATCTATCTTTAACTCACTAAGACCATTTTCAATTGGTTTTGACGACATGTTTGATCAATTTGAAAATATGTTAGGAAATGGAAATTTGACAATGCAGTCAAATTATCCACCTTATAACATCAGAAAAACAGGAAAAGACAACTATGCTATTGAAGTGGCGTTAGCTGGCTTTAATAAAAATGATGTTGAAGTTGAGTTTGAAGATAATTTGTTAACTGTAAGAACTAAATCAGTTAATAAATCAGAAGAAAATAATATGAATGGAGAAATTATTCATAAAGGTATCTCACAAAGACAATTTGCAAGATCATTTACCATTGCTGATGATGTAAAAGTTAATGGTGCTCAACTTAGAGATGGTCTTTTAACAATTTCTTGTGAAAGAATAATTCCAGAACATAAAAAGAAAAAGCTTATAGAAATTAAATAAGTTTGACCTTACTTGCGAGGATTATTTCCTCGCAAGTATTTCTTAAAAACAACCATTAGATACAAACCCAATTACAATTTTATCAGGATTAATCTCAAATCTTCTCTCACAAGGTATTCCATATTTTTTGGTATTATAGATAAACTCAAAATTTCCTTTTGCGTTCTTAAAATCTTCATCTGGTTTTCCTAAATCCATTTGTAAAACACTTGCTGGTTTACTAATGTACTTACTCAGCTTTTCATTTTCTTTTTCAACAATTGAATCTGTTTTTTCTTTAATCGTCTGACAGCCCGTGACCATTAAAATCACAACAGACATTAAAAAAAATAAATTTAATTTTCGCATAAATAGATAGTAACAACTCAATTATGGCATAAATATAAACTCTTAAGTTGAAATTTGTGAATAAACCTTAGTTTTAGAGGGTATTTATCAACAGAATCAAATATTTATTCATTATTAGGAGGACAAATGCTTGAAAATTATTTCAATTATAAAAAACACAAAACAGATTTTAAAACAGAAGTGATAGCTGGAACAACAACGTTCTTAACTATGGCTTACATAATGTTTTTAAATCCATTTATCTTATCGGGAGAATTTGCCGGACCCGAAAAAGGTTTCTTTGATTTCGGCGCAGTTTATACAGCTACAATATTAGCAACAGCACTTGCATGTTTTATAATGGCTTTTTATGGAAAAACTTGGCCAATTGGACTTGCGCCAGGAATGGGAATTAATGCATTTGTTGCTTTTGGAGTTTGTGCGGGGATGGGCTACACACCTCAAGAAGCTTTAGGTGCAGTATTGGTTGCTGGAATATTGTTTTTAATTATATCCCTTACACCAATTAGAGCTTGGTTAATAAACTCAATTCCAAGAAGTCTTAAGTTGGGAATAGGTGCGGGAATTGGATTATTCTTAGCAATTATTGGATTACAAATAATGGAAGTTGTTGTTGATGATCCTGTAACTCTTGTAAGACTAGGTGATCTTAGTAATCCATTAGTACTTTTGGGTTGTGCAACTTTTATTGCAATAATCGTAATGGAAAAGATGAACATAAAAGGAAATATTATTATAGGAATTTTAGTATTTAGTGTTATTGCCTGGGCTGCTGGACTTGCAAACTTTAATGGTATTGCCAGTTCTCCTCCACCAATGACATATCTTTTTGATTTTGATTTATCAGCTGCAATGACTGCAGGGATGTCTACAGTAATATTTACTTTATTGTTTATAGACTTCTTTGATACAGCTGGAACTTTAACTTCAGTTGCTAATGTTGCTGGTAAAGTTGATAAACAAGGAAAAGTTCAAGATATTAATAAAGCTATGTTAGCCGATAGTGTTGGTACAGTTGCTGGCGCTATGATGGGAACTACAACTGTTACAAGTTATGTTGAGTCTGGAGCTGGTGTAAAAGCTGGAGGAAAAACTGGAATGACGTCACTTGTAATTGGTTTATTGTTCTTAGCGTGCATATTCTTTGCTCCACTTGCAACTAGTTTACCAAAACAAATTGATGGTGCAGCTTTACTTTTCGTTTCTGTTCTTTTCGTAAGAAATATAACAGATATAGAATGGGATGATATTGCTGAATCTGCTCCAGCAATTCTAGCAATGATTGCTATGCCTTTAACATACAGTATTAGTAATGGTATTGCTTTAGCATTTGTATCGTATGCTTTAATTAAATTATTTACTGGTAAGTTTTCAACTACTTCACCAGCAATATTTGTTATTGCTATACTTAGTGTTATTAGCTTTGCGGTTGCTTAATTTAAAATTTAATAGGGCTGGTTAATTCTGGCCCTATTAGTTAATTTCTTTTAATAATTTCTTCTATAGATAACTCTTCATAATGTTCAGTTGGTTGAACTATCCATGGATCTGTATCTAATCTTACTGGACAAAAGTCTGGTTCAAATGTTGAAGATTTCTTTTTCCAAAGACAAGCTGTTTTAACTTCTTTAATATAATCTTTGGTTGGACCATAATTTTTCAACCACTCTATACTTTTGTTTAAAGTTAAGCCTGTATCTGAAAGATCATCCACCAAAAGTACTTTATTATAATCTTTATTTTCTGCTAAAGAACTAATTTCCCTTGCAAACATTAGTTGTCCTTGTTTGTCTTCCATACCTTTGCCTGAATAACTTTGGATAACAATATATGCTATCGGTAATTTTAAAATTCTTGAAAGGATATCTAAAATTGGAGCAGCACCTCTCATTATTCCCACTAAAACTGTAGGCTTATATTCTCTATGAATCTCAATTGCTAATTTCTCAACAATTTTGTTATACTCATCGAAAGTGATAATTAATTTATCTGCCATAAATTTTACTATCACAACTAAGAAATTTTAAAAGGGAGAAATCATGAAAAGTTATTGGATCAGTTTATATCTAAAAGTTGAAAATCAAGACAATTTAAAAAAATATGCAGAAGTTGTAACACCAATAATTAAAAGCTTTGGTGGAGTTCCTCTTGTAAGAGGTGGAAAACATGAAACATTTGAAGGAGATGATTTTGTTAGAACAGTTGTTTGGGAATTTCCAAGCTATGAAAAAGCTATAGAATGCCATAATTCAAAGGAATATTTAGCTGGTTGGGATCTAGCAAAAGATACAACAGTTAGGCATATGCAGGTAATTGAGGGATTTAGTACTGAATAGGCTCTGGATCTATGCTTCGCCACAGATACCAAGTTGCAACTGAACAATAAGGTGAAAATCTTTTATTCAATAATTTTACATAACTGTCAGGTGGTAAATATTTTTTTTTATAATTCTTAGAAATAGCTCTTAACAAACCTATATCTTGAACTGGCCAAATATTAGATCGATTGTAAGTAAATAATAAAATCATTTCAGCAGACCATCTTCCTATTTGTCTTAATTGAGAAAGATATAAAATTGCATCTTCATCAGACATTGTAGATATTAGTTTTGGATTAAAAGTTTTATCTAGAGTTTGTTTTGCTAAACTTTGAATTCCTTTTACTTTTAGTTTGCTGAGTCCACATGATTTTAATTGAACAAAAGATAAGGTATTAACAGTTTTGGCATTAATTTTATTATTACATTTTTTTTTAAATCTTAAAAAAACTGAATTAGCAGCAGCAACACTAATTTGTTGACCAATAATACTTTTACACAATGAAAAGAAGATATCTTTTCTTGTAGTTAATACTGCCTCTGATGGAGATTTATATCTTTTTATTAAAGAAGACATTGTCTTATCTTTATTTGATAAATATTTTTTTGCTGTACTCCAATATGTAGGTGATTTACTCATGCCTAGCAACCGATACACTCTTCTTCAAAGTCATCTCTCTTTTAAAAATTATAAATGAAGAAGAAATTACTAGCAAAGCTCCTATTAAGGTCTTTGAAGTAGGTATTTCATCCCAAACTAAATAACCAAAAATTATTGCAAAAATTAATGCTAGGTACTTTAATGGAGAAACCAAGCTTACTTCTGAAAGTTTGTAAGATTGAGACAACCATAAATTTGCCAAACCACCTAAAATTCCTATCATTGAAAGCAATAGTAGATCTATCAAATTTGGTAAAATCCAATTTTGATAAAAAGTAAAAAAACTTAAAATCATTATAGAAAACGAAAAGAAAAAACTAATTAACCAGACTGGCTCCGTTGTAGATAATTTTCTAATTGAAATAGCTACATAAGATAAACCTAAACAAAAAATAATTGGATATATATAATAAAGATTTAAAGAGCTAAAACCTGGTTCTGAAATAACTATGATACCAACAAAACCTACTAAAACTGCTAACCATCTATAAAATCCAACTTTTTCATTCAATAAAAATATTGAAAAAATAGTTGTAAATATTGGGGCAGCAAATGAAATACTAACAACTGTTGCAAGAGGTAAATTTCTTAAAGCAATAAATATTGACATTAATGCAATCAAACCAGCTAAGCATCTTTTTAAATGTAACATTGGTCGATTAGTTCTATAAAAATCAAAGTATCTGTCTTTAGGTATAAGGAATAAAAGAGGTATTATTCCAAAGAAACCTCTGAAAAATAACACTTCTCCAACTGGATATTCATCAGACCACTTAACTATGACATCCATTAATGAAAATGCACATACTGAAATGAACATGTAAAAAAAGCCCAATTGATTTTTAGAGAACATATGGTTAACTTTAAATTAATTAAGTCAATTATCAATGGAAATAGCAATTTTAGGTTTGGGATGTTTTTGGGGACCAGAAATTAAGTTTGGTAAACTTGATGGGGTTGTTAAAACAGAAGTGGGTTATTGTGGAGGCAATAGAAGTGAAACAACATATAAAGAGGTATGTACCGGAACTACTAATCATGCTGAAGTAGTAAAATTAGACTTTGATCCAAAAATTATTTCTTATGAAAAAATTTTAAAATTTTTTTTTGAAATTCATGACCCAACAACTTTAAATTCTCAGGGTCCAGATTTTGGAAGTCAGTATAGAAGTGAAATTTTTTATTTAAATGATCAACAAAAAGAAATTTCAGAAAAAGTAATTAAAAAAGAAAATATTAAATTTTCAGGAAAAATTGTAACAAAAACTTCTTTGGTAAAAAATTATTGTCCAGCAGAAGAATATCATCAAAAATATTTAGAGAAGAGATAGTATGTCTTTAGTTGATACGAATTGGTTAGAAAAAAATATCCATAATATAAAAATTATTGATTGCTCCTGGCATATGCCACAAACAAATAGAAACGGTTTTGGGGAATATCTAAAAGAACACATACCAAATGCAATTTTTTTTGATCTAGATAAGAATTCAAAAACAAATACTGACCTGCCCCACATGCTAACAGATTTAAATTCATGGGAAAAAATTATGGGAGATATGGGTATTGAAAATAAAGATGAAATTGTAATTTATGATAATTCAGATGTAATAAGCTCATGTAGGTGTTGGTATAACTTAATTTACTTTGGACATGATCCAAAACTAGTTCATATTCTTGATGGTGGATTTAAGAAATGGAAAAAAGAAAATAAAATTATAAACAATAAGGAAGTAATCACTAAAAATTCCATCTATTCATGTAAAGAAAATATAGAGCTTGTTAAAAGTAAAAAACAGATAGATGAAAATATTAATAAAAATGATTTCAATGTCATTGATGCAAGAAGTATAGAAAGATTTGAAGGTAAAGTTGTAGAACCTAGAAAAGGTTTAAGAAGTGGATCAATAAAAAATTCTTTTTGCTTGCCTTTTAAAGAGTTAATTAATGATGACCATACATTTATCAGCAATGATAAAATCTTAGAAAGATTTAAATCATTAAACTTTGACTTTGATAAAAATCTTGTATTTTCATGTGGCTCAGGGGTAACTGCGAGCGTATTGGCTCTAGCTTATTCTTTAATAAATGATAAGTATATGCCGACAATTTACGATGGCTCATGGTCAGAGTATGGGAGAAACTAAAATATGAAAAGATCAACTAAAATAATTTCAATAGTAATAATATTTTTTTTCATAATTACAGCTGTGATTGTTGCAAGAACAATGATTGGCAATCATTTTAAAAAAAAATTTAGTAAAAGACCTCCTCCAGGAATAATTGTTAAGGTTATTGAGCAAAAATTATTTCAAAATACAATTGAAACATTTGGAACCGCAGTTCCAGCACAAATTAAATCCTTTAACATTGAAAAATATGAAATATTAGAACCAATTAAATTTAATACAAAAGTTAAAACAGGAGATGTAATTGCGAAATTAAAGAATAGAAACATAACTACTTCTTTCGATGGAATTATTGGTAAACGAGATTTTTCTAACGATATAGACGTATCACAAAGCTCAATTATATTAAATTTAGAAGATACTTCAATTCTGTTCGTTGATGTAGATATACCTGAAACATTCGCACTGTATGTAAAAAAAGGTCAGAACGTAGATATAAAATTTTCTGGAAATGCTCTTAAAAATTATCCCGGAACTGTAGAGTCTACTGCAAGCAGAATTGATACAAACAAAAGATCTTTGCCGGTAAGGATTAAACTTAATAACCCTAATAACGAACTTTTATCTGGGTCACTATTAGAAGTATCTATTAATTATAATGAAAGAAATTCATTAAGTATTCTTGATACTAGCCTGATAATGGAAGGTGATAATGTTTATGTATATAAAGTAGATAAAGAAAATACTGTAAAAAAAGTACCAGTAGAAATTGGACTAAGAAAAAAAGGAATTGTAGAAATCAAATCTGGTCTTGAAGATGGTGACACGGTGGTTGCCGAAGGTTTAAAAAAAACAAGACCTAATGGAAAGATTAAACCAATTAAATATGGCTCAAAACAAAAAGCATCAAGTTGGAAAAAAAAAGGTAAGCCAGCTAAAACTGAAACAAAAAAAAGTAAGTTTGATTGGTTAAAAAAATTAAACCCTTTTAAAAAATCTGAGACAGAGAAAAAATAAATAGATGTACATCACTGAAGTAAGCATAAAACGACCTGTTGTTGCATGGGTTATGTCTTTAATTCTGATTGTATTTGGTTTATTTGTTTACTCAGAACTACCTGTTAGAGAGTTACCAGATGGTTTGCAACCACCTGTGGTCCAAGTCAAAGTTGATTATAAGTCTGCATCAGCTCCAATTATCGATCAAGAAATAACACAAGTAATAGAGGATGTCATAGGAGGTGCAGAAGGAATTAAAAATATCAACTCTAAGTCTGAAAATGGAAGAAGCAGTATTAACATAGAGTTTGATACAGATATTGAGCTTGATGATGCTGCAAATGATATAAGAGAAAGAGTAGCAAGAATAGTAGATGCTCTTCCCTCAGAAGCAGATGCCCCACAGATATTAAAACAAGCAGCTGGTTTCACTACAACAATGTGGCTATCAGTTTCTTCATTAACCTGGTCTGATTTAGAACTTGGCGATTATGCAGATAGATATTTAGTCGATGCTTTTTCAAGTGTAAAAGGTGTTGGAAGAATTCTACTTGGAGGGCTTAGAGAATTAAGTGTAAGAGTTTGGATTGACCCTATCAAATTAGCTGCAAATGACATGACTATTCAAGAAGTCGAAAATTCACTAAGAAATGAGAATATAAGCTTGCCTGCAGGCACTTTAGAAGCAGATAATATAGATTTAACAATTAACTTAGATAAATCTTATACAAATATTGATGAATTAAAATTTTTACCAATTAAAAAAACAAAAGATAAAATTGTAAGATTATCAGATGTTGCAAATGTAGAATTAGGTCCTGTTTCTGAAAAAACATTATTTAAATCTCAAAGTAAAAATAATTTGAATCAAAAAACAGTTGGGATAGGAATTTACGCAAAAAGTGGTGCCTCAACAGTTGAACTATCAAATGAAATTCAAAAAAAGATTAAAGAAGTTAGAAAAACTTTACCCGACAGTCTCAAGTTAGAAGTTTCATTTAATAGAGCCACATATGTTAAAGCTGCTATTGATGAAGTTTATAAAACTTTAGCGATTGCATTTATTTTGGTGGTAATAATAATCTATTTATTTTTGGGAAATATAAAAGCAGTGATCGTTCCTGCTGTTGCTCTGCCAGTAAGCTTAATTGCATCATTTTTAGGTATTTATCTATTTGATTTATCAATAAATATTTTTGTACTTCTTAGTTTTATACTTGCGATTGGAATTATAACTGATGACTCAGTTATTATGACTGATGCAATTTATAGAAGAATAGAAAATGGGGAAAGCCCTTTGATTGCGGCTTACAAAGGCTCAAAACAAATTACCTTTGCCATTATTGCAACAACTTTAATTTTACTTGCTGTATTCATTCCATTAATTTTTATTAAGGGAATATCTGGAACTTTATTTAGAGAAACTGCTATAGCTCTATCATTTTCTATAGTTGTTTCATCATTCGTTGCATTAACACTTTCACCAATGTTGGGTAGTAAGTTTTTAAATAAAAAAACAAGTTCTGGTTTTTTTGTTAGAAAATTTAATGTTTTTTTTCAAGGTTTTTCTAATTTTTATAAAGAAACATTAAATTACTGGTTAAATAAAAAGAAAACGATAATAACATTTATTATTTTAATTATTGCAGGTTCTGTTGCTTTATTCATGTACACAACTAAAGAACTTCTTCCAAAAGAAGATAGAGGTGTTTATTTGGTCATTGGATTTACTGATGAGGGAAGTTCTTTTGATTACACGCAAGAAAAAGCTCAAGTAGTAGAAAAGAGATTGCTTCCCTTACTTCAAGCTGAGAATAGTCCTTATGATAAATTTATAATGAGAGTTCCAGGTTTTGGAAGCTCTGCAAATTCATTTAATAGTTTTATTATTATTGCTTTACTTGAAGACTGGAAAAAAAGAGAAAAAGATGCAATGACAATAATGCGACAGGCTATTGGTAAAATAGTAACTGTACCTCAAACTTTAGCATTTCCAATTTCACCCCAGGCCATAAGGGTATCTAATTATAATAAACCAGTTCAAATGGTAATTTTAGGAAGTACCTATGATGAATTAGAAGAAATTCAAAATGAAGTTATAAGTAAACTAAGAAGAAATAGAGGACTATCTAGAATTGAGTCAGACTATAATAGAAACAAACCAGAAGTAAAATTAGTTATAAATAAAAATAAAGCTAAGGATTTAGGAATATCAACTAAATCTATTGGCCAAACATTAGAGACACTATATGGTGGCAAAAGAGTTACTACGTTTAATAAACTAGGTAAAGAATATCCGATTATTCTTCAACAATATCTTTTTGATAGAAAAGATAAAGATAGTCTAAGTAAACTTTTTGTAAGATCTAACATAACTGGAGAATTAATCTCATTATCAAACTTAGTTGACCTAAGAGAAGAAGGCTCAGCAAAAGTATTGGCAAGATATGATAGACAAAGAGCTGTAACTATTTCTGCAAATATAAATGAAAATTATTCTTTATTTGAGGCAATTGAATATCTGGAAAATATAATGGCAGAAGTAGCACCCACTAATCAAATTACTTGGAAAGGTGAGTCTGAGGAAGTTAAAGAAACAACAAATGAACTTTATATAATTTTTGCCCTTGGTTTACTAACTGCTTATTTGGTAATGGCTGCTACGTTTAACTCTTTTATTCATCCATTTATAATTATGCTAACTGTACCATTGGCTGTTTTTGGAGGACTGGTATTTATTTTATTCTTGAATAGTTCAATAAATATTTTTTCTCAAATTGCTTTAGTAATTCTTATTGGTATATCAACCAAAAATAGTATTTTGATTGTTGATTATGCAAATCAAATAAGAACTACTGGAAAAAAGATAGAAGACTCAGTTAAAGAAGCTTGTATATTAAGATTTCGACCTATTATGATGACATCAATAAGTACCATGATAGCAATGATGCCTTTAGTAATTGGAAATATAGGACCAGGCGCTGGTGAAGCATCTAGACTAGCTGTTGGAGCAACTATTCTTGGAGGAATGATAATTTCTACTTTCTTTACATTATATGTAACACCAACAATGTACCTAACACTTGCTAAAAATACTAAAAGAATAGACTCGGTTGATTTAGAGTTAAAAAAAGAATTATCTAAAAAATAATATATTTGTTTCTACTCAATGAATTGCTACATTCTTTTAGTTGTTTTTTATAAACATTAGATTGTTTCTCAACTCTTTTTGCTAAGTTAATTATTTTTTTATTTTTTTTGTAATGTTTGTAATTTCCCCATCCCTCATGATAAGCAACATACTGTTTAAAAGCATCAGTTTTAGATATATCTAAAATAGAACTGGACTTGCTTGTATACCACCCAATAAAATCAACACTATCCTTAAACCTAGTTCTGACTGCAAGTTTATTTCCTGTTTCTTTTTTATATTGCTCCCAAGTACCATTCACAGCTTGAGAATATCCAAATGAAGTTGAAGGTCTTTTATAGGGAATTACTTTAAAAAGTTTTTGTCTAGGGGGTTTTGCAAGCCAATCAAAATCTGATTCCATTTTTATAATAGCGAGCTGTAAATAAAGAGGGGTTCCCCATTTTTTTTCTGATTTACTTGCATGCTTAAACCATAGATATCTTTCATTAAATATTGAACAACTATTTGAAGTATTCTTTGGTATTGAAGAACAGGCAGAAATTAATAACAGTATTATAAATAAAATTTTAATCTTTATAATTTTCATATTTTCTATAAAAAAAATTAATCGTTAAAACAATTGATACCCCAAGTAAATTTCCAAATAAATCAGATAATTCAAAGCTTCTTACAGGAATAAATATATGTAATATTTCTAAAATTATTGAAAGAAGAATTAAATATAAATTTAAAAAATTTAATTTATTTGAATTTTTATAAGTAAATAAACCAATGATAGACAATAAGCCAAAAGCATAAAGGTGGTTTGTAGAGACTAAAAAATCAGGAGTAATTTGTGGATCATATTGACAATTATTAAATAAAAAACATCCTATAAAGCTACCTGGATATAGATATAAAACTAGTAAAATAAAATTAGATAGATAAAAAATGAATTTATATTTTGAAAAAAAATTAATCATTAATTGTATGATTATATTTTATAAATTAAATTAAGAGATTAACAAATGAGTTATTTAATTTTAGTTAGACATGGTCAAAGTACATGGAACCTTGAAAAAAAATTCACAGGATGGGTTGATGTAGATTTAACTGAAAATGGTAAATTAGAAGCAAAAAAATCAGGTGGACTAATAAAATCAAAAAATATCAATATTGATATTTATTACTCGTCCTTTCAATTAAGAGCAAAAAATACTTTAAAATTAATAAAAGAAATATTACAGGATACAAAAATTTCAAAAGAGGCTTGGCAATTAAACGAAAGACATTATGGAGCGCTTACAGGTTTAAATAAAGATGAGATGAAATTAAAACTAGGTGAAGAAAAAGTTCATCAATTTAGACGTTCATGGGATTTGCGACCAGATCCATTAGATAAAAATAATCCTTATCATCCAACAAATATTGAAACCTATAAAGAAATACCAATAAACAAAATTCCTGATACAGAGTCTCTAAAAGATACTTATGAAAGAGTATTAGAGTTTTATAAAAAAGATATAGAAAATAAAATTTCAGAAAATAATATTTTAATTTCTGCACATGGAAATTCAATTAGAGCATTATGTAAATATTTATTTAAATTAGATGAAAATCAAATTTCAAAATTAGAAATACCAACTGGAAATCCATTGTTAATTACTTTAGATGACAATAAGAAAATTACTGATTGTAAATACTTGGATGATGAAAGAGCTAAAGATCTTGTAGTTTTTTAAAAGTTTTAAGATCTGTTAAATGATAAAAATCATTATTAGTCTCAAAACCATAAAGTTCTTTTTTTTCAATTAAATCATTCCACAAATTATTTATTGAAAATTTTTCAGTTTTATAAATTGAAAACAGTTTTTTATTTAATATTTGACAACCTGTATAAATAAATTTTCTATCATTATTTTTTATAATTAAATTATCTTTAAGATCAAAATCACCATTTAAATTCTTATCAAAACTTAAATCTTTGTTAACAAGTAAAAGTATGTTGTTAAGTTGTTTGGAAAAATACAATTTTTCCATTTCAATAATTTCTTCAGAGTAATTTTTTTTCCAAATTGTATCTGGATTGAATATTAAAACATCATCTTCTTTTGTATGGTTTAACATATTTTTTATACCACCACCTGTATCAAGAATATTTTTACCATCTTCAATAATTGATATTTTAGGTTTAAAATTTTTTTTATTTATAAAATTACGAATTTGATCTTTAAGATAAAAAGTATTGATAAAAATCTCTTTTACATCCAAACTTTCAATTAAATTAATGCAAGTTTCAAGCACTGAAACATTGTTTAGTTCAATCAATGGTTTTGGAGTATCTAGAGTTAATGGATTTAATCTTTTTCCAAACCCTGCACACAAAATTAGAGCAGTATTAATTTTCATCTAAATTAGTTATTAATTTAGGAAAACCAGATGCTAATAACAACTTCAAATTATATAATTCTTTATTTTTGTTCATTCTATTATCTATCATCTTCCATGCATATGGAATGAGCTTTAAGTATTTTTTTTTCTTATCTCTTTCAGCTAACCTTGTGAATATACCAATAATCTTTAAGTTTCTAAGAACTGATAAAATATCAAAATCATTTTTAAATTTTTTTGCATGAATGTTTTTATTAGTTTTTAAGTAATAATTGTAAACTTTATCTTTTAAAGAATTGGATGTTTTATATCTTACATCATCTATCAAAGAAGCTAAATCATAAGCTCTGTTACCAATAAGAGCGTCCTGATTATCAATTAAGCCTATCTGATTTTTTGAATTAATAATTAGGTTTGAAACATGGAAATCTCTATGAACAAAAGTATTGTTTTCAAATTTTAATTTTGACAATAAAAGCTTAATCTCTTTATTAAATTTATCTTTGAATAGATAAATTTTTTTTTTATTCAATTTTTTTGGAACATACCAATCATTAAATAATTTTGTCTCATCTAATAAAACTTTATTGTTATAATTCTCAATATTATAAAGTTTATTATTAAAATTTTTTACTTTTTTATCTTTTATTTTTTGAATTTTATTCAAAACATTAATTACTTTTTTTAATATCAAATACTGATTTTTTTTATTTTTTATAAATTTTTGATAAATTGTTTTGTTTCCTAAATCTTGTATCTCAATATAGTTATTTCTATAATTTTGACTTAACAATTTAGGGGCAATTATATTATTTTTGATTAAGATTTTATTAATTGAGTCATAAATTAATAAATTTTTAATTTTTTCTATATTAGCAAATACGATAATTGAATTCTTTTTGGTATTTCTATAAAATTTTCTAATAGATGCATCACCTTTGATTTTCTTAAAATCTTTTGAAAATTTCATATTAGAAGATTAATCTAAACCAACAATTTTAACAGATCTATTATTTAATTCATTTTCGTAGTTAAATATTAAATCTATAGTCTTATTTAATTTTTTTTTATTAATTAATTGAGGCCACTCTATCAGAGTTATTGTGTTTTTTTTATTTTCAAATATGTCCAAATTTTTTAGTTCAGATTTGTCTTTTAATCTAAACAGATCATAATGTTTAATACTAAGATCATCTACATCATACTCATTGAGTAAATTAAATGTTGGACTTGTTACCTCACTAGTCTGTAAATTTTTTTTTATTTGAAATTGATTTATCAAATATTTTACAAAGGTAGTTTTGCCTACACCCATTTCTCCATATAAAAAAATTATCTCCCCACCTTTTAGATAATTTGACAGCCCTTTAGCTAATTCTTTGGTCGTCTCTTCTGAAGATATATCTATTATGCTATTTTTAATAGCGATAGGCATCTGGTTTGAATGGACCTTCAGTCCCAACACTTATGTAGTCTGCTTGTTCTTTAGATAATTTAGTAAGTTTAGCACCTACTTTTTTTAAATGAAGAGTTGCCACTTTTTCATCCAAGTGTTTAGGGAGTACGTAAACTTTATTTTCATAATTTTTATGATTATTCCAAAGTTCAATCTGGGCAATTACTTGGTTTGTAAATGAAGCGCTCATAACAAAACTTGGATGTCCAGTTGCACAACCTAAATTAACTAGTCTACCCTCTGCCAATAGAATAATTCTTTTTTTACTTGGCAATTCAATTTCGTGAACTTGTGGTTTAACTTCACTCCATTTGTAATTTTTTAAAGCTTCAACTTGAATTTCATTATCAAAGTGACCAATATTACATAGAATTGCTCTATCTTTCATGTCTCTCATATGATCAGCAGTAACAATATCTTTATTTCCTGTAGCTGTTACAACGATATCTGCTCTACTAATTGCTTCTTCCATTAAAACAACTTCGTATCCTTCCATTGCAGCCTGTAACGCACAGATTGGATCCGCCTCGGTTACTAAAACTCTCGCTCCACTTTGTCTTAATGATGCGGCACTTCCTTTACCAACATCTCCAAAACCAGCTACGATTGCAATTTTTCCTGACATCATTACATCTGTTGCTCTTCTAATTCCATCTACAAGACTTTCTCGGCAACCATACAAATTATCAAATTTTGATTTAGTCACTGAGTCATTGACATTAATTGCTGGCACCAAAAGAGAATTATCTTTTTCCATTTTGTTTAAAGCTTTTATTCCAGTAGTAGTTTCTTCAGAAACTCCTTTTATATCTTTCATTAAATCTTTATATTCATTATGCATAATTGCAGTTAAATCACCGCCATCATCTAAAAGCATGTTTGGTTTCCAGTCAGGTTTGCCAACTATAGTTTGCTTAATACACCAAAGATATTCCTCCTCAGTCTCGCCTTTCCATGCGTAAACAGGTATTCCAGCTTTTGCAATTGCTGCTGCAGCATGATCTTGAGTTGAAAAAATATTACATGAAGACCATCTCACCTCTGCTCCTAGAGCAACTAATGTTTCTATCAGAACAGCTGTTTGGATAGTCATATGCAAACAACCGATAATTCTTGCGTCTTTTAAAGGTTTAGTTTCTGAATATTCTTCTCTTAATGCCATTAATCCTGGCATTTCACTTTCTGCTATAGATATCTCTTTTCTACCAAACTCAGCTGATGATATATCTTTTACTTTGTAATCTTCCATGGAAAAGTTTTATACAGTTAACCAACAACAAATCAAGTTAAGATTAAACGCTTGGAAACCTTATTTCTACAATTGCTCCTTCTCTATCCAATCGGTTTGATGCTATAATTTCACCATCATGAAGATCAACTAAATTTTTAACAATATTTAGTCCAAGGCCTGAATGTTCTCCAAATTTATCTGGTCTATTGCTATAAAATCTTTTGAAAATTTTTGATGTATCTTTTTCTTTAAATCCTTGCCCATCATCAATAATCTTTACCAAAATTTTTTTAGCTGCAGTATTTGATATATTTACGTAAATATTTTCACCATCTTTACAAAATGAAATTGAATTGTCTAGTAAGTTAGCAATTATTTGCTCAATCCTGTTTTCAATGCCATTTATATTATAGTTTTTGTTACCATTATTTTCATAGTTGATTTTGATATTTTTTTTAAGCTTTTGAATACTATTGTAATCCTCAACAACAGATTGAATAATTGGCTCTATATTAATTTTTTTCATCTTTTCTTTACTAAGAGCCACTTCATCTTTTAGCATCTGCGAATAATCAGTAATAAGTCTTTCAATTCTTAAGACATCGTGACTAAGAATATTTAATAATTTCAATCTTTGTTCAGAGCTATTAGTATCTTGTAATATCTCTGAGGCACTTTTTAGGGATGCCAATGGATTTCTTATTTCATGGACTAGATCTGTAGAAAAATTCTCTGCGTGAGCAACTCTTTTTTGAAGCTCAATTGTCATATCATCCAGTGATTTTGATAAAAGTCCTAATTCATCATTACGACTTTTTAAATTTTCAATATTTGTTTTAGTCTGGCTTTTTTCTTTAATTACTTTTGTGTAGCTTACAAGATTTTGAATTGGTCTAATAAAATATCTGCTCAATACAAAAGAGAAAATTAAAATTACAAAACCTACAGCAATTGCTGTCCTAAGAACAAAAGCTTTTCTCTCATCGGTAGCTATTTTGATATCATTAGCATTTTCTGTAATAGCTATGTATCCAATATTTAAATCATCTTTAGTTACATTTTTAATTGTAATTAATTTAAATTGATTAAGATCTTCTTGTATGAATGTATAGAAGTTTCCATAATTATCAGAATTTAGATAATCTTTTAAAACTTTTTTAAAAGAAAAATCTTTTTTTTCAGAAAAATCTATATTTTCATTTTTATCATTCTTATCATTTTTATTATTATTTAAATTTTCAAATTCAATTTCATCTAATCTCGTAGAGAAAGATCTTGGATCCAGGTCTAATGTGTCTGTGTCTCCCATAAGACTATAATCATTATCAAAAAATATTACCCTATCTAGGTTTTGAAATATAAATCGTGTTGAAAATAAAAACTTTCTTATATCTTCAACATCAAATTTTACATCTAGTCTTACAAGAGTATTAATAGTGTTATCTATTACATTTACGTGTTTTACTGATTTTTTTTTAATTAGATTAGGTTGAACGCTGTTTAGATAAATAAATGTAAATAAACTAATAATTGTAAAAATTATAAAATTTATAAATAAAAATTTTTTTAATATAGATAGACTTTTTAAGTATTTACTAAACATTAGCTAACATTCCATCTATATCCACTACCATATCTAGTTTCAATAGCTGAAAAATCAGGGTCTACTTTTTTAAATTTTTTACGAATTCTTTTAACATGACTATCAATAGTTCTGTCCTCAATGTCAGTGTCTTCTCTATAAGCAATGTCCATTAACTGAGCCCGTTCCTTAATAATTCCAGGTCTTTTTGCTAACTCTTTAACAATTAAAAATTCTGTTGTGGTCAGTTTATCTGGGAGTTGTGTGTTATTCCACTCACATTCAAGTTGAGATGGATCTAATTTTAACCTTCCATGTGATATTAAACTTTTGTTTTCCTCTAAAATATTATTTGAGTCTTTCTTTCTTAATTGAACTCTAATTCTCTCAATCAAAACTTTAATTGAAAAACCTCCAGATTTTTTTACAAAATCGTCTGCTCCTAATTTCAATCCTAATAATTCGTCAATCTCATCATCTTTAGATGTCAAAAAAATTACTGGTAATGATGTTTTTTTTCTAAGTTTTTTTAGTAACTCCTCACCATCCATTTTAGGCATCTTTATATCGACTACTGCTAAATCAGGAGGTGTTCTTGTTAAACCAATTAATGCACTTTCACCATCAATATAAGTTTGAACTTTAAAACCTTCTTTCTCTAAGGCGATACTCAAGCTAGTAAGGATATTTCTATCATCATCTATTAACGCTATAGTTTGTTTGTGCATCCCTTATATAAAAATACTAAATTGTTCTAAATTGGGCAATATAATAAAATTAATGAAGCATTCCCCAATTATCTCCAACATTAACATCAACAGTAAGTGGAGTTGAAAATGAATGATAGTCACTTTGAGCAACACTGGTCATTTCTTCTTTGATTAATTTAATCATTATTTTTTCATCTTTTTTTGGGACTTCAAATATTAACTCATCATGAATTTGTAAAAGCATTTTAGATTGAATATTTTTTTGTTCTAATAATTTTTTGTCTAATCTAATCATAGCTAAGCGCATAATTTCTGATGCCGAGCCCTGTATAGGTGCGTTGATTGCAGCCCTTTCTTGAAAATTTCTGACATTAAAATTTTTATCATTAATTCCATTGAAGTGAGAGCGTCTACCAAAAATATTATTTACATAGCCACTTTTTCTACAAAACTTAATTGTGTTGTCCATGTATACTTTTATCTCTGGGAATTTAGCAAAGTAAGCATTTAAAAATTCTTCTGCCTCATAATTTGAAACATTAATTTGCTTTGCTAAACCATACTGTGAAATTCCATAAATAATTCCAAAATTAATTGCTTTAGCTTTTCTTCGATGATCTTGATTTACTTTTTTAATATCTATGTTGAAAATCTGGCTTGCTGTTAAAGAGTGGATGTCCTCATTATTTTTAAATGCTTTTTTAAGCTCTTTAACATCTGCAAGATCTGCTAAAATTCTCATTTCAATTTGATTGTAATCTGCTGAAATTAATAAATGATCTTTTTTAGCAGCAAAAGCTTTTCTAATATCTTTTCCATCTTCAGACTTAATTGGAATATTTTGTAAATTTGGATCACTGGATGCTAATCTGCCAGTTGTAGTAGCTGCTAATAAAAAAGAAGTGTGTACTCTTTTCGTTCTAGGATTAATATGTTCTGGAAGAGAATCTGAGTAAGTATTTTTTAACTTTGATACTTGTCTCCAGTCTAAAATTAGTTGTGGAAATTCGTGCCCTTTAAAAGCTAAATCCTCTAAAACACTTGCGCTTGTTGCAAAACTTCCCTTTTTAGTTTTTTTTAAACCTGCAATTTTAAGATCATTATAGATTATTTCTCCTAATTGCTTTGGGGAAGCAATGTTGAATTTCTTTTTGGAAATTTTAAAAACTTTTTTTTCTAAATTCTTAATTTTTTTTTCAAATTTTAAAGAAAGAGATTTTAGAAATTTACTATCTACTTCAATTCCTTCCATTTCCATAAAAGCAAGAATTTTTATTAATGGTTTCTCAAATATTTCATAAATATTAACCATTTTTTCTGACTTTAAATTTTTGATAAGTTTTTTATATAATCTAAAAGTTATATCGGCATCTTCAGCAGCATAATCTTTAGCTTTATCAATCTCTACATCACTAAAATTAATCTCTTTTTTTCCAGTTCCAACAATCTCTTTAAAAGAAATTGTTTTGTGGCCTAAATGAATTTCAGATAATGTGTCCATGTTGTGTCTATTTTTTCCAGCGTCTAATACATATGACATAAGCATTGTATCTTCCATTGATGAAATTGTTATTCCCTGTTTATACAAAACTATAAAATCAAACTTAATATTTTGACCAATCTTTTTAACACTAGGATCTTCCAATAAAGGTTTTAGTTTTTTTATAACAATATTTTTATCAATACATTTTGATAATTTATGTCCAATTGGAATATAACAAGCTTTACCGATCTTAGAGCATAAAGAAACACCAACTAAATCTGCCTGATGAGGATCTAAAGAATTTGTTTCAGTATCTACCGCAACCTCTCCCGCTTCTTCAGCTTCTTTTATCCATTCATCAATTTCATCAGAATTTTTTATTAAATGATAATTTTTATTATTAATTGTCTGCTGCTTTTCTGGGGATTTTAATTCACTTGGTATGCCTGATAATTTAGGTTCACCATATGTAGAAATGACAGAACTTAAAAGTCGGTTAAACTCCATCTCTCTTAAAAATGCATAGAGCTTATCTTTGTCTATTTCTTTTAACTTAAATTCACTTAACTCCCTATCAATTGGAGCATCTTTCATTAAAGTTACAAGTTGTTTGCTAATTAATGCTTTGTCTTTATTTTCAATTAAAGTTTCTCTTCTTTTATTTTGTTTTATTTCACCAGCTGATTTTAAAAGTTTTTCTAAAGTTCCATACTTATTGATTAATTCTGCAGCTGTTTTAACTCCTATACCTGGTACACCTGGAACGTTATCACTGCTATCGCCAGCAAGAGATTGTACGTCTATTACTTTTGAAGCATCTACTCCAAATTTTGTTTGAATATCTTCTTCTGAAATAAATTTATTTTTCATAGGGTCAAAAATACGAACCCCTCTTTTATATAATTGCATCAAATCTTTATCTGATGAAACAATTGTAACTTTAGCACCTTTCTTAAGTATTTTTTCAACATAAGTTGCAATTAAATCATCTGCTTCGTAATTGGGTAAATCAACTGAAGGCAAATTAAAAGCTAACACTGATTTTCTGATATACTCAAATTGAGGTGCCAAATCATCAGGGGCCTCTGAACGATTAGCTTTATAATCACTATAAATATCATTTCTAAATGTCTTTCTGGCAGAGTCGAAAATTACTGCAAAATGAGTTGGTTTTTGTAAATTCTGATCAGATTTTGAGTCTTCAAGTAATTTAAAAAGCATACTACAAAAGCCACTTACAGCTCCAGTTGGCAATCCATCACTTTTTCTAGTTAATGGTGGTAGAGCATAATAAGCTCTAAAAATATATCCAGAGCCATCAATAAGGTAAAAATGATCTGTTTTTTGAATTTTATCCATTAAAATTTCATTAAATATTACAGGCCTATTAAAATCTGTATATAAAAAAATTTACTTTTTTTAAGATCGTTAATTATGTCTAGATTATTTTAAAGTTTGATAGTATCATTCTTTTTATGGAGTTAACTAAAAATATATCTCAAACTAAATTAATAAAAATAGTCTTTGCAATAATACTTGGATCTATAGCACTAACAATTTCAGCTAAAATTAAGATACCTTTTTACCCTGTTCCAATGACTATGCAAACATTTGTAGTTTTGTTTTTAGGTGTCAGCCTTGGATACAAAATAGGACTTGCAAGTATAGGTTTATATTTATTTGAAGGAATTTTAGGTTTACCTGTTTTTTCAAATTCTCCAGAAAAAGGTATTGGATTAGTTTATTTTACAGGTCCGACTATGGGATATTTAATAGGTTTTCTAACTGCAGGTTATTTGGCCTCAAAAATAAATAATAAAGATAATTTTTTAATTATTTTAGTCAAGCTTACAGTGGCTACTTCAACAATCTATTTATTAGGATTATTATGGTTGGGAACTCTTATTGGATGGGACAAACCAATTATAGCATTAGGAGCCAAACCATTTCTACTTGCAGAAATTTTTAAAGTAGTACTTTTGGCTCTAGTAACAAAACAAATTATAAAAATTAGAAGTTTTATCTAGGCGATCTTTTAGAGAGAATTCTTTGCAGAGTTCTTCTATGCATTTTCAACCTTCTTGCAGTCTCAGAGACATTTCTATTACATAATTCAAATACTCTATGTATGTGTTCCCATTTCACTCTATCTGCAGACATTGGATTTTCAGGAGGGGCAGCTTTTTTTGCTGGATCTGCAAGTAATGCCTTTTCAACATCTTCTGCATCAGCTGGCTTAGCAAGATAATCAATAGCACCCTCTTTAATGGCTGCTACTGCTGTTGGAATGTTTCCATAACCTGTAAGCATAATTATTCTGCTTTCACTATTTGAATTTTGAATTTCTTTTACAACCTCTAGTCCATTACCATCTCCCAGTCTTAAATCTACCACAGCAAAACCAGGTTTTTTTGCTTTAACAGAGTCTACGCCTTTTTGTACACTTTCTGCTTGAGTAACTTCAAAACCCTTTTTTTCCATAGCTCTAGCAAGTCTTTCTCTGAACGGATTATCATCATCAACTATAAGTAGAGATTTATTCTCAAAATCGTTGATATTTTTAAGGACCACTTGTTCTTTCATTGACCTAATATGGTGATTAGCTCAGATAATTCAATGCCTATTATTTGCTTTACATTGTTAATCTATAGCCTTAATAGGAGGAAATTTTAAAGTTTTTTAGCAATAAAAAGCTTTTTTTTATTAAATTTTTTTTGGAGGCATTTTAAATGCAAAAATTTAAATCAGTTGAACAAATAATAAATCAGCTGAAACCTGAAAAACCGATATACTGTATAAGAAAGAATTCTATTCGATCTGCGGTAAAATATTTCAACAAAAATTTTCCTGGCAAAATTTTATATGCTGTAAAGACAAATCCACACCCTGCAGTAATCCAAACAATTATAGATAGTGGTGTTGAGCAATTTGATGTTGCTTCTATAGAAGAAATTAAAAGTATTAGAAATTTTAGCCAAACAGCAAAATGTTCATATATGCATACAGTTAAAAGCAGAGAGAGTATTAAAGATGCTTATTTTAATTATGGAGTTAAAACATTCTCACTAGATACCAAAGATGAATTGATAAAAATAATTGAAAGCACAAATAATGCAAAAGATTTAGAATTATTTGTTAGGGTTGCAGTTTCTAACGAACATGCTGAAATTGATTTATCAAAGAAATTCGGTGCACTGAACTCTGAAGCTGCAGGATTATTAAGATTAGTGAAACAACATGCAAAAAAAATTGGACTAAGCTTTCATGTTGGATCACAATGCATGCATCCAATTTCGTACTCAAAAGGAATTAATGAAATTGGAAATATAATTAAAAAAACAAAAATTTTACCTAACTACATTAATGTGGGTGGGGGATTTCCAACAATTTATCCTGACTTAATACCTCAATCTATGGATAGTTATTTTAATGAAATTAAAAAAGGATTAGATAACTTAAAACTTGAAAAGTTACCTGAAATTATTTGCGAACCAGGAAGAGCCTTGGTTGCAGAGAGTGGCTCTACAATTGTAAGAGTTAACTTAAGAAAAAAACAAAAACTTTATATAAATGATGGTACTTATGGAACTCTGTTTGATGCAGGAACACCAAATATAGTCTTTCCATCTAAAATGATTAAAGATAATTCAAATAAAATAGTATCAAAAAAATTAACTGCTTTTGATTTTTTTGGACCAACATGTGATAGCATGGATTATATGAAAGGTCCTTTTCTTCTTCCTAATAATATTAAGGAGAATGATTATATTGAGCTTGGCCAATTAGGTGCTTATGGTTTAACATTTAGAACTCAATTTAATGGCTATTACTCAGATGAAATCTTTGAAGTAGAAGATAAACCAATCATGACAATGTATGACAAAGACATTAACAAAGCTACTTTGGTTGCTTAATGTCAGATCATAAAAACCCAGGACATAATAGTAAAAAAGACTTCCTAAAAAATCCTGTTGAGCATATCGATATTACTTCGTTTGACTCTCGAAAAATAATTTCCTCAATGGAGAAAATGTCTTTTGTGTCAAGAGAAACAGCTAATGCTGCAAATATATATAACGAGATGTTGAAAGATAAGGATTGTACAATATTTTTAACTCTAGCTGGATCTACATCGGCTGCTGGATGCATGAATATTTATAAAGATTTGGTAAAATATAATATGGTTGATGCAATTGTTGCAACTGGCGCTTCAATAGTAGATATGGATTTTTTTGAAGCACTTGGATTTAAACATTATCAAGGTTCACAATTTCAAGATGATACTGAACTTAGAAATAATTACATAGATAGAATTTATGACACTTACATCGATGAAGAAGAACTTCAAATGTGTGATAAAATTATTTGTGATATTGCTGATACTTTAGAACCAAGAAGTTATACATCTAGAGAATTTATTTATGAGATGGGTAAATATTTAAAGAAAAATTCAAAAAAGAAAGGCTCTTTAATTGAAACAGCTTTTGATAATAATGTACCAATTTTTTGTCCAGCATTTACAGACTCAAGTGCTGGTTTTGGATTAGTAATTCATCAAGAAAAAAATCCAAAAAAACATATGACTATAGATTCTGTTAGAGAATTTAGAGAACTAACAGAAATTAAAATTAAATCTAAGGGGTCAGGCCTTTTTATGATTGGCGGAGGTGTGCCAAAAAATTTTATACAAGATACTGTGATTTGTGCTGAATTATTAGGTAAAGAAGTTGATATGCACAAATATGCTGTGCAAATTACTGTAGCTGATTCAAGAGATGGTGCTTGCAGTAGTTCCACTCTTAAAGAGGCTAGCTCATGGGGCAAAGTTGATATTACAAAAGAACAAATGGTATTTGCAGAAGCAACAAGTGTATTACCCTTAATTGCAAGTGATGCTTATCATAAAGGTGAGTGGAAAAATAGAGCTAGAAAAAACTTCACAAAAATTTTTGAGTAAAAATTGAAATATCTTTCAAATAAAAATGGATTTCTAGGAATTGATAATAAAGTCAATTTTAAAGAAAAAGTTGTAATAGTTCCTTTTGGTTTAGAGAAAACAGTTAGTTATGGCGGGGGAACCAAAAATGGACCAAAAGAAATTATCAAAGCTTCTCATCAAGTAGAACTATATGATGAAGAATTGAATTGTGAACCGTATAAAAAAATAGGTATTAAAACTTTAAAACCCTTTAAAATAGATAAAGATATCAAAAAAGCACTCTCTAAAATGTCTAAAATCAATAAGGAAATTTTAGATAAAAAACTTTTTCCAATGACCTTTGGAGGTGAGCACTCAATTACACCTGGATGTATTGCCCCTTTTGTAAAAAAATATAAAGATATTTGTCTTCTACACTTTGATGCTCACGCAGATTTAAGAGAGAGTTATAATGGAGAGAAATTTTCTCATGCCTCAGCAATAAAAAGATGCTTAGATTTTCCAAATGTCTCTTTAATCTCTTTTGGTATAAGAAATATATCTGAAAGTGAAATTCCTTTTTTAAAGAAAAACTCATCAAGAATTAATATTTTTTGGGCAAAAGATAAGAATAAATGGAATTTAAATAAATTTAAGAAATTAATAAAGAATAAAATAGTTTATCTTACATTTGATGTTGATGGCTTAGACTCAAGTATTATGCCTGCAACTGGTACCCCAGAACCAGGTGGATTATTATGGGATGAAACATTAAATATTATTAGAATTGCAGCAAAAAATTCAAAAATTGTTGGTGCTGATATTAATGAATTATCACCAATAAAAGGTTTTAATTCCTATAACTTTCTCGTAGCAAAGTTAGCTTACAAAATTTTATCTTACAAATTTTTGTACTAAATTTAAATTGGCTTACTAATTTTAAGTAAAATTCTAAAAGGTATCAACATTACTAAAGATACAAATAATTTTACTGCTAAATCACCTAATGACAATGTTATCCAAGGAACTCCTGTTGCATAAAACGATATTGAAAAAAATAAAAAAGTATCAACTATTGAACCAATAAAAGATGAAGTTAAAGGTGCAATAAACCACTCTTTTTTTCTTAAACGATCAAAGATTTGAATATCTAGTAGTTGTGCTGTGATAAAAGCAACTCCAGATCCAATTGCTATTCTTATTGAAATTAAATCTGCAAAATCAGTTGAGAATAAAAGAGTGAAGATTATTCCTATAAAAAATCCAATATATACAATTTTTCTAGCTACAAATTTACCATAAAATCTATTGGCCAAATCTGTAATCAAAAAAGCTATTGGATAACTAAAAGCTCCATACGTAAGGATTTCACTTAAGCCATAGTAGTTTATTGGAAATTGTACGAGATAATTAGATGATAAAACAACTACTCCCATCAAAATTGATAGGGTAATAAATAGTTTGCTCATTAAGCAGATTTAGCTACAGGCTTTTTCTTAAAAGGAGATTTTATTAGTATGCTTTTTTTTAATTTTTTTAATCTTGGAGATAAATTTTTATTTTTAACAGCTTTAAGAAATTCATCAAAACTACCTTTTTTATCAACAGATCTAACACCTGAATTGCTGACTGTTAGTTTTAAACTTCTCTTCAATAGTTCACTTGTGAACTTTACTTTTTTTAAATTTGGCAAAAACCTTCTTTTGGTCTTGTTGTTAGCATGACTAACATTATGACCTTTCATAGGGATTTTACCGGTTAATTCACATTTTTTTGACATAATAATAGTGCCTATATAAGGGGAGATCGGTAAAGCGTCAAGTTTAATACATTTAAGATAGAGTTTTATTTCCTATAATTTCTGTATAATTTTTAACACCATCTCTAATTAATAATTCTTTTAGCTCCTTTTTAATAATTCCAGCAATATTTGGACCATTAAAAACCATTCCTGTATAGAGTTGAACAAAATCTGCTCCAGCTATAAATTTATCATAAGCTGACTGACCAGAGTCAACTCCACCAACACCTATTATTTTAATTTTTCCTTTTAACAATTTATAAAATTCATTTATCAAAATATTAGATTTTTCTTCTATAGGTTTTCCAGACAAACCACCTTTTTGATGTCTTTGGATATTGCCAAGTTTGTCTCTGGTAGCTTCTGATGTGTTTGAAACAATTATTGCTTTTATTTCATGCTTTAAAAGAATTTCAGAAATTTGGCTCACTTGATCTTTACTTATGTCCGGTGAAACTTTGACTGCAATAGGAATATTTGAATTTAAATTTTTCTTTTCTTCCATGATAGATTTGAGCAGATCTTGTAGCTTATCTCCTTCATGAAATGTTCTCAAATTCTCAGTATTTGGTGATGAAATATTTATTGTTATATAGTCTGCATCATCATAAAAAGTCTTTAATCCAATTAGATAATCATTCAATCTATCACTGGAGTTCTTATTAGGGCCAATATTAATACCTAATAATCCTAATTTTTTATTTCGCTTGATACGATCTTTAACAATTTCAGCACCATGATTATTAAAGCCTAGTCTATTAATCAAAGCTTCATCCTCTACCAATCTAAATACTCTTGGCTTAGGATTACCATATTGTTTTAAAGGAGTAATTGTTCCAACTTCTACAAACCCAAATCCTAACTTAAATAATGCATTATATACCTCAGCGTTTTTATCAAACCCAGCTGCCATTCCAATTGGATTGTCTAAATCTTTACCAAAAATTTTTGTTTGAAATATTGAGTCGTTTTTGTGTTCATGAAATACGTTTGGAATTAAATTAAATTTTAACGACTTGATTGCTAGAGTATGTGCTTTTTCTGGATCTATTTTAAATAATAGTGGTCTTAGTTTAGAAAACATTATTTTAATTTATTCATTAACAGCTCGGTAGTTTCTTTTACACCAAAAAAACTAATAAAAAATCCCATTCGAGGTCCATTTTCATCTCCAAAAACAACCTCATATATCAATTTAAACCAATCTCTTAGATTTTCAGCATAACCATTTTCTTTTCCTGTTGAATAAATCAAAGTTTGAATATCTTCTGGTGACATTTGATCAGTACAATTTTCAAGAGTTTTAACCAATGCTTCGAGTGCCAATCTTTCTGACTGATTTGGTGTTTTATATTTTTTTTGAGCTTTAATTACATCATTAAAGTATTTTATTGCATAACCAACCAAGCCGTCAAAAATTGGAAAATTTGCTTCAGAAATATCTGGTTTATATTTCTTAACAAACTTCCACAACAGATCCTTACTATCAGCATTGCTTGTCTCAACTAGATTGAGCAACATTGAAAATGTCATAATCATCTCTTCCTTTGGGATTTTGCCATTATGAACATGCCATACAGGATTCATCAATAACTGTAGCTCATTTTGTTTTTTAGATTTTTCAATACAATCTAAATAGTCATCAACTGCTTTAGGAACTATTTCTTTATATAGTTTTTTTGCTCTTTTTGGATTTTGATACATATACAAAGATAAGCTCTCTGGTGAAGCATATTCTAACCACTGATCAATTGTAATACCGTTACCTTTTGATTTTGAAATTTTTTCACCCTTTTCATCTAAAAATAACTCATAAGCAAATCCAGAAGGGTTTTTCTTTCCTAACAAGTTTATTATTTTTGTAGATAAAATTGCACTTTCTATCAAATCCTTTCCGTACATCTCAAAATCAATATCTAAAGCGTACCATCGCATTGCCCAGTCAACTTTCCATTGTAATTTACAATTTCCATCTAAAATACTTGTCTCTAATTTTTTTCCTTTATTGTCAAAAATAATATTTGATTTTTGTTTATCAATTTCGATTACTGGAATTTCTAAAACATATCCTGTCTCAGGACAAATAGGCAAGAAAGGACTATAAGTTTGTTGGCGCTCTTTACCTAGTGTGGGAATTATAATATTCATAATGCCCTCATAATTTTCTAAGATAATTTTAAGTGTAGGATTAAAAAATCCACTTTTATAAAGTGATGTAGAGCTCTGAAAATTATAATTAAATTTAAAACTATCTAAAAAATTTTTTAACATTTCATTGTTGTGCTCACCAAAGCTATCAAATTTTTCAAACGGATCAGGAACTTGGGTTAGTGGTTTATGAAGATTATCTTTTAACAATTCTTGATTAGGAACATTATCTGGGACTTTTCGTAAACCATCCATATCATCAGAAAATGTTATGATTTCAGTTGGAAAATCAGATAATTGTTTTAAAGCATTTACCATCATTGAAGTTCTTGCAACTTCACCAAATGTTCCTATATGTGGCAGACCACTAGGACCATATCCTGTTTGAAGAGTAATTTTGCCTTTTTTTTCTATGAAACTTTTTCTTTCTCTAAGTAATTTTTTTGCTTCAACAAAAGGCCAAGCACTAGTTTTGTCTAAATTTTCTTTTTTTATCATGAATTATGCTTCTAAAAATCTTAAATCAGTGATTTTATTAATTCTTATAGAGTTGAAATTTATTTACCATAAAATAATGTTCTTTCAAAATGTCTAATTACAAAACTGTTTTTTTTACACTAGGAATTTTGCAAATAATTCTAGGTGTTTCGATGTTCATACCCATTATTGTACAATTTGCCTACGATGAAATAGACTCATCATTTTTTGGCGCATCAATCATTACGATAATTTTTGGAACTTTATTTTTTTTATCAAATTTAGATCATGATAAAAAATTAAATTTACAACAAGCATTTTTACTTACTGCACTTTCTTGGCTAAGTATTGCAATTTTTGGATCTTTACCCTTTATATTTTCAACAATAGAACTTTCTATAACAGATGCATTTTTTGAGAGCATGTCTGGAATAACCACCACTGGTTCAACTATTATTTCAAATCTAGAATTTACACCAAAGGGAATTTTATTATGGAGAGCTGTACTGCAGTGGTTGGGTGGAATTGGTATCATTGTAATGGCAATAACTTTAATGCCAATAATGAATGTTGGTGGTATGCAATTATTTAAGATTTCAAGCAACGACTTATCAGAAAAAATACTCCCAAAATCAAAAGAGATAGCTTTAAGATTAATCTATATTTATTCAGGATTAACAATAGTTTGTGCAATGACTTATTGGTTATTTGGAATGAGTAAATTTGATAGTTTAACTCACGCTATGACTACAATAGCTACAGGAGGTTTTTCAAATTATAATCAATCTATTGGTTATTTTGATAGTGTTCTAATAGAGATAGCCTCCATGATATTCATTGTCTTAGGAAGTATACCATTTATTGCATACATTAAATTTATAAGCGGAAACAAAAAAATTTTTTTAACAGATGTACAAATTAAAACTTTTTTTAAGATTATTGTTACGACAGTTTTATTGTTGTCTGCATATCTACTTTTAAATAATTATGAAAACTTTAGCCTAAGGTCAGTTTTCTTTAATAGTATTTCTATATTAACTGGAACAGGTTATGTTAATTCTGAATATGATAGTTGGGGCAGCTTTCCAATCACATTATTTTTAGCACTTATGTTCATAGGTGGATGTGCTGGATCAACCACTTGTGGTATTAAGATTTTTAGAATTCAAATTTTATATTCATTTATCTCAAATCAACTTAAAAAAATTATATATCCAAAAGGTGTATTTGTAATTAAATATGATCAAAATTCAGTTGATGATAAATTTATAGCATCAATAATTTCTTTTATTTATTTTTACTTTGTTATTTTCTTTATTCTTGCAGCATTACTATCTTTAACAGGTCTTGATTTTATCACTGCACTTTCAGGAGCTGCCACATCAATCTCTAACGTTGGACCAGGATTGGGGCCTATTATTGGTCCAAATGGAGATTTTTCATCCTTACCTGATATTTCAAAATGGATTTTAACAGTTGGTATGATTTTAGGTAGACTTGAGCTATTTGCAATATTAGTATTATTTCTACCATCTTTTTGGAGGAACTAACAATGCTTGAAATAAAAAAACAATCTCTGTCAGAAACTTTTTCAGTTTATTTTGATAGAAGAATGTTGAGAATATTATTGCTTGGAGCTATTTCTGGTTTTCCATGGGTATTAATTGGCAGTAGTTTAAGTTTGTGGTTAAAAGAAGAAGGTTTAAGTAGATCAACTATAGGATGGGCTGGATTAATATTTGGGGTATATGCATTCAATTATCTATGGGCACCGCTTATAGATAGACTTCAAATTCCTTATCTTACAAAAAAACTTGGTCATAGACGTGGCTGGATAGTTTTAATGCAAATAGCAATTTTAGTTAGTTTGATTGTTTGGAGCTTAATAAATCCAACAGAGAATCTAGCACTATTAATTACAGTTGGTTTGATCATTGCAATTGCATCGGCAACACAAGACATAACTGTAGATGCATTAAGAATTGAACAAATTGGAGAAAATGAAGGTAAATCAATGGCTGCAGGTGCTGCAATGGCAGTTGTGGGTTGGTGGAGTGGATATAAATTGGGTGGTGTAATAGCTTTATTTACTGCAGAGTATTTTCAAAACATTGGCATAGTTAATTATTGGCAATCAACATTTTTAATTTTAGGTGTCGTGGTAATTTTAATGAATATTGGACTTATGTTCGTTCATGAAACTCATTCGGATTCTAGAAAAGTTAATCAAAAGAAAGCTGACGAATTGATTCAAAGTAAAATTGGATCAAAAAATTTTATTACCAATATAATTGCATGGATAAGCGGCACTCTTGGTGGTCCAATAATAAGTTTTTTAAAAAAAAATGGGTTTTCAATAGCTTTAGGTATTTTAGGTTTTGTGTTTCTATTTAAGATAGGTGAGGCATTTTTAGGTCGTATGTCTATAGTATTTTATAAAGAAATAGGATTTTCAAAGGGTGATATTGCTATTTATTCAAAAACTTTAGGCTGGATAACAACTGTAATATTTACTTTATTGGGTGGTCTATTTGTAATTAGATCTGGAGTTTTAAAAGCAATGTTTCTTGCAGGTATTTTAATGGCTTCAACTAATTTATTATTCACAGCATTGGCTTGGAGTGGAAAATCTGAATGGTTATTTGCCGTTGCTGTAATTTTTGATGATATAGCAGCTTCTTTTGCTACAGTTGCTTTTGTAGCATTTATATCTTTATTAGTAGATAGGACTTACACTGCAACTCAATATGCATTACTAGCATCAATTGGAACCGCTGGAAGAACAACACTTGCATCATCATCTGGAGCATTAGTAGATTGGTTAAATGGAGATTGGGGTACATTTTTTATTTTAACAGCAATAATGGTTATTCCTTCTTTAATTTGCTTATGGTTTATTAAAGATAAATTAAAATTAAGTGAAAAATAATTATTTTTTTAAGAAACAATTTTCCAATATTTATAAAAAAGCTTCAAAGAATTCTGAAGTTACATCACAAATAATTTATGGTGAAAAATTTAAAATTTTATCAAAAAACAAAAAATGGGTTAAAATTAAAACTTTATTTGATAATTATATTGGATACATAGAAAATAAAGCTTATGTAGATAAGTATTTTCCAAAATACAAAGTCTTTTCTTTAAAGGCTAGAATTAGTAACAAATTTAATAAAAAGACTAAAAATTTTTTACCTTTTGGATCAAAAGTTGATCTTATTAATGAGAATAAAAATCATATAGAATTTGAAAAAAATAAATGGTTAAAAAAAAGTGATTTAAAAAAGATCAATCATAAAGAAAATAACTTTAATAAAATATTCAAATTATTTCTAAAAACAAAATATGTTTGGGGAGGAAAAACATATAAAGGTATAGATTGTTCTGCATTGCTTCAAATGTTTAATTATTACAATATGTCTTATTATCCAAGGGACACAAAAGATCAGATTAAATATTCGAATAAAAAAATTATAAAAAAAATTTTTAAAAAAGGGGATATCATTTTTTGGAAAGGACATGTTGCAATGTGTATAAATTCAAAAAAATTGATACATGCATATGGACCTGAAAAAAAGGTTTTGATAATGCCCATTTTACAAACAATAAAAAGAATAGATGAAACAGCAAAATTAAAAGTAAAAAAAGTTTCTTCTATTAAATATTAATTTCTGCCAAAATCTGGCTTATTTATATCTTGTTTTAATTTTATAATTTTTGATCTTACTTTTTTGGTTTGAATTAGTTTTTTTAGAATTGATTTATTATTTCTAGAATTAATATCTTTTTTAAATGAATTTAAATTTTTAATAAATAAATCAATTACTTTTGAAATATTTTTTTTGTTATTAAAGAATATATCTCTCCACATGATTTCATTGGAAGCAGCTATTCTTGAGAAATCTCTTAGTCCACCAGCGCTATATTTAATCAAGTCATAATTTTGAATTTTCTCAAAATCTTGTGCTGATTTTACCAAATTATAAGCAATTAAGTGAGGAAGATGGCTCGTCATTGAAAATATTTTGTCATGTTTTTCAGCACTCATAATAACAATTTTTGACCCCATCTTTTTCCAAAAACTACTTAATAAATTTAAATGTTTTTTCTTAGTATTTTTTTCTTTAATTAAAACACACCACTTGTTTTCAAATATATCTTGTTTACCATTTTCAGGCCCACTAACTTCTGATCCTGCAATCGGATGTCCTTGAGTCCAAGTAATACCCTTTTTTAAAAAATTTTTTATTATTTTTGACGACTCTATTTTTGAAGAACCAATATCGGTGATTATATTCTTATTTGATAAAGATTTATTCATTTTAAGAATTAAATTTTTATACTCACTCATAGGTGTGCTTAAAATAATTAGATCTGATTTTTTTACAGCTTGATCTAAATCTTTTATAATTATACCTGGAAGTTTTAATCTTTTTATTTTAGATACATTTGAACTAGATTTTTCATAAATAAAAATTTTATTTGCAATTTTTTTTTTATGTATTCTTCTTAACAGGGAAGAGCCTAGTAGACCGCAACCAATAATTAAAATATTTTTCATATTAATTTAATATATTTTTTACTACATTCATAAATGCTAGATTTTCACTTCTTGAGCCAATGGTTAATCTTAATTTATTTTTAATATGATAACCATCTTCTGTAGATCTAACAATAATTCCCTTGTTTTTGAGTTTCTCATAAAATTCTTTTGCTGAGTGGTTACTTCTTTTAAAATCTAATAATAAAAAATTTGCTGAAATCATATTAGAAAATATTTGGTATCTTTCTAAAAAAGACTTTATTTTCTTTGCAAAAATTAAATTGTGCTTTATTGATTTTTCAATAAATTTAGAGTCTTTAAGCGATTCAACAGCTGCTAATTGAGCAAGTAGACTTACATTAAAAGGTGGTTTAATTATATTTAAGGCATCTATAATTTTTTTAGAACCTAATCCCCACCCCACTCTTAAAGAGGCTAAACCAAAAATTTTTGAGAATGTTCTCAAAATAAACACATTTTCTTTATTTTTAAACAAGTCTAAGCCTGATTTATAATCTTTATTTTTCATATATTCTGCATAAGCATCATCCACAACTAATAAAATATTTTTGTTCAATTTTTTTCTTAACTCCAATAATTCTTTTTTAGTCAAATAAGTTCCTGTTGGATTATTTGGATTTGCTAAAAAAACTATTTTAGTTTTTTTTGTTACCTTTTTTATTATTTCAGATACCGAAATTTTAAATTCTAATTCTTTTGCAAATACTACTTTGGCACCTACAATCTTTGCATATATCCTATACATTAAAAAGCTATATTGAGGCACTATAACTTCGTCTTTTGGTTTTAAATACAACTGACAAATCATTTGAATAACCTCATCCGAACCAGCCCCACATATAATTTTATCACTATTACATTTATATTTTTTTGAAATTTCTCTTCTCAAAAGTTCAGATTTTCCATCTGGATATCTCTCTAATTTCAGTTTTTTATCAGAAATTATTTTCTTTGCTCTAGGACTCATTCCTAAAGCAAACTCATTCGCTGACAATTTTATAATTTTTTTTAATTTTTTTATTTTAGATTTGCCTGGCTTATATGCCTCAATATTAAATTTTTTAAATTTTGGAATGGTCATTTTTTTATTATGAGCTCTTTATAGATAAAAATATAAATTTTTACACTGAATAAGGCAATTTTTAAAAAATTGACATAATAAATAACTTCTAGTACAAAATTTATGCGCTGATTTAACTGAATTGCGAGCGCTTAAAAAAAACCGCTAAAATTGTTTTTTTTCTCACAATTCAAATAATCACTCTTATTATGAATACTGAGATTAATTTAAAAACCTTATTAGTAAAAAAACCACTTAAATTAGATTGTGGTAAAAAAATTAATAATTTTCCTATTGCCTATGAAACTTATGGGACTTTAAATGAGAAAAAAGATAACGCGATTTTAGTTTTTCATGCATTAACTGGTGATCAGTTTGTTGCTGGCTTAAATCCAGTAACTAATAAAGATGGTTGGTGGTCATATGCTGTAGGTCCTAATAAATCAATTGATACTAATAAATACTTTGTAATTTGTTCTAATGTAATTGGTGGATGTCTAGGCTCATATGGACCAAGTCATAAAGATCCTGATACACAGAAAGTTTTTGGTACTAATTTTCCTGTCATTACCATAAATGATATGGTCAATGCTCAATATAATTTGATAGAACACTTTGGTATTGATAAACTTTTTTCAATTGTTGGAGGTTCTATGGGTGGCATGCAAGTTCTTCAATTTATTAGTAATTTTCCAGATAAAGCGAAAACCGTAATACCTATAGCTTGCACATCTAGTCACTCTGCACAAAATATAGCATTTAATGAATTAGGTCGTCAGGCTATCGCAGCCGACAGTAATTGGAATGAGGGAAATTATAACACTAAAAATACAATTCCTAGCAAAGGTTTGGCTGTTGCGAGAATGGCAGCTCACATAACCTATCTTTCCAAAAAAGGTCTCCAAGAAAAATTTGGAAGAAAATTACAAGAAAGAGAAGACCTTAAATTTGGTTTTGATGCTGACTTTCAGATTGAGAGTTATTTAAGGTATCAAGGATCTGTTTTCGTTGATAGGTTTGATGCAAATAGTTATTTATATATCACAAGAGCTATGGACTATTTTGATTTAGCTAAACAGTTTAATGGTAATTTGTCTGATGCCTTTAAAGATACTAAAGCAAAATTTTTTGTAATTTCTTTTACTTCAGATTGGCTTTACCCTACACAAGAAAATAAAGATATTGTAATTGCGCTTAATGCTATTGGAGCTGACGTTGGTTTTGTTGAGATTGAGTCAGATAAAGGGCATGACTCTTTTTTACTTGATGTCCCAGAATTTTTAAATGCTCTTAAAAACTTTTTAGATAAATCCTACACTACTGTTTAATAATGAAAAATGAATTTAAGGTTATTGCTGATCTAGTCGAAAAAAATACACGTGTTTTAGATGTTGGTTGTGCGGATGGTGTGTTAATGGAATTTTTAAGAGATAATAAAAATATTGATATTAGAGGGTTAGAAATATCTAAAAATAAAGTTCAAAAATGTATTGAAAAAGGACTTACTGTAATTGAGGGCAATGCAGAGTTCGATTTAAAACAATTTCCTGATAAATCTTTTGACTACGTTGTACTAAGCCAAACATTACAAGCGTTCTTAAACCCTGAACTTGTAATTAATGAGTTACTAAGAGTTGGTAAAAAAGCGATAGTAACAATTCCTAATTTTGGATATTGGAAAGTTAGACTGCATCTTTTAATAAAAGGAACAATGCCAGTAACAGATACCCTTCCAGATCAATGGTATGACACACCTAATTTACATATGTGTACAATTAAAGATTTTGTATATTTTGTAAGATCTAGAAATTTCAAGATTTTTAAATCATTGGCTTTAAATGAAAAAAATACATCTTTAATTAATAATAAAAATTTGGGAATAAAAAACTTATTTTCTGATTTAGGGATATTTTTAATTGAAAAATAATATTAAAATAGAGATCATTCCCTGCTTACAAGATAATTATAGCTATTTAATCATAGATAAAGATAAAAATGATGCTTGTGTTGTTGATCCAAGTGAAGCTAAACCTATAATAAATTTCATAGAAAAAGAAAACATTAATTTAAAATATATATTAAATACACATCATCATTTTGATCATATTGGTGGTAACAAAGAATTAAAACAAAAATACAACTCTATTGTAGTTGGATACAAGTATGACTCTAAAAGAATTCCTGAAATTAGTGTTTTGGTTGAAGATAAACAAATATGGAAAGAAGATAATTTTGAAGCAAAAATAATTCATATTCCAGGTCACACAACAGGTCATATTGGTTTTTATTTTTTTAATGAAAAAGCAATATTTACTGGAGACACATTGTTTTCACTGGGATGTGGGAAAATTTTTGAAGGAACATACGAGGAGATGTTTGAGTCTCTATCAAAAATAAAAAATCTACCTAATGATACTAAAATTTATTGTGGTCATGAGTACACTCTACAAAATTCAAATTTTTGTATTAAACACGACTCTCAAAATCTAAATCTTCAAAATAAGATAACTAGCATCAAAGAAAAGCTTGATAATAATACCCCTACAATACCATCTACTCTTAAAGATGAAAAAGAATGTAATATATTTTTGAGAGCAAAAAATGTTGATTCCTTTTCAAAATTGAGAGATTTAAAGGATAATTTCTAGTTAATTCGACTTGACTATAGCTTTGCTGTAACTATATTGCGGTAACTTAAATTTAAATCAAACTATGTCATACGCAGTAATAAAAACAGGTGGGAAACAATATAAAGTTAAATCTGGAGAGATTCTAAAGATTGAGAAATTACCAGATTCAAAACCTGAGTCTAAAATAGAATTTAATGAAGTTCTTGCTTACGGTGACGATAAAACTATCGAAATTGGTACACCTACAGTTGCAGGAGCAAAAGTAGAAGCTGATTTAATTAAAAATGGTAAAGATCGAACTATTTTAATCTTCAAAAAGAGAAGAAGACATAATTCAAGAAGAAAAAATGGTCACAGACAAGAACATACAATGATAAGAATTAATAAGATTTTTTCTAAAGATGGTAAAGTTTTATCAGAAGCAGAGAAAATGGTTAAACCAACTAAAAAGGTTGAGGCTGAAGTTAAAGAAAAAGCTGCAGCAACAGGTAAATAAATTAGGTAATTTATGGCAACAAAAAAAGCAGGTGGATCATCGAGAAACGGACGAGATAGTGCCGGGCGTAGGCTTGGTGTTAAAAAGTATGGCGGTGAAACAGTAATACCTGGAAATATAATTGTAAGACAAAGAGGAACAAAAATTTTTCCTGGTGAAAACGTAGGAATGGGTAAAGATCATTCAATTTTTTCAGTTGCTAAAGGTAAAGTTGTATTTAAGAAATCAAAAGCAGATAGAACTTTCGTTTCAGTAAAACCCAATTAATAGTACAACTTAATTAGATGTTGTATTATGAAATTTCTCGATCAAGTTAAGATTTATGTAAAAGCTGGTAACGGTGGTGATGGTTCACCAAGTTTCAGAAGAGAGAAATATGTTGAGTATGGAGGTCCAGATGGAGGCGATGGCGGAAAAGGTGGATCCATAATTTTAAAAGCTGAAGAAAATCTCAACACCCTTATAGATTACAGATACCAACAACACCATAAAGCGCAACGAGGAGAGAATGGTGCTGGTCAAAATCGTACAGGTAAAGGAGGAGACGATTTATTTTTAAAAGTACCACTTGGAACTCAAGTTTTTGAAGAAGATAATAAAACTTTATTATTTGATTTTAATAAAAGAGGAGAAGAGTTTGTTGTTGCTATTGGAGGCAAAGGTGGATTGGGAAACACTAGATTTAAGAGTTCTACAAATAGAGCTCCAAGAAAATTTACTAAAGGTGGAATCGGAGAAGAATTTACAATCTGGCTTCAATTAAAAACAATTGCTGATATTGGAATAATTGGCTTACCAAATGCTGGAAAATCAAGTTTGTTGGCTGCTATCACAAATGCAAATCCAAAAATTGCTAATTATAGATTTACTACTTTAAATCCTAATTTAGGAGTTGCCTCTTATGATGATAAAGAAATAACTATTGCTGATATACCAGGATTAGTAGAGGGGGCTCATGAGGGTGTTGGTCTTGGCATACAGTTCTTAAAACATATTGAAAGATGTAAATCGTTATTACATCTTATAGATATTACTAACTTGGATTTAAATGAGTCTTATGAACAAGTAAAAAGTGAATTAAAAAATTACAGCGCAAAATTAATTGAAAAAAAAGAGCTTGTAGTACTTAATAAAGTAGATTTAGTTGATGAAGATACTGTTAAAGATGTAATAGATCATTTCTCTAAAGGAAAAAATTGTGAGATAATGACTATGACAACACTAGAAAAAGATTCTATATCTAAAATTAAAGCTAAACTTTTGTCATATGTCTCTTAAAAACTCTAAAATAATTGTTGTGAAAATAGGATCTTCACTTCTTGTTGATAATAATAAAAAGATAAGAAAAAAATGGCTTGCTAGTTTTGCAAAAGATATCAAAAAATTAAAAAATAAAAATCAAAAAGTAGTAATCGTAAGTTCGGGAGCAATAGCACTTGGATGCAAGAAAATGAATATCAATAAAAAAACAATTAAACTTGATAAAAGTCAGGCAATCGCTTCCATAGGGCAAATCGAGCTGATGAATTTATTTTCTCAAACATTTACAAAGTACAAATTAAATATATCACAAATCTTATTAACTCTTGAAGATACAGAGGAAAGAAGAAGATCTTTAAATGCCAAGAGAACTTTTGAAAATTTGTTTGATTTAGGTTTTATTCCAATTGTAAATGAAAATGACACGATAGCTACTTCTGAGATAAAATATGGAGATAATGATAGATTGGCCTCTAGAGTCGCTCAAATTACTGATGCTGATACTTTAATACTTCTTTCAGATGTGGATGGACTTTACACGAAAAATCCCAAAATTTATAAAGATGCTAAATTAATCAAAAAAGTAAATGATTTAAAAAAAGATTTAAAAGAAATTAACATTAAAGGTGTAAATGAATACGGCAGTGGTGGAATGCAAACTAAAATAGAAGCTGCAAAAATCTGTCAACTAGCAGGTTGTAGTATGGTTATAGCAAATGGACTAAGCTTAAATCCTATCTCAATGATTAGTAAAAAAAATATTTGTACATGGTTCAGCTCTAAAGTTTCAAAACTTGATGCTAGAAAAAAATGGATCATAAGCTCTATTGCACCAAAAGGATCAATTATAATTGATGATGGTGCAAAAAAAGCACTAAGATCTGGAAAAAGCTTATTAGCTGCTGGTATTAAAAAAATCTCAGGAAAATTTAATAAAGGGGATCATGTTAAAATTTTAGATAAAAAAAATAATGAATGTGCAAGAGGTTTGAGCTCCTTTACCTCTGATGAAATAGTTAAGATTATGGGACATCATTCTAATCAAATAGAAAAATTATTGGGTTATGTTGCTAAATCAGAAGTAATTCATAAAGATGATATGGTAGAAATTTAGAATGAATAAAATGATGAATTTAATAGGTGTTAAAAGTAGAAAAGCATCAGAAAAAAAAGTTGATATAGACACCAAAAATAAAGTCTTAAAATTTTATGCTGAATTACTTGATAAAGAAAATAAATCAATTTTAAGAGAAAACTCAAAAGATATTAAATTTGCTCAAAACAAAGGAATAAAAGAAAATTTGATTAACAGATTAAGAATTGATGGGGCGAAACTCAAAAATATTAAAAACTCTATTATTAAAATTTCAAGTCTAAAAGATCCCGTAAATGTAACTCTTAAAAAATGGAGTAGACCTAATGGATTAAATATCAAAAGAGTAACTATTCCAATTGGAGTGATTGGTGTTATTTTTGAAAGTAGACCTAATGTAACATCTGATGTAGCAAGTTTATGCTTTAAATCTGGTAATGCTGTAATTCTTAAAGGTGGATCTGAGGCAATAAATACCAACAGAATATTAGCAAAATTATTTCGACAAGCTCTTCGAAAAAACAAAGTTGATGAAAATTATATTCAATTTGTAGACTCTAAAGATAGAAAAATGGTTGATACCATGCTTTCAAAAATGAAAAAATATATTGATGTAATAATTCCTAGAGGTGGAAAAAACTTAGTTAAAAGAGTTCAAGAATTTTCAACAGTTCCAATAATTGGTCACTTAGAAGGTATTTGTCATACATTTGTTGATAAAGATGCGGAGCCAAATATGGCATCAAAAATTATTTATAATGCAAAATTAAGAAATACAGCCATTTGCGGTGCAACTGAAACTATTTTGCTTCATAAAAAAATAGTAAAAAAATTTTGTAATCCAATTTTAAAAAGACTTGATGATCAAAATTGTAAAATATATGGAGACAATATCATAAGAAAATATTTCAAAGGTAAAGTGTATCCAGCCAAAGAAAAGGATTGGTCTACAGAATATTTGACAGCAGCAGTATCGGTTAAAGTTGTAAAGAGTAATGAAGAGGCCATTCATCATATCAATAAATATGGAACAATGCATACTGACTCCATAATTACTAAAAATAAAAAAACAGCTAATAAGTTTTTAAAAAATGTTAAAAGCTCTATTGCAATGCATAACACTTCAACACAATTTGCTGATGGTGGTGAATTTGGTTTTGGTGGTGAAGTAGGCATATCAACAAATACACTTCCCCCAAGAGGCCCTGTTGGTTTAGAACAATTAGTTTCATATAAATATGAAATTTCGAGTAAAGGAAAAATAAGAAAATAAACTAGATATTTAAAATGAAAATTGGAATTTTAGGAGGTTCATTTGATCCAGCTCACAAAGGACATCTAGCAATATCTAAGGAAGCTAGAAAAAGATTTAAACTTGAAAAAATTATTTGGGCAATTACTAAAAAAAATCCACTCAAAGCTGAAAGCAAAACACCAATTTCTAAAAAAATAAAAGATTGCAAAAAAATAATAGGATTAAATTCTTTCATAAAAGTTAAATTTTATGAAAATATTATAAAATCTAATAAGACTATTGATTTAATCAACTATCTTAAAAAAAATAAAAACATTGAAATTTTTTTTTTAATGGGAGCAGATAACTTAATTAGCTTTCATAAGTGGCATAAATCAAAATTAATTTCACAAAAATGCAATATCATTGTATTTGATCGTCATGGATATAAAAAAAATTCTTTAAAATCAAAGACATTTAAGAGACTCAATAATAAAACACTTACATTTGTAGAGTTTAAAAAAGTCAACATTTCATCTTCTCAATTAAGAAAAATTTGATAGTCTAATTCTAATTAATGGATAAAATTTCAGATCTTAAATCAGTTGTAGTAGACACACTAGATCTCAACAAAGCACAAGATATTGTTACTATTGACCTTAAAGATAAAAGTTCAATGGCTGATTATATGATAATTGCAAGCGGCACTTCTTCAAGACACATTCAGTCTTTATCAGAACAAGTTTTAGAAAAGTTAAAGGATAATGGCATTAAAAATTCTAAAATAGAAGGTAAAGAAAGTAATGAATGGAAACTTGTTGATGGTATTGATTTAATTGTACATATTTTTCATCCAGAGAAAAGAAAGTTTTATGAACTTGAAAAAATTTGGTCTGAACTAATCCCAAAAGAAAAAGTCATTATATGAAAAAAATTCAATTTTATTTAATAATTTTTTTATCCTTTTTTTTTTTCATATTCAGTAAATTCAGCTGAATTAGATATTTATAAAAAAATTGATTTATTTGGCGAAGTCCTTGAAAAAATTAACAAACAATATGTAGATGAAATTGATCAGTCTGAAGGTATGGACTCAGCAATTAACGGTCTTCTTCAATCACTCGATCCCTATTCATCTTATATGTCACCAGAGATATTTCAAGAAATGCAAACCGAAACTAGTGGAGAGTTTGGTGGTCTTGGAATTGAAGTTAGTATGGAAGCTGGTGTTGTAAAAGTTATAACTCCTATAGATGATACTCCCGCTTCAAAAGCAGGAATTAAAGCTGGAGACTATATTGTAAAAATAGACAATGTTCAGGTACAAGGAAAATCGTTGAGTGAAGCAGTTGACCTTATGAGGGGTCTGGTGGGCACTGATATTGAGCTAACCGTAAGAAGACGCGGGGTAAAAAAAGCTCTCACATTTAATATAACAAGAGAAATAATTGAGGTTCAATCTGTTAAATCTGATCTTTTAGAAAATAATATTGGTTACATCCGATTAACTTCTTTCAACGATAATAGTAGTGATCAAATTAAAAAAAAGATCAAAAAGTTAAAAGAAAATGAAAACTTAAAAGCATTTATATTGGATCTTAGAAATAATCCTGGTGGACTATTGACACAAGCAATAAAAATTTCTGACTTTTTTTTAGAAAATGGAGAAATAGTATCGACAAAAAGTAGAAAAAAATCAGAAAATAGAAAATGGTTTGCAAGAAAAGGAGATATTACTGATGGAAAAACTTTAGTGGTATTGATCAATTATGGTTCAGCATCAGCATCAGAAATTGTTGCTGGAGCTCTTAAAGATCACAAAAGAGCTATAATACTTGGCGAAAATAGTTATGGTAAAGGGTCAGTTCAATCTATCATTCCTTTAAAGAATAAAGGAGCTATAAGATTAACAGTTGCAAAATATTATCTTCCTTCTGGAAAATCCATATCTGAAGTTGGTGTAAGACCTGATATTGAGGTAAATGAAGAAGGTGATGATTTTAGAATTAAAACTGATACTGATAATCAATTAAATTACGCAATAAAACTACTTAACGGTTAATATGAATAAGAACTTTAGCAAACTACCCTTGAGAACAGGGGTGGGAATAATTTTACTAAATAATGACAATAAAGTTTTCGTAGCAAGACGAATAGATAATGCAAAAAAATTTTGGCAGATGCCACAAGGGGGAGTTGATGAGGGTGAGGATTTTTTAAAAGCAGCTTATAGAGAACTGGAAGAAGAAACTAGTGTTAAAAGTGTTAAATTAATAAAAGAGTTAGATGGTACTATCACATATGAACTTCCTGATCGTTTATTAGGAATTATTTGGAAAGGTAAATACAAAGGTCAAAAACAAAAATGGTTTTTAATGAAATTTACTGGTGATGAAAATGAAATTGATATTAAAACTAAAAATCCAGAATTTTTAGATTGGAAATGGATAGACCTTGATCAAATTACAGAAGTAGTAGTCGACTTTAAACTACACGTTTATAAGGAACTTCAAGAAAAAGTTAGAAAAATTATTAATTAAGAGACCTTAATACTTCAATTTTTTGATCAACTAAATATTTTGATTGATCAGAAATATCAGGCTTGCCTGCTTCCTCTTCAGCCAATTTGAGCAAGTCTTGTTGTTTAGACTTATCTAAATCTGTAAGATTGAAAATTGAGCTAGTTAAAATTGATAAATTATTATTTTTAAACTCAACAATCCCATCCTCAACATAATAGTTTTCATCTCCAGATTTAGATAAAATTTTGATAATTCCAGGTTTTAAAAATGAGATAATAGAAATGTGATCTTTAAGTATACCCATTTCTCCTTCAAAAGCAGGTACAACAACTTCTGAAACATCCTCTTTAACTAAAAAAGATTTTTCTGGGTTTACTATCTCAATCTTAAACTCTTCACTCATTAAGCAGCAGCTTCCTTAGCCATTTTATCAGCTTTTTCTATCGCTTCCTCTATTGTTCCAACCATATAAAAAGCAGCTTCTGGTAAATGATCATAATCACCTTTACATATAGCAGCAAAGCCTTTTATTGTTGAATCTAGATCAACTAACTTACCAGGAGAACCAGTAAACACTTCTGCAACAAAGAATGGTTGAGATAAGAATCTTTGTATTTTTCTAGCTCTAGCTACAACTAATTTATCTTCTTCAGACAATTCATCCATACCTAAAATGGCAATAATATCTTGAAGCGATTTATAAGTTTGTAAGATTTTTTGAACTTCTCTAGCAACTCTGTAATGCTCATCACCAACAATTCTTGGGTCCAAAATTCTTGAAGTAGAGTCAAGTGGGTCAACCGCAGGATAAATACCTATCTCCGCAATTTGTCTTGAAAGAACGGTAGTTGCATCCAAGTGAGCAAATGATGTTGCTGGCGCAGGGTCAGTTAAGTCATCAGCGGGTACATAAATAGCTTGTACTGAAGTAATTGATCCTTTGTTAGTAGTTGTAATTCTTTCCTGAAGGTTACCCATATCAGTTGCAAGTGTGGGCTGATATCCAACTGCTGATGGTATTCTTCCCAATAGAGCTGATACCTCAGAACCTGCTTGTGTAAATCTAAAAATGTTATCTACAAAAAAAAGAACGTCTTGTCCCTCTTGATCTCTAAAATACTCTGCTACAGTTAATCCTGTAAGAGCGACTCTAGCTCTAGCTCCAGGAGGTTCATTCATTTGTCCATAAACTAGGGCAGCTTTAGATCCAGCTCCATCTTTCTTGATTACACCTGAGTCTATCATCTCATGGTATAAATCATTTCCTTCTCTAGTTCTTTCTCCAACACCAGCAAAAACTGAGAAACCACCATGTGCTTTTGCAACGTTGTTAATTAATTCCATAATCAAAACTGTTTTTCCAACTCCAGCTCCACCGAATAAACCAATTTTTCCACCCTTTGCATATGGTGCCAATAAATCAACTACCTTAATTCCTGTAACTAATATTTCTGTTTCTGTTGACTGATCACTAAATTCAGGAGCTGCTCTGTGGATCGGCCACTTTTCTTTTGTTTGAACTTCACCTTTTTCATCGATAGGTTCACCAATAACGTTTATAATTCTTCCTAAAGTTTCTGGTCCAACAGGAACTTGGATAGGTGCTTTAGTGTTTATGACCTCGTCACCTCTCTTTAATCCTTCAGTAGCATCCATTGCAATTGTTCTAACAGTAGATTCTCCTAAATGTTGAGCAACTTCTAAAACTAGTCTATTGTCTCCATTTTTACACTCTAATGCTGATAAAATTTCTGGAAGATCTTCATTAAATTTTACGTCTACTACTGCTCCAATGATCTGTGTGATTTTTCCTTTGCTCATAATTATAAACTCTCTGCTCCTGATATGATTTCTATTAGTTCTTTAGTAATTGCTGCCTGACGACTTCTATTATACTCAATAGTAAGCTTATCAACCATTTCACCTGCGTTTCGGGTTGCATTATCCATTGCACTCATTCTTGAGCCCTGTTCACTAGCTGAATTCTCTAACATTGCCTTAAATATTTGTGTTGAAATATTTTTAGGTAATAAATTGCTTAAAATCTCATCTTCATCTGGTTCAAACTCATAACTATCCTCAGATTTATCTTCCTCTGAATTTTCAACATTTAATGGAATTATTTGTTGTGCTTGAGGAATTTGTGTAATTACATTTTTAAATTGGTTATAAAAAATAGTACAAACATCAAACTCTTCAGCACCAAATTTTTCAATTACCATTTTACCAACTTTATCAGCATCAAAGTAATTAGCGTGTTTAGAATCTTTAAATGAAATATTTGCAATTATCTTATTACCATAAGCTCTTTTAAGTTGATCATTACCTTTAGAACCTACAGTTATAATCTTTAAATCTTTTCCATCTTCTACAAGTTTAGCAAAGTAGCTCTTGGCTTTTTTAATTATATTTGAATTAAAACCACCACATAGACCTCTGTCAGAAGTCATCACAACACAAAGATGCACTTTATCATTACCTGATCCAGATAATAATTTTGGAGCATTTTCTTTGTCTGAAATCCCACTAGAAAGATTTAGAATAATATTATTCATTTTTTCTGAATAAGGTCTTCCCTTCTCAGCACTTTCTTGAGCTCTTCTAAGTTTTGCTGCTGCTACCATCTTCATAGCTTTTGTAATTTTCTGTGTAGACTTTACACTAGCTATTCTTTTTTTAAGGTCGTCTAAACTTGCCATAATAAATTAAGATTTAAAGTTTTCCTTTAATTGAGTAATTACTTCGATTAGTAATTTTTCTTTATCATCTTCAAGTTTGCCTGAACTTTGAATTGAATCGATTATTTCAGGTTTATCAGACTTACATTTTTCAATAATTTTATTTTCAAACTCAGCAATATCTTTTAATTCAATATCATCCAAATAACCTTTTACACCACAGAAAACTGAAATTACTTGTTCAGCTACTGTCATTGGTGAATATTGCTTTTGTTTAAGAAGTTCTGTTAATTTTGAACCTCTGTTTAAAAGTTGCTGTGTTGAAGCATCTAAATCAGAACCAAATTGAGCAAAAGCAGCCATCTCTCTGTATTGTGCTAATTCTAATTTCATTGATCCAGAAACTTTTTTCATCGCTTTTGTTTGTGCTGAAGAACCTACTCTAGAAACGGATAGTCCAACGTTAATTGCTGGTCTGATACCTTGGTTAAAAAGTTCAGTTTCTAAGAAAATTTGACCATCAGTAATTGAAATTACGTTAGTTGGAATAAACGCAGAAACGTCACCACCTTGTGTTTCAATAATTGGAAGTGCTGTTAACGAACCTCCACCATGTTCATCACTTAACTTAGCTGCTCTTTCTAACAATCTACTGTGAAGATAGAATACATCACCAGGATAAGCTTCACGTCCTGGAGGTCTTCTTAATAATAGAGACATTTGTCTATAAGCAACAGCCTGCTTAGATAAATCATCATAAATAATTAATCCATGCATTCCATTATCTCTGAAATACTCACCCATTGTACACCCTGTGTAAGGTGCTAAAAACTGAAGTGGCGCAGAGTCAGATGCTGTTGCAGCAACGATTGTTGTGTATTCCATTGCTCCCGCTTCTTCTAATGTTTTTTGAATTTGTCTTACAGTTGATCTTTTCTGACCAATCGCAACATAAATACAATAAAGCTTTTGTTTTTCATCACCAGATTCATTTATTTTCTTTTGGTTAATAATTGCATCGATTGCAACTGCAGTTTTACCAGTTTGTCTGTCACCAATAATTAATTCACGTTGCCCTCTTCCAACTGGAACCAAACTATCGATAGATTTTAGACCTGTTTGCATAGGTTCACTAACTGATTGTCTTGGAATAATTCCAGGAGCTTTAACTTCAACTCTACTTTTTTTAACACTTTTATCTAAAGGTCCTTTACCATCAATTGGATTTCCTAATCCATCAACAACTCTACCTAACAATTCTTTTCCAACTGGAGTATCAACGATGTTTCCAGTTCTTTTTACAGTATCACCTTCTTTAATATTTCTGTCATCTCCAAAAATTACAACTCCAACGTTTTCACTTTCTAAGTTTAAGGCCATACCTTTAGATCCATCAGCAAACTCAACCATCTCTCCAGCTTGAACATTATCAAGACCATAAATTCTAGCGATACCATCTCCTACTGATAATACTTGCCCAACTTCGGTTACTTCTGCTTTATCACCAAAATTTTTAATTTGTTCTTTTAGTATCTTTGTTACTTCTGAAGGATTTATTTCCATTTATGCCTCTATCATTCTGTTTTCGATTTGTTGTAATTTATTTTTAATTGAGGTGTCCACCATAGTACTTCCAACTTGTACTACTAAGCCTCCTATTAAACTTTCGTCATGTTTGTAGTTTAATTTTATTTTTGAACTAAAGTTTTTAGTAAGCTCATCTGTGATATTAGAAATTTCATCACTAGATAGTTCTTTTGCAGACTTTAATTCAGCTTTTAATTCTCCTCTTTTTTTAGAACATGTTTCAATAAAACTCTTTAAAATTTGTTCTACATAAAAAAAACGTCTTTTTGTAACTAAAAAACTTAAAAAACTTTTTAATAAACTCTCAAATTTATTATTATCAGAAATACCATTGATAACTTTTAAAAGATCATCTTGGTTACTTGTGGGATCCTTAATTAAATTTAAAAAATCTTTACTAGAAGAAATCAAATTTAAGATAGATGAGGATTGATCTTCTACTTGTGAAAGAACATTATTTTCACTTGCAAGCTCATACAAAGCTAAAGAATATCTTTCAGCCGAAGTTATTGAAAATCCCTTATTTTTACTCAACTTGTTACCTCTGTTATGTTGAAGATTATTTTAAAATCACGCTTTAATTAGCATATGACCATTATGTCTTCAAGTAGCACATTCGATTAAAAGTCCTTTTTTTAAAGGTTAATTGAAGTTTATTGGATCAACATCAACTGAAAGTTTTATTCCTGATGAAAATTTGTAATTTGGGATAATTTCAGCGATTGAATTCTGTAATTTAAGAGATTTTGAGCCTCTAATTAACATTCTTATTCTAAATTTTCTTTTTAGTCTAAAAATTGGTGCACTAACTGGCCCTAAAACTCTTCCATTGATTTTTTTTTCAATAAAATTTTTAAAATAAAAAGCTTCTTTTTCTAATTTTGCTTCATTGTCACCTGTTAAGATTAAAGAGATAAATCTTTGAAATGGTGGAAGCTTGTTTTGTCTTCTAATATCTAATTCTCTATCAAGAAAAATATCAGGATTACTATTTGTTAAATCAGAAATCATTTTGGTATTAGTATTATAAGTTTGAAAATACACAGTTGCAGGTTTACCTGTTCTTCCAGCTCGTCCAGAAAGTTGGTGGTATAACTGTAAATTTTTTTCAGCACCTCTTAAGTCATGTCCTTGTGAGGATAGATCAATATCAACTACCACAATACAATTAAGGCTTGGAAAGTGAAAACCTTTAGAGATTAATTGTGTCCCAACTAAAATTTGAACTTCATTATTAATTATGTTTTCTAATTTTTGATTAGAGTCTTTTTTATTCATAGTGTCACTTGAAAAAATTTCAATTTTTTTAGACGGAAAGTTTTTTTTAACTTCTTCAGATATTCTTTCAACTCCAGGACCACTAAAAATAAATTCACAATCCCCATCTTTTATACATTTCCTTTTCAGGGAAGATTTAAAACCACAATAATGGCACAATAAATTATTTTTATTTTTATGATAAACTAAATTAATTGAGCAATTAGGACACGAATAACTATTAAAACATTTATTACAAAGTACATGCGGAGAAAACCCACGTCTATTTAAAAAAAATAGTACCTGGTCGTTTTTATTGAGATGAAAATTTACTTTTTCAATTATTTTTTTAGAAAGCCAAGATTGTTTTTCTAATTTTGTTTCATTAAGATTAATTATTTCATAATTTGGCAATGATGCGTTTTGGTAACGTTTTTCTAATTTAGAAATACTATATTTACCTTTTTTAATATTTTCATAAGTTTCAATTGATGGAACAGCTGTAATTAAATTGATAGGTATATTTTCAAATGACGCTCTTGAAATAGCCATGTCTCTTGCATTATAGGTAACCCCCTCGTCTTGTTTGTAAGATTGATCATGCTCTTCATCAACAATAATTAAACCTAGTTTTTTAAATGGTAAAAATAATGATGATCTGGCACCAATGACAACTTTAATTTCTCCATTTACAATTCCACTCCAAATAATTTCTTTCTTTTTTTTTGTAATACCAGAGTGCCAAACTGCTGGAGTAAAACCAAAAAATTCTATAAATTTTTTTTCAAATTGACCTGTTAAACCGATCTCTGGTAATAAAATTAAGCCCTGAAAACCTTTGTTTATTATCTCTTTGAGGGCTTCGAAATACACCATGGTTTTTCCTGATCCAGTTGTTCCTTGAAGAACATGAACTCTAAATTTTTGATTAGAAACATTCATTTTTTTAAGAGATTTTTTTTGTTCTTCAGAAAGTTTTATTAAATTTTTTTTGATATTTGTGTCAAAAATTTTGTACGCATCTTTTTGAATTTTTTCTACGGCATTGCTACTAAGTAAAACCAGTTTTAAAGCCATTCCTTTTGGAATTATATTGTATTCAGAAAACCAATTAAGGAATTTTATTGTAGTTTTTTTTAATGGACTAACATCTAATTTTTTTAAAACACTTTTAATTTTAAAATTTCTATTATTTTTCTTTTCAAATTCATCCCAAACTACTCCTGTGATTTTAGATTTACCAAAAGGCACCACCACATAATCACCTGTTTTTAAATTAATATCACTTTCATAAGTAAAAGGATGATTAAATATATTTGGTAAAAGAATCGGCACTTTCATATTTTAATAATATGAAAAAAAATTAAGAGTGTATTGCTCTTTTATCTACTGATAATGCTGCTTCTTTAACAGCTTCTGAAAATGTTGGATGGGCATGGCAAGTTCTTGCAATATCCTCAGAGCTTGCACCAAATTCCATTGCAACACCTATTTCAGCAATAAGTTCTCCTGCGTGAGGGCCTATTATATGCGCGCCTAAAACTTTATCTGTGGTTTCGTCTGCTAAAATTTTAACAAACCCTTCTGCATCATCTATTGCTTTTGCTCTTGAGTTTGCCATAAATGAAAACTTACCAATTTTATATTTTGTATTTAATTCTTTTAATTGTTCTTCAGTCTTACCAATAGATGCAACTTCAGGTGTTGTATAAACAACTCCAGGAATTGTATCATAATTAACGTGGCCTGATTGACCAGCAATATTTTCTGCAACTGCAATTCCTTCATCTTCAGCTTTATGTGCAAGCATTGGTCCACTTATAACATCACCTATAGCATAAATATTATCAACATTAGTTTTAAATGTATTGTCTGTTTTAACTCTTTTTCTTTCATCCAGTTCAACTCCAACAGATTCTAAATTTAAGCCATTCGTATTTGCTTTTCGTCCAACTGAAATAAGTACGACATCACATTCAAATTTATTTTTATTTCCATCTTTATCAACTGTTGAAACTACTGCTCCTGTATTATTATTTTGAATAGCTTCAACTTTATTTTGCATGTTAAATTTGATACCTTGTTTTTTTAATATCTTCATAAATTCTGAAGAAATTTCCTTATCCATTCCAGGAGTAATGTGATCTAAAAATTCTACTACTTGTACTTCAGCTCCTAATCTTGACCAAACTGATCCCATCTCTAATCCAATATAGCCACCTCCCACTACAACCATTTTATTTGGAACTTTATCTAATTTTAATGCTCCAGTTGAAGAAACAATTACCTTCTCATCAATTTCTATTCCAGGTAAAGACACTGGTACAGAACCAGTTGCTATCACTGTTTTTTCAGCCTCTATAATTGTCTCTTTGTTTTGATCATCTCTAATTATAATTTCACTTTGAGATTTGAAGCTTCCAGTTCCTTTGTAATAGGTCACCTTATTTTTTTTCAGTAAAAACTCGACCCCCTTAGTAAGAATAGTCACTGCTTTATCTTTACTTTTCATCATTTTTTCAAGATTTAGCTTAACTTCGCCAACTTCAATCCCTTTACTAGATAAGTTTTGAACTTTATGAAACTCCTCAGATAAATTTAACAAGCTTTTTGAAGGTATGCACCCAACATTTAAACACGTTCCTCCAAGAGATCCTCTCAATTCAATACATGCTGTTTTTAATCCAAGCTGAGCAAGTCTAATAGCACAAACATATCCACCAGGACCCCCTCCAATTACTACTGCTTGAAATTTTTCTGACATTTAAATATCCAAAAACAACCGTCTAGGGTCTTCTAAATTTTCTTTAACCATTTTTAAAAATGAAACTGACTCTTTTCCGTCAATTATTCTATGATCATATGACAAAGCTAAATACATAATAGGTCTAATTTTTATTTCTCCATCAACCACAACAGGTCTTTCAACAATATTATGCATTCCAAGTACCCCTGATTGAGGGAGGTTTAATATTGGTGTTGATAACATTGATCCATATACACCACCATTACTAATTGTAAATGTTCCACCTTGAAGATCTTCAATAGTTAATTTTCCATCTCTTGCTTTTTCTGAAATTTCTTTAATATTTTTTTCAATATCAGCAAATGATAATTCATCAGCATTTCTTAATACAGGTACAACTAAACCTTTCTCAGTTCCTACAGCAAAACTAAGATTATAATAATTTTTATAAATTATTTCATCACCATCAATTTCAGCATTAACTGCTGGGAAATTTTTTAATGCAACAACACACGCTTTAACAAAAAAAGACATAAAACCTAGTTTTACTCCATAACGACTTTGAAAATCTTGCTGATTTTCTTTTCTCATTTCCATAATACTAGTCATATCAACTTCATTAAAAGTAGTTAACAAAGCTGCATTTTCTTGTGCTTGTTTTAATCTCTTAGCTATCGTCTGTCTTAGTCTGGTCATTTTAATTCTTTCTTCTTGACCATACTTAACTTTTCTCTCTGAAGGCTGTGGATTTGCTCCCATTAAACTTATGAGATCACCCTTTAAAACTCTTCCACCTTTTCCTGAGCCTTGAACTGAATTAATATCTATTTTATTTTCTACAACAATTTTTCTAACTGCTGGTGAAAGTGTTTGATTTTCTGTATTAGTTTTAGGTTCTGTTTTTTCTATTTTGGCTTTTGGTGCCTCTTCCTCTATAACCTCATCAGTTAAAACTAATGGTTCTTCCTGATCATTTTTTTCAGTTTTTTCCTCAAAAATTCTTGGTTCTTTTTTAGATGGATCTAATTTGATCACATTGTCTTCATTTTTAGCTGGTTCTACTTTTTTAATTTCTTCTTTTTTAATCGAACCTTCAGATTGACCCTCTGATACCGAACCTAGGAGAGCCCCTACTTCTACCACTGAGCCATCTTTTGAATTTATTTCAGTTAAAATACCTTTTACAGGTGAAGGCACTTCAAGATTAACTTTATCTGTTTCTAACTCTACAATTGGCTCATCTGCTTCAACTGCATCACCAGTATTTTTTAACCATTTTGCCACTGTTGCCTCAGTAATACTTTCACCAAGAACTGGAACTACAATTTTTTCACTCATTTCTAATTACTCAAAAACCTTATTAATTATTTCTTGTTGTTGAGAAATGTGCCTCTTCGCATATCCAGTCGCTGGAGATGCATCAGGGCTTCTTCCTATATAAGAAATTTCGTTATTATTAGCCTTAATAGTATCTAATGTCCATTGGATATAATCTCTTACTGAGAACCAAGCACCCATATTTTTAGGCTCTTCCTGGCACCAAAAAAATTTAGCACTTTCAGCATATGGTTTAAGCTCCTTAACAAGAGTTTTTGCTGGAAATGGATAAAGTTGTTCTATTCTAAACAAAATCACATCATCTTTTTTTAATTTTTCTCTAGCTTCTAATAAATCAAAATAAACTTTTCCTGAACACATAATTACTTTTTTAATTTTGGAACTTTCTTTTAATTTTATAAAACCTTTAGACTGCGGATCTATTGCATGATCCCAAAGTATTCTATGAAAAGAATTCGATTTACTAAAATCTTCTAAATTTGAAACACAATATTTATTTCTAAGCAAAGATTTTGGAGTCATCATGATTAGGGGCTTTCTGAAGTCTCTATGCATTTGTCTTCTTAGTGCGTGAAAATAATTTGCAGGAGTTGTGCAATTCATAACTTGCATGTTATCATTCGAACACAACTGTAAAAATCTTTCTAATCTAGCCGATGAATGTTCTGGTCCTTGACCTTCATATCCATGAGGTAATAACATTACCAATCCAGAAGCTCTTCTCCATTTTCTTTCTCCAGAAGCAATAAATTGATCAATTACAACCTGAGCACCATTTGCAAAATCTCCAAACTGTGCCTCCCATAAGGTAAGAGTATTGGGCTCAACTAAACTATAACCATACTCAAATCCTAGAACTGCCAATTCAGATAAAAAACTATCAACAATTTCAAATTGTTTTTGAGTGTTTGAAATATTATTCAAAGGAACATATCGACTATTATCTTTTTGATTTCTTAAAACAGAATGTCTTTGACTAAAAGTTCCTCTTCCAGAGTCTTGACCAACTAATCTTACTGGATAACCTTCTTCTAATAGAGATCCAAATGCTAAAGATTCTGCTGTTGACCAATCAATATTGGATCCTCTCTTAACAGCTTCTTTTCTATTATTTAATATTTTAACTATAGTTTTGTGTAAATTTAATTCATCAGAAGATGCATTTATTTTTTCTGAAATCTCTAACAGTTTTTTAGTATCTGCGCCTGTTACACCTCTTTTATCTTTTCCTTTTTCTGGTTTATAAGCTGACCATGTTCCTTCAAACCAAGCAATTTTTGGTTTGTAATCTTTTGCATTTTTAAACTGATCATCAAGTAAGTTTTTAAAAGTCTTTATAGAATTATCTAAAATTTCACTTGATATAACATTTTCTTCTATAAGTTTTTTTCCATAAACTTTTGTTGTTGAAGGATGCGATCTAATTTTTTCATACATCAAAGGTTGAGTAAAAGATGGCTCGTCTCCTTCGTTATGACCAAACCTTCTATAACAAATTAGATCTATAACTACATCTCTATTAAACTTTAATCTAAACTCAGTCGCTATTCTAGCCGCATAAACAACTGCTTCTGGATCATCTCCATTTGCATGTATTATTGGAGCATCAACCATTTTTGCTATGTCAGAAGGATATGGAGAGGATCTAGCAAACCTTGGGCTAGTGGTAAATCCTATTTGATTATTAACTATTATATGAATTGTGCCGCCAGTATTATGTCCAGGCAGTCCAGACATTGCAAAACATTCAGCCACAACACCTTGGCCAGCAAATGCTGCATCACCATGAATTAAGATTGGTATTACTTTATTTCTTTGTTTATCTTTGTGAAAATATTGTTTTGCTCTAGTCTGACCAAGCACAACTGGGTTAACAGCTTCTAGATGTGATGGATTATCAGTTAAACTTACATGGACTGAATTTCCATCAAACTCTCTATTAGATGAAGCACCTAAATGATATTTTACATCTCCCGCACCTTCATCTGATGATACCGCAAACTCTCCAGCAAACTCATTAAATATTCTTTTGTATGACTTTTGCAACACATTGGCTAAAACATTTAATCTTCCTCTATGAGACATACCAATCTTAACTTCTTTTACTTGAGACTGGCCACTAATTTTAATTATTTGTTCTAAAGCAGGAATTAAACTTTCACCTCCATCTAATCCAAATCTTTTAGTTCCAACATATTTTGTATGAAGAAATTTTTCAAAACCTTCAGCTTGAATTAGTTTGTTTAAAATTGCTTCCTTACCATTTTTAGTAAAATTTAAATTATCTTCTGATTTTTCAATTCTATCTCTAAACCATTTTCTCTCTGTAGGATTTGATATGTGCATGTATTCATAACCAACTGATTCACAATAAGTTTTTTTTAAAAAATCCAGTATATCCTTAATATTTGAATTCTGTTTGTTGATCACACCACCAAGATAAATATTTTTTTGATAATCATTTTTTTTAAAACCAAAAGACTCTGGGTGAAGCTCATCTAAATAATCTGATTTAATCAGTTCAAGTGGATCAAGCTTGGCTATAAGATGTCCTCGTTGTCTGTATGATCTAATCATTGAGACAGCTTTAATAGAGTCTTCATTTGATCTAGAAGAGATTACATTTTCGCCTTTAAAATTGACAACAGCATCATTTGAATTTTGATCCTCTTGATCAATTTTTTTCTGTAACTCATCAATATCTATTGTATTTTTTTTTGGCCCCCAAGAAGGGCCATTAATTTCTTTTGCAATAATATTTAATTCTTCTCCAATACCTTCAAAATAATCTTTCCAACTATCTGGTAAATCTGCATCTTTATTAACAAACTTAAGGTACATTCGCTCAATAAAAGCACTATTAGATTTGTTTAAAAATGAAGTTTTTTCGTATTCGAGATTTTTTGATGCTGACATCTATTTATTTAATATAATCCTCTAATATTATTTTTCAATTTGACAATTTATTAAATAAAGTTTTTCCAATTATTGATGGCGATTTAGCGACAGTAATCCCAGATTCCTCCATTTTCTCAATCTTATCTTCAGCACCACCTTTTCCTCCCGAGATAATAGCTCCTGCATGACCCATTCTCCGTCCTGGAGGGGCTGTAATTCCTGCAATAAAACCAACAATTGGTTTTTTGATTTTATGATTTTTAACGAATTCTGCAGCTTCTTCTTCTGCTGTACCCCCAATTTCTCCTATCATTAAAATAGATTCTGTTTCTTCATCATTTAAAAATAAATCTAGGCAATCAATAAAGTTTGTTCCATTAATCGGATCACCTCCAATACCAATACAAGTTGATTGACCCAAACCATTTTCAGTTGTTTGCGCAACCGCCTCGTAGGTAAGTGTTCCAGATCTTGATACAATTCCAACCGATCCTCTTTTGTGAATATTTCCTGGCATAATTCCAATTTTGCACTCATCTGGTGTAATTATTCCTGGGCAATTTGGTCCAATCAATCTGCTCTTTGAGCCAATTAATTTTTGTCTTACTTTAAGCATATCCTGAACGGGAATACCTTCAGTAATACAAACTATTAATTCTACAGATGCATCTATTGCTTCTATAATTGCAGCAGCAGCAAATTTAGCAGGCACATAAATCATTGTTGCATCTGCACCAACACTATTTTTTGCCTCAACAACACTATTAAAAACAAGTCGATCTAAATGTTTTTGACCACCTTTTTTAGGAGTTACTCCACCAACTAAATTAGTTCCATATTTAATTGCTTGTTCAGAATGAAAAGTGCCATGAGCACCTGTGAAGCCTTGGCAAATTACTTTTGTATTTTTATTTACTAAAACAGACATTTTATTTTATTGCCTCAACAATTTTTTTTGCTGCATCATCTAAATTATCAGCTGATATTAATTTTAAACCTGAGTTATCCAATATTTCTTTTCCTTCTTTAAAATTTGTCCCAGCAAGTCTAACAACTAATGGAACACTAATATTTATTTCTTTTGCTGCATCAACAACGCCCTGAGCAAGAACATCACATCTCATTATGCCTCCAAAAATATTAACTAAAATTCCTTTAACATTTTTGTCTGATAGAATTATTTTTAAGGCTGCTGAAACTTTTTCTTTTGAAGCACCACCACCAACATCTAAAAAATTAGCTGGCTCTTTTCCATATAATTTAATTATATCCATAGTTGCCATAGCTAAACCTGCGCCATTAACCATACAACCAATGCTTCCATCCAACTTAATGTAAGCTAGATCATGTTTGCTTGCTTCTATCTCTGTTGGATCTTCTTCATTTAAATCTCTTAGTTCAACAATTTCTGGGTGCCTAAATAAAGCGTTAGAATCAAAATTTACTTTAGCATCCAAACAAATTATTTTTTCTTCTTTAGTTAAAATTAGTGGATTAACTTCAACCATGTTTGCATCCGTACTTATAAACATTTGATATATTGATTTTATTAGTGAAATTGCTTGTGTTTTTGCACTATTACTTAAGTTAAAAATTTTAATTATCTCTTCACAATCTTTATCTGAAATTTCATTATTTATATCAACTTTAGTTGTTATAATTTTTTCAGGAGTACTACTTGCTACTTCTTCGATATCCATTCCACCTTGATCACTAGATATAAAGGCTATTTTTGAACTCGCTCTATCAACTAAACAAGATAAATAAAACTCTTTGTCTATATTTGAAGACTCTTCTACATATAATCTTTTAACTTCTCTTCCCTCAGGACCTGTTTGGTGAGTTACCAAAGTTTTTCCCATCAGCTCTTTTGCTGCTTTACTTAATTCTTCAATAGTATCTAAAATTTTTACACCTCCTGCTTTACCTCTTCCTCCAGCGTGGATTTGAGCTTTTAAAACATATTTTTTTGTATTTAATGATTTTGCTTTTTCTACTAATTCATCAACAGAAAGTGCAAACACACCCTCAGGAACAGTTACACCATATTTCTTTAAAATTTGTTTAGCTTGATGTTCGTGAATGTTCATTATTACTTAGAAAGATCAGGATCTATTTTAGATGCTGCTTCCCAAAGAGCTTTGACTGCATCGATAGAATGCATAAATTCTTTTTTTTCTTTATCATCTAAATCAATTTGCTCGATTTTTTCCACTCCATCTTTTCCAATAATCACTGGAACACCCGCGTAGACATCACTTACTCCATACTCTCCATTTAATTGAATTGCGCATGGTAGTAATTTTTTTTCATCTTTTAAGTATGCCTCTGCCATCTGAACTCCTGATGCTGCAGGAGCATAAAATGCAGATCCTTTTTCAAGATATTTAACTATTTCAGCTCCACCATCTCTAGTTCTTTGATTTATTTCCTCTAATCTTTCTTGAGAAATTTTTCCCTCTTTTACTAGATCAAGCAAAGGTTTTCCTGAAACTTTTGTAAACCTAGGCATTGGCACCATAGTATCTCCATGTCCTCCCATTACCATTGCATCTATTTCTTTTACTGGAACATTTAATTCTAAAGATAAAAATAATTTAAATCTTGAACTATCTAAAATTCCAGCCATCCCAACAACCTTGTTAGCCTGTAAACTAGAAAATTTTTGAAATGCCATAACCATGACATCCAAAGGATTAGTAATACATATAACAAAAGCGTTAGGAGCATTTTGTTTAATACCTTCTGCTACTTGTTTAATAATTTTTAAATTAATTCCTAACAAATCATCTCTGCTCATGCCTGGTTTTCTTGGCACTCCAGCAGTAATGATGATTACATCTGAGTCTTTAATATCTTTATAGTCATCTGTGCCTGAAAATTTTACATTAAAACCATCTACTGATGAAGATTGTGCTATATCAAGCGCTTTTCCTTTTGCTATTCCACTTGCAACATCAAACAAAACTACTTCATCTACTAATTCTTTTGTTCCAATTAAGTGTGCTAAAGTCCCACCTATTTGACCTGCACCAATTAAAGATATTTTACTCATTTTTTTTCCTTATTTCATTGTTGGCATCACAAATTCCGCATTTGAACGGACACCAGATGGCCACCTTGATGTTACTGTTTTTAATTTTGTATAAAATTTTATTCCTTCCATTCCGTGCATTCCACTATCTCCAAATAAAGATCTTTTCCACCCACCAAAACTATGAAACGCCATTGGAACTGGAATTGGAACATTAATACCAACCATGCCTACTTGAATTTTATTTGCAAAAGTTCTTCCTGCATCTCCATCTCTTGTGTAAATGCTAACTCCATTTCCATATTCATGATCGTTAATTAGTTTAACTGCATCTTCAAAAGTTTTTACTCTAACTACTGACAACACTGGACCAAATATCTCTTCTTTATAAATTCTCATATCTTTATTAACATGGTCAAACAAACAACCGCCTATATAAAAACCATTTTCATAACCTTGAAGTTTTAAGTTTCTTCCATCTACAACTAGTTTTGCTCCCTCTTCAACACCAAGGTCTACATAGCTTTTAACTTTTTCTAAATGCTCTTTAGTAACTAAAGGTCCCATTTCAGATGTTTTATCCATTCCTGGACCAACTTTTAAAGCCTCCGCTTTTTTTGATAGTCTTGAAACTAATTCATCACCAATATCTCCGACAGCTAACGCAACTGATTGGGCCATACATCTTTCTCCAGCAGAACCATACGCTGCACCCATCAATCCATTTACAGCTCCATCTAAATCACAGTCAGGCATAACGACTAAATGATTTTTAGCTCCCCCTAATGCTTGAACTCTTTTTTCATTTTTGGCTGAATTTTCATAAATATATTTTGCTATAGGTGTTGAGCCTACAAAGCTAACTGCTTTTATGTCTTTATTTTCTAAAATTGCATCTACAGACTCTTTATCACCATTAACTACATTGAATACACCATCTGGAAGTCCAGCCTCTGTAAGTAGTTCAGCTAATCTCATTGGACATGAGGGATCTTTTTCTGATGGCTTAAGTATAAATGTGTTTCCACATGCAATAGCTATTGGGAACATCCACATTGGAACCATTGCTGGGAAATTGAATGGTGTAATTCCTGCAACAACTCCTAATGATTGTCTCATAGACCAACTATCTACATTTGTTCCTACATTTTCAGAAAATTCACCTTTTAATAAGTTTGGAATTCCACATGCAAACTCAACAACTTCTAATCCTCTAGTCAATGAGCCTCTTGCATCTTCATAAACTTTTCCATGTTCAGAAACTATTAGTTTTGTAAGTTCATCAGAGTTTTTTTCTATCAACTCTTTAAATTTAAACATTACCCTCGCTCTTTGAAGAGCAGGTTTTAAAGACCAAGTTTCAAATGCTTTTTTTGCAACTTCGACTACTAAATCTAAATCTGATTTTGAAGCAAGTCTTACTTCAGACTCTTGCTCTCCAGTTGCAGGATTAGAAACTTTTGCTTTTCTATCAGAATTACCTGGGATAATTTTTCCACCTACATAGTGTTCGATTAACTTCATGAATACGGTGTTTTAGATCAAAAATACTTATTAGTCTATTTAAACATTGGCTGTAGCTATCATTTTTTTTAATTCAGCTATTGCTTTTGCAGGATTTAAGCCCTTTGGACATGCACTAGTACAATTTAGAATAGTGTGACATCTATAAAGTTTTAATTCATCAGCAACTTTTTTTAATCTTGCCTTTCTTTCTTCATCTCTACTATCAACTATCCATCTATAAGCTTGAAGAAGAACTGCAGGACCTAAATATTTATCACCATTCCACCAGTAACTCGGGCAAGATGTTGAACAACAAGCACACATAATACATTCATATGCTCCATCAAGTTTAGCTCTTTCTTCTTTTGACTGAGCTATTTCAGCTGTTTCTTTTGTTGAATTATTTTTTAACCAAGGTTCAATTGATTGATATTGTTTGTAAAGGCCATCTAAGTCGCCAATCAAATCTTTTTTTATTTTTAAGTGTGGTAAAGGATAAATATCTATGTCTCCATCAATTTCTGAGTGTGGCGTAGTACATGCAAGACCATTTTTTCCTCCCATGTTCATAGCGCAAGATCCACAAACTCCATGAGCACAAGATCTACGATAAGCTAATGTTGGATCAATTTCATTTTTAATTTTATTAAGAATATCTAAAACTTTTGATGGACAATTATCCATATCCACTTCATAGGTATCTATCCTAGGGTTTTCTCCTGTAGAAGGGTCCCATCTATAGACATTAACTTTTCTTATATTTTTTGAACTAGTTTTATTTTGATAATATTTACCTTTAGTTACTTCAGAATTTTTAGGTAAATTTATTTGAACCATTAATAAACTCTTTCTTGTGGTGGGAAATATTGCACTTCATTTGTTAAAGTTGACTTATGTACCTCTCTATAACTAATTTTTGTATTTTTGCCATCGCACCAAGCGAGTGTATGTTGCATAAATTTTTCGTCATCTCTTTTAGGATAATCTTCTCGAGCATGTGCTCCTCTACTTTCTTTTCTATTATACGCAGAGTCTACTGTCACTACAGCTTGTCTAATCAAATTATCGAACTCTAAAGTTTCAACTAAATCAGTATTAAAAACTAATGATTTATCTTTTACCGATATAGAGTCTAGTCCATCATAAGTTTTTCTTATTTCTTCAACTCCTTCTTTGAGAGTTTTTTCTGTTCTAAAAACTGCACATTTAGATTGCATTGTTTTTTGCATCTCAAGTCTTAAATCAGCTGTACCTTTATCTCCATCAGCATTTCTAATTTTATCAAATCTATCAATACATTTTTGTGTTTCATTTTCACTAATTTCCTCATGAGGTGTTCCAGGTTTAACTAACTCAGAAGCTCTCTTTGCTGCTGCTCTACCAAACACCACTAAATCAATAAGAGAATTTGAACCTAATCTATTAGCTCCATGAACCGAAACACAAGCCGCCTCACCAATTGCCATTAGCCCTGGTACTGTTTTTTCAGAACCATTTACTGTCAATACTTCACCTTTATAATTTGTTGGAATACCACCCATATTATAATGAACGGTTGGAACAACTGGAATTGGTTCCTTAGTAACATCGACATTTGCAAACAATCTTGCAGCATCAGTAATTCCTGGCAATCTACTTTCAATGATTTCTTTATCTAAATGGCTTAGATTTAAATGAACATGATCTTGGTCTTTTCCAACTCCTCTTCCCTCGTTAATTTCTACAGACATTGATCTACTAACTACGTCTCTTGATGCTAGATCTTTTGCATTAGGAGCATATCTTTCCATAAATCTCTCACCTTTTGAATTTGTAAGATAACCCCCTTCTCCTCTGGCTCCTTCTGTTATTAGAGTACCATGACCATATATTCCTGTTGGATGAAATTGTACAAATTCCATATCTTGCAAAGGTAATCCAGCTCTTAACACCATTGCATTTCCATCACCTGTACATGTATGTGCTGATGTTGCTGAATAGTAAACTTTTCCATAACCCCCTGTTGCAATAATTACCGTATGTGCTCTAAATCTATGAATTGTTCCATCATTTAAATTCCATGCTATTAATCCTTTGCACTCTCCATCTTTCATCAATAAATCTAAAGCAAAATATTCTATAAAAAATTCAGTGTTATGTTTTAAGGCCTGTCCATACAGAGTATGCAATATTGCATGACCTGTTCTATCAGCTGCAGCACAAGTTCTTTGAACAATGCCATTACCATAATTTTTAGTCATCCCACCAAAAGGTCTTTGATAAATTTTACCTTCTTCAGTTCTGCTAAACGGAACGCCATATTTTTCTAATTCTATTACTGCTTTTGGAGCTTCTTTACATAAGTACTCAATACTATCTTGATCACCCAACCAATCAGCACCCTTAACAGTGTCATACATGTGCCATCTCCAATCATCTTCACCCATATTTCCTAAAGCTGCTGAAATACCACCTTGAGCAGCAGAAGTGTGACTTCTTGTTGGGAAAACTTTTGAAATACATGCTGTTTTTAATCCAGCCTCACTTAAACCGACAGCAGCTCTTAAACCAGATCCACCTGCTCCAAGAACAACAACATCATATTCATGATCAATAATTTTGTAAGAACTCATTAGCTAAGATTAAATAAAAAAATAATTGTTAATAATGGTATAATTATAGCAGAAATAAATAATAGTCTGTTTGCGACATATTTGATTTTATCATCGGCTATATAGTCTTCAAAAACCTCACTTATGGTTAGTGAAGAAAAAAAATAAGCAAAAATAATAAACAAACTAAATAAAAACTTAGAAACTGGGGTGGTAAAAAATTTTACAATCTCTAGATAGTCATTGTCATAAACATTTACAAAATTAATAATAAACCAAAACATTAAAGGTAATAAAATTACTGATGATATCTTAAGGAAAACCCATTTTTTTGTTGCTAAATTCATATTAAATAAAATTTTTACCTATTAAATAAATCAAAATAGTTAATAAAAATGATCCAAAAATAACCATGAGACCAGATATACGAGTTGTTTGTAATTCAAAACCATAGCCCATATCCATTATTAAATGTCTGATCTCACTTAGCATTTGAAAACTAAATGACCAAACTAATCCCAGTACAATAAATTTACCAAAAATAGAATTTAGAAATTGATTTATAAAATTGTAGTTTGCATCTCCTAAAATTAATAAAGAAACCCAAATACAAATTAGCGTTATCGCAACGATATTAATAATTCCTGTTATTCGGTGTGAAATAGATACTAGAGATGAGATGTGCCATCTATAAATCTGTATATGTGGAGATAATGGATTTTTATTTTCCATAAAAATTATTTTTAATTAATGTTTCTGCAATTTCTACTGCATTTAAGGCCGCTCCTCTTAAAAGATTATCTGATACAATCCATATATTTAAACCATTAGTCACAGTTTTATCTTCTCTTATTCTTGAAATAAAAGTTTCATCTTTTCCCTCAGCCTCTAAGGGTGTTGAATAACCTCCATCAGCTCGTTCATCAATTACTTTGCAACCTTCAAAATTATCTAGAGCTTCTCTAACTTTTTCTAATGTAAATGGTTTTTCAAATTCTATGTTAGCTGACTCTGAGTGTGAAACTAATACAGGTAATCTTACACATGTAGCTGTTAGATCTACATCATTACCTAAAATCTTTTTGGTTTCATTTGTCATTTTAAGTTCTTCTTTCGTATAACCATCATCTGCAAATACATCTATGTGGGGAATTGCATTAAATGCAATTTGTTTTGTAAAGTTTTTAGACTCAACCTTATCATTTTGTAAAACTTGTTTTGTTTGTTCTATCAATTCATCCATAGGAGCTTTTCCTCCTCCTGAAACTGATTGGTATGTTGAAACAACTATTCTTTTAATTTTAAATAAATCATGCAAAGGTTTTAAAGCTATAACAAGTTGAGCAGTTGAGCAGTTTGGATTTGCGATAATATTTTTTTTTATGTTATTTAGATGATCTGAATTTACTTGAGGCACTATTAAAGGAACATCAGGGTCCATTCTATAAAAACTTGAGCTATCAATTACTAAAGAATACTTAGCTGCAATTTCAGCAAAATTTTCTGAAATTTTTCCTCCAGCTGCAAAAAAGGTTATTTTTACTTTCGAAAAATCAAAAGTTTCAAGATCAATTACCTCATGTTCTTTTCCGTTAAAATTAATTTTAGATCCAGCACTTCTAGATGAGGCTAGTAAATATAAATTATCTATAGCTAGCTCTTTCTTTTCCAGAACTTCCAATATTTTTCTACCAACATTACCAGTGGCTCCAACGATAGCTATATTCATGATTTTGTTGAAGTTTATACTAAATGAAAGGCAAATCGCAAACGTTTCCGGTAAATATATTACCGTTTATCTCAGCTTTTAAGCTTTGAGGTACTTCCCAATGAGGTTTTTTCATCATGGCTATTCCTATAACTTTTCCAAAATGTGGGGAATAACACGCTGATCTCAATTCTCCAATAATTTTACCATTATCATCTTTCAGATCTAACGATCCTGACATACTAATTTCTTTAGCATCTAATTTAACACCCATTAATTTTTTTTTAATTCCATCTAATTTAATTTTTTTAAGTTTTTCTTTTCCTAGGAAATTAATTTCACTATCTAATGAAACATATTGATCAAAACCACACTCTAGAGGATTATCATTATTATCAAAATCATTTCCATACGAAAGCAACCCACTTTCAATTCTTTCAATTAAATTTGGACAACCTGGTTTTACATTAAATTCTTTTCCTACTTCAAACAAGTAGTCGTACAATTTTTGCCCTGATTGGGTGTCTTGAACATATACCTCGTATCCTCCTTGTTTAGACCAACCTGATCTTGCAATTAACTGTTGTGATCCTTCAAAGTCAAAATAACTAAAGCCAAAAAATTTTAATTCTTTGATTATTTTTCCAAATACTTTTTCCATTAGATCAAAAGATTTAGGACCTTGAACTGCAATAATATCAACAATTGGTTCAACAATTTTGACATCAAAGTTGTATCCAGAAGCTAAACCTTTTGCAAAAAAGATCACATCTGAGTCAGCAATCGATATCCACCATTTATCCTCTGCTAACTTTAAAACTACGGGGTCATTTACCAAATTTCCCTCATCATCAATGATTGGGCAATAATAACATCTACCAATTTTTGATTTTGATAAATCTCTACAAGTCATTAATTGAACAAGTTTTGCAGAATCTTTTCCTTGAATTTCAACTTGTCGTTCGGCTGCAACATCCCAAACTTGAACATCTTTTTTTAGATGTTCATAAGATTCCTCGATAGATCCAAACGCAGCTGGTAGAAGCATGTGATTATAAACTGTGTAAGCCGTTACACCCTGTGTTTCTATTCTGGAAGTGTAAGGTGTACTTCTAAGTCTTCTAGATTTTGCTATTGAAAAATTTTTCATTTTTGTAAAAATTCCAAGACTTTCTCTCTCATTTCAAAGGCTTTTTCAATCATAATCATGTGGCCACACCCATCAATTATATGAGTAGTTGAATTATCAACCATGTTTGCAAATTTTTTTCCAACCTCAATGTTAACCATTTTGTCTAGAGCACCAAACACAAACATTGTTGGACAATCAATTGTTTTTACAGCATTAGAACCATTTACATAATTATTACAAGCGACAAGATCTACTCCTAATATCTGACTAATATCTCTTGGGGATTGGATTATTCTTTTTATAGGATTTCCACCTATGAATTTTTTTGACCCTTCATAACCCCACTTCATCATTAGTTTAACAGCATCTGTATCTCCACTTTCTGCTAGATCTATTAAATCTTGATTTACAGGCATTTTATAAGATCCACCTATAAAAACTAACTTTTTTAGCCTATTCTTGTATTTATTTGAGTACTCAAGCATTTCTAAACATCCTTGAGAATGACCAACTAAAATAATTTTCTCAATTTTTAACTTAATAAATACTTTTTCTAACCATTCAGCAATCTCTTCAATTGTTTTAAGACAAGGGCCTTCTGAATTGCCATGTCCAGGTAGATCAATTGATAATACATTAAAGTTTTTGTTTGAAAAAAATTGTTCAACTAAAGACCAAACTATATGTGAAAGACCACTGCCATGAAGAAAAATAATAGTTTCTTTTTTATGATCTAATTCTTTTCCAGCGTCTGATGTGTGAACACTTTTATTTTCTAGCTCGAATATCAAATATTTTCCTAAAACTGTTTTCTTAATTCAAATTTCTGAATTTTTCCTGTTGATGTTTTTGGCAACTCACAGAAAATAACTTTTTTAGGTACTTTAAAACCTGCTAGAGTTTCCTTACAAAAGTCTATTAATTCTTTTTCTGTAACTGGTTTATCTTGAACCATTTCTATAAATGCACAAGGAACTTCACCCCATTTTTCATCAGGTTTTGCAACTACTGCAGCAATGGATACTGAAGGGTGTTTTGCAAGTGTATTTTCAATTTCAATAGATGAAATATTTTCACCTCCAGAAATAATAATATCTTTAGATCTATCCTGTATCTTAACATAACCATCTGGGTGCATAACTGCTAAATCACCAGTATGAAACCATCCACCAGACATTGCTTTATCTGTTGCAGCTTTATCTTTGAAATATCCTTTCATTACAACATTTCCTCTAATCATAATTTCACCAATAGTTTTTCCATCATAAGGGACTTGTTTCATTGTTTCTGGATCCATTACTGTAACCCCTTCGGTATTTGGATACCTAACACCTTGTCGAGCTTTAATTTCATTCTGTTTATCTTCATCAAAATCATTCCATTCATTGTTCCAAGCACACTGGGTAACATGACCATAAGTTTCTGTTAGTCCATAAACATGCATCACCTCAAAACCGAGTTCTTTCATCTTCTTAAAAATGATACTAGGCGGAGGGGCACCTGCTGTTAATACATAAACTTTGTTTTTGAGTTTTTTTTGATCAGCTTCTGGTGCTCCTGTAATCATATTTAATATGATTGGTGCACCACCAAAATGAGTCACATTATATTTATCTATTAGTTCAAATATCTTTTTAACATCTATATTCCTTAGGCAAATAGTTCTTCCATTTAACATTGGGACAGTCCAAGGATAACACCAACCATTACAATGAAACATTGGAACAATTGTTAAAAAATTCAACCTATTTGGCATATTCCAGGCAACTGTACTTCCGGTAGACATCAAGTACGCACCTCTATGATGGTAAACAACTCCCTTAGGATTGCCTGTTGTTCCTGAAGTATAGCTTAAAGATATAGCTTGCCACTCATCCTCTGGCATTTTCCAGTCATAATTTTCATCACCAGTATTTAAAAAACCCTCGTACTCTAGATCGCCAATTTTTTCTAACTTTGATTGGTCTGTATGTTTGTCGTTTATATCAATGATAGTAATTTTTTTACTTATCTTATCTAAAGCTTTTTTGACCTCGACATGCAGTTGTCTATCAACGACTAATACTTTAGCTTCACTATGATCTAAAATATAAGCAATAGTATTTGCATCTAACCTAACATTGATAGTGTTTAATACTCCACCCATCATTGGAACTGAATAATGTGCCTCAAAAATTTCAGGAGTGTTAAATGCTAAAAATGAAACTGTATCTCCTTTACCAATTCCAATTTTTGATAAAGCGCTCGCAAATTTTACAGCTCTTTTATAAACTTCTGTCCATGTGTATTTTCTATCTTCATAAACTATTGCTTCATAATTAGGGTAAACATCTTTTGCTCTTTGTAAAAATGATAATGGAGTAAGAGGGATATGATTAGCTTTATTTTTATTTAAATTTGTATCGTAACTACTCATGATTAATTAAATTTAAAATTCATTATATTTGAACTTCCTGATATTGCAGATTTGTAGTGAAACTCTGCTCGAGGTAAGACCTTATCAAAATAAAATTTTGCAGTATTTATTTTATCTTCATAAAACTCTTTATTAAACTCATAGTCATTAAAACTTACTTCTAAAACTTTAATCCATGAATATGCTATTGATACATAACCAAGTGTTTTTAAATAATCGTTTGCAGCTGCACTAACATCATCTTTTTCAATTTTAGTTTTGTCCTCTATCCAACCAGTAAATTTGTACAAAATATCTAAGTAATAACTTAATTCTTTAGAATATGACTTAACTTTTTCATTCTTACTATCGGTCTCAACTTTAACCATGTCTAAAAATTTTTGAATGATATTTCCATTTTTGTTTGAAAGTTTTCTGAAAACTAAATCAGCTGCTTGAACTGAATTTGTACCTTCATAAATTGGAGTAATTCGGTTATCTCTGTATAATTGCTCAATTCCTTGGTCTTTTGTGTATCCATATCCCCCATGAATTTGCATGGCATCATTGGTTATTTCCATTGCTAAATCAGTGAATAATGATTTTACAACAGGGGTCATTAGCGAAACATAATCAGAAGCTTCCTGTTTAATTTTATCATCTGGATGATAAAGACTAACTTCTGTTTGTTGAGAAAGCCAAAAACATAGAGCTCTTTCTCCTTCAATTATAGACTTCATATTCAATAAAGACTTTCTGATATCCGCGTGCTCAATTATAAAATCTGCACCATTTGTAGATTTTGTATTGTTAGTTTTACCTTGTTTTCTCTCTTTAGCGTAAGCCAATGAGTTTTGATAAGCAATTTCTGAAATACCCAAACCTTGAATGCCAACAACAATTCTTTCCAAATTCATCATAGTAAACATTGCATTTAAACCTTTGTCTTTTGATCCAATCATATAACCTGTTGCCTCATCAAAATTTAAAACACATGTGGCCGATCCTTTAATGCCCATTTTACTTTCAATTGATCCTGTCGATATTCCATTTCTTTGTCCTACTGTTCCATCATCATTAACAATAAATTTTGGAACTAAAAATAAACTTATACCTTTAGTCCCTGCTGGAGAGTCTGTTGGTCTTGCTAAAACTAAATGAATAATATTTTCAGTTAAATCATGATCTCCTGATGTAATAAATATTTTTTGACCACTAATTTTGTAAGTACCATCACTTTGTTGTGCGGCTTTTGTTTTTAGCAGACCTAAATCAGTTCCACAAACTGGCTCCGTTAAACACATAGTGCCGCTCCATTTTCCCTCAACTATTTTTGGTAAATATTTTTCTTTAATCTCCTCAGGGGCATGATGATTAATACAATTATAAGCACCAATACTTAATTCACTATATAATTTAAAAGATAAGCTTGCTGAAGAAAGCATTTCATCAAAGAACGCACTAACTGTTTTTGGCATACCCTGACCACCAAATTTTGGATCACAAGATAATGATGTCCAACCATCTTCAATGTACTTTTGGTAAGCTTCTTTGTAACCTGGAGGTGTTCTAACTACTCCATTTTCTAAAACAGCAGGATTTTCATCTCCTGTCTTTGCAAGAGGTAAAATTAAATTTTGGTTTATTTTTGCCGCTTCATCTAAGATATCTTTAACTAAATCTGTAGTAACCTCATCGTATTTTTTTAATTCATTATAATTTTTATTATCTCTCAACTTCTCAAAAAGAAATAGCATATCCTCTATTGGAGCGGTGTAACTTAGCATATTTAAAGTTTAGAATAATTCTAAGATTATTGCAATTTTGAAATTATCGCATCACCCATTTCAGATGTTGACGCCTCTTTCATACCTTCTGATAGAATATCTTTTGTTCTTAAACCATCATTTAGTACGTCTTGAACTGCCTTTTCTAAAGCATCAGCTTCTTTATCTAGATCTAATGAGTATCTTAGTGACATTGCAAAACTCAATATTGATGCAATTGGATTTGCTAATCCTTTACCAGCAATATCTGGTGCAGATCCGTGAATAGGTTCATACATAGCTCTCATTTCACCATCTTTATTTTTTGCTCCTAATGATGCAGATGGCAGAAGACCTAGGGAGCCTGTTAACATTGAAGCTTGATCTGAAAGCATATCACCGAAAAGGTTGTCTGTTACTATCACATCAAATTGTTTTGGATTTCTCAAAAGCTGCATTGCACAATTATCAGCAAGCATATGACTTAATTCTACATCTTTATATTCTTTATCATGAAGCTCTTGAACCTCTTCCTTCCAAAGTTGTCCTGCTTCCATTACGTTTGATTTTTCACATGAAGTCAATTTATTTGATCTCTTTTTAGCTAAATCAAAAGCAACTCTTGCCACCCTTGTAATTTCGCTAGTTGTATAAGTATGGGTGTTAATCCCTTTTCTTTCGCCATTATCAATCGGTTTAATGCCTCTTGGCTCACCAAAATATATTCCACCTGTTAATTCTCTTACTATCATTATGTCTAATCCTGATACAATTTCTGGCTTTAATGTTGATGCATCAACTAATTGTTCAAAACAAATAGCAGGTCTTAGATTTGCAAATAATTTTAACTCTTTTCTAAGTTTTAATAATGCTCTTTCGGGTTTTTTTGAAAATTCTAAATTATCCCATTTAGGACCTCCAACAGCCCCAAGCATAACCACTTCACTTTCTAAAGCTTTGTAAAATACTTCATCAGTTATGGGTGTCCCATGCTTATCATAAGAACAACCTCCGGCAAGATCCTCGTCTATTTCAAAATCTAAAGATTTGTTATCATTAAACCAATTAATAATTTTTTTTACTTCGCCAATAACTTCAGGGCCGATACCATCACCCGGCAATAAAAGTATTTTTCTTTTTTTTACTTTAATCATTAAAAATCCATGGTTTTTTGTTTTTTAAATCTGTTTCAAAGTTTTCAATTTTATCTGATTTTTTTAAAGAAAGAGCAATATCGTCTAATCCTTCAAGCAAACATTTTTTCTTAAATGGGTCTACATCAAACTTAACTTCGTTATTTCCATAAACTATTTTTTCGTCATTTAAATCAACTGAAATTTCTTCTTTTCTGTTTGCATATTCTGATAATTCCTTAATTTTTTCTTCCTCTAAAATTATAGGTAAAATTCCATTTTTAAAACAATTGCTATAAAATATATCTGCATAACTAGAACTAATTACACAAGTTATCCCAAAATCTAGTAGTGCCCAAGGTGCATGCTCTCTAGAAGAACCACAACCGAAATTTTTACCTGCAATTAGAATTTTTGAACCATTATAGGGATTTTGATTTAAAACAAAGTCACTAATTTCTTTACCTTGATCATCATATCTCATTTCAAAGAATAAGTTTTTTCCAAGTCCGGTTCTTTTAATTGTCTTTAAAAACTGTTTTGGAATAATCATGTCTGTATCAATATTTACTATTGGTAAATATGCTGGCACACTTTTTAATGTATTAAATTTTTGCATTAGTTTTGATACTTCCTTACATCATCTAGACTTCCAGATATTGCTGCCGCTGCTGCCATACCAGGACTAACTAAATGAGTTCTGCCACCTCTTCCTTGTCGTCCTTCAAAATTTCTGTTTGAAGTAGAGGCGCATCTTTCTTCGGGTTTTAATTTATCAGCATTCATTGCTAAACACATTGAACAACCTGGCTCTCTCCATTCAAAGCCAGAGTTTACAAATATTTTATCTAAACCTTCTTGTTCTGCTTGCTCTTTTACTAAACCAGAGCCCGGCACAACCATTGCATTTACATGTGATGATATTTTTTTATCTTTTAAAATTTTAGCAGCTTCTCTTAAGTCTTCTATTCTGCCATTTGTACAGCTTCCAATAAATACCTTATCTATTTTAATGTCTTTAGCAGCCATATCTGGTTTTAAACCCATATATTTTAAAGCTCTTTCAATAGAGTTCTTTTTGTCCTCATCATTTTCACTTTGAGGGTTAGGAACTTTATCATCTATAGTAATTACATCTTGAGGAGAAGTCCCCCAAGTAATCATTGGTAAAATTTTACCTGCATCTAAATTCAGCTCTTGATCAAAACTTGCATCTGCATCTGTTTGAAGAGTGTTCCAATAGTTTAAAGCTTTTTCCCAATTATCTCCTTTTGGAGACATAGGTTTTCCTTTTAAGTAATTAAATATTTTTTCATCTGGTGCTATTAAGCCTGCTCTTGCTCCACCTTCTATCGTCATATTACAAATAGTCATTCTTTGCTCAACACTTAAAGATCTAATTAAATCACCAGCATATTCTATAACTGAACCTGTTCCACCAGCTGTTCCAATTTTTCCAATAATTTGAAGTATTACATCTTTCGATGTTACACCTAGAGGTAATTGACCATTAACATTTATTCTAAAATTTTTTGCTTTTTTTTGAACTAATGTTTGTGTTGCTAAAACATGTTCAACTTCAGATGTTCCTATACCAAATGCTAATGAACCAAAAGCACCGTGTGTTGCTGTATGGCTATCGCCGCAAACTATTACTGTTCCAGGTTGAGTAAAACCTTGTTCAGGTCCAATTATATGAACTATCCCTTGACGTTTGTCATCCATTCCAAAAAGCTGTACTCCAAATTCTTTACAGTTAGCTTCTAGTGTATCAACTTGTATTTTTGATTCTGCATCAGCTATTCCTTTTGTTCTATCTGTCGTAGGTACATTGTGATCAGCTACAGCTAAAGTTAAATTAGGATGTCTAACTTTTCTATTTGAATTTCTTAAACCTTCAAAAGCTTGGGGACTTGTTACTTCGTGAACTAAATGTCTATCAACAAACAATAAGGCTGTTCCATCATCTTGTTGATCAACCAAGTGGTCATTCCAAATTTTATCGTAAAGAGTAGTGGACATTGAAAAAAAAATTATTTTTTTTCTGAAGAGCTTTCTGATTTTGGTTCTTCTTTTGAAACCTCTGCTGCTGGAGCTTCTTCTTTAGGAGCTTCTGCTGCTGGTGCCGCTTCTACTGCTGGAGCATCTGAAACTGGTACAACGTTTTCTTCTGTTACTGTTTCAGGTTTCACATCAACATCTATCCCTATTTTTTTTCTTATCTTTTCTGCAATTCTTGCTGATTTACCAGTTCTGTCTCTTAAGTAATAAAGTTTAGCTCTTCTTACTTTTCCTGATCTTATTACTTTAATTGAATCTATAAGCGTTCCATATAATGGGAAAGTTCTTTCAACACCTTCTCCAAAAGAAATTTTTCTAACCGTAAAAGAAGAATTTAAATCTCTACTTTTTTTAGCAATACAAACACCTTCAAAATATTGAATTCTTTCTTTTTTACCTTCGGTAATTCTAACACCAACTTTAACTACATCTCCTGGGTAGAAATCAGGAATTTTTTTCTCTGATAGTATTTTTTTTACGTTATGTTGGTTTATTTCTTCAATTGTTTTCATGTCAGTATTTATCAAGTTAATTTTTCTTATATTTTTGCCATAAATCTGGTCTTCGGACGCGTGTTATAGCCTCAGATTGAGATAAACGCCAGTCTTTAATTTTACTGTGATCACCGGATAATAGTACCTCTGGAACAGTTTTTTCCTCCCAAATTTGAGGTTTTGTGTATTGTGGATACTCAAGTAACCCATTTTCAAAACTTTCGTCAATCCTAGAATTTTCATTACCTAGAACTCCAGGTAAAAGTCTTAATATACTATCAATCATAACAAATGCTGCTGTTTCTCCTCCTGATAAAATATAATCTCCAATACTTATCTCCTCTATGTTTCGAGTAGATAATACTCTTTCATCAACACCTTCAAAATGACCACAAATGAAAGATACCGATTTCTCATTTGATAATTCTCGAGCATAATTTTGATCAAATTTTTTACCTTTTGGTGATAGATAAATTAATTTCTCACCTTCAATTTTATTTTTATCTAAAGATTTTGCTAGAACATCTGCTTTTAAAAGCATTCCAGAACCTCCTCCATAAGGAGTGTCATCAACTGTTTTATGTTTGTCTTCAGCTGCATCCCTGATGTTTACAATATTTAAGTTCCATAGATTTTTAGCTAAAGCTTTTCCATATAGGCCTTTTGATAAAGGCCCAGGAAAAATTTCTGGATAAAGTGTAAACACTTGAGCTTGCCACATAAATAATTTTTAAATTATTTCTGTTCCTCTTTAGGAGCTTCTGCTGGTGCTGCCTCTGCTGGTGCTGCCTCTGCTGCTGGAGCTTCTTCTTTAGGAGCTTCTTCTTTAGGAGCTTCTGCTGGTGCTGCCTCTGCTGCTGGAGCTTCTTCTTTAGGAGCTTCTGCTGGTGCTGCTTTAGAAGCTGCCGGAGCCTCTTCACCTTCTTTTTTTCTCTCTTTTTTTGGAACAGCTTTTTTAGGATTGTTACCATTTGCAGGCATTGGCATTAATTCGTTTTCACCTAAAATTCTAGCAACTCTAGTTGTTGGTTGAGCACCTTGACCTAACCAATACTTAATTCTTTCAGCTTCAAGACCAACTCTTTCTTTTTTATCTTTAGGTAAAAGAGGATTAAAAAATCCCACTTTCTCAATAAATCTTCCATCTCTTGCAAAACGACTATCTGCTACAACAACTTTGTAAACAGGTCGTTTTTTTGTTCCACCTCTTGATAATCTTAGTTTTAACATTCTTTCTCCTTTTTATTATTTTAATTGATTAAATAGCTCTGGCGGTATTCCTTTATCAGACATACCTTTCAGATTTCCTTTTGACATCTTCTTCATCATTTCAGACATCATTTTAAATTGCTTTAGCAATTTATTGATAGTGGCTGGATCTGTGCCAGAGCCATTAGCAATTCTTTTTTTTCTAGAACCATCAATAAGTTTTGGGTTCTCTCTTTCTCTTTTAGTCATCGACAAAATAATAGCTTCATTCTTTGTTATAATACTTTCATCAATTCCAGCTGAGTCCATTTGAGATTTCATTTTTGAAACACCAGGCATAAAAGACATTATGCCCTCAATACCTCCCATTTTTTTCATTTGTCTCAACTGAGTTAGATAATCTTGCATTGAAAATTGACCTTTTTTTAAATTTTCCTCTGCTTTTTTAATATTTTCTTCACCTAAATCTTGTGCAGCTTTTTCTACAAGAGATACTATGTCTCCCATTCCAAGAATTCTGTTAGCTATTCTATCAGGGTGAAATACTTCAAGATTGTCAATTTTTTCACCTATACCTAAAAATTTAATTGGGACATTTGAAACATATTTCATACTAACGGCTGCTCCACCTCTTGCATCACCATCAGCTCTAGTCAAAATTATCCCTGAAAGATTTACAGTATTTTTAAATTCTTTTGCAACAGAAGCTGCAACTTGCCCTGTTAAAGAATCTGCAACTAAAAAAGTCTCTGTAGGATTAATTACACTTTCTATTTGTTTAATTTCACTCATCATTTGTAAGTCAATTTGAGTTCTTCCTGCGGTATCAAATAAAATAATCTCAGCCCCATTAAGATTTGCAGCACTTATCGCTCTTTGACAAATATCAGTTGGTTGTTGACCCTCTATTATTGGAAGCGTTAAGATATTATTTTGTTCTCCAAGAGATCTAAGCTGTTCTTGTGCAGCTGGTCTATAAATATCAAGACTAACCATCATTACTTTTTTCTTTTTGTTAGTTTCTAAATATTTAGCTAATTTTGCAGTAGTAGTTGTTTTTCCTGAACCCTGTAGCCCAACAAGCATCATAGGAACGGGTGGAACAGCACTTAGATTTATCTCACTATTTGACTCACCTAATAAATTTACTAATTCATCATATACAATTTTTACAACCATATCTCCGGGAGAGGTTGATCTAATAATTTCTTGGCCTAAAACTTTTGGTTTTACGTTTTCAATAAATTCTTTAGCTACTTCTAAAGTAACGTCGGCTTCTAACAGAGCCTGCCTGATACCTCTTAAGCCTTCATCTACTTGGGCTTCATCAAGTGAAGGGGCTTTTTTTAAAGAAGAAAAAATTTCTTCGAATTTACTTGTTAAATTTTCAAACATAATTGTTACGCACAGCAGTAATCGCACTAGTGGGCGAAGCCTCGCTGACTAGTGTCGATCTCTTTGTTTCCAAAGACACCGCAAAGTTAATGTTTTTGCGGAAACGGGGACAACCTATAATAGAGGTTCAAAAAGTCAATAAATAAGTTAAATATCTACATATGGATATTAAAGCTTTTAAAATGGATGGTTTAGGCAATGATTTTGTAATTATTGATCAAAGAAGTCAAAATTATAATCTAACGAAAGACCAGATTATCAAAATTTGTGATCGCAATTTTATTGGATGTGATCAGCTAATATTTATCCAAAATAATAATAAGAAAGATGCTGAATTAGAGTTCTATAATTCAGATGGAAGTATTTCTGGCGCGTGTGGAAACGGAACTAGGTGTGTAGCTGATCTTTTATCAAAAGAAAATAACGATAAAGAAATTATACTTTGGACCTCTTCTGGTGCATTAAAATCACAAATTTTAGACAATAATTTAGTAGAAACTGAAATTGGAGTCCCAAAAACAAATTGGAATGAAATTCCATTAAACAAAAATTTGGATACAAAAAACCTAAACATCAAAATTGTTAATAAAAATAATATTGAACATATAGGTGGAACTTCTGTAAATGTAGGAAATCCTCATGTTGTTTTTTTTGTAGATAATATTGAGGAATATGATTTAAAAAAGATAGGACCTGAAATAGAAAATCACAATTATTTTCCAGAGAAATGTAATGTAACTCTTGCAAAAGTTATAAGTAAAAAATTAATTAAAGTTAAGGTTTGGGAAAGAGGTGCTGGACTTACAAAGGCATGTGGAACTGCGGCATGTGCTACTGCTGTAGCAGCAAACATTAACGGACTAACAGATAAAAAAACTGATATTGAATTTGTATTAGGAAAACTGTCAATAACAATTGATGAGAACAATAGTATTCATATGAAAGGACCTGTCTCAGATATAAGAAATATAGAGATTAATATTTAATGGGAATTTTTGATAAATTTAAATCTGGTTTTAAAAAAAGTGCATCTGCTTTTACATCTGGCTTAAGAGATATAGTTGTAAAAAAAGAAATAGATGACAAAACTTTAGATAGGATTGAAGAATATTTAATTCAATCTGATGTTGGAGTTATTGCTGCATCAGAAATTAAAGAAATAATCTCAGATAGTAAAATTGATCCTAAGAAAGATATTACTGAAGAAATAAGTGTAATTTTAAAAGAGTATATTGTTTCTTTAATGAAGCCTCTTGAAAATAATTCTTTTTTTCAGAAAAAAGAAAAAATTAACGCTACGTTAGTTTCGGGTGTAAATGGTGTTGGAAAAACAACAACTATTGGAAAAATTAGTAAAATATTAAAGGCAAATGGAAATAAAGTTATGCTTGCTGCATCCGATACTTTTCGAGCTGCAGCTATTGAACAATTAGAAAATTGGGCAAACAAAGTAGAAGTTGAGATAACTAAGTCCTCACAAGGTGCAGATCCTGCTTCTGTTGCTTATAAAGCTATTGAAGATGCAATTGCTAATAACTTTACTCAAGTTTTAATTGATACTGCTGGAAGATTACAGAATAAAAAAAACTTAATGGAGGAGTATAAAAAAATTGCAAATGTAACCAAAAAAATAGACCCTGAAGCACCACATGATGTAATTTTAGTTTTAGATGCTACCTCAGGTCAAAATGTAATTAATCAAGTTGAGGAATTTAATAAAATTATCCCAATAACTGGTCTCATAATGACAAAATTAGATGGTACCGCTAAAGGGGGAATTCTTTTAGCTGTTGCTAAAAAGTACAAGCTTCCAATTATTGCTTTAGGTTTAGGGGAAAAAGAAGATGATCTTCAAATCTTTGAAGCAGAAAAATTTGCAGATGCTTTTACCCAAATTAATTAATTAAAGTGCTTGATATTAAAGGTTTATAGAAGGTGCACTTATAATTTTCTTTAAAATTATTATGTCCACAATTTTTAGCTATAGATGAAATAATAAAATCAAATTTTCCATTTTTTGGATAAAGCTCTAATTTTTTTTTACTAATATCAAATTTAAAGTTGGCATTTAAATTTTTAACCGCACTGATCATTACTAGTGTTTTGTTGTCTTTCAAAAGATAATAGGCAAAATCATCGGGAAAAACTGGAAAGTCATATTCTTTAAGAAAGTATTTTGCTTTTTTTGGAAACCACTCGTAAGAAATTAATGGAGAAGAGCTTTTTGTTTTATAATCATAAATATAAAGATCTTTGGGATAATCATTTATATAGTTACTATTTTCTCCTCTAGCTAATATCGCTTTCTCTCTAGCTTTAAAATAAAGAGCAAAATTTTCATTATGTGAATTCATCTGATCTATATGAAATAAATTATCAACTAATGATTTATTTTCTTGGGCTGAAACAGAATTTTTAAAAAATAGAAATATAATAAATATTAAAAGTGTTTTGTTCACATTTAATATTTAATAATAAATTTTGTGTTATATTTGTTTGGAATGTGGCTTAATTTAAACTTTCAACAAATTTTTTTAACATAAATAAAAGCTTTTCATCATACTCCATCATATGGTCGTCATATTTTGTAAAATGAGAATACTTTGGTTGATTAGCAATTTCATAAATTTTTTTACCCATCCAAAAAGGAACAATTTGATCAACTTCACCATGCATAACTAAGACTGGTATATTAATATTCTTAATTTTTTTTTGATTGTTGTACTTGTCTTTCAATAACAGAGACACTGGGATATATGGATAAAAATTTTTTGCAGCCTGTATCATTGATGTAAAAGGTGTCTCAAGTATCAATCCAGCATAGTTATTGCTTTGTGCTATCTCAGTTGCAACCCCAGTGCCAAGAGACTCACCATATAGTATGATGTCTCTCTCATTTAAACCTAATTTCTTAAGCCATTTAATTGCACTATATGCATCTATATACAGTCCTTTTTCAGAAGGTTTGCCTTTATTACCACTAAAACCTCTCCAAGCTATTATTAAAAAATTAACATCCATATCTTTAAAGTGATTTAATTTATGAATTCTATTTTCAAGTGTTCCAGCATTGCCATGAAAATAAACAATTGTTTTAAATTTATTGAGATCTTTTTTGTGGAACCAGCCTAATAAGCTTAAATTATCTGGTGTTAGAATATTAACTTTCTCTACTTCAACTTTCAATTTGTCACCGGAGTAATTGTTCTCTAAAGGATGGTACATTAAACTTCGTTGAAAAATAAAAAGCAGAATTAATACTGACAAATAAATAACAACTATTCCAATAATAAATTCCAAATAAATATTCCTACGTTTTAGTTTCATAATTTTTTTTAGCTAAATAAACACCAAAGAATACTAAAACTGTACCCAAATAATGAAAGGACTCAAGTTTTTCATCAAAAAATATGAATCCATAAATTGCAGCATAAATTGTAAAAACATAAAGTGTAAAACCAGTTAAAGATGCTCCCAAACTTTTTTGGGCTTGAGTATAAAGAGTAAAGGCAATTATTCCTGGGGATATTGCGGCAAATAAAACCCATAAAAAAAATTGTGAATTAAATAGAGTTCTTTGAATAACTACTTCTTCAATTATGTAAAAAGGCAATAAGCTAATTACTCCAAAAAAAGCAACTAATGTAAATCTTTGAAAAATTGGCAATTGAGACTTCCAATAAAAAAGGTAGATAGAATAAAGAGCCCAACCAATAGCAGCAGCTAGCATCCATAGATCACCAATCGTAAAATTTAAATTTAATAACAGATTTAAATCCCCCTTAATAATAATTGTAAAAACCCCAATTAAGCAAGAAACTAAGCCAATAATTTTAATAAGATTAATTTTTTCATTAAAAAAAAATGCTGAAATCAAAATAATAAATATAGGTGATGAGGTATAAATAATCCCCATATTTGTAACCGTTGTTGTTTCTCCAGCCAAAAACGGGAATGCTCCACAAGCACCGCATCCCATTGCACCTAAAAAGAAAAGTTTTTTAAACTCTTTTTTAATTATTTTTGAATTTTTGATTAATAATGAATATGTAAAAGGTAAAAGTAATAGAACAACTACAGCCCATCTCCAAAATGCTAATGAAATTGGAGGCACAGACTCAACTCCACCTCTGGCAACTATTAAGTTTGAAGCCATAAAAACTGGCTGAATAAAAAGTAACAAAAAAGGAAAATAACTATTTTTAAAATTTTTCATTTTAAAAAATTACGATTTTTTATTAATAATTAAAAAAAATATATAAGAAATTAAACTTAAAAATAAGAAAAATGAAAAAGCAGCTTTAAATCCTATTATTTCAGTATAGCCATAATTTTTAACTAAATCAATTACAAGACCCATAACCCATTGCATTATAAAAGTTCCAAGGAAAATTAATAAATTAAATGATGTTAGTGCTTTACCCGCCAAATGACTTTGAAAAGATAAACCTACAGCTGGTTGTGTTACAGATAAGAAAATTGAACTTAAGATAAATAATGTAATATAAAACGCACCTGCTTTTGATCCTAGAATTATGATAGTTAACATAACTAAAAAACTAACTGGCAAACCAAGTTTTAATATTTTTAATGCACTAAATCCAAGATTTGTAATTCTAGGTAAAAAATAGCCCCATAAAAAAAATGAAACAAGCATTGTAATGTTAATCCAGAATAATCCTGTAGCACTTTCAAGTGGAGTGTAACCAGCAACTCTAATCATCCATGGTCCCGCCCAAAGAGTTTGGATTGCCATTAACCCACCGTAATTAAATAAACCCATAGGAATAACACTGATAAAGAATTTATTTTTCCATACATCAGATAATGAACCTTGCCTCACTGGATTTTCCAAAGACTCTTCCTTTTGATGATCCCATTTTGGGATAAAGGCTAACATTAAAAATATGCTAATTAATATTAATCCTGCAATCCCACCAAATAACCATCTCCAGCCTAAAGATGGTAACAAAAGTTGAACAGGTAATGTTGAAGATAGAAATCCTAATGATGCTATCATTAACATCCAAGAATTTGCTCTTTGTTGTTGGTTCTCAGCAAACCAAATTCTATAACCTGTTAATGGCGCCATTAAACAAGCACTTACGCCAACTCCAATTAATATTCTAGAAATTAATAACCCTGAAAAGCTCTGAGCAAGAGCAAAAGATAATGTTCCAATAAATGCTATTAATAGGAATGATGAAACAATTTTTTTTGGCCCAAATTTATCTAACAAATATCCAAGAGGAATTTGCATAGATGCAAAACCTAAAAAATAACCTCCAGCAAGCAATCCAAGGTCTGCAGCCATTAACTCAAATTCTAGAGTTAAAACTGGAGAAAGAGTGGCAGTAATCGCTCTTAACAAACAAGATAAAAAATATCCAAAAGCAAATACAAAAAAAACAGTAATAGCCTGTCTTTTAGGTAAAATATAATTTTCCATTAATTAAAAATTTAACGATACGTCTCGATGAACGGAGTTACATCTTGCAACAAATTTTGCTTGTTCTTTTGTTAATTTAGATTGACGTCTTAAACCAATGTTATTTTTAATTTCCAAATTATATTTCATTAACTCAGGTAATAAATTTTTATTAGCATCTTTTCTCCACGAATTTTCCATATTAAATAAACTGAATGTATCTGAGCTTGCTATCAATAATTCCTCTTCATTAACATCTTCACTATCTATAATTGATATTAAGTCATCTAATTTATTTGCAAACTCTTCTGTACCTGAAATTTCTCCCAATTTTTCAAAAAGATCATCAATAATTGAAATTGAACTTTCATAATCTTTATTATTTATTGAATATTTTAAATCATTAATTTGAGGTGAAAGTCCATCTAGTTTTTCATGATCTTGGATAAACATAACTATTTGATCTAAGTTATCATAGGCTTCATCAACATTTTTTCTATATCTTTTAGTTCTTGTATTTTTTGCTTTCTGAATAATCTTAAATTCTTCATTTTTAGATTTCCAAATTTCAGGGACAGTTTTAGCTAATTCATCAATTTCTAATTTATAATTCTCTATTTTAAGTTCTATCTTATTTTTATCTGAAGCCTCTTCTGAATTTAAGTTTCTAATTTCAGATTCTAACTTTTCAATTTTCTTATTCAATTTTCTAATCTTTTTCTCTTTTTTTCTAACTTTAAAGTGTAGATCTTTATAGTCCTCAGCAAACAAATTGTACTCTTCTTCAGTTTTTTGCAGTTTAGCTACTAAGGTGAAAGTTCCTAAAGCATTATCAAAATGCTCCTCAAAAATATCTAGCTTATCATTAGGAAGGTTTGAAGGGGTTAATTCTTGAAAACCATTAATAGCAGCTACAATCTTTTGTTCATCATTTTTGTAAATATCAAATTTATATTCTTGTAAGCAATGTTGAAGTTTTGGATTTATTGGTGGTGGTGCTACTTTAGATGTTAAATATGTTCTAGCTGGCAGATAATTTACTAGGGTTGGATAAAAACCAACAATTCCAAGTCCTATTAGCTGTAGAGCTATAAAAGGTACAACACCTTTCCAGATATTTAAAGTTGAAACTAATTTTGACGCAACACCTCTTAGATAAAATAAAGCAAAACCAAACGGTGGAGTTAAAAAAGAAGTTTGTAGATTAACTCCAATCATCACACCTAACCAGATTGCACTAACATTGGCACCAGGTTCTGCTAGCAATATTGGTGCAATTATAGGAACAACTACTACTGCAATTTCAATAAAATCTAGAAAGAAACCCAATACAAAGATTACAGCCATTACTACAATAAATTGAGTCCAAAAACCTCCAGGTAAATCTTGTAAAAAATCTCTAACTAATTCCTCACCTCCAAACGCTCTAAAGCCAGAAGTTAACATTGCTGCTCCAAGAAGAATTATAAAAACCATTGAAGTAGTTACGCAGGTTTCTGTAACAACTTCTTTTAAAACATTGTTAATTTTATATGTTCTCCAAAAACTCCAAGAAATTCCAATTAAAAATATAATAGTAAAAAATGCGGTAACTAATATTTCAGTGAAATCTCTAGTTTCTATAGCTTTAATATTTAAGTTATAATTTTTTGAGAGAAAATAAATTGGTATGATTGCTACAATGGCTACTATAATTGGGTAGTAAGCATCTTTTTTACCTTTATGAAGACGATAACCTGCCATCATAGTTGCACCTATTGCTCCAATTGATCCAGCTTGATTTACTGTGGCTATTCCCATTAATATGGATCCAAGCACTGCAAAAATTAATGCAAGTGGAGGAATTATAACCATAACAACCCTTGTCCAAAATTTAGAATCAAACTTACCTTTAAATGGTACTGGTGGAGCTGCCTTAGGATTCAATCTCGCATATACCAAAACATATAACATATATAATCCAACTAATACTAACCCAGGCAACAACGCCCCAAGAAACATGTCTCCAGCACTAGTAGAACCAACTCTAAATTCACCAGGCATATTAAATTCACCTGTAACTATTTTATAGTCTGTCTGTCTCATTGTATTAGCAACATCAGCAGCACTTGCTAATTGGTCTGCTATAATTATTAAAACAATTGATGGTGGTATTATTTGACCTAGTGTTCCAGAAGAACAAACAATTCCACTGGCAAGACTTTTATCATATTTGTTATTTAACATGGTTGGTAGAGAAATTAACCCCATGGCTATCACCGTTGCTCCAACTATCCCCGTTGTTGCAGCAAGTAATGCTCCAACAAAGATCACTGAAATACCTAATCCACCTGGAATAGGACCAAATAATTGCCCCATAGTAACCAAAAGATCTTCTGCAATTTTAGATTTTTGCAACATAATTCCCATAAATATAAATAATGGAATTGCAATTAACGTATCGGTTTCTACATCCCAATAATTACTCCTAAAATTTGTAATACCAGCTGTTAGCCATTCCTTTGGTCCGTCTACTGCAAAATATGCACTTACATCTCCTTCAAATAAGTAACCAGTTAGAGCTGCAAGACCAATTGAAATTATTGCAGAGCCTGGAAGCGCAAAAGCAACCGGGAAACCTGAGGCCAGTGCTGAAATCATTATAATTACAAGTAAAGCTAAAAATAAATGTTCCATTTTTTAATTTTTTAAAAGTTTGTGGCTACTGCCCATAAAATAGCTTGTGAATTGAATTAACATAGTGACAGCAAATACTGCCAAATACACTGCCATTAAATAAAGTAAATATAATCCGTTTGAACCTTGTTGAGTAATTTCAAAAGAAATAACTGGACCGTTAATTATACTTGCTCTACCACCCATACCTAAAAATATAATTATAAGACAAAGTGGAATACCGAATACAAATGACCCTATTGCATTAGTCCATGCTTTTTTTCTTTCACTGAATCCAGTGTAGAGAACGTCAACTCTTACATGTCCTTCATGTATCAAAGCATATGCACTTGCAAAAAGATATAAAGCAGCATACCAAAAACGAACTAAATCTCCTTGAAAGGCTTGTTCATACTCAAATATAAATCTAGATAAAACAATTAAAAATTCACTACCAACCACCAGAACAGCTAACCAAATAAATCCTACCGATCGTGTGAAATATCCAATTACAAATGAAATTAATATTAAAGGAAAATGAATAAAGGTTATTCTAAAGGTTGGAATAACTAAATTAACTTTTATCGCCTCATTAAAAATTGGCTCTGCTAATTTTTCAACAACTAAAAATGAAATTAGAAAATCTGCAATCCCAACAATTAACACTGCCCAAAAAGATGATCTGACAATATAAGCTGTGATATTAGTAAGAATTTTGGCATCAGTTTCTAATGTCTGATTAATTGATCTTAAAACATAATAAATAACTGCAATAAATGAAATAAAGTAAAATAATAATTGAATATAAGATAAATTTAACACAGCACCATCTAAAGGTGTGCTTAATTTTTTAAACCCAAATATTCCATAGTGGGCAAATAGTTGCTTTAGTCCTGGCCAATCAAACCATACTGTTAAAACATTGTTGGCTAAAAAAATGAAAGTAAAAGCTAATATTGAATAACTTAATATTCTTAATAAAATCGGTAAATTTTTTTTATTAACCATAAAAGAAAAGGTTTTTTTGGTAATTTTGTTAAAAAAGAGGGCCTCTTATGAGGCCCTCTTTAAATTTATAGAATTAAATTATATTCCTAATGCTCTGTTTCTTTGAGAAATATAAGGTGAGTCAGACAGGTTAGTCCAAGCACCAATTTCTTTACGACCCTTTATAAATGCACCATGTACTTTTTTAGCAAGAGCACTATGTTGCTGTACTTCGTCGTATACTTCAGCAGCACCTTTAGCAAATGCGTCGTAAACTTTGTCGCTAAACTTCTCAAGTTTAACACCATTCTCGTTTACTAGACGATTTAATGCAGCACCGTTCTTAGCATTATATTCAGCCATTGTAGTCGTATCTGCCCAATCACAAGCAGTTTTGATTATCAATTGGTCTGATTTTGAAAGGCTTGTAAACCAAGATTTATTAACACCACATGCTAATGTTGATCCTGGTTCATGCATACCTGGGTAGTAGTAATACTTGGCAGCTTCATGAAACTTCATAGCTTCATCATTCCAAGGTCCTACCCATTCAGTTGCATCAATTGCACCTGACACAAGGTTTTCATAAATTTGTCCACCAGGTAGTGAAATTGGAGAACCACCAAGTTTTCCAAGTACTTGTCCACCTAATCCAGGCATACGCATTTTTAAACCTTTTAAGTCATTAGCTGATCTAATTTTTTTATTAAACCAACCACCCATTTGTACACCTGTGTTACCAGCTGCAAAACTTTGAGTACCAAAATCATCAGTTAACTCATCCCAAAGTTCTTGTCCGCCAGCATACTTAAGCCAAGCATTCATTTCAGCATATGTGAAACCAAATGGACTTGCAGTAAAGTATCCAAATGCAGGGTGTTTTTTAACCCAGTAGTAATCAGCACCGTGATACATTTGTGAGTTACCAGAAGCAACTTCATCAAATGAGTCAAATGCTTTAACTCTTTCGTTAGCAGCATAATAAGTAACTTGTATTCTTCCATCACTCATATCACTTAATCTTGTGGCAAGTCTTTGTGCACCAGTTCCTAGACCAGGAAAATCTCTCGGCCAAGTAGCTACCATAGAAGCTTCAACTCTTTCTTTGGCAACAGCTGGAGCAGATAAAGATGTTGCAGCTACAGCAGCAACACCAGTTGCAGCAGCAGTCTTAAAGAACTTACGTCTTGAAGGTGCTTTACCCTTCAATGATTTTTTTTCTTTAATCATTTTCTCTCCTCTTTTTTAGTATTAGTTAATTAACTTTTTGAAGTTAATTATAATTGGACTTCGAAGTCCATAGCCAAAATGGCTACGTTAACTTTAAATTACAATCTGTGGTAGAACTTATTGATTTAGATCAATTTATTATCACCATAAACGCAACATTTTTCGGCAGGTATATGCAACTTAACGTTATGGGATGGAACTTCAGTTTCTCTATTTATTTTAGATTTAATAGTAAGATTTCCCATTTTTGCAGTTAACAATTTATAATTTCCAAGATCTTCTACTTTCTCAACATCAACATTTAATATGTTTTCTTTTTGATTTTCTGCAATTTTAATAAACTCAGATCTTATACCTAATTTAATATTCTTACTTTTTAAGCTTGATAAATCAGTATTTGTTTTAACTAAGGTATTATTAATCTTAACACTGTTATTAGATGATAGTTCTGACTCAAATAAATTCATTGCTGGAGAACCAATAAAATATCCAACAAAAGTAGTATTAGGTCTTTCAAATAATTCTTTGGGTGTTCCTGCCTGCACTACCTCACCCTCGCTCATCACAATTATATTATCTGCAAAGGTCATGGCCTCATTTTGATCATGTGTTACATAGACTAGGGTTGTTTTAAACTCTTCATTAATTTCTTTTAGTTTTCTTCTAAGTCTAAATTTCAAATCAGGGTCAATAACTGTTAATGGCTCATCCATTAAAACAGCCGCAACATCTTCTCTGACCAATCCTCTACCAAGAGAAATTAGTTGTTTTTGATCCGCAGTGAGCTTTCTAGCTGGAGAATTTAAAAAAGATTTTAAATTTAAAGTATCTGCCACAGAATTAACTCTTTCTTCAATCTTATCTTTTGAAAAATCTCTACATTTTAATGGAAAGGCTAAGTTTTCATAAACAGTCATCGTGTTATAAATTACTGGAAACTGAAACACTTGGGCTATATTTCTACTTTCAGTTTTAAGATCCGTAACATCTTTATCATCGAACAAAATATTTCCAGCTGAAGGTCTTACCAGGCCAGAAACGATATTTAACATTGTAGTTTTCCCACACCCTGAAGGTCCTAAGATTGCATATCTTTTCCCATTTTCCCAAGTCATTGAAAATGGATTTAGTGCATATTTAGGTTCCAAATCATTAGGATTATATGAATGAGAGATATTATTCAGATCTATTTTAGACATACGAACCTCCAAACGGTGATGATGCTAAAATTCCACTTTCGTTAAATGCATAAACTTTTTTGGTATTAAAATTTATTTTAACTTTATCATTAATATTAAAATTCATAACTTCTTCAATTGAAGTTATAATTTTTACATCTCCCCTCTTAAGATGAAGTAATGTTTCTGAACCACTTATTTCTGCTAGCTCTACTTCGAATTCAAAACCACTATCACTTAACACAATATCTGAAGCTCTAATACCCAAATTAAAATTTTTGTCTTTTAAATTAGACAAATGGTTAGGTATATCTATCTCTATCCCTTCAAACTTAATCTTATTTGAATCAATATTAGCATTTAAAACATTCATTGGAGGATCATTAGAAATTTCTGCAACCTTTAATGTTTTGGGGTTTTCAAAAATTTCTTTTGCTGGTCCAACCTGTAAAACTTTACCTTCATCAATTGCTATTACTTCTCCATTTAGCTCCATTGCTTCTCTTGGATCTGTTGTTGAAAAGATTACAATACTTTCTTCGGATAAACCTTGTGAAAAAATATTTTTAAATTCTTCTCTTAATTGCTCTCTTAATTTATAATCTAAATTCACTAAAGGCTCATCTAGCAATAAAATTTTTGCATTCTTAACAAGAGACCTTGCTAAGGATACTCTCTGCTGTTGACCACCAGATAATTCTTGAATTTTTCTATTTTCATACCCTTCTAGTCCTACAGACTTAAGAGATTTTAAAACCACATCATTTATTTCATGATTGTCTATTTTCCTTTGTTTTAGAGGGAAAGCAACGTTCTCATAAACATTTAAGTGGGGATAATTGATGAACTGTTGATAAACCATTGCTATATTTCTTTCCCACACTGGAACTTTTAAAAAATCTCTATCTTCAAATTTCATAGAACCACTATCAGGAGTTAATAATCCAGCAATAGTTTTTAATAATGTTGTTTTGCCTGATAAAGTTCTTCCGAGAATTGTATAAATATTACCTTTCTTGAAATTAAAAGACACTTCATTTAAATGAAATTGATCGTCTGGTTTATAATTTAAGTTTTCAGCAACTAAATTCATTATTTAATAGCTCCAGATAAATTTCCTTTTGATAAGTATCTTTCAACAATAAATGCGACTACGATTAGAGGTGCGACTGATACTAATGCTGAGGCAGATAAACTCCACCATGGCGTAATAGAAGAGTTCAGTGCTACTATCTTAACTGGTAATAATTGTACCTCAGTAAAAGTTAAAATGAATGCAAAGAAAAAATCAATCCAACCAAATATAATACAAAACATTCCAGCTACAATTAATCCAGGTATTGAATTTGGTAGTACAACTTTAAAAAAAGCCTGATAAGGGTTACAGCCATCAATTAAAGCTGTTTCATCGATCTCTCTTGGAACTTTATTAAAAAAATCTACCATAATCCAAACAGCTATGGGCATTAACAAAACAATATAAACAACTATTAATCCAATTAAACTGTCTAACAAATTTATTGATCCCAAAAATAAAAAGAAAGGTATTGATAAAACAATTGGTGGCATAATTCTTTGAGATATAAAAAAGAATGTAATATCATTATTTTTTACAAAACCAGCTTTAAAAGTATACCTAGATAAGGCGTAAGCAGATAATGTTCCAAGTACAATACTTATTAAACTTGCAGTACAAGTTACAAACAAACTGTTAAAATAAGGTTCAATAATATCAACCCCACCATTTGCAGGTGATTTAATTAGAACTTTCCAACCTTCTAACTTGGGCTCAAAATCAACCCAAGGAATATATGTTGCTCCACCATTTACAGAATTAAAATCTTTAAATGAAGTAGTTAGAGCCCAAAGAAAAGGGGCCACAACAAACACAGTCCAAACTGTTATGAAAAAGTATTTTAAAAATGTATATATTTTTCCCATATTTAATCTTTAAGTAATAATTTAGTTAATACTTTAGCAATGACAGTTAAGCTTATGATCATTATAATTAAATAAGTGAATGACATTGAGGCCGCGTAACCCATCTGAAATTCTCTCAATCCTTTGATAAATATATAAAAACTAGATGTTTCAGTTGAAGTCCCTGGACCACCAGAAGTTAACACATAAACAGTGTCCATTATTTTTGAGGCTTCAATTAATCTAATAATTATTGCTCCAATTGAAATTGGTGCCATTAACGGAAATGTAACGTAGATGAATTTTCTAATAGGACTAGCACCATCAATTGCAGCAGCTAAAAATGGTTCTTTTGGAAGTGATAAAAGGCCAGCTAATAGTAATAAAAACATGAAAGGTGTCCACTGCCAAACCTCAACAATAATAACGGTAATTTTAGCTAAAGTAGGGTCCGTGAGCCACTTAGGTGACATACCAAAGTTAGATAAAATATCATTAACTGGACCCAAAGATTCGTGAAAGAAGGTTCTCCAAATAACTGTCATAATTACAGGTGTTGTCATCATTGGTATTAAAAATAGCACTCTAAAAAACCTTTGAAACTTAATATCCTTCCAGACCATATGTGCTAGTGCAAACCCAATGACATACTGGAGAACAACAGTGGTAACTGATAAAAAACTTAATCTAAAAAATGATTCCCAAAATCGAGGATCATCTGTGAACAGCCTAATATAATTTTCAAGACCTATAAAATTTAGTCCATTGTAACTGTTCCATCCTGATAAACTCAATCGTACTACAAATATTATTGGAAATATTAAAATTCCGATGAGTACAAATAACCCAGGAAATAAAAAAATATATTTGTGTTTGAAGTTCATGAAGTTGAATTTTAATTATAGTATATGTGACCGCTAATAAAAAGCGGCCACATATTAAAGTTATTATTATAACTTGTTGTCTTCCATTTTAACACCAACAGCGTAGTCTTCTTGAACGTTTTTCATACCTACTCTGCTAACAATTGCTTCCCACTCTTTAGCAACTTCATCTAAAGCCTCTTGTGGAGATAATTGTCCCGCAAGCGCTTTTGAAGTTCCAGTAGCAACTGCACTAGTGAACTCAAACACACCTCTAACTCTTAAAGGGAAAACTCTATTTTTACTTTTTTCCATATCTTTAAGTGTCTTAGTGTAACTATTAGCGATGTCTGCATCCCAACCCATAGTATTAATATAAAGTTGTGGATCAAAATCAGAGTTTTTAAATGGATTAACCCCAAAGTTACCAATAGCTAAGTCAGCTTGGTGGTTTGCTCCGTTAGAAAAGAAACATAGATAATCAAATGCCATCTCTTGTACTTTACTTTTCTTAGCAACACCTACTGCCCAACCCCATACAATGTATGGTGCTTGGTTGTATTTGTTTTCCCATTTACCAGATACTCTGTTCCAAACTTTATCTGCACCCGGAAGAGGGGCTGTACCTACTTTATTTTTAATAGGACTATCATCTTGCATTGCTGCAATAAAAGCATCATCCCATGAAAAACTAAATAGAGTTTGACCACCACCAAATGATCCTATTTCATCACCTAGTCCAAAGTTTATCCCTCCTGGAGGAACATACTTCGTAGCCTCTACCCAATCAGTTAAAGCCTCAACAAATCCTGGATTGTTAATGTTTGGTTTCATAGTTTCTAAATCAAAAAAGAAACCACCTGGAGTTCTGGGATTTTTAGCGTACGCTACTGATCTACTGAAAAAAGCTGCGAACATTAAATCGTCTTTTTTCATCACTTCAGCTGAACCGTATTCTTTTTCTCCATCTCCATCCCAATCCCAACCGTTAAAGTATTTGGCCATTTCGCCATATTCTTTCCAAGTAGTAGGAACTTTTAACTCTTTACCAGTATCTGCTTTGTATTTTTTTTGCATTTCAGGATTATCTATTACGTCTTTTCTGTATTTTAGATAATGTCTGTCACCGTCAACTGGGTATTGATACATAGTTCCGTCCCAAGAAGAAACACCAACATGAGATTTAGTTACATCTTTCATCTCAACTGTGTTTATGTATTTTTTTGGAACTGGTGCTAAGTATTGTCTCCAGTCATTGATAAAGTTAGAAAAACCAAATACGATATCGTATGGAGCTTGACCAGCTTTAAAAGGAACCATAGCTTTTGCATACAAGTCACCTGCAGGTGTATGTGTTACATCAACTTTTGCCCCTGTTAGTTTTGCAAACTGTTCAGCATGAAGAGCTGTAGGCTGACCAATTACTGGAACTGCGTGCGTATTTATTTTAAGAGTTTTTCCTTTGTAATTTTTCTTTGAAATTTTTTCATAAGAACAATCACCAGCAATATCTCCTGTAGCTTTGATATGTGGAAATTGATCACTCCACTTATCTGCATATGCCATTGGGCTAAATATCAATACACTTGATATTATTGCACTCAAGCAAGTTTTTGTTATTTTCATTGTTATTCTCCCCTTTGTGTTATTATGGAACTAAAACAGCTCTACCCTTAACTTTACCTTCGTTAAGTTCATGAAGCGCTCGATTAGCATCGCCTAATTTATATTCTTGCATAGAAAGTTTAACTAAACCTTTATTAGCCAACTCCATAAGCTCATATAACTCAGACCACGTTCCTACTAAATTTCCTATTATGTTTTTTTCTGAAATAATTACATCAACAGCTAAAATTTTAATTTCTTCTCCATAACCAACGATATAATAAAATCCACCACCTGAAGTCATATCAAGACCCATCTTAGTGGAGCCATGTTCACCAACAAAATCGATAACGGCTTCAGCACCTTTACCTTTTGTGAGTTCTAAAACCCTCTCTATTTCATTTCCATCAATTAAAACACCTTCGTCACCACCTAAAGGCATAGCATGATCTAATGCTGCTTTGGATTTTTCAACAATAATAATATTAGCAGCACACATTGCTCTCAAACATTGAATTGCAATATGACCTAATCCACCAGCACCTATGATTACACAATTCTGACCTGGCAATAAATGTCTGGTAGCTTTTTTAACAACTCTATAAGCTGTCAAGCCTGCATCTGAAAAAGGTGCCACATCTTTAGGTGCTAATACTGTAGGTAGCTTAATTAAGTTACGAACACTTGTCTTAAGCAATTCTGCATAACCACCTTCTTTAATATTAAGACCTGGAAATGATCCTTCTTCTGCATGTTGATCTAAACCTCTTCGGCAACTTAAACATGTTCCATCAGTTCCTGAAATAATTGGGTGTAGAATTACTGGATCACCCTTTTTATACCCAACAACATCTTTTCCTACTTCTTCAACCCATCCAGCATTTTCATGCCCCATAACCATAGGCAATAAATCACCTTTAGGATCCTGAATATGCTTCCAAGCTCCTTCAACTATATGTAAATCAGTTCTACAAACTCCTGCAGCTCCTATTTTTACAATTACATCTGAAGATTTTTCCAATTTTGGTTCTGGCATTTCTTGCTCTGTGACCCATACTTTTTCTTTCATTTCTGGGTCGTACTTATGTAAAACTTGTGCCTTCATAATTTTTTTCTCCTAATCTATTTAAACAAATCCTATTCAACACGGAGGTAAAGTGACAGTCAACGCGACTCAAATATGTCCAATAAATGTACAAATACAACCTGTGGTTAGTTGTTTTGAGGATTAAAGAGACTTAAATTGAAATATGAATAATTTAAATTCAGCTAACAAAGAGTTTAAAAATATTTTAAAAAAAAGAAATATGCTCTCAGATACAATGGGAGAAGATATTTCTGAAAGTTGGATGAGATGTATCTCTACAGGTCTTGATCCATTCAAAGATCCCAAACAAAGTCTTGTATCTTCAGTTGAGCTTAAACAAATTAAAGAAAAAAATGAAGCACTTAGAAAAATTGTTATTCCAGAAATAGAACTACTATATTCTCAAATTGCAGGAACGAATTTTATGGTAGCTTATTCAGATGAAAATGGATTAGTGCTCGACACTATCTATGATAAAACTTGCTTGCAAGGTGATGTTGGTAAATCAGTAATACCTGGTTCTATATGGGCAGAAAAAGTTTGTGGTACAAATGGTCTTGGATTGTCAGTAGAACTTAAGAAACCCACAATAGTGTCTGGCAAAGAACACTTTTTTATTGCTCATGAAAAAATATCTTGTTTTGCTAGCCCTATTATTAATTATGATGGGAAAACAATAGGTATCATTGATGCCTCCACAGACTCAAAATCAAGAGAACAACATACTTTAGCACTAGTAAAATTAGCAACTAGGAGTATAGAAACCAAATTATTTATTCAAAAATTTTCTAGTGAATTAATTTTATCTTTCCATCCGAGATCAGAATATCTTTCAACTACAAGTGTTGGGTTACTAGCTATTAATGGTGATGGAGTTGTGGTTGGTGCAAACAGTAATGCTAAAATTATGCTTCATGGATTGGTAGATTTAAAGAATGAAAACTTCAATAATATTTTTACAAATTCATTTTCATCAGTAGTCTCTGATTTACTAAATAATAAAATATTGAAAATAACTGATCACCTAGGATCATCAGTTTTTGTAGTAAAGAGTCAAAATTTTAAAGAAAATAAAATTAAAGAAAATGTATCCAAAAAAACATATGCTTGTAAATCATGTAAAGATACAAAAATTAAAAGAGAAAAGTGTGTATTAATTAGATCAACTTTTTTAGAAACAAATAATATCTCTGTTGCCTCTAGAAAACTTGGCGTATCCAGAACAACAATTTATAAACATTTAAATTAAAAATTTATTCTATTGGATAATCCCAAGCATCTCCACCAATTACTTTTGAAATAGCAGAGAAATCCTTATCATCGTTACCGTCTTTACAAAATTTTTCATATATTTCTAATGCCATTTTACCAAGAGGTGTGTCTGCACTAACACTTTTTGCACATTCATAAGCAAGTTTAAGATCTTTATTCATCATGCCTGCAGAAAATCCTGGTCGATAATTGTTATTAGAAGGTGTTCCCTTAATTAAATCTGGGAGAGGTGGATAAACAGAAATTGGCCAACTGTTACCAGATGCATTTTTCATAATTTCATGAACTTTTTTAATATCTATATTTAATCTCTTAGCTAACATTAATGATTCAGAGGCTGCAATCATTGTAATTCCTAATGACATGTTATTACAAATCTTTGCTCCATTTCCACTTCCTAATTCTCCCGCATGAAAAATATTTTTTCCCATAATTTTTAAAAGAGGTAATGCAAGATCGAATGCTTCTTTGGTTCCACCTACCATTATATTTAAAGTTGCTTTTTGTGCACCCATAACACCTCCACTCACTGGGGCATCAATCATTTTAATTCCGTTTTCAGTTGCTTTTTTTCCAATCTCTTTCGAAGTTTGGATATCAATTGTAGAGCAGTCAATTAATAGACAATCTTTTGATACTTTGTTGATAATTCCACTTTCTCCTAAAAAAACTTCTTTAGAATGTTTTCCCTCAGGAAGCATAGTTATTACAGTTGTTACATCTGTCGTAACTAAGTCGCTTAAATTTTCAACAACATCTAAATTTTTTTTTTGAGCAATTTCAATTGTACTTTTAGAAGCATCAAAAACTCTAATCTTTTTTCCAGATTTCATTAAATTTTCAGCCATAGGCAAACCCATGTTTCCAATACCAATAAATGCAATTAATTCAGACATACTTTTTTTTCTTTTCGCTTAGTTTACTTTATTTTTACAATTACCTGTATTGAAAAACTCATCAATATTATCAATTGCAAGATTAGCCATTGCAATTCTTGTATCTTTAGTTGCGCTTCCAAGATGAGGTAGAATAAAAGCAGTTTTTATTTTTAAATAGCCAGGATTTAAATTTGGTTCACCTTTATAAACATCTAATCCAGCTGCATAAATTTTTCTTCTATTCAAAGCATCAATTAAAGCATCATCATCAACTATATCTCCTCGGGCAACATTTGTAATTACCGCTCCTTTTGGGAAATATTCAACCGTTTCTTTATTAATTAAATTCACTGTCTCTTTTGTTGCTGGACAACAAATTGACAAAACATCTGAAACTGAAAATAAACTTTTAAGACTATCGTGATAGATAGCTCCTTGTTCTTTTTCGTCACTTAATTTTGAACGATTATGATAATGAATAATCATTCCAAGTGACTTTGCAATTTTTGCAATTTTTTGTCCAATTCTTCCCATACCCAAGATACCGAGTCTAGAACCAGTTAATTGCTTTCCAATTAAATAATCTGCCGACCATTTCCAATTACTTTCTTTTGCAGCTTCAATTCCTTCTGCTGCTCTTCTGCAAGCACCTAAAATTAAAAGAATCCCAATTTCAGCTGTGGCATCAGATAGAACTTCAGGAGTATTAGTTACAGCAATACCTCTTTTTTTTGCTGCTTCTAAATCAATGTTTCCAAATCCAACTGCAAAATTTGATATTACTTTTATAGTCTCAGGTAATTTATTAATTGTTTCTGCATCCATTTTATCAGTTAAAGAAGTTAAAACTGCATCGCACCCTTGACTTAATTCAATTAGTTTTGATTGAGAATAAAGTTCGTCATTTGTATTTAATTTAGCTTCAAAAGCTTTGATTGCTTTATCCTCACAGTCTTTAAGCAACTTTCTTGTAACTAATATTTTTTTCATAATCATATTCTTTCTAAAATTTTAGGCTTAGGACCACCAGTGTACCAATCTAATAATTCTATTGTGTGTAAAATTGGAATATTGGTACCATTAGATATTTGGGTAATGCAACCAATATTTCCTGTTGAAATAATTTCAGGATTAGTGCTTTCTATATTTTTAACTTTATCTTTAAGCAGTTTTGTTGCTATCTCAGATTGTAAGATATTATAAGTTCCAGCAGATCCACAACATAGATGTCCTTGGGGTATTTCCATTATATCATTTTTGGTTTTTGACAATAATTCTAAGGGTTGTGAATGAATATTTTGACCATGTTGCATTGAACAGGCTGAATGATAAGCAATTTTATATTTTTTATTTTTTTTCTTAATATTTAATTTTAAACTTTCAGACAAATATTCAGTTACATCTTTTGTTAATTTAGAAATTATTTTTGCTTTATCTTTATAATCTTTATCATCTCTAAAAATAAAACCATAATCTTTCAAGGTAGTTCCGCAACCAGATGTATTAGATAATATTGCATCTAAATTTCCTTTTTTATGCTCTTCATACCAAGTGTTAATATTGTTAGTAAAATCAGAATGTGCGTCTTCACTTTTTCCAAGATGATGATTTAGAGATCCACAACATCGAATTTTTTTTGGAACAACAACTTCAACCCCATGTCTATTTAATAACCTTATTGTAGACTCATTTATTTGAGGAGAAATTTCTTTTTGAACACAGCCAGTTAACAAGGCAACTCTTGCTATTTTTTTTCCTTTAGCTCGATAAACTTCTTGGTTCTTAAGAAGTTTTTTTGGAAAAGATGTTGGCATTAAACCAATCATATTCTTTATTTTTTTTGGAAATAAAAAACTAAAAGGTTTTCCAATTTTTACAAAAAAACTTGCAACTTTAAAGTATCTAACATTTGGAAGAGTTATTGATAAAAAATTCCTTAATAATTTATCAAAAAAAGGTCTCTCATAATTTTTCTCTATGTATTTTCTTCCATGATCTATTACATGCATATAATTTACTCCAGCAGGGCAAGTGGTCATACAACTGTAACATGAAAGACATCTGTCAATATGTTTTACTACTTTTTTAGATGGCTTCTTATTATTTTCTAACATGTCCTGAATTAGATAAATTCTTCCTCTTGGACCATCTAATTCATCACCAAGAATTCCATACGTTGGACAGGTGGCATTACACATTCCACAATGAACACACTTTTTAAAAATTTTTTCAGTAGATTGATTATCTTTATCTTTTAGTTGTGTGTTAGAAAAATTTGTTTGCATTAAATCTCTCGATACATTCTTCCTGGGTTGAACAGGCTTTTAGGATCAAAACTTTCTTTAATTTTTTTTGATATCATTAACTTTGCTTTATCAGTTGAAAATACTTTTTCTTTAAAATCAAAATTTTCTGATTTCATAATGATGGTCATATATCCTTCATTATTACCTATAAACTCTCTAATTTGTGCAATTTTATCATCTTCGTTATCAGGGACCTCTATCCAAAACAAAGATCCAGACCAATCAATAAAATATTTAAATTTATTACCTATAAATTTCATTAACTTTTCAGAATTAGATGGAGGAATTACTGCTCTTATTAAATTATTTTTTGTTCTTGTGAATAATTCCAAATTATTTACTTTTGTCCAAAATGGAACTGATTGATGATTGTCTAAAATAGATGTTTTATATTTTTTAAGTTCTAATTCTTTACTTATATCTTTCAATCTTTCTTGAACAGATACTCGATCTCCCTCTAATCTTATTGCTAAAAAAGAACCATCATCATTAAGATCATTAAATTTAAAAACTCTACTTTTATTTAAGTCAAACTTTTTACTTTTTGGTTCATCTGGAATATAGGTTGCTCCTGAAATTTCATTACTTGAACCTAAAATTTTATGAAAAAGAGAAGAAATAATTTTAACGTCATCTAAGTATATAACAATAGTATTTTGAAATATCTTTTTTGGTGAAACTTTTAATGTCAATTCAGTAAGTGCAACTAAAGTTCCAAAAGAACCTGATACTACTTTAGATAAATCATATCCGGTTACATTTTTCACTACTGTTCCCCCTGATTTTATAATATCTCCTTTACCGTTAACTCCTCTAAAACCTAATACAAAATCTCTTACACTTCCTACTTTAAATCTACGTGATCCTGCATAATTAGTAGCAACACATCCTGCTGCAGACCCTTTATTGGATTTACCATCTTTAATATAACCAAAATCTAAAGGCTCAAATGCCAACTGCTGATTGTGTTTTTCTAATAAATCTTCAATAATTTTAATTGGTGTTCCTGCTAATACCTTAATGTAAAGTTCTTCTGGTAAATACTCTATTACTCCATTTAAATACGATAGATCTAATGTTTTTGCAGCTTGAACATTATAACCAATATATTTTTTACTATTTATTCCATGTAAGTTTATTGGTAATTTTTTTTTATAAAAATCTTTAACTAAGTTTGAAACTACGATTTCTGTATCAGGTTTGAGATGATTAGAATCTTGGTAGATCTGGGAATTTTTCTTCTCCTCTGTGAACATGAACTCTCCCCTCCTCTGCACATTTTCTTAATATAGGATAAACTTTTCCTGGGTTTAAAAGATTTTTTGTATCTAATGATTTTTTTATATCTAATTGTTGTTGAATATCATCGTCATTAAAAGCTTCACACATCAATTCACGCTTTTCAATACCTACTCCATGTTCTCCAGTTAATGCGCCTCCCATTTTCACACATGCTTTTAATATTTCTGCTCCAAATTCCTCTGTCTTTTTCAATTCCTCTTTTTTACTTCCGTCAAATAAAATAAGAGGATGCAAGTTACCATCACCTGCGTGAAAACCATTTGCTACAGCTAAGTTATACTTTTTTGAAAGTCTGGTAATTTCTTTTAATATTTCCGATAATTTTCCTCTTGGGATTGATCCATCCATACAATAATAGTCTGGTGCCATAGCTCCACATGCAGGAAAAGCAGCTTTTCGTCCTGACCAAAAAGCCATTCTTTCTTTTTCATTTTGACTAAGTTTGAAACTATTTGAATTATTTTTTTTTGAAATTATTTCTATTTCTTTAAGCATACCATCAACTTCAGAGTTAGTTCCATCAAGCTCTACTATCATTAAAACTTCTGCATCCATTGGATATCCTGCTTTAGCAAATTTTTCAGTTGCATCAATTAAAGCTTTATCCATAATTTCCATTCCAGCAGGAACAATCCCACTAGAGATAATTTCAGTTACACAGTTTCCACCGTCTTCAATTGTTGGAAAACCAACTAATGCTGCTTTGACCGTTTGAGGGTTTTTTAAAATTTTAACAGTTACTTCAGTAATAACCCCAAGCAATCCTTCAGAACCACAGATAAGTCCCATTAAATCATAACCTTCTTGATCTAATGTTTTTCCACCTAATCTACATATGGTTCCATCCATCAAAACCATCTCTGCACCTAGAATGTTATTTGTTGTAGTGCCATATTTTAAGGAGTGAACTCCTCCTGAGTTTTCTGCTACGTTTCCACCAATTGAACAAGCTAATTGACTTGATGGATCAGGTGCATAGTAATATCCCTTGTGTTTTACGGCATGAGTTATTGATAAATTGGTAACACCTGGTTGTGTAACAACACAATTGTTATTAAAATCAACATCAAGAATTTTATTAAATTTTCCAAGTCCTAAAAGAATTGCATCATTTAAAGGTAGTGCCCCACCTGATAATCCAGTCCCTGCTCCTCTTGGAATAACTTTTATATTTTCATTATTACAATATTTTAAAATTTCGCTAACCTCTTGTGTATTTTCAGGCAACACAACAGCTAGAGGTGTATTTTTGTAAGCTGCTAAAGCATCTGTTTCATATGGTTTAATTTCATCTGCATCACTTAAAACATTATCTTTATTAATAATTTTTTTAAGATCAGATACAATTAAAGGCTTCTTTGATAATATTTTTTTATCAACTTTGGGTAGAGCAAGTTCAGACATCAACTCTAGCCTAACATTTTTTTAATATTTTCCAATGCGTTAGAAATGTTATCCTGAGAGGCTGCAAAGCTAAATCTAACATAATCTTTAGATGTTTTACCAAATGCTGTACCTGGAACTATAGCAACTCCAGCTTCGTGCATAGCTCTTTTACAAAATTCTGAGCCGTCCATTCCAGTACCTATAACTTTCGGAAAAGCATAAAATGCACCTCCTGGTAAACTGCACTCTACACCTGGTAGACTGTTCAAACCTTCATGAATTAGTTTTCTTCTTTGAATAAATTTTTCCATCATTTGATTAATAGAGTCGTCTGGTCCATCTAAAGCAGCTATTCCTGCAAACTGTGCAGCAGCATTAACACATGAAACACTATTAATTAATAACTTGTTAATATGTTCAACTAATTGTTCTGGCCAAAAACTCCAACCTAATCTCCAACCAGTCATAGAATAAGCTTTACTCCAACCCTCTAAGACAATTAATCTATCTCTTAATTCCGGATAATTGAATAATGTTGGCATTTCTTTGCCATCAAAAATTTGTCTACTATAAATTTCATCACTCAAGATTGTTACATGAGGGTGTTTTTTTAAACCTTCTGCCAATTTATCTATTTCTGATTTTTCAACAAAACTTCCAGTTGGATTATTTGGGTTGATCAAAATTAACAATCTAGTTTTATCAGTTATTAAAGATAAAATTTTATCTGCACTAAATCTTAAATCTTTGTCTTCTGTTAAATCATAAGGAACAGCTGTAGATCCAGTATAATTAATCATAAACTCATAAATTGGGAATGCAGGCGTTGGATGAATAATTTCTGCTCCAGGCTCTCCGAAGCACTGTATAGCATAGTGCATGGTAGGCTTGCCCCCTGGCATAATTATAATTCTTTCAGCATCTACCTCGGTATTATAGCGTTTTTTTATCCACCTTGTTACAGCTTGCCTACACTCTAGAATTCCATTTGATAAAACGTATCCGTGATGTCCATCGTCTAGAGCTTTTTTAGCAGCCTCAACTACATGCTTTGGAGTTTTGAAATCAGGTTGACCAAGTCCTAAATGTATCATTGGATTTCCAGCAGCTTCTAATTTTTTAGCTTCTGCTAAAACGCTAAATGCTGATTCTGTTCCCAAACGATTTAGACTTGCTGCTAATTTCATATTCTATTTCTCCTTATAAATTATTTTCTATAAATTAGTTTTGTTCTATTTAATTCTTTGATATTTTTACATCCCATTAATACCATATTGCGATTTATTTCATCATGCATATTCTGCAATAGACGTTCTACTCCTGCTTGACCCCCAGCACCTAGAGAAAATAAGAACATTTTACCGAAACTACACGCTGTAGCACCCGCAGCTAAAGCTTTTAAAACGTGAGTACCTCTTCTAACTCCACCATCTAAAATAATTTCAAGCTTATCACCAACTGCATCTGAAATTTCTTTTACTTGGTCAAAAGGTGATCTTGAACCATCTAGCTGTCTACCCCCATGATTTGAGATCATTATAGCAGTACAACCAATATCAATTGCTCTTTTTGCATCTTCAACTGACATCACACCTTTTAATGCAAATGGTTTGTTCCACTTTTTTGCACAATATTCAGCATCTTTCCAATTCATTGCTGGGTCATACTGTTCATTAATATATTGAATAACTGATTTTGAAATATTAGTTCCTTTATCTGTCTTATTTTTCACATTCGACAATTCAAATTTTCCATGCGTAAAATAATTAAATACCCATTCTGGATGCATTGCAAAACTCATTAAGCTTTGAAGTGTGAGTTTTGGAGGAGTAGTAAAACCAGTTCTGTGGTCTCTTTCTCTGTTTCCAGCAACTAATGTATCTACTGTTAAACACATACCGTCATAACCAGATGTTCTGCATCTCTCAATTAAATCGTCTGTAATTGATTGGTCTTTATGAACATAAAGTTGAAATAATTTTGGGCCTTTAGAAATTTCAGCAATTTCCTCAATGGTATTGTTTGCCATGGTAGACATACTATAAAAGGTTCCAAACTTTTCTGCAGCTCGAGCTGAGGCTTTGTCACCATCATGATGATAAAGTCTTTGCATAGCAGTTGGAGATAAAAATATTGGCATATCAATTTTTTTACCAAAAACAGTAGTTGATAAATCAGGTTTACCTACACTTGCCAAAACATTGGGGATTAAATCGCAATCGTTAAAAGCATCAGTGTTTCTTTTTAATGTAGCTTCATCATCTGCACCACCGTCAATATAGTGAAAGATAGGTGATGGTAATTTTTTTTTTGCTAATTTTCTAAAGTCATTAAAATTATAACAATTTTTTAAATTCATGATAATTACTAAAAGTTTTTGAAGAAATTAAACATATAACTATTTGCCCCAGGATTTTTATCTCCTAAACTGGCATTAGATATGTGGTTATAAGAAAAACCCAATTTTGAACTTTGTGAAAAATCAATAGACAATTGAACTTCACTTTTAAATTCAAGCATGTGCCCAAGATCTTTGCCATCACCTTCGTGATATAATCCTGGTGTAAAACTTGGAGTAATATTTAATGCTCCAATTTTGTATTGAGCTTGAACACCCGTATAGATGTAGCCAGCATTATCAGCTGTAATAATTGCACCTGTTATTGGTGAAATATTACCTAAAAAAGTATCTCGATTAAGGTTTTCATTCTGATGTTGAAAACCTATTAATGTAGATTTTTTTCCATCATCGCTAAAATCAAACATACCTGAATAAACACTAAATTTGGTATCCAAATTATAATCTTTTGTTTCTTCAGCGTTAGCTGCAAAAGTTAAAAGAACAAACAAAACACTTATTAAAAATTTTTTTAAAATCATAATGGCTAATTATTTTTTTTAATTATAAAAGTTTTTGCAATAATTGCACCTCCAATTAAAAATATCAATATTGGTAATAACCATAATATATAGGTGTTTTTATTAAGCTCTGGATCATACAAAATCCAATCTCCATATTTTTCTTTAAAGAAATCATAAATTTGATTTTCAGAAAAACCTTCATCTAATTTTTTATCTACTAGAGTTTTGATACTAATTGCAAATTCAGAGTCTAAGTCGTAAACAGATTGCCCTTGACAAATTAGACATCGAAGGTTCTTTGTAATTTTACTATTTATGCCTTCATTGTTCGCCTTCAAATTATTGAAAGAAAAAATGAATAAAAAAATTAAAGATAATTTTAATATTTTCATTTTGTTAAATAATTAATTTCATTAAATAATGTTTTGTTTAGGGGTCCGATATATTTTTTTATTATTATTCCATCTTTAATTAAATACAATTCAGGAACTCCATATGCCCCCCATTCAATTGCAATAATACCTTTATCATCAAAAATTATTTTTTTATAAGGGTTACCAAGTTCAGCTAAAAAATTTTTAGCCTTAATTTTTATATCTTTGTAATTTATACCAATTAATTCTATATTTTTGTCTTTACTTAAATTCATAAGCAAAGAATGCTCTTGCCTACATGGAACACACCATGAGGACCATATGTTCAACAAGTAATATTTGTCTACCTGAAATAGTTCTGAAGAATTAATTATTTTTTTTTCATAAAACAACTCTCCATCAAATGATGGAACTTTAATATTAATTTTTGTCTCAGGAGTATAGATATTTGAATTTTTAAGACCTTTGTAAAAAAATATAAAAATAATTATAAATAGTGAAGTTATTATAATTGGTAATAATTTATTTTTCATACTCTTTTTTTGCAAAGCTTAATAATCCACCAATACTAATTAAAATTACCGATATCCAAATCCATAACATAAATGGTTTGACTTGATATCTAACATTAAACAGCTCTTGGTTTGGCACTAAATTGATAACGATAAATTTATCTGAAAATAATGTTGTTTTAATGTCAGCTTCACTAGTAACAATATTTGGTTGATTATATATTCTTAGTTCTGGTGACAAATTCTCTATTTTACCTTTTGAATCTTGAATAATAAATTTAGCTCTTATCGATTTATAGTTTTTTTCTCCCTTTTGATTAATGTTCTCAAAAATTATCTTTGTTTTTGTATTCTCAAAAGTTTCTCCAACTTTTAAATTTGTAATTATTTCTGTAGAAAACAAATTATTAAAAAGAATACTTAAAATTAATAAACTAAAACCAAAATGAGCTGTATTTTGAGCCAAATTTTTAAAACCCTTATTAAAGAAATCTCTTAAAGTAATAAAGAATAAATAAAAAGCGCTCGAAATCAAAATTGTGTTTATTAAAAAATCAGTGCTAAAATTTTTAATAATTAATATAGATAGTAAAATTGAAACTATTAAGAGCACAATTAAGTAAATTTTATCTTCTAGATTTGATTTAATCCATTTCAACTTTGGTCCAATTGTCATAATCAACAAAAAGGGAATTAAAAAAGGTATTATCAATTTGTGATAAAAAGGAGGTCCTACAGATATTTTTTGAGATGACAAAACATCAAGGAAAATTGGATAAATAGTACCAATTAAAACAACTGACAAGAAATACATCATAAACCAATTATTGATTATTATTGCTGATTCCTTGCTTAATAGAAAAAAATTGCTTGGATTATTTTTACTAGGATTGTGAAAAAAGAAAAAAATAAATAATGAAAGAAAAATTAGAGAAAACAAAAAAGTTAAAATAAATAAACCTCTTTCTGGATCATTTGCAAAAGTATGTACAGAATTTAGAATTCCAGATCTAACCAAAAATGTGCCACTCATACTAAGAGCAAATGTCGATATTGATAAAATTATTACCCAAGAAGTTAGGATTAATTTTTTTTCTAAAACCAAAATACAATGCAAAAGTGTTGTTAATGCTAACCATGGCATTAAAGAAACATTTTCGACCGGATCCCAAAACCAAAAGCCACCCCAACCTAGCTCGTAATACGCCCAAATAGATCCTAATAAAATTCCTAGAGTTAAAAAAACCCATGAACTTAACACCCATTTCTTTATGTGAGACGCCCACTTTTTAGATACTAAATTTAAACTTGTAGCAGCTAAAGCTGAAGAAAAAATTATGGATGATCCCACATATCCTAAATATAAAATAGGTGGATGTATCACTAAAGCCGGATCTTGTAGTATTGGATTAAGACCCAATCCCTCTGTTGGTGTTGGATAAATATAATTAAATGGATTTGATGTTTTTATCAAAAAAACAAAAAAACCTACAATTATGATTTGCTGAAATACTAGAGTTAATATTCTATATTTAATTGGTTGATTTTTAGTCTTTACTAAAAAAATAAGAATAAATAATGTTAAAACTAATAACCACAATAATAAGCTTCCCTCATGATTTCCCCATGTTCCAGCAATTTTATAAAAAATTGGTTTAGTTGTGTGCGAATTATTAAAAACAGTTTCGTTACTAAAATCCGATATAACAAATGATAAGACTAAACATAAGAAACTAATTACAACTAATAAAAATTGTAAAAATGTAAATGATAAAATTTTAGTATCTAATACTTTTGAATTTCTTAAATTTATTGCTGAAAAATAAAAAAGAACTAATCCAAAAAAAAGTCCTAAAAGTAATGCATAGTTTCCAATAGTACTAAATAACATCTTACTTTTCTCCAAGCGCCTGTTTTACTTCTGGAGGCATATAATTTTCATCATGTTTTGCTAAAATTTTAGATGCAGAAAAAAAATTTCGGTCTTTTAAAAACCCTTCTGCTACCACTCCCTTTCCTTCTTCAAAAAGATTTGGGATTGCTCCAGTATAGGTAACATTTATTTCATTTTTAAAATCTGTAATTACAAACTTTAGTTCATTGGAATTTATTGAAATAGAGTTTTTTTTTACCATTCCACCAATTCTAATTTTTTTTTTATCTAATTCTGATAAAGCTTTAATTTCTGATGGTGACTGAAAGTATACTACGTTTTCTTCAAGAGATTTTAAAACAAGAAACGTTGTTAATATTAAAGTTATTAAAATAAGTACTACAAATAAGAATCTTAATTTAACTTTACGACCATACATGGTTCAAAAGTTAATTGTTTGTGGCGTTAGCTAAAATTTCTTTGTTTATTCTTTGTGATTTTGCAGATTTAGCTTTCTCGGAGTTTAAAGATCCAAATTTAGCTACAAATTTATTTTGTTCCTTAATAAATTGAATTTTAGTAATCAAATATAGAGCTGAAAAACTTAAAAGCGTAAAACTGAAAGCAGACAATACGTAAGCTCCGTATCCGTTCATAAAAAGTAATTCATTAATCATAATCTATCTAAGCCTTTATTTTTAATTTTTATCAGTTCTGTATTATATTTCATTAAGAAAATTAGCAATGAAAAAAGAGCAAATGCCGCAGTCATTATTAGTAGAGGAAAAAGCATTGATGAATGAATTGAGCTTTTTGATAAAATATTGACTGATGCTGGTTGATGAAGTGTGTTCCACCAATCTACGGAGTATTTAATAATAGGAACATTAACTATACCTAGTATGGTAATAAAAGTTGTGATCTTAAAAACCTTTTCTTCACTTTCATAAATTCTCCATGAAATTAAATATATTGCGTAAAAGAGTGCCAATATTAACATTGAGGTTATCCTTGCATCCCAGGCCCACCAAGTTCCCCATGTTGGCTTTCCCCAGATAGCACCAGTCACTAAAGCAATAATATTAAAAACAAACCCTGAAGGTGCTAGACTTTTTGAAATTAAAAAAAAATTCTTATTTTTAAAAATAAATCCACTAATAGATAAAAAAGTTATACTTGAAAAAATACCCAGAGAAATCCATGCTGCCGGAACATGCACATACATAATTCTAACAGCATCACTTTGCTTATAATCTTCAGGTGACAATATTAACGCTTCAGTTAGTCCAACTGAAAGTACCATTACAAATAAAATCAGAACATATTTAGGAGCTTTAGAAGTTATCTGAAAAACCCTGTTTGGATGAAATAGTTTAAACATATTTAATTAGTGATGTTTAGTATGAAAAGGATTTCCGATCAAGAATGCAGAGGGAGATAATGATTTGAAATTAACGTTTAACACTCTTGATCAGAATATGAAATAAATTTAATTAATTTATATGGCTTAGATTTGAGCTAAATGTGTTTGAAAAATGATAGATTTAATTAGACATTTTAAAATAACTAGAGCCCTTTTTTCCTGAAAAAATCTCTTCAATTAAAGGATGTTTTATTGGCTCGTCAGAGTCGTCCATTAGAAGATTTTGTTCTGAAACATAAGCTTCATAAGTTATTTCGTCATTTTCAGCTAGCAAATGGTAGAAAGGCTGATCTTTTCTTGGTCTCACATTTTTTGGGATAGACTGATACCATTCTTCAGAATTATTAAATTCAAAATCTACATCATATATCACACCTCTAAATTCGAAGTGTTTATGTTTTACAATATCTCCAATAGAGAATTTAGCTTTTTGAATTGGCATAGCTATTAGTATGGGTATTTAAAAATAAAAATCAATGCTAAAAATATTAATGTTTTGTGATGTGGCAAATATGTTAATATCTTTTAAGTGAATAAATCTTTTTTAAAATTTGTTACAGACTTTGGGCCATTAGCTATATTTTTTTTTTATTATTATAATAATGATAAAAATTTATCAGTTGCCATTCCTCCACTTATAGTTGCAACTTTAATTGCATTAGTAGTTGTTTGGTTTTTTGAAAAAAAAATACCTCCGATGCCTTTAATTAGTGGAATATTGATTACATTTTTTGGTGGATTAACTATTTATTTTAATGATCCTATATTTATTTATGTAAAACCAACTATAATAAATATTATTTTTGCTTTAGCTTTATATTTTGGAAAATATTTTACCAAAGAACCTGTATTAAAAAAAATTATAGGAAAATCAATTCCACTTTCAGATTTAGGATGGGAATTATTAAATAGAAGATGGATGTTTTTTTTCTTTGGTCTTGCAATATTAAATGAATGCATCTGGAGAACTCAAACTGAAGAGTTTTGGGTAAACTTTAAAGTATGGGGAATGTTGCCAATAACCATTATTTTCACAGGTTTTCAGATACCATTAATCAACAAACATAAAATGGATGCCTAGTAACTTAAAACTAATAATCAATAATCCCCACAAACAAATAGAAGAAAAACAATTTTTTGAAAAAGAAGAACTAAAAATTATCTTAGATTTATATGCAAAAATGGTCTCTGAAGGATCGTGGAAAGATTATGGTTTAAATATCTCAAGTAAACAAGTCAGCTTTAGCGTTTTTAGAAATGCTGCAGAGAACGCTTTATATAAAATTTGTAAAAACTTTAAGCCAAAGAATAAAAATCTTAGATACTTAATAACTGATACCAGTGGTAAAATCTTAAAAAACTCTTTTGACCTTAAGGTATTATTAAAAAGTACTAATTGGAAAAGGCTACAAAAATAAGATTATCTTCTTTGTCCAAACAATCTTAGCAACATTATAAATAAATTTATAAAGTCTAAGTATAGTGTAAGAGCACCCATCACAGCTTTTTTACCCATGACTTCGCCTGTATCACTTACAGCATACATATTTTTAATTTTTTGAGTATCATAAGCTGTCAAGCCCACAAAAATTAAAACACCTAAAATTGATATAACAAAATACATCATTGATGATTGCATGAATATATTAACAATTGATGCAATAATAATTCCAATTAAACCCATCATTAAAAATGAGCCAAGTTTTGTTAAATCTCTTTTAGTTGTGTAGCCATAAATGCTCATTGCTCCAAAAGTTGCTGAACATATAAAGAAAACTCTTGTTACACTCATGCCTGTGTAAACTAATAAAATTGATGATAATGATAAGCCCATTAATCCTGCAAAAACCCAAAAAGTAGTTTGAGCTTTTGAAGCGCTCATCTTGTTTATTCCAAAACTCATATAAAACACTATTCCTAAAGGCGCCAACATCACAAGCCATTTTAATCCAGACATATAAATTGCATTACCAACTGATGTTAAGCCCACAATAGATCCCGCATCATTTGTAACTACTGACATCTTAAATGTAAGAAGTGCAACTATTCCTGTTAATAAAATTCCAGTTGCCATATAATTATAAACTTTAAGCATGTAGGCTCTTAAGCCTTCATCCATTACAACTGCTGTTTGTTGAGCTGCTTTAGCTCTGTTTAATATTCCGTTTTTATCAAATTCCATAATGGATGATATATAATAGTCTTTTACTAATTATTCAAGATGTCTTAAAAGATTTAAAATATTCAAATTGAACAAAAAGCATAATGAATTCTAAAAAACTAGGTAATACTGATCTTGATGTAAGCACAATTTGTCTTGGCACGATGACTTGGGGTGAACAAAACACTCAAGAAGAAGGTTTTGAACAAATGGATTACGCTTTGGACCAGGGTGTAAATTTTTGGGATACCGCTGAACTATACGCAGTTCCACCAAGAGCAGAAACTTATGGTCATACTGAAATCATAATTGGAAATTGGTTTAAACAATCCAAAAAAAGAGACAAGGTTATTTTAGCATCAAAAGTTGCTGGTCCCATGAGAGCTTATTTAAGAGGTGGTGGAAATAACTATGGCTTAGATAAAATGACCGAAGCCATTAATGATAGCTTAAAAAGATTACAAACAGATTATATCGATCTTTATCAACTTCATTGGCCTGAAAGAAATACAAATATGTTTGGTCGTCTTGGGTATGAACACAAAGAAAATGGTGAATGGAATAAATTTGAAGATGTTCTTGGTAATCTTAAAAGATTTGTGGATGCAGGAAAAATTAGAGAAGTTGGCCTGTCAAATGAAACACCATGGGGTGTTTCTAAATATTTAGAGTTATCAAAAGAAAAAGACTTACCAAGAATGATGTCTATTCAAAATCCATATAGCTTACTAAATAGAACTTACGAGGTTGGTTTAGCCGAAATATCAATTAGAGATGAAATAGGTCTTTTAGCATATTCGCCATTAGCTAGTGGTTACTTGTCTGGAAAATACAGAAACAATCAATTGCCAAAAAATTCTAGAATTGAGAGAGATCCAGATTTTTGGACAAGATACGCAAAACCAAATACAGAAAAAGCTGTTGATGCTTATTATGAAATAGCTAACAAACATGGTCTTGACTTAGCTCAAATGTCGTTAAAATTTTTAGAAATTCAACCTTTTGTTACCTCCATAATTATTGGTGCAACAACTATGGAGCAGTTGAAAACAAATATAGAAAGTGTAAATATAAATTTATCTGATGATGTCATTAAAGAAATTAATAACGTTCAAACAATTTATCCAAATCCATGTCCATAATTAAAAAAATTTTGCAAATTTTACCAATAATTTTTATTTGTACTTACAGCCAACTATCTGCAGAGGAGGTAAAAAAAATTGGTAAATATAAAGATTGGGAATCAATGGTTATATTAGAAGCTACTGGTAAAGTTTGCTTTGCACAATCTTCACCTATTTTACAAGGTCCAAAATCAAATAACAAAAGAGATGCTAAATTGTTTATTGCTTTTAGACCTGCTGAAAAAATTATAGATGAAGTAAGTGTGACTGCAGGCTATGAATTTAATAGCAACACAGTGACAGCACAATCAGGTAAAAATAAATTCAAATTTGACATTAAAGAACAAGGTTTTGCTTGGATCGCAGATACTAAGATTGAATTTAGAATGATTAAGAGAATGAAAAAGGGATCTAGAATTATGATCACTGGTTACAATCAACAAGGCTCTCAAACAATCGACCATTATTCTCTGCTAGGCTTTACTAAAGCTTACAATGCTACAAAAAAAGCTTGTAGCTAAGTTAAAAATTAATGAGTGATAATAAAATTCATACTCTTTGGCCATTATTTATTGGAGAATTTCATAATCCAAATCACCAAGAGGTGAAAACAGATTTAATTGAGTTTTTTAAGCAATATGAAAGCAAAAATAAAAATTCAAGACAAGGAATCGAAAATTCCAACCTATATGAAAGTAATTACTATATTCATAAAGAAAAAAATGAAGCTATTTTAAAAATTACAAATTTCATAGCTGAGTGTTTTTTAACAATGACAAAAAATATTAATAGAACAGAGCTAGATAAAATTGAAAATAAAAAATCAAATCTAAATGTAAAAATAAAGAATTCCTGGTTTATTAGATATAATAAAGGTGGCGCTGTAACCCCTCATGACCATGGTGGTTGCACTATGAGCTGCGTTTATTATGTTCAAATTGGTGATGATTCAGATTTAAACAATGGATCAACATATTTTTTAAGACCTTTTAATAGAGGATTTTCTCATAAAGATTTTGCTGGATTGAGATACAACAAAAGTTCAACACATTTTAAAGCAGAAGAGGGTAAATTATTAATATGGCCCAGTTTTATAATGCATGGTTCTAAGCCATATCTAGGAAAAAAAGATAGAATAATTATTTCAGCGAATGCTGATATTGATATAGAAAATTAAAGATGAAGAAAAAAATTGTTTTAGCCTATTCTGGGGGTCTCGATACTTCCATTATTTTAAAATGGCTTCAGGAAAATTATGATGCAGAAGTAATTTGTTACACTGCAGATGTAGGTCAAGAAATTGATAGAAAAAAAATTATAACAAATGCAAAAAAATTTGGAGTTAAAAATATTATAATTAAAGATTTAAAAGATACATTCGTCAAAGATTATGTATATCCAATGATCAGAGGTCATGCGATTTATGAAGGCGTTTATTTATTAGGTACATCAATAGCAAGACCACTTATTGCAAAAGATCAAATTAGAGTTGCTAAAAAATTTAAAGCTTATGCAGTTTCACATGGAGCAACTGGAAAAGGGAATGATCAGGTTCGATTTGAATTGGGATATCATTACTTTGGACCCAGTATAAAAATTATTGCTCCATGGAGAATTTGGAAATTAAAATCAAGAACAGATCTTATTAATTACGCAAAAAAACATGGGATATCTATTCCAAAGGATAAAAAAGGAGCTCCTCCTTTTTCAATTGATGATAATTTATTTCATACTTCAACAGAAGGTAAGGTATTAGAAAATCCAAAAAATTCAGCACCTGAGTTCATATTTCAAAGATCCGTTTCACCTGAAAAAGCTCCTAATAAACCAAGCTTTGTAACTATCAATTTTAAAAATGGTGATCCATTCGGTATAAATGGGAAAAAACTTTCTCCAGCAAAATTATTGGAAAAACTTAATCAGCTTGGAGGGAATAATGGAATTGGAAGAGTTGATTTGGTTGAGAATAGATTTATTGGAATTAAATCTAGAGGAGTATACGAAACTCCAGGAGGTACATTGTTAATGCACGCACATAGAGCAATTGAATCTGTTACTTTAGATAAGGAAACAATGCACAAAAAAGATAAGGTAATGCCAAGATATGCAGAGTTAATTTATAACGGATATTGGTATTCAAAAGAAAGATTTAAACTTCAAAAAATTGTAGATCTTAAAAAGAATAAAGTAAATGGTTCAGTTAAACTAAAACTTTATAAAGGAAACATAACAATAGAATCGAGACAAACTAAAAGCTCTGCTTATTCAATGAAAAAAGTTTCTTTTGAAGAAAATAAAACATTTAATAAATCTAATGTTGAAAGATTTATTAACTTTCATAAAAAAAAACTTCGTTCTTAAATTAATGAAAATAAATGTTTTTGCAGACACTATTTGTGGATGGTGTTTTATTGGGCACAGAAATTTGAATACTGCCTTAAAAAAATTTCCAAAAGTAAAGTTTGATATTAAACATATTCCATTTCAATTAAACCCGGATATGCCAATTGAGGGAATTTCTAGAGATAAATATTTAGAAATAAAATTTGGTGGAAAAGATAATGCTACACCCATGTATGAAAATATGAGATTGAAAGGAAACGAGTCTGGTATTAATTTAAATTTAGATAAAATAAAAAAAACTCCTAATACTATCCTTTCTCATTTATTGATTATTTTAAGTGAACAATTCAATTTACAGAATGAAATTAAAGAAAAAATATATCAATCATATTTTATTAATGGACTTGATATTGGAGATATCAATGTCTTGATTGATATTGCTAAGGAAAATTATATTGCAGAAAATATTTTTAAAGATTTCATTAATGAGAAAAATATTGAACTTATAAATTCAAAACTATCTACAGCTAAAGAGAAAAATATCAGTGGCGTTCCTTTTTTTGAGATAGGAAAAGATTTTATTTCAGGTGCTCAAAGCTCAATTCAATTAGAAAACGTTATTAAAGCAAATTTAAACTAATATTTAGGACAATTTAACAATTGTTATAATTTTAAAAAATTATAACTTAGTCCCATGGAATCACTAAAAAACTGGATGGTAGATGCAGCAAATATTTTATTCGATGACAGTAAAAATGATCTAAGATCTTTGCCAAGATCTGTAAGATTACAAATTTTGTTAGTTTTAAGTTTTATATGGACAACAGTTTTTAGCTTATATATTTTTTCTTATACAACTTTTGCATTTGGTTGGGCGGGGCTTTATATTGCACATATCGGTTTAATATTTGCAGTCTACATGACCTTTAAGCATTTTCATAAAGCAGAAGAAAAATCTAGCAGTGTCTTTCAAACAAAAAACTTTGACCCCTTTAAAATAATGGTAATTGTTTTTGTCGTAGTATTCATTTTTGTATTCTCTAAAGGAATTGAGGTATTAACTAGCCCTAATCCAAGTTCTTATTCTATTCCTTATGATGGACCATCTAAATCGGTGTTTGAAAAATGGCTTCCATTTAGTAAAGATAAGTAATGGAAAAAATAGCAAAAAACTTACAGCTTGCATTAATGTGTATTATTTTAATAAGCACAGTAATTGCTGTTGGTATGGAAATTAAGAATATGTTTCTTAACCAATCAGTAACATTGGCTGATTTGCTTTTAATGTTTCTATATTTAGAAGTTCTTGCAATGGTAAGAGTATTTTGGGATCAACAGTCAATCAGTATAACTCTACCTCTATTAATTGCCATCACAGCTCTAGCAAGATTTATAATATTACAAGGAAAAGAAATGGACCCAACAGCATTAGTTTATGAGGCTGTTGCAATAGTTCTTATTGCGGCTGCAATTGTAATTCTAAGATTAAGGCACAGTGATAAATTGGGTCTAAAAAGAAAAAAATCAAAATAATTTAATATGATGTTTGAAGCCTCAAGGGCTAAGGCTGTTGATAAATTAAATAATTTTGTAGAAAATAATTTAGTTGATTATTCAAAGCTAAGAAATTTTGATTTTGGACCTAGTAATAGATCAAATATTTCCTGTCTATCTCCATACATAGCACACGGAGTAATAAATGAATTAGAAGTAATTGATAAATCTCTTAAAAAATTTTCATTTGCAAAGAATGAAAAATTTATTCAAGAGGTTTTATGGCGAACTTATTGGAAAGGTTGGCTTGAACTAAGACCAAATGTTTGGTCGGATTATCTAATAGAATTAGATAATGTTAGAAATCAATTTAAAAACAATCAAAATTATTTAGATGCTATTAAGGGAAAAACAGACATAGACTGCTTCAATCAATGGGTAGCTGAACTTAAAGAAAACAACTACCTCCATAACCATACTAGAATGTGGTTTGCTAGTATTTGGATATTTACACTAGAACTACCGTGGCAGCTAGGTGCAGAATTTTTTATGCAACATCTTTATGATGGTGATGCTGCATCGAATACACTTGGCTGGAGGTGGGTAGCTGGGGTTCAAACTCAAGGTAAACATTATCTGGCAAGTGAATGGAATATAAATAAATTTACTAACAATAGATTTCAAAACATAAAGCTTAATGAGAATGCCACACCAATATTCAGTGATAAAAATTTTTCAGTAATTAAAAAAGATTTTTTAAATTCTGAAATTTTAGAGGATCAAACTTTGTTAATATTTGAAAATAATATGGCTTTTGAATTTTCTGATTTTAAAGAGCATAAATTTAAAAAAATTTTGTTAGTCTTAAATAATACAAATAGAGCCATTAAATTAAGTGAAAAAGTATTGAAATTTAAAGCTGATCTTTTAAAAGATCAAAAAACAAGGTTAGAGGAAAAATCAATTAACTGCGAGATTATTAACATTAGTGATTTAAAGAATATTGCTGAAAATGTTTATGGTCTTTATCCTACTGTTGGTGAAAATTTTGATTTTATTCAGAACAATAATTTAAACAATATCAAATTATTATATAGAAAATTAGACCAGTTTTCTTGGCAATATTGCAATAAAGGTTTTTTTAACTTTAAAAATTATATTCCAAAAATTATTGCTAAATTTAATTAAGCTAAAAAGGTTTTAATACCGTCTAAAATATACTGAACACTTAATCCTACAAGAATAATAGCTACCACTCTTGAGATAACACCAATTATTTTTTTATTTATTATTTTAGAAAACTTTGAAGCTATAAAAAAAATTATAAAAGTTAAAAATAAAACAATTACTAATGAAAACATTCCTACTGATTGATTTGTAAAATTAATTCCAATATCTGAAACAGAGACAATTACTGAGGTAATAGCTGCAGGACCAGCAATAATAGGTGTTGCTAATGGAAAAATACTAATATTATCAGAATTAAGATCTATATCTTCTCCTTTTCTTTGTTGGCGCTTATCAAACAACATTTCAATTGCAATTATCAATAAAATAATTCCACCTCCTATTGTAAAAGCTGGGTAAGAAATATGTAAATAGCTTAACAGTGAGCTTCCAAGTAACGCAAAGAATAACAATATAATTGTTGCTATTATAGTTGCGCTAACTGCTACTTTAATTTTTTGTTTTGTCTCCATATGTTGAGTGATACTCAAAAATAATGGAGTATTCCCCAACGGATCAATAACGATAAAATATAAGAAAAAAGTTTGAATAAAAATTTCAGACATGTGGTTTATTTATCTTTTTAAAATATTATTACAATTTAAATTAAAACCAACGTATCATTCCAATAATACCAGCTGTTGCATAAAAAAATTGCAACAAAAGTATTCCTTTATGGCCTCCTCTATAGGCCCAAATTCCAATCAATATCGCTGATAAAAGCAATAAGCAGAAGCCAAAAAATTCTATTCCAATATTTAATGCAACAAACAACGAATATAAAATAGCAGTAGTCACACCTGCCCATTCAAAAAATTTATTACTCATTATAATTTTTTTATTTGTTTAAAGTTTTTATCAAAATTTATTTTTTTTAAATAATTTAAAAATCTTTTTTTATTTCTTGGCCATTCTTTATCTAAAATCGAAAACCAAGCTGAGTCTCTACTTCTACCTTTGAAAATAAACATCTGTCTAAACACACCTTCAAATCTAAAACCTAACCTTAAAGCTGCTTTTTTTGAGGCTGAATTTAAATTATTACATTTCCACTCGTATCTTCTGTTTCCCAAAACATCAAAGGCATTTTTCATCATCAAATACATTGTTTCAGTTCCCTCAACTGAATTTTGTAAAAGAGGAGAATAATTTATATGTCCAACTTCAATTGAACCATGATCAGGCTCAATTCTTAAATAACTTGCCATCCCACAATATTTCTTATGTCTCTTAGAATAAATTGCATAAAAAAAAGGATCTTTGTTTAAACATAATGATTTAAGCCAATTTATAAAACTTAAATAAGCTCTAAATGGACCGTAAGGTAAGTATGTCCAAATTATATTCTTTTTATCTTTTGAATATTCTAAATATAGATCTTTTGCATGTTTGCTGACGCTTAAAGGCTCAAGGATTGTATAATTACCAACCAATCTTTTTTTTATTGGCAGCTTTGCTTTTTTAAATTTTACTTTGGGGCCTAGTTTTAGTTTGATCATAACATCTTTTTAAAATTATCATAAAGAGTCTTAGAATAATTATTCATATCAGACATATTATCTTTTGCTGCATTGTCAAATTTTTCCAAAGCACCCTCTCCCAACTGATCTTCAAGGGCTTTTTTATATTCCGGAACACAACCCCACTCATTAACTGTGGTACCTTTAATTTCTATGTGAAATTGAATTCCATAAGCGTGGTTTTGGTATTTAAAAATTTGATACTTAGTTACAGGAGACGATGCTAACAAAGTTACATCTTTATTATTTTCTATTCCCTGCACCTCATATGAATGCCATTGTAAACTTTTGATTTGTTCTGGAAATTTTGAAAAAAAATTATCCTTATCTCTTTCTTTGTTAAAGTTGATATCCATAATTCCAATTTCTGGCGTACTAGATTTAACTACTTTACCACCTACTACTTCACCTAATAACTGACAACCAAGACAAAAACCTAAGTAAGGTTTTTTTAAATTGATAACAAATTCTTTAATTGCTTTTTTTTCTTCAATTAACCAAGGATATTCTTTTTCCATATAAGTATCCATTGGGCCACCCATACAAAACATTCCATCAAATTTACTTAGATTATTTGGAATTTTTTCACCTTCATCAAGTTCAATAGTGGTTAACTTGACTCCATCAGCCAACATTAAATCCTTAATATAGCCAGGATCTTCAATTTTAATATGTTGTAAAACAATTATATCCACTAAAGTTTAGCTTAACTTAGAGCACTTCTTAGAGCAATATTTTACTCTATCCCAATTTAACTTCCATTTTTTACGCCAAACAAAAGGTCTTTTACATACAGGGCAAATTTTTGAGGGAAGATTTTCTTTTTTCAATTTAAATTTCTTTAAAATTTTCTTTCCATTTTTTTAGTGCATCTTCCCAACTAGGGATGAGGTCATCCTCATATCCATAAACAGAACCAGTTCCAATAGATCTAAAATTTTTCATAGCTAATGAATGATGCTTTCCTCTTAAGTAATCCATCATTTTACTCCTATTCTCCCAAGCTGTTAAGGTGTGATAATAATTATTAATCTTTTTTGAATCACAAAACAAATTACCATTTGCTTTTCTTGCTGCAGTGAAACTTGGTAGCGTATATCTCATAAATTTTAGCATTCCAAAAAAACTTTTGGTTTTTATACCTGTTATTGAAATATACATTATGCAGTATTTAATTTTATGAATTTGTCTGCTTCAGATAAAATCATTTTTTTTCTTTCATCTTTCATTTTATCAAAAATACGAACCATCATTGATAATCTTGGATTTGTTAAAAAGAACTTTCTATTTCGATCAATAAACCTCCAATACAAACCATCCATCGTACTACACCAATCACCTTTTTTAAAATCCATCATTTTCATAAAATAAGCAGATCCACAGATATAAGGTTTGGTTGCAAAAATTCCACCATCACTAAATAAACCCATCCCATAAACATTTGGAACCATCACCCAATCAGAAGAGTCTACAAACATCTCCATAAACCATTTATAAACATAAGTTGGTTTTACTTCACAAAGGTTCATTATATTTGATAGAATCATTAACCTTTCAATATGATGAGACCAACCATATTCTGCTGCATTTTTAATAGCATGATCCAAAGGTGGTAGACCTGTAGTTCCATCATACCAAGAGTTCTTCATTTTTCTATTTTGTTTAAAAAAGTTTTTAGTTTCCATTTCATCAGAATAGCTTTGGTAAATACCTCTCATAAACTCCCGCCATCCAATTACCTGACGAATATATCCCTCAAGCGAGTTCATTCTTATTTTATTTTTCTTATGAGAATCCAAAATTTTTTGAATAATAAATTCAGGGGTGATCAGACCTAAATTAATATAAGGACTTAGAGCACTGTGAAATAAAATATTATCTTTTTGATTAACGGCATCTTCATAATCACCAAATAAATTTGATTTTTCTTTTATAAAAAAATTTAAAAGTTTAACAACATCATCATATTCTGTTGCTAACCAAAAATTACCAGTACTTCCAGGATGGTCTTTGAATAATTTTTCAATTATTGGTTTTAATTTTTTTGTATGAGTAGTTTCAGTAATCTTCGGAAATTTTGGGATTGAAATATCTTTGGGTAATTTATTTCTATTATCTTCGTCAAAACTCCACTTACCACCAATTGGGTTTCCGTCTGCACCCATTAAAATTCCAGATTTTCTCCTAACTTCTTTGTAGAACGTTGCCATAAATGGCTTTTTTGATTTTCCTAAATAACTTTTAAACTCATCTCTTGAGTTTAAAAACATTGGAGTTTGAACAATATTCCAATTAATTTTTTCTTTTTTTAAAAACTCTTTAATTTTTTTTTCAAAAAATTTATCTTCAACTTCAAAACTTGAAATCTCTGTAATTTTATTTTTAATAATTATTTTTTTTAGCTTTTTGAAATAATCATCTTTGAAATCCTTATCTTCAATTTTAAGATAATCTAATTTTAGTTTATTTTTCTTTAAATTGTCTGCATAAGAACGCATAGAAGATAGGAATAGTAGGATTTTTTGCTTATGATGTTTTTCATAAGTGCATAATCCATTATCTTCCGCCATAAAAAATACATGATCCTTTTTGAAGCGGTCTAAGTATTTTAATGGAAATAACTGATTACCAAGTATAAAAAATAATTTCATAATTAAATATAACTAATAATAAAATTTATGTCAGAAAAATATCTAATCTTTGGTGCGACAGGTTCTATTGGCTCAAGTCTAGCTGAACAATTAAAAAATTCTGGAAATGATATTCACTTAATTGCAAGAAATGAAAGTGAAGTAAGTTCTATTGCAGAAAAATTAGGTTGTACATTTACAGTTGCTGATGTTTTGGAAGAAGATTTTATTGAAAAAGTTAAAGCAGACGTTTCTGAGATAAAGGGATTTGCATACTGCGTTGGTTCAATTGATTTGAAGCCATTAAGAATGATTACTGAACAAGATTTTAATAAATGCATGAAATTAAATCTTTATTCGGCTGTAGAGGCTATTAAAGGATATCAAGAAAGTTTAAAAAAAAACAAGGGTTCTATTGTTTTATTTTCAACAGTTGCAGCTCAAAGAGGGTTTACAAACCATGCAATTATTGCATCAGCTAAAGCTGCCGTTGAAGGGTTAACGGTATCGCTAGCAGCAGAATTTGCCCCAAACATAAGAGTGAATTGTATTGCTCCAAGTTTAACAAAATCAAAAATTGCTGAACCCATGCTTAAAAATACTACGATAGCAGAAGGTATTGCAAAAGCTCATCCACTAAAAAGATTGGGTGAAGGGAAAGACTCTGCTTCTCTTGCAAAGTTTTTAATTTCTGAAGATAGTTCCTGGGTAACAGGTCAAATTATTGCAGTTGACGGTGGTAGATCAAAACTATCTTAGGGTGAGAAAATATTTTTTATTAATTTTTTTTATCTTTTTTTCTTCATTAAGCTATTCTGATGATTATTCTTTAACCAAAATTACAGAATTAGATGAACCTTGGGGCTCTACATTCATTAGCAATAATGAAATAATTATAACTGAGAAAAATGGAAAAATAAAAATAGTTAATATTAATTCAAAAAATATATTTGAAGTTGAGCACAACTTGAATTTTTTAAATGTTGGACAAGGTGGATTATTAGATATTATTTACCAAGATAATAGTGTTTGGGTGTCGTATTCTGAAAATAGAGGTAACAAAAAAACAAGTACTTCAATTGCTAAAGCGGTATTAAATAAAAAAGAATTAAATTTTAAAAATATATTTCAAGCAAATCCTCCTATAGACTCGGGCTATCATTTTGGCTCTAGATTAGCGATAAAAGGTAAATATCTTTATGCTTCAGCTGGTGAAAGAGGAATGGGAATGATTGCGCAAGATCCCACAAAACACCCTGGTAGCATTATAAGAATTCATACTGACGGTAGTATTCCAAAAGATAATCCAAAGTTTGAGGGTAAATCAGATTGGTTGCCAGAAATTTATCAAATAGGTGTTAGAAACCCACAGGGATTAGCACTATCCCCTTATGATGAAAAAATTTATTTAAGTAACCATGGAGCAAGAGGTGGTGACTGGTTTGGTGAAGCAAAAAAAGGAGAAAAATATGGTTGGAAGATATTAGGATGGGGTGGGAAGAACTATTCAGGTACTAAAATAGGGCCAAAATGGAAGCCAGGCTATACTAAAGCTATTCAATACTGGGTGCCCTCAATTGCTACTAGTGCAATAACTATTTATAAAGGAAATGAGTTTAAAGAATGGAATGGACATGCTTTAATAACCTCACTTAAAGATAAATCCTTAAGAAAAATAATTTTTAATAATATATCTAACATAAGTGAAGAAGTTATTTTTAAAAATAAAATAGGAAGAATTAGAGATATTCAAGTACATCCAAACAACGGAAAAATTTATTTTCTAGCAGGAGATAAATTATGGTTAATGGAAAAAAATAATTAATTATAGATATGGAAAAAAAACCTTACCACCATCTTCCAGATGGAACCTTTAGGAATCCTGAAGGATCTCCAGTTAGAGCAAATGATGTAAAATTTTCCTATAGAACATTTATTAAAGAAAAAAAGAAAATTGATATTACTGTTCCAAAAGATCATGTCATCGATAAAAAAATTGTTAAAGAAAATTTAGAGAAATTTAAAGATGATGATTATATTGCTTGGATAGGGCATGCTACATTCTTAATTAAATTAGGTGAAACAACAATTATTACAGATCCAGTTTTTTCAAAAAATGCAGGACCTTTAATATTTGGTCCAAAAAGATATGTTGAGCCAGGTATTGAATTAAAAGAAATTCCAAAAACGGATGTATTTCTGCTTACTCATAATCATTATGACCACCAGGATATGTCGACTATTAGAGGATTTCCTTATAAAGATGCAAAGGTATTGCTTCCTCTTAAACTTGGTAAATATTTCAAAAAATACAAAGATGTTAACGAAATGGACTGGTATGACGAAATACAAGTTAATAATGATTTAAAAATTACATTATTGCCTGCAGTCCATTGGTCTAAGAGAAGTTTAACAGATACAAACAAAACATTGTGGGGAAATTTTCTAATTGAATATAAAAATAAAAAGATATTTTTTGCGTGTGATACTGGATATGGAAACATCTATAAAGACCTTGGGGAAAAATATGGTCCAATCGATTTATCAATGATTAACATTGGAGCATATGATTTTAGACCAATGTTTGATAAATCCATTTATCACACAACTCCTGAAGAAGCTCTTAATATTGCACAAGATTTAAAAAGTAAAAAAGTTTTAGGAACTCACTGGGGAACTTTTGTTTTATCTCTAGAACCTATTATGGATCCACCTACTCGATTTAAAGATAATGCGGAAAATTATGGATTTAAAAAGGAAGATGCAATCACATTTAATATTGGTGAAATAAGATCCTTCAAAGAGTTATTTTAAACTATAGTATTGTTATTCTGTGCATTATCCTATTTCCTTTAAAAGGAGTAGCTTGGTGAAGTATAGATCTATTATCCCATATTGCCAATTGATCTTTTTCCCACTCCAATGAAAATTGGAATTTCTTTTTTATTTGATGATTAAATAAAAATTTTTTTAATTTCTCCTTATTTTTTATCTCTGAACTAAAATCAATAAAATGTCCTGGGCTACAATAAATCGAATAATTTGAACTAATTTTCCTTATTATTTTGTGTGATGATTTAAGTTCCTTAATATCTTTTCCTTTTTCTTTTACTCTTTCTTTTGTTGTAACCGAAATTGGACCCTCAGACGAGTAATTGCCTTTAAGATTTTTAAATTTTTTTTTAATTGAATTTGGTAATTCTTTATAAGCAAGATATTGAGAACTAAATTCTGTATTAGCTTTTCCTTTTTTTGGCACAAGTTTTGACAATAACATCGTAAATCTTGGAGGATTTTTTGTATAAATTGAATCTGTATGAAATTGTTCACCAAAACTTGGGCCTTTATCAATTGATTTTCTTTGAACTACAGTAATTTGAGGAAATTTCTTATTTAAACCTTTCAATCTTGGATAGTTTGCTAATTTTCCAAAATATTTAGCAAATTTTATATAAAGTTTAGTAGTTAATTTTTGTTGTTTAAAATATACCATCCCATACTTTTTAAGCGCGCTCTTAATTTTTAAAATTTCTTTATTTGTAATTTCTTTTAAATTTACAACTATTTCTGCGCCAATATTTTTTTTATTAGGTTTTATTTTTAACATTTTTTAAAAAAAATTTTTTTAGGTGATTTATGGTTTGCTTGGGACTTTCTTCTGGAATGAAATGATCTGAATTAACCTCTATACCATATACTTTTTTATTTGTGTATTTTTGCCAAATTTTAATTGAATTAAATTGTTTTCCAACGACACCGTTTTTTCCCCAAAGAACTTGAATAGGAATATTCAATTTTTTTTTTCTATCTTTTTTATCGTGTTCTAAGTCTATAGTCGCTGCAGCTCTGTAATCCTCACATGTTGCATGAATTCTTTTTTTTTGCTTAAAGGCTCTTAAATATTCATCTTCAATTCTTCCAATCGCAAATTTGGATGATCTATTAAAACGACTTTTTAACCATTTTTTAGGATCTGCCATTATCATTTTCTCTGGAAGAGGTGCTGGTTGTATTAAATAAAACCAATGAAAATATCCCTTTGCAAATTTCATATCTGTATGCTCGTACATATCTAGAGTGGGACAAATATCTAACACACTCAAAGCTAAGATTTTACCTCTAAAATCCCTTGCCATTCTGTGTGCAACTCTTCCACCCCTATCATGACCTACAACATAAAATTTTTTAAAACTCAGTTTACTCATTAACTGAACCATATCTTTAGCCATTTCTCTTTTGGAATAATTTTTATGATTAATTCCACCTGATAAAACAAAACTATCTCCATATCCTCTAAGATCAGCAACTATCACGGTAAAATATTTACTGAGTTCTGGGGCAGTTTTATGCCACATTGCATGTGTTTGAGGGTAACCGTGAAGTAACAATAAGGGAGGACCGCTTCCTTTAAATCTACAAAAAATTTTTCCTTTATTTACTTTTATAAATTTTTTTGTAAATCCACTAAACATAATTAAGCTATTAGTTATTCAATAGTTTACTTTTCGCCTTTTCAAATTCTTCTTGAGTTAAAACTCCACTTTTATGTAATTCATTTAATTTGCTAATTTCGTCACTTAGGTCATTAGCGGTTGGTGAAGAAACTTGAGTTTCATTTTCCTCTTTTTCTTCAGGATTAACAGGTCTGTTATCAACTTTAGCTTTAAAACCTTTCATAATGGCTGTTCCACCTAAATAAAAAACGAACCCAAGAATTGGAATAGCTAAACCAAAAAAAATTAATTTTTCCATAAGTTAATCTTCATCCTCATCACGCCAGCCTTTTTGGTACATTAAATAACCAGCTAAAATTACAGAAAAAGTTCCAGCTATCATACCAAAGTCAAAACCAACTTGTTTACCATACAAATACCAACCTAACTGGGTTGCTCCAATTGGAACTGCGGTGAGCAGTATCATTATTATTCCAATTCGATATTCATACGGAGGTTTTTTCATTTAAAAACTCTATCAAATAAAAAAAGAAATTAATGAAGTTTTATCTATTTGAGACAATAAAACTTACTAATCAAAAAGTGTTTATTTTTGTGATCTTTTAAAACACTCAACAGTATTTTTTAGTAAACAAGCAATCGTCATAGGTCCTACTCCACCCGGAACAGGAGTTAAGGCTTTAGCTACTTTTGAAACCTCATCGAATGCAACGTCTCCAACCAATCCATTTTCAGTTTTATTAATTCCAACATCAATTACGATTGCATCTTTTTTAACCCAATCACCTTTCACAAGTTCTGGGATACCCACAGCTGCAACAATAATATCTGCTTCCAAACATTCTGCTTTTAAATCTTTTGTTCTTGAATGTGTGATAGTTACTGTACAATTTTCTTTAAGAAGAAGTTGTGTCATAGGTTTACCGTTAAGATTTGATCTTCCAACGACAACAGCTTTTTTACCACTTAAGTTTGGTTCAATTTTTTTAATCATTAAATAGCATCCAAGCGGAGTGCAAGGCACTGAACTCTCATAACCTGAAGATAAATTTCCTACATTCATTGGATGAAAACCATCTACATCTTTTGAGGGAGTAATTGTTTCAATTACTTTTTGTTTATCAATGTGTTTTGGAAGTGGAAGTTGAACCAAAATTCCTGATACACTTTCATCATTATTCAATTCTTCAATTTTTTCTAAAACAGTTTTCTCTTCAACTGTATCAGGGTATTTAATGACTTCAGATTTTAAACCTACTTCATTTGCTGATTTTTCTTTATTGCGAACATAAATTTGGCTTGGAGCCATGTCCCCAATTAGAATTACTGTTAAACCTGGAACCTTATTATGTTTTGTCTTTAATTCAGCCACTTCTTGTTTAAGTTCTTCTCTAAGTTCAGCTGCTGCTTTTTTTCCATCTATTAATATCATTTTACTTCCTTAAAAAATCATTGGTGCAATGTAGAGCTTCATACACATTTCAATAAACCAAATCAATAGTAGAAGAATAATTGGTGAAATATCTAAAGAGCCCAAGTTTGGCAGAAATCGTCTAATTCTATATAAAATTGGATCTGTTAAACGGTAGGTTAACTCTAAAATAGAATACACAAATCTATTTTGAGTATTTAAAACATTAAAAGCAATCAACCAACTGATCAATACATTTGCTATAACAACGTAAGAATAAAGTTTTAAAATTTGTAAAACTAAATAGAAAATAGCTATCATTTTTTTTCGATATAAATCGACTGACTTGGGAAAGCAAAAGAGGCTCCATTTTTTTCTACAATCTGCTTAATTTCAATTGCCAATCTCTCTTTAACTTCTAGTGAGTTACTCCAGCTGTTAGAATTGGTAAAACACCTCACCAATATATCTATTGAGCTGTCTGAAAATTTTTCAATTCTAACTGCAACCCCTGCTGATTGATTAAAATCATCACTTGAGTTTATATAATTTTCAATCTCTTCTCTTACTTTTTTAAGTTGATCTATTGTCGAGTCGTATTGAAGAGTAATTATCCATCTTATTCTCCAATTAGAAGTTTCACTTACATTTACCACTGCATTTTCTGCAAACTGAAAATTTGGGATTATCGCAAGTGACTTATCAAATTTTCTTATTGAAGTTGATCTGAAACCAATATTTTCAACAGTACCTTCGATAATTCCTTCAACAGCTATCCAGTCCCCAATTTTAAATCTTTTTTCAACTAAAACTAAAATACCTGATATTAAATTTTTAAATAAATCTTGTGCTCCCAATGCAACTGCTACACCAAATAAACCAAGCCCAGCAATAATTGGTCCAATCTTAATTCCCCACAACTCCAAAACTGCAGCAAGTCCTAAAATAAAAATTAAAATTTTTAAAGATTTAAGGATCCACCCAATTAGCTCTCTTGTTAATAACTTATCTAATCCACTTAAAATGTAAGAAATTGGTTCGATGATTTGATGAATGACCCAAAAAATTAATATTGTAATTAATGTTCTATTTATAGTGTCGACAATTTCACGACCATCACTTGAAAAAGTCATATAGTAACTTGCAATAAAAAAACCAAGAACAATTGGAAGAAATCTGGCGGGGCCTTCTAGAGCATGAACAAATGTATCGTCTAATTTGTTGGTAGTTCTTTTAGAAATTATCTCCAATTTTTTAATGATAAGCTTACTGATCAATCCTCTAAAAATTAAGAAAATAAAAAATATCCCAATTCCAATTAATATTTGAAAAATATCGACACCTAAAATTCCCTTTTTCCAAACCGATAAGAATGTATCAGAAAAATTATTTATTATTTCCATAGCTAAATTTTATATAACAAAAACTCTTCTTCTCCAGGATTAAAAAGAAATATCTTCTTCCACTTAATTTCATTCAATATTGACGAGGTTTTTTCACCAATACACATTAAATTTGTATTCATCCAAAGACTTTCTGATTGATGCATCTTAATAAAATTTAACAAACTTAAAGCGCTATTTTGGGAGTAAACATAAACCATATCAGGCATTTTAAGCTTCAATTGATTAACAAATTCATCATCGAAGTTTTGATTATGAATAGTTCGATAATTAATAACTCTTTTAACATTATATCCATCTTTCAATAATTGTTGATCAAGATCAACAGAAACAGTTTCACCACTTATATAAATTAAAGCTCCATCTTTTTGATTGAAATTTTGCAAAACCAACTCTTTTAAATTTGCAACATTACCTTCTGCAGCAATTACATTTTGAAAACCAACACTTCTAGCCTTTTTTTCAGTAGCACTTCCAACACAAAAACATAAAAGATTTTTATCAATATTTTTATGATCTAAAAATTTTACCGCATTTGTACTTGTAAAGATAATCCCTTTAAAATCTGAAAAATTTATCTCTTCATGATCTAGTTTATCTACCCTTAAGAGCGGAAGATGAGAAACTTCATGTCCCAAAGATTTAAATCTTATAATCATTTCAGAACAATCTTCTAAAGGTCTAGTTAATAAAATATGCATATTATTTTTTATAAGAATTATTTGATTTAACTTTTAATATTTTTCCAACCTCTTCACCAAGTGATTTAGCATTTTCAATTTTTGAAGATTTCTTTTCATAAAATCTCTGTTTACCATCTAAAGAGAAAAGTTCGGCTTCTAAAACAATTTTATCACCTTCGATAATAGAGTGAGCACCTATAGCCGTTTCACAGTCACCTTCTAAAACTTTGAGAACATTTCTTTCAGCATGGGCTCTTAAGTATGTCTTTTGATCATTAATGGAGTCTAAAATTGAAATAATATCTTTATTATCATTTCGACATTGAAGAGAAATTATTCCTTGTCCTGCACTTGGAATTACCTCTTGAGTAGAAAATATTTCTGTAATTTTATCTTCTATTGATAAAGATTTAATTCCCGCATAAGACAATATTATTGCATCATACAAACCGTCATTGAGTTTTTTAATTCGTGTATCAACATTACCTCTTATAAGTTTACATTTAAGATCAGATCTAATTTTTTTAATTTGAAATTCTCTTCTATAGGATGAAGTGCCAATTATTGCTTCAACTTGTAAGTCTTTAAGTTTCTTTTTATCTTTAGTTATTAATATTTCTCTTGGATCATTTCTTTCTAAAAATGTATTTGTTCTCAAACCATTAGTTTCGTTTGCCGGCATATCTTTTAATGCATGAACAGCTATATCGATTTTTTTATCTTGAAGTTCATTTTCTATGTTAGTTGAGAACAAACCTTTTCCACCCACTTCTGATAATCTTTTATCTTGAACCTGGTCTCCCTTTGTCGTTATTTCTTTAATTATTATGTCTTCATCATTTAAATCTGTATTTTGAACAATTTTATTTTTAGCAGTTTGGGCATATATTAATGCCAGCTTGCTCCCCCTTGATCCAATGACAATTTTCTTATTCATAAATAAATATATTTCTTACTTGTATTGAGATTGTACAATTAATAAAAACTATTTGAATGAGTAAAAAACCCTTAATTCTTGGAATTGAATCTAGTTGTGATGAAACAGCAGCTTCAATAATTACAGAAAATGAACAAGGAATACCAATAGTTTTATCCAATATTGTTTCAAGCCAAGTTGATGTTCATAAGGAGTTTGGTGGTGTTGTTCCTGAACTGGCTGCAAGATCTCATATGGAAAAAATTGATTGGATTGTTCAAAAAGCAATTGATGTTAGTGGAAAAAAAATAGAAGAGATAGATGCAGTTGCATCAACAGCTGGTCCTGGTCTGATAGTATGTTTATCTGTTGGTTTAAGTTTTGGAAAAGCTTTTGCATCTGCATTAGAAAAACCTTTTATTGCCGTTAATCACTTAGAAGGTCATGCCTTAAGCCCAAAACTAAATTCAGAACTAAACTACCCATATTTACTTTTATTAATTTCAGGTGGTCATTCACAATTTTTAAATGTTCAGGGTTTAGGAAAATATAAAAGATTAGGAACTACTATTGATGATGCCTTAGGAGAAGCATTTGATAAAACTGCTAAACTTTTGGGAATTGAATTTCCTGGAGGGCCTCAAATAGAAATTCTAGCAAAAAAAGGTGATCCAAATAAGTATGATTTGCCAAAACCTATTTTTAATAAAGGAGGATGCAACTTATCTTTTGCAGGCCTTAAAACAGCAATTTTAAAAATAGCAAAAAATATTAAAACTGATCAAGAAAAATTTGATCTTGCTGCTTCTTTTCAAAAAACAGTTGAACAAATTTTATATAAAAAGACCAAGATTGCATTTTCTGAATTTGAAAAACAAAACGATTTGCAAGAAAAAATATTTGTAGTTGCTGGAGGGGTGGCAGCTAATAAGAGAATTAGGTCTATGTTAATTAATTTATGTAATGAAGAAAATTATCAAAGTATGTTTCCGCCAATTGAGTTTTGTGGAGACAACGCAGCTATGATCGCTATGGTTGGTTTAGAAAAATTCAAATTAAAACTATTTGATAATTTAGATCATCCTGCAAAACCAAGGTGGTCTTTGGATGAAAAAGCTGCCTTTCTTAAAGGAGCAGGAGTACAATTATAATGCAATACTGGTTAATAAAATCTGAACCTGATGTATGGTCAATTGATCAACAAAAAAAAGCAGGTGCTAAAGGTGCGCCCTGGGATGGTGTTAGAAATTATCAAGCAGCAAAAAATTTAAAAAGTATGAAAAAAGGTGATCTTTGTTTTTTTTATCACTCAAATATTGGTAAAAAAATTGTTGGAATTGTTGAAGTAATCAAAGAGGCTTATCTAGATAAAACTGATAAATCAGGAAGGTTTGTAGCTGTTACAGTTAAATTTTTAGAAAAATTATCCAAACCTATAACCCTTGAAAGTATCAAAAAGTCTAAGGAATTAGGCCATTTGGCCCTTATTAAACAAAGTAGACTATCGGTAATGCCGATCGACTCTAAAAGCTGGAAAATATTAAATAAGATGAGTAAAGTTTAAATATAAAATTATTTCATGCCATTAAAAAAAAAGAAAAAAACTAAAGTTAAGAAGAAAGTTACAAAAAGAGTAACTAAAAAAACTAAAATTAAGAAAAAAATTATTAATAGTGTTGCAAAAGAAAGTTCAAAAGAACTTATTATTAAAACTAAATCTCAATGGATTAAAAGTAGTTTAGCAACTAAAAGTAAATATCAAGATAAGTATTCTCAATCGATTAAAAATAACGATGAGTTTTGGAAAAAAGAAGGAAAAAGAATAACTTGGATAAAACCATATAAAAAAATTAAAGATGTTAAATACAGTACTAAAGATGTCAAAATAAAATGGTTTCACGATGGAACTTTGAATGCTTCTGCAAATTGTATTGATAGACATTTAAAAGATAAAAAAGATAAAACTGCAATAATTTGGGTTGGAGATGATCCCAAAGATAATCAGAAAATATCTTATAAACAACTTCATGAAAAAGTATCTAAAGCAGCTAATGGCTTAAAAAAATTAGGAATTAAAAAAGGAGACAGAGTTACTATTTATTTAACAATGATCCCTGAGCTTGCTATTTTGATGCTTGCTTGTGTTCGTATCGGTGCAGTCCATTCTATTATTTTTGGTGGTTTTTCTGCGGACTCTATTTCTGGAAGAGTAAATGATTGTGAATCTGAATATATAATTACTGCCGATGAAGGTGTAAGAGGAGGAAAAACAATTCCTTTAAAATATACAACTGATGAAGCGTTAGAGAGTTGTCCTAATGTTAAAAAATGTATTGTTGTTAAACGAACTGGAAATTATATCAACTGGGATAAATCAAGAGATGTTTGGTACCATGATTTAATAAAAGATGTTTCTAAAAATTGTGAACCTGAGGAAATGAACGCAGAAGATCCTTTATTTATTTTATATACTTCAGGATCAACTGGTAAGCCTAAAGGAGTTTTACATACAACAGGTGGTTACATGGTTTATGCTTCAATGACCCACCAGTACATTTTTAATTGTAAGCCGAAGGATATCTATTGGTGTACTGCTGATATTGGGTGGGTTACAGGTCATAGTTATATAATTTATGGACCTCTAGCAAATGGAGCAACCACAATAATGTTTGAAGGTATACCAAACTATCCAACCACTTCTAGATGGTGGCAAATAATTGATAAGTATAAAGTAAATACTTTTTATACTGCACCTACTGCAATTAGAGCTTTAATGCGTGAAGGAGATAAACCAGTTAAAAAAACCTCAAGAAAATCATTAAAATTACTTGGTACTGTTGGTGAACCGATTAATCCAGAAGCTTGGATGTGGTATTACAAAACTGTAGGTAATTCCAAATGTCCAATTGTTGATACATGGTGGCAAACAGAAACAGGTGGGATAATGATTGCCCCTCAAACTGGTGCGATAGATTTAAAGCCTGGCTCAGCAACTAAGCCATTTTACGGCATAAAGCCTGCTATTGTTGATAAAAAAGGTGTTGAAATTAAAGGCCCCGGGGAAGGAAGACTTTGCATTGCCCAATCTTGGCCAGGACAGATGAGGACTGTTTATGGAGATCATCAGAGGTTTATTGATACCTATTTTTCACAGTTTAATGGGAAGTATTTTACAGGTGATGGCTGTAGAAGAGATAAAGATGGATATTATTGGATCACAGGAAGAGTTGATGATGTAATTATTGTATCAGGACATAATCTTGGTACAGCAGAAATAGAAAGCGCATTCGTTGCTCATCCAAAAGTTGCTGAAGCAGCAGTTGTGGGTTATCCGCATGACATAAAAGGTAACGGGCTTTACTGTTATGTAACTTTAAATGTAGGTGAAAAAGAAAATGGTGATCTAGATAGGGATTTAAAACTTTGGGTCAGAAAACAAATTGGACCCTTGGCTACTCCAGACTTAATTCATTTTACACCAGGCCTTCCAAAGACTAGATCAGGAAAAATAATGAGAAGGATCTTAAGAAAAATTGCAGCTAATGAACACGATCAATTGGGTGACACAACAACTTTAGCCGACCCAAGTGTAATTGAAAGTTTAGTTGATAATAGAAAAAATATTTAAAATTCTATTAACTTTTTAAATTCATCTCTAATAATATCCCACTTTAAAATCATAGAATTTAATACAATTTTTCTATCTAAAGTTTTAAGTTCTTCAGCTATAGGGGCCCACTTATATAATGAAAGTGCGCTTGGATTAAAAGGTAGATCTTTATAATAAGTCTCCCAATTTAAATTTTGCAATCTTTCATTAAAAGTTCTTTTTGCTTCCTCGGTTATATCAAGTGGCATCTTGTTTGATATTTCGTCATCTAAAATTTTGTTAAAAATTTCTTTAGCTTGATTAGTGTTTTGATAATTAAAATTTACTTTTAAATATGAAAAAGTAAAAAAAGTTAAATCTTGAAGAGCTGTAGAATAAATATTCCACTTAGCTAGATTAACTGATGACATAAACTCATCATTATCAAAATGAAGAACGTATCTGGTTCCCATTCGAGTTTTCAAATAGCTATATAAAGTAACTTGCGTAACCCATGCAGATTTTGTTTGAATAAAATGTTCAAGTTCATCTAAATCTTTTATTTTTTTCTTTGGAATGAAAGCTTTAAACAAAGCAAACAAATAAATTTTAAAATCTTTAAATGATAAATCTTTCCAAGATAACTTATATTTTTGCATAAAATCGTAGTTTAGAACAATTATACCTTAAAAAAGTAAGTAATTAAGCACCTATTATGATCAATTTTCATCTTTTCAAAACCTTTATAATGGTTATGGTTTTCACAGTTATAACTAAAAAGAGAGAGGTATAAATGTCAAACGCAGAAAAACACTGGGAAAAAACCAGGTCACTGTTATTTGTAACATTGGCAATTTGGTTTGTATTCTCAATTGGCATCTTCCTTTTTGCAGCTGAAATGAATGAGGTTACTGGACCTTTCGGATATCCATGGACATATTGGTTTACATGTCAAGGATCTCTTGGAATTTTTGTAATCTTGTGTTTTTGGTTTGCTAATAGGCAAGAGAAGATCGACGAAGAATTCGGCTTCACCGAGAGAGGAGATGACTAATGATTAAAGGTAAATTTATAGACAATTTGCCAAAAGTTTATGGGATCTATACTGGAGGTTTTATAGGTTTCATAATCTTAATGGCAATTGGTGAGCAGATGGGTATGACTGCAAAAGCAATAGGTGTTGCTTTTGTAGCTTTTACAATATTCATCTACGCATTAATCGGTTATCTATCAAGAACAGCCCAAGCAGATGCTTATTACGTAGCTGGAAGGCAAGTTCCAACTGTATTCAACGGTATGGCGACAGCGGCAGACTGGATGTCTGGTGCTTCATTCGTTGCAATGGCAGGTGGTATTTACTTTAAAGGTTACGGATATATGGCACTACTTGTTGGTTGGACTGGTGGTTATATATTGGTTGCAACTTTATTAGCACCATACTTAAGAAAATTTGGCTGTTACACAGTTCCAGATTTCGTGGGTACAAGATACGGTGGTAATTTAGCAAGACTATGTGCGGTAATAGTTTTAACTGTTGCTTCATTCACTTATGTGACTGCTCAGATTAACGCTACGGGTACTATTGCATCTGTTGCTCTAGATATCGACTTTGGATACGCTGTATATATTGGACTAATAAGTATTTTACTTTGTTCAATGTTAGGGGGTATGAGAGCGGTAACTTGGACACAGGTTGCACAATATATCGTACTGATTATAGCTTACTTACTTCCAATTTTTTGGATCAGTAACAAAATGGGTGCAGGTTTCTTCCCTCACTTTATGTTAGCTGATGAAGTAGCTAGAATTGGTGAACTAGAACAGCAATTTGGGTTTGTTAAAAACTCTGCAGCTGATTTAGCAACGGTACCTAAAGGGTTAGCTGGAATAACTAAAGCACACTCTGCAGTAAATGCAACGCCTTGGGCGTTTATTTCATTGGCACTAGCGATGATGATGGGAACAGCTTCATTACCACACGTGATGATGAGATACTTTACTACTCCAAGTGTAAAAGCAGCTAGAAAATCAGTGGGTTGGTCTTTATTCTTTATCTTCCTTCTGTATTCTTCTGCGCCAATGTTGGCAACACTATCTAAACTGTCGTTGATTGATCCAAATTTACCTACAGGTATTATTGGTAAATCATTTGCTGAAGTTCAATCAATTGATTGGTTCCAAAACTGGAATCAAGCAAACTTGATGTTCATCAGTGACTTTAACGGAAATGGAACTCTTGAATTAAATGAGTTTTTCATGGGCGGTAAAGCGGTTGTTTTAGCAACACCAGAAATAGCTGGATTACCATATGTAATTTCAGGTCTGGTTGCTGCTGGAGGTATGGCTGCTGCCATGTCAACTGCTGATGGTTTAATTCTAGCAATTGCAAATGCGATTTCTCATGATGTTTATTACAAAATGATTGATCCAAAAGCAGAGACTGCAAAAAGACTTCTTGTTGCAAGGGTATTACTTGTAATAATTGGTTTTGCTGGAGCAACTATTGCGGCAATGGAAATCCAAGGCATCTTAGGTTCAGTAATCTGGGCTTTTGACTTTGCGATGTCTGGATTGTTCTTCCCACTCGTACTAGGTGTATGGTGGAAGAGAGCGAACAGACAAGGTGCTATTGCTGGTATGGCTTTAGGTCTTGCATCTTCAATTTGGTATCTAGTTTGGGTAAGAACTGGTGGAAGTGGTTTCCTAGGTATTACTCAATTAACATTTGGTATCTTTGGAGCGGCAGTAAGTTTGGTTTCTATGGTTGTTGTAAGTTTAATGACTGAGGCGCCAGATAAAGCTACTCAAAAAATGGTTGATGAAGTTCGTATACCAAGCGGTAGAACCGTTACTGGTAAGTAGAACAATCAAATCTTAATTATATTATAGAGGGGCGATTAATTTCGCCCCTTTTAATTTACTCCTTTTTCCAATATAAATTTCTTAATGTCGGCAAACCTTCATCCTCTAGTTTATTTTATAGATTACCTACTAGGTGTTATCATGTGGACTTTGATAGGGAGAGTTGCAATGAATATTTTTCAAAAAGAAGATTCTGAATTCTTTTTTATGAAAATATTTGTAAAATATACCAATCCATTAATAAAAATTTTTAAACCTATAACCCCATCTTTCATTATAGAGCCTCTAGTACCATTGTATGTTGCCTGGTTCTTTTATATGATTAGATTTTACTTTATGCCTTGGATCTTAGGCTATTCTGTAATGGGTATGTTGTCCTTTCCGTTAGAAAGTGAAATTTCTAGGCAAATTTATCAATTATTTAATTCAATTAAATTTTAAAAATTGATACTAGTAGATCTAGCTATCAATGAAAAAAATACAAATTTCACCATCAATATTATCTGCTGATTTTAGTCAACTAGGTAATGAAATTAAAAGACTTGAAGAAGGTGGTGCAGATATGATCCATGTTGATGTCATGGATGGTCATTTTGTACCCAACCTTACTATTGGGCCACCTGTAATTAAAGCTTTAAGAAAACAGTGCTCAATTAAATTTGATGTTCATTTGATGATAGCTCCTGTTCATAAATATATTGAAGCTTACGCAGATGCCGGGGCTGATATTATTACAATTCATCCAGAGGCAACCGAAAACTTAGAAGAGTCAATTTTAAAGATTAAAAGCTTAAATAAAAAAGTTGGAGTCTCACTTAATCCAGAGTCTAAACTTGACTTAATTAATAATTACCTTGAGAAGATTGATTTAGTTTTAATAATGAGTGTAAATCCTGGATTTGGTGGTCAAAAATTTATGCCTGAAGTTTTAAATAAAGTTAAACAACTTAAAGAAATTAAATCAAACAAAAATATGAGCTTTGATATTGAAATTGATGGAGGGATTAATTTTGATAATTGTCAATCAGCAATTGAGGCTGGAGCTAATATCCTTGTTTCAGGAACAACAGTATTTAAAAGTAATAATGGAGATATAAAAAAAAATATTAATTTATTAAAATTAAAATAAGTTAATGACCATCAAAAATTTTATAGCTAACTTAGGCCAAATTTATTTTAATTTAAAATTAAGTTTAAAACAATTTTATCAAAACTCTAAATTTTATGACAAAAAAATATCTAAAACTAATGATATTGCTTTTGATTATAAACCAAGTCCTTACTTAATATCTTCAATAGTAAAATATCAAAAAAAAAATATAAAATTGAAGACTTTGCATTAGAAAGTATTTGGCGAAATGATTTAAAATACGAAGAATTTGAAAAATTAAATAATTTTTTTTGGTTTTTTAGCCTTGATTTAAAATCATCAAAAAAAACAACTCAAACAGTTATTAGTAATTGGATCAACGAAAATCCTCACTACAATAAAAAAAGCTGGAATTTTGACATCACCTCTAAAAGAATAATTTCTTGGTTATCCAATCATCAATTGACTTATGAAGATTGTGAAGAAGATTTTAAAAAAAAGTTCAACCACAGTATTCAAAAACAAACAAATCATCTCATGTATGAAATCAAAAATTTGTCAGAGGTTGAAAATAAAATAGTTGGATGTGCAGCAATAATTTTAACAGGGCTATCATACAAAACAGAAAATAAGTATCTTAACAGTGGATTGGCTCTTTTGAAAAAGATAATAAAATCATCAATTGATAATCAAGGTTTTCCAAAAACTAGAAATATAAAACAATTAATCTTCTATTTAAAATATTTTATTTTAATTAGAGAGTGGTTTAAAGAGTCCCAAAATATAATTCCCGAATATATTGATGAAACAATATACTATCTTGGTCAAAGTTATGCTTTTATCTGGCAAAATATTAATCAAGATATTCTATTTAATGGTAACTACATCTCAAACAATAATGAGTTTGACCAGTACCTTAAAAGATTTGGATATGTTTTTAAAAATGAAAATAAGGAGATTGCAGGTTATGCCATTCTTAAAAGTAAAAAGATTATATTTACGATGGATATAGGAGACAGTCCCAGCAATAATTTTTCAAAATTTTATCAATCTGGCGCTCTTTCATTTGAAGTTTTTTCGAATGGTAAAAAACTAATCACAAACTCAGGCTATTTTTCTAATATTCAAAACAAATTAAATAAGCTTTCAAAAAGCACTGCTCTACAAAGCACTCTTTCAATTGAAGATCATTCTTCTTGTAATTACAAAAAATCAAATAAATCAAATCTAATTGTTGATAGAGGCGTTCACATAACTAAAAAAAATATAGTATTTGAGGATAATTATTGGAAACTATCAGGTTCACATGATGGATATCTAAAAAAGTTTAAAACTATTCATGAAAGAGAAATTGAATTTTATCCAGAACAAATGAAATTTATTGGTTTTGATAGATTATTAAGAAAAGACAATTCAGAACAAATTAAATTTGATGTAAGATTTCATCTAGATCCAAATTCAAGAGTAATGAAAACACAAGATAATAAGTCAATCCTAATAGAGCTAGAAGAAGAAGGCTGGAAATTTAGTTGTGAAAACTATGATATAAATATTGATAATGGATTATATTTAGGTATTAAAAATTCATACAAAGAAAATCAAAACATATGCGTTTCTGGAATAAGTAAAAATACGAGTGAAATCATAAAATGGGAAATTACTAAAATATAATGAAAAAAATAAAAACAGCTCTAATTTCAGTTTCAAATAAAAAAAATTTAAGACCACTTCTTAATTCTTTAAAAAAAAATAAAATAAAGATTATTAGTTCGGGTGGCACCTATAAAGAAATTAAAAAATTAAAATTTAAGTGTCTAGAAGTTTCTGAATTTACAAGTTCACCTGAAATTTTAGAAGGTAGAGTAAAAACTCTTCATCCAAAAATACATGCTGGAATTTTGAATAAAAGAAATAATAAAACTCACTTAAAAGATATTAAAAATAATAATTTTGAAAATATAGATTTAGTTATTGTAAATTTTTATCCTTTCGAAGAGACATTGAAGAATACCAAAAGTCATGAAAAAATAATTGAAAATATTGATGTAGGTGGACCAACAATGGTCAGATCAGCAGCTAAAAATTATAAAGATGTAACAGTTATTACCTCTTCAGATCAGTATGAAGAATTAATTAAAGAATTAAAATCGAACAAAGGTTCTACATCCTTAGAATTTAGAGAAAAATTATCTAGAATTGCGTTCACTGAAACTGCTTATTATGACTCGGTTATTTCAGATTATTTTAATAAAAAAAGTCATATAATTTTTCCAAAAAAAAAAGTGTTTCATGCAAATCTTATTGAAAATCCTCGATACGGAGAAAATCCACACCAGGAAAGTGCAATCTATTCAAAAAATAATTCATTAAAAATAAATCAAATTCATGGAAAACAATTAAGTTATAATAATTACAATGATATATTTTCAGCTTTAACCATTTCAAAATCATTACCTAAAAACAAAGGAACAGTAATAATAAAACATGCCAATCCTTGTGGAGTTTCAATAAATAACGACCATCTTAAGAGCTATAAACTAGCCCTATCATGCGATCCTATAAGTGCATTTGGAGGAATAGTATCCTGTAATTTTAAAATAAATAAAAATATAGCAGCAGAAATAAATAAATTATTCTTTGAAGTCATTATAGCAAATGGCTTTGAAAAAGATGCGCTAGACTTATTTAAAAGGAAAAAAAATTTAAGATTAATTGATGCAACGAATTATTCTTTCAAAGAAATATTAAGGTTTATATCTTCTAACGAAGAATTATTAATACAAACAGAGGACTTTAAAAGATTTAGTAGTAAAGATTTTAAAGTTGTTTCCAAAAAAAGACCAAGTCCAAAACAAATGAAAAGCTTAATTTTTGCATTTAATATTTGTCGATATGTAAAATCCAATGCAATAGTGCTTGCATCAAATGACACAACTGCAGGAATAGGCTCTGGTCAACCAAGTCGATTGGATAGTTGTCAAATTGCAATAAATAAAATGAAAAAGTTTATACACACAAATGAGGATGTTGTAGCTGCATCTGATGCATTTTTTCCATTTGTTGATGGAATTGAAAAATTAGTTCAATCAGGTGTTATAGCAGTTGTACAGCCTTCGGGATCTATTCGAGACAAAGAAATTATTAATTTTGCGAATGAAACAAATACAATTTTAGTTTTTTCGAAAACTAGACATTTTAGACATTAATGAAGTTAAATTACTATCTTAAAAAAATTCAAAATTTAATTCTAAAAAAAAATTATAATTACCCAAAAACGATTATAGATTACTTTTATAGAAATAAAAAAATAACCATAATTTCTTTCTCAAGTATTGGCAGAGGAAGAAAATATGTTCAACAAAATGAGTTTTTTAATTTAACAAAAAAATATAATGTTATGTTTGTCAAAGATATAACTAGATCTTGGTTAAACAATATTGATATAAACTATATTAAATCATCTCTTAAAAATAATAATAATTATGCGATTGGTCATAGTATGGGAGCTTTTAATGCCATCACTTACTCCACTCTTCATCCTATTAAAAAAGTAATTGCATTTTCTCCTCAATTTTCAATCCATCCAAAAATATCTAATGATAATACTTTTTTAAATTTTGCTGCTAATATTACTGAATGGAAATATAAGAAATTAAAATTTTCTAATAAGACAAATTATTTAATTATTTTTGGTGATAGTGAAAAAGAAAAATATCATATGAGCATGATACCTAGGCGAAAAAATATAAAATTAATGATAATAAAAAATTGTGATCACAACACTGCTCCACACTTAAAAAAATTAAATAAACTTTATAAAATTATTAATAAGTTTTTTTCTTAATTAAAGCTGATTTATTTGATCTATTTTGGAAGCTAAAATGAAGTCATTTTCTGAGAGACCTTTTATTGCGTGAGTTGTAATTTCAATCTCTGCATAACCCCATCCAAATTTTATGTCTGGATGATGCCCTTCTTCTTCAGAAATTTTTGAAACAAAATTGATAAATTTTTGACTTTCTATAAAATTTTTAAAAATAAATTTTTTATTCAAAAAATGAATATCATTTTTATTTTTTACTATATCCCAACCATCTACTTTTTTTTGATATTTATGTATTTCTGAAATATCGAAAGGTATAACGCCACCTTCACAGGGAATACATTTTTTGTTTGAAAGATCACTCATAAAAATTTTTTGGAGCGGGCAAAGGGGGTCGAACCCTCGACCTTCTCGTTGGCAACGAGACGCTCTACCACTGAGCTATGCCCGCATTGTTTCCTGCTAATTAATTTTGGTTAGCGTTTCTTACACTTTTAAATATAATTAGTAAAATTGGATTATCCTATAGAAATTAGAACAAATCAAGAAAGTTGTGGATCCACTGTGTCCCAGAATGAGTCCAATAGATTTACAGACCAACTTAAAATTTAACAAAAACATACCTGAAGATTATCAATTAAAAAAATTATAAGATTTAAGTTATATTAAATTTTATGAAACTATCTAAAAAATAATATGATTTTAGAAAAAAGAACTCTAATTTTTTATTATTTAAAAAAATAATGCTCAAATGATAGAAACAGGTATTAAAAAATTCAAAGAAAGAAAACTTTTAGAATCTTTACGAATTTTTAAAAAATTAAATAAATCAAATCCAAATAATGTAGATATATTGTTTTTTTTAGGAAATATATACTATGAGCTTAATGACCTAAAAAAAAGCATATTATATTTTGAACAATCTTACAATAAAGTTCCAAATTCTCCCATAATAATTAATAATTATGCAAATGTACTTCAAAGCCTAGGAAAATTTGAAAAAGCGAAGAAATTATTTCAAGACTTAATTAAATTAAACCCAAGAAATATAAATTCCTATTACAGACTATTTAGTATGAATTTTAAAAATTTTGATAAAGAATATCTAAATAAGATTAAATCTTTAGAAATTCAATCTAGCTTAGGAGATAAAAGTCTAATAAATTTTATTTGCTCTAAATATGAAAAAACAAGAAATATAGAAAATGAAATTAAATATTTAAATTTAGCTCATAAGTTCCAATTTGACTCAAATAAAGAATATAACAAGAGATCAACTGAATATCATACTCATTTACTTAAAATTCATCACAATAAAATAAATTTTTTAGACGATGGCAGAAAATTAAATAATTTAAATGATATTCAACCTATTTTTATTATTGGATTACCACGATCAGGTTCTACTTTAATAGAAGCTTTATTATCAAGAAATAGTAACTGCTATTCTTATGGTGAGTTTAGTATTTTTGACTTTGCAATATTTAATCAAATTAAAAAAAATATTTTAACAAAAGATTATAATTATAAAAATTTTAATTTTTCTTTTAATCAAGATATATTTTTAAGTAATTTAGAAAATGTTTATTCATATTCAAATAAAAAAAATTTAATTGATAAATCATTAGAAAATTTTTTTTATATCGATCTAATATTAAAGATATTTCCTAAAGCGAAATTTATTCATACTTTTAGAAATAAACTTGACTCTTTAGTAGCTATTTATCAGTCAATGTTAATTTACCTACCTTGGACTCACTCCATAGACAATATTTCAAAATATTTTTTAAATTATAAAAGAACTATTGCTCACTTTAAAAAAAAATATTCCAATAAAATTTTAGATATAAAACTAGAAGATTTTACAAACGATCCAAAAAATTACTCAAAAATAATATTAAAATTTTGTAACATTGAAACTTCTGAAGATATATTAAGTTTAAATGATAGTAATGGTTTTATAAGCAAAACCAGTAGTTTTTTACAGATACATCAAAAAATTCAAAAGTATAACGATGATAAGTATAAACCATATTATTTTTTATTTAAAAAATATAATTAAGTTACTTAGTTGTACTCTAATTCTTTCAATTCTTGTTCATAAATACTAGAAATTTTATTTTTTATTTTATCGTCTAAAATTTTCTTCCAATCATTTTTTGGGCCTAAAAAGAAAAAAGGTATTTTGTTTTTATCTTTTTTTGAAATTATAGACTCGGAAAATCCATTTTTTTTTTCATCATCTTTAAGTTTATCAAAAAATGTTGAGCTTACAGAATTTTTTAACTTTTCAATATTAATTTTATTATTGATAAATGTTGTTTGATTAATAAATTTTATAATATCTTTAACAATTACAAATGTTTCATTGAGCAAATCTTCATATTTAATTATTTTTATAGGTATTTTGCTTTGTACTTTCCATGATTTATAATTCATGTTCCATGAACTTATAAATTGAAAATCACTATATCCATCCTCTTCAAAATTACTAACATCGTAAATATAATTTTTTTCATTCATCATCCATACTAGTGCCTCATCATCATTTAGTTCATAGTGATTTTTTAGAGACGTAATTACATTTCGTGGATCTCTAACAATATAAATTCCCCCTATTGAATTTTTTTGATCTGTAAAATGATGATTGTTAAGTGCTCCAAAAGAATTATGAGTTTTAAAAAATCTTAGTGTATTATCTAAATTAATTTTTTCTTGAGCTTTAAGCCAATATTTTGATGTATCAGTTACAATATTTTTATCATATTCAAAACTTTCAAAGTGTCTTTTTTCAGGAAATTGACCAATTTTTTTTATAATACTTTGATGATATTTTCCATCTTCAGTATAATAATAAGAACTTAATAATGCTCTTAGCCATGTATTTCCACTTTTAGGGTACGATGCAATCCAAAATATCATTGTATAAATATTATAGATTAATAATATTAGTTTTGTAAAAAAATATGAAAAATCTTCCCAAAATAATTCCAGTTTTTCCGTTAAGTAATTTTATTATTTTTCCAAAAACGACAGTCCCATTAAATATTTTTGAACCAAGATATATCGATATGATTAATGACAGTATGAAGTCAGATAAATTTATTGGTATGATTTAGCCCAAAAAAATAAAGGATAAGTATACGCCTCCTATTTTACATAAAATTGGTTGTCTAGGAAAAATAACAAGTTTTAAAGAGACCGAGGATGGAAGGTACATGATTGAGTTGAAAGGTTTAATTAGATTTAATGTAATTAAAGAAATTAAATCTAATAAAAATTATAGACAATATGAGGTTGATTTTAATGATTTTAATGGAGATCTTGTAGATAAAAAAGAACAAATTAAATTTTCTGATCTAGAATTAATTTTTAAAGATCTAAAATCTTTATTTGAAAAAAGAGGATTTATAATAAATTGGAAAGAACTTGAGAAACAGAGTTTAGATGAAATAATTAATGCTTTAGCTATGGCTTCTCCATTTTCTCTTGAAGAAAAACAAATGTTATTAGAAGCAGAAAATCTTAATATAAGAAAAAATAAAATAGCTGAAATTTTAAGCACTTATACGTACGATGTGTTCAATAATACCACTCTTCAGTAAATTAAAATAAAACACCCCTATCAGCAATTTTAGTAAATATTTTATTGATTGCTGGATAATTACTAACAGTCTTTAATGACTTACTTAAAAAACTATTTTTCATTATTCTTTCAATGCTAAAAAATTCATGAATTAAATCCACACCTTGAGAAAAAATTAAATTTTTATGTCTTATTTGTTTTTGAAATTCTGAATTAACAGAAGTATCTAATGGTAAACCGAGATCTATTTTTTTTTTAATAATTTTTAAAAGAACCTGGATATCTCTTATAGTCATATTAAAACCTTGACCTGCTAAAGGGTGAATTTTGTGTAGTAAATCTCCAAATGCTAATATATTTTTATGATAGTATCTCCTTAAATTTAATGACTTTAACTCAAAACTATCAATTTTTTCTATTTTTCTAATTTTATACTTAAAATTTTTATCTTTTAATATTTGTTCAATATTTTCATTTTTATAATTATTCACATTATAAACAGAATAAACAACTGATGTTTCTGTGTTAGATATAGGTAAAAAAGCTAGAGGTCCTTTTTTTGTAAAAATTTGAACAGCAGTATCGTTTAAAATTTTGTCATGTTTAATTATAGTGACGTATGCGTTACTATTGTATTTTTTAACAATTTTATTACTAAAGTATTGATTAGTAATAAAATTAAATGAATCACAATTAATTATAAGATCATATTTGCCTAATGTAAAAAAATTTTTTTCTTTATAAAATTTTGACTTAAAAAATTTATTTTTTGATAAATCTTTTTCTAATTGTTTATATAATTTATGATTTTTAAAAATTGAAAAAAGTTGATCATTATTTGATTTAAAATTTATTAGTTTTTCCTTTTTTAAATTTTCAGAAAAAATTTCAATTCTTTTTAGCTTCCAAACAATTTTTTCAATATTAGTTATATTTTTGTTAAAAAAATCAAAATTATTTTTTGTAATACCAATAGTTCTTAAAGTATTAATTTTATAATTCTTTTTATTAGAAAGCACATCAACATCAATTTTATAATTAACTAAAGCTTTAGCTAAAGTTAAAGCAGTTAATCCATTACCAAGTATACAAACTGTCATAATATTTTTAATTTTAACAATAAAAATTAGATGATACAAAGTGATTAAATTGATTCATTTATATGAATATTAAAAAAACTGCTAATTTATTGCTTAATTTTGCCATTAAAAGATTGGCGGAAATATTTGGGATTTTAATTTTTTTGGTGGGTGCAATGTTATTTTTGGCACTATTAACATACTCGCCGAAAGATCCTAATTTCATTTTTCCTGAAACTACAAATATTGAAAACTTGATGGGTTTCAAGGGTAGCTTTACATCTGACTTATTTTTTCAATCGGTTGGATTGATGGCTTACTTAATTCCATTCACATTAATAATCACTGGAATTAATATTATAAGATTAAAAGATTTTTTTTTATTAATTGAAAATCATTTTTTTGCAATTTTATACTTAATATTTGGAACGTTTTTTTTAAGTTATTATTATTCTGATGCATATTCTCTATACATAAATGGTAATAGTGGTTTTGTTGGAGAATATCTCAATCAATCATTTCTTGGATCTTTAGTGTCAATTAATGAAAAAATTTTTTTTTATGTTCTAATTTTAATTACTTTAATTTTTTTTCTCATTAGTATCAATTTTAATCCAAAAAAGTTTTATGAATTTATAAACAAAACTTTTAACCTTTTAAAGAAAAAAAATAATAGAAATTATACGGATAAGAGTGAAATAATTAATGAGTACATTCCTCAAGATGAAATTAAAAATCTTATTCAAGAAGATTTACCTTTTATAAAAAGTGAAAATAAATCTGAAGTAAAAATAAAATTTAAATTACCAAGTCTTGATTTGTTAAAGATTCCAACAAAAAAAGAGAGGGAAAGTTTCGAAAAAAATGAAACTCATGACCCAACATTTTTAGAAAAAATACTAATGGACTTTGGCGTTAGTGGAAATATTAAAAAAGTTAGCCATGGCCCTGTGGTTACTCTTAATGAATTCGAGCCTGCAGCTGGAGTAAAAGTTTCTAAGATTATAAATCTATCAGATGACATAGCAAGAAATACAAGTTCGGAGTTTGCTAGGATAGCCACAATACCTGGAAGTAATACTGTTGGTATAGAACTTCCAAATAACATAAGAGAAAATGTGTATTTAAGTGAAATTTTAGGTAACGTTGATTTTAAGAAAAAAGAAATTAAATTACCAATAGCACTAGGTAAAAATATTTCTGGAAAACCAGTTGTAGGTGATTTAGCTTCCATGCCCCATCTTCTTATTGCTGGAACTACTGGGTCTGGAAAATCTGTTTGTATTAATACTATTATATTATCTCTACTTTATCGACACACACCAGATAAGTGTAAATTTATTTTAATTGATCCAAAAATGCTAGAGCTATCTACATATGAAGGAATTCCACATCTACTTTGTCCAGTGATTACAGAAGCCAAAAAAGCAGCCTCTGTTCTTGGTTGGGTCGTTAAAGAAATGGAGAGCAGATATAGATTAATGACTAAAGAGGGTGTGAGAAATATTGATGGGTATAACGCTAAACATAAGCTGCCAATGCCCTACATTGTTGTTGTCGTTGATGAGATGTCAGATTTAATGTTAGTTGCAGGTAAAGAAATTGAAAATTATATTCAAAAATTATCCCAGATGGCTCGTGCTGCTGGTATTCATATTATAATGGCCACTCAAAGACCAAGTGTTGATGTGATTACTGGTACTATTAAAGCTAATTTTCCAACTAGAATATCTTTTCAAGTTACATCAAAAATAGACAGTAGAACCATTCTTGGAGAACAAGGTGCTGAACAACTATTAGGTAAAGGAGATATGCTTTATATGTCCTCTGCTAATAGAATAGTAAGAATTCATGCACCCTTTGTTTCAGATAATGAGATTGAAAAGATTAATAATTTTTTAAGAGCCCAAGCTGAACCAGATTATATTGATGAAATATTAAACTTTGCAGATGAAAAAGAATTTGGCGACAGTCAAATTCAAGGTGATAAAGATGAGTTATATGCACAAGCATTAGATATTATTAGATCAGAAGGAAAAGCTTCAACATCATTTTTACAAAGAAAACTTCAGATTGGTTACAATCGTGCAGCAAGAATTATAGATATGATGGAGTCTGATGGTATTGTAAGTAAAGCAAATCATGTTGGTAAAAGAGATGTGCTTTAATGTTTAAACACTTTTTGTTTTGTTTTTTTTTGATTTTGATATCTGGTGTTCAAGCAAGTAATAAGGATAAAATATTAGAAAATTTGCAAAATACTGAAAACTTAAATTTTGATTTTGAACAAAATATTAATGGAAAAGTAGAAATTGGAAATTGTACGATTCAATATCCTAAAAAAATATTTTGCGAATATCAAAAAAATAATAAAATTTTAGTTTCTAATGGCAAATCACTAGTAATTAAAACTATTTCTAGCTTTTATAGATACCCCTTAAATCAAACACCACTTAACTTGATATTAGATAAAAATTTTTTAATACAAAAAATAGAAAATTTAAAAGAACATACATTGGGTAAAACATTTATAAATTTTGAAATCATAGAAAAAGAAAGTGAAATAAATATATTTTTTGATAATGAGAATTTTGATTTAGTTGGATGGCAAACAAAAGATATCTATCAAAATATAAATGTTACTTATATTTCTTCAATTAAGAAGAATCAAAAAGTTAATAAAGATTTATTTGAATTACCTTCACAAAACTAAATTTTTATAATTTCAGTTTTAAATATTTTCATACCTCTGGCAATATAGTTATTTAAAGCATTTTTGTGATCTAGGGAACATGTATGAACCCAAACTCTATTGATACCTCCATTAAAAGATTTTTGAATTGCTTGATATAATAAATATGATCCTAGCCTTTTATTTTGAAATTCTTCTAACAATCCAAAATAAGCAATCTCAACTTCTTTTATTTCACCATGAGATATCAATTCAAAAAAACCAGCTAAATCGTTTTTAAATTTAAATATGTACGTTTTGACATTTTTATTAGAGACATAATTTATCCATTGAGCTTCTGTCCAAATTAAACGATCAATCCATTTATATTTTTTTCCAATGTTTTTATAAAAAAATTTATTTAGTTGAAAATTTATTGGTTCTAATAAATCTAAAGAACAATCTTCATTAGGTTTGATTACCTTATTTAGATCTTGAATTGATTTTATTTCTAAATAATTTCTTTGAACCTCTTGTGTCACTCAACCATTTTTCCAACTTTTTCACCTCCAAACAAATGAAAGTGTAAGTGTGGAACCTCTTGACCACCATGATCACTTATATTGGCCAATACTCTATAGCCCTTACCTTCTTCTGTTGAAATACCTAACTTTTTTGCAACTATATTTAAACCTTTAATCAACCCAACCATCTCCTCAGGAGCAGCATTTAAACTAAAATCATCCAGATCAACGTATTTTCCTTTTGGGATTACCAAAGCATGAATTTTTTTTTTAGGATTAATATCATGAAATGATAAAATGAATTCATCTTCGTAAATTTTATTACAAGGTATTTCGCCTCTTAATATTTTTGCAAAGATATTACTATCATCATAACTCATTTTTTTCTTTTTTCTAATTCCTTCATAACTTCTTCGATTTTTACATCATTGGCTTCTAGGTACATCAATAAATGATAAAAAACATCTGCAGCTTCGTGTATTTTATTTGTATCTTCTTCAATTGCTTCAATTAATTCATCAACTTCTTCTAAAACTTTTGCTTTGCTTAAAGATTTATCTGTAAGCAACTTATTTGTGTAAGACCCTTCTACAGGTGATGTCTTTCTTTCTCGAGCAAGCTTTATTAAATTTTCTAATGTACTAAGCATTCTAAATTCTAACAGGTATTCCTTTTGAGTCCAAATATTCCTTGGCCTCTTTTACCGAATGTTTTCCATAGTGAAATATAGATGCTGCTAAAACTGCGCTTGCATTTCCTAATTTAATTCCATCAACTAAATGATCAAGATTACCAACTCCACCAGAAGCAATAACAGGAATATTTACTTTAGAAGATATCTTAGAAATTAATTCAATATCATAACCAACTTGGGTACCATCTCTATCCATTGATGTTACTAATAACTCTCCTGCACCGCTATTTTCCATTTTTTCTGCAAATTCTATTGCATCAATTCCTGTATTATTTCTTCCGCCATGAGTAAAAATTTCCCAGTTATCAGAATTTTTTTTAGCATCTATCGCAACAACAATACATTGTGAGCCAAATTTTTTAGAACTTTCTACTACTACCTCTGAATTTTGAACTGCGGCAGTATTAATTGATACTTTATCTGCGCCACAGTTTAATAATTTATTAATATCATCAACGCTTCTAACTCCTCCTCCAACAGTTAAAGGGACAAAGCATTTCTTAGAAGTTCTTTCTACTACTTCATAAATAATGTTTCTATTTTCATTGGAAGCAGTAATATCTAGAAAACAAATTTCATCTGCCCCACCATCAGAATAAATTTTAGCTTGCTCAACTGGATCTCCAGCATCTTTTAAATCAACAAAATTAATACCCTTAACTACACGCCCATTTTTAACATCTAAACAAGGTATTATTCTGTTTTTAAGCATCTAATTCCTTTACTAATTCCTCTAATTTAATATCACCATCGTATATAGCTTTACCAACTATAATACCTTCAATATTCTTATTATTTAATTCTTTAGCTTTTTTAATATCATCAACAGACGAAACTCCTCCAGATATAATTACCGGGCAATTCGATATGTTCGCAACTCTAGTTGTTTCTTCAAAATTAGGACTTTGCTTCATCCCATCTCTATTAATATCAGTATATATTAATCTGCTAGCACCATATTCATTAACCTCTTTCAAATAATCTAAAGTTAATTGGTTTGAATTTTCTTTCCAACCTGAGACAGACAAATATCCATCTTTTGCATCAAGCCCCAAAGCAATTTTATTTGAGAATTTTTCACAAGCTTCTTTTAGAAAGATCTTATCTTTTATGGCAGCACTTCCTAAAATAACTTTTTCAACGCCAACATCAGTATATTTCTGAATGCTTTCAAAGTTTCTTACTCCTCCACCAATTTCAATTTGAAGATCAAATTTGCTAACTATTTCTTGGATAATATCAAGATTAACTGTTTCTCCAGTTAAAGCCCCATCTAAATCAACTATGTGTAAGTGTTTAAAACCATGGTCATTATATTTGCTAGCTTGTTCAATAGGAGACATTTCGTATTCAGTTTTGTTGTCAAATTCTCCTTTAACTAACCTCACACATTTTTTATCTTTAATGTCAATTGCAGGAAATATTTTCATTTTATAAATTTATAAAGTTTTGAATTATTTGTAATCCAATTTTATCACTTTTTTCTGGATGAAACTGGGTTCCAAAAATATTTTCTTTTTCAACAGAACATACAATATTTGATGAATAATTTGTTGTTGCCGAAATTACTTTTTTATCTTCAGGTATAAATTCATAACTATGGACAAAATACATATGAGAATTATTGTCTATATCTTTAAAAATCTTACTATCTTTTAATATATTAATTTGGTTCCAGCCTATATGAGGTAGTTTATATCTTCCATTTTGATTATTAATTTTTGATACCTTTCCTGTTATCCAGCCAAGGCCTTTGGTCTCAGTTTCTTCATAGCCTATATCTGCAAACATTTGTAACCCAACACAAATTCCAAGAAGAGGTTTTTTGTTATTTATCGCAAATTCACTTAAAGTATCAACCAAGCCATTAATGCTGTTTAGGGCGTCAATGCAGCTCTTAAACGATCCTTGACCAGGTAATACTATCTTGTCACTTGATTTAATCTTATTAAAATCTGAAGTAACTTCAATATTTACTGAATCTTTGGCAACTTCCTTAAAGGAGTTTATTACTGAGCTTATATTGCCAGAGTTATAATCAACGATTGTGACATTCATTAAACTTATAATGAGCCTTTAGTAGATGGAATACTTTTCTTACTTCTAGGGTCCATCTCCAATGCTTCTCGCAATGATCTTGCTAATGCTTTATAGCAAGACTCGATTATGTGGTGACTGTTGTCTCCATAAATATTTTCAACATGCATCGTAATACCAGCTGATTGTGAAAATGCCTGGAACCACTCTTTAAATAGTTCTGTGTCCATCTCACCAAGTTTTTCAACTTTTAATTTTACTTTCCAGATTAAATAAGGTCTGTTTGAGACATCTATTGCAACTCTAGTTAACGTTTCATCCATTGGGATAACTCTATGTGCATATCTTTTAATACCAACAAATTTTTTAGCAGCTTTTTTTAAAGCTTCACCAATTGCTATCCCTGTATCTTCTGTTGTGTGATGAAGATCAATGTGAGTATCTCCTTTAGCTTTTACTTTTAAATCTATAAGAGAGTGCTTGGATAATTGCTCAAGCATGTGATCTAAAAAGCCTATACCAGTATCAATTTGGTATTTACCCTTACCATCAATATTCACTTCAACACTAATACTAGTTTCTTTAGTTTTTCTGGATACTTTTCCTTTTCTAGACATATATTTTTAGAGGTATACATGCATAATCTCACTATATCAATATCAGCAATTAACTCTTGAAGTATAAAAATTAGTTACCATTTATCAATCATGACTACAATTGTACTGGTAAGAAAAAATAATGAAGTGGTAGTAGCTGGTGATGGACAGGTAAGTATGGGAAATACTGTTGTCAAAAGTACTGCTTCAAAGATTAGAAAAATTGAAAAAAGAGATGTAGTAGCTGGTTTCGCAGGATCAACTGCAGATGCGCTTACTTTATTTGAAAGATTAGAAGCTAAAATTGAAAAACATGCAGGTAATCTCTCAAGAGCAGCTGTTGAATTAGCAAAAGACTGGAGAACAGATAAATACCTTAGAAGATTAGAGGCATTGATGGCTATTGGGGACAAAGATAATAGCTATATTATATCCGGAACTGGTGATGTTTTAGAACCAGAAGGAGATGTAATTGGAATTGGATCAGGTGGTAATTATGCATTAGCTGCTGGAAAAGTTTTAATGGAAACAGATAAAAGTGCAGAAGAAATTGCAAAAAAAGCTATTAAGGTTGCTTCTGAAATTTGTGTTTTTACAAATGATAATATTAAGGTTTTAAAAATTTAATGGAAAATTCAAACGTAACTCCTTTAGTTCCTAAAGATAAAAGTGCAAAAGAGGAAAGCTCATTGGTCAGTTCATTATCTCCAAGAGAAATTGTTTCTGAACTAGATAGATTTGTAGTTGGCCAAAACAAAGCTAAAAAAGCTGTAGCAGTAGCATTAAGAAATAGATGGCGAAGGCAGGCTCTCAAGGGCGAAATGAAAAATGAAGTTTTACCAAAAAATATTTTAATGATTGGACCAACTGGTGTTGGTAAAACAGAAATTTCTAGAAGATTATCAAAACTAGCAGAGGCACCATTTGTTAAAGTTGAGGCAACAAGATTTACTGAAGTTGGATATGTTGGAAGAGATGTTGAACAAATAGTAAGAGATTTGATTGAAATTGCAATTGGCATGGAAAAAGTAAAAATGAGAAAAGAAGTTCATCCTCAAGCACAAAAATCTGCTGAAGAAAAAGTTTTAGATGCCTTAGTTGGTAAAAAAGCAAGTTTAGCAACAAGAGAAAGTTTTAGAAAAAGACTTAGAGATGGAGATCTAGATGATAATGAAATTGAAATTGCAGTAAGCGATACTGGATCAAATAACACTTCTTTTGAAATTCCTGGAATGCCTGGAGCTAACGTTGGTATGATTAACATTGGTGAAATGATTGGTAAATCAATGGGAAATAAAGAAAAAAAGAAGAAGATGACAGTTAAAGAATCTCATGAAATTTTAATTAATGATGAAGCAGATAAATTAATTGAACAAGATAAAATTATTAAAGCAGCAAAGTTATCAACAGAGAACAATGGAATAGTTTTTCTAGATGAAATTGATAAAATTTCTGCAAGAACTGATAGGGTTGGTGGAGATGTTTCTCGTGAAGGTGTTCAAAGAGATCTGTTACCATTAATTGAAGGAACAACAGTTAACACTAAACACGGTCCAATCAAAACAGATCATATTTTATTTATTGCATCAGGAGCATTTCAGCTTGCAAAACCGTCTGATCTTTTGCCTGAACTTCAAGGGCGTCTTCCAATAAGAGTAGAGCTAGAAGCATTAACTAGCGATGATTTTAAACGAATTTTAAGAGAGCCAGATTTCAGTTTAATTAAGCAATATGTGGCTTTATTAAAAACTGAAAATGTTGATCTTGAGTTTTCAGATGATGGCATCGATACAATTGCAAATATTGCTTCTGAGGTAAATGCTACTGTTGAAAATATTGGAGCTAGAAGACTTCATACAATAATTGAAAAGATTTTAGATGAAATTAGCTTTACTGCAACCGATCGCTCTGGTGAAAAGATAATTATCAACAAAGAATATATTGATAAAAATTTAGATAATTTGGTTAAAGATACAGATCTTTCAAAATTTATACTTTAAAATCTATCCATCCTGTAATTATATACTTCTTTCCACGCTTTAAAATAGAACCTGCGTGAGCATGAGTCCACTCTGCAGGCCATATCAACGTTTTTCCACATTCTGGATTAATTTTAATTTTATAATAATCAAAATCAGTAGTTCCTCCATCTTTTTGATCAACATCATTTAAATAAGTCATCCATGCAAATAATCTATGTAATGTTGTTACATCTGTTCGTTCAGAGTGAACCCTAGAAAAGTGATCTCCCGAGTTATATTTTTGAATATTAAAAGGTCCTATATTAATTTTTTTAATAAATGATTTTAAATAAGGAAACTGCTCTCTATAATCTAGAAAACATTCATTTAAACGTTTAAAATAATTATTAAATACTTCATAATTCTTATTTTTTAAGCTTTTAGGATAAATTGTAATATCGGTTGTTTTTTTTATTTCTTCATTAATTCCAGAGCCTGTTCTACCTCTTTTATGGAGTTCAGGATTGTTTTCAAAAAAATCTATAATATTTTTACAAAGATTATTATCTAAAATATTCCATGCACCAATAAAATGAGGATTTTCATTTGTTGTAAAATTAATTCTTTTCATACTTAAACTATTTTAATTACATCATCATCAAATTGTATAAATCCAGTATTTTTTTGCAAAAATTTTAATCCCTCTACGTTTTTTCCAAGTTTAAACAAACTTTTTTCATAATAGGAAATTAAAAAATTATTTTTAGGATATTTTTCTAAAAACTTTTTACAAAAAATATTTGCTTCTGAATAAAGATTTAATTCAATTAAACAGTACCCAATTTTTTCAACTATATTTAACTGATCAATTTTAATATCCAAAGATTTCTTAAGAATTGGTAATGCTTTATCTAGGTATTTGCTTCTTAGGTATAGTAAAGATAAATTATTAAGTATCTGTATATTAAGAGGTTCATTTTTAAGACTGAGTAAATAATATTTTTCAGCATGATTAAGCTCATTGAGCTGAAAATAGCAATTTGCAATATCATTTAAACCTGGTGTAAAATTAGGATCTTCAACCAGAACTCTTTTTAAAATCTTAATTGCCTCTAAAAAATTTCCAGTATTTTTAAGCTCTGTAACTTTATGCAAATTAATTTTTTTTTTATCTTCTAAATTTTTCATTTTGAATTTAAAAAATTATAAATAACTTAAATCTACTAATTCTTCATTAAACTATACCTGCTCTTAGGGTATGAAGCTATCCAAATAATTATTTTTTATTCTTTAAAAAAATATAAAAGGAAATTAGCTTTACTGCAACCGATCGCTCTGGTGAAAAGATAATTATCAACAAAGAATATATTGATAAAAATTTAGATAATCTAATTAAAGATACAGATCTTTCAAAATTTATACTTTAAATTTTATAGATAACCCAGCTCTTTCATTTCTTTTTGACAAACAGCTTCGATCGAAGTTTTAATAATTGGATCTAATGTTTTTTTCCAGCTATTACTTTTTCCTTCTCTAAAGAACCTTATTTTATTTCCTTTATCATCAATCCTAGCTTCATTAAACCCTTCTTTTTCCTCTAATTTTTTTAATTTTTCAAACTCAATTTCTTGTAAAATGATATCAATTTTTTTATCATTTATTTCAAAATTAGATTTTGTAAGTACTTTTATAAAATTTAATATTTTTTTAAAATTTTTTTCTCTATCTTTAATCAAGTCCTCAAACTTTATTAGTAGATATTTTCCTGTTTTGTCAAAAGTTTTCCATGAATTATAATTTAACGACCATGAGCCCATATATTTTGGTATTTTATCTTTTAAATCGGCATCATTCAAAACAAAATCTTTATTAATCATTTCAGCAGTTTTTTCGATTGATTGATTGTTGTGATGCGCAAAAGAAACGACAACATCTCTAGGGTCTCTAACAATATGAATAACTCCAAGCGTATTGGCTAAATCAGTAAAACTAAAACCATCCATTTTTAAAAAGCCAGAATGTGTTTTTAAAAATTTGAATGATTTTTTATCTTTATTAATAAATTCTTGAACTCGGATATGATTTTTGGCAATTTCATGTGGGTCAGCTATGTTTACTCCTAATTGCGCGAATAAATCACCATTTGGATATTGTTTGATATTTTTTAATAGCTCAAAATTAAAAATACCATCTTTAGAAAAAAAATATGAGGATAAGAAGCTTCTCATTAATGTGTTTCCACTTTTTGGATATGATGCAAGCCAGATAATCATTTTATGATACAATAATTCATTATTTAATAATAATATAAATAAATATTATAAAAAACATAACTATTGCATACAATCTTTAATTTTAGACTTTGGTATTTTTTTTCAAAAAAATATAAAAAGCCCCTGAACCACCATCCTCGATTTTTGCATCTTTCATTTCATAAATAAATTTCATTAAATTTTTATTATTTGAAATAAATTCAGGAACTGAATATTTTAAAATACTTAAATCTTTTGATACATAGGGATCTTTTTCATTTTGAGAATGTATTCCTTTGCCAGTAACAACTATTAATTTATTTATATTTTCTTGATAAGATTTGATTATAAAGCTTTCAATAGTTTTATTGGCCTCCTCAAGAGTATACCCATGTAAGTCTATTGATCTTATTTTAATATTTATTTTTTTATGAATTTTAATGTCTTTATTTGGCAATTTTTCATTATTAGAAAGAAAATTTTCCCAATCTCTTTTGTCTTTTTTTGAAATATTATCTGTCAATTAAGTTAAAGTATTAACAAGTTGCCAATTTGGATTAGCTGAAGTTGTGTCTCTTGAAAATACCCAAGTGTCATAGATTTTTTTTATTTTTTCTGGATCACCAGATATAATTTTTTTATCTTTATCTTTAATACAAGTAATAACTTCAGCTATAAAATCTACGGTTACGTTTAAAATTTTATCTAATTTTTTATGTTCTTTTATAACTGCAGAATTTATTCCGATAAAAGTTATTTCTGCATAATGTCCTCTTTCATTTCTTTCTTTCAGAGCCTCGTTGAACTGATTGTAAATATCTTTATTTAATAAAGGCTTGCTGGTCGTTAACTTATTATCATTATCACTAAAATCTGTAATTATTGTTTCATATGCAATTTTTGCACCATTTAAAAATTCTTTTTGAGCTTTTTCGTCAAAAACTTCATCTTTTCTTATAGTTTTTTTTACAATCGCTTCCTTTACAATTTTATCAAATTGTGTTGATTGTTTGCCATCATACCCTGATCTCTTGCCAAGTATGCCTCTTAATCTTAAAAAAATAAATCCGGCGATCATTGCTAGAAGTATTATGTCTATATATTCAAAACTATAACTCATGAGATTATAGTAATTACTATGTTGATTAATTTCAACTAGCAATTTAGATTAAGGACAAATGAACTCAATTTTACTAGCATTAATTCTTATTCCAGCGATTGAGATATATCTTTTTATCAAAATCGGATCTCAAATTGGAGCCTTAACAACAATTTTATTAATATTTACAACAGCAATTATTGGGATTTACTACGCTAAATACGAAGGATTAAATACTCTGAAGTCTGGTTTCATTCAATTAAGTAAAAAAGAAACTCCAGCTTATGAAATAATTTCAGGTGCAGCTATTGCAATTGCAGCATTACTATTGATTATTCCCGGATTTGCCACAGATATTTTGGGATTTTTAATAATATTTCCCTTAACAAGAAAATTAATCTTTAAAAAATTTACTAATAATTTAAAAACTCAAAAAACAAAAAAAAATGATTTTATAGATGGTGAGTTTGAAGATATAGAAGAAAATAACAATGACAGAAAACTATAAAATCTTAGGCAAATATATAAAAGATATGTCTAGCGAAACTCCTGATTTAGAGACTTATCTCTTTGTGAGAGATTATATTTCGAAATATCAACTTAATATTGATATTAATTCAAAAGCATTAAAGAATAAAATGATAGAAATAAACACAATAATGAAATTTGAAGATAAACAAGAAAACCAAAAAAAATCTTATTTTGAAATAAACTATTCAACTGTCATAAAAGTTGGTGAAAACGTAAAAGAAAAAAAAGATCTTGAAAAAATAATATTATGTGATGTTCAAATTGAAATTTATCCTGAATTAGAAAAATCTCTTTTAGATTTATTATATAATTCTGGATATCCAGGAGTTAAATTTGAAAAAAAAATTGATTTTGAAGGTCTTTACAACCAAAGGTCAAATTAAAAAAAATTCTTTTTAAGATTATCTTTTAAATATTCTTTGTGTTTTTTTACTTCATCAGAAGTAGGAACAATAACTTTTTTATAATAAGGTGGATTATTATCATTTTGACTAATAACCTGTTGATCTTGGTTTAGAAAATCTAAAGTTGGTTCTTTTTGGTCTATTAAATTAATATAAACTTTAGCTAATAAATCACAGTCAATTAATGCTGTATGTTGGGTTCTTCTTGAATTATCAACTCTATACCTTTTACACAAGGCATCCAAACTAACAGGTGATCCAGGAAATTTATCTCTCGCCAAAATTAGAGTATCAACAATTTCGTTGTTTATTCTTTTTTTTCCTAAAATAGCCAATTCATTATTTAAGTGGCTCAAATCGAACTCTGCATTATGAATTATAAGCCTTTTACCTTTAATAAATTCTAAAAATTGCTCCACAACCTCTAAAAATTTTTTTTGTGAAGCTAAAAATTCATCTGTATAACCATGAACTTGTAAAGCTTTCTCTGATACTTTTCTTTCTGGGTTCAAATAACAATGGAATTTATTTTTTGTTGGGATCAAATTTTCAAGTTCTATACAACCAATTTCAACAAGTCTATGTCCATCCTTTACTGATATGCCAGTTGTTTCTGTATCTAAAACCACTTCCTTCATTTATGCAATCTCCATAAGAATATCTTTTATACAATCATTAACTGTTTTATTTGTAAAATCATTTTTAATAATAAAATTAGACTTTTTCTTTTTATACTTTATTGGATATTGAATATTTTTAAATTTTTTTAACAGTTTTTGATTAAAATTTTTTCTTTTTTTTAATCTTTTTAAAATATCTGATTTTTTTGATTGTATAAAAACTAGTATATCTTCTTTTTTATTAATTTTATTTTCTAGTAATAATGGAACATCTAAAATTACAATTTCTTTATTTTGATGTTTTTTTAAAAATTTATTCATTTTTTTTCTTACTTCTAAATGAACTATTTTCACTATTTTATTTAAATTATTTTTATTAGCCAAAATTGCACTTGAAATTTCTTTTTTTTCTATCGGAAATGAATAAATATATTTCGGTAAACTTTTTTTTAATTTATTAAAAATTTTTTTATTTTGTTGATATAATTTTGTAACTTCATAGTCAGCATTAAAAACTGGATAACCAAATTTTTTAGCCACATAACTCTTGCCAGAACCTATATCTCCTAAAATTCCAATTTTAATCATCTATCTAAAAGCTTAATAACATTTTCGTTTACTTCTGGCCTTTGATCGTGCCAAATATTAAAAGCTGAAGCAGCTTGATAAATAAACATTAATTTTCCATTTAAAATTTTGTTGCCTAGCTCTCTTCCAATTTTTAAAAAATTAGTTTCGCTTGGATTATAAATAACGTCGTAAAAAAATTTATTTCCAGAAATTGATGAAAAATCAAGATTCAAATTATCCTCTTTTTTTAAACCCAAACTTGTTGCATTGATAATCATGTCAAAATTTGAAATCTCTCCCCAATTAATTATTTCTATATCTTTAAAAATTTTTTTTAAATTTTCTGCTTTTTCCTTTGTTCTGTTGGATATTTTTATTTTTGACACTTTCATTTTAATTAAAGAAAAAATTATTGAGGGAACCACACCTCCAGCTCCCAAAATTAGGACTTCTTTATTCTCAAGATTATATTTTGTTTTCTCAATGCTTGTTGTAAATCCAAATATATCTGTATTATGTCCTATTACCTTATTATCTTTATGATAAATGGTATTTACTGACTGAGTACTTTGAGCTTCACTACTTAATTCATCCAAGTATGGAATAATTGTTTTTTTGTAAGGAACAGTAACATTAATCCCATTAATTTTATTATCTTTTACTTGTGAAATTAATTTTTCTAATTGATCCTCATTTAATTTTTGCTTTTCATAAATTGCATCAATACATTTATTTCGAATCCAATAATTGTGTAGTTCGGGAGATAATGAATGTTCGATAGGGTTCCCTATTACTAAAAATTTTTTCATTAATAGTTTTTTAAATATTCCTTAATTTTTGAAATTGGCAAACCCATTATAGAGTCTTCGTCTCCAACAATATTGGAAAATAAATTTCTTCCCTCCCCTTCAATTTGATAAACATTATAAGCAAATAAAACCTCATCTGATATTTTAGATAGATAATTTTCTAGGTTTTCTTCGGAAAATTTTTTCATTGTAAGTTCAGCTTTATCTGTATAGTTCCATATCATAGAACCATTCTTTGAAATACACACAGAACTAATTAAATTATGTTTTTTACCATTAAGCTTTTTTAAAATTGTTAATGCTTCCTCTCTGTTGTCCGGCTTGGAAATTAACTCTCCATCTAAATCTATTACGCTATCAGCTCCTAAAACCATTAAGTCTTGATGGCTTAAACTCACTTTGTTGGCTTTTAGTTCGGCCAAATTCTTTGAAATTATTTCTGGTGAAGCTGATTCACTAATAAGTGATTTTTTGACTATATCTTCGTCTATATGTGATGGTTTTACTTCACAAAAGATATTGTGTTTATCTAATATTTCTTTTCTAATTTTACTTTTAGACGCGAGAATAATTCTATTTAACATTGTTTAGATATATTTCATGAATTTTTATTATAGATGCTGCCGTTTCCTCAACTGATTTTCTTGTAACGTCTATTGATGGCCATCTATATTTTTGAAAAGTTTTTTTTGCATTCATAATTTCTTTTTCAATATTTTCTATACTTGTATATTTTGTATTTTCAGTTTCTTTTAAAGAATTCATTCTATTTTTTCTTAAATCAACCAATCGCTCTGGTTCTGTGTTTAGACCAACAACGCAGGTAATTTGAGGATTTTCTCTTAATTTTTTGGGTAAAGAATTTTCATTGACCAAAGGTATGTTTGAAGTTTTAAACCCTTTATTTGCAAGGTAAATTGATGTTGGGGTTTTGCTTGTTCTACTAACACCGACTAAAATAATATCTGATTTTTCTATATCATTTAATAAATTTCCATCGTCATGATTTATTGTAAATTGGATGGCTTCTATTCTATCGTAATATTCATCGTTAAGTACGTGTTGACCACTTGGCTCATGAGATGCTTTTTGATTGAGTATTTTTGAGAAATTTAAAATCAAATTTCCCAAAACACCAAAACATGGTATCTTTTTTTCATCACTTTTATTTGCCAAATATTTGGCCAAATTGTTATCTACAATTGTATAAAGGATTACTGAATTTTCATTTTTTTTTGCATCATCTAAAATTTTAAGAATTTGATTTTCAGTTCTAGTAAAAGAATAAGAATGAACTTTGTATTCAATATTTTTAAATTGAGCTTTTAATGCTAAAAAAATTCTGTCTAATGTCTCTCCTGTAGAGTCAGATATGAGATATATTTGATATGTATTACTCATGAATAAATTGTTAATAAATTTGTATTATTTTAATAAAATTACTCAATTTAAATATTGTATAATTATTGCTGTAAAATAAGGATTTTGTTAACATTAACAAACATATGAATGAAATTATACAATATATTGAATAAAAGTTAGTAAAGCTTCAATTTAAACAATATTATTAATTAATAATTGTTATTAAGTTGTTAATAAAATGTTAAAAAATACTTATCATCAATATCCACAACACTTAATACTAATACAATAATTATATATATTATTTTAATATGACCCCTCTTCATGAAGTAATAATAAACAAAAAAACAAAAATCAATCCAATTTGGATAATGAGACAAGCAGGAAGGTATCTTCCTGAATTTCGAAAAATAAGAAAAATAAACTCAAATTTTATAAATTTATGCTTAAATGAAAATCTATCATCGGAAATTACATTACAGCCTTTAAAGAGATTTAATTTAGATGCTGCAATAATTTTCTCTGATATCTTGATGCTTCCATATGGTTTAAATCAAAAAGTTGAATTTGAAAAAGGTTTTGGTCCTAAACTTGGTAAGGTAAATATTGATGAAATGTCCAAATTAGATGAAATCGATTTTGTCGAAAAAATTTATCCCGTTTATAAAGCAATAAAAAAAGTAAGTATGAATGATATAGTAAAAGACAAAAATATTATAGGTTTTGTGGGTGCTCCATGGACTTTACTTGTCTATATAATCAATCAACAATCTCCTAAAAAAAACTTAAAAAAAGATTTTTTCAAAAATGATTTCTTAATTAATAGAATTCTTTTAATTTTAGAAAAATTTTTAAAAATACATATAAAAAATCAGATCGACAATGGAGCAAATGTAATACAAATATTTGATAGTTGGGCAGGTCTATTAGAAGAAAAAGACTTGCCTAATTATATTTATTCACCCACCCTAAACCTAGTCAATTATGTAAAATCTTTAAACATACCTGTTATTTGTTTTCCTAGAGAAATTAAAAATTATAAAGAATTTTGTGAAATTGTTAAACCAGATGCAGTTAGCATTGATTATAATGTTGATCCAAGAAAAATTATAAATGATATAAAAATTCCTATCCAAGGCGGACTTGATCCCAAAATATTACTCACAGATAAAGAAAAATTAAAAAAAGAAGCAACGAAATATCTAGATATTTTTAAAGATCACCCATATATTTTTAATTTAGGACATGGAGTTTTACCTGAAACGGATCCCAATATGTTTGAATATTTAGTTAATACCGTAAAAGATTATTAATGAAAAAAGCTGTAATTCTTTTTAATTTAGGAGGGCCCGACAAACTAGAAAATGTGGAACCATTTTTATTTAATTTATTTAATGATCCAGCAATATTAAATTTGCCTACTATTTTTAGGTACCCTTTAGCCAAGTTAATTTCAAATAGAAGAGCCCCAACTGCTAAAAAGATATACCAAGAACTGGGTGGATCATCCCCCATTTTAAAATTAACAGAAGAGCAATCGAAAGCCCTTGAATTGAAGCTTAATATTGATGATAAAAATTCAGATTATAAATGCTTTATTGTGATGAGGTGTTGGCACCCTCGAGCAGAGGAAGTTTTAAGAAATGTAAAAAATTTTAATCCAGGTGAAATTATATTAATGCCATTATATCCTCAATACTCTGCGGCAACATCAGGTTCATCAATAAAAGAGTGGAATGATATCTGTAAAAAAAATAATTTTGATATTAAAACAAGTATAATTTGTTGTTACCCTACCGATGAGAATTTTATTTTAGCTCATAAAGATGAAATTATAAAAAAAATTAATAACTTAAAAAATTTTAAATTAATTTTCTCTGCTCACGGTCTGCCAGAAAAAAATATAAAAAAAGGAGACCCTTATCAATGGCAAGTAGAACAATCAGTTAATAAAATTATCAAATCTCTTGATATTAAAGATCTAGACTGGATTTTAAGTTATCAAAGTCGTGTTGGTCCTTTGAAATGGATTGGCCCATCAACAGAGGATATAATTGTAGAAAATTCAAAATTAGGTAAACACATTGTGTTAGTTCCCATAGCATTTGTATCTGAACATTCAGAAACTTTGGTTGAACTAGATATAGAATATAAAGAGTTGGCTGATAAGAATGGATGTAAAAATTATACGAGAGTTCCTGCACTGGGTATTAACGAAAATTATATAAAAGCAATGTCGAATTTAATAATTAAAAAACAAGACCATTATTTTAATGGAGAGCTTTTTCCTCCCAAAACACAATGCCCAAACCAATTCACTAAATGTCCATGTTTAAATTATGAATAGTTATTTATTATTTAAGAGTTTACATTTGATAGCTGTTGTTTCATGGATGGCCGGTCTCTTATATCTTCCAAGAATTTTTGTTTATCATGTTGAGAATAAAGAAAAAAAAGAAGCTACTGATATTTTTGAAGTAATGGAAAAAAGACTTTTTTATTACATAATGCGTCCAGCGATGATTTTAACTTGGATCTTTGGTTTAGTTCTAATCTACTTAAATGGTATAGAGATATTTTCTCAACTCTGGATGCAAATAAAAATTGTTTTAGTTATATTGTTATCAGCGTATAATGATTATCTTGGGAAATGCCTTGTATCTTTAAAAGATAATTCTAATACCAGATCGTCAAAATTTTTTAGAATAATCAATGAAGTCCCTACAATAATGCTGATTTTGATAGTTTTTCTCGTCATTTTTAAGCCAATCTAGGGTTGAAAAAACAATTGTAGTATATATATTAATCAAGTTTCCATAGTCCTTACAAACTTAAATCATGAACATTCAAGAGTTAAAATTAAAATCATCCGAACAGCTTATTACTCAAGCCGAAGAACTTGGCATTGAGAATGCTAGTACATTAAGAAAACAAGAAATTCTTTTTGCGATTTTGAAAAAGGTTGCAGAAAAAGAAGAAATTACTGGGGCGGGTGTTCTGCAATTATTACAAGATGGTTTTGGTTTTTTGAGAGCAATGGAGTCTAATTATTTACCAGGACCAGATGATATTTATGTTAGCCCAAGTCAAATTAGAAAATTTGGTTTAAGAACAGGAGATACAGTTGAGGGACCAGTTAGAGCACCTAAAGAAGGTGAAAGATATTTTGCACTACTTCAAGTCAGTAAAATTAATTTTGAAGAACCAGAAAAAGCAAGACACAAGATTGCATTTGATAACTTAACTCCCCTTTATCCAGATCAACAAATGGTAATGGAAGTTGAAACTACAAAGATTGAAAAAAAACCTGACTTAACACCAAGATTAATTGATCTAGTAAGCCCAATTGGCAAGGGTCAAAGATCAATAATAATTTCACCTCCTAAAGCAGGTAAAACAATGATTCTACAAAGTATTGCAAACTCAATAGCTAAAAATTACCCAGAAAGTTATTTGATTGTTTTGTTAATTGATGAAAGACCTGAAGAAGTTACTGATATGCAGAGAACTGTAAAGGGTGAAGTAATTAGCTCAACTTTTGATGAACCAGCACAACGGCACGTTGCTGTTGCCGAGATGGTAATTGAGAAAGCTAAAAGATTAACAGAACATAAAAAAGATGTGGTTATATTATTAGATTCGATCACAAGATTAGGAAGAGCTTATAATGCCGTTATCCCAAGTTCTGGAAAAGTTTTAACTGGTGGTGTAGATGCTAATGCTCTTCAAAGACCGAAAAGATTTTTCGGTGCAGCAAGAAATATTGAAGAAGGTGGATCTTTAACAATTATCTCAACTGCTTTAATTGATACCGGTAGTAGAATGGACGAAGTTATTTTTGAAGAATTTAAGGGAACAGGAAATAGCGAAACTGTTCTTGATAGAAAAATAGCTGATAAACGAATTTACCCTGCAATTGATATAACAAAATCTGGAACGAGAAGAGAAGAATTATTATTTGATAAAAATGATTTACAAAAAATGAATGTTCTTAGAAGAATTATTGCTCCCATGGGAACTATGGACGCAATTGAATTTATAAATTCAAAATTAAAAGACACAAAAAATAATGCTGAGTTTTTTAACTCGATGAATAAGCCCGCATAATATTTTATTTTTACAATTAAAGTTTTACAGGCACCTTAATTTGAAGCTATAATCTTCAAATGACAATTTATGCTTTATCAAGTGGGCCTGGAATATCCGGTATTGCTGTTATAAGAATTTCAGGACATGAAACCTCTAAAGCTATTGAATTATTAACTGGCAAAAATGTTCCCAAACCAAGGGTAGCGACTCTTAGAAGAATCAATAAAATCAACACTTCTGAGCTTATCGACGAGGGTATAATATTATGGTTTCCTGGCCCTGAGAGCTACACAGGGGAAGATATGGCTGAAATACAGGTACATGGAAGCAAGGCTGTAATTGATGCTCTTCACACTTCTATTTCAGATATTGAAAATTGTCGTTTAGCGGAACCTGGCGAGTTCACAAAACTTGCATTTCAAAATGGAAAAATAAATTTACTTAAAGCAGAGAGCATTGCAGATTTAATTTCTTCTGAAACAGAAATTCAAAGACAGCAAGCAATAAAAATTATGAACGGAAAATCTGCAGATCAATTTAATCTTTTAAGAGAAAAACTTTTAAAAATTTTATCACATGTTGAAGCTAAAATAGATTTTCCAGATGAAGATTTACCTAATGATATTTTAAAAGAAATTAAAAAAAGTTCTGATGATGTTTTAAAAAATATTGAAAAATTTTTAAATGATCAAAATGTTGGAGAAAGAATAAGAGAAGGCTTTAAGATTGCAATTCTTGGACCTACTAATGCGGGAAAATCTAGTCTCTTAAATCATCTATCAAATAGAGATGTTGCAATAGTTTCAGAGATTGCAGGAACAACAAGAGATGTAATTGAAACACATCTTAATATAGATGGTTATCCTGTCATTGTTTCCGACACTGCTGGGATAAGAGAATCTAAAAACGAAATTGAAAAGAAAGGTATTAAATTATCTTTAAATAGAGCGGAAGAAGCTGATTTAAAGTTGGTAGTTGTTGATGTCAAAAACCTTGATTTTACTGACGTTTTGAAGGGTTTATTAGATGAAAATGCAATTTTAGTAATAAATAAATCTGATCTTTTAGAGGGTGATATCGATCCAGAAATAAAAAAATTAGATCATGTATTAATTTCAATAAAAGAAAATTTAAATATTGATGAATTAATTTCAAAAATAAAAAATAATTTAAAAAATAAATTTATAACAAGCGATGATATTTTAATTACAAGAGAACGACACAGACAACATCTTGAACAATGCTTAGACTATCTTAAAAATTTTAATAAAAAAAATGAAGTTGAAGATTTTGATAAAGCTGCAGAAGATTTAAGACTAGCTACTAGACATCTTGGTATGATTGTTGGAAAAGTCGATGTTGAGGAGATATTAGGCAGTATTTTCAACGATTTTTGTATAGGTAAATAATACTCTATTTTCCTTATTTTTAAGCCCCTTTTTACTAAAAAATATTGATAATTAAAGCTTATTTAAGCAAAATTATACGCACCTTGTAAATATAATAATCAGTTATAAATTCAACTCATGAAAAATGATTTATCATTTGATCTTGTAGTAATAGGTGGCGGCCATGCAGGATGTGAGGCAGCCGCAGCTTCTGCACGACTAGGAGTTAACACTGCCCTATTCACTCATAAGATAGAGACAATTGGAGAGATGTCTTGTAACCCAGCAATAGGGGGTTTGGGCAAAGGTCATTTGGTAAGAGAAATAGATGCTCTTGACGGTGTTATGGGCGAAGTTGCAGATAAATCAGGTATACAATTTAGATTATTAAACAGAAGTAGAGGCCCAGCAGTAAGAGGACCAAGAACTCAATCCGACAGATCATTGTATCGTAAATATATGCAAGAAAAACTTGCAAACTATTGTAATTTAAACATTTTTTCTGATCCTGTAATAAAGTTTATTTTTGATAAAAATACAATAACTGGATTTATAACTAAAGAAGGTAAAAAAGTTTTATGTTCTAAGCTAATACTAACAACGGGCACTTTTTTAAATGGTTTGATACATATAGGCGATGAAAGAACACCTGCAGGAAGGTATGATGAGAAACCTTCAACGGGATTAAGTCAACAATTAGAAAAATATAATTTTAAATTAGGAAGATTAAAAACAGGAACTCCTCCTAGACTTGACTCAAGAACAATTAATTATGAAAATTTAGAAGAGCAGTTTGCAGATGACGATCCTTATTTTTTTTCTTTCTTAACTAAAAAAAATATTAACAAACAAGTTTCATGTCGTATGACTTATACTAACGATAAGGTTCATAAAATTATTGAAAAAAATTTATCTAAGAGTGCTATGTACTCTGGTAGTATACAAGGTGTTGGGCCTAGATACTGCCCATCTATTGAAGACAAGATAGTAAAATTTACTGATAAGGGTCGGCACCAGATATTTTTAGAGCCTGAAGGGCTTAATGACCATACAATTTACCCAAATGGCATCTCCACATCCCTTCCAGAAGAAATTCAACAAGAAATATGTAACAATATCAATGGTTTAGAGAATGTGTCTATTATAAGACCAGGATATGCCATAGAATATGACTATATAGATCCAAGAGAACTGTTTTTAACGCTTGAGACTAAGAAGATTAGTAATCTTTATCTTGCAGGCCAGATTAATGGAACAACAGGTTACGAAGAGGCAGCGGCTCAGGGTCTTATAGCTGGGATAAATGCTGCTTTATCAATTAAAAAATTAGAGCCTTTCATTCTTGACAGATCAGATGCATACATAGGAGTAATGATCGATGATTTAGTAACCAAAGGTGTAGCTGAACCATACAGAATGTTTACATCAAGAGCTGAATATAGATTAAGTCTGAGATCTGATAATGCAGATCAAAGATTAACTGCAAAAGGAATAGCGATAGGGTTAATCGGTGACGCAAGAAAAGCTCTTTATCTTGATAAATTTGAAAAAATTAACCAAATTAATGTAAAAATGGGTCAATCAACTATATCACCTAATAAAGCTGATAAATTTGGTATAAAAATAGCAAAAGACGGTGTTTTAAGATCTTCTAATGAAATATTAACTCAAAAAGAAGTTGATATGAATAAAATTAGAGAAATATGGACTGACATACCTTTTTTTAGCAAAGAAATAGACGAGCAGGTTGAAATTAATGCTCACTATAGAGGTTATTTGAAGAAGCAAAAAGCTGATATTTTAGCCTTTAAAAGAGATGAAAACCTTATAATACCAGATGAAATCAATTATGATGATCTTTCAGGGTTGTCAAATGAGGTAAAAACTAAATTTAAGGAAATAAAACCAAAAACAATGGGCCAAGCATTGAGAATTGATGGAATTACTCCAGCTGCTGTATATATTTTGTTGTCACACGTTAAAAGAAAGTCTATTAAGCATATAGCTTAATGGATCAAGAAATTTTAAATTCATACTCCAAACTAAATGACCTAAATGTTTCACGTGAAACATTCTTGGACTTTGAAAATTATATATCTATGATTATTGAAAAAAATAAAAAAATTAACATAATCAGCCAAAAAACATCATCAAAAAAGGCTATAATTGACCGCCATATTATAGATTCTGCACAAATTATTGATTTTGTTAACTTTAATTACAATACAACTATAGATTTAGGTTCAGGAGCCGGTATGCCAGGAATAGTAGTAGCAATTATACTCAAAAACATGAAAAATAATATGAATGTGCACCTTTATGAAAAAAGCTATCATAAAAGCCGTTTTTTAGAGGAAGTTTCAGAAAAACTAAATTTAAATACAAAAATTATTCAAAAAAATATTTTTGAGATAAAAAATTTGGAAACAGGTACCATAATGTCAAGAGCTTTTAAGCCAATGCCTGTAGTTTTAGATTTGGTTTATGAAAATTTTTCAAAATATAAAAATTTAATTTTTTTTATGGGAAAGAGTGGAAAAAAAATATTTGAACAATCTAAAAATGATTGGGATTTAGAGTTCATAGAAAAAAAAAGTTTAACGAATGAGGATTCATTTTTATTAAATATAAAAAAAATTACGAAGAAAAATAAAAAAAGATATAAGAAAAATTAAATGCAAATTATTTCAGTAATAAATCAAAAGGGTGGGGTTGGAAAAACAACAACCGTCATAAATTTAGCAGCTGGATTAACTCAACTTAATAAAAAAATTTTAGTTATCGATTTAGATCCTCAAGGAAATGCCACAACAGGTCTTGGATTATCTAATGTAGATAACTCTAGTGATACAATCTATGGAGTGTTGAATGGAACTAGACAGATTAATGAGATAATCAAGAAGACTCAGTTTGAAAATTTAGATATTATAACTTCTAATGTAGATCTATCAGGACTTGAGGTTGAAACAGCTAATGATAGTAATAGAGCCTTCATATTAAAGGCTAAATTAGGCGCTTATTTAAACAATTCTAGAGGATCATACGATTATGTATTGATTGATTGTCCGCCTTCCCTAAGTCTTCTAACAGTTATGGCACTTGTTTGCTCAAACTCACTTTTGGTGCCTTTACAAACAGAATTCTTTGCTCTTGAGGGATTAACCCAACTAATGAAAACTATTGAAAGGATAAAAGTAAGTTTAAACCCTGATTTGAAAATCAGAGGGATACTTTTGACCATGTATGACAAAAGAAATAAACTTTCTTCTCAAGTAGAAAAGGAAGCTAGAGATTATTTTAATGAAAAAGTTTACTCAACCGTAATTCCAAGGAACGTTAGGTTATCAGAAGCGCCTTCTCATGGGATGCCAGTTTTAATTTATGACAAATCGTGTCCTGGCAGTAAATCTTATTTTAGTTTTACAGATGAATTTATAAATCAAGAGTCAACAATAGGGAGCGCAGCTTAATGGATAAAATTAAAAAAGGTCTTGGAAGAGGTTTATCATCGCTAATTGGTGAGACTAAAGTGGAGGCTCAAACAAATCAGCTATCGATAAGTGATTTAGTGCCCAACAAATATCAACCTAGAAAGAATTTTGACGAGATAAACTTAGAGGACTTAACAAACTCCATAAAAGAAAGAGGAATAATTCAGCCAATCATAGTTAGAAAATCAAATAATGAAAATTCAAAATTTGAAATCATTGCAGGTGAGAGAAGATGGTTAGCTGCACAAAGAGCAGGGATACACACTGTTCCAGTGGTATTCACAGATGTAGATGATTTAAAATCTTTAGAATTTGCAATAGTCGAAAATGTGCAAAGGCATGATTTAAATCCACTAGAAGAAGCTCAGGGTTATAAAAGATTAATTGATGAATTTTCTTATGATCAAGAAAAAGTTTCAAAATTTATTGGCAAAAGTAGAAGTTATATAACAAATTCTTTAAGAATACTTACCTTACCAGACGAAGTGATAAAATTAATAGAGTCAAATAAGTTATCGACAGGACATGCTAAGATTTTAGTAGGTCTAGAAAATGCAAGTTTTGTTGCTAATAAAATTGTAGAAAATAAACTTTCAGTAAGACAAGCAGAAAATTTTGTTCAATTGTTTAAAAAGAAAAGACAAAAGTCAAAGATTACAAAAGATACTAATATTATTGCTCTTGAGCTTTCTGTATCAAATAAGATAGGATTAAATGTAGAAATACAAAACAACAAAAGAAATAAAGGAAAAATTTCTTTTGAATATAAAGACCTAAATCAGTTGAATAAAATTATAGATATTATTAAATCTAATTATTAGTAGTCACAGAAGACTGAAGTAAAATAAAATCTGTAATTAAATTAATTGAATTATTCATATTTTTTTTAATTTGTAATTCAGTCTCACTCAGTGAATAAATTAGTTGTTTAATGTTTTTCGAGCTCCACTTTGAAATCTGCTGTTTTGTTATTTCTTTTTCTTTCCAAAAAATTGGTGGTTTTGCTGATGATATGGTCAAATCGATATTTTTGTTAGTCTCAAATACTTTTGTTAAGGCCAGTAATTTTTTTGATTTGATTATAAAAGATCTAACAATCATAATACAGTCTTCATTACTAAAATTATTTTCATTTAAGATACTTATTATTTTCCTCTTATTTTGAGCTAGGCAATTATCAATAAGTTCAGATATATTATGGTTTTCACTTAAATTGATTAATTTTGATATATTATCACTATTAATTTGCTTTCCATTTTTGCTAAAAAGCTCAATTTTCTGAAGCTCATTTATAAGTGTTTCCCTATCTCCACTGCATTTGTTTACTATTAAGTTTATATTTGAGGATGAGATTGAAATTTTTTTTTTTCTTAAAAAATTATAAGCTAATTTAGATAATGTTTGATGATTTTCAGGATAAAAGGGAACACAAACTAATGTTTTATTTTTTTCAAAAAAAGATCTTAATTTTGATTTTTTCTCTAAACTCTCTGAATTTAAAATAATTGTAGTATCTTCCAGGTTTTTTTCTTTTAGGTTTTCAATTATTCTTAATATTTTATCGGTAGCTCTTTTAATAATAATAAATTTTTCTGTCTCAAAAAGAGATTTAGATAAAATATTTTCAATAAAATTATTTTCATTATCTAAGATTTCTTTTTCTTCATAGCTTGAAATTTTATTTCTGTCCTTAATTAAAATATTAAAAGCTTCATTTTTTAAACCTTCATTTTTTCCATAAAAAAGAAAAAATTTTTTTAAATTTAAAGTCGATTTTTTAAGCTCATATGACTTTAAAATCATTATAATTTAAATAAATACATTATTATCCTATCTAAGATTATATCAGATAAATTTTCTTTCATTATTTTTTCATAATTTTTTTCTTCAAAAGAATCTTCAAATTTTTTCATATTAAATGTTTCTTTAAAAAATATTTTTTTTGGCTCTATTAACTCTGATTTGACTATTACATCAACAGTCATTACTAGCTCATATTCTTGAGCCAATCCAGCCACATCTCTTGATTTGACATTCTTATTATATTTTGTTGTTAAACTTAAATCATAAAATTTCTTATTATCATCTCTTTTTCCATATCTTGCTATTTTTGATTTTAAAGAATTATTAAATTCACGATCACCTTTAAGTTCAATTATATTAATTGAAAAATTAACATTTTTGTTCAAAGCATATCTTGGAGTGTACCCACAATTATTCAAAAATATTACTATTAAAAAAAATGGAATTAATTTTTTAATTTTAATCATTTAAATAATTATATTTATTAATTTTTTTGGCACAAAAATCATTTTTACGATTTTACTATCTTTTAAATATTTGCTTAAACTTTCTTCTTTTTTAACAATTTCTATTATTTCTTCTTTTGATTTATTATTATCTAAGTAAATAAGACCTCTTTTTTTTCCATTAATTTGGATTACAAAATTTATTTTATCTTCCTTAATTATTTTTTGGTCATAATCGGGCCATGCATGTTTCTCTTGACCAATTATTTTTAGGCATTCAGAGGAAAAATGAGGAATAATAGGCATTATGGTGGTTAAAATTTTTCTATAATTTTCTTTGATGGTTTTTTGTTTGTAGCCTCTTTGTATATTTTTTATCATATAAGAGTGCATTTCGTGAAGATTGGCAACAATTATATTATAACTAAAATTATCTAAATTATTACTTATTTTTTTAATGAATTTATTTGTGAATATTTCTATTTCATCATCTTCATCCATTGAGTGATTTTTTTTTATTTCTTCAAGAATTATTTTGTTTAAGTTCCATAATTTTTGAATGAATTTATATGAAGCAGAAATTCCTTCTTCAGACCATTGAACATCTTTTTCTGGTGGACTATCAGACAAAATAAATAATCTTGCAGAGTCTGCGCCATAACTATTTATTATATTTTCTGGATCAATTGTATTTTTTTTAGATTTTGACATAGACTCTGAGGGGCCAACTTTGATTTCTTTTTTTGTATCATCCTTTAAATATTTTTTTCCATTAATTGAAGTGATCTGATCTGGGCTTACCCAGTTATTATTTTCATCCTTATAAGTTTCATGACAAACCATTCCTTGAGTAAAAAGACCTTTAAACGGTTCGGTAATATTTAATTTTTCATTTTGATAAGAAAGAGCTTGCATAAAAAATCTTGAATACAATAAGTGTAATATTGCATGCTCTACTCCTCCTATATACTGATCAACAGGCATCCAATAATTTACATCTTCATAATTAAAACCATATTTATCATTTTTTGGAGAACAAAATCTTAAATAGTACCAGGAAGAATCTACAAATGTGTCAAGAGTGTCTGTCTCTCTTGTGTACTTTTTTCCATCTATTACAATATCTTTCCATTCCTCTAATTGATCAAGAGAATTACCAGTGGTGCTTAATTTTTCAATTTTTGGAAGTCTCACAGGCAACATTTCTTTTGGAAGTTTTTGAGGATTATTGTCATCATCATAAATTATAGGTATTGGACAACCCCAATATCTTTGTCTAGATACTCCCCAATCCTTCAATCTAAAGTTAATTTTTTTAACTCCTAATTTTCTAGACTCAAGATACTCAATAGTTTTAATAATAGAATCGTCTGGACTTTTAAGACCATTAAGAAATGAAGAGTTAAAAATATATCCTGGTCCTGTGTATGCCTCCTCTTTTACAGAAAAATTTTGATCATCAAAATTAGGAGTTACAACTGTTTTAACTTTTAAATCATATTTATTTGCAAAATCTAAATCTCTTTGATCATGAGCCGGGCAACCAAAAACTGCACCCAATCCATAATCCATAAGAACAAAGTTAGCAAAGTAAACAGGCACTCTAATTTTTTCATCTAAAGGATTTATTGCCTCAAGATCAGTTTTAAAACCAATTTTATCAGCATTTGCAATAGATTCCTCAGTTGTACCACTTTGTAAACATCGTTCTTTAAAATCTAAAAATTTCTGGTCATTTTTGTAAAGTTCAGACAAAGGATGGTCAATAGAAAGAGCTAGAAAAGATAAACCAAACAAAGTGTCAGGTCTTGTGGTAAAGCATTTAATCTCCTTTACATCTTTTGAGGAATTTATTTTAAAATTAATTTCACAACCAAAAGATTTTCCAATCCAATTCTTTTGCATAATTTTAACTTTATTAGGCCATTCATCAAGATCATCTAAACTTTCTAATAATTCGTTTGAAAACTTTGTGATATTAAAAAACCATTGATTTAATTTTTTTTTTACAACAGGAGCACCTGATCTCCAGCCCTTTCCATCGATAACTTGTTCGTTTGCAAGAACTGTTTGATCTATGGGGTCCCAATTAACATCTTGTTCTTTTCTGTAAACTAAACCTTTGTCATAAAGTTCTAAAAAAAATTCTTGTTGGTGCTTATAATAATCTTCAGAACATGTTGATATTTCTCTATCCCAATCAATGGATAAGCCTAGCCTCTTAAGCTGTAATTTCATATTAGAAACATTTGACTCTGTCCAATCTTTAGGATTTAAATTATTTTGCCTTGCAGCATTTTCTGCAGGCATACCAAAGGAGTCCCAACCCATGGGATGTAAAACATTATATCCTTGTAATGATTTGTATCTAGCTAAAACATCACCTATTGTATAATTTCTAACATGTCCCATATGAATTTTTCCTGATGGATAAGGAAACATTTCAAGGCAATAAAATTTTTTTTTACTTTTATCAACTTTAGTGGAAAAAGTTTTTTCTTTTTCCCAATATTTTTGCCATTTTTCTTCTACAATTTTAAAATTATATCTTTCCACAGGTAGATTATTGAAATTTATTATTCGATTCCAAAACCATCATTTTTATATGGTTTAAACTTTTTATCTTTTTTTTGTTTTTCATAAATAGCAGCTCGTTTTAAAATTTTCTTTTTAATTTCTGTTACAAGCACGCCATCAGTTTGAATAATTTTACATTTAGAAAGATCATTAGAACAAATTTTATTGTGCACTTTAACGTCTATCGCATCAGATCTAATTTCATTAGTTAAAAATCTAATTGTTATTTTTAAACTTTCATTTGAGCTTGTAGCATCAGAGTACCAGTCTGTGATGATTATACCTCCACTATAATTTGCAGAAATTAAAGGCATGAAATCAATTACATCCAAAGAAGCTCTCCATAATTCATTTGAACTAGCAAATTCAAAAGCACCTCCACGATTAATACCTCCAATAGCATCATTTAATCTGAAACCTCTTCCTTCCTCTAAGTTTTTCTTAACTCTAAGTTTTGGGTCATCAGGAAATTTCCTTGCATCCCCACCTGGAAGTTTACCATTTTTACAAGATGTTAAAAAAATAACTAAAATAACTGATAATAAAATTTTTATATTCATACTTGTTTAATTTTTCACATTTTAAGACGTTTAGACGTCTAAATTGATCATTAATAACTATATAGTGTAATATTCAACAAAATACATATAAATCAACGTATTTTAGTGTTGTATAAATGCAACAGTAATCAAATAATTTACCTAAATACGATCATAAAATTATTCCTCTTTTCTAAAAATGATAAGTAACTCTTGTTTATTATTAATAATAACAAATAAATAAAAAGGAGTAATTAATATGAACATTAAAAAAATAGGTTTAACTGCATTAGCAGGTTCACTTGTTGCTACTTCAGCATTTGCTGGAGAAATGACAGTAGCCGGTGGTGCAAGTTTAAACGTTGAGCACACTAACGGTGGTGCTGGTGATACTGGTAAAACATTCTCAATGGGTAACCAGTTAACATTTACTGGTTCAGGCGAATTAGATAACGGATTAAACGTTTCTCTTTCATTTATCTTAGACCAGAATGATGATGCAACAACTGCAGCTGGTAATAATAAATCTGATAACGACGGAACTCCGTTCGATTCTCACTCAGTATCAATCAGCTCTGATTCTTTAGGAACTCTTAAGTTCTCTGGTGAAGGTGGATCTTCAGCTACTACAGCTGTAGATGCTACTGCTGCTGGTGACATCTGGGATCAATTTGATGATGAAGGTGGTTTAGAGCCAAGTGGTGTTGGATCAGGAAACAACATGATGATGTACACTTTACCGTCACTTATGGATGGTTTAGCTGTAAATGCTTCATACCTACCAGGTGGTGAAGGTACTGACTCTGCAATGGGTTGGAACGCTACATACACAGGTGTTGAAGGTCTATCAGTAACTTACGCTACTGGTGAAGACAATTCAGTAGGAAATGTAAACGATGCTACTATGCTAAAAGGAAGTTATGCTTATGGTCCAGTAACAGTTGCTTACAGTGACTACGAGTATGATGCACAAACTGATACTGCTGATGATGAAATGACTTCTTACAAATTGTCATACACAATTAGTGATGAGTTATCTGTATCTTACGGTTCAGAAGAGATTACTACAAACTCTTTAACTGCTGAGTACGAATCGATATCAGCTTCTTACACTGCAGGTGGTATGACTATTACTGCTGCAATGTCTGATGCTACTGACATCGATGGTACTACTACAGCAACTGAAGATAGAGAAAGATGGGCACTTGGTGCTTCATTTGCATTCTAATTTAGTTTAATTTTTATTAAAGAAGGCCCCTTTTTAGGGGCCTTTTTTTTTACTCTTTAAAATATGAAATACCTGCAAATTCAGGAAATTTTAAAAGTCTAAGTTTTGTTAAATTATTTTTGGATATTCCACCTAAAGCTATAGTTTGTTTTTTTGTTAATGAGCATAATAATTTAAATTTATTTAATCCCAAATAATTTTTATTTCTTTTAAAAAGAGAGGAAATAAATATTTTTTTAACCTTTTGGGTCTCTTTAGTTCTTATTTCTTTGATATTATGAGAGGATCCAACAATTTCAAATTTTGTTTTTAGAGAATAATTTAAATGATTAAAATTCTTATTAAATGAGGGAATATACGCTCCATCCAAATTAAGCCTTAAAGCTAATTTAATATTATTTGACAGGTAAAATTTAATTTTTCTTTTTTTACAATATTTTTTTATTTTTAATAACAGTACCTCATCTGTTTGTTTAAGTAGATAATTTCTAAATATCACCACAGTTCGCCTGTCAATTTTATCAATATTTTTTGTATCAAAAGTATCTATAAAGTAATATTTTGTCCTAAAATTATAATGCATATTAGTGTTCAAAATTTAATTAATATAGAAAACGAAATAAAATTAAATTTAAGTGGTTTAAACAATATAAATTTACCAAATATTATTGCAGTGTCCAAGACTTTTAAGAAGGATAGTATTTTACCATTAATAGAGTATGGTCACAGAGATTTTGGTGAAAATAAAATTCAAGAAGCAATCGAGAAATGGACTGAAATCAAAATAAAAAAACCTGAATTAAAGCTTCATATGATTGGAAAATTACAAACCAATAAAGTTAAGTTAGCTGTTAGATTATTTGATTTTATTCATTCAGTTGATAGTGAAAAACTTGCAAAGAAAATTTTTGATGAACAATCTAAAATAAAAAAAAAAATTAAGATATTTATCCAAGTAAATATTGGAAATGAGACTCAAAAATCTGGAGTTGACCAAACTTTAACAAAAAATTTAATTTTATTTTGTAAAGAGCTTGGACTTGATGTGATTGGCCTTATGTGCATACCCCCAGCAAATATTGATCCAAATAATTATTTTAATAAAATGAATGAATTAAACTTATCTTTTAATTTTAGTGAACTTAGCATGGGAATGTCTTCTGATTATTTAAAAGCAGCTAGAAACAATTCCACTTATTTAAGAATAGGTTCTAGAATTTTTGGTCAAAGAATTTAGGATATTTTTATTTTTGAATTTTTGTTTATTAATTTTAACATAATGATAAAATCCTTCTCTTTTAATGCAATACATCCAGCCGTTGGCTTATAGTTGTTAGTTAAGTGAATAAATATACAACTTCCCATTCCTTTTATGGGTTTTAAAAAATTATATTTTATTGGTATAAACAAATCATATTTGTGATCTTTTCTTTTTAATTTTTCATGCTTTATGTTTTTATTAACTTTTATTAGTTTATTATATTTTCGTTCAAAATTTACGTCATCACACCAACCCATATCTTTTTTTATTTCAATACATTTTAAATTGGTTTGAGGTTTTTTTAATCGATCTTTTCTGAAATATAAATTTTCAATCCCAAATATTCCTTTTGGTGTTTTGATATCCCCCTCCTTTTTTTTTAATGTTAGCCCCATTTTTCCAATAGAACATTTAAAATAATAGTCATCAATTTGAAGTGTTTGTTTGTTTTTTAAGTAAATATCCATATTCTAATAATAAATGAGTTATCAAAATTTAATTATTTATCAATTTACTCCTTTTTATAAAATTTTTAAAGAAATTGAACAGGAGTTAAATTTTAATATTATCGAAGTTACAAATGATAAGATTCTGAATAGTACAATAAATGAATTAGAGAATTTTTTAATTATTTCAAAAAAAAAATATTCAAATATTACTAGTCAGTTAATAATAGAACAATTTCCAACAAATATTTTAAAAATTGTTGAAAAAATCAATATAGAGTTTTTAAAAAAAAAATTTAACTATCAGTCACATATAAAAGTAAAGAATTATAAAATTAATTTAAACTCTCGACAAATAATTTTAGAAAACAAAAATCTTAAATTAACTGAAAAAGAGGTAAATACTATAATTTACTTATTAAAATCAAATAACCCAGTAAGTCCTATGGAGCTCCAAAAAAATGTATGGGGCTATCAATCCCATCTTGAAACCCACACTGTTGAAACTCACATCTATAGACTTAGAAAAAAATTCTTTGATTTTTTTGGTGATAATAATTTTATTGTAAGTATTAAAAATGGATACAAGATCAAATAAAAAAAATCCATTAATTCAGAAATTGTATACAAAAAAATATAAACCAAGAATTGTTAATCCAAAAAAAGGGAAGGGAAGCTTTAAACGTAAAAAAAGTATTAAAGAATAGTATTATTTAATACCCACATTAAAGCTGATAACAATTCTATCCTCATCAGACTCGTTCATTGCCACTTTATGAGGTAAGTATCCAGGAAACATTAATAAATCACCTTCTTTTACTTCTAATCCTGCAACATTAGCATTTAATTCGTTGTTTTTAAGAACTTCAGGATAAAAATGTCTTTTAGCAATATTTAAACTTTCTACTTGAAATCTTCCACAATTTTTTGGTGCACTTACATAGTAGGCAGCACTTAAATATGAATTTGGGTGAGTGTGAACAACATTATAATCATCTTTTTTGTTAATAATAGCCCACATTGAATTAATTCTTATATTTTTATTTTCTGTTTTCCATTCAAGTGTCTGAAATGACTTAAGAATATATTTTTGTAGTTTTAGTCCAAATTTAAATTGTATGGAGTTTTTGTCAGTTAATTTAAAGTTTGGAGAATGCCATCCACCTCTATTTGATTTTATTTGTCCAGAGGAACTTTCCTTTTGAAGTTCGTAAATATATTTTCTTAGATCTTTGTTAAAACTTTCATAATCTTCAAATTTATATTTGAGGACCGGTTCAGGAAAATATAATGAAATTTCAGGATTATTCATAAATAATTATAATATTTTTACCATTTTTTTAAACTTAAATTCTTGCTCCTATTTTTTGGATAATTTTTGATGATAATTCAGTACCTTTTTGTAAGCTCTGTTCTACACTCATATTATTAATTACTCCATGAAGATATCCTGCTGCAAATAAATCGCCAGCTCCTGTGAGATCAGTTACTTTTAAATCTTTTATTGCTGAACATTCAAAGGTTTCATTACCTTTAATAGCAACTGCTCCTTTTTCACCCTTAGTTATTATAATTTCCTTATCTAATTCCTTACAATACGAGATAACATCACTAAATGATTTGCTGTTAGTTAAGGATAAGATTTCCTGTTCATTAGCAAAAATAATATCTAACCTATTCTTTACTAAATGAATAAATTGGTCTTTATGACGTTCAACACAAAAAAGATCAGATAATGACATTGCAACTTTGTTTGAATGATTCATGGCTTTATCAAAAGCTTTTTTAGGTTCACCTTCGTCCCATAAATATCCCTCTAGGAATGTAATCTCACTTTTTTTTATCATGTTAGAGTCGATGTCTTGATCATTAATTTTACCTGCGGTGCCTAAAAAAGTGCACATTGTTCTTTCTGAGTCTGGAGTTATTAAAATTAAACAACTACCAGTAGGTATTGGTTCATCTTTTTTTGAATATAAAAAATTAACGTTTTCCTTTATTAGACCTTCTTCATATTTTTTGCCTAAATTATCGTTATTTATTTTACCAATAAAACCAACATCATTTTGTAATTGAGAAAGTCCTACTATTGAATTCGCAACAGAACCTCCAGATATTGTTTCTTCAATTTTTAACGATGATAATAACTTTTTAAATTCTTCTTCATTAATAAGCTTCATTGTACTTTTTATTAGAGAATTGTTTTCTAAAAAATCATCATCTACTTTACATAGAACGTCTACTATAGCATTTCCTATTCCTAAAATTTTCATATTATGCCTTTTGGGTAATAACAGGTTTTTTTCTCTTTGGGTAGCAAGTAGTACATATTTCACATGTTAGTCCATAACAATCCCTTGCCTTACAATATTCTCTGCCATAAAAAATTATTTGTAAATGAAGTTTGGACCAGTTTTTTTTAGGAAATATTCTTTTTAAATCTTTTTCAGTTTGAACTACATTTTTTCCATTTGTTAAACCCCATCGTTGTGCAAGTCTATGAATATGAGTATCAACTGCAAAAGCTGGATATCCAAAACCTTGGGACATCACCACACTTGCTGTTTTATGGCCCACACCAGGTAGCTTTTCTAATTCTTCAAAGGTTTTAGGTACTTTGCCATTATGCTTTTTTATAATTTGTTTTGACATTAGGTAAATACTTTTAGCTTTAACTCTAAAAATACCAATTTTTTTTATTAATTTTTCAATTTTTTTTCTTCCTAATTTTACAAAGTGTTCTGGTTTGAAGTATTTTGGATATATGTCTTTAGTTACATTATTAACATTTACATCGGTACATTGAGCCGAAAGAAGAACAGAAATTAGTAGTGTAAAAGTATTTTTACTTTTTAAAGGAACTGGTGCTCTTGGGTAAATTTTATTTAATGTTTTAATTATAACTTTTGCCTTTTGATCTTCATTCATTAAGAAAAGTTAAGTAAATCTCTCATAGAGTATAATCCAGGTTTTTTTTTCATTAACCATTTGGAAGCAGTTAAAGCTCCATCAGAGTAAAGTTCTCTATCAAAAGCTTCATGATTTAATGTTATTATCTCTTTTCCATTTGAGAATTTTACTACATGTTCTCCAATAATTTCACCTTTTCTAATTGAATTAAAATTAATTTTTTTTCCATAGGGAAAAGATTTTTTATTTAAAAATTTCTTTCCAATCAAATTATATAAATCTTTATTCTTTCCAACTGCAATACCTTTTCCAAGCATTAAGGCCGTACCTGATGGATAGTCTTTTTTGTGTCTATGATGAACCTCAAATATTTTACTTAAATATTCGTCATTTAATGATTTTGAGGCAATTTCAGTTAAATACATCAATAAATTTACACCCAAGCTCATGTTACCAGCTTTTAAAATAGGTATTTTTTTTGAATATTTTTTGATTTGGGTTTCTTGTTTTTTATTAAAACCAGTTGTTCCAATTACAACCCCTTTTTTAAGTTTAGATGCTATTTTTAATATTTCTAGTGTGCAATTAGGAACTGTAAAATCAATAATTACATCTGTTTTTTTAAATGCTTTTTCAGAATTTAACTCTGGTTTAATACCATTAAATTTTTTATTAACTAATCTGTTTTCTGTAAGTGTAACTAATTTAAAATTTTTATTTTTTTTGGAAGACTTTATTAGTTGCTGACCCATTCTGCCCATGCATCCTGAGATTGCTAAATTAATATTTTTCATTAATAAATATTAACCTTTTTTATAAGATTAGTCTTTTAGTTTTTCCAAAAATCTTTTGCTTTTTGAAAAAATTTTTTAATACTTGGATTTGATTTATCGTTTTCTATTTCTCTAAACTGCTCTAGCAATTCTTTTTGTTTTTTATTTAAGTATACAGGTACTTCAGTTTTTACCTGAACATATAAATCACCAAAATCGCCTCTTCTCATATAAGGCATTCCTTTACCTTTTAACCTGAATTGCTTACCATTTTGAGTTCCATCTGGAATTTTTATTTTAGCTTTGCCTCCATCAATAGTAGGAATTTCAATGGTAGTACCTAATGCGGCATCTGCGAGAGAAAGTGGAAATTCAAAAAATAAATTTTCGTCAGATCTTTTAAATAGATCATGAGAATAAACATTAATAAATAAATATAAATCACCTGTTGCACCACCTCTGCTACCAGCTTCTCCCTTACCTGCTAATCTAATTCTTGTTCCATCATCAACGCCTTTTGGAATTGTTACTGATATTTTCTTAGATGCTTGTTTTTTTCCTTGCCCGTTACAGTCGACACAAGGATGAGTGATTTCTTCTCCATTGCCATTACATTGAGGACAAGTTTGTTGAACAGTGAAAAAACCTTGATTGGATCTTACTTTTCCATTTCCTCCACAGTAAGTACATCTATCTGGAGAATGTCCCGGTTTTGAACCATTCCCCTTGCAAGTATTACATTTTTCTGTAGTTGAAAACTTAACATCTTGTTTTTTACCCTGGTAAGCCTCCTCAAGCGTAATTGATAAATCGTATCTTAGATCTGAGCCCCTGTTATTAGTACTTCTGCTTCTTGATCTTCCACCACCACCAAAATCTCCAAAAAAATCTTCAAAAATATCTGAAAAATCTGCTCCACCAAAACCGCTAAAACCACCACCTTGTCTTCCACCTCCATTTTCAAATGCTGCATGACCAAAGTTATCATAGTTTTGTTTTTTTTCTTTATCTGAGAGAATACCGTAAGCTTCACTGGCTTCTTTGAATTTATCTTCTGCAACTTTATCACCAGGATTTTTATCAGGATGATATTTGACAGCAAGTTTTCTATAGGCTGATTTCAATTCATCAGGAGATGCACTTTTTCCTACACCTAAAACATCATAGAAATCTCTTTTAGCCATAAGTTACCCTGAGATAATGATCGTTGATATTCTTAAGCGCTTTTTTCTTTATCTTCTTCTTTATTTTCTTCTTTTACTTCTTCAAAATCTGCATCAACTACGTTATCATCTTTTTTTTCTTCATCGTTATCTTTACTATCATTAGGTGAATCTGGTTTTTTCTCTTGAGCTTTATATATAGCCTCACCTAATTTCATTGATGCTTGAACTAACACTTCTGTTTTTTTCTTTATATCTTCATTGTCAGTTCCTTTAAGAGCTTCCTTCAAAGTTGAAGAGGCATCTTCGATTGCTTTTTTCTCAGCATCGGTAATTTTTGATCCATGCTCTTTAAGATTTTTTTCAGTTGAATGAATTAAAGTGTCCGCTTGATTTCTTGTGTCTACAGACTCCCTTTTCTTTTTATCTTCTTCTTTATTAGCTTCTGCGTCTTTAACCATTTTTTCAATTTCTTCTTCACTTAATCCGCCAGAAGCTTGGATTTGAATTTTTTGTTCTTTACCAGTTCCTTTGTCTTTTGCTGAAACACTAACTATCCCGTTTGCATCAATATCAAAAGTAACTTCAATTTGAGGAACTCCTCTTGGTGCAGGAGCAATTCCAACTAACTCAAAATTTCCTAACATTTTGTTATCAGTTGCCATTTCTCTTTCACCTTGAAGTACTCTGATTGAAACCGCAGGCTGGTTATCTTCTGCTGTAGAAAATACTTGGCTTTTTTTTGTTGGTATTGTTGTATTTTTTTCAATTAGTTTAGTTGATACACCACCAAGAGTCTCAATACCTAGAGATAAAGGTGTAACATCTAAAAGAAGCACATCTTTTACATCACCCTGAAGTACACCAGCTTGAATCGCTGCACCCATAGCAACTACTTCATCTGGATTAACACTTTTATTTGGATCTTTTCCAAAAAAGTTTTTAACTTCAGCTAGAACTTTTGGCATTCTAGTCATTCCACCAACCATAACAATTTCATCTATATCACTTGCTGATATACCAGCATCACTCAATGCTGTCTTGCAAGGTGGCAATGTTCTTGCTATTAAATCCTCAACAAGAGCTTCAAGTTTAGCTCTGGTCATTTTTAAATTAATATGTTTCGGTCCCGTTTTATCAGCAGTGATAAATGGTAAATTGATATCTGTTTGTTCAGCAGAAGATAGTTCAATTTTAGCTTTTTCTGCAGCCTCTTTTAATCTTTGAAGTGCAAGTTTGTCAGATGTTAGGTCTATACCATTATCTTTTTTAAATTCAGCAATCAAGTAATCAACAATTGTGTTATCGAAGTCTTCACCACCTAAAAAAGTATCTCCATTAGTAGATTTTACTTCAAACACACCATCTCCTAATTCAAGAATAGAAACATCAAATGTTCCTCCACCTAAATCGTATACTGCAATTTTTTTATTTTGTTTTTTATCCAAACCATACGCAAGTGAAGCTGCTGTAGGTTCATTAATAATTCTTAAAACTTCTAGACCAGCTATTTTACCAGCATCTTTCGTTGCTTGTCTTTGTGCATCGTTGAAGTATGCAGGTACTGTTATTACTGCTTTAGTTACTTCTTGGCCTAAATATTTTTCAGCAGTCTCTTTCATCTTTTGAAGAATAAAAGCAGAAATTTGAGAGGGTGAGTATTTTTCTCCTTTTGCTTCAATCCAAGCATCACCTTTTTCAGAGTTAACTATTTTAAAAGGCGCTGCAGCAATATCTTTTTTTACAGTTGGATCTTCAAAATTTCTTCCTATTAATCTTTTAACAGCAAAAATTGTATTTTCAGGATTTGTTACAGCTTGTCTTTTTGCAGGTTGACCGACTAGTTTTTCTCCATCATCTGTAAAGGCTACAACTGATGGAGTTGTTCTTGCACCCTCAGCATTTTCCAATACTTTAGGTTGGCTTCCCTCCATAATTGAAACACATGAATTTGTAGTACCAAGATCTATCCCAATAATTTTACTCATAATTTTTACTCTCTCCTCATATATGTGTTAATATTAATTCTACAAGTTCAACAAATATAATTATTTGTCTAAATTCTCCTTATTTTCCTTACTTTTATCATCTTTATTTTCTGTCTTTTTAGATACACCAACTAAAGATGGTCTTAGCAATCTGTCTTTTATCATGAAACCCTGTTGAACTTCTTGAACAATAGTTCCGGGCTCTTTTTGATCGTCTTCAATTTCCATCATTGCTTGATGCAAATTTGGATCTAATTTTTTATTAAGACAATCAATTGGTTTAATATTATTTTTAGTAAAAATAGATATTAAATCTTTATTTATTATATCAAAATGTTCCAAAGTTTTTTTTAATGCCTCGGTGTCTTTAAGAGCTTCGTCACTCTCTAAAATCAGTTTAGATCTCGTAAGGTTATCAATTAAATTCAAAGCTTCTTTTGCAAATATAAAACCACCATAATCAAATGCATCATCTTTTTCTTTTTCAAACCTTCTTCTTTGGTTTTCCATTTCAGCAAAAGTTCTTGCCAATTTATCTTCTAATTCTTTTATCTTTTCTTCAGGGGATAATTCTATTTTTTCTTCTGTACTTTTATTATCTTCTTGATTCTCATCTAACTGTTTGTCAGTCTCAGTTTCCTTATTTGAATTTTCAGTTGATGTATTTTCTTGATTAAGGTTTTTCTCTTTTTCCATGACAGCATATATGGTAAGAAATCTCAGAATTGCTAGGTATTAATGAAAAAAATCTCAAAATTGCTTATAGGCACAAATAACAATGGAAAATATAGGGAAATTAAAGATTTATTGCCAAAATACATTAAAACTTACTCAACATCTGAATTTAAACTTAAGAGTCCTAAAGAAGATGGACTAACATTTGAAGAAAACTCAATCATAAAATCTAAGTATTTCTCAAAAAAAACCAGGTTAATCTGTTTAGCTGACAACTCAGGTCTTGAGATAGACTTTTTAAATAAAAATCCAGGAATTTATTCAGCCAGATGGGGTGGAAAAAAAGGTGATTTTAAAAAAGCAATAAATAAAGTCTATAAAGAATTATCAAAAAAAGACAAAAACTGGAAAGTTAAGAAAGTTAAAGCTAGATTTATTTGTGCACTATCAATTTGTCATTTGGATAAAAAAATAGCATCTGTTTTGGGTAAAGTTGAGGGTTATATTTCTGCAAAACCAAAGGGTAAAAATGGTTTTGGTTATGATCCAATTTTTATTCCTAAAAATAAAAGAAAGACTTTTGGTGAAATGAGTGCTTTGCAAAAATATAAAATTGATCACCGTTTTGCTGCGTTTAAGAAAATTAGAAAATTTCTGTAATTTTTTTGTCTTCAATTTTATAAAAATTTAAACGATGATTAATTTTGTTATTCTTAATATCAAAAATACCAATCTTGCCTTTGAAAGAATTCTTTTTTTTAAAAACTTTATTTAAATCAGATAGATTATTTTTTATTGATAAATAATATATAAGTCCCACAAGATCATAGCTTAATAAGGATAAGTGAGAAGGATATTCATTAAATTCTTTAAAAAACTTATCTTTATATTTTTCAAAATTATTTTGATTTATGGAAGGGTAATATAAAGGCTGTATATCTACTTCATTTAATAAACTCTTATTAAACCACTGGTTTAATGTAATAAAATACTTATTTTTAGGAGAAACATCCGTGTATAAAAGTGATGTGGATACACTTTTTAAACTTTCATCAAAATCTGCAATAACAACTGCATCAAAATTTAATCCACCTAAAGTATATCTCTGTTCAAGTTTTTTAATTTTTTTTTCTTTGTTTGGTTGATTTGATTTTTTTAATCTTAAAATTTCATTTTCTAAGTTTTGTTTTCTTATCTGATAATTGGTAATTTCTTCAATTTGTTTAGTTAATTTTGTTGGTTCTGTATTATAGTCATAATTTTTAAATATTTTAATTCTTGATTCTTTAATTCCTTTTTTAACTTCAAATTCATAATTCTGAATGGGTGTAAAAAATATTGTTCTCTTTATGTTATTCGTTTCTATAAATTTTTTTATAGTATTGAATTGAGAGGTTGAATTAATTCCCGCAGAAATTACATTTTTTGGAAGATCTAGTGTTTTATTTGTTAATGATAAAAAAGTTATATCTTTGATTTCATCTAAATAGGATATGCTATCATAGAAAACAGGACCAATAACAACCTTTACACCCATTTGTTTTAATTCAAATGCTGATTTAAGTGACTTGTTTGCTTTAGAGGCTGTATCTTTAGGAATAATTTCTATTGAAATATTATTAATATCTTTGACTGCCAATCTGACAGCTTTAATAATTGATTGTCCTAGCTCTTTATTTTCACCTGTTAAAGGAACCATTAAACCGATTTTAATTTTTTCTGAAGCTTTTGTGGAAAATGAAAGCAATAAAGAAAAATTTATTATTACAAAAAAAATAATTTTAATAAATTTACTCATTTTAATGTTAGTATAATATTTTTTAAGCTTAATTATGATCATAAAATCACAATCTCAAATAAAAGATAATGAAAATGGTCTTTATTTAGTATCAACACCAATTGGTAACTTGAAAGATATTACTTTAAGAGCCATAGAAACATTAAAAAAATCTACTTATATTCTTTGTGAAGACACAAGAGTTTCTAGAATTTTATTAGATAGATATGAAATAAAATCACGTCTGATCTCTAATCATAAATTTAATGAGTCAAAAAATTTAAATAAGATCATAGATCTTCTTAAATCTGGAGAAACAATTGCATTAATTTCAGATGCAGGAACTCCAAGCATTTCTGATCCAGGTGCAATTTTAGTAAATGAATGTGTGAAAAATAATATTAAAATTATTCCAATTCCAGGACCTTCAGCTGTCGCAACAGCGGTATCAATAAGCGGTTTTTCAGAAAAATTTATTTTTTATGGATTTTTACCTGAAAAAAAACAGGCAATTGCAAACGTCTTTAATCAAGTATCAAAATTCAATGACACATTTGTTTTTTTTTTATCTTCAAAAAAAGTGAATAAAATTATTCCTGAATTAAAAAAGAATTTTAGCGGAAGAAAAGTAATATTTTGTAGAGAAATTTCAAAAGTATATGAAGAATTTATAAGAAAAGACGTTGATGATTTAGAAATATTTAACAAAGAGCTAAAAGGAGAGCTAACAATAGTAATTTCAGAAAAAAAAATTGAAAAAAATATGTCACAAAAATTGAGTGAATCAGATATGAATATAATAAAAAAGATGATTAATAAATTAACTATAAAAGAAATTACTGAAATTATTAGTCAAGACAAAGATATTTCAAAAAAAGAAATTTATAATTATTGTTTACAAATAAAAGATGAGATTTAGATTTATAGTAGTAATTTTGATAAGTGTAATTTTATCTAGCTGTGCTGGAGTTTCCTCAAAAGGAATTTTTGGCACTGGAGTTTCTATTGCTTTTGATCCGAGAACTGTTGGTACTCAAATGGATGATTCGATCATGCAAAAAAATTTAGCTGCGAAAATTCTTGTTAAAGATAAAAAATATCTATTATCAGTAAAATCTAAAGTATTAGATGGAAGAATTTTTTTAACAGGAAAAGTTGATAATCCTGAGGAAAAATTATTACTAACAAAATTAGCTTGGGAGATAAAAGGTGTTAGATCAGTTCGCAATGATATAAAGATTAAAGAAGAATTTAACTTTAAAAGTTCTGCAAAAGATATCTTAATAACCTCTCAGCTGCGTACAGCAATTATTTTAAATAAAAATATTAAAGCAACTAACTATCAAATAGATACTTATAAAAAAAAAATTTATGTTTATGGTATTGCATTAACTGCTGAAGAAAAAGATCTCGTGATTAGTGAAGCTAAAGAAATATTAGATGTAGAAGACGTTATCGCAAGTATTATCCTTGTAGAAGATCTAAGAATTCAAAGAGAATAATTATTTTTTATAATCAATTACATCTGCAGAATAAGCAGCTATAGATGCTAAATTAATAAGTTCTGATGTTGAAGATCTTAGAGGAGCTATCTCTATTGGTAATCCAAGCCCAATTAATAAAGGACCAATAACTTTAGTGTCTCCTAAAGTTTTCATCATTTTATAAGATATCGCAGCACTATGTTGACCAGGCATAATCAAAATATTTGCTTTTCCAACAATTTTTGAGAAAGGGTAAAGTTCTTCATATTCAGGATTTAAAGCAACATCTGGTTGCATATCTCCATCAAATTCAAAATCTACTTTTTGTTTTTTTAAAATATCTACTGCGTTTCTAATATGTTTTGTTCGGCTTGTGAGAGGCTGACCAAATGTAGAGTGAGAAACAAATGCTACTTTAGGATCAAAACCAAAAAGCCTTACCACTCTAGCTGTTGAAATTGCTATTTCTGCCATTTGTTCTGAGGTTGGATATTCATGAACACTGGTATCACCAACAAAAATAGTTTTACCTTTGTGAACAACCATATTGAGACCAAACATAATTTCACCATCTCTAACATCAACTACTTGTTTTATTTTGTCTAATGAAGCACCAAAACGTCTTGTGTTTCCTGTAACAGCACCATCTGCATCACCACAGGCAACCATACTAGTTGCCCATATCACTCTATCGTTTCTAACAAGTCTATCACAATCTCTTTCTAGAAACCCTTGTTCTCTCTGTAATTTTTGAAACAAATGTTTTACATATTTACTTCTTTTTTCAGCATTTTTTGAGTTTACTATTTCGATATCAAAATTTTCGCTGTAACCAATATTTTTAATTTGTTCTTTTATTTTTTCTTCTTTTCCCACAAGAATTGGGATACCTAATTTAGAATTTTTAAATGCTATTGCAGCTTTAAGTGTGATTTCATCTTCACCATCGGCAAATACTATTCTTTTTTGATTTTTTTTAATGTAAGAATTGATACCTTGCATAATGGTTACGGTTGGATCTAATCTTTGTCTAAGTTGATCTTTATATATCTCAAAGTCATTAATATTTTTTCTTGCAACCCCACTATCCATTGCAGCTTTTGCAACAGCGGCTGGAATGATACTTATTAATCTTGGATCAAATGTTGAAGGAATAATATATTCTTTACCATATTGTGGTCTTTCACCTCCCATAGCAGCCACAACCTCGTCTGGAACATCTTCTCTTGCAAGTTTTGCAATCGCTTCAGCAGCAGCGACTTTCATTTCTTCATTTATTGTCTTTGATCTAACATCAAGAGCGCCTCGAAAAATATAGGGAAAACCAATTAAATTATTTACTTGATTTGGATAATCTGATCTTCCAGTTGCAACTATGGCGTCACTTCTTACTTCGTTTATTTCTTCAGGGGTAATTTCAGGATCAGGATTTGCACAAGCAAAAATTATAGGATTTTTTGCCATTTTTATTACAAATTCTTTTTTAAGAGCACCTTTAGCTGACAAACCAAGAAAAACATCCGCACCATTTATTGCTTCTTCAAGAGTTCGCAAATCAGTTTCAATTGCATATCTTGATTTCCATTGATCTATTCCATCAGGTCTTCCTTTGTAAATTACACCTTTTCTATCTAGCATAATAATATTCTCATTTGGAACACCTGAATTTTTAAATAACTCTGTACATGCTTGAGCAGATGCACCAGCTCCATTAACAACTACTTTGATTTTTTTTATTGATTTGCCACTTATGTCTAATGCGTTTATTAATGCTGCAGTTGTAATAATAGCTGTCCCATGCTGATCATCGTGAAAGACAGGAATATCTAAAATTTCTTTTAATTTTTCCTCTATTATAAAACAATCGGGAGCAGCTATGTCTTCTAAATTTATTCCTCCAAAACTTGGAGCAAAATTTTTAATTGAATTAACAATTTCATCTGTATCAGAACAATCTATTTCAAGATCAATGGAGTCAATATCTGCAAATCTTTTAAAAAGTACTGCCTTACCTTCCATTACAGGTTTTGATGCAAGGGCTCCTAAATTACCCATTCCTAATATGGCAGATCCGTTGCTTATAACAGCTACTAAATTCCCTTTACTTGTGTAATCATACGCAGAGTCTGGATTTTCACTAATCATTCTTACAGGAGCCGCAACACCTGGTGAGTATGCTAAAGCAAGATCTCTCTTGGTGGTCATATTTTTTGATGAAATGATCTCTATCTTCCCAGGTTTTTTATCTTTATGAAAATCTAAAGCTTCTTTATCTGTATAGTGATCAATGTTAGTTTTTTTCATTTTTGATAATTAGGTATACAATTAGGGTAAAATTAAGACTAATATGATTTATGAACATAGTTAAGTCAACAGGCACATTTGGTTTTTTTACGATAATAAGCAGATTGCTTGGTTACCTAAGAGATATTTTAATAGCAATTTTCCTTGGTACGGGAATGTTGGCTGATGCTTTCTTTGTAGCGTTTAGAATTCCAAATACATTTAGAAGATTGTTTGCTGAAGGTACTTTTAATGCAGCATTCGTTCCAAGTTATTCATCAGAAGTAATTAAGGGAAAAAAAAAATCAAATATATTTGCAAATGATGTTTTCAATCTATTATTCCTGGGATTATTATTTTTGACAATTGTAATTGAGATTTTTATGCCAGCATTTGTCTCAATTATTGCTCCAGGATTTATTGGTGATATTGAAAAAATGGAATTAGCAACAAATTTGACAAGGATTACATTTCCTTTCTTATTTTTTATTTGTCTAGCATCATTTTTTTCTGCAATTCTAAATTCACATAATAAGTTTGCAGCCGCAGCTGCAGCCCCAATAATTTTAAATATTATTTTAATTTTAGTATTAATTTTTTCTAAATCTTTAGGAGATCAGTTAGTTTATTATTTATCTTATGGTGTTTCTTTAGCTGGTTTTTTTCAATTAATATTTTTATATAAATATGTATCAAAATATTATTCACTTAAATTTAGCCTTAAATTAAAAGCAAGTGATAAAGTTAAGTTTTTTTTTAAGAAACTTTTACCAGGCATTTTTTCCTCTGGGGTTACCCAAATTAATATTTTAATTGGAACAATAATTGCATCATTTCAAGCAAGTGCAGTTTCTTATTTATATTATGCGGATAGAATTTATCAAATTAACTTGGCTATAGCTGGTATTGCGATTGGAGTTGTTATACTTCCACAGCTTTCAAAACATATCCAATCAAGTAAAAAGGATAAGATTTTGCTAATACAAAATAAAGCTCTTGAATTGAGTTTGTTTTTAAGTCTGCCAGCGACTATTGCTTTAATTATTGGATCAGAACAAATTATTTCAGCTTTATTTGGATATGGATCTTTTAATGAAAATTCAGTGAATAATTCAAGTTTAGCTTTGTATTATTTTGCATTAGGTCTGCCCGCTTTTGCTTTGATAAAAGTTTTTTCAAGTTTTTTCTTTGCAAATAATGATACCAAAACCCCATTTTATATTTCTTTGATTTCTGTAGTACTTAATATTTTTATTAGTATTTATTATTTTAGTGAAGTTGGTTTTATAATAATTCCAATAGCAACTTCTATTTCTTCATGGTTTAATTCAATGTTGTTATTTATTTTTTTAAAAAAACAAAAATTATTTTATTTCAATCAAATATTTTTTATCAAATTTATTAAAATAGTTTTTGCATCAATTTTAATGGGTATATTTTTTAACTTTTTATTAAATTTTTTTCAAAATGAATTAGCATTTAATCAATCTATCAAATCTTTATACTTGGTTTTATCTACAATATTAGGATTATTATTTTATTTAATTGTGTGTTATTTCATCAAAGCTTTTCAAATGAATGATATTAAATTAAGGTATTAATTTATGAGTAAAAAAATATTTTCTGGTGTTCAGCCCACAGGCAACCTCCATCTAGGAAATTATTTAGGGGCCATAAAAAATTTTGTAGATTTAAATAATGATATCGCAAATGAGTGTATATTTTGTGTTGTAGATTTGCATGCTATCACTGTTAAACAAGATCCTAAGGAGTTAAGGAGCAATATTCAAGAAACAGTAGCTACATTTATTGCTAGTGGGATAGACCCCAAAAAAAGTATAATTTTTAATCAATCAAAAGTGCCCGCTCATGCTGAAGGAGCATGGATACTGAGTTGTGTTGCCAGAATGGGGTGGCTAAATAGAATGACACAATTTAAGGAAAAAGCTGGAAAAGATAAAGAAAAAGCAAGTGTTGGTCTTTATTCTTACCCAGTTCTTATGGCAGCAGACATCCTTCTTTATGATGCAACCCATGTTCCTGTGGGAGATGACCAAAAACAACATTTAGAGTTATGCAGAGATATTGCTCAAAAGTTTAATACTGATTTTGAAATTGAAAATTTTTTACAGGTTCCAGAGCCTTTAATCCAAAAAGAATTTTCAAGAATTATGAGCCTTAAAGATGGTTCAAAGAAAATGAGTAAATCTGAATTGTCAGATTTAAGTAGAATAAATTTAACTGATGATAAGGATTTGATTATAAATAAAATTAAAAAAGCAAAAACAGATCCATTACCAATGCCTAATACAACAAAAGAACTTGATGAAAGATTAGAAGCAAAAAATCTTTTAGGCATATACTCAAGTTTAACAAACTCTACTTTACAAAAAAGTGTAGAAAATTTTGCAGGCAAAAATTTCTCAGAATTTAAACAAAAATTATCTGAAGCTCTCGTTGATAAGATTCAACCTATTTCAACAGAGATCAAAAAATTATTAGATGACAAATCATATTTGGACAATACTCTTCTAGAAGGAGTTGAAAGAGCCAATACAATAGCCTCAAAAAAGATCAAAAGAATTAAAGAAATAGTAGGTTTTTAGATAAAATTTATTAACAAGTTTTAATTTTTCAAATATTCACTATATATAATTCATGTTCGTTCAAACTGAAGTTACACCAAATCCTAATTCACTTAAGTTTCTGCCAGGAAAAAAAGTGTCTAATAGTGGACCATATGAAATTACCAACAAAGACGAAACTCAAAATGTACTTGTTAGAAATTTATTATCAATTAATGGTGTAGAAGGAATTTTTTTAGGAGAAGACTTTATTTCCATCAATAAAAAGGAAATAATAAAATGGGATGAAATAAAACATATAGTAATTTCATTTATTAATGATTTTTATTCCGAGGGAAAAGAATTTGTCATAGATGAAAATTTAGAAGAGCAAAATTCAAATCTAGATGACCTTGAGCAAAAAATAGTCAAAATTCTAGATGAAAAAATACGACCAGCAGTAGCTAGAGACGGTGGGGATATTAGATTTAAAGAATTTAAAGATGGAGTAGTTAAAGTTCAATTACAAGGAAGTTGCTCTGGATGTCCAAGTTCTACAATGACATTAAAGCAAGGTGTTCAAAATCTTTTATGTCATTATTTACCTGAAGTAAAAGAAGTTGTCGCAATTTAGAACTATGAAAAATAATCAAGATTTATTTGAACAAAGAAGTAAAAATAATTTATTAAAATTTTTTTTAAGTAGTTTTTTAACAATTTCTTTTTTTTATATTGCTCCAATATTTATTAATTTCGCTGATAAAAATTTCTATACAAAAGAGTATACAAATAATTCAAAAAAGATTTTGGCTTATACACTTAATAAAGAAGACAAGAATAAACAAGCAAATGAAACTTTAAATGAAGAAGAAGTTCTAGTTGATATCTACAGCTTAAATAATAGTGAGACGGAGGCAGTTTATTTAAGTGCAGCTTCAATAAATAAATTGTTTAAGGAAACTGATTACAATCTTAATGATGTTAGACAAAAGAAATTAGTTAAACCAGTTGCATTAACATTGTTGCCTACCGAATTAAAGATGATTGAAAATAGTAAGAAAAGGAAAGAATTTTTTATACAAATTGTTTTGCCTTTAATTATAAAAGAAAACAACATTATTAAAAAAGATAGAAGAACCCTTTTTGATATTATCAACAAAAGCAATAACACAACTGCAGAATTAAATTGGCTCGAAAAAAAATATAAACAATATGGTGTAAAATCTAAAGATTTATCAACATTAAAAATAAGAATGGATGAAATACCAGCGTCTCTTGCAATTGCTCAAGCAGCAAAGGAAACAGGCTGGGGAACTTCTAGATTTGCCCAAGAGGGTAATGCTTTATTTGGACAATGGACTTGGTCTGGAGAAGGTCTAAAACCAAAAGAGGCAAAAGAGGGAGCGGATCATAAAGTTATGAAATTTAACATTTTACAAGCATCTGTTAGAGCCTACCAAAGAAATTTAAACACTCATCCAACTTATAAAGATTTAAGAAAAGCTAGGGCAGAATTTAGAGACTCTAATAAACCACTAGATAGTTTAGAACTATCTAATTATCTAAATAAATACGCAGAAACAGGAAATCAATATGTTGAAGTTTTGCAGCAAATAATAAAACAAAACAAACTAAAAGATTTTGATGATGCTAAATTACTACCCTCAAGTTCTGATCTAGAGAGTCTTATTTAATTTTTCTTAATAGGAAACTGAACACCAAACCATCGCCATTTTCCATTGTCATTTAAGGAGCAATTAATTCTACCTCTTCTTGGAACAAATGGTCCTCTAAAATTTATCGTTAACGTATTATCATTTAAAGCTGTATTAGACCTTTCCCAAATATCTAATTCATTCGAATAACAATTAATATTATTTAAATTAGATTGTTCACTAAAAAACTTAACTTGAAAATTAGGAGGATTATTTTCTAAGGATAGTTTTTTTTCTAGAGGAAGTAATTGTTCATATTCCAGTGGAAATGAATTTATAATTGAATTAAATCTTTTTAATTTCCCATAATTTTCATTAATTGGAAATCTAGGTAGTTCAAATTTATCTTTATTTAAATCAATTACGCCAGAGTGTTGGCCAAAAGCAAAATCAAAATATTGAGAAATGTAATCTCTCATGAATTTTGAATATTCACCAAAAGGATAAGAAAATAAATTTGGTATGTATCCTAAATTTTTTAAAAATATTTCATTTGCTTTTTCTATGTCTGAGATAAAAAAATTATCATCTTTGTCAATAAGATACCCATGGGAATGCGAGTGGTGACCTATTATAGTGAATTCTTCAGCCCCAACTTCTTTAATTTGTTCCCAAGTCATATATCCATTTTTTCCAACAGGTTCTGTTGAAACAAACAAAATAAAAGGAATCTTATTTTGTTTTAAAAATGGCCATGCCTCAAGATAGAAAGATAAAAAACCATCGTCAATTGTTATAAGAATTTCTTTATTTGTTTTTGGTGAACTAAAACTTTCCACAAAATTTTTTGGATTAGAAAAACTGTAATCTGAGTTTTTTATTATTTCCATCTGCTCTTTAAAAACATTCATTCGAATGTTGGTAGATGGGTATTTATTTTCGTTAAAACGATGATACATTAATGATAAAATACCTTCGTCTCCAGAATAGTGTTTGATATTATTTTCATCTGAAATAGAATTTGAGCTTAAAAACAGAATAAAAATGAACAAACTTATTATAGATGCTGCCAGTGAAAAAATTTTTCTAATGATCATCTCTAATGGTAGTATTTATAATATTACTCATGAGAATACTAAAATTAATTATGAAAAATTAACCATAATTATTAATGATTTTCTTTCATCAAAAAATATTAAAATTACCAATATTAGTGGGATTTATATTAATCAAGGATCAGGAAGCTTTGCCGGTATAAGAAATTCAATGTCAGTTGTTAAAGCCTTTTACGTTGCAAAAGATATTGATTATTACTGTTATAATTTAGAAGATTTTAAAGATGAAAAAGACTTAAGTTATGAAAATATCCCAAATTTATGTAAAAAATATAAAATTAAAAAAAATTTGATTAATCCTGTTTATTTAAGTTAAAATTAATTATGTCAGAAACTATTGAGGAAAAATGTTTGTTAAAGGGTGTAAAATTAACCGATCAACGTAAGGTAATTGCGCAAGTTATGTCGCAATCATCTGATCATCCTGATGTGGATGAATTGTATAACAGAGTTTCTAAAATTGACTCAAAGATAAGCATTGCAACCGTTTACAGAACTGTAAAATTATTTGAAGAGTCAGGTATACTTGCTAAGCATGAATTTAAAGGTGGGAAAGCAAGATATGAAGAATTAAATGAAGGACATCATGATCATTTAATAGATGTTAAGTCAGGTGAAATTATTGAATTTGTAGATGAAGAAATTGAAAAACTTCAAAAAAAAGTAGCGGAAAAATATGGCTACAAACTAGTAGACCATAAGCTTGAATTATATGGGATAAAAAAAAATCCTAATCAATGAATCAAAAAATTTTTATTAAAACATTTGGTTGTCAAATGAATGAGTACGACTCAAATAGAATATACGATTCAGTAAAAAAAATTGGCTATGAAAAAACAGAAAATTATGAAGATGCTAATTGCTATCTTTTAAACACATGTCACATACGAGATAAGGCTAAAGAAAAAGTTTATCACGAAATTGGAAGGGTAAAAAAAATTTTTAGATCAAAAAGAAAACCAATAGTAATTATTGCTGGTTGCGTTGCTCAGGCAGAAAATCAGGAAATGCTTAAAAGAGAACCGTACATCGATCTTGTTATTGGACCACAATCATATCATAAAATTAATGACACAATTTTAAATCATATAGAAAAAAATAAAAAAACTGAAGAAACAGAATTTGATGCTATTTCAAAATTTGAATATTTTAATAAAATTAAAAATAATTCTGGAAAAATTTCTTCATTTTTAACTATCCAAGAAGGTTGTGATAAGTTTTGTCATTTTTGTGTAGTGCCATACACAAGAGGTCCAGAATATTCTAGACCATTTAAACAAATCTTAGATGAGGCTAAGCATTTAATAGACTCAGGTACACAAGAATTAATTTTACTTGGACAAAATGTAAATGCTTACAATAATGAAAAGTATAAATTATCAGATTTAATATTAGAGATAGAAAAATATTCTGGCATTAAAAGGATCAGATATACAACATCTCACCCAAAAGATATGTCGGATGATTTAATCGAAGTTTATAAATATTCAAAAAAACTTATGCCACTAGTTCATTTACCAGTTCAAAGTGGGTCCGATAAAATTTTAGAGTTAATGAATAGAAAACATACAATAAATGAATATTACAAAATACACGACCGTTTAAAAGAAATTAACCAGAATATTCAATTTTCTAGTGATTTTATAATAGGTTATCCAGAAGAAGAGGATATTGATTTTAATGATACTTTTGAACTTATTCAAAAAATTAAATTTATAAATTCCTATTCTTTTATTTTTAGTCCAAGACCAGGCACAGTTGCTGCAGATTTAAAGTTAATCGATAAAAAAATTTCTATGGAAAGATTAGAAAAAATTCAAAACCAGTTATATGATAATCAGATGCAAATGAATAAATCATTGGAGAATAAAACAATTAACGTTTTAGTTGAAAATTTAACAGATGATACAACCCAAGTTTTTGGTCGATCTGAATATATGACATCAGTTATTTTTAATGGTAAAAAAGATGACATTGGAAAAATTGTGCCCGTGAAAATAAATAAAAGTAATAGAAGCACCTTGTTTGGTGAAAGAGACTTTAACTCTAATCAAAAGGTAGCATAGTAATTGAGTAGCTTAACAAAAAAAAATAGCGATACTTCCTTAAAGTTTGTTTATTCTGATAATAATTCTTTAAGTGTTATTTTTCATGATAACGAACTCTTGATTGGTGTAGTAGGTGAGTTTAATAAAAATTTAAAAGAATTAGAAAAAATTACAGAAACGAGTTTATATTCTAGGGGTAATTCAATTCTAATTAAATCTAATCCTGAAAAAAATGAAATGGTCAAAAATGCAATTAAATTTTTAGCCAATCAATTTATTAATAATGGTAGTATTGAAAATAAGGATATACTTTCCTCAGTAGATAATTTTATGATCAATGAAAAAGTTAAAAATAATAATGTCACTGATATAATTAAGACTCCAAAAAAATCAATTATTCCAAGATCAGAAAAACAAAAAGATTATGTAAGAGCCTTAAGACAAAGTGATATAATAATTTCTGCGGGTCCAGCTGGAACTGGTAAAACATTTTTAGCGGTAGCTGTAGGCCTTACGATGTTATTAGAAAAAAAAATTGAAAGAATTATTTTGTCTAGACCAGCTGTAGAAGCAGGAGAAAGATTAGGATTTTTACCTGGTGATATGAAAGAAAAAGTTGATCCTTATTTAAGACCTTTATATGACTCATTGTATGATCTCTTTGATTTCGAAAAAATTCAAAGAATGATCGAAATAGGCGATATTGAAATAGCGCCCCTTGCTTTTATGAGAGGAAGAACTTTAAAAAATTCATTTGCAATCTTAGATGAGTCGCAAAATGCAACAGATACACAAATTAAGATGTTTTTAACTAGAATAGGAGAAAATTCTAAAATAGTAGTTAATGGAGATCCAACACAAATTGATTTACCAAATAAAAATATGTCGGGTTTAGTAAGATCAAAAGAATTATTAGGCCATTTAAATGAAATATCCGTTGTCGATTTTGATCACTCAGATGTGGTTAGGCATCCACTAGTTTCTAAAATAGTTAAAGCCTACTCAAAAAATGATTAGTGTTGAAGTTTTCTCAGAAGAGAAAGCTTGGTCAAAAAAACTTAGAAAAAAAGAGCTTTTTTTCAAAGAAATTTGTAATTTCTTCCCTAGAAAATACCGATTTCTTAACAAGAAAATAACCCTTTCTTTACTTCTCTCTAATAATAAATGTATCAAAAAATTAAATAAGAATTTTAGAAATAAAAATAAGTCTACAGATATTCTTTCATTTCCATTAGAAAAAAAAACATCAATAACTAAAAGTACTTATATTGGAGATATTATAATTAGTTATAATTTTATGAACAAACCTAAATCACAAAATATTAAAAACTTTAAAGAAAAAGTAGTTAAAACTTTTATTCATGGATATCTTCACTTATTAGGTTTTGACCATATAAAAGATAAAGATTATAGAAGAATGGTTAGTGAGGAAGAAAAAATATATAAATCTGTAATTTCAAAGATTAACTAGGTTGATAAAAAAAAGATACATTGAGATAGTTTTTTTAATAATTTTAGGTGCAGTCTCATCTTTAAGTTTACCTCCCTATAATTACTTAATAATAAATTTTTTTACCTTTAGTGCATTTTTTATATTTTTGTTTAAAAAATCCAAAATTACCCAAAGTAAAAAACATTTTTTTATTTATGGGTGGCTATTTGGATTTGGTTATTTTTTATCAAGCTTGTATTGGATATCCATATCTTTAACATTTGATCAAAATTTTAAATTTTTAATTCCCATAGCTCTTATTTTAGTACCTTTATTCCTAGGAATTTTTTATGGATTAGCTACTCTTTGTTTTATAATTTTAAAGTCTAAAAAAGTAGTAAGCTCTTTTTTAGTTTTTGCATTATTTTTCGGAGTTTTTGAATTTATTAGAGGTTCAATTTTAACTGGTTTTCCATGGAATTTAATAGCCTATAGTTTTGTTAATCATTTAGAAATATTGAGTATTACCTCATTAATAGGAACCTACGGATTTAATTTATTTTGCATTTCATTGTTTGCTAGTCCTGCAATCTTTATTTTAAGAGAAACAAAAAAAGATATAGCTGTGTGTTTAGTTTTTCTAGTTATGCCATTTCTATTTTATTTATATGGATCATCTTATAAAGAAAGATTTAACTCATCAGATACTATAAATTATGAATATAAAGTAAGAGCCATAGGTTCAAATATAAGTCTAGATAGATTTTATTCAAATATTGATCCAGTTTCTGTAATAAATGAATTGATCGATATAAGTCAGCCTAATAAAGATGATAAAACAATATTTGTTTGGCCTGAAGGAATTCTACCAAGTGTTTCTCAAAAAGAATTAATTGAATTTAAGTGGTTATTTGAAGATATCTTTAGTAAAAATCATTTATTATTCATCGGAATTAATAGTCAAAAAACAAACAAAGAAAAAATTGATTATTTCAATTCCTTATCAATTTATGATCATAATTTAGAAATATTAAATTTTTACAACAAGACTAATCTGGTCCCATTTGGTGAATTTTTACCTTTTGAAAGTATTCTTAAAAAATTTGGTTTAAGTGTAATCACAAATAATTATCAATCATTTTCAAGTGGTGAAGATAGAAAAATTATAAATATAAAAAGAGATGATTTTTCTATGAAAATATTACCATTAATTTGTTATGAAATAATCTATTCAGGTAAAATGTTTAATAACTCAAATTTTGATTTAATGGTAAATATCTCTGAGGATGGTTGGTTTGGTAGTTCGATTGGACCCAAACAACACTTTGCTCATAGTATTTTTAGATCAGTTGAAAGTGGCAAATATTTATTACGTTCAGCGAATAATGGTATTGCAGCTATTGTTAATCCCCTAGGTATTCTTGAGAAAAAAGTTGAATATGGACAGTCAGGTTATATTGATTTTACAAAAGCTAAAAAAATACAACCAACATTATTTTCTAAATATGGAAATAAAATCTTTATAGCATTAATTTTACTATATATTTTTTTGATATTTTCATTTAATAGATTTAGAGATGAGTAATTTAAAAAATTTCTTTTTTACAAGTGAGTCAGTATCCGAAGGTCATCCGGATAAAGTTTCAGATAGAATCTCAGATATGGTGGTTGATAGTTATCTATCCGGAGATCCATTCTCAAGAGTTGCGTGTGAAACACTTACAACAACGAACAAAGTAGTTTTAGCGGGAGAAGTTAGAGGTCCTGAGATAAAAAAAGATGAATTAATTGAAAAAGTTAGAAACTGCATAAAAGATATTGGCTATGATCAGGAAGGTTTTACTTGGAGAGAAGCAACAAAAATAGAGAGTCATCTTCATTCGCAATCTGCTGACATTGCAATGGGTGTAAACTCATCTGGAAATAAAGATGAAGGAGCTGGAGACCAAGGTATTATGTTTGGATATGCTTGTAATGAAACCGATGTTTTAATGCCAGCACCTATTCATTACTCTCATAAAATTTTAAGATTAATGGCAGAGGATAGAAAGTCAGGAAAGTTAAAAAATATAGAACCAGACAGTAAGAGCCAAGTTACTTTTGAATACGTTGATGGAAAACCTACAAAAGTAAAATCTGTGGTGATATCTTCCCAGCATTCTGCAGATGTTAATCAAGCACAAGTTAGAGATTTATTAAGACCTTACATGCTGCAATCTATTCCATCAATTTTTCTTGAAGGTTTTGATGAAGAAGAGTTTTACGTTAATCCAACAGGTAATTTTGTTATTGGTGGTCCAGATGGAGACTGTGGGTTAACAGGAAGAAAAATTATTGTTGATACATATGGTGGCGCTGCACCTCATGGTGGTGGAGCTTTTTCTGGAAAAGATCCTACGAAAGTTGATAGATCTGCAGCTTATGCAGCAAGATATATTGCAAAAAATGTTGTAGCTTCAAAAATTGCTGACAAGTGTTTAATTCAATTGGCTTATGCAATTGGTGTTTCTAAACCATTATCAATTTATGTTGATTTATTTGATAACGATTTAGAAAAAAATAAATTTGTTGTAGATAAGATAAATGAAAATTTTGATCTAAGCCCTCGAGGTATTAGAGAGATGCTAAATTTAAATAAGCCAATATACGAGAAAACAGCTGCCTACGGGCATTTTGGAAGAACACCAGATGATAATGGTTCATTTTCTTGGGAAAAAACTGATAAAACTAGCCATTTTTCTAAATAGTTTCTGTTGAATTAAAAAAAAACTTTACTATATTGCCCTTACATTATTGAATTTACAAAATGGGCATTAGCCCATTTTTTTTTGGAGCAAACAAAAACATGTTAAATAAAAGAGCAGATAAATTAGAATTATTAAGAATAGCTGAAGCTGTAGCTTTAGAAAAATCTATCGACAAAGAACTAATCATTAGTTCAATGGAAACTGGTATTGCAAAAGCAGCAAAGTCAAAATTTGGTCAGGAAAATGAAATAAAAGTTTCAATTAATAGAGATAATGGTGACATTGAAATCTTTAGAAAATTGATTGTTGCTGAAAATCCAGAAAACTCTAATACAGAAATTAAACTTGAAGACGCAATTAATCTAAATGAAATTAACAAAGACAAAGCAGTTGGAGATGAGGTTTTACAACCGTTACCATCTTTTGACTTTGGAAGAATTGCAGCTCAAACGGCAAAACAAGTAATCAGTTTTAATGTAAGAGAAGCTGAAAGAGAAAGACAATACAATGACTTTATTGATAAAAAAGACACAATTTTAAGTGGTATTGTTAAAAGACTAGAATTTGGAAATGTGATTGCGGATCTTGGACGTACAGAAGCAATTATCCAAAAAAATGAAATGATACCAAGAGAAAATATTAAAGCTGGAGATAGAATTAAAGCTTATTGCTATGATGTAAGAAGAGAGCCGAGAGGACAACAAATTTTCTTATCAAGAGCACACCCAAAGTTTATGGAAAAACTTTTTGTTCAAGAGGTTCCAGAAATTTATGATGGATTGATTGAAATAAAATCTTCATCAAGGGATCCTGGCAGTAGAGCAAAAATTTGTGTTAAGGCAGTAGACACATCTCTTGATCCAGTTGGAGCTTGTGTGGGTATGAGAGGATCTAGAGTTCAAGCTGTTGTAAATGAATTACAAGGTGAAAAAATTGATATTGTAAATTGGTCTGAAGATCCAGCAATCTTAGTTTCAAATGCCTTATCACCAGCAGAAGTTCAAAGAGTAAATGTAGATACAGAAAGAAAAAAATTAGACGTAATTTTAACTGAAGAAAATTTAAGTAAAGCGATTGGAAGAAGAGGTCAAAACGTAAGACTTGCAACTAAGTTATTAAATTATGAAATTAATATAATGACTGATGCAGAAGACTCGGAAAGAAGACAATCTGAATTTAAAGAAAAAACAGAAAATTTTGTTAAAAACTTAGAGTTAGATGAAACGTTGGGTCAATTACTTGTTGCCGAAGGTTTTTCATCAATAGATGATATTAAAGATACTACTGCAGAAAGTTTAATGAAAATTGAGGGTATTGAAGAAGATACTGCAAAAGCTTTAATAGAAAGAGCAAAAGAATTTTATCAAAAAGATCAAGAAGATATTTCAGAAAGAATAAAAGAATTAGGTCTTCAAGATGCTTTGATAAATTTAAAAGGACTAACACCTGGAATGTTAATGACTTTAGGTGATCAAAAAATTCTAACTTTAGAAGATTTTGCTGATTTAGCATCTGATGAGCTAACAGGTGGATTTGATATTGTTAAAGGTGAAAGAGTAAAAATCCAAGGTTACCTTGAAGATTTTGCTTTATCAAAAGAAGAAGCGGATGAACTGATTATGTCTGCGAGAAATATTGTCTACAAAGATTGAGTGATGAGCTATGGAAAAGAAAACAAAATTAACAATATCTGGCACAGCCAAAAAATCGTTAAAAAATATTGAGCTTGCAAAAATTCAAGGAAAAAATTCTGTAGTAATAGAAAAACAACCAAGTAAATTTCCAAGTAGAGGTGGATCGTCGAGACCAGGAGGCTTTAAGCCAAAAACTACCTCAACATTTAACAGAGGTGCTCCTGTAAAACCATCATTTGCACCTAAATCACCCCCAGTAACAAATGATTTTGAGAGAAGAAAGTTGGCAGAGCAAAGAGCTACAAAAAGACTTAAAGGGGACAATGATAATAAAGATAAAAAAACTTTAAAAGCAGGAACCAAAAAAAGAGAATTAAAATTAACAGTCTCACGAGCTTTAAGTGATGAAATTGAAGCAAGAGCGAGAAGCGAAGCTTCCGTAAAAAGAGCAAGGCAAAAAGAAAATAAAAATTTAACTAAAGAAGAAGCTCAAGAAAATTTAAAACCTGTTAAACGAGATGTGAATATTCCAGAAGCAATTACAGTTAGAGAACTTGCTAACAGAATGGCTGAACAATCGAGTAATGTTATTAAATTTTTATTTGGAATGGGCGTTACTGTAACTATCAACCAAACATTAGCAGCTGATACTGCTGAGTACTTAGTAAAAGAATTTGGACACAACCCAGTAAGAGAAGAAAAAGCTGAAGAAATAATTCAAAAGATTAAAGCTACAAGAGTAGAAAATTTAAAAAACAGACCACCAATTATAACTGTTATGGGTCACGTTGATCATGGTAAGACCTCAGTCTTAGATGTTTTAAGAAGTGCGAATGTTGTGTCAGGAGAATTTGGCGGAATAACCCAACACATTGGAGCTTATCAAATAGAAAGCCAATCTAATAAACTAACTTTTATTGATACACCGGGTCACGCAGCCTTTACTGAAATGAGAGCAAGAGGATCAAAATTAACTGATGTGGTTGTTCTAGTTGTTGCAGCTGATGATGGTGTTAAACCACAAACAGTAGAGTCTATTAAACATGCCAAAGCTGCAAATGTTCCAATTGTTGTAGCAATTAACAAATGTGATTTACCAGATGCAGATCCACAAAAAATAAAAAACCAGTTATTAGAACATGAACTAATAGCAGAAGATTTATCTGGAGACACTTTAATGGTTGAAATCTCAGCAACTACTAAAAAGAATTTAGACAAATTAGTTGAAGCAATCGTTTTACAAGCTGAAATATTGGATTTAAAAACTGATTTTGAATCAAAGGCTACAGGAATTGTATTAGAATCTAAAATTGATGTTGGAAGAGGACCTGTTGCAACAATCATTGTAACTACTGGAACTTTAAAAAAAGGAGACTTTTTCGTAAGTGGTTTGAAATGGGGAAAAGTTAGAGCAATAATTGATGATAAAGGAACAAATATTAATGAAGCACCTCCATCAGCACCAGTCGAGATTTTAGGGATTAACGGTGCAGCTAAATCTGGTGATGATTTTATTGTTGTTGATAATGAAAAAGAGGCAAAAACTTTAAGTGAAAATAGAGCGCAAGAAAGTAAAGATACTAAAAATCCACTAACATTTGCTACCCAAGACTCAGCTTTTTCAGATAGTTCAGCAGAGGAATTAAATTTAATAATTAAATCAGATGTTCATGGATCTTCTGAAGCAATCAAAAATTCAATTAACCAGATTAAACATGACGAAGTTAAACCAAAAATAATTTTAGCAGATATTGGAATGGTAACTGAAACAGACGTTACATTGGCAAAAGCTTCAAATGCAGTCTTAATAGCATTTAATGTTAAACCAAGTAAGGAAGCAAAAAAATTAGCTGAGAATGAAAAAATAAAAATTTCATCTTATAATATTATCTATGAAGTTTTAGATTATATTAAGCAAAAGATGTCAGGATTATTATCTCCTGATATTCAGGAAACTGTTACAGGTACAGCTCAAATTTTAGAAATATTTAAAGTTTCAGGTGCTGGAAAAGTAGCAGGATCAAAAGTGATGGAAGGAGAAATTACCACTGCTTCGGATGTAAGAATAATAAGAGATGGAGCAATCATTTATACTGGTAAAGTTGGAACTCTTTTCAGAGAAAAAAATCAGGTTAAACAGGTTAGCAACGGCCAAGAATGTGGAATTACAGTGAAAGATTATATGGATTTCCAAAAAAACGACACAATAGAAGCGTATAGTGTAACATCAACTGATAGAATGATTTAATGACTGATAGAATTGGGAAACCGATATCACAAAGACAGCTAAGAGTTGGAGAAATGATTAAGCAGTCTTTAAGCATGATTTTTATAAAAAATGAGGCTAAGGTCCCAAATTTAGAAACTAATACTATAACAGTTACAGAGGTGAGAATGAGTCAAGATTTGAAAATAGCTAAAGCATATGTGCTCCCACTTGGGGGAAAAAATGCTGATGAAGTTATTGCTGTGTTAAAAAAATACTCATTTTTAATCAGAAAAATATTATCACAAAAAGTGGTTATGAAATTTTTACCAAAATTACTCTTTAGAAAAGATGAATCTTTTGAATATGCGGAAAAAATAGAAAACTTAATAAAACAAACAAATAAATAGGAAAAAAGAGGCATGAATAAAAAGGCACAAGAATTAGCAATGCACGAAAAAGATACTGGATCTTCAGAGGTTCAGATTGCTTTGTTAACAGAGAAAATTGAAACTCTCTCTACACATATTAAACAATTCAAAAAAGATAAACATTCATCTGTTGGATTATTGAGAGCGGTAAATAGAAGAAAGAAATTGTTAGAATACCTAAAAAATACAAAAATGGATTCTTACAAAAATGTACTGTCGAAATTGGGATTAAGAAAATAAAAATCAAGATAGATAGAATGGAACGAAACGAACGAAACGAAATGGAAATGAAATGTTTAAAGTACACAAGAAAGAAATAGAAGTAGCAGGAAAGAAAATAAGTTTAGAAACAGGTAAAGTAGCAAGACAGGCAGACGGAGCAATCATCGCTTCATGTGGTGAAACAGTTATTCTAGCAACAGTGGTAGGAGCAAAGAAAGTAAATCCAGATATGGATTATTTTCCATTATCAGTAAACTACCAAGAAAAATATTATGCCGGTGGAAAAATTCCAGGTGGATTTTTTAAGAGAGAAGCAAGACCAACTGAAAGTGAACAATTAATATCAAGATTAATAGATAGACCTATCAGACCTTTGTTTCCTGGTGAATTTAAAAATGAGGTTCAGTTATTACCAACAGTAATTTCATATGATAAAGAAAATCAACCAGACATCTTAGCAATCACTGCATCATCTGCAGCGTTAGCTATCTCAGGAATGCCATTTATGGGCCCTGTAGGAGCGTCTAGAGTAGGTTATATTGATGGTAAGTTCATTCTTAACCCATCAAAAACTGAATTAGAAAACTCTTCTTTAGATTTAGTTGTAGCAGGTACTAAAGATGCTGTACTTATGGTTGAATCTGAAACATCAGGTTTAACAGAAGAAGTAATGTTAGATGCAGTTAAATTTGGTCATGAGGGATTTGTTCCTGTTATCGAAATGATTGAGGAACTTGCAAAAGAATGTAGAAAACCTGAGTGGACTGTTGAAAAGAAAGATTTATCTGAAGTTAAGCAAAAACTTGAGAGTGAATTCACCGAAGGTCTAACTAAAGCTTTTGGAACAATAGATAAGCAAGATAGATCAAATCAAATTTCAGAAATATCTGAAAAAGCTAAGCAACTTTTTGCTGATAATGAAAATTATTCTGATTTTAATGTTAATGATGAATTAAAAAATCTTGAAAAGAAAATTGTTAGAACTGATATTCTTAAAAACAAAAAAAGAATTGATGGTAGAGGTTTAGCGGATGTAAGAGCTATTGAGTGTGAAGTTGGTGTTTTACCGAGAACTCATGGTTCAGCATTATTTACTAGAGGAGAAACACAGGCGATTGTAGTCACTACTTTAGGTACTTCTGATGATGAACAAAGAATAGAAAGTCTAGATGGACAGTCTAGAGAAAGATTTATGCTTCATTACAATTTTCCTCCTTTTTCAGTTGGTGAAACTGGAAGAATTGGAACTGGGAGACGTGAAGTTGGTCACGGAAAGTTAGCATGGAGAGCAATTAACTCGTCACTTCCTTCAAAAGAGGCATTTCCATACACTTTTAGAATAGTATCAGAGATTACAGAATCTAATGGTTCATCTTCAATGGCTACTGTTTGTGGGGCTTCTCTTGCGTTAATGGATGCTGGTGTACCGATTAAAGAACCAGTTGCAGGTATTGCAATGGGTTTAATTAAAGAAGGCGATGATTTTAGTGTCCTGTCAGATATTCTTGGTGATGAAGATCACTTAGGAGACATGGATTTTAAAGTTGCTGGAACTAAAGATGGAATTACTTCACTTCAAATGGATATCAAAATTACTGGTATTACTTTTGAAATCATGGAGCAGGCTTTAAAGCAGGCTAAAGATGGAAGAGTTCATATCTTGGGTGAAATGAATAAAGCTTTAAGTGAATCAAGAGCTGATGTTGGACAACACACTCCAAAAATGGAACAGATTACTGTTGATAAAAAAGATATCGCTGCTGTGATTGGAAAAGGTGGTGCAACGATCAGAGAGATTGTTGAAAAATCAGGTGCAAAAGTTGATGTGAATGACGAAGGAGTTGTAACAGTTGCTGCTCCTGATGAAGAGTCTAGAAACATTGCTATGCAGTTTATTAAAGACATCACTGCAAAAGCTGAACTGAATAAAATTTATTCAGGTAAAGTTATGAAGATTATGGAATTTGGTGCATTTGTAAATTTCTTAGGAAAACAAGATGGGCTTGTTCATATTTCAGAACTAGCAGATAAAAGAGTTGCTAAAGTTACCGATGTTGTCAAAGAAGGTGACGAAGTAAAAGTTAAAGTAATTGGTTTTGATAGAGGTAAAGTTAAACTTTCTATGAAACAAGTTTCTGAATAATAGCTTAAATAAAAATTCTAAACCCCTTAAATAAAAATTTGAGGGGTTTTTTTTACTGATTTAGTTTTACTAAAATAATCCTATTACCTGAGATATATATCTGCCTGGAAGTAGAGTGAAAATTCCAGCAACAATTAAACCTAATAAGTTTCCAACCATAAAACTTTTGTGAAGTTTAACATTACCTTTCCTTAAGAAATAAATTCCAAGAGTTATGGTAACTAAAACATAAATACTAAGTAAATGTATCACGCTATAATATCCTTCATTTATTTCCTTAATCCAAAAAGATGACAGTGCCACGTAAAACATTAATAATACCCAAATCCAACCTACAATTTTATGTGTTTGAGTTCCTTTTTGTGAGATTAAATTTTTTATTCCAAAACCAATTGCAATAACTGCAATTAATAAATGTGAGACAATAACAATCATATTTAACTAAATTTAACTTTTTTTAAGAAATATTCTTAGGGTCTGGCATCCCAACCTTGTTATATCCAGCATCTACGTAGTGAATTTCACCAGTAACACCGTTTGCAAGGTCGCTTAGAAGATATAATGCTGAATTACCAACATCATGGATATCTACGTTTCTTTTGAGGAAAGAATGATCTTCATTCCATTTATATAAGAATTTTGCATCTCCTATAGCAGAAGCAGCCAACGTTTTAATAGGACCTGCACTAATGGCATTTACTCTCATGCCTTTAGCACCTAAATCTCTAGCTAAGTACTTAACACTAGCTTCAAGAGCTGATTTACAAACACCCATTACGTTATAATTTGGGATAGCTTTAGTAAATTCGTAGGTTAAAGTTAACATACTACCACCTTCTTTCATTACTTTAGATGCTTCTTTTGCAACTTCTGTAAATGAAAAACATGAAATAAGCATACTTCTTAAAAAGTTTTCTCTAGTAGTATTTAAATATTCACCTGATAATTCTGATTTATCTGAAAATGCTACTGCATGAACTACAAAATCGATTTGTCCCCACTGAGATTTAATATTTTCAAATAATTTTACGACTTCATCTTTATTTTCAACATCACAACTAAATGTAACATTTGAATTTAATTTTTCTGCTAAAGGAATTACTCTTTTTTTTAAAGCATCACCTAAATAAGTAAATGCAAGTTCAGCACCTGCTTCAGCAAGTTTTTGTGAAATACCCCATGCAATAGATCTCTCATTGGCAACTCCCATGATCAATCCTTTTTTACCTTTCATTAAACTCATAATTAAACCTTTTCAAAAATTAAAGCAGCGTTAGTTCCACCAAAACCAAAACTATTAGACATAACTGTATTTAAAGTTACACCTGTTTCAGTTTTGGTTACAATTGGAAATTTTTTAGCTTCATCATCCATATCTACAATGTTTGCAGAACCAGCAATAAAACTATTTTTCATCATGATTAAACAATAAATTGCTTCATGAACTGATGCAGCACCTAGTGGATGACCAGATAGTGATTTAGTTGAACTTATCTTTGGAACATCAGTTCCAAAAGTTTCTCCAACACCTCTTAGCTCTGTAATATCTCCTACTGGAGTAGAAGTTCCATGAGTATTTATATAATCAATTTTATTTTTAGCTGTTGCAAGAGCCATTTTCATACATCTCACAGCTCCTTCGCCAGATGGGGCTACCATATCGTATCCATCTGATGTTGCTCCATAACCTGTTAATTCCGCGTATATTTGAGCACCTCTAGCTTTAGCATGTTCATATTCTTCAAGTACTAGCACTCCACCACCCCCAGCAATTACAAAACCATCTCTAGTTTTGTCATATGCACGCGAAGCTTTTTCTGGCGTGTCATTATATTTTGAAGACAAGGCTGTCATTGCATCAAACATAGCTGTCATTGCCCAGTGAAGCTCTTCACTTCCACCTGCAAAAACAATATCTTGTTTACCCATTTGAATTAATTCGCTTGCATGACCGATGCAGTGGCCACTAGTTGCACAAGCAGAGCTCATTGTGTAATTCACACCTTTAATTTTAAAAGGTACAGCAAGTGTAGCTGATGCTGTACTTGCCATTGTTCTTGGAACAATAAAAGGTCCCATAAGTTTTGGTGTTTTAGCTCTTGTTTTATCTACTGATAAAACTACATTTTCAATCGAAGGCCCACCTGAACCCATTACAATTCCAGTTTTAAAATTACTTACATCTTTTTCTTCAAGCCCTGAGTCTTTAATTGCTTCATTCATTGCTATGTAATTATAGGCTGACCCTGAACCCATAAATCTAATAGTTTTTCTATCAACATGGTCTGCAAGATTAATGTTTGGTTTACCATGGATGTTACTTCTTAAATTATGTTCTTTATATTCTTCACTAAATGAAATTCCTGATTTAGAATTTAATAGTGACTGATGAACTTCTTCTTGATTGTTCCCCAAACAAGATACAATTCCTAAGCCTGTAACAACAACTCTTCTCATTATTTAAATAACCCCACTTTTAAACTTTCTGCTGAATATATTTTTTTATCATCTGCAAAAACTAACCCATTAGCTAAACCAACCGTTGTTCCTCCAGGTGACATAATTTTTTTCATATCAATTTCATACCTTACATTTTTGACACTCTTAATAACTTCACCAGTAAACTTTACTGTGCCAACTCCAAGAGCTCGTCCTCTGCCTGGGTTTCCAAGCCATCCCAAATAAAACCCAACTAACTGCCACATCGCATCAAGACCTAGGCATCCTGGCATCACTGGATCTCCTTTAAAGTGACATTCAAAAAACCACAGTTTATCTTTAATATCTAATTCAGCTTTTAAAGAACCCTTATTAAAAGTACCATTATCATCGTTTATCTCAGTTATTCTATCAAACATCAGCATTGGAGGAAGGGGTAATTTGGCGTTTCCTGGACCAAAAAGCTCACCATTTCCACATGTTATAAGATCATCATAGCTATAAGAGTTTTTTTTCATAAAATTTGAGCTCCCTTAATACTTGATTTAATGGTAATATAATATAATAAAACAGTATAATTTTTTCTCAGTTTAGAACAATTATAAACAAATATGACAAAAAACTGCAATTTTATTGATAAATTAAGAGAGGCTGGATTAAGACCAACTAAACAACGAGTTAAAATCTGCGAGGTTCTCTTTAATAGAGAAAAAACATTTCATTTTACAATTAATGATCTAGCTAAAAAAATTTCAGATGATTTAAATGAAAAAATATCTTTAGCTACAGTTTATAATACAGTCCATCATTTTGAAAAAAAAGGTTATTTAAAAGAGATAGCAATAAATAGCGATAAAAGCTATTTTGATACAAATACATCAGCCCACCATCATTTTTATGATGAAGACACTCATGAATTAATTGATTGTCATCAAAACGATATTGATTCTATTAATATCAAAAATAATGTTACTGGGAAAAAAGTAAAATCAGTTGAAGTTTTGATTAAAGTTGCGAGTGATAATCAAAATCAAAATTAATCTAATAAAATCAATAATTTAAATTATACATTATAATTATTCTAAACTATTGACTTTCAGTTTAGAAGCATTATATGTTCACCATCATTAAATTAAGGAGAAAAAAATGTCATTAAAAGGAACAAAGACAAAAGAAAACCTAGAAGCAGCATTTGCGGGTGAAAGCCAAGCAAATAGAAGATATCTTTATTTTGCTCAAAAAGCAGACATCGAAGGTTACAATGATGTTGCATCAGTATTTAGATCAACGGCAGAAGGTGAAACAGGTCACGCACATGGTCACCTAGAATACTTAGAAGAAGTAGGTGATCCGGCTACAGGTTTACCAATTGGTGAAACAAAAGCTAATCTAGCATCAGCAGTACAAGGTGAAACACATGAATATACAGACATGTACCCTGGTATGGCAAAGACGGCTAGAGAAGAAGGATTTGAAGAAATTGCTGATTGGTTTGAAACTTTAGCAAAAGCTGAAAAATCTCACGCTGGTAAATTCCAAAAAACTTTAGAATCTATTAGCTAACAAATTTTTTTAGTGGGCATTAACTTGCCCACTAAATAGCTAAAAAAAATTCAACTAAAATTATGAGCAAAGAAGGAAGCTTAGATGCCCCTATTCGACATCCAATAGATTTTGAACATCCTGATTTTTTAAATCCTGGAAAATTAGATGCTGAAATGAGAAGAGCATTTGATATTTGCCATGGTTGTAGAAGATGTTTTAACTTATGTGACTCGTTTCCAAAGTTATTTGACATGATTGATGAGTCAGAAAATGAAGATGTTGAGAGTTTAAAAAGTGAACAGTTTGAACCAGTTGTGGATGCATGTACCTTGTGTGACATGTGTTTTATGACTAAATGTCCGTATGTACCACCTCATGATTTTGATCTAGATTTCCCTCACTTAATGTTGAGATACAGAACAGCTCAAAAAAAATTAGGAAAATTACCACGTGTACCAACACAACTAGCCCAAATAGATAGAAACGCAAAAATTGGCGTAATGTTTTCAAGATTAGTTAATTGGGCTTCCAGCATTAAAAACAAATTTTTTAGAATCATTTTAGAAATTGTTGCAGGAATTGATAAAAGAGTTCAACTACCAAAATATAATTCAGAAACATTTTCAAATTTTTTTAAAAAAAATAAAAATCAAATAAATTTTGAAACTCCAAATAAAGATAGAAAGGTTGTAATTTATACTACCTGCTTCGTGAATTTTAATAAAAAAAATACAGGAGTTGCTGCTCTAAAAGTTTTAAAAAAGAATGGAGTTGAGGTTCAAGAGGCTTATCCAGGATGTTGTGGTATGCCTTTTTTAGAACAAGCAGATCTGCCTAAAGTGGTGGAACAAGCAAAGAAAGTATCTAAAGATTTATTAGAGTGGGTTAATAAAGGTTATAAAGTAATCACTTTAACAGCCAGTTGTGGTTTGATGTTAAAATTTGAATGGCCTCTGCTGCTACCTAAGGATGAGAATATTAAAAGATTATCTTCAAATGTAATGGATATTGATGAGTATGTTGTTGATATAGCAAACAATGAAGGATTGGCTGAGGGATTACAAGAAATAGACGGTGGAGTTACAGTTCACAATGCATGTCATGCAAGAGCTCAAAACATGGGTATCAAATCAAGAGATATGTTAAAACTTATTCCAAACGTTAAGCTAGATGTTGTTGAAAGATGTGCAGGTCACGGAGGTACGTTTGGTGTGATGAAAGACACTCATGATTTAGCAAATAAAGTTGGAAGACCTACAGCCAGACAAATTAAGAATAAAAATAATAAGTACATGGCCTCAGATTGCCCATTAGCTGGTAAACATCTAAAGCAATTGGAAGTGGATACAAATATTTCTAATGATGAGGCGTTACATCCTATCGAATTAATGGCAAAAAGTTATAGATTATGATTATGCCAAGAGAAAAAAGAGAAATTCTAAAAGAAGATATCATACCTATAGATGTTTATACAAAAAACAGAAAAGAGCTTAGAAAAAATATTGTAAACTTTAAAAAAGATAGAAGGATTGCACTTGGCCCATATGCTACTTTTTATTTTGAAAGTTATGAAACAATGTTGGCTCAAGTTCAAGAGATGCTTTACATTGAAAAAGGTGGTGATGAACAATTGAAAGATGAACTTGTAGCTTACAATCCTCTAATACCGAATGGAAAAGAACTTACAGCCACGTTAATGTTTGAAATTGACAACCCAGTTTCAAGAGCTGCGTTTCTAAGCAAAGCTGGAGGAATTGAAGAAAAAGTTTTTATTAAAATTGATGGTCAATCAATAAAAGCTATTCCCGAAGAAGATGTTGATAGAACTTCTGCAGAAGGTAAGGCTTCTTCTGTCCAATTTATCCATTTTAAGTTGAATGATGAACAAATTGAAAAATTCAAATCAGATGGTGTGGAAGTTGAGATTGGAATTGATCACAAAGAATATTCACATACTACAAAGCTGAGTTTAGCAAATTTAAGCTCTTTAGCAGCTGATTTTAGTTAATTAAACCCCAAATATCATTAGTTTTAATCCATCCCTCATAATCTTCAGATTTAATTTTACACCATTTCTCCTGACACTTATCGACAATTAATAGTCTTCCCTTTTCAATTTGGGCTATAGGTTTTGCAAATAAAGATGGTTTTTTAAACAAAACTTTATTTTGAAGTGCGATAACTGAATTATTTCTCTTTAATTGTGAAATGTGTATCCAGCCACTATTGTTTTTTAAATCAATTATTCTTCTAAAATTTTCTTTTTTATCAATTTGTTTCAAGGGCAAGTTAATCTTTTTATAAACAAATTTAATATCTGATTCAAAACTTGGGCCATAACGAACATTTACTTTGTTTTTTTTTAAGGAAACAAAAGTTTCTTCAGCTATGGAAGAAGATATAAAAATTGTCAGGCAAATTAGTGTGTAAATAATTTTATACATTAATTACATATACATTTTTTTCTTTTATCAAATTTTACTTTTCTAAAATTTAAATTTAACAAATCAAAAATTAAAATATATCCATTTAAATTTTTTCCAATATTTAAAATTTTTTTTAAGATTTCATTAGCCTGCATGGTGCCAATAATGCCAGCAATAGTGCCAAGTATTCCCTCATATTCACAATTTAGAATGTCATCAGAGATAGTTTCTTCTTGATAAAAACACCTTAAACAAGGATCTTTTTTATTACTAAAATCAAAAGTAAATATATGGCCATCAAACTTACTTATTGCCCCTGTTACTAAAAATTTTTTATATTTGAAACTTATATCGTTAATTAAAAATTTTGTTTCAAAATTATCTGAACCATCAATAATATAATCATATTTTTTGATAATCTTTATAAATTTTTTTTTATCTAATTTGAAATTATGAATACTAATTTTAGTTTTAGAATTAATACCAACTAATTTTTTTTTGGCAGCTTTAACTTTTAATTTCCCTAAATCTTTCTCATCATACAAAGTTTGTCGATGGATATTAGAAAGACCAACTATATCGTGATCAACAATTCCTAGAGATCCAACCCCTGATCTGGTTAAAAATTCTGCAACAGGGCAACCTAATCCCCCCATACCAATTATTAGTACTCTTGAGTTTAAAATTTTTTTTTGACCCAAAATACCAATATCTTTTAAAATAATTTGTCTTGAAAACTTTTCGAGTTGATTTTTATTTAATTTTGAACTCATTTTCCGGTTGAGCCAAATCCACCTTCTCCTCTAACTGTTTCAGGTAAAGTATCTGTTTCTTCTAAATCTATCTTAATAACAGGAGTTAAAATCATTTGAGCAATTCTATCTTTATTATTTATTAAAAAATCAGTATCACCATGATTGTAAAGAATAACTTTAATCTCACCTCTATAATCGCTGTCTACTGTTCCTGGCGTGTTCAATACACTAATATTTTTTTTAGCAGCTAAACCAGATCTTGGTCTGATTTGAATTTCAAATTCACTAGGAAACGCAACAGAAATACCTGTTGGAACTAAACAAGAATTTTTTGGTTTTAGTGTTATTGCTTCATTTAAAAAAGCCATTAAATCCATACCTGATGATCCGCTAGTTTTATATTCAGGTAACTCAACAGATGAGTTTAATTTTTTTATAAGAACTTTTGTCATTAATTTAATTGATTTATTATTCTATCAACTATTTCATCAGATATTTCAGTTTTTTTTTTGTAAGAAAGTTTCTCTTTTTTTTTGTCACTGTAGTAAACAGTTACTTCATTGAAATCAGAACTAAAGCCAATTTTTTTATTGGATACATCATTTGCAATGATCCAATCACAATTTTTATTACTTAATTTTTTTTCAGCATTATTTTCAACATTATCTGTTTCTGCTGCAAACCCTATAACAAGATCTGGTCTCATAGAATTATGGTTTGAAACATAACTCAATATATCTACATTTTTTTCTAGATTTAAATTAAGCGAATCTTGTTTCTTTATTTTATATTCGTATTTTTTATTAATTTTGAAATCAGCTACAGCCGCAGAAAATACTGCTACATTTGTGGGCAAGTTTTTTTGAGTTTCTAACAACATTTCATCTGCTGTTTCAACCTCGATAAGTTTTATATCGGCATCAATTGTTAAATTAGTTGGACCAGAAATAAGAGTGGTTTCAAAACCTTTTTTAGATAAAGATTTAGCAATTTCATACCCTTGTTTACCACTAGATTTATTTGTAATAAATCTTACAGGATCAATATATTCATTTGTTGGACCAGCTGTAACTAATGCTTTTAATTTTTTACTGTTTTTAAGATTTAAGAAATAATTATTTATTTCATTAGAAATTTTATTAGGCTCAGACATTTTTCCTTCACCATATTCGCCACAAGCCATTTCCCCAATTTCTGGGCCAATAAGTTTATAACCATAATTTACCAGTTTTTTTAAATTTTGTTTTGTAGATTGATGCTCCCACATTCTAACATTCATTGCAGGTGCTAAATAAATTTCTTTATTTGATGCCAGTACTACAGTTGAAGCCAAGTCATCAGTAGTTCCCTGAGCTAATTTTGAAATAGTGTTTGCTGTAGCTGGAGCAATTAAAATAACATCTGCCCATCTTGATAAAGCGATATGATCCATTTCTGACTCGTTTTCAACACTAAATAGATCGCTGTAAACTTTGTCTTGTGAAAGAGATGCAACTGAAAGAGGAGTTATAAATTCTTTAGCACTATTGGTTAAAATAGTTTTTATTTGTGCACCATTTTTTTTAAAAAGCCTAATTGTTTCAAGACTTTTATAAGCAGATATTCCGCCACAAATTATATAAAGAATTTTTTTGTCTATCAGATTTTTCATTTGCCGAATTAAAATACCAATAACCCTATAATTACAAGAACTAATAAACTAATAATAGATTGATTTCTAAAAGCCGTCATTTCAGATTTTTTATTATTTAAGGCTGTATAAGAATTTGAGTTTTGTGGAATTTGTCCACTAGCTAAAAATGTTAATGCTTGATTAGCTTTATCCATAATCTCGGGTAATTCTGGTAATTTTTTTAAAACTTCTGATGTGTTGTTTAAAGTATCCGTTATAGTATTTATTGGATCTTTTGTTTCCCTTAACCAATTCTCAAGCACTGGTTTAGATGTTGTCCATATATTTGTGTTAGGATTTAATTTTCTTGCAACGCCTTCAACTACCACCATAGTTTTTTGCAACATTAATAATTGAGGCTGAGTTTGCATATTAAATTTTTCAGTTACATCAAACAATTGTTTTAGTAACTTACCACCAGATATATCTTTGACTGCTTGTCCAAATATAGGCTCTCCTATCGATCTTAAAGCTTGAGCTAAATCATCAATTGGAACATTATTTGGAACCAATCCAGCTACCAAATGTACTTCTGCAACTTTTCTATAATCTCTCTGAATAAAGCCATATAAAATTTCAGCTAAAAATCTCTTACTAACTTTATCCAATCTACCCATTATACCAAAATCGATAGGAGCTATTTGACCACTATTATCAATAAAGATATTTCCTTGATGCATATCTGCATGAAAAAAACCATCCCTTACAGCATGTCTTAAAAAATGTTGAATAATATCTTCAGCAATTTTATTTGTATCTAAATTTCTATTCTTTAATTCTTCGGTCTCTCTTATGGATACCCCATCAATCCAATCAAGGGTCATTACATTTTCACTAGTAAAATTCCAATAAATTTGAGGAACTTTAAAACCAGCATCATTTTTAGTATTTTCCGCATATTCATTAGCTGCTGCTGCTTCAAATCTTAAATCCATTTCAAGATTTGTTATTTCTTTTAATAAAAATACAACTTCTACAAGTTTTAATCTTTTTGTTTTTTTTACAAATGACTCAATAAAGAAAGCAAACAACATCATTGCATCAATTTCCTCATTAAATATTTTTTTGATATCTGGTCTTAGAATTTTTATTGCTACATCCTTAATAGTTCCATTATCATTAATTTTAGCCTTGTGAACTTGAGCTATGGAGGCCGCTGCAACAGGTTCACTTAAATCTATTATTGAATTATATGTTTCTTCACCAAGGTCTTTTTTGATTATTTCTTGTGCTTGTTTAATAGAAAAGGGTGGAAGACGATCTTGTAAATTTTCGAGTTTAGCTGATAGTTCTTCCCCAATAATATCAGGTCTAGTTGCTAAAAATTGTCCAAGCTTTATAAATGTCGTACCCATAGACTCTAAAGAACTAGACAATCTTTCTCCTTCATTTGTATTTAGTTTTTGCAGATTATTTTTAGAAAACGAAATTGAGAGTAATTGAAATAATATTGTGATTGCAATGGGTGGTTTTTTAAATTTTGAAGCAATACTTAAAATGTCTGACTTTGCAACTTTTCTCCCTAATTTAAATAAGGTTATAAGTTTTTTGATCATTAATATTTCCATCCACTATGAATTGAAACAATCCCTCCAGAAAAGTTTCTGTAAGAGCAATTTTGAAATTTATTATCTTTCATCAATTGAATTAACTCTTCCTGGTTAATAAATTGCTCTATGCTTTTAATTAAATATTCATACGGTTCTTTTTCGCCAACAACAAATTGACCAATAATTGGAATTAATTTTGAATAATTTTTATATATAAAATCAAGATTTGAGTTTTGTATTTTAGAAAATTCCAAGCATAAGTATCTTCCACCTGGCTTTAAAACTCTGTACGCTTCGGAAAGAGCTTTATTCAAATTTTTTGTATTTCTTAGTCCAAAACTAATAGTATAAAAATCAAATTTGTTATCTTCAAAAGGTAGTTTTTCTGCAGGACAAATAACCCAATTAATATTTTTGTAACTAGAGAGCTTTTGTTTACCTTGGCTTATCATTCCCTTGTTGGGATCCACACATGTGATTTTGCTATTTTTATTAGTACTGTCTAAATACAGCTTACCGATGTCACCTGTTCCACAAGCTACATCAATTAAGTTTTTATCCAAAGATGGGTTCATCAAATTTATAAGACTTTTTTTCCAAAATCTGTGAACTCCGAGCGACATAAAATCATTCATCAGATCATATTTGCTGTAGACTTGATTAAATACACCTTCTACAAGGCCCCTTTTATTTTGAAGATATTGTTGCATAAAAAAAAATATATATTCAATATAGTGTGAAATGCCAGAATTACCAGAAGTAGAAATTGTAAGACAATCTCTTAACAAAAAGACTCAACAAAAAAAGGTAAAAAAAGTAATAATAAGAAATAAAAATTTAAGACTAAAAATTCCATCAAATTTTAATACCTTTTTTTTAAATAAAAAAATAATTAAAGTAGGTAGATTTTCAAAATATTTAATTATTTATTTACCAAAAGATAATTACTGTTTAATTCATCTTGGGATGTCAGGCACAATTCATATAGTCAAAAATAAATCTGCTAATAAATTTACAAATACTAGTTTTTATAATTCTCCTTTTTTACCAAAAAAACATAATCATGTAGAATTAATTTTTGAAAATTTTAAGATTATTTACAATGACCCAAGAAGATTTGGTTTTTTTCAACTTATAAAAAATAATACAGATCTAGTTAAAAGATTTAGCCATTTAGGACCTGAGCCTTTTGATAAGAATTTTAATTTAAACTATGTATGTGATTTTTTTAAAGATAAAAATAAGGATATAAAAAATTTTTTACTTGATCAAAAATTTGTTTCTGGAATTGGAAATATTTATGCCAGTGAAATTTTATTCTTGAGCAAAATCAATCCATTTAAAAAAGTAAAATTATTAAGTAAAAAAGAATGTCAAAAGATAATAATCAATAGTAGAAAAATTTTGTTAAAAGCGATCAGCAAGGGTGGGTCAAGTATTAGAGATTTTAAAGATACATCTGGATCTAAGGGTGGATTTCAGAATGAATTCAAAGTTTATCAGCAGGAAGGATCGCGGTGTAAAAATAGAGGATGTTCTGATTTCATAAGAAAAAAAATAATCTCTAATAGATCAACTTTTTTTTGTGATTCCTGTCAAAAATAGCCAATTATTTTATTGACCACCATAAATTCTCAAGCTATACCCCTGCGGATATGGCAAACACAAAATCAGCGATTAAGAGAATTAGAAGAATTTCTAAACAAACTGTAGTTAATAAAGCAAGAAAAAGCAGATTTAGAAACGCTCTTAAAAAAATGAACCTTTTAATTGATGATAAGAAGAAAGATGAAGCTTTAAAATTCTTGCCAAAATTGAATTCAGAATTGATGAAGATTGCAAAAACTGGGATCATTAAGAAGCAAAATGCCTCAAGAAATGTGTCTAGAATAACAAAAAAAATTTCTGCAATCTAAATTAAAACGCCTTAAGCGATTATTAATAAACAACCTAGAGTACTCACATCATATATTAAAATTTTATTTTTATTTTACTATATCTAGATTTGGTAAATAAAAATTATTTTTTTGATTCAATCTATAAACGATTCAATCTGTGTTTGATTCAAAATAAAATTTTGTAAAAAAAATTAAAATTAAATTTATATAAAATCTAA